>JAIQFH010000070.1 GCA_020073385.1 Terriglobia bacterium | reverse complement strand
GACAGTCACGACAGCGCAGCAGTACCGCTCTAACCGGCGAACTCTCTCGGCACCCGCAGCGTGGACAACGAAAGCCATCCGGCCACCGCAGTTGCAACAGATACTCTCTGCAGGCCTCCTCACTCCGGAAGCGGACATCGAACTCCTTCAGGTTGCGAGGATAGTCTTCCATCCCCGCATACTAGGGATTGTGGTTTGGTGAGTCAAGCAGATACCCACCTCTCTTCATTCGGCAAATGATGACGAACAAAGACGCGCAGATCGACGTTCTGCGCGAGCAAAATAAAAGCTTGGAAAGGGAGCGGCTCCCTTTAGTCATTCAGGAAAAAAATCTGCTCATGAAAGACATTGAGGCGCGCGCTAAAGAAAAGGCGGAGGCTGAGAAGGTCACGGAGGAATTGAATGTAGCGATAAAGAAGATCACGGAGGACATGAGAATCCAGAATGAAATGGCTTCAGAGCAGATCGGCGCACTTTCCATCAAGGTACGAGGAGGGATCGGCCTTGTCGCCAAGAGGAGGACTCTTGACCAGGCATCCGCCCTGATATTGGGAGTCAAATTGTTCCAAGAAGCGTACATCGAGTGGCGGCTTCTTTTCATACGCCTTCCAAGTTTTCCGGGAACAATCGAGTTCGATACATTTTTGCGCAACCGTTACGAAAGGATAAACGAAATCTTGAGACGGGTGAGAGGAGATGGCGATCTCATAAAGGCGGAGGAACTAGCTCTCGATCCGGGCATCGGCCAAAAAATCGAAGAGATCGGGAAAGCAAATTATCCACCAGCCTTAGTGAGCTTGAACAAGAAGCCGCCTTTGGGATCGGGCGGCTAAAGGGTGACAGCTTGCAAGAAAAAACTGCTGACGCTGTTCAAGGCGTGGATGGAAGGACGGGAAGGAACCCGTTGGGAATGTGAAACGAACCACAGATAAAAGGGAAGCCGAGCGGCGCACGATAGAGGCCGCGCGCCAAAAGAGTGCACTGATTCCGAGCGGTGACGTGCAATCATTTGACAGGCCGGACTGCCTGATCCCATCCGCCGCGCTTGGAATTGAGGTTTCTCTCCTAATGCCTCAAAAGCCGAAAAACGCGGCATTTTCAAGTCCACAACTATCAGCATTTCAAGAAAACGTGATTCGCAAAGCGGAGCGTTGCTATCGCGTGATTGATTCACGTCCGGCCAAGGTGCTCGTTTATTTCAAGAACGATTGGGTACGTAAACGCAATGAACACGCGATGGCCAATGAAATAGCACAATTCGTGCGAGATAACTTTCCAGTGAAAACCGGACACGTTCTGTTGCAACAACTCGGAGACGGCGTGCGCGGTTGGGTTGACGGACTCAGTGTTGTGGGGATCTCTTGCGTGGACGAGCCGTGGGAAACAAGTGCAAGCAGTTTTATTCCGATACTCACGCATGACCAGCTTTACTCACAAATCAAGTCCAAGGATCGGCGCTTGCCCGAGTATCGGACCCGCGTGCCTCAGAGTTGGGAAATATGGTTGTTGTTGGCCACTAGCATTTCGGTGTTGCACAGTGTGGCTGTTCCATACGAGGTCACACGATGGCAATTTGAAAGCAGATTTGACCGCGTCCTCTTGTCACCGTGGGATGGCGATGTAATTCAATTGAATACCTCACAGTCACGGACATGAAACCGGCGCACAGCGAGGAAGATGATTTAGGAGCGAGTTTGACGGTTGGTTGATAGTAAACCTCAGCAGGGGGCGTTATGATGCATCGCATCGCTTGTGCGTTAGTTGTTGCAGTCCTTGTCGTGCCGTTGAGTGCTCGCAAGGCCGAGCCCGCTAACGATGAACAGGTGTGGGAGTCTGGCACAGCCTTTGTCTCGATGTGTCACGAACTTGGCAAGCCATCGGGAGAGTTAACAACACTCCAAATGGAACATGCAAATTGGTGCATGGCTTATCTGAACGGTGTGAGTGATGGGGTCAATTTGGAGGTTACACTCTCAAACCAAGCGGGAAACTTAGCATTGCTGCCGTATTGCATTCCACCTGATGTCAAGAAAATTCAGGCGTATCTCGTGGTCATCAAATACGTGCAAGACAATCCCGCACAGGCCCATTTACCAACCGCGACGCTGTACGGACGTGCGATGAAAGCCGCGTTCCCATGTCCCACCCATTGAACAAGGGATTACCCTTGCTTGCCCTTGGACTTCTTCCGCGCGGTCGAGTTGGTAGCGTCGGCACATGAGGAGATTATTGCGGATCAGCTCAACGCCACTTCCATTGCGGCGCCCCCTCTCTAGTCGGTTGCCTTCAGCTTTTCTACGTCTTCATATATTTTAGGCGTCTTCCACATGTGGCCTTTTACGTCTGGATCAACCTGTACACGCGCAGGATCAATGCCAAGGTAACAAGTCCCGTGTGTGCAATTCACGTTAAGAGTCAGCCATGATCGTCGCAGAATGTCATTCGATAACTCGGGCATTGGGAAGTGAATCCATCCCCGGAGGGGGTCGCCCCGCTTCGTGAGTTCTTTTACTAAGGGTTCACAACGCACATTGCCATTACTAAAATTCCCCTTTCGAATCCACGCCCACTCATCCACGTCTTCTATGGCCGTAGTTGTCACAGATTGACCTTGATCGGAAATATCCAAGGTAAAGCTTTCAATTGAAACCTGACTGGGCTCCCCTAAAACCAATTCCAGATAAAAGAACAAGTCGGTCGTTGTCTCCCCGTTTCGACTGTATGGAACCGCGTTATGGAGCCCGATGTCCATGTGCGGGGCCGCTGCATTTTTCGCTTTTTCGGTTTCCGCCCTATCGTATTCGGTAGCCCACACGCGATAGCATGTGACCATCGCGGCGATCACCGCAAGCACCGCGAACAGAATACGCGCAGAAGGAAAAATGAAAGCTGCAATCGTGAACGGAACGGTTATTGGTCCGCTCATGCGTGCCAGCCAATCCGCCATGACGGCGTGCAAGAATTTCCCCACCTTGGCCATGCTTTGATTGTGAAGGAAAAGTGCAGGGTGTAGCAAACATGCGGAGTGCCCGGTTCACCGCCACCGCCACAACTGCTTCCATATCGTCACGAGCGTCTGAATCTTCTTGGGACTGGGCAGCCGGTCGATCAGACGGCAGTCTTGGTACGCGCGCTCGTGGAATTCGCGCTGGCGATGGTATAGATAATTGGGCGATGCCCCTGCGTTCCGCCGCTCGCAGGACACCGAGCAGTCTTTCTGTCCCCTTGCTCTCGTTTTAGTGCCTTTGGGCTTGGGAACTGATATCACGTCGCAAACGACCCCATATATCTTCGGGTATCTCCAGAAACGCTTTGACTACGTCTGGATCAAACTGCCTGCCACTCCAGCGGATGATTTCTTCTCGCGCAGCCTCATGACTCTGCTTCGGGCGATATGGAAGGTCCGATGTGATCGAATCGAGCGTGTTTGCGACCGCGACAATCCTAGCTCCCAGTGGAATCTGTTCGCCCTTTAGTCCACGCGGATAGCCCGTGCCGTCGTAACGCTCCTGGTGGGAATAGACAATGTCACAGGCTTCCACCAGAAACGGAATCTTCTGAACAATCTGGTATCCCTTGAAGCAGTGCTCCTGCATGATGGCCATCTCATCCGGCGTTAGCTTGCCGGGCTTTCGAAGGATGGCGTCTGGAATTGCCAGCTTGCCGATGTCGTGCAGGAACGCGCCGCGAGCGATGGCGGGAATCTTCTCTATCGGCAAACCCATGGCCTTCGCGATCACAATAGTGAAAGCCGTAACTCGCCGCGAATGCCCTTCAGTCGAAGCCTCTTTAAGATCAAGAGCATCTCCAAAGGATTCGAGCGTAACGTCGTACGATCTTTCTAGATCAGAGAGCGCGGTCTTGAGGCCGCGGATCTCGGCTTCAAGTTCCCGAATACTTTTTGTTTGATCATCTGATTCGGACATGCACGAGACACTAGCACCGCGGCACTTCCGCCACAACATGTATTAATCGTTGAAAGACTAAAGACAGAAGGGTGGGCATCCTTTGCGTCTTGTGGCGAAGGGTAAAGACTCACGGCTGTGGCATGATGATCTACGCGAACAGCTGACCTTGTGGAGGATCTTCAATTTCAAGAGGCTTCGCGCACTCTGCATCATCGTTCGCGGCGTGATTGGTCCGAGTGCTCACGGGGTAAGATCGCATCACCCGCGCGTCGTATGGCTTCAGCATCTCTGACACGGAGGTCACTTCAGTAAACCCAGGATCGAGCCAAAGATCGTAGTTGTCTGGATTAACAGCCCGTGGTGCAAGTTTGGATTCGTGAGCAGAAAGTGTTGAGGTATCCACAGGCTTGGTTTGTAGAATCGGCGCATGGCGATGGGGACGCGCAAGCAGCGGGAGAAGCAAGAAGATTTGTGGATTGCGCACAGGGAGTTGGCAGCGGCGCCGGGGCATCCGTTTTATCAGCGATTGAATGAACTGTTGGAGGCCGAGCGCTTCGACGAGTTTGTCGAGACCCGGTGCGCGAAGTTTTATGCGGAGAAGAACGGGCGGCCGTCGCTGACGCCGGGGATTTACTTTCGGGCGCTGCTGATCGGGTATTTCGAGGGCATCGGGGCGGAGCGCGGGATTGCCTGGCGACTGGCGGACTCGCTGGCCCTGCGGCGTTTCGTGGGCATCGCGCTGGACGAGTACACGCCGGATCACTCGACGATTTCGCGCACGCGGCGGCTGATCGATCTGGACACGCATCGCGACGTATTCGGCTGGGTGCTGGGCGTGCTGGCCGATCGTGGGTTGCTGAAAGGCCAGCGGATCGCGATTGATGCGACGACGCTGGAGGCGAACGCGGCGATGCGCTCGATTGTGCGGCGGGACACGGGCGAGAGTTACGAGGAGTTTCTGCGGGGGCTGGCGAAGGCCTCGGGCATCGCGACACCGACGCGCGAAGACTTGGCGCGGTTGGATCGCAAGCGCAAGAAGCGGACGTCGAATAAGGAGTGGAAGAGCCCAGCGGATGGCGATGCGCGGATCGCGAAGATGAAGGATGGGCGCACGCATCTGGCGCACAAAGCCGAGCACGCCGTCGATCTGGATACGGGCGCGGTGTTGGCGGTTACGCTGCAAGGCGCCGACCGGGGTGACACGGCCACGCTGGATGAGACGTTGTGCGAAGCCGGGATGGCAGTGGCGGAGCAGGTTGGGCGGGAGGCAGAGTTGCGGCCCAACGAAGAGCCGAAGGTGAACGTTGCCGGGATCGAAGAAACGGTGACCGACAAGGGCTATCACAGCGGCGCGGTGGTGAAGCGGATGAAGGCGTACGGCGTGCGCAGTTACATTCCGGAGAAGAAACAAAAGGGGCGGCGGAACTGGGCAGGCAAAGCGGAGGAGCAACAAGCGGTGTACGCGAACCGGCGGCGGGTGCAGGGCGAGTACGGCAAGAGTTTACTGCGGCGGCGCGGCGAGTTGGTGGAGCGCAGCTTCGCGCACTGCTACGAGACGGGTGCGATGCGGCGCTGCCATCTGCGCGGACAGGAAAACATTTGGAAGCGGCAACTGATCCACGTGGGTGCGTTCAATCTAAGCCTGATCCTGCGCCAACTGCTGGGCGCGGGCACGCCGCGGGAGTGGAAGAACCGCTTCGGCAGACTTGTTTTGACCCTTTACTTACTCTTGACGTGTCGGATGAATCAGAAGCGGTTTTGCAGAAGCCGAATCTCCGCATCCGATGCCAAGTGCTTCGTGAGATCGCGTAGCCGACTACGTCGCCCGACTTGCAGGAAATCCGCTACTTGCACCCCGGGCTGTTAAGGATGACCGGCATCCGGTCGTGGACGGCGGCAGTCACGGCGTTCGGCGTCGTGGTCAGGATCGCGCAACTCTTGATCCATTACCCGCTCGGATCTTTCCAACGCTCCCAAAGTCCGGCGAAGGCAAACAGGTCGCCGTCGTTGACTTCGAAACAGCACGGCTGTTTGGTTTTCCCCGCACGCGACCATTCGTAAAAGCCATCCGCAGGAACCAGGCAGCGGCGAGACTTCAAGGCGTCACGGAATGCAGGCTTGATGGCCGCCGACTCCGACCGCGCGTTAATCATCCCGGCAGAGCCGGACGCGTCCTTCGCCCGTGAGGGAATGAGACCCCAACGGACGAGTGAGAGATCGCGGCGTGGTTCTTTGGGATGTTGGCGGATGATCGGGACGGGCTGGGTCGGAGCAACGTTGTAGCGTGGCGTCCAGTCATCATCGTCGTCGGGAACAACGTCGAAGTGTTCGGCGATGATCTGCTTACGGCGCGAGAGTCTGTAGCGGCCACACATGAATAGAGATTATTGCAGATCAGGTCACCCGCCACGTCCACAACGGTTTCGACACATCTGGTCGAGCGTCTGGATCTGCTTCGGCGACGCAGTGGGATGAAAGGCCGCAAGCGCGTGCTCTTGATTGTCGTGAGCGTGCTGCTCGGAAGTTGGCTCACTTTGATGTCGGGAAGAAGGTGCCAACAACGGCGGCGGCCATTGCGAGCGCGCTGGGCAGGCGGAGTCGATCTTTCCATGATGCCCGAAAGCGAGCGCTGCGACCTTGCAAAATCCGAAACCTGTGTGTTGGCGGCCTAAATCTTGCCGTCCTTGTATCCGATGGTGCCTCCCGCTTCAGCGCGCTCGTTCCGCGTCGTACCTTTGGTCGTCGTCTGCCACGCCTCATCAGATGCTTTCTTTACGACCGGGTTCTGGGACAACGGATGACACTGGGTTTGTGGGATTTTCAGCACTTTTCTTCGGATCATATTGGCTCTGCTTTTGCGCCGATTCCTCGATACCAATCTACTATTCATCCACCGTAACAGAAATCTCTGCAGACTCGATAGGGCCATCCTCTTTGCCCCACATTGTGTGACCTTGGAAGTAGTTACGGGAAAGCGGTGGACTATAAAGACACTTGATTGTGTACCGACCGGGCTTGGGGAACAAGGCCTTAACCTCAATTTGAGAGTCAAAGCCTGCGAAAACTCTTCCACCAATAGAAAGTAGTGCATCCTTTCCGGTCGGATCGGGCGGGAGGGGATGCAGAAAAGGAGCGAAGCTATTCCGGACTTCGCGTCCGGTGGAATCAAGAACTTTGAGATACAATCCGGCCGGTGCTCCCCATTCGAGAAAGTTCCAGATAGTGATCTCTCTCTCGGGACTTCGAAAAAATACTGTTACGGTCACCTCGTCCGTGATCCGTACCTCGGCAGAATTTGTTCGAAGCTCTACTTCCAATCCGTCGTGGGGCTGCGAGCGTGACACTTGACTGAAGGCGCTGCCGAACAAAGCCAAGAATACTACAACACCTTTCATTTTCGGCCTCCTGAACATAATGGTGATTCCTACGGGCAAGCAGGGCCACAGTTGTCCTTTACGAACTGCGTCTCGCCCTGCGAAAGATGGAATGCAGGAATAGCTTCATATTGTTCCCAGTACGCTCGTCCTTCAGCAAACGGCGTACCAAGGTCCCCGTATCTCATGTGAGTCCCCTCGTGCACGAAGCTCGAAGCCCAAAAACCGATGCTCGCATGGCTCAGTTTCGACCCATCCATTATGTATGTTCCTACCCCAACGAGGATGTGAAGATCGTGCAGCACCTGCTTTTGAATGCTTAGATTCGTTACCGCCCCGCCCGCCGCTTTGGGGTTGTTCATCGAATCTGCAACATAGATTGCCTTGACAGCTTTGATCGACGTAATTTGGTCTTTTGTCAAGTTTGGTTCGGCGCTGTTAATCGTGGCCGCGGCTGCGGTTACAGTGACCAACGCTGCCGCCGATTGTTGTTGATCCATCGGAGCAATCGTGTATGGCACTGTTTGCCCAAGGATGTTAACTGTCCCAGTCTGACTTTGCGCCGGGTCCCCAAGATTCTATTTCTCGCGCCGAACGGAGGGCAAATGCGGCATCGGCTAAGGCTCCTCGGCCCAATCGACAGTCGGCAGCAGGTCGCGGGCATTCTGACATCCACCGTACTTTGACAAGCAGCCGAAATCAAAAGAAAGATATCGCTTTCTAGTCTCATCTGGAACGGCTGGGGTTAGCCTTACAAAGACCCTGTAGTACGGGTCGGCGGCGGTGATAACTCTATTCACAAAAACGGGTTCCGTGGTGTTCCCTTTCCAGTGTACTTGTTCATCAACCTCTGCGAACGAGATATTCGGTCCGGTGCCGACCTGGTATCCGAAGCCACGTTCGGAAACGACGGAGTCCTTCACCGTGAATTCAGCTGAAAAAGTTGCGCCGGCTCCGCGCCATAGTCTCGGTATTGGCGAGTTCTCGACACGCACATACCAAGTGCAGCCGCTTGACGAACATGGAACGCTGGGAGTTGCCTTGACTCGGATAGCAAGCTGTTGCGCTTCATCGAACGTGGATTTCCCCACCTGCAGCGCACTGACCTTGACCAGTAAGTGTTGCGCCCGAACCCTCGGTCGATACAGCCAAATGCTAAGCACGGTGGCCAGCACCAGCAGGGCACCGATGGCGGCAATTGCGAGGTAGGAACGTTTACTCAACATCTGTTGGCCCTCGATGTCCGTTTAGGACGGTATAGTTATTCTGCGGGTGACCCGCATCCATGTGGACCTCGATGTGATCGACGAGATGCCTGCCGAATCGGTCTATAATGGGAAGAACTCCCATCTCTTTCTTGCCACTCGTCAACGTGAAATATCGGTCATTTGATAGTGTCCCAGAGTCCTTTCGGTTACCACCGGGCCCAAGATTGTCAGGAAATTGTCCGTGACCGCTGCTGCCCTCTGATAGAGATTTGTTACTGTTGTGTTCATGGATCACTGATGAGTTTGCAATCTCGGGATCAACGGGAGTCCCATTCGGATGTTTGGAGTCCGGCGCATTATGAAGGTCGTACTCAACCTTGCGACCGTCCATTTCCGGCATGATAACTCCCGAATCATTTTCAACGACCAAGACAAAAGTGTGGTTGATCGGAAGATTTGGATCGGGACTTTTCTCCTCATTTTGCGCCGACTGGCTTTGCGCTGATTGGTTCTGTGCCATCTCTTCCGTTGAGGGAGGAGCATACGTAGCTAAGGGGTCGTAACCGTCACCGCAGTTATTTGCTTCTGTGCAGGGAGCGGTCGGATCAGCGGGTACGGCTGGGTTCTGTACATGTCCGTCGAGGTCAGCAAAAGATTCGGGATCGTCGGCGACCATGGAATACAAGTTAAGGGTTTGTGGATTGGTGAGATTTGCGTAGGGAACAGGGACCGGCACAGCCGACCAGTCCGCGCTTAGCCAGCGACCAAAACGCCAGGAATACTCACGGGCACCGAAGTCGTCGTTCTGGGTCTCGGTATCGCGTTCCTTACCTTCGAATTTATAGTTCTGCGCGCACGTATTTGTGTATGCGCGCTCTGCACCGAAGGGAGTAAAGTCGGCATCGTAGCAAAGTGTGCCGTTCGACTGCACCATGACGCGCGAACTGCCCAGCGAGTCTTCCGCATAAAAAAGCGCGCCGCCAGTGACCGGTACCATCGCTACGCGCTGAGCACTGAAGAAAACATAATCGTTCAGGGTGTTGCCTGCCGCATCAGTTTCGGAGAGGATCTCGCCTCCTGAACCGTACCAATAAAGTTTACTGCCGACTTTGGAAGCGCGGCGTCCACCCCCGTCGTAGGTGTAGGTGACGCCTCCGGCGGTCTTAAGCTGGCTTTCCGCGTCCCAAGTGTAGCTATAGTTGCCGTCACTTAAAGTGTTGCCCGACGCGTCGTAGTTCAAACTGGTGAGGTGATTGTTGCCGTCGGCGGTAACCGCTCCCATGACCGTCTCGGTGCAGGCGTTGTAGGTTGGTGTCCAACCTGCTTGAGAGAGCATGTTGCCCCACGCGTCGTAGTTGTATTGATAACCCCAACAGTAGTTGCCAGTTGTTGCGGTCGTGCCCGCCGATATGATTCGATTTAGCTGGTCGTAGGTAAAGGCCTGGGAGCGGCTGGAGTTCAGATTGTTCGTGAAGCCGTAGACGTGACCGGCATTCTTGTGCGTTACGGGATCGACAAAGTTGTAGGTGATGTCGAGTGCTGCCCCCGCTTTGATCTCGTTCGGCTGAAGACGGCTGTTGAAGCTCTCGGAAAGATTGAAGCCGGTGTAGGAACTAGTCTGGCCGAGACTCATGTTGTAGATGCTGCCTTGTGGCGTATAGCAAACTGCATTCGACAGGCAGCCAGAGTTCGGTGTCTTCCAGTCCGTCACATACGTGATTCCATTGGAGGCATCGGCTGCAGTGATCGGACGGCTGGCGGAGTTGTACGTGTAGTTCACGGTGCGACCAGTCGGGTAGACGAGTTGGGTGAGGTTCCCCAAAAGGTCAAGATAGTACGTAGTTGTCTTCGTGATGTTGCTGGGCGAACTGTTGATGGTGCGCTTTTCCTGATGTATGCTGCGAAGATTGGCTTTGTCTACTTCATAAGCCCATGCGTCAGATCCAGCACCATCCGTCATGCTGGTGCGGTGGCCGATGTTGGAGCATGACGTTAAACCGAGGCAGTTTGTTTCGTCGTATTTAATTGTGACGGACGGGTCGCCATTGGAATATGCTTCGCTCGTTAATCTATTCAAAGCGTCGTACCCATACGTTGTCGTGATGCTGCGAGCGTCCTTTTTGGTGGCAAGGTTCCCGTCGGAGTCCCAAGTGTACGATATTTGGCCAGTCTCCGGGTTCGTTGACGTCTGCAAACGCGACATTGAATCGTAGGTGAAAGTTCGCGTGTGAGATCCGTTCTGAAGAACTTGGGTTAAATTTCCGACTGCATCGTTCGAATATGAAGTTATCCGAATCGGTTCACTAGCTCCGACGCAGCCGGTGGACGCAACAGTTGCGCCAATCGCGTTTGGTTCGTCCACTTCAATGAGGCGGCCAAAGGCGTCCGTCAGACTGCGGCGCCATTTTCCGGTCGGATCGGTGACCAGCGTGCTGTTGCCGCAGTACGCAGTAGTAAGCGCGGAGTTGTCCGGATACAATTCCTGCACTTTCCTGTTGAGAGCGTCGTAGGAGAAAGTTGTTGTGCCTCGACTGCTTGTTGGGTCCGTGCCCGCACGGTAAGGATTCGACACACTCGCCACTCTGCCCACCAAGTCGTATGTCTTGTCCATGTAGACTGTGCCCTGGGGGTCCGAATTCAGTTGCGTCTGCACGATACGGCCCAGCCCGTCGGAAACGGCCGTTGTGATTTCGTTCAAAGCAGCGTTGATGCTCTTGGTCGTCACGCGCTGAAATGGAGGAGCAGATTGCGAGCACCCTGTGCCGCCCGTGTCCGTAAAACAGTTCGTTACCACCCCGCCGTCGGGCGCATGGGACCGAACCTCTCGGTTGAACATGTCGTAGACGTACCACGTGGTCAGACTGTTGGCGTCGGTTGTGGAACCAAGCGCACCACTACAAGAGTAGTAGGTGTGCGCAGTGATCTGGTTGAGCGCGTTCGTGACCTTTGTGAGGTAGGCTTTCCCCTGCCCGCTGCTGGGCGCGCAAGCATTTCCGCCAGTGGTGCCCGTGATGGAGACCCACGAATCGGTGTAATCGAATTGCGTTAGATTTCCGATGGGGTCTTTTGAGGCGATGGCATTACCAGCATCGTCGTATTGGCTTAAACTCGTAAGCCAGCCTGAGTTCGTGTTCAACCATTTGCTGCTCGCCGTTCGATTTCCGCGTGTTGTGTAACTCGTGCCGCGCGCCGAATCATGCTGGACCGCGCCGCTTGCCGCCATGGCTGGCATCCCCGTGTGGTTATAGACATCGTATTCGTACTTCGTTTGAGAGACTAGGTTACCCGAGCCGTCGTAAACAGTGACGCTAGCTGTCCGGTCGACTATGTTTAAGTTAGCGTAAGTTGCATTATTGTTGTGAAGATATGTGTAATCTGTTCGTCGCAGAAGCGCTCCCGGCGCTCCGTTTCCGTATGCATACTCTCGCTTCTCGGTGGGGTTCAACCTCGTGTAGGTAAAAGGCGAAGGCGTCAGGCTCGGCCCACCATAGGGGAACGTGAATGTTTCGTAGTCCGTCTCGATTTTTGTCACGAGACCGTTGTCTAGCGTCGTAGTCTCTCTGACGGGTCGCACATTGCCAACCCATCCGTCGGGGCTGTTTATCTCCCCGGTGTAGTCCCTTACCACGTCCTTTAGTAGGGTGCCGGTCGTCGAGGTGCCGCTGTAGTACTTAACCTCTCCCTCAACCTTGTTAGGACTATAATACGTGACATTGGATGGTCCAACCACACTCACATAGCCAAAATAATGGTCCTGCTCGTTCCCATTCGGGTCTAATACGCTATTCTTCGCAAGGTTGTAAGTCCAAGTGCTGCTGACACCATTGGCTGTAACCGTACGGCTGGTGACTTGAGCCCGACAATTGTAAGGGACCGTGAAAATCGTCTGCAGCCCCGAAAGGGGTGGCTTCATGCACTCGCCTGAAGTGGTTGCTGCATAGGTATAGCTGATTATGGCTCCAGTCGGCAGAGTGATTGCTTGGAGCTCGCCCGGCGTATTTTGATTCCAAGAGAATTGATATGTCTGGCCATCAGGAAGGGTCAGCTTGCTTGGAACGCTAATAGTCGCGCTTTGTTCGTTGCAGACCCAATAAGGCGGGTTGTTAAAAGTGCCGCAAAAGTTTGTTGCTACTGCCGCGCTCGTCATGTCGACGCGGTAGTTTTGCGCGATGCCGTTGGCATCCGTGATTGTATAAAGAGTATACCCAGATCCGTTTGTGGTCTGTACCAGATACCGATTCATCGTGTCCGTACTTGAGTTCGGCGGATTGCTTTCAATCAGGTTCCCGTTCGTATCCTCCAGCGTTGTGACGTTGTTGGCCGCGAATTCTTGGGTGCCGTCCTTGAAAATAAGGGCACTGGGGTTGTCCATCATCCCTGTGCCATCCGTCGTGGGACTGGAGGTTGCTAGGTTACCGCACCCTACCGAGTAATATAGGTTAAGGGGGTGCTTTGTACCTTCCAGGTCTGTAACCGTATAGTGCCGGTATACATTTACGTTGCCGTTTTGACGAGGAGGGCAGCTCACGCTTTCAAGTGGCGCGCTTACTCCGGGCATTGAGAAGGGGCTCACGAAAAACCAGTATTGATAGGGATAAGTAAAGGCTGTGTAGTAGTAGGTCTGTTTATTTATTATCTGCTTAGTGGCCTGCCTTCCCCATGTAGGGGTGTCGTAAACAAGATACGCTCGCAGGGTTCCGCCGCCTCGCTGCTTCCAGGAGGCAATTGGAATGTGCAGGTGGACACCACCGTTCTGCAAGGAGACGGTGTCAATGTCTCCGCCGGAGAATCCGCCCCACATCGGCAGGTTCTGATTTCCTTCATAAACAGTGGTTTCCTGGGCACTGGACCGCTGTGTTAATGCAAAGGTGAGAGTGACTGCGAGACAGGTGACCAAAAACAGGCGACAGCGTGGCATGAGACTTCGTCCTTACGCGAGAAACGGTTGAGGGCGGCTTGGGCCGCTCTGTGTACGACGTTGTGTTGTCCGCACCGTGAGGTCTACGCGACAATCACGCAACACGCTTCATACTTCGGGAGAATCAGCGAGGAGAATCCGAATTATCAGTCCCGTCCGAACCCTTCTAACCGGAGCATCCTCTCTTCCTGACCAATTGCGTGGAAATGTAGCTTGGATGTGGAATCATGTCAAGAGGGGGCGCTCCCGGGCCATATCTTTCCCTTCTCCCCTCAAAGGTTTGACTCGGCTAGAAGCTTGTCTTTAGACTCACCTCCGTTCGAGGTATCAAATATTTGCTGACAGCACTACTCCGATTTACGGCTAAGCGAAAATGTCGTTGACTTTGTCTCGCATGGCCTGATTGCGAGGAGGCTTGAGATACCGCATCGTGGATTCCATGTCCGAGTGACCAAGCCATTGCTGTACGGTACGCAGATCGACGCCAAGCTCAGCGAGAGCGTCGCCTTGCAAGCTCTGACTGCACCTCCGCTTCTTCCTTTGCTGTCAGTGATCTGGGCTCGCCATATTCAATCGCAATCACAAATTGCTTAGCATCGCTGATGCGACCGACAATTTCTTTGATGGTCCGTGCCTCCTCGTACCAACCCCATACCTCCCCATCCGTCAGTGCGTATTTCTTACCAAACATCGTGGTGTACTCGGACGCAGTCAGGAGTGCGTTTTGCGTAGGCTCTGGAACAGCTTTTCTACCGTGTCCACTGCTGCCCTCGCATTTCGCATTCCACCAGTTATCACTTTTTTGTGGAGTGTTGACCTTGCTTTGCTGTTCTCCTGAAGCCACTCAAAAAATCCGAGCATGTTCACTGCGTAAACACGCACGTCATAACACATTGCAACCTGATCGTGGTGTTCGAGTGCTCCTCGAACGAGTTCCACGAGTTGCTGCTTCTCGAAAGGGACTTGCAGGAAAGTGCAACGGTCGTAAATTGCTTTTGGAACTTGCTCCCGGCTCCGAGCGGCACATGCGACAACCGGGGTATCTCTCCCGCGACCGAGAACCCATGTGAGGAGCTTCTTCTCTTTTTCCAAAACGGAAACCTGACAGAAGACTAGATCGTAATTCAGGTCGTAGTTCTCAATTCGTTTCAGCACGCGCAAGATCGCCCTGTGGTCACAAACACAGTCGCACTCGTAGCTCGTTGCTCGCAGCATGGCACAAACAATTTCTGCTATAGGCGCATCAGAACCTACTATTAGGATTCGCATCGCTGGATTTGCGGTAGCCATGGCAAGCGAACAGTAGCACCGTTCGGTACACATTACTGTGCGTGCAGGCGGTTACTTTGGGTCATGTCCGAAAGTAATGTGCCCGCTGTCGCATTCTCGTCACGCGAATATCGCGTTGACCTTCGCCCGCACCTGTTGGCTACGCGAAGGCTTCAGGTAGCGCATCGTCGATTCCATGTCCGAGTGACCGAGCCACTGCTGCACCGTGCGCAGATCGACACCAGCCCACAGGCAACGTGTAGCGAATGTCGACCGGAACTTGTGAAGCCAGAAGTCGTCTTTGTCGAGCTTGGCACGCTCACCGCACACCTTTAGGCAGTCGAGAAAATTCAGCTTGGGATTGCACCCAGAAGTGGGGAACACCAAACCGCAGGTCTTGTCCGACTTCGACTTCCACGCCTTCAACTTTTTCGCGAGCTTCGCCGGAATCGGAATCTCGCGTTCCTTGTACGCCTTGGGTGTCCATCCCCGATCCGGCTTGTGACTCACCCGAACAGTGGAAGCCGCGAAGTTCACATCCGACCAATACGTGTGCATCACCTCTTGTTCTCTCATACCAGTCATCAAGAAGAACTCGAACCAGAGCCGCTCTTCCTCGTTGCAGGCCTTAAACAGCTTGTCCAACTCTTCCTGCTCGTATATCTCCGGTTCTTCTTCCGTATAGCGGGGCCGATCGTTCTTGCCGGCCAGTCCGCGAATCCCGTTCGCCTTAAGAAAGGTCATCACCGTTTCGAACTTGTTGTAAACGGAACGAGGCGATTGCTTCTTCTGGTCACGAAGGAAGCCCGAGAACTTAAGCAAATCGTGCCGCTCGATCTCATGCAGGTAGAGCCTGCGGCAGGACTCGGTGAAGTAGTTGAGGGCTGTTGTGTACGCAGCCAGTGTCTTCGGCTTTTTCGTGAGTTCTGTCTCTTCCAGGAACTGAGTCACAGCCGCGGCCACGGAGCGGTGTTCGTCATCGTTCTTGGGCAACACAGGAACGCCGTTGTTGAGCGCGTTGAGTTCAGCTTCCTTGCGCTGGCGGCGGGCGGCGGCGTCCTGAGCGTCTTTCCCGACCGACAGGCGGACTCGCTTGCCTTTCTCGCGCCATTCGAGGTAATAGGCCCCGTCTGGGTGCTTCTCAGGCTTGTCGTTAACGAGGACTAGGTCGGGTTTGACGCGCCCGTTCGGCGAGAGGACGACAGGGCAATACCGCATGCCTTTTGGGGTCTGGACGCGTTTGGTGAGGTTTACTTCTTTGGACTGTGTGCGGGCCACCGGTGATGCCTCCGATTCAAAGTGGAATCAGTATAGGTATCACCATCTTGCAAGTGCAAGATAACACAAGTAATGGCGGAGAGAGTGGGATTCGAACCCACGTTACCCTTTCGAGTAAACACGCTTTCCAAGCGTGCGCCTTCAGCCACTCGGCCATCTCTCCGGCGTGAATCGATTGGGAAGGAACGACTCCAAAAGAAGTCGTGACATCCGCGAAACAGCCGCGAATTCGATGATGCTTTTCAATTCTATGGGTGAAGTTGCGATTGCTGCAACTCAAAAGGAGGAAGCCAACTCGGAAGCTTAAGACGATTTCTCGGTAGAACTCCCCGCGATGGGCGGAACACTTGCCACCGAACTGTTCCCAGCCGATGCTCCGGCAGCAGCCGCGTTCGCTGCACCATTGCTCGGCGCAGCACTCTGGGAGGCGCTGGGCAGCGCCGGCACTTTCGCATTGTCGACCACGTGATGATTCAAACAATACAAGGCGAGTTCCAGGCGATCGGCTACTCCCAGTTTGTCGTACACCTTGCGCAGATAGTTCTTTACGACTTGTTCCGTGGTCCCGACGCGCAGCGCAATTTCCTTGTTCTTCATGCCTTGCGTTACGCATGAAACAATCAACGTCTCTTTCGGCGTGAGTTGTACCTTCGGACGTGCTCCCGAGGACCGGCTATTCTGGTTGCGATACGCCGCCATCACCCAATGAATTGCCTGGGTATCGAGCCAGGTGTCGCCCGCCACCACTTTGCGCAGGCAATCCACCATTAACTCCGGCTCCACTTCGCGCGACACTATCCCGTGTGCGCCCCGGCGGAAGAGCTCGAGCGTCAGTTCTTCATCCGGCCCGGGTGTGACGACCACGACTTTCAGCTTCGGATTCTGCCGCAGCAGCTCGACAACCGACTCCACTGGATTCGGAGCCAGCGCCGATTCAAAGATCAACACGTCGGTGGAAAACTTTGCTACTGCCGATTGCGTTTGCGCCAGCGTCTCGGCCTGCCCCACCACCCGAATGTCATCTTCGAGCGCGAAGATCTTCCGCAAACCGGCACGGAAAATGGCCTGTGTGTCGGCCACAATCACCCGGACGAACTGGCCCTGCCCAGCGTCCTCGCCTGCCCCGAAATTTTCTTCCACGCCGACCGGATTGGTAGCCATTAGTCCCTTGGGTTACGCCCGCTCAAAGTGATATTCGTCTATCACAACCCCGACCCCGCGTCGTCCGCGATCATCGAAGCTGCGCACCACGCGGCCTCGGCAATCGATCTGCACGTTCTGCCGAGCACCAACGACATCAGCCGGCAGCAGAATCGTGAAATCAACAATCGACCCCACCGGCACATCCCGATCCATCGCGAAAAGCACGCCATTCGCCGAGATGTTTTCTGTCTGAGCGTTGTACGCGGTTCCTTCTGTCTTCACCGACGCAGAAAGATGAAGCGGAAATCGCGGAGCGCTCTGCAAATCTTCATAACCTGCTGCATTCATCTGCGCGTCCATCATCGGTGCTGTGCCTTCGGCTGCCATCTTCAACTCAAGGGCAGCGTACACCTCGCCATAGGCGAATCAAAGTTACCGAAGTCATGGAACAACCGGAGCTAACTGCTTTTCTTTGAATGGATTAGACCAGAATCATCAGCGTAGGCCTAAGCCTGAAACAGCCTGTCGAAAGCAGCAATTTGCGGGTGAAAACAGGAAGTATTTCGGCAACTCTCGGACAAGAGGAATGGCGTACAAAACGGAAAAATCGGCCACTAAGCTCGTCCAGATAATCAGGAAGATGAATAGCTACAGCTCGACCCCATGCATGGCCTCGCCCTGGCGAACCAGTCCGTCGCCGCCGAAGACCATGAACTCAACGCAGCGCATGCGTCTTCCGTCAATCTCCGCGATGTAGACGATACCCACGCGATCTCCGTCGCTGATCACATAATCAAGAGTGAAGTGGATCGTTTGAATCCGATCGATAGCTTTGGTCCAGTACTCCCGTAGACTGGACTTTCCTTCGACCCTCGATGAACCGACAATCGCTTTCGCG
This sequence comes from Terriglobia bacterium, assembly GCA_020073385.1. Classification (GTDB taxonomy): domain Bacteria; phylum Acidobacteriota; class Terriglobia; order Terriglobales; family Acidobacteriaceae; genus Sulfotelmatobacter. The sequence continues at coordinate 13,690 of JAIQFH010000070.1, read as the reverse complement.
CGAGGCGACGTGAAGACTACGTCTTCGCTCAAATTGGAGAGCACCGCTTCCACGTCTTTGCGATTCCAGTCGGAAATCCAGCGGTCGGTGAAAACCCTGGCGTCCATCCTTGCACTCACGTTCGGTCCCCTCTCAGAACTTCGTCACTTCCGTGAAGTTGAATTCCTTTACCTTCATGGCAGGCACCACCATGTCGAATGATTCCTCTCCGCACGCCCGCACCGGCACGCTCATCGCTTCGATATTGGAAAGCATATGAATCAGGCTCTCGTTAAACCGGAAGTTGCGTACTCCGCCCTGCAGGCGTCCGTTCTCCACAAGAAACGTGCCATCGCGAGTCATTCCCGTGAGCACCTTTTCGAACGGCTCGACCTCGCGGATGTACCACAGCCGCGTGACCAGGATTCCCCGCTCCGTCGAGGCAATCATCTGCTCGATGGTTTGCGGATCTCCCGCCGGTGCGAACACAATATTCAGCGGCATCTCTCCCATCTCATTGGGTAACGGGAACCCGTGGCCTGTCGCCCCGATCGGCCCCACGCTATCCTTGTACTCTGAGCGCTTCATTCGTTCTGCCGTCGAGCGCGCATAGACCACCTGCTTCACCACTCCGTTCTCCACTAATCCCACCTTCTTACGCAGTACTCCTTCCCCATCGAACGGAGAACCCGCCTGCAGCGGATGGGCGACATCATCGACGATCGTTACGTTCTCGCCGAACAACCTGCTTCCGATTCGCCCCGTCAAAAACGACCGCTGATCAAGAATCGCCATTCCCGAATAGTCCCAGAACATGAATCCGACGATATCGAGCACTGCCGCGGGTTCCAAGATCACCGTGTGCTTCCCCGCCGGAACCTCCCGTGGATGCGCGGTCTCAACGGCCTTCTGCGCAGCAGTCTCGGCCAGTCTCAGCGGATCGAGATTCGCCACATCCGGCGAATTCGCTTTCTGCCACCCCGAGGAATCCGCCGCCAGCATGGTGATCGAAACTTCCGCCGAAGTCTGCGTGTGCCACCGTCTCAACCCACGTGAGTTGAAGATACCTTCGAAATACTCCCCGCTCGAAAACACTCCAGCAGCAGTGAGCTTGTGCCGATCCGCAACGTCAACGATTTTCTTCACCCCATCGGCTCGCGATTGAGGAGAAATAGCCGCAGTCGCGTCGAAGTAGCGCGCTTGTGTAGGGGCGGACGCCTCGTCCGCCCCGCCCGCGAAGCGGGCGTCCGGAACAGGCAACAGATCCGGGTCGGCATGTTGCACCCTCGCCAGAGACTCCGAACTCCTCACCACCTGCTGAAGACTCTCGTCATCAAACTTGTTCGTAGTGGCCCGCGCCGTCCTGCCGCCGAACACGGTCCGCACCGACACCACATGATTCTCTTCCGCCACATTCTGATGAATGGTGTTGTTCGCGAACCGCGTCAGCGCAAACCGCCCGCCTGAGAAAAGAACTTCAACCTCGTCGGCGCTCGAGAGCTTCCGGATGCGGTCAAAGACGTCGCCGGCCTGTTCCTTAGTCAACATTCAGACTCGATTTAGCTCTCCGTGCCTCGGTGACTCCGTGGTCAGATCTAATTTCCCTTAAATGCACTCCCCACTTTAATCCCCCGAAATCTCGCCGGCGCCGCTCCATGCCCCGTTCCCATCACCTGCTGCGGCTGTCCCTTCCCACAATTTGGCGTACCCCAAAGCGTCCAGTCGTCGCGCGAGCAGATCACGTCCAGCGAATTCCAGAACTCCGTCGTAATACCCGAATAGGACGGATTCTTCACCATCCGCACGCGCTTGCCATTCTTGATCTCCCACCCAATCTCGCACCCGAACTGAAAGTTGTACCGCTTGTCGTCGATCGACCACGATCGGTTGGTGTGCATCAGAATTCCGTGATCCGTCGCCGCAATCAGTTGCTCGAGGCTGAGTGGCCTTTCCCCCGGCAGCAAGCTGATATTCGTCATGCGGATCATCGGCAGCCGGTTCCATCCCTCCGCGCGCATGGTCCCACCCGAGCGGGTCTCGCCGATCGTATGCGCAGTCTCGCGGGAACTCAGATACCCCGTGAACAACCCGTTCGTTATGATCGGAGTACATTGCGCCGCTACGCCCTCGTCGTCGAAGCCAAATGTTCCCAGCCCGGGACCATGTTCCTGCCGCGCATCGGCAACCACATTCACCAGATCGCTGCCGTAACGCAGCGTGCGCAACTTATCCAGCGTCAGGAAAGAAGTCCCGGCGAAGTTCGCCTCCATCCCCAGCACGCGATCGAGCTCGATTGGATGCCCCACCGATTCATGAATCTGCAGCCCTAGCTGCGAGCTGTCGAGAATGATGTCGAACTTTCCCTCCGGACATTGATCCGCTTTGTGCAGCGCGACCGCCTCTTCCGCGATGCGCCGGGCGTTCTCCACAAGCTTCAATTCTTCGATCAGCTCATATCCTTTGTTCTGCCACTGCCCGCCAAACGAATTCGGATACGAGCGTTTCTGAATCTCGCTCCCCGCAAAGGCATAGGCCGCATAACCGGCTCCGGTAGAAAGTTTCGTCTGATGAATGTCCGCGCCTTCGGAGGACGCAAACCACTGTTCTTCCCGGCTGAAGTTCAGATTCGTTTCGGCCAGCGTAATCCCTGCCACCGATCGCAATTCAGCATCGATTCTCAACAACAGTTCGATGTTTTGTTCCACCGAGATCGTAAACGGATCGATCGTGTAAGGCGTACTCCACTCCGCGATCGCAGGCTTCTCCGGAGCTAGCCGAACATTTTCCTTCTTCACCCGCGCCGAAGCTTTCGCGATCTCGACTGCCCGTGCCGCAGTCGCTTCCACTGCCCCCCGCCCCAACTCCGCCGACGCCGCAAATCCCCATGCGCCATCAACAATGACGCGCACGTTCATCCCCACCGATTCCGAGTCCGATGCGCTTCCAACCTTCCCGTTCTTGGTGCTCAAAGCCCGGCTGCGCTGCGCAATCACCCTGACATCCGCGTACGTAGCCCCTTGCGACGCCGCGGCATTCAAAGTCCAGTTGGCAACATGTTTCATGCGAAGAATTTCAATCTAACACATGCCTGGGATGCGTCCACCTGGAGCGGGTAACGAGGTCCAGCAGGCTGCTGAAAAACTCAATTCAGCACATCGATTTGAAAGGGTGCGGCTTTCAGCCGCACCGTAAGTGCCTCGCAATCAGTCGCGGCTTCAGCCGCTGGGGTAAATTGCCGGCATGGGAAAAAGCTTTTCAGCATCCTGCTAGATGATCGAATTGTCACCCTGCACACATTCCCCTGTGATCCTAAGCACAGTCTGCAAGTCCCCGCCGCCGTCCAATAGAGCGGTTACCACTTCGGGCTGCGGTGTGCCCGCCGCTCGGACAACCAAGGAGTAGCACACCTATGAGTCTTTTCATCTTCGATGAGAATCGCAGCAGTTCGAGCGTTACTGATTTTGACAATACTTCCACCGCCCCCGAGTCTCCCGCGGACACTCAAGCCAGCAAGAAAGCCGACTTGGCAGGCCCCGGCATCGGTGACTACGCGGAACTGGAGAAGATCCTGCCGCAGGACTACCACCCTCTTCTCACTCCGAAAGAAACGCAAAAAGCACTTTTCCACTTGCGGCGTTATATCGAAGACAATTTATGTAAAGAACTCGGCCTGATGATGGTCCAGGTCCCGCTGATCGTCGACGTCGAAAGCGGCGTCAATGACATGCTCGACCGCGACGGCTCCCGTACTCCCATTCAGTTCCATATCTCGAACGATCGGGACAAGCATCCCATTGACTCCCAGGTCGTTCAGGCCGCCACCAAGTGGAAGCGCGTCGCCCTCAAGCAGTTCGATTGTCGCCCCGGCGAAGGCATTTGCACCGACATGCGCGCCGTCCGCAAAGACTACTTCCTCGATCACGATCATTCTGCCTACGTCGATCAGTGGGATTGGGAACGGACCATCACCTCCGAGCAGCGCAATCTGGAGTTTCTGAAATCGATCGTGCGCAAGATCTGGAAAGTCCTCGTCGGCGCCGAGAAGTTCGCCCAGGAAATGTTTCCCGAGTTGCGCAACCCGCGCTATCCCAATCTCCCGGAAGAGCTCACTTTCTTGCACGCCGAAGAACTGCTTGACATGTACCCCAATCTGCCGCGCAAGCGCCGTGAAACCGTGATTCTCCAAAAACACCCAGCCGTCTTCATCATCGGTATCGGCTGGCCGCTCAAAGACGGCTACCCGCACGAGATGCGCGCCGCCGACTACGACGACTGGATCACCGACACCAGCAATCAGACCAACCGCGACACCCACGGTCTTAACGGCGACATTCTGGTCTGGAACCACGTCACCCAGCGCCGCCACGAGCTGAGTTCCATGGGTATCCGCGTGAATGCCGAAACCCTACGCAAGCAACTCGAAATGTCGAACCTGCTCGACAATCTCAAATTCCCCTATCACCAGGGAATCATCAACAACCTGCTCCCGCTCTCCATCGGCGGCGGCATCGGCCAATCCCGCACCCTGATGCTCCTCCTGCGCAAAGCACACTTAGGAGAGGTCAGCGTCACCGTGTGGCCAAAAATCTTGAAGGAGATGTGCGCCAAGAAGAACATCTTCGTCCTGGAATAGTTGAGGTCGCGAAACTGGGCGGCTTAAGCCGCCCAATAATTGTGGAAGAGCGGCGCTTTAGCGCCGCGTCGGACTCCTCTTTTAAAAACGCTTCAGCGCTGGTGGCTCGCCGCCCACCACTTCACGGCGTCGCGTGCGCCTCCGCCAGCGCCTTCTTCACAGCCAGCAACTCCTTCAACACTCCCCGCAGCTTAGTCGACTCCAGCGCATTCGCCCCATCCGACTTCGCTTCTTTCGGATTGTCATGCACTTCCATGAATACGCCATCCACTCCGGCCGCCACTGCCGCTCTCGCCAGCACAGGAATAAACTCTGGTTGTCCTCCACTCACCGTCGGCCCCTTGTCGTCCGCCTGCGAAGACGGCAACTGCACTGAGTGCGTCGCATCGAAGACGACTGGCGCAAACTTCCGCATGATCGGCAGCGATCGCATATCAACCACAAGATTGTTGTAGCCAAAGCTCGCCCCGCGCTCGGTCAGAAACACCTGTGCATTCCCCGCCTCGCGGCACTTCTCCACCGCATGCCGCATGTCCCACGGAGCCACGAACTGCCCTTTCTTGATGTTGACCGCGCGCCCGCTCAACGCCGCCGCCACCACAAGATCCGTCTGCCGGCTGAGGAATGCCGGAATCTGCAGCACATCCACCACTTCCGCGACCTTGGCGACATCGGCCGTCTCATGTACATCGGTCAACACCGGCAGGTTCAGCTCGTTCTTGATCTTCTTTAGAATCCTTAGGCCTTCCTTTAGCCCCGGCCCGCGAAAACTTCGAATCGACGTTCGGTTCGCCTTGTCGTAGCTCGCTTTGAAGATGAATGGAAAATTGAGCGATTTCGTTACTCCCTTGATGATTTCCGCCATCCGGATCGCGTGCTCTTCGCTCTCGATCACGCACGGTCCAGCGATCAAAAAGAGATCACCCGCGCCGACGTGGATATCCCCGACTTGGAAAGAAGTTGTCATTGCCAAAATCAAGGACACGCAAGAACACGAAGCTGGTACTGCCTTCGTGTAACTTCGTGTCCTTCGTGGTTATTCTATCGCCCCGCCACTCGCTCCGGCCGGTGGAACATCTCCACCTCGACCGTTTCTTTCTCAGCTTTCCGCTTCTGCCCGTACTCATACGCCGCCCCCACAAAAGTCCGGAACAGCGGATGCGGCTCCAGCGGCTTCGACTTGAATTCCGGATGGAACTGGCACCCGATGAAGTGCGGATGATCCGGCAACTCGACCATCTCCACGTAAGTCCCGTCCGGCGTCGACCCCGAAATGCGCAACCCGGCAGCCACCAGTGGCTCCTCGTACTCGCGGTTGAATTCGTAACGATGCCGGTGTCGCTCGCTGATTTCGAGCACTCCATAGATCTTGTGCGCCAGCGTATTCGGCTCGATCTTGCAGGTCCATGCGCCGAGCCGCATCGTTCCGCCCAACTCCTCCACGCCGCGCAATTCGCGCAACTTGTAAATCACCCGATGCGGCGTAGCCGGATCAAACTCGCTCGAGTTCGCCTCTTCTAACCCAACTACATTCCGCGCGAACTCGATGCACGCCGTCTGCATCCCCAGGCAAATTCCGAAGTACGGAACCTTCTTCTCGCGCGCATACCGGATCGCGGTCAGCATCCCTTCGATCCCGCGCTTTCCAAATCCGCCCGGCACCAGGATCCCGTCATAGCCCTCGAGTTGCGCTTCGTAGCTCTTGTCGCCGGTCTCCAACCCCTCCGCCTCAATCCAGTTCAGTTGCAGCTTAAGGTTGTGCGCCAGCGCCCCGTGCACCAGCGCCTCTTTCAGCGACTTGTACGAATCCTCGTACTCCACATACTTGCCCACGATCCCGATCGTAACGGTATCCTTCGGGTTGTACACGCGGTGGACAATGTCTTCCCACTTGGCAAGATCGCGGTCCTTGGCTTCCATGTGAAGATGTTTCAGCACCAGCGTGTCCACATTCTCATTCGCGAACACCAGCGGCACTTCATAGACCGACGCCACATCTTTCGCCGTGATCACCGCCTCTTCCGGAACGTTGCAGAAGAGCGCGATCTTCGACTTCATCTCCTTCGCCAGGAAACGGTCGGTGCGGCAAAGCAAAATGTCCGGCTGAATTCCGATGCTCAACAACTCCTTCACCGAGTGCTGCGTCGGCTTGGTCTTCAACTCCTGCGCCGCCGCGATAAACGGCACCAGGGTCACGTGCACAAACAAAGTGTGCTCGCGCCCCAGCTCCTGCCGCATCTGCCGGATCGCTTCCATAAACGGCAACGACTCGATGTCACCCACCGTGCCGCCGATCTCTACGATCGCAATGTCCACTTCCTGCGCCACCTTCTTCATCGCTGACTTGATCTCGTTCGTGACGTGAGGAATCACCTGCACCGTCTTTCCCAGATAGTCTCCGCGCCGCTCCTTGGCGATGATTTGCTCGTAAATCCGCCCCGTCGTCCAGTTGTTGTCGCGAGAAAGTTTCGAGTGCGTGAAACGCTCGTAGTGCCCGAGGTCCAGATCGGTCTCCGCACCGTCGTCGGTCACGAACACTTCGCCGTGCTGAAACGGCGACATTGTCCCCGGATCTACGTTCAGATAGGGATCGAACTTCATCAGGTTAACCTTGATCCCGCGGCTCTCCAGCAGGCATCCGATCGAAGCCGCGGCAAGTCCCTTGCCGAGTGAAGACACTACTCCCCCAGTCACAAAGATGTACTTCGCTGGCATCTCTTCCTCGCTCTAAATTGTTTTTGGAAAATTGTGCAGGTGGCGTGCACAATCAATTATGGCAGAAAACCCCTGTGGAAGAAACGGAAGAAATCGTCGTTCGAAAGATTTTCCTCGGTGTTCCTCCGTGCTCTTTGTGGTTATGTAAGGATTTGTGTGCGGACAGCCACCCTCTTCTGTCCGGTCGAGCGAAGCTCGACGGCTGCCGCGTAGAAACTTCGAAACTGTTTCGGTCTCACCGCTTCCACGCGTTGACTATCTGCCCTTAAACGGCGAGAATAATTGAGGTCACCAGCACCAGAACAGCAGTGTCCCCAAAAGTGGGCCTGTGGCGCAGCTGGGAGCGCGCTTCCATGGCATGGAAGAGGTCGTCGGTTCGATCCCGACCAGGTCCACCAAATCCCTCAACAGGTTAGACAGGGCGAGTGCTCGTAGGTTGGACATTTGTGTCACGGTTTGTGTCATAACCGGCCGTTTTGGTGCTGACCGCAAGGGCTTCCAGCGCAGTCCGCTTCGCTTCCATTCGCACATGGCTGTACCGCTCCAGCATGCGGTGACTGACGTGTCCCGCAATTGCCATGATCGTTGAATCCGATGTGCCGTTCTCCGCGAGTTGCGTGATGGCGCAATGCCGTAGATCGTGGAACCGGAAGCCCGACAAGCCCGCTTTCTTCGTAAGCGTCCTCCAGGCCGATCGCCAACTGTTCAAGTGCCGTCTCGGATCGAAGCCCGTCACGCTGTAATCGACTACTTTCTTCCCGCTGAAAGTGAACTTGGGAACGAAAGCCGCGAACACGTAGTGCGATAGCTCTACCGTACCGAAACCTTCTGCCCTTTGGTGCAGCTTTCCAAGTGCAGAAACAGCCACGTCAGTCAGAGGCACGACCCGTTCGCCAGCAGCCGTCTTCGACTTGCGAATCGTCAGAGTCTTTGCGAAGAGGTCCACGTCCGACCATTGCAGCCCTTTCAACTCGCAACCCCTCGCCGTCGTGTTGAGGCAGAGAATCGCAGCGAGGTAGGCCGTCTCCCACTCCGGACGCATTACAGCCATTTTCAGGAGCCTCTGCTTTTCTTCCTCGGTAAGAGCCCTCCCGATAGTCGAAGGCTCGCGCAGCGGGCGTATATCGTCAGCAACGCGCGCCCAGACTCGCGCTCGCTTCATGATTCGCCGAAGAATGCCGAGTTCGGCGTTCAACGTTGCCGGACCGACTTTCTGATCTGCCCGCCAAGCCCGGTAATCGATAATCCGCTTCGCTGTGATGGACTTCAGCGGTTCCTGCTGGAAGTATGCTCGCAACTGAACGAGCAACTGTTTTTCCTTTGATTGGCTCGCAGTAGCGAGTTCCAATTTCCGAGCAGTCACGTAGTCATCCGCTGCCTGCCCGAATGGTTGCCGAGCGAGACTGCTAGAGGCTTGCGTCAGCTTTCCCTCCATCGCTTGGCCGATCAGTTCTTTCTCCTTGTTCTGCGCCTCGCGCCAGTCCTTGGTTCCGAGCGACTGTCGGAATCGCTGGCCGTTCACAACAAAGTGGCAGTGCCACTTTCTACCGCGTTTTACGAGAGACATATGTCCGCCTTCCTTTCTGGCTTCGTTGCCTTGCGTTGCAACTTCCGTTTGCGTCGATCCTCCCTGCGCCACTCTCTATCGGTCGCCTTCTTTGCACATTCGTCTTTGCAGAACTTCCACCGGTGAGAAGTGAGCTTGAATAGCTCCTTGCATTCCGGGCAAAATGCAATCCTGTCATTCCAAACCAGCCATCGCATCGCATCACGGAAAAACTCGATATTCCACCGGGGAGCTATCTGGAATTGGCTCCCATCGTATTCAACCGCGAGAAAAACACGATCCGAGAACTCACTCTGAAGGACGTGGGCTACCGCCTCCTGGACCTGAGACCTTGAAGCTCGTCGGATCCAGTCAGAAACGTTCGCTCCTCGAATGAAGCTCTGTAGGACGAACTGTGATGTCGGACTAATCTCAAAGGCTGACAAGGGACTTAGCGCGTGGTCCGCCTCATCAGCCGCACAATACTCTGAGAGGCACTCTCGACCGTCCAAATGCCCATCCCCACTGGAGATCAGTAGATTTGCCAACGCCCTCAGTCGTCGCTGGAAAGCGCGATATGCCTCCACACGCAGGGAAGACGTTCCCGCGACTATATCGAGAGGCCCCCAGGCTCGAACAAAAGTGCACAACTCCCTTTCCGTTTTCAACTGCAGAAATCTCGTGTGTGCCGAGTACCGGCGCGACCACGTCACTAGGTCGTACTGGCGGTCAAAGTCCAATGAGCAGTGAACCTGGCCATCAGTGATGGTGACCCCGCTGCAACGCGGCCAAAACCCTTGCTTATGGACTGTCGATATGCCGTCGTCTTTCATATCGACACAACACTATGCGAGATTGTGCGTGTATGCAAGCGAATTTGTTTGGAGGAGAACATGAGACCATCCCAGAACGAGACTAGTGCACGGAAGATGCCCTTTCTTGTCTCAAAACGCGAAGCCGCTGCACTACTGGGCGTCTGCGTTCGAAGCATCGACAACTATGTCGCCGCAAAGGAGCTGCCGTGTCGGCGCCTAGGTAGGAGAGTGCTCATCCCGTATGCGGCTCTAGTGCGGTTCGTACGGCAGGACCATGTAGCCAAGCGAGAGGGGGAGTTGTGAAACAAATCGACACGCTGTCTGTTCCGCAAGTCGCAAGGCGCCTTGGTTGCTCACACCGATACGCTTACGCGCTCGTCCGTTCCGGAAAGTTAAAAGCTAAACGGACGTGTGGCCGATGGTTGGTAAGCGTGGCCGAAGTCGAGGCATTCCTGAGACGGGGAGGGCGGTAATGGCTGAACTTCCAAAGTTGATCCCCTTGCTCGCTCTCGCTGACTTACTATCCGTGTCCCCGCACACAATACGGGCCTGGGTTCGTCAGGGTCGTCTGCGTCCAGTCAGAATCTGCCGGCGCCTGCTTTTTCATCCCGATGAGATCAACCGTTTCCTTGCTAGTTCATAGCTTTGGAAGGGAGTATCGACTGAATGGTCAAGGGCCAGCGAGAAAACGAGTCGAGAGAAGTGACATATACGTTGCCGGATATGGCTTTCATTCGTTCGAAGATATCAATTTCTGATGTAGCTTTCGCTCTAGGGCTGAAACTCGCTGGTCGCAGCACCGCACATTGTTGGCGCACTCAGCAGCACCAGAACGGCGACAGAACTCCAAGCATCTCTTTCCGCAAGAACAGGGCCACGTGCTACGTGTGCGACGCTCATCCACTCTCTTCCATCGACCTAGTAATGGCGCATCAACAATGCGATCTCAATTCTGCTGCTCGCTGGATCTGCGCTCGCTTCGACGTTCCCAACATTCCCAAGGGCAAGAAACTTGTCAGGTCAGAACGGTGGCATCCCGGGCGTTTTGGTGCAGTAAGCTTTCCGCTTGAGGAAATGGTTCGGAGCGGACTGTGGGCAAGTTTCAGTGATGCCGAGCGCGCAGTACTCCCAGTGCTCTGCTGTTTCGCGGACGCCAGCAACGGAGAAGTCGAGATTTCTTACCGAGGCCTCGCCAGGTATTCCGGCAAGAGCACGAACAGTACCATCGCTTGTGTCATCGCAAAGGTCGAAAATCTGGGCTTGCTGAAAGTCACACGCGCCAGGGACGGCACGTTTCGGAAATGTGGACGTTACTTGCTCGATTGGAGTGACGAGCACTTCCAAGATGCTCTCCGGTCTTGTTACGAGGCCACGAGGGCAGAGCGCGAAAGCGAAAGAATCCTGCGAGCGCAGCGCAGATTACTTAAGTCAAATACTCTCTCTACTGTAGTCCACTGTCAGCAAAGTGCACGCTCTACTCCGCTAGACTGTGGAGTTTCAGCGAAACGGGGCGGGACAAAGTGCACGGTATAGCGTGGTGTACTGTGCAGTTCTACAACCAAAAAAACATGGTTCCGCTCCGACACATTTCTTGATGAAACAAACGTGCTTGAGGGGATGCACCCGCCGTTCGGGGATCAGCCTAGCCGACTCAAAGGAACGCATAACCCTACTAGGTTGGAGGAAATCGGGAATGTTTGGACAGACATCCAACTCACTGGTGAGTCTGTGGATGCTCTGCGAGCCACTTGCGGCAACGTTCCTGAACTTCAAGACGCTTGGTTGGCGTTAGCGTTCCTGCCATCTCGTCCCGGACTTTTCTTGCGTCGTCGTCAAGAGCAGGAGCCGCGAGGCAGAACCAAAAATAGGATTCTTCATTGTCTTTGGACACTCCCTGTCCCATGCCGTACAGAGCAGCGAGCATTACTTGACCTCTGGGGTTTCCCTGCTCCGCGGCTTTGCGGTACCAGTTGACCGCCGCCACGGCGTCTTGCGCTATGCCCTTCCCGTTGAGGTATGAATACGCCAAAGCCAACTGCGCGCTCACGTCCCCCTGTCCGGCGCCCTTGCGATACCAACGAACGGATTCAGCATAGTCTTGAAAGAGTTGCCCTTTGCCGGAGCTGTAGAGCACACCTATGTTGAAGATCGCGGCAGTTTCACCGCGCTGCGCGGCTGCCCATAGCTCTGGAGGTACTTCCGGTGGGCGAGGTCGTCCCGACTTCATTGGATCATCTACGACCGTGAGAACCGCATCTGCGATGCAGCCGTTGCCAAAATTTGCGGCCGTCCACAGCGAACCATCTGCGTCTTCCAGCTTCGTTAGTTTCCGAGCAAATTCCAGGCCGTCGGACCCGAAATCAAATTCAAATCGATATTGCATCGGTTTGGCCGCTTCCCAATTTTCAAACATTACGTTCCAGATCCCCAATGTATCGAGGTTCCGCTGCTGACAAGCCTTGTCTTTGGGCCGACACCCCTCATCTCTAGGCAGCACCGGAGGGTCGCCTTTCCCCATCGTGAATTCAATAAAACCAATTCTCGGCGAACGAACCGACTGCCTTTCCTCGATGTCCCAAACAACGTTCATAGGGTCGCTCGCGGTGCGGTTTGCTGAGCATTTCCTGATTGCCTCAGTAATGGCGCGGAGCTGCACAATGGCACGTTGGTGTCCTTGGACTGGCTCATCCGCAGGAGTGCTTAAGGATCGAACGACTTCTGACTGCTTTTGAGGGAAATTCTCCTGGGCACTACTCGCTGGGGTTGTTTGTTGCGCCTGGAGACCTGCGCACAGGGCGAGAAGAACAGCGAGACCAGACCGCATAGTGAGTCTCCTTCGGCAGCCGTGGCTTGGGCTATAGCCAATGGTGCGAATTTAGGCTATCGCCAATGCTCAGCGCATGGCAACTGACATCTGCGAGCAGTTCGGCGCTAATCTTCGCCGGATTCGTCGCAAGCGTGGATTCACGCAAGAGGAGTTGGCGCATCGTGTCGGGATGGATGTGAGCTATCTGAGCGAGTTGGAGAATGGGCGGAAAGAACCGTGCTTGCGGAAGATGAAGGAAATCTCCCAAGCTCTCGGCATCCCTTTGGCCCAATTGCTACGCGGAATCTAGCCAGTTTTCTGGGTGATACCGGGACAACTTCCTTCAAATCGCCCTCAGGCAGGCCCGGGAACCAAGGCCGAAAAAACGGTTGGAAAGGCCTTTCCTCTTCCGGAGCGATGTGCAAGAAGAGCGCGGAGCCGGGATTTAAGTGTAATGAGGATATTTCAACAGCTAACGCTTGAGTGCGCCCTCGCGGTGGAGAAACGCTCCTCCAATGCGATGAGCAATCTTCAGTAGCAGGAGAGCGGCCACACACGACGCTGCAACCACAATCGGCCAATGCAAAATATCCTGAACATGAATTATCGTCCAGTATGGTGAGGTCTGCGGCGAGGGTCCCTCGATGGAGTCGTTGTAGTATTGGACGCGGAAATGGTTGAGGGTGAACCATGCCCCAATAAAGGTGGCGAGCACAACCGCGCTGGCACCGAGGGCAATAGACAATTTTCGCCGTAACATTGCACTCACGGACCAAGTATAAATCCAAACATCTCATCCATGATGGGCGACAATCATACCTCCCGAGCAACGACAATTAGAATTCCCGATCAGCGACAATAGCCGGGCTCTGATTTTTGGTTCTTTGGCGACACTCACAATTTGGTGACAGACAAGCAGGTGAGGAGGTTGTTTGCCTTGGGAAAAGTGGAAACGAATCTGGAAACCGCAGCGGCGAAAGCGGGTATGGATGCGAAGACGGCGCGGAAGTACCGGCGGCTGGGGCGAGTGCCGAGCGAGTTGACGCCCGAGAAGCGGTGGCGGACACGAGAGGACCCGTTCCAGGAGGTGTGGGAAGAGGTACGCAGCCTGCTGGAGGTGAACCCTGGGCTGGAAGGAAAGACGATTTTTGAATATCTGCAGCGGCGTTATAGCGGGCGATTTGCCGAGGGGCAAC
>JAIQFH010000133.1 GCA_020073385.1 Terriglobia bacterium | reverse complement strand
TTGGACTAAACCGCTACGCGGTATACCTGGCGCATGCTTTCGTTGATAGCAGTTCCTGAGATGTGACGGTTCCTTTGTTCCTTCCGTCCGGATTCACTAGCCCTTCTCATGTTCGTCTCTTTGCGAAAGCATGAGTAGCTGCTTGCAGCACAATCCTTTTCGCAAGGAGTCATTCCCATGACATCACTTCGCACCCGCATGACAGAGGACATGCAGATCCGGAATCTTGCGGTCCATACTCAGAACACGTATCTACTCCAGATCGCCCTGTTCGCCCGCCATTTCAACAAGTCACCCGAACTACTGGGACCTGAGCAGATTCGCACCTACCAGGTCTATTTGACGAATGAGAGGAAGCTAGCGACCAGTTCGATCCTGATCGCGATTGCTGCACTTCGCTTCCTCTACAAGGTCACCCTCAAAAAGAACTGGGTGCTCGACGAGATCATTCCGGCTCCGAAGAAGCCGCAGAAACTGCCGGTTATTCTTAGCCCCGAGGAGGTGATCCAGTTCCTCAACTGTGTCGCAAGTATCAAGCACCGCGTGATCCTGACGACCTGCTATGCAGCCGGCCTGCGCATCTCAGAAGCCATTTGTCTCAAACCATCCGCCATTGACAGCAAACGGATGGTGGTACGTGTCGAACAGGGCAAAGGACAGAAAGACCGATACGTGATGCTCTCGCCGAAGCTGCTCGCGACCTTGCGGGATTGGTGGCGAGTGGAAAGACCCCAGCACTGGCTCTTCCCGGGCGATAAAACCGGCCAGCATATTAGCAAGGACACGGTTGAGCACGCTTGCCAGAAGGCGCATCGGCTCTGCCATATTCCCAAACCCATCACGCCACATTCTCTGCGTCACGCCTTCGCTGTGCACTTACTTGAACAAGGCACCGATGTGCGAACCATCCAGCTATTGCTAGGCCATCGCAGCTTAGCCACTACGGCCCGGTATTTGCGCATCGCAACCACCAAGGTGTGCTCGACCACTAGCCCACTCGATCTTCTTCCACATCCTGTTTCCACCGAGGCGAAACCCGCTACTCCCCAGTACTTCTGAGTGGCGGTTCATGGATCGTCTCCAGTTGGAAGTCGCTGACGTGTTTCGTCGCTACGGCGAAGCCTATCGGGAACAGCATCGGGCTTCGCTGTCGACGGCGCAGCGCCGCGTCATGAGCGCCATCGAACTTTGCCGCACTGCAGCCCTCGGCAGTCATCTGGAAAGGTGCGATGAGTGTCAGCACGAACGCATCTGTTACGACTCGTGCCGCAACCGGCATTGCCCAAAGTGCCAGTCTCTGGCTCGTGCCCAATGGATCGAGGAGCGTCAAGAAGAGCTCCTCGACACTGAATACTTCCACGTCGTCTTTACCTTGCCGGAAGAGATTGCCGCCATCGCCTACCAGAACAAGGACGTGGTGTATGACATTCTCTTCCGGACTGTATCCGAAACCTTACGTACGATCGCCGCCGATCCCAAACATCTGGGGGCTGAGATCGGATTTTTTGCCGTACTACACAGTTGGGGTCAGAACTTGTTGTTTCATCCGCACCTTCATTGTGTCGTCCCTGGCGGCGGACTTTCAACGAACGGTGATCGCTGGATCTCTTGCCGTCCCCGTTTCTTCTTGCCGGTGCGGGTGCTCTCACACTTCTTCCGTCGTTTGTTCCTGGAGTGCCTAGAGAAGGCGTTTGACGAGGGTCAGTTGCGCTTCTTCTCCTCTCTTTACGACCTTCAGGACCGCCGTGCTTTCCTGCGTTATCTGGCACCGCTAAGAAAAGCAAAGTGGGTGGTCTACGCGAAGCCGCCGTTTGCCGGGCCTCATCAAGTCCTCGACTACGTGGGCCGTTACACCCATCGCGTGGCCATTTCCAATAATCGCCTACTCGACATGCAAGATGGCCATGTGCAATTTCGCTATAAAGACTATCGCCATGCCAGCCAACAGAAACTCATGACCCTGTCAGCCGACGAATTCATTCGCCGCTTTCTGCTCCACGTCCTACCCGATGGCTTCCACCGCATTCGCTACTACGGATTCCTTGGCAATCGCCACCGGCAGCAGAAACTTGCTCGCTGTCGCCAACTGTTGGGGATGAAGTCTGCCGAGGATTCCGCCCGAACCTCAAAATCAGAGCCGGACTTCCGCGACCGCTACGAGCAATTCACCGGCATTTCTCTCCGGCTCTGTCCGGTCTGCCATCGAGGTCACATGAGTCGTGTCGAACGGCCCGCGGTCGCTGGCACATCAACCTCGGGAGACTCTTCATCAGGACGTTCGGCTTCACGGTCATCTCCCCAAAACTCGCCGATCACCACACTCAAGGAGGAGTGTCTCCCGATTCTCCTCCAACTGCGCGCGCATACTTTCGTGCCAACTCCGTCCCTCCTATGAATCCCTGGTATGTGCGCGTTAGGCACTCCGCAGTAGTTCCTCCTTCCATCAGATCGCGGCTTTCTGAGGAGCCTCGCAACCATCCAATGCCCATAGCATCAGCAGCGTCGAGGCGGTTTACCCCAATCCATCTTTAGCCCACCGTCGCGGCCTTCACTTCTTCTCTCGCCCTCGATTCCTACCCCGCCGCGACGCTGGCCTAAAAATGCTCTGCATTATGTGCCGGATCGCGTTATGTGGCGGAGACGGGCCGAACCCGCGCCAGTTCAGGCGGAGGGCGTGGATAAGGAAACATAATCGTCATAGTGACTCAAGCCATTTCACGAGATCTGCGTCTTTGTGCCATCCGCCGACTGGGTGGCACGCCGCCGGAAGATCAACGGGTGGCAAACATGCAGCAACGGCTGCTTGCTTGGTTCGCAGCGTGATCTCGGCGTAGCGATTGGTGGTATCGAGGCTGACGTGGCCAAGCCATCCGCGAATGACATTGACATCGACGCCCGCTTCCAGGAGGTGAACAGCCGTGCTGTGGCGAAAGGCATGCGGAAACAGTCCGCTGTGACTTTCGTCCAAAGCGCTACACTTCAACATAGCCGTGCGCCGCTTTACGATCTTGTAGATGCCGAATCGCGTGAGCGCCTGTTGCAGCTGAGAAACGAAAACGGGAGAGTTCTTCTCTGCCGGTCTATCAGCCATGAGTTGTTTGAGCAGTTCGACTGTCTCTGGCCAGATGGGACAAGTGCGCCACTTGTCGCCTTTTCCGTGAAGCCGGACGCGATAGGGTTCGGTGAGGTCCAGGTCTGCGGCGCGAAGATCGGCGGCCTCCTGAACGCGCGCTCCGGTGTTATAGAGGAACATAAGGAGCGCACGATCCCGCAATGCCAAGCTGCCATGTGTGGGCAGCGCCCGAAACAGTGCGTCCATCTCATCCCGTTCCAAGTAGACGGTTTTTGCAGCTTGAGTCCGCTTGGTGGGGATGGCTTCCACCCTTTGTGCTTCCGCCAGCATCTCCGGGTAATGAACGGCAAGGTATCGGTAGAACGTGCGCAAGGCCGCGAGTCGTTGATTTCTTGTGCGCACCTGATTTTTTCGGGTGTCTTCAATCATGCGCAAAAAATCCAACACTCGCTCAAAGGTGAGATCGCTCAGCGCCAAACGTGTAATCGGTCGGCGACAGATGCGAGCCACATGGATCAGAAGTAATTTAAGGGCGTCGCGGTAGCTTCGGATGGAACCAGGACGAAACCCTTTCTGGAGCCTCAGGTGGTCTTCGAAAAAGGCGAACACGATCTGCCCGAGGCTTGTAGTCATCGAGTTCCTCCCGTCGGGGCAAAGGCCCGGAAACGTCGATCAGCTTCCCGCAGCAACTCACCGGTGATAGTCAGGTAGACCGCAGTGGAATTAGGGTCGACATGCCCCAGGAACGTGGACAAGTGGATCAACCGGCGGTTCGGATCAACGCCTTCACGGTACCAGCGCAGAAGGGTGCCAACTGCAAAGGCATGCCGAAGATCGTGGACTCTGGGTGAGGAGACGCCCGGTGCCAGACGCAAGCCGAGCCTGGGAACAAGGGCGTGAAAGGTCTGGCTGATGGTTTCTTCGCAGACGCAGCCGCGTTTGGTAAACGAAAACAACGGCGTTCCCGCGTCGTAGGTCTCGCCATAGCGCTCGTCCACATAACTGTGGAGACGCGCTGCCAGCTTGGGCCCCATCGGCACAATCCGGTTCTTGCTGAACTTGGTCTCACGAATGAACAAGATATCGCGCTGGAAATCGACATCCCCGAGTCTGAGCCGGGCAACTTCGCCAACGCGCAGCCCCAGTCCGTACAACAGCGCGAAGACAGTCTCATAAGTCAACGCACGATGTGGAGCGCGGGACCGATTGGGAAACGTACGCACCACTTCCAGCAAGCGTTTGGCGTCGTTGATGTCGAACAGATAAGGAATGCGCTTGCCCGTGTTGCGTCGTGGTGTTGCCATCACGGGGTTGCTGGTGATGAACTTCTGCATGACGGCCCAATCGAAAAAGCGATGGAGTACGCCGAGCAGGTGGTTATAGCTACGTGGCCTCGTGCGCGGTCGCGATTGCAGGAAACACTCAATCACGATGCTGTTCGTCGCATCCCAACCCGTCAAGCCGTGCTCTGAGATATACCGGTCAAAGAGTCGCAGGGCGGCGGCTTCGCACCGGTACTTGCGATTCAGGGCTCGCTTGTAATTCACAAACTGATGGATGGAGTCTGCCAGAAAACTGTGAAGCCCCGGAGAACTCATAGTTCCTCCCCGTTTCCCATGGCGACTTCTCGCAAAGCGGCGATGGCTACTTTCGAGTAGATCTCGGTCGACTGCGGAAGCCGAAGACACGCGCCTGCATCGCTTTGTCGCCTTGAAGTTCCTTCCTGATGAAGTCGCGCGATCCGCAATCACTGGCGCGTTTCCGGCGTGAGGCCCAGGCTGCGTCCGCGCTGAATCATCCCAATATCTGCACGATTCATGACATCGGTGAAGAGGACGGCCCTGCCTTCTTGGCAATCGAGATTGCAGATGCACTGGACGCCGCGCACACCCGCGGAATTGTGCACCGCGACATCAAGCCCGCGAACTGCGCTATCAGTACGCCGCGGAACTGCGCGCCGACCTGAAACGAATCAAACGCGACACGGAAAGCGGACGAGGATCTGCCGTTGGCCACTTGGGAGATGAGATCGATTCCGCAGACTCCTTGAGGTCGCGCTCGGGTCAGACCGGTGTGGCTGTTCCTTTGCGCAGGTCACTGCGGAGAAAAATAATTGTGGCCGCTTTTGCAGCTGCCGCTGCGGCCACAATGATAGTCGGCGGAATTTACTATCGATCAGATCGAACTGCCCAAACCGGAACAATTCTTTCAACGCTGGAGGTAACCTTTCACTGGCTCAACGTCGCCTATCAGGAACGCGATACCCGGTTAGAACGCCTGAAGGTCGATCCTGGCTCGACCCTCTTCACCCCGACCCCCGCTTCGCCGACTTGGTGAAGAAGATAGGACTACCGCAGTAGCCCAATATGAACGTAGCGCCAGCATCTTGCCCGCGCAGCGCAAAAGCAGCGCCGACCTCTTTCATCCTGAGCGGAGTAAGGCGTAGCCGAATGTAGTACGTCAGACAGATTGACATTTATAAGTCCCGGTTTCCCCTGTGATCCTCTGTGCCCTCTGTGGTCAAAGCCTTTGACCTCCTCGCCGGACACCACGGATCATGCGGGCCGAGACGCAATACTTAACCGATCACTATTTCCAACGCACTACACTAGGGCCTGTTCACACTACGTCAACAATCTTCGAGTAAGATGCAA
>JAIQFH010000069.1 GCA_020073385.1 Terriglobia bacterium | reverse complement strand
TCCTCTCAGTTTCTCCACCAGCTCCGCCAGTACTTCCTTGGCTTCTCGCTGCACTGGACGCCGAGCTTTCGCCCGCTTCGCTTTCTGTTCCTTCTTCATGGCAGACTTGCTATTCTTCTTCAAGGGTCGATCTCCTTATCCTTCGGGATTGCACTACGAGTGCTTTGATCACCGGTAGCTTAGCGCGATCCGTGATCGGGGATCGACCTTCTCATCCCATCTCAAATCCGTCAATGAATGCTATTGCCTCGCGAATTCCTGTCTATGAGCGGCTGCTATCCTGCTTCCCGTGCTGTACCTTCGCGTATAAGACCCGAATCTGGTCCAGAATTTCTAGGAAACTGCGGTAAATACTCCCATCCGTAACTCAAAACCCAAGCTGAGGGCCGATCAGACGGCGCAAGCTTGTGACATCGCCTGTTGCCGACAGGCAGCCGGCACTTTGTGCCGCCCTGCCCTTTGTACGATCTAATATTGGATTTTGGAACGCTACCACAGAGGAACATGGTCGAAGCTGCCGAACAGTACAAAGCACGCCTTGCCGCGTATATCGAAGGCAAAGATCCAGTCGCAATGCAAAGCCAGGCACCGGGCACGTTGGCGCGGCTAATCGACGGTGTTGCGGAAAGTAAGCTCAGCCTCAAGCCCGCGCCCGGCAAGTGGTCGGTAACGGAGATCCTGGCGCATATGGCCGAGGACGAATTGAGCAGCACTTGGCGCTACCGTCAGATGCTCGAGCACGACAGTCCAGAGTTGCTCGGCTTCGATCAGGAAATGTGGGCGCGTCTCGGAGACTATGCGTCATGGAAGGCTCAGGATGCCCTGGAGATGTTCCGTCTACTACGTGAAGCCAACCTGCGGATGTTCGCCCGCCTCACGCCCGAGCAATGGCAGCGCTGTGGCGTGCACGCGGAACGCGGCAAGCTGACCGTGCAAGAGCTGTGCTTCCACATGGCCGCCCATGATATGAATCACATCGACCAGGTGCGTAGAATCCTGGGTCGCTAATTAATATCGCCGCCGCATATCTGCCGCGTGCCCGCGACGACGCCTCAAGGCCCCGCAACTCGACCCGTCTCTTGCAGAAGCACACGCCGCACTCGCTATGGTTGCCTGCCGTTAAGACTACGATTGGCCCACCGCCGAGCGCGAATACTAATGACCCAAGCCTCTTGCCATGGTCTTGGTAAGACTGCCGTTGGCATCGTCATCTTTGAGCGCCCAGAAAAAGGCCCCGCCCTCCGACGAGCGGGCCCGTAGGAACGCAGGTCGTGATCACAGGCATGAGTCTAACGCAAACCACCGGCGTGACCTTCGGAGGAGTCAAAGCGATCACCTTCACTGTGAAATCCGATACCCAGGTAACAGCGACGATCCCGACGGGCGCCAAGATGGGAAACGTAACGGTCAAGACTAAAGGCGGCAGTGCTACTGCTCCGGGAAAGTTTACCGTGATTTGAACTCGAACGATGATCGGTCACGCCGCACGGTCAGGCATACTACAGCTCTGATTCTGGAAGTGAACGCAAAGATGAACGACCTGAGGTAATAGCGGGTCTAAAGCTGGGGCGGAGGAAACTCCGCCCCAAAATTGCTTCCCCTCACTGAGCAGGGATCTGCACGTTGGAAACGATGTTCGAGTATCCGCTCTCAACGTTGCTCTCGACCGCCGTCGTGGCATAACAGTAAGCACTTCCGTTCGTGACCGACGAGTCTGTATATAGTGTGCTCGTATCGAGCACGCCGTTAATTTTCGAGAAGCTTCCACACGATGTCGTATATCCGGCACGATAAATGTTGTAGCCGGAAATGTTCTGCGAGGTACTCGCATTCCACGACAGTGCAACCGAGTGTGTCGGAGCCGGAGTGCCAGTTCCAGTGAGTGTCTCGGTCGTCGTGGAAGGCGACGCGTTGCTCGTGAAGGTCAGTGTGGCGCTTACCGCTCCCGCGGTCAGCGGACTGAATGTGATGGTGAAGTTCGCGCTCTGTCCCGCTGTAATCGTATGAGGCAACGAGAACCCGCCGATCGTAAAGACGGAGTTGTTCGTGCTGGCCGCCGTCACCGTCACAGTGGCGCCACTGGCTGTCAACGTTCCGGTAGCCGTGCCGCTCGAGCCGTCCACTACGTTGCCCAGCGCGAGAGTACTCGGCGATACGCTGAGTTGACCCACCGTGTTAGCCACGCCCGTCCCTGACACCGGAATGGTTAACGTTGGATTGGTTGCCGTCGAAGTGACAGTGAGATTGCCGCTGATCGCTCCGGCTGCCGTAGGAGCAAACTTGACGGTAAACGTCGCGCTCTGTCCGCCATTGAGTGTTAATGGCGTCGTGATCCCGCTGACGCTCATTCCGGTTCCGGTGATTCCCACCTGAGAAACCGAGACGCTCGAGCCGCCGGTATTTGTAATCGTCTCGGAGAGCGACCCTGTGCTACCGACGTTTACGCTGCCAAAACTGAGGCTGGTCGGATTCGCACTCAAGGCGCCCGGAGCCACGCCCGTCCCCGATACCGGAATGGTCAACGTCGGGTTGGTTGCGGTTGATGTAACGGTGAGATTGCCGCTGATCGCTCCGGCTGCCGTAGGAGCAAACTTGACGGTAAACGTCGCGCTCTGTCCACCATTGAGTGTTAATGGAGTCGTGATCCCGCTGACGCTCATACCGGTTCCGGTGATTCCCACCTGAGAAACTGAGACGCTCGATCCGCCAGTATTTGTAATCGTTTCCGAGAGCGACCCGGTGCTACCGACGACCACGCTGCCGAAGCTGAGGCTTGTCGGATTCGCGCTCAAGGCGCCAGGGGCCACGCCCGTCCCCGACACGCTCATGGTCAGACTGGGATTGGGAGCATTGGACGTGATGGTCACCGTGCCGCTGGCATTGCCGCTCGCCTTCGGAGCGAACGTTACTGTGAACGTGGTGCTCTGAGATGCGCCCAGCGAAACCGGAGTGGTTATTCCCGTGATTGAGAACGCAGAACTATTCACCGAAACTTGAGAGATTGACACGCTCGATGTATCGCTGTTGGTGATGGTCACAACTTGCGATTTGGTGGCGCCAACGTTGACGTTACCGAAAGGCTCGCTGGCGGGATTGAGAGCGAGCAATCCGGAACCGGATCCGGCGAGTGAAATAGTCTGATTTCCATTCGAAGCGTCAGTGCTGATGGAAAGCGTCGCGCTGAACTTCGCGGCAGCATTCGGTGTGAACGATATGCTCAGGGTTGTGCTCGCCCCGGCGGCAAGCGCCACGGGAAGCGCCGGAGAGGTCATGGCAAAATACTTGGTCGAGACTGAAGCGCTGCTGACGTTAACCGTAGCATTGCCTGAGTTGGTCGCTGTAACGGTCAGAGTCTTGGTGGTTCCCGGAGTCACATCCCCGAAATCGACACTCGCGCTCCCTAGAACCAGGTTTCCGGATTGACCGCCGGAAGTAGACTGGCTGAATCCCTGACAACCGACGAGGACAGCAAGGGCCGACAGCACGAGTACGGCGCTCGCTGCTTTTCCGATTCGCACAACTGGAGGTTTTCTTTCTGGATTTTTTCGCATCACGTTTACGAGCTGCATCCCACCTTCTCAGGAGCTCTTGATGCGGGGGGATTCATTCGTTCCAGCATGCAACATGCGCGAGCGATCAGAACAGATTTCGGAGGTACATGGAACAAACGCGCGAGAGGTCAATACAAAGCAGTGCGATTAGTTGTTGTGAATTTCAACACTCGGGGCCGCGAGATGGCTCGCGTGAGATGGTGTGCAGACATGCGCTGTTGTCATAGCGCATCGATCGAGACAGAAGAGGCGAGGTAAATCGCCCGCTCTCCTTCAGTGCCGCTGAATCACTCTTGTGATTCGCTCGAAGGCCCAGTCAATCTCCTGACGACTGATGATGAGCGGTGGTGCGATGCGGATCACTCGGTCGTGCGTTTCCTTGCAGAGGATTCCTTCTTCCTTCAGCGCCTCGCAGTAGGGGCGGGCCGGGCTGCGGAGTTCAATGCCTATCCACAAACCTTTGCCGCGTACCTCCTTCAAGTCTGAACTGCGGAGTGTCTGCAGCAGAGCCATGAAGTATGCGCCTAGCTCAGCGGAACGTTCCACCATCTTCTCTTCGACCAGGACGCGCAGGGCTGTCCGTGCAATGGCACATCCCATCGGGTTGCCGCCGAATGTACTCCCATGGTCGCCGGGTTGGTACACGCCGAGAATCTCTCGAGACGCCAATACGGCCGAAACCGGATAAAAACCTCCGGAGAGCGCCTTGCCAATGATCAACACATCGGGCGTAACTGCTTCGTGCATATAGGCAAACAGCTTGCCGGTTCGTCCCAGACCGGACTGAATTTCGTCAGCCATCAGCAATACCTGGTTCTCCCGGCAGATCGCAGCCGCTTCCCGGAGAAACCCCTTGGGGGGGATGACGATTCCCGCCTCGCCCTGAATGGGTTCCACCAGAAAAGCGCAGGTGTTGGGCGTGACGGCTTCGCGAAGGGCGCGCGCGTCACCGAATGGGATCACTTTGAACCCCGGGGTGAAAGGGCCGAAGCCGTCGCGATATTGGTCGTCGGTGGAAAAGCTCACGATCGTGACGGTGCGGCCGTGAAAATTGTTGGCGCACACTATGATCTCGGCTCTGTCCTGGGGAATGCCCTTAATCTTGTAGCCCCACTTGCGAGCGGTCTTGACCGCGGTTTCAACAGCCTCGGCACCTGAGTTCATCGGGAGGACCATGTCGAAGCCGGTCAAATCATGGAGTTCCTTGTAGAGCAGCGGCAGTTGCTCGTTCCGGAATGCCCGCGAGGTGAGAGTAACTTTCCGGGCCTGCTCCTCAAGCGTTTGCAGAATCTTGGGATGACAGTGTCCTTGATTCACCGCCGAATATGCCGCCAGGCAATCGAGGTAACGTTTGCCCTCGACGTCATACACCCAGACGCCTTCCGCGCGCTCAATCACCACGTCGAGCGGATGATAGTTATGAGCTCCATACCGGTTCTCGAGTTCAACGAAGTCCTGGGTGTGCAGGGGTTGCTCTATGAATTGCGTTGCCATGCGTTCCTTTCACGAGTTGATATTTGCGAGCTAGCACACTTCGCGTTCATCTTGTTTCCAAAAGCATGGTCAACAGCGCCATCCGCACATAGAGCCCATACCTCGCCTGGCGGAAGTACATGGCTCTGGGATCGGCGTCGACTGACTTGTCTAACTCCACCGTACGGGGCAACGGATGAAGGATCAGGGCGTCCGCCTTCATGCGCTGCACCACGGTTGAATCAATGGCATAACTCCGGAGATCGGTCACATCCCGGACTCGTTCTGGCCGGATTCGAGTCTGGTAGACCACGTCCACCTCGCCAATCACGCGGTCGATATCCGACTCCAGTTCATAGCGGACGCCATGCTCCTCGAGATAGTCCAGGATGTCCGGTTTCATCTGGAGCTGCGGCGGACTCACGAAGAACATCTTCACCCGATCAAACTTGGCCAGCAGATAAGCCAGCGACCTCGCTGTCCTGCCCTTGTCCAGTTCGCCGATGATGGCCACACTCAGGCCATCGAGCGGGCGCTGCCGGTAAATCGTGTAAAGGTCGAGCAAAGCCTGGGTCGGATGCTGCCCACCTTTTCCATCCCCAGCATTGATCACTGGCACTGGCGAGACTTCCGCAGCGCGGCGCGCACCATCATCTTCGAGGTGTCGGATCACGATCACGTCCGAATAGCTGCCGATAATTCGGATAGAGTCCTCCACCTGCTCCCCTTCGACCTCCGAAGAAAATGCGCCCGCATTCTCCGTGGACAGAACCCTTCCTCCCAGTCGATGCATGGCAGCCTCGAAAGAGAGTCGAGTGCGGGTGGAAGGCGCATAGAACAGGGTGGTCATGATGCGGTTCTGGTAATCGAGTGATCCTCCACGCGCCACCACGCGCTCCATCCCGCGCGACCGCTCGAATAGTTCCATGAGCAGCGGAACTGTAAATTGTTGGGATTCAACGACGTGTTTCAAAGGCATACCACCTCTTAACGGTGAGTCCAGCCCGGGAGACTGGTTTGGCTTGGCAGGCGCGATCGTTGGCTGGGGCATTAGCGTCCTCCCAACGGAAGTTCGAACTTTGTGTTCAGCTTGATTTCCACGCGGTCGTGAGCGGGGAACATGTGTGTTCCTTCGGATCCGACCACTGACCGGCACAGATTCTCGCAAGAGGTAATGATGGCTTCTTTTCCGCCATGGCTTAAGAAACGCAAGACAGATTCGATTTTGGGACCCATGTTCCCGGGCGGAAACTGCCCAGCCTTCGCGTACTCTTCCAATCCGGCCGTGCCCACGCGATGCAGCGGACGCTGCGTGGGCTTCTTGTAGTCCAGGTACACATAGTCGGTGTCCGTGGAGATCACAAACAGATCTGCGCCGAGGCGCGTGGCGAGCAAGGCAGAAGCGCGATCCTTGTCGATGACGGCCTCGACACCCTCCAATTGACCATCCCTCCAGACCACGGGAATCCCTCCACCCCCGCACGCAATCACCAGCACGCCTTTGTCGACCAAGTCTCGTATGACTTCCAATTCGACAACATCGATCGGATCGGGAGACGGTACAACCCGCCGATAACCGCGGGCCGCGTCCTCCACGATCTCCCATCCAAGAAGACGCTGGCGTTCCTCGGCGTCGGCGCGCGAATAGAAAGGACCAATGGGCTTGCTGGGATGCTTCATCGAAGGATCGTCCGGTGAAACCAGGCTCTGCGTGAGAACAGTCGCAACCGGTACTTTCAAACCCGCGTTGTGCAGTTCGGTTTGCAGTGATTGCTCGAGAAGATATCCAATCTCGCCCTGGGTTGACGCACCGCAAACGTCCAGAGGATGCCCGGGAACCTGGCTCGCTCCCCGCTCCGAGCGCAGCAACTGTGCCCCGACCTGCGGGCCATTGCCATGCGTGAGCACGAGCCGGTAGCCCGCACGGATCAGGCCGACGATCTGGGCCGCCGTCCGCCGAGCGTTTGCCCGTTGCTCGGTGATTGTTCCCTTCTCGCCCGCTCGAATCAGGGAGTTTCCGCCGACGGCAAGGAGCATTGTCTTCATACGTTGCTGTTCGTTCGAATTGCTCTTACGCGTGCATCAGCTCTTTCAACTCACCCAGTCCCGGCAGTTTGACGAATTCACCTTTCATCAGTTCCAGCATGATTGCTTTTTGCGAGTGCAAGCGATTTTCCGCCTGCTGAAACACCAGCGAGCGTGGTGAATCGATCACATCGTTCGTGACTTCTTCGCCGCGATGCGCAGGCAAGCAGTGCAGAAAGATGGCGTCGTGCTTGGCGTGGCGGAACAGGGTCTCATCGACCTGATAAGGAAGGAAGATATGTCTTCGTTTCTCCGCTTCGGCCTCTTGCCCCATGCTGGCCCAGACATCGGTGTAGATCACATCTGCTCCCGAGGCCGCTTCTTCGGGATCATTCGTCATGGTGAAAGTGCCGCCGGTCTCGGCACCGCGCTCTCGAGCCCACCGCACAGACTCCGCGTCGAGTTCATATCCCGGAGGCGTGGCCAGCCAGACATGCGCACCTAGCTGGGTCCCGGCAAACGCCAGCGAGCGCGCAACGTTGTTGCCGTCGCCGATGAATGTAACCTTCAGACCCTCCAGATGCCCTTTAGCCTCCCAAATAGTGAAGTAGTCCGCCATCGCCTGACATGGATGAGAGTAGTCAGTGAGTCCGTTGATGACGGGAATGCTGGCACATCGCGCCAGTTGCACAACTACTTCGTGGTCAAAAGTGCGGACCATGATGCCCTGCACCATGCGTTCCAGATTCTTGGCCACGTCGTACACCGACTCCCGCTTGCCCAGATTGATCTCCGCCGGAGAGAGATAAAGCGAAAAGCCGCCCAGTTGCTGGATACCTACATCAAAAGTGACTCTCGTGCGTAAAGAAGGTTTCTCAAAAATCATGGCCAGAGTCTGGCGCCGGAGTGCCCTGCTATATCCGGTAGGATCCGCCTTTACCTGGCGGCCAAGAATAAGGAGGTACTGAATCTCGGAGGGCGAGAAATCTCGAATCGACAGAAAATCCTTGCTGGTCATTTTCTGACTCCTCCCAGTGCTGGCTCGTGCTCGTGGGTATGCTTCGCAAGCGATTCGGCCAGGCCGGGCTTGGTGAGTTCTTCTACTGAGCACACTGGATCGTCGCGAGACGTGACCTCGGAGTTGCGGAAGTCCCTTCCTGCGGCACCAAGAATCAAAACTCGCTTCATGGTTACCCTCTAGGGAGCGGTGGTGTTTTGACGTCATATGGTCTCGCTGCTTGATGGTTGGTGGCTGTACCGCCAATCACAGCTAAGAGTGATTTTGTGGCCCGGCTAGGCTGCCGTATGGAGGGGACTCGTCGAGGAACGTGCTGTGATCGTGATCACACTGTTGGTAGTACCGTGGAAGAGCGGCCCCTTAAGGGCCGCGTTCAGCGTGCAAGAAAAGCAGGGCCTTTAGGCCCCGTGTACCGTCATGGGAATTCCGCGCCACAAATTGTGACGTCTCTCACAACACCGAACTCGCTCTCAAGAGGCGTATTCCGCCAAACTAGTTGACATTAGGGCGTTTATCGGTGCCGAGTTGGCGAAGCGCTGGTGTTAGAGCAAATTCGTCTTCCTGACCCGAGCCAGCGTTGGAAAGACTTTCCGGTTAACAAGCGCAGCGCTTCACAGACCGCCGTGATCCTAGTCACACACAGTGGGCCTCTTGGTCCGTATGCTAACTGTGGTTTTGAAAATCGCGGTGAAAGATCATCGCGCAGTTCAGGAGTCGAACTGTGTTGCGACATCTTCCTGTTTTCCTTTCGAACCGCACGCCCATGGGGCTGAGTCTGTCCCTGGGCCTCGCGGCCTGCGCTTTGCTGACGGCTTGTTCCGGAGGAACAGCAACGGCTCCCACATCTCCGGTGGTCCCCATATTGGCTGCTACTGTCGCGCAAAAAGATATGCCCGTGCAGTTGCAGGCCATCGGTTCCGTCGAGGCGTACTCGGCCGTTTCGGTAAAGACGCAGGTCACCGGCGAGCTAACCGGCGTCTACTTCCTAGAGGGGACAGATGTAAGAAAAGGGGACCTGCTGTTCACCCTCGACAAGCGGCCATTCGAAGCTGAGTTGAAGAAGCAAGAGGCGAACCTGGAGCACGATATCGCACAGGCCAAACTCGCGCATTTGGATGCTGAACGCTACGGCACGCTCTACAAGGGTGGCGTGATATCACAGCAGCAATATGACCAGACGCAATCCAATGCCGAGGCCCTCGACGCCGCCGTGCAAGCCGACAAGGCAGCGGTAGAGAACGCACGCGTGCAGCTCATCTACTGCTCCATCTATTCTCCGATAAGCGGCCGAACTGGGACACTCATGATTCACCAGGGCAATATGATTAAGGCCAATGACACGCCCTTTTTGGTCAACATCAACCAAGTGGAGCCTATCCGGGTTGCTTTCACAGTGCCTGAGCAATACCTGGCCGAGATCAAGCGATTCTCCACCGCCGGTAAATTGGCCGTCCAGGCCGCCATTCAGGGCGACAGTCGTCCCGCAGTCGGCAAGCTCAGCTTCATCGACAACACCGTCGATGCTGCGACCGGCACGATCAAGCTGAAAGGCGAGTTCGCCAACACCGATCGTCGTCTGTGGCCCGGTCAGTTCGTGAACGTCACATTGGTTCTGCACACCCAGCCGCATGCCGTGGTTGTGCCCACTCAAGCCGTTCAAAACGGCCAAGAAGGCCAATTCGTGTTTGTGATCAAGCCTGATTCAACCGTCGAGGCGCGGCCAATCAGAGTCAACCGGACGAGCGCCGGCGAGGCAGTAGTTGATGCCGGCTTAGCCGCTGGTGAGCGCGTAGTCACCGATGGCCAACTTCGATTGGTCCCCGGCTCAAAGGTGAGCATCAAGTCCGGGCTTGCTCCTCAATCGGTGGCCGGCGGCGACGGAAAGCCGACGGCACGTCTTGCTTATCCGATTCGCGAACATGAGCCGCAATCATGAGCGTAGCTGAACTCTTTATCAAACGTCCGGTCATGACCACGCTGGTCATGTTGGCGATTCTGCTCTTTGGCGTCATGGGGTATAGGCTGCTGCCGGTTAGCGACCTGCCCAACGTCGACTTCCCTACAATCATGGTCTCAGCCAGCTTGCCCGGCGCCACACCCGACACCATGGCATCCGCGGTGGCGATGCCCCTGGAGAAGCAGTTCTCCACCATCGCCGGCCTGGACTCGATGACTTCGACCAGCGCACAAGGCTCAACTCAGATCACGCTGCAGTTCAGCCTGAGCCGCAATCTGGATGCGGCCGCCCAAGATGTGAACTCCATGATTGCCAAGGCTGGGCGGGACCTGCCGCAAAATATGCCGTACCCTCCTTCTTACCAGAAGGTCAACCCGGCAGATTCGCCCATCCTCTTTTTGGCTTTGAGCTCTCCGACCCTGCGCCTCTCTGATGTAGATGAATACGCCGAGACCCTCATCGCCCAGCGTGTCTCGATGATTAATGGTGTGGCGCAGGTCAACGTTTACGGCTCGCAGAAGTATGCCGTCCACGTCAAGCTCGATCCCAAGGCACTGGCCACCCGACAGATCGGCACCGATGACGTAACCAACGCCATCGCAGCCGGCAATGTGAACCAACCGACAGGGACTTTGTATGGCAAACACCGCGCGTTCGTAGTGCAGGCCAACGGACAGTTGACGAAAGCTGCCGACTACGGGCCTCTTATCGTGGCCTACCGGAATGGCTCTCCGGTTCGCTTGAAGGACCTCGGTCAAGTAGTAGATGGCGTCGAGGTCGACAAGACTGCCAGCTGGTTCTACGACGCCAAGGGCGGGCTCCGTCGCGCCATCGTCTTGGCTATTCAGCGCCAGCCCGGCACCAACACTGTCGAAGTAGTGGATTCGATCAAGCAACTGCTGCCCATCTTCCGCAAGCAGATGCCGCCAGCGGTCAATCTGGAGATCCTGTATGACCGTTCGGCATCGATTCGCGACTCGGTCACTGATGTGAAGTTCACGCTCCTACTGGCGTTGGGATTGGTAATTCTCGTCATCTTCCTTTTCTTGCGTAATCTCTCGGCGACCACCATCCCGAGCATGGCACTGCCGATGTCGATTGTGGGCACATTCGCCGTGATGTACGTGCTCGGTTACTCGCTCGACAATCTCTCTTTGATGGCGCTGACGCTCTCGGTGGGATTCGTGGTGGATGACGCCATCGTCATGCTCGAGAATATCGTCCGCCATATGGAGATGGGCGAGCCCCCAATGGACGCCGCCTTCAAGGGTGCCAAGGAGATCGGCTTCACCATCATCTCTATGACCCTGTCGCTGGCTGCGGTCTTCATCCCTGTCCTGTTCATGAGCGGAATTGTGGGCCGCCTGCTCCACGAGTTCGCCGTCACTATCACGGTTACCATCCTGGTCTCAGGTCTGGTGTCGCTCAGCTTAACGCCGATGCTCTGCAGCCGGTTCCTGCGCCCCCCTCGCGAACAACACCACGGCAGGCTTTATGGCGCCTCCGAACGTTTCTTCGATGGGATGTACCGGCTCTACGACCGCACACTGCGAGGGACGCTGAAATATCGCGCGACCACGATGTTGGTGTCGGGTGCAGTGCTCGTTGTCACCGTCTATCTCTTTCTGATTACGCCCAAGGGTTTCTTGCCGGATGAGGATACAGGCCAGATCTTTGTCTTCACCGAAGGCGCGCAGGGGATTTCCTTCGACAGCATGGTGCAGCACCAGTTGGCACTTACGCACATCGTGATGAATCAACCCTGGGTCGACTCCTTTATGTCCACAGCGGCCAGTGGAAACGCGGGCCGCATGTTCATCCGCCTCAAGCCGCGGCAAACACGCGAGTCGGCGATGAAGCTGGCTCAGGAGTTGCGACCCCTCCTATCGCAGGTTCCGGGAATCACCGCCTATCCTCAGGTAATGCCACCGATTCGCATTGGCGGCTACTTGACCAAGAGCCAGTACCAGTTCACGCTCCAGGATCCTGACACGCACGAACTCTACGATTTTGCCCCGAAGTTCGAAAATGTTATGCGTACAGACGCCAGGTTACGGGCGCTGCTTCAGGACGTGACCAGTGATCTGCAGATCAAGAACCCCCAGGTCAACGTCCAAATCGATCGGGACAAAGCATCTGCCCTTGGTATCACGGCAAGTCAAATCGAGGATGCACTCAATACGGCCTACAGCCAACGGCAGGTATCGACAATATATGCGCCAAACAATGCATATCGTGTGATCACCGAGACCGAAGATCAGTATCAGCTTGATCCTTCGCTGCTCTCGCTGCTCTACGTTCACTCATCGACCGGTCAGTTAGTTCCGCTCGATGCCGTTGCCAAGCTCACTTACAATGTTGGTCCGCTCACCATCAATCATCTTGGCCAGCTGCCGGCCGTCACCGTCTCCTTCAATCTGCGTCCTGGAGTCTCATTGGGCGACGCAGTTGATGCCGTCAACAAACAGGCGCAACAGATTTTGCCCTCGACCATCAGCACCAGCTTCCAAGGTACGGCGCAGGCATTCCGGTCCTCTGTTTCAGGATTGGGCACGTTGCTAGCGATGGCGATCCTTGTTATTTACATCGTTCTGGGGATCCTTTACGAGAGCTTCATCCACCCCATCACCATCTTGTCAGGCTTGCCGTCGGCCGGCCTCGGAGCCCTGCTCACGCTTCTCCTGTTCCGGGTTGACCTCAACCTCTACGCTTTTGTCGGAATCATCATGCTGGTTGGCATCGTGAAGAAGAACGCCATCATGATGATTGACGTGGCTCTCGACAAGCAGCGGTCCACGGGCGAGAGTGCCCAGGTAGCGATCTACGAAGGGGCACTGCGGCGCTTCCGCCCCATCATGATGACGACTATGGCCGCCCTCATGGGTACGTTGCCGATCGCTCTGGGCCTCGGCGCAGGCGCGGAGTCGCGGCGTCCGCTCGGCCTGGCCGTAGTCGGCGGGCTGGTTTTCTCCCAGCTTCTGACGCTCTACATCACCCCTGTTTTCTATACCTATATGGATTCGTTCCAGAACTGGCTAAGATCGTTGCGCAAACGCAAGTCGCGCACGGAGCAGCCAGTCCTCACCCAAGCCTGATGCAAATGCTCGCAGCAAGTCGGTTGGAATCTGGCGAGTGGAAATCCATTTACAAAAGTTGCTGTACTTGCCAACTTGGCAGTTCCCCATGTTCGAGTGCCCTATCGCGACGATTTCGTCACGAGGTTCGAGCGGTTGGGTTTGTTGCAGAAGGTGCCATGTAGTCAGATAGCCTTTCTCCGCGAACTCGGCGGGGTTTCTCGGCGGCCTCTGCGTTTTGGGATTTTGGTCAGCCTGGGAAAACAAAGGCTTGGATCGCGGAAGTCGCCGAGAAGGCTCGCAGAAAGCGCGGAGAAAAGCAAAATGCCTTTACCGTGGTTGAGTTTGTTGAATTTAGGACCGCGTTTCCATCACTAACGCTTTCTGCGTGACAGTCCACTAGTCGTGGCTTCGACCGGGTTCGCTTGCGGCTTGCCGCCGCATGAGCAACCGGAAGATCAGGACGTGCGTGACCAAGAGTGGTGGCACGACCGCAGTCACGATGAAGAATGCCGCTCCGAGCATCCCAGGCTGAATCCCGACCTGTCCGCCCTCATAGAAAGCGAATAGAAAGTCTGCAGCGCCCCACATGTTGAACAGCCATACGCTCTTGGTGGCCCACGATGCGCGGTTCACGAGCGCGATTGTGGCCACGATCGCAAGGATGCCGGCGATGAAGTCGCCGTAGGCTCCGGGGATCGCGAATCCAGCCTGCAGCAACGGAGAAACAACTCCCGGCACCAGAAAGCTCAGCCCGAGGAAGCGCAGAAACATGTGAGGCGCGACCAACAAAGTGAGCGCGCGATTGGGATCGGTGTTCCGAAGACGCGGCCACGCGAAGAGTCGAGCCGCGACCGTGGAGCTCACAGAGCTCGCCAGAATGCTGGCTCCAAATAGCGCAAGAGCATTCATCGGGCGCCTCCTTGGCTCTTCAGTTGTTCGAGCCGGGTGCGAACCGCCTGTATGCGGAAGTCGAAGGTAGTGAGCGGCGTGACCGTGGTTTCCATTCGCGGCCAGACCGGTAGACTGGTGATGAGATCGTCCAGTTCCTGTACGGATTCGGCGCTCACTATCAAGGAGAGAGCAATGGCTCCGCTCAGCGGCCCTCCGGCGACGATCTTTTTCTCCTCCTCCAGCCTCTTGCACAGTTCCAACGTCGGCAGGATGAACTGCTCGATGAATACGATGCCCTCTTGTGGAGTGTCGGGTCGGCTGGCGAGTTTCAATTGAACCAGGTAGTTCATGGGGTCCTCCTCTTCTAAAAACTAGATGTATATGCATGTAATAGGATGCGCAGGAATATTTGCCAGAGGAGGCGAGATCGATGTATATACATACTATGAAACAGCCTGGATTGAAGCCTCAAGGCGGGATCGTTTCCTTGCCATGTGCTTGTGCGAATCTTCGCCGCGCTGCCCGCATCGTGACCCAGCGATACGATCAGGAACTGCAGCCGGCCGGCATCAAGGCGACGCAGTTTACCCTGCTGCAGGCCCTGACGCGCGTTGGAAACATCTCGCAGGGTGCTTTGGGGGACCTGCTTGGGCTTGACAGCACGACTCTTACGCGCACGCTGGCGTTGCTGCGAAGCAAAGGATGGATTCAGACGAAACCCGGTAAAGACAGGCGACAGGTCCGATTGACGCTAACCGCAGAAGGAAGACGTAAATACCTGAGTGCGATGCACTACTGGCAATCAGCCCAGAAGCAGTTGCGGAGAGTCCTGGGCGAAGCCGGTTGGAAGCAGATGATGGAATCGACCATTCTTACCGCCGCCCTTGCCCAGCAACAATGATCGCCTGGTACGGGAATCAGCTCGGCCTTGAGAGAAGCGATGCGTGAAATAACTTCCAGCATTGAATAAATATGGGCAGCCGATGAACGGCTGCCCAGTTTCTTGCTACTAGGCTAGAACGTGAAGCGCATACCAAACTGACCAAAGCGTGGTCCCGGTGACCCGTAGACGTTCTGCCACGTGACTTTGCCGTAGGCAGGTATCTGGGCTGGGTAGGGGCTTAGGTCCCAAGGATCGGCGACGGTACCGCCGATAGTTGTGTTCGGACCGCCGAGGCCATGACGATTGAAGGCGTTGAACAATTGAAATTTCAGGCTTAAGCGATAGCGGCCATCGGGACCGAACGCCAGCGCTTTGTTCAAGCCCAGATCTTCGCTGGCGAATCCGGGGCTGCGGAGTTGCGACAGATATCCGGGACCGGCAGCGAAGTGTCCGTAAGGGGGGTTGGTGATGCAGTCGGTGTTGAAGTACTGGCCGCCCACTCCAACGCTGTTATCGACATGCAGGTTGCAGGTTGGGTCGACACTGGCATAGACGTTGCTGATGACGCCGTACGTCGGATACCAGGCATTGGCACGCATCGATTCCGGCGTGCCGGTGTTGTAGTGGAAGGCCGAGCTGATGGTCCATCCGCCCACCAGCGCGTTCAGGCCTGTACCCGCGCCTCCGAGGAACGCCTTGTTGCGGCCGAAGGGCAGTTCATAGTTGATGTAACCCTTGACGATGTGGGTCTGGTCGAAAGATGCAATCGCCTTCCGCTCCTGTTGCAGGTTGTAGATGTCCTGCAGCGGGCCAGTCCACCAGAGCTCGGAGAAGGAATCGCTGGTGTCTCCGTGGGCCTGCGAGAGGTTGTAGCTGGCTTGCATGGAAAGGCCGTGGGAGGAGCGCTTGGTGACGCTGATCTGCATAGATTGGTAGTCAGAGTTTCCCAGAGGCGAACCTACGTAGAATTGCGGGCCCCAGGTCGCAGCCACCGCAGGGAATGGCGCAATTGATGCCCATCCAGAGCCCCACCAGTTGCCTTTCTGAACCCAGTTCCACAAACCACCGGCATCCGAGAGAGCTGCATAATCCGAGAGTCTCGGCTGATTTCCTGCCAAATATCCGCTCTCCAGGTGATAGCCGCGATTCTGGATGAAGCTGGCTTCCAGGACAATGCTGTGCGTAAGTTCACGCTGCACCGAAGCGTTCCAGCCTTGCGTGTTGCCCAATTCCAGCGAGCGCGGATCGATAGTGACCATGCCCCACTGCGTGAAGTTGGGGTCTTTCGTGGGTGCGGTCAGCGTGCCGGGATATCCGGCGTCCCACTGGAACGGAGACAAGTTCCGGTTGTAAGGGGCGAAACCCGGATTGAATCCGTACGGGACGGCTCCCCAAGTATTGAGGTTTAGCGGAACGTAAAAGACGGAGTAGGCACCGCGAACCACAGTCTTTGGCGTTAGCTGGTAGGCCGCGCCCAGGTTCCCGGAGAAGTTGTGATAGTACTGCTTGCGCTCGAAGGAATCGCTTCCACCATTAGCGAATTCGAGTGCGCCGGGCAGATCGAGAGTTGCGTTCATCAGCGTAGGATTGAAGTTCGACCAACGGCCGTACTTCTCGTGATATTTGCCGTTGAAATCCCAGCGCAGGTCGGCGTTCACGGTGAGCTTGGAGGTCACCTTGATGTCGTCGGAGGCGTAAGCGGAGAAACTCTTGCGGCGTCCATAGGTGTTGTTGGGCGTGCTGATTTCCATCTGGTTGGCTTGTCCGAGCAGGAAGCTGGCGAAACCGAATCCGGCGTTGCCGCCGTAGGTGCCGGCCGTTTGCGCGGGATCGAAGGTGATCTTCGGGACGCCGTAGTCCCCGTGACTGTTGAACTGCTGGGCACGGAACTCGGCGCCGAACTTGAAGGCGTGGCGGCCACGCATCCACGAAAGGTTATCGTTCAGGATGAACGTGTTCGCGGTATAGAAGTCGTTGTACTGGCTGCCCAACTGGGTCTCGTCGATGAAGTCGGGGCTGCCGGGCGCAGTGCGGTGCTGATCGCTATTGACACCCTGGAATTTAATGATGGGGAAGTTCCCTGCTCCCCAATCTCCAAGACCCAAGGTGCTCGACCAATTTCCTTTTTGCGAAACCGCAGAGCTGGGATTGTGGAAGCGGTTGAAGCCAAACGCCACGATGTTCAGCACCCTCGGATTAACGGTCCAGGTGTGGTTAAGCCGCACAGATGGGGCGTTGACATGGTGGTTGAAGGCGTTGGCGAATGGACCTCCATCTTTGGTGCCCGCGGCCCAGATGCCGCCCTGATCCGCTAACACACGCGGATTTGCCGACCACACGAACGATCCGGAGAGGCGGTGATTATTGTTGAGGACGTGGTCGATCTTGGTGCTGAGTCCGGTGATGTGAAACCAGGGGCCCGCCGTGTTGACGGGCATGGCGTTGTTGCTGATGAGGCCGGAGACCTCCGGTTTGTAGAGCTGCTTGTAAATGTCGACGATCTGCTGCGAGATGGGGCTGAAGCTGGTGGTCGGAATCTGATTGCCGACGAATACGTTGCCCGTCTGCGGATCGAAGATCGCACCTTTGTAGACAGGATTGTTGGCGCCATCAACGCCAAGTTGCTGAGTGGTGTCGAGCAGAGCGCTGAAATTTCCATTCAGGAAGTCGGCGGAGGGAACCGTGCCGGTCATCCCACCGGTTCCGTAGTTCTCGAACGTATATCGCTCATACGCGACAAAGAAGAATGTCTTTCCTTTGACGATCGGGCCACCAAAGCTGCCACCGTAGTCGTAGAGACGATCTTCCGGTCGGGCCAATCTTGAGTTGCAGACCGCGATCTGCGCTGGATCGGAGCAGTACGTGCCTTTCGCGACGCCGGTCTGCGGGTTCCCGAGGATATTTCCGTAATGGGCTTTGACGATATTGAAGCGGCTTCTTACCTGATTCCTCGCTTAACCACGATACGACAGCCGCTGCGGGAAATGGGGGAACTTGCGACCCAAGAACTGTTGCAGAGAATCTCCAACGGTAACCGAAAGGGCCCGCACTCGATTTCGGTACAGCCGCAACTGGTTATACGAGAATCCACCGGCCCTGTCGTACCTCAACAATGATCCCGAATTTATGTGGTGCCGCAGGAGCGGCAACGGAGCACAGATTTCCACTCGGTGACACCGCAGGGGATGGGATTAACAAACATCTCTACCACCTCCTCGTGTCAAACTGCGTCGCATCGCAGCTGTCTGAAACATCGCTACCAGTGTGGGTTTCACTACCTTGCCAAGCGCGTTGCGAGGAAGCGCATCCAGCACGAGAAGCCGGGAAGGCAGCTTGTGAGGGGCCAGTGATTCCTTGGCCCACGCACGTAAAGATGAGAGATCCAGGGCAGCTCCGTCATTCAGCACCACGGCAGCAGCGACGCGCTCTCCCCACTCAGGATCGGGAACTCCCACGACGGCACATTCCGCTACCGCCGGATGTTCACGCAGCGCCTCCTCAATTTCCAGGGCTGACACCTTATGTCCGCCCGTCTTGAGGATGTCCACGTTTGTCCGACCCAGAATACGATAGACGCTGCCCTCGATCACCGCAGTATCGCCAGTGCGAAACCAGCCGTCGCGGAAGGCACCGCGGGTGGCCGCGGGCTGGCCCCAGTACTCCGCGAACACATTCGGACCACGGACTTCGATCTCGCCCGGTGTTCCTGTGGGAACCGGTTCGCCGTTCCCTCCCACAAGCCGAACTTCGACGCCCGGCAGCGGTGTACCGACACTCCCCGGTACTCGCTCACCCCGCAATGGATTCGACAGCGCCATGCCAATTTCCGTCATGCCGTAACGCTCGAGTAGAGTGTGGCCGCTGATCTCCTTCCATCGTTGGAGCGTGCTCACTGGCAACGCTGCCGAACCGGACACCATCAAGCGCAACCTGGCGCATGCCTTTGAGAGGTCCGCGCGGCGTGACGGCGACGCCGCGTCCCATGCGGCGATGAGCTTCGTGTAAACAGTCGGCACCGCCATGAACAGAGTTATTTTGCCGCCGGCGATATGGTCCCAGACTGCATTCGCATCAAAGCGCGGCAGCATGTGGCAAGTCGCTCCCGACCAGAGCGCACAAGACACAACATTGATGATTCCATGCACGTGGTGCAACGGGAGGCAAAGCAAAATAGCATCGTCCGCCGACCATTCCCAGGCTTCCACTAGGCTCATGATTTGGGCCGCAATGTTGGCATGAGTTGTGACTACGCCCTTCGACCGACTCGTCGTGCCACTAGTGTAGAGAATCATGGCGCGCCGCTCGCTGGTGACTTCCGGCAATCCTGCTGACTGAAAGGCAAGCAGATCCTCGTACGGCAACGCGCGAATACGGCGATCAGCGGCAATTGACCCCAGAAGAGCGACTGCCGGAGCATCGAACAACAATGCCGACGCCGCGGTGTCGTCGACAAGATATTCCAGCTCAGGCTTCGTGGAGTTTAGGGGTAACGGAACGGCAATGCCCCCTGCCTGCCAAATGCCCCACTGCACCGCAACCCAGGGGAATCCCGGCGTTATCAGAAACGCCACGCGATCTTCGTGAAGATCTTCCCGCCCGGCAAGTAGCGCGCTGGCCACGCGCGACGACGCATCCAGCAAGTCGCGATACGTGAACGCTCCCTGGGAATCCACGACCGCTATCCTTCCGCCATATCGCTGGGCGCGAACTTGGAGGAGATCAAGACTGGTGCGGCTGATCACGAGCAGACTTTACGTCCTCTTCGCCTGCACTGTCCACTTGGCCATCATCTGGAGCAGAACAATCCGTTCCAGGTCACCTATTTATTCAGACTTACCACCGCTACTTTGTTTACTCCACTGCAAGCCAGGTACAGCTGCCCGTCCGGAGTCGCCACCATATTTCGCACGACGCCGCCCCCGGATGGGATCGTCTTCGCACTGAAGGCTCCGGATTTGGGGTCAAATTCAATCAGGGTATTCGGCTTCACACCGGACTCGCTATACCAGACTTTGCCATCCTTGGTGATCGCGATTCCATAAGGCTCCGACTCTGCGCCTCCAGGCGACAGCCATTCCTTCAACAGCTTTCCGCCGGATGGATCAAAATGCCCCAGATAACCGCGTGCGAAATCGGTGTAATAAACCGTGCCATCCGGCGCCAGTGCGATCCGACGCGGACGCGCACCTGGCGCCGGCAATGTGTATTCGCGGATTTTCATCGTACTCGGGTCCACGCTAGCCAACTTGTTCGTGCCAAACTCACAAAAAATGGGCGTGTTGTTCGGCAAGATCACGATGCCGTAGGGCACAGCGTGCGGCGAAGGCGACTTGGCCAGCGTCATCTTGCCGGTTTTCGGATCGAGTCGCCCGACATAGTTGGTCTCTTCGTTTGTGAACCACAGAATGCCGTCATGGTCGAATACCGGCGTGTGCGGATCGATCTCCGTGCCATCGGCGGGACGATGTTCGGCAATCTCGCCATTCAGGGGGTTGAGCTTGCCAACATAACCGCCGGAGATTGCCGTGAACCAGATGTTGCCCTCTTTGTCAGCGACCAGACCGTGCGGGCCGGATTTCGGAGTCTTCAGGGCGTATTCCTTGAATTGCCCAGTCTTCGGATTAAGCCGGCCCAGCTTGTTCGCGCCTTGTCCCGTGTACCAAAGCGAGCCGTCGGGCGCGATTGCCGGATCATGCGGCCGCGAATTCGGAGTCGGCACCTCGTACTCCCGGATCTGTACATCCAGCATTCCCACGTTCGAGGAAGCCGCAAGTGTCGCAGCCAGCGTGAAGAAGCAGAGCTTGTGCAGAAACATGAAGCTACTCCCTGGCCGAAGATTGTAGTGGATCGCGGGCGTCTCTGCGGTCGCTTGTTCTACCCGTAGCGTGCGCAGCGCAGCAAACCGCGCGGCAAGCGGCAGACGAGTGGTTAGGTTGGAATTATTTGGTGCCGGGAGGGGGAGTCGAACCCCCAAGGTACCAAGTACCGGCGGATTTTGAGGGCTTTGCTGCTCACGCGGCAAAGCCCCTTTTTATTGCAGTTTCAACGTCTTGACGCTGCCCGAACTCGCCCACCAATGATGCCAAAACCTGCCGTGTGATGCCCTATTGGTAGGGTTTGGTAGGGCGTTCGGCGTGACACCCCACACCTTCGTAAGTGACGGTAGTCACGGAGGTTGCGTTATAGTCGAGGCTAGTCTTCCACTTGTTGCGCTAATTTTCCCCCGTCTGCGCCATCAAGGCCACTGATCGAATCGCAAAGAGGTGCTATATGGAACCTGCACCAATAGAAGCGCCCGCTTCCCTAACTGAACTCGGCAGAAAAATCGAAGTGCTGCTTAACCAGCAAATCGGTCGGATCAGACTCCACTTCAGCGAGGAGAATGACTATCGAAAGCAGGATGAACGTACTTCTGGCCTGATGTTCCACACGTCTATCGGTGACGAAGAACGCCTCGAATATGCGCGCGCGAAAATCAAATTGGCCGATTCTTACATAGCCAATTTCATAGGACCGCTCCAGAAACTCAATGAAGATATCGAGCGGAAATTGGTCGAGTTTGAGCGACTACTGCATGTGGGTCCGAATAATTCAGTAGGCGTGTCGACGGATAGTGCCAGCATGGAGCGCTGGCTATCCTTGTCGAAGAAGTTGCATCGGGCTCGCGTCATGGCAACAAATGGAATTATTACCCAGACCGAATTTGATAAGCGGGTTCCGGTTATGGTCATCAGGAATAATGGTCGCAACTCAGCGATTTCCGAAGAAGAATCAAAGCAATTCCTGGGAGAGGCGGAAGCCTATGTTGCGTTGATAAAGACAGCCTCCGAAGAGGAGGAAAAAATTAAGCCGGAGCATGAATCATTGGCTAGGCAGCTATTTGCGGCCGATGACAAGGCGAAGGCTGCTGTGATTCGATCATGTGTCGCCACGGGACCCACTAAAGCCATTCATCCCCTTGAGGGCAAGGCGTGGTTTAGGTTAATGAAAGTTATTTACGCCACTTTGTGGATCGTAGGGCTTGGCATGTCGGCGCTACTTGCCTATGCTGCGAATGAGTTTTACTTTTTCATCGCCGGCGCGATCATCCTCGCAATCGTTCTGATCGCTTTGAAAAAAGCGTTCTACTACGTGGTCTTGGGCAGAGCGACTGCAATGGAACAAGCCGGTAAGGGTTTTGTGGATTTAGAAGACCTCCGAAACGATTTCGCGGAAGTGCAGGCTAATGACCCCAAATTATATGAGGCAATGATCGTCCCACTGCTTCAATCATGGCAGGAGCGATATGGCCGTCGTGTCCCGGTCCATGAGCTAAATAACTTGCAAGAGCGCATTTCCCATGAAATGGATGTAACCAAGAACAAGTATCAGACTCTGGTTGACGAAGCCGCACGCAAGGGCGGGACGATTAAACTTTCTGACCTTCGCAAGAAACTTGAACAATCGATGGACACGTATGAAGGCGCCGATCGCCAGGAATACATTCAGAGCGTTGAACGATTCCTGGTGTCCTTAGAGACAAAATTCGGAACTGAGATACCGGTAGACGAGGCTTCCAAAATATTAGACCGAATAGAAGACGATATACGGGCTAGAGGAACGCAGCGGGAAATGCCCGTATGAATCAGGTTGTGTCCAAACAGCCCCTCGCTGCGTCATAACTAGCTCTTCTTAGCAGCCTTGCACTTGGCCCAGCCTGCCCGTTGCAATTCCCCAGAACTGTTCCGTCAGATGGGTCGAGGAGCGTAGAATTCGGCGGTTATGAAACTCCAACTTTTGTTTGTTATTACACTCTGTTCGTACGTGTGCGTTGCGCAGGAAGCCAAAGACTTGGATGGCAATCATTTGCTTGACAACTGCACGGCAGCGGTTCAGTTCATGGACAGCGGAAAGTTTGACAACGATACGCAAGCGTCGCAAACAAGCTGGTGCACGGGCTATGTAACGGGCGTGCTACAAGGGTTGGATTTAGCTCGTGGGCTGACCGATAAGGAATATCGTAAGGTCTATCCGTGTTTGACAGGCGTCGCTGCAAAACAGGCTATTCGTGTGATTGTGAAATACCTGAGGGATAACCCAGAGAAGTTGCAGGAACGAGGCATCACACTCGCATTTGCCGCTTTACAACGAGCTTTTCCATGCAAGTGATTTACCTAGCGCACTGGTGGAGTTTATACCCTACCGCTTGCCCGCTTTCCACTTCGCCCACCGCGCAGCGGCAATCTTTCGGCCTGCGGCTGGCAATAGGGTACGACTGCCCGTGAGGGCCGTGCATAGCCACGACTTGACGTTAGCGCGTCTAGTAGCTATCGTCCCAGCAGTATCATGGGTAGCAAGAGAGATAGGTGAGTCCGGGTTGAATCCATGCCCCAAACGGCTCAAACACTCCGCGTGGTAGTCGCATCTCCAAATGATGTTGCAGCCGAGCGAGCTATCGTGGAGCGTGTAGCCTCCGAATTGAACCGAACTTCTGCCGCTGACCGAAACTTGCGCCTGGAAGTTGCTCGTTGGGAAACCGATGCTTTTCCAGCTTTTCACCTCGATGGGCCGCAAGGTGTCTGTGATGCCGTTCTGAAGATTGAAAGTTGCGACGTTCTGGTTGGCATTTTCTGGACTAGATTCGGCACTGTGACACAGGATGGCATGACGGGAACCGAGCACGAAATTACTCTGGCTATAAACCAATGGCGCGAGAACAAGAAAAAGCCTCAGGTCATGATTTTCTTTAATACTGAGGCGCCGAAATTGAAGTCGTCAGCCGAGCGTCGCCAGTGGGCACTCGTTGCGGAATACCGTGAGAGGTTCCCCGCGGAAGGGTTGTTTTGGGAATACGAAGGGCACACTCAATTCGAGTCTGAATTTAGAAAATGCATTCAGAACTATCTTCACAACAAATTCCCACTTTCAGTAGGCGGTAACGCTGCTGAGCTTTCCGTGGATCGGAAGCGCACCAGCGAAGGGTGGATTAGGTTTAACATTGATCCGAAAATACCCCCTCAAGATCTGCCGCATTTATTTGAGGCCTTTGCCGATTTCGTAAGGCAATGCGGAGGACGTGGGATCGAAGTTACATTGCGTGAGCCTAATCCCCATGAGGCAAGAGACAGTGTCTGAGTGAGACGCCTCTGTGCGATAGCCGGGATATTCATATACGAGGACAATAAGCGGTGATTGAATTCAAACTTCCGGAGTTGGGAGAAAAAATCGCGAAGGGCGATCTGGTGCGTCTGATGGTCGCACCCGGTGTGGCGGTGAGCGCCGGCCAGGCGGTCATGGAGCTCGAAACCGATAAGGCGGTTGTCGAAGTCCCTTCG
Source organism: Terriglobia bacterium (assembly GCA_020073385.1). Lineage (GTDB taxonomy): Bacteria > Acidobacteriota > Terriglobia > Terriglobales > Acidobacteriaceae > Sulfotelmatobacter. The sequence continues at coordinate 7,970 of JAIQFH010000069.1, read as the reverse complement.
TCCGTCAGCGGGACTGTGCAAGAGATTCGCGTTAAAGAAGGCGACCAGATCAAGGTCGGGCAAGTGATTTTCACGGTCGACGGAGCGGAGGCGAAAGCTTCCAACGCCGCCAAACTCTCTTTGTCGTTGCGTGCCCTTCCCGGCGCAACTGGGGAAAAGTTTGATGAAAAGAAGTTCAGCGATCTGGTTGAAGCGATCGCAGATTTTTCGTCAGAACAAGGTGTCTCCGTAGATACGGAAAACCTGGAACAAGGAATGTCTGGAGCCAGTGGTGAATATGAAAATGCTCTCAAGGTCTTTGAAGATCAGGAGATACATGCGCGTGATCGTGCAGTGAGCCGACACGAAAAGAAACAGCAAGGATTCAGAGCGGAACCGGATCTGGTGAGGGGACTCCAAGCGGCTGGAACCGTCGTAGCCAGAGGCGACAGGGTGGGTCTGACGCTGTTGCGTGCGCCCGCAAACTATGATTTTGCAAAACTGACGCGACACCTCATCGCAAGAGCAGCTCGGAGCGAGAAGGCTAATAAGGCTGGGACAACCGATCAAGCAAGGGTAACTAGGGGGGGTGTAGTTCACGTACCTAAGCCGCCCAAAACCATATATAACCCCGATCGTCCCGTGTCGTCGTTGTTGAAAGCTCAGGTCGAACATTTCCGGGAAGCTGCCAGTAAGCTTCCTCTGCGCTATCGCCATGAGATCGATACTTACGTAAACGCCATCAAGACCGAAGGAGAGGCGGCCCGGTACATTCGCGCCGTCACCGAAGCCATTCACCTTGCACATCAGGATGCTGAGCGGGAGCGGCGAGCGCCAAAACGCAAACGCGTAATCGAGATTGCGGCGGTTGCTGACGAGCGCGCCGAGCGATCTGCGGCAAGAAGAAAGGAAAAACTTGCCGCGCGTGCCGCGGTAAGACAAAAGAAAACGCGACGAAAGGACATGCGCAAAGGTTAAGGAACACGCCCACTTCTGACTTTTGTTGCCGCCTTCCACTTGGCCCAGCGTGCCCGCTGCGCAGCGGCGATCTTTCGCCGTGCGGCTGCTGATAGTGTCCGACGCCCGCCTCGTGTCGCCTTTGTTTGTGCGGTGCCCAGCCCTGCTAAGCGCTTGCAGCGCCGCGTCAAGGCGGGCGCGTTCCTGTTTCAGTTGCTGAACAATGCTGGCGATCTTGTCCATGCGCGGGATTGTAGCAAGTTCTCCGGCGATTTTTCAGTAATGACTCAGAAAAGAGACTGTGTCTTGGGCGATAATGTAGCCGTGTTCTACCACGCGAGAGTGATCATCAAGCCGGAGCGGGTGAAGGATTCCACGAAGTTGGCGTTCGAGTATGACCTCAGCATCGACGATCTTCTACACAAGATCGTAGTTCCTTTCGTACAGCAGAAGCAGTTCTTCTGTGGCGGCGTGGTAGTAGTTCCATCTAAGGTGCAGGAGGTCAGATTTAACAGGACGGAGCAGAGTTCACGCGACCTAGCACCAATGATAGAAGCGCGTAGAAGGATGCATCCCAATGTTCTTGTGTTTTCTCCTCCCGAGTACGAAGTTGTCTGGGAGGGCGATGATATTACTCGCGAACTTCTGGATCAGGCTCATCAACTTGCGCGCGGGGGGCAGATGAAGGCAGCAAAACAGTCGGATCGAATATTCATCGTCCATGGCCACGACGAAACTGCTGTGGACCAGACGGAAATACTGATTAATAGATTCGGCCTGACCCCAATCATTCTTCGCAATGCACCCAGCGGTGGTCGAACCGTGATTGAGAAATTTGAGGCGCACTCCGATGTCGGTGCTGCCATAGTTCTGTTGACGCCTGACGACATCGGTGGGTTGGACACGGGCCATCTCCTTCCTCGGGCGCGGCAGAATGTTATCTGGGAGTGGGGCTACCTCGTCGGGAGACTTGGTAGGCAGAACGTTATCTGCTTGTATAAGGGGTCGGTAGAGGTGCCCTCCGACCTTCACGGTATAGTCACGATCCATGTGGGGGACGACGTAAGAGAGAAGTCGGAAGAGATCAGAAGAGAATTGAAAGCGGCGGGCTACGACATCCCGTAATTTGGAGGCGTTATGGCGGACCCACTGGCGGATCGGCTTAAGAAACTAGCGGCTCAGAAGGAACAAGGTGTTAGGGCTGAGAAAAACGCAATAGAGTTTCAACAGCGGGTGAATAACTTCATTTCCGACAACGCAAGGCCGGAATATGACCGTCTCTTAGCGCTCTTGCAGAAGCGTATTGACGCAGTAAATCCCGCGCTGGGGGACCTACCGAAGTTCGTCTACCAACCGAATCAGCAGGTAGTAGAACAGGGAAACGCTGCCGCATACCTCTACTTTGATAAACCGATTTTGAACGCACCTGACAACAGGCTGTTATTGTCCTTTGGCCCTCACCGAGCGGCTATCTACGTTGGTTTCGTTGAGCAACCTGCAGCAATCCGGTACAGTCTCCACGCGGCAGCCTCAGATGCTCTCGACCGAATCGTCTGGGTGGGAGATTTAGGCGAAATCACAAGTGAGAAGTTGGTAGAGCTAATCCTCGAACAACTGACAACGTACTATTTTGGGCTCTGAACGAGAATCTGGAAAACTATGCATATTACGCGGCTTTCTGAAGGACGAGGAATTCAGTCTTCGTGGCCGCCAAGCGCTGCGCTTTGAGCAGCAGGTAATTCATGTCTCGATAGCCGCGGCCGCGTCGGAGCAGCGCTTTGATGTTGCCGTTGACGGCTTCAATCACTCCCATCGGTACTTTGGTCCGGCAGTAGTTCAAGATGCCATCGAGATGATCCAGTAACATGCGAGCTAGTTTCTCCATCGGTTTCAGCCGCTGCCAGCGCAACTGGTCGATCCAACTCTGCAGGTAACGCAACATGGCCCCTTCGTAGGTGTAATTCCACAACTGCGAGAGGCTCTCCTTGAGGAGATAGGCTTTGAGAATGCGTCGGTTCAACGCAAACAGTGTGTTCAACTGACGCCGCTTGCCGCGATCCAGGTTGAGCCAGCTGCTCAGAAGCAACCAGCGCTTGCCTCGTACCAGATCTCGCGCTGCGCCTCCTTTGCGAAAAAACTCAGCCCGCCGTACTTCATCCACCGCTTGGCTGGCATGCTGCAGAATGTGAAACTTGTCGTAGACGATTCGGCACTCCGGCACCCACTGCTCCAGGCTTTGCCGGAACGGTTCCCACATGTCCACACACGCCGCTCGTATCGCACTTCGTTAAAATGCACTCAGGTGCTTCTCGAAAAACTCATCCAGCGTCTCTTTTTTCCGTTCCCGTCCAAACCACAGCGGTTCTCCCGTCTCCAGGTTGGTCACGACCGTCAGAAACTTCTGCTTCTTCCCCAGGTAGATCTCGTCGACTCCCATCTGTCGCAGCGCCGGTCGGCGTCGCTCTCGTGCCCAGCGCTCCAGATACCGCAGATCGATCGCCCGCACCGTACTCGCTGCCAAGCCAAACTGCCGCGCCACTCGTCGTACCGGTGCGCTCTCACAGGCTTGCCCCACCGCTTCCTCAAAACGCTTGCTGAAGGGCGCCTTGCTGGGCAGCAGCGCTACTTTCTCGGCCTTGATCCCGCAGTCCGGACAGCGCACTCGATACAGCTCGATCACCACCGTCGTGCGGTACTCTGACCACGGCAGATCGCGTACCTCGCGCTCGTAGACCTCGGCAATTTCGTTGCTCTTCCGACCACAGCCGGAACACTCCAGTTTGCGGTTCCCCCGCTTGCGGCGCACCCACAGCCGCAGAGTCTTGGCGCCTTCGTTGATCTCGCTGCGATAGACCCGGTATCCCGGCCATCCCAGAATCTTTGTCCATTCGCTCTCGCTCATCCTCCCGAGCGTACTGAAAAATCCCCTCCTCGAAAACCCCCGTTAATCGAAGAGTTATTCAGATTCTCGTTCAGAGCGCTATTTTGAACACAAAGTCGGGTAGGGTTCACCAGCTTCTACTAGCTTTTGTCGGTTCCACAGGATTTATGGATCAGCCAACACATGGCGCAGACAAGCAGCAAAAATCGGGCCGCACCAGTCCCCCAGCGCGGCCCAGTGTGAAGGAGGTGAAACACACAACACGACACACAACAATCGTCAAAGGAGAACCTTCATCTCATTTTTCGGCGCAGTAACTCAAGTCCAGCTTCCCGATCACCATGCATGAACCGCTGCGCCAGAATCTTGTTCGTGGCACCACTCTCACTGCCGCTGGCACTGCCGCTGCCGTCACCACTGGCGCTGCCGCTGGCCGCCTCGCGTGAACTATGTTCGTAGCGCTCGGGGTTACGGACGCGTCGGCGTCCACTGGTGCTGGTATCGCCGAAGTCATTGCCCGATGCTGATCCACTGGCGCTGCCCGATGCTGATCCACTGGCGCTGCCCGATGCTGATCCACTGACTTTGCCGCCAGCCTTTATAAGCACGTTCGCGAGCGGTGACGCTGTGGCTCCACGACGCTGCGCCAACTCTACGGCACGGTGCAGTAAGGGCGCGGCCTGCTCCAGTCGTGATACAACATTCGCCAAGTCATCACCAATCTTCACCTTGCGCGTGCGCGGGGGAACGGTGTACTTGCCTCCAGCGGCTTCCACTTGCGCTTTCACGCGCTGGCTTAGCGGATCAAGGATGTCAACCTCCTCGGTTTCTTCATGCCCACCCACTTCAGTATCCACCTGCCCGTGGCCGTCCATGGGCCGTGGTTTGTCGTTTCCGGTTGGGTATGCCTTGCCAAACTGACGCTCCAGTTGTTGTTTGGTGAACTGCACCTGATTCTCATGATCTTTCCGGGGTGCTTTGGATCAGGCGGTTCGTAACCTTTAAGGTAGCGCACGCGCCGCAGGCCGTTTGTCTGGTGGTTGGGAAGGAAGTAATGGTGCAGTATGCCCGGAGCGGCGACCATGGGAAGGCGACGGGCTTTGATATCTTGCGAGGTTACAAACTCAATCTTCAGTACGTCAAGCTCAGCCTCGGTTACTCCGCTTTCGGCAAGCTGCGCCAATCCCAATTCACGAACTTGAGAGCGAGTAAGTTGCGGTTGAGGGGTGGAAGGGCTAACTTCGTGCGACTTGGATGGACTGGCCAATCATAGGCCCTCACATTTTCTGCCTACCCAACCCGATGGTCTACTGTTGCCACCATCAAGTGCGGCATTGCGTATCGGCTGTGGTTTATTGGCACCTTGGGCCGACGCATCACAGTTTTCTAAACCGAGCAGCTTAGTAGTCGTCGCGACAGCAACCCGCGAGCTACTTGCCACTGCCGCCAACGTTAACATACAGGTGTGGGCCTTGACAACTACAGGTGTTAGGCAGGTTAGGTACTTCGGTTGTGAGGGCCACCTATCTTGGCGTAACGGCGACCCTCACGGGACTGTGATGCTACGCGACAACCATTGTAACATGGCGTGAGTGCGCAGGACTAGGTTGTCACTTCTTGGCAGATACACTTTGTAGCCAACGCGTAGCCAAGGCGTTGGCTACGGTGTGGGCCAGTAAACATGCAGGTGGGGGCTGTGTGTAGCCTAAAGTAGCCCACCTGTGTGTGTTGTTGTTGTTGTTGTTGTTGTTGTTGTTGTTGTTGTTGTTGTTGTTGTTGTTGTTGTTGTTGTTGTTGTTGTTGTTGTTGCGTATAACACTAAGGCTAACAACGGCTACGTTCATCGCTTACCCACGTAAACACTGGTAAAAAGCGTTGCCAACGACATGGCTACACGATGGCTACTCTTGGCTACAACCATTTGTGACGACTTTACCACAGGTAAACTGTGGCACACTTGTATGGTATGTCCGTTAGGAAGATAAATGGCGTCCAATTGAAGAAGTTGGGCGCAGTTATACCCCCACCCCGCACAAAGCCACGGGGCAGGCCCACACCGCAAAATCTCAAGCCGTTCAAGAAGGGATTTGACCCACGTCGCAACTTGAAAGGCGCTCCCAGTTACGTGCGCATGGAGACGCGGTTGCGTGAAGAGTTGTCAGCACCTGCGCCCATAGAAATCATCAGGGCACTCGGCTTGAAGAAACGTGCCACGAAGTACGACGCAGTCTTAGCTGCGATGCTGCATGCCGCCATGACCGGGGACTGGCAGTGTGCCCTGGGACTGCGTGAAGTGATTGAGGGCAAACTCCCCAACAGGAATTTCAACTTGACTGCGAGCATGGAGAAGTTCCTCGAAGATCCCAAGTTCCGCGAGTTCCTGGAACAGAGTCACGGCGAGTATTTGCAACAGCAAGGAGTGTTGAACGATGGAACCGATCAGCTTAGAGTCCCAGCTAGCAGCCCTCTACACCGCATTCTCGGCAAGGGAACAGACGAAGAGGCGTGAGCGTTTGATGTTGCTGCTGCTTGATCAGGCATTACAGAACGAACCCAGCCTTGTGCACCATCGCATGTTTGACCACGATCTCAACCCTGCGCCCGCCGTAGTAAAGGCCGTTGCCGCCGCCCGCCGCCGAGTGCCGAAACCCTAGAAAATCAGTATGGGATTGGTAGGGCGTTCGCTGAACGCCGCGCCCAGTGCGGATTTCCCAACCCACGGCGGTTGCCTAACCCGCAGTGTCATGCTGTTCGCTTTGGGCAGTGGGCCTCATAATTGATCCTTGAATTAGCCTATCGCTTGGTCTACCCTGCGGCCATTATGGCTAATCTTTCAGGTCCTCAGCCGGACGTGCAGTTTTGTCCTCGATGCAAAGGAGATTTGCGTAATCTAGAGCGCCGCGAAATGCGTTCCAAGGGCCACACGCGAAAAGACGGCACAATATCACCGCACACGCACAGTTACGAATGTCGAGCATGTAAGCAACGATTTGAAATCAATCAAGAGCAGTAGATTCAAGACAGTCCACTACTCCGCTTTGTGCTTGACACGCTTCTCGGAGCGTGTGGTACGATTTCGCCGTAGTCGCTACACCGCAGACAGCCCGGAATTCGTTCCGCTAGGAACGAGGGCGCACCCCGAAGGCCGTTCTGCTTCGGGCAGTAAAGAGCTCCTCCACGGAGCAATTGTGGTTCAATTCAATCCAAAACTGAGGAGGAACTATGATCCGACGACTGCGTCGTGCGTGGGACAACTTCAACGGTGCGCTAGAACTTCGTTCTGAATACGACATTACGTTTTGGGATGCATGGAAAATCACACGCTGGGAACCTCACCCGATTTTCGAGTCGGACACTCCACCTGATCCGCACGAAATGGCTCATGCCGTGGTGACTCGTAGACAGCAGAAGCGACAGGATGCAGGAGATTGCTTGTGACGATGTCGAATGCGAAGGCTGCATCCAAGTCAGCACCCGCTATCGATGCTGAAAAGCTGTGGCGGGAGATCGACGAACACCGTATGACTCGATACGAATGCGATAGGGATTTCTACGCGCCCAGACTCGCCGTGCTCCGCTCCTATTACAGCAGGCGTGGCCGTTACGGAAACGGCCAGTGGAGTCATGAACTGGAAAAGCGAGGTTTTGCCCGCAGTACCGTTAATCGATGGATCAAACTGCATGAAGAGGGTTACAGCCGTCACGACGAAATCGCCGACCGCAAGGCGGCAGTGGCAGCTGCGGAAACGTACTTCAAATCACTGCTGACCGAGGATAAGCTGGGCGAGATGCGGGAGTATTTTCGGAAACATGTCCTCAACAAACGTGAAACAGTACAGACCTACTTCGAGGTCATTCACGTCGTGGCGACCCACCAGAATCCCGCCATGGCTTCGATCATCACGGCGGCAGAGTACGACGATCTACAATTACGATTGAACGAATACCATGATCTCTGTGCGGAGCTGCTAAAACTGTGGAGTTCTATTCGGCCCAGATGGGTATCTGCTTCACTCACCCAACCCCTACAGATTGTGGTTTCGGGTTGGTTTTAACTCCAGGGTGAAGGATCCGAGCCAGGGGAACAGGCTCGACTACCAACGCTTGCTGCACGAGGCGGAAGAAGAGCTTGCCGCGGCTGGTTGATCTCCGC
>JAIQFH010000068.1 GCA_020073385.1 Terriglobia bacterium | reverse complement strand
GCTGGCCCTTCCAGTCTCTGTTTCAAACCGTCGCCCGACTCGGCGACACCAGCTAAGCCGCTTGTCTTCATTCGAACTTACTTGCTCTTGGCAGTTGCAGGCGGAGCCTTGTTGCAAACGAACCTTCCGGATCGCTGGCTACACTCTCTGGGCCTTGCTGAATCCCAATCTGGCCCTCCTCCTACCTCTCACCCTCGCACCAACCACTCTTCTGCTCACAATCCCTTGCTAATGAATAATGCAGGCTAGTGACATGGTCCGGTATTTTCCTCCCCAAGGCGCTTGATCAGCCAAGACGAATCTTCTCAATCTCCGTCATTCTCGATGGTTCTGCCGACTGTGCTAACCGACCGCGCCCGAGAATCGTCCAATCTCACATGAGTCTCAAAGGGCAAGACGCTAGATCTCCGGAGGCGGACATCCAGGAGGTCGTGTGACAATTCGCACCGCTGCTGTTTTGATTGTTTTGTTGGTGCTCTCGGTATCAAGCTCGAATGCCGCGTCAGCCCAGGCGAATGCCGCCGGGGAACATTCCAAGCACTTTGACGCGCTCAGTAAACTGTCGGTGGCTGTAGCACAGGCCATGCCGCCCGAGCAGTATGCCTTTCGTCCTCACTCGGAATCCATGACCTTTGGCGAATTGATCTCCCACATCGCCTCCACCAACTACCAGTTCTGTGCTGGCCTGAAAGATGCCGACACTCCTACATTGCCTTCACCCGCCGACAAGGACGCCACCGTCAAGTTCCTGAGCGATTCCTTCGACTACTGCGCCTCGGTAATCCCTAGCCTCACCGATGAGCAACTCAATAAAGCGCACAATTCTCCCGACGGGCGGCTTCCCGGGAGAGAAATCCTGCTTGCGATGTACATTCATGTCGCTCATCATCGCGGTCAGGCCGAAATCTATCTTCGGGACAAGGGCATCCGACCGCCGTCGTACATGATTTGAAGACCAGATGTGTGGCAGGTGAGGCAGATCACTGTTGGCGTGGTCCAATGGCGGTAATTGCTCTATCGAACCGCGGGCGATGACGCTGCTGCGTTCAGATCAGGTGGTCTGGCGCCCATAATCAGCAGCCACAACATGAACACAATTTCCCCAATGATGGCGGGCTGAAGGTACTTGTCCACCTTGTCCTGATATTGCGGCAATAGAATGCCCGTCAGACTCAGGACCACCCATGCCACTCCCGCCAGGCCGAGCCACACTCCCAAAAACCGCGGCAGGAATCGCGACCTGTAGACCAGCAGCCCGAGCGGAAACAGCCACAGTCCCCAAAACATCTCGGCGACAACGAACCCCTGGCCATGCAACTTGACGAACAGCATGGCCAGAACCTCCCGCTGAGTCTTGTCGAGCACCGACAGGAAGTCGGCCCCGCGCACCAGCACGAGCGCCGCGATGGAGTTCAGCTCATTCACAAACGCGATCGGCACCGAAACCACAATCAACAGCAACATGAGCGAGGCGTGCCGCCGGCTGACTCCTTTGAGCAGATCGTACAAAGCCAGGGCCACAAAGATAAAAGCGGCCTGGCCAACGAGCCCGCCCGCAATGCCGAGTCGAAAGAGCGTCTCGTGGGCCGAGATGTTGCTGGCCGTCGCGGCCGCGTTTCCATGCACGATCACCTTCCCGGGAACATAGCCCATCGCGAAGAAGCCGATGATCGACGTGAGTACATACAATAAGCCTGCAAACCTGCCCGGGTTCTTCATAAAGCTCATGTGTCCTCGCGTGTGGAGTCTAGCCTGAGATACGGCGGAGATTGTCAAGAGTTTCGCCCCACCGAGGGAAACAAAAAGCCTCCGTCGTCACTTTCGACGACGGAGGCAATCACCAACACTTACGGGTTAAGACGGCAGCCTACGGATGGAACGCATCCGCGAACGCTTGCCCATTCGGCGTTCCTACGCCTGTCACGTTATCCCATCCCACTTTCGTCTTGAGCCGGGCCGGATCGTCGCAGAGCGTCCCGAAGAAATCAGCGGGACCTTGTACCGAGCAGTCCGTTCCAAACGAGATGACCAGCGCTGTGCTCTGGAGTGGCGCATAGTCCCAAAGCGCGCTGACGTATTTGCCGGTGACGTCGGGGGGAAGTCCCAGCATCTGCGCCGCACTGTATGGGACCTTTACCGTCGCCGACTCTTGAATCGAGCCGGTGACATTGTGCGGGATAGAGACTGGAACGATGTCAGTGACCGCTCCAGCCGGTAGCGAATACAGATAAGGAGCAGCCAGGCCAAGAGGCGCTCCCGCCTCCTGGTTCGCGATCGCCCACAGCGCCGAGAACATCGGGCATGCCAGGCTCGTTCCGCCCCAAACTTGCCAGGTCAGCGACGGAATCTGGAAGGGGATTGAGATCGCGATGACTCCGCCAGTATACGGGTCCGCCAGCCAGGAGACGTCTGGAAGCTGGCGGTACTTCCCCGGCAGCTTCTTCTGATAAGCCGGCTTGGCAAATCCCGTCAGGCAAGCGAAGGTCACGGGATCATACGTAACGCAGTTGCTCACACCTCCACCGGATCCCCCGATAAATCCGAAGGTTAGTGGCGGATCGAATACGAAAGCCTCTTCGACCAGGAGGGTTTCGTTATTCCCCCATCCCGTCTGCCAGGCGATTGAGTTGTCGGAGTTCAGCGCCAACGTCACGCCACCCACAGCTGTTGCGTAGGGAGAATCCGCCGGCGCCGACACGGTCGGCGGGATTCCGAAGAAGGAAAAGTCTCCGTCATCTCCCGAGGAGAAGTTGGCTGAGACTCCGGCGACTGCGGCGATCTGGTTAATCATGTTCTCGGTTAGCAACTCGCTGGTCGCATCGAATGCCTCGATCGAGCCGTAGCTGCCGGAAAGCACATTCGCCAGACCGTAGATGACCGCCGAGAATTCCGCTTCGTCCACATCCGCAAAGCTCGCCGAAGGTGGAACAATGAGGTTGATGTTCGCTCCCGGTGCAATGGCATGGGCCCACTCCACGTCGATGTTGATCTCGGTCTGGTCCATGGCCTGGCAGGTGCTAACCGTCGGGATATACGTGATGGCGAAATTCGACGACGTCAACTGCGGCAAACCAAACATCGCTGAGAACGCATTCGCGTCATCTTGAATGGTCAGAGAGCCGCACCAATCGATGATCCCGATCGTTTGGCCCGTTCCGTCATACCCCTCCGTATACAAGCCATTCAGGTTGTACGCTGCCTGAATCATCGGCGGAGTGTATCCGCATCCTGCACTCGTCAAGCTTTGCAGGTTCAGATGGTTGCCTTTGAATGTACCGATCGGGAACTCCCCATCGTTGTTGGTCGAGAACACATCGGTTTCAGTGCCATCGAAACAGTTATTCGAGTAGAAGCTGCTGTCGGTGGGAGCCACCGCTGCCATCGCTGCGAGCGCTTTGCCGGACGACGTGGTCGTCGGCGGAGTCTGGCGAGTCGCCATGGGGTGCGAATACTCACCGCTGTCCAGACCAGAGATCGCCCGCACCAAGGGAGCGGCAGATCCATCGACATAGGGGTCGCGGTCGTTGGCCCGCATTACCTTGGCGCCCACTTGATACTGATTGAGCTGCACATGCAACGCATTTTCGATGTCGCCCACCGTCCCCTTCACGTGCACGAAGAAATTCATGGGACCAACCCTCATCACTTTCAGGTTGTTCGCGTCCAGGAATTGCCGCACCACCTTCATCTGCGCCGGAGTCGGCGCAAACTTGGCCGCGATCTGGTTGCGGGTCAGGAAATGCCGAAACTTCGGAGACGTCGGATCATAAAGTTGACTGGCCAGCGTATCCAGTTCCCCCGGGTTGCGGGGGTTTAGCCAGAAACTCACCTCGATCACCTTCGCGGGATCCTCGGTTCCGAGGTTCGCTGCTGTCGCCACATAATTTGGCGTGTTATGCGCAATGAATCTTCCGGTGGCAGCAAAGCCCTGCGAGGCAAGGCATCCGACCAGCACCACCGCAAACAGCCCCAGCGATATGGCCCGCACTACTTTGCTCTTGGCTGAAAGCACTACTGCATTGCGTGAGTCCATTTACTCCTCCTGTTTTAACTAAACAACCGCGTTTCGGACTTACTCACGGAGTTCTTGGGACGCGAAAGTCCGGTCCTCCAACACGGATTACTCGACATAACAGCCGACTAACTTCGTTGCAGATTGAGTTTGGTTGAGAGTTGAGATGAAGGGTGGCAAATTGAGAGCGACATCCTACCCCCATCCGTGGCGAATGGTCAATCATTAAACGCGAGACCCTGCTCTCGCTCTTGGCGCGTCCGTGGCTCGATTTGGCGGGTTCCCTACCTTTCCCACCAAGAAACTACGAGGACTGCTCGTCCCACCAACGCAGGCCTGTGCAGCACGATTCTGGCGCGCGAGCGATTCGTGGCGCCAATCCCGGATTGAGTTCCGGACCGCCATCGGTGGTTGGCAGTTGCGAGTGCAAGCCCAGAATCGGAATGCCCCCCGCCATGCCGAAGAAAATCGTTTTACTAAACTGTCGTCCGCTGTGGGATAATTCCTGACCGTAAATGATTTCCGCAACTGCGCACACGTCTGTCGCGGAAAATCACTTCAGCACTTGTGAGGGCGAAAACTTCTATGTCCAAAAATCCCCTGTCTCGCCGCCAATTCATGCAAATCGGTTCCGGCGCTCTCGTCGCCGGCACCGTCGCCAAGTCCGTATTGCAGCCTCGGATCCTCTCCGCTTCCTCGCGACCGGTGGCGCCCAGTGACACCGTGCGCTTCGCGTCAATCGGCACCGGCATTCGCGGATGCGAGCACCTTCAGGCCTCTCTCTCGGTTCCGGGCATTCAGTGCGTCGCGGTTTGCGACCTTTATGACAGCCGCCATACCGCTGCGCGGGAAGCCGTAAACAACCCGAGCGTCCCCGCCACCCGCGACTATCGTTCGATTCTCGATCGTAAAGACGTCGACTCCGTTCTGATCGCCACCATGGATCACAACCACCTTCAGATCTTTCAAGATGCCTGCGCCGCCGGCAAAGACGTTTATTGCGAGAAGCCGATGTCGCACACCGTCGAAGACGGATTCGCCATGGTCGAGGCCGCGCAGAAAAATAAACGCATGGTCGCTATCGGCAGCCAGCGCGTGAGCTCCGTCCTTTATGCCAAAGCAAAAGAGATCTTCGATTCCGGCAAGATGGGCGAAGTCTTCTCCATCAACGCCTACTGGGACCGCAACTCGCCCAGCGGCGCCTGGGTTTATCCCATTCCGCCCGATGCCAGTGAAAAGACGATCGACTGGAATGCCTTCCTCGGCAAGGCTCCCAAAGTCCCCTTCGATCCCGTTCGCTTCTTCCGCTGGCGCTGTTTCCGCGACTACGGCGAGGGACTCGGTGGCGATCTCTTCGTTCACCTGCTCTCCGGCATCCAGTTCGTCGCCGGAATCAACGAGCCCGCTCAGCGCGCTCAGTCCTCGGGAGGTCTTTTCCACTTTCAGGATGGCCGCGAGTTCCCCGACCTCATCGAGACGCTCTATGACTATCCCAAGTGCCGCGTAACCTTGCGCTGCAACCTCAACAACGCCGGCGGAGAATTCATCGGCTTCTACGGGACCAAGGGCACGATGATCATCAAAGACGCAACTCTCACCTACAAGCCTGAAGACACGCGTCCCGAGGCGGAAAGCTATTCGATTTATGGATGGCCGAAGGCGCTGCGCGATCAGTATCTGCAGAAGTGGCATGAGGAGCATCCTGAACCGGAAGCTCTGAGGTGGAAGGTCGATGAAACCGGTGAATCCTACGTCAACCCTCCGGGATACAGCGACACTGTCGATCACCAGGCCAACTTCTACAATGCGGTGCGCACCCGCAAGCCAGTTGTCGAGAACGAAGTGTTCGGCCACAATGCAGCGATCGGATGCCACCTGGCGAACTTCTCCTATTTCGAAAAATCCGTCGCAGTCTGGGACAAGTCAGCCAAGAAGATCGTGAAGGGTTAGCACGAACAAGGAACAAAGAGGGCGCCCCACTCTCGTCGCGGTGTTTGCGACAGGGTGGGGTTTCTTGACTATAGATTCCGTTGCACACTTGCGCACGCACCGACGTGTGCCGCACAACTCACAACGTACGCGTCCAACAACCACGCGCATATCTACTCGGATACCGGGAGTACACACGGAGTAGCCAGCCGGGCGCCCACTTCTGGCCGTTTTGTCAGGAATGGGGCTTTTGATCATGTTGTAGGGGAAGGCACGACACCAGTCGGGCACACCGCTCCACGTCTTAGCGACTGCGTCACTTCTTAAACACCGCATCCAGCGCCGCTTGTGCGATCGCCTCGTCGATCTCCGACTTGGCGCCGCTGGCCGCGATCCCCCCGATGGTTTGCCCATCCACCTGAATCGGCAGTCCGCCCTGATTGGGGAAAAAATCCGGAAATGCGAGCACCTCCAGATTCCCTGCCTTCAAGGCATCCGCTCCGTCCTTCGATGGCTTCCGGTACAGCGCCGAGTGTCGCGCTTTCTTCTGCGCGAACTGAATCGTGTTGAGCGACGCGCCATCTGCCTTCTCCAGAAAGAGAAGATTCCCACTGTCGTCGACGATGCAGATGGTCACCTCAACGTTGAGCCTTTTGGCCTCCGCTTCCCCCGCCGCCACCAGGGCCTTGATTGTGGCCAGGTTCAATTGTTTCTTGCTGGGCAATTGGGCGAGGGCGACGGCCACCGTGAAAGTCAGCATCACAACAAGTAGTTTGAACATGGCAGGGATGCTATCAGCGGACTTGCCAGTTTTCCAGATGCAGTGGACGCGGGTGCCTCACGCTTGTCGCGATCTTTGCGACAGGGTGGGGATTTTGACTTCTTGGAAAGGGTGCTCGAACTCAGCTACTTACTTCGGCAGAATCAGTTTCTGCACATTCGGAATCAGGTGAGGCGCCCCCAGAGACCGCGTCACCCCGGTCGAAGTCACAGTCGCTACGAACAGCTTTCCTGCCCTTCAGTCTGATCGCATACACATGGTTCGGGTTATCCCAGAATACGTGTCTTTGAATGTGAGCGCTCCGTTCGAGGCAGCCGAGTATCCGTTGATCTGGCCCGTGCTGCTCGTCGGCGCGCTGGAAACGTACACGTACGCGACGGGGGAGCACTGGCCTGAATTGCGTTGGATTCAGTTGGTGAGGACGTGACGTGAGCGGATGCCAGAACTGTGCTGGCGCAGACCGCTGCGAACGCGAGTGAACACACCGGGATTCTGCGAGACATACAACTGATTGCTGCTCCAGGGGAGAATTAACATCGGGCGAAGGCCGATTCAGATGCCTTGGTGTAACCCAGTCGCTCCCGTGTTTCCTGTAGCCAGTCCAGGATTTCCCCCTACGAAATCCCGGCTATAGCGTTCAAAATCTTGAAACCCGGGCGTGTCAGGCCTTCCGTGCCTTCCGCATATGGAACAACTTTGTAAAATCTCCAGATTTAACTTGGATTGCACGGCAATCTGGAGTATCGTGTCCCGCATTGAATTGGGGCAAGGCCCGCAAAAGCCTGCTTCCGGGGTTCATCGCTCACGGCATCGCTCCCCTGCTCGCGTGATCGATAACAGGTGAAGTGAGGTCTCAGTAGCTCCGAGGGAATCCGCCTGTGAAAGCTCACCTCTGTGTTTCGGCCTTGATCGCTTGCTCTCTCCTCACGTGCGTCTCGTTTGCGCGCAGCAACCGAGACGGCTCATCCCCTAACTCTCACCTTGCAGATATGGCCTCGTCGACTCCTTCCGAAAACGAAGCCCCGGCCGCAGCGCAGTTTACGATTCCTGGCCCCGAGCGTTCGTTTCTTCGCATGGCGGGCATAAGCCAGATGGTGAGGCCTGAGGAAGTCCTGCCTCTTTTGAGCAGGAATGTCTTCATTGAGGGCTATCAGGGCTCGAGTCAGCCAACGGAATTCCTGATCTTGCTTCGACGTTATGTCGTCCAGGCGAGAGAGTTGACGGAACTGGCAGCTAAAAACGACATGGTCATTCGTGTTGCGGGTTGTGAGGACGCCCAACCGCTTCTACATATCCTCGGATACCGCACTCGCCCGGATTGTGGCAAGTCTGATACAGCCTTGCTCACCGACGATCCCGAACGTGCCTTTCTCACCATCGATTCCGGATTTCCTCTGCCTGACCTGGAGCGGACGCTGCAGGGCGGAAAGGCCTTCGAGTATCCGTTTGCTCCTTCCCCGGTGCCGGTGATTTTCGCGGGAAGCGAGTGGACCATGGCGAGCAAGAAGAACCACACCGAAAACAGCCGGGACTTGCTTGACACAATTCTGAACGACCCCGCAGTGGCTCGTCTCTACTGGGCCCTTTCTCGAATCGAGCCGGAAACTGCTGGCTTCTTGCAGCAGTCCATTGGACTTCAGAAGCTGCTCCCCTACGCTGCCGTTCTTGATTTCTATGGCAGAGAGCTCTCCATCTCGGGCGGCAGAATCAGCGTGCCGGGCGGCGTGGCCGCGGAATCTGCCTGGAACGATTTGGTCGGCGCAAGTCCGGACAATCCGTCCGCCTTCGTCTCAAAAATGCTTTCCCGCGACAAAGGATGGCTAGCAGCTTATTTCGACGTGCTCTCGCGCGCCAATCGCGAACAGCAGGCGTATTTCACGGATCCCCATCGCTTGAAGTTTTTCTACAGCGCTCTGCTCTCGATGGATTCCTCCGACAAGCCAACCCGCGGGACGTTCCGTCCCGTGCCAGAAATGCTGCTTCTTGTCAGCCGCCTTCCGCTCGACAGCTCCGGAGAGCCGCAGGTCCCCGGAGGTCTCGACACCTGGAAAAAGATACTCGAAGGTCACCATCAGAACTTCGTTCGCAAAGTGGCGAAGCAAGCGGACAAACTGGCTCGTCCAGACGACCTCCTGCGAATCATGTTTGCGCTGTCCCGCACCCACGAATCCGAACTTCTCCAGCTGTACATGGCCCTTGGCGAACTCGACAGCAGAAGGTCTCCCGAGCACCGCCTCGCCCCGGCAACCGTCCAGTTGTTGGCGCACAAGTTCGAGGACTACAGCGATCAATACCGTATCTTCTCCGAGTTCCCCGAATTGGGCGATGATTCCATCACCCGGTTCCTCGAGGTGGCCCAAAGCCTCAACAGCGTGCCCATGGCATTTCGTGCCAATGCATTCGGTACTCTCCAGGCAAGCGTCGGAATCTGGCAGATTCTGGCGCGTCAGGGACAGATCTCGCAACCCCATCTCGATGAATCCTGGCAGCGGGTCATCCGCCCCTTTGCGAGCATTCACTCGGCTGCTCAACTTTATGACGCCGGCCGAACTTCCCTGGGAGAGATCTTCCGTTTCTCACTCGGTAAACCGCACGGCTCCCAGGACGACATCATTGAATTGCTCGCAGGACCTCCGCAGACCACGCCGCAAGGAAAGCAGATGCACAATGAGGTCGCCAACCGCATCCGCTCCGTCCTCGATGATCAGCGCCTGGTCTCGCTCGACACCCTCCTCTCCGTAGGCGATGGACTCGCCGAAAAGGAACGTGGCAAGCATCCGGAAGAGTACGTCGTTCTGTTGGCGGCGCAAACCCGCGAATTCGAAATGCCGCGCCCCATCTTCAGCAACGGGGAACGAACCCAGTGGGCCGCAGGCATTTACAACAACCACCATACCGATGTGGAGATGCGCACCGATTTGCCCAAGCTCCTTAAAGCTCCGACAGTTTCGCGGGCGCAAATTGAAGAGGCCCGAGGCCAACTCGCCTCGTTCCTCCGCGATACTCTCGTGGGCCTCAACTACGCTTACTATGAACCGCCTGGCGCACAGGCTCTGCACAACAATCCGCTGTTCGTTCGATCCCACGATTTTGCCGGCGAATCGGTCACCGGAATTTCGAGCCTTTGGCAGGCCCCGGTGCTTCTCGGCCGCGGCACTCCCGCCGGCGGCGGCGCTCATTTCGTCGGCTCTCTCGCCGACCTCCCCTACGCACTGGCCGAACTCGAGCAGGATTTCATCTCGCCCAACAGTGTTCAAGCGCTCGTCTGGGGTGAGATGACTCCCGGCATGCTGACCAGCGCCATCCTGCCTCGGTGGTGGAACGTCAGCCCGTTGGAGTTACACGCCGTCGCTCTTTATCAGAAATCCGGCGAGGAGCTTCTCACCGCTTCTGAAAAAGACGAAGCACTGCGCGCCGACGTGCTCGCCATCTTGTCCAGTCGCCTCCTTCCCCAGCAAGCCCGGCGGCTCGAGCAGGCAATGCGCGCGGGCAAAGTCGCCGACATCATCCCGCAAATGATGCCCGCCGACGCCTTCTACCTGGCCGCGGAATTCCAGCAGAAACATTCCGAGCAACCTCGCGTCCTGGGAACGTCAACTCAGGAACTGCAAGAACTCACTCGTCAGCATCCCGACCAGGTCAACTGGAAACGGTTGTCGCACGACTTTGGCACGCCGCATCCGGTGATGGCGCAGAACTATGGTCCCGAACTGCTGAACGTGGCGCCTATGCCGCCCTTTGCCGGATCGTCCAGCCGATTTCTGCCGGAGTGTTGGGATTCGCCTAACTTGTACTGGGCTCGCTTGGCAGATGAAGCGGGCTATCCCCCGGTGATGTTGAACCGTCTGGTGCCCGAGCTGACGCAAAACATGATCCAGAAGATCTTCGCTACTGACTTCGAGGATTGGCCGGCGCTTCTTCGTGCCATGCACGAGACCGGAGCCGAGTTCCGACAAGGCAAACTGGGCTCGCCCCAACGAATCAGCGCTGTTCAACATTGAGAGCTGTCAGGTGAATCGTTTTGTGAGGGGTTAGCGCAAAGTTTTGATAGGTCACGGCTTTAAGCCGTGCCGTTCAGGTTCCAAAAAGATGCGGGGCTTTAGCCTCCGAGGGAAACCGCTCATGGTAAGGACATTTCATTTTGCTGCCGTGCTCTCTTTTCTGTTGTTCCTTGGCAATGAAACTGCCACGCGGGCTCAAGACAGCCCCGACATCCACGTTGTCGTCAACATGGTCCAGCTCAACGTGGCCGTCACCGACAATAAGGGAAATTACATCACGGGACTCAAGCCCAGCGATTTCGCCATCTTTGAAGATGGCATCAAGGAAAAGCCTGCCACCTTTGCGGAAGGGGATGCGCCGGCACACCGCCTGGACGATCTCGGACAGGAGGCTTCTTCCCCCGCGCCCTCGCCGGACGTATCCACCGGATCTTCCGACGGTACCTCGCCGCAAACTTTCGATCAGCTTGTGGCCGGCTCCAACGTCTTCGTCCTGTTCGATACCAGCGACTACATGTACCGCGGCTTCGTGTTTGCCCAGGACGCAATCTCCGAATTCATTCGCTCGCTGGCCAAGGCCGACAAAATTGCCTTCTATTCTTACAGCCGCGATCTCTCGCGCGTCGCTCCTCTCACCGCCGACCGCGGCGAGTTACTGCAGGCCGTGCGCTCGACGGTTGCCGGCGACCAGGCTGCTCTCTACAACGCGCTGTTGCTCACCCTTAAGGACGCAGCGCAAAACCGAGGCCGCAAAGTCGTCGTCGTATTTTCCAATGGCCCTGATAACTCCAGCGTCGTGCCTCCCGAAGACGTAGCCGAATTCGCCCAGTCTTCCGGCGTCTCCATTTATATGATTAGCACGCAGGAAGCCCGGCTCGAGCCCGTCTCCACCGCAGTCTTCGATCGCATGACGGCGGCCACAGGCGGCAAAGCCTACTTCGCGCGGAACTGGAGAGATGAGCATCGCGCCTTCGCCTCTATTCGCGATGATCTCGCTCACCTGTATTCGCTCAGCTACTATCCCAAGGCGAATCCCAACAACGGCTGGCGCGCCGTCACCGTAAGGCTGGTGGGCGATCGACTGAAGAAATACAAGGTCCGCACCCGCAACGGCTACCGTCCGCAACCGAACCGCTTCTCCGGCGGTGACAAAACCACGTTGTCCGCCCTGAATCCATAACGGAAGAGGGATGGCATCTGGTTTCGTCGAAAGTGTTAGTTGGTCCCAGAGGACGATTGCGAACTCTGCTGTGTCTTCTAGAGTTTTCTAGTTTGCTCTGTCGCTAACGGGGACTCTTTCGCTTCGACGTCTTTCGCATATTCTGCCTTAGGCTTTCTTATATCGAGACTCTCAATACAGGGCTGTGCGCGCCAACCTAATCAGACCGCTCCTGTGCGATGGACATGACGAACATGACGGTCTCGGACTTGGGCACCGCTGTCTTATTGTTGATTGTTAATGAACGCAACCGGCAAGGTGAGGAAGAAGAAAATGGATCGACACTCTTCCTTGGAAGGGTCTAATCATGTTCGAACTCTACCCCCTCTTGGCAGGTCTCGATGCAGGTCGTCTGGTGAATGGGGTGAGTACCTTCTGGGGATATTTGCGGCCCGCCGCCTGATTCGGGATTCTTCACCCTCATCGGGATTTCTGCCACGGTTGAGAGGCTAAACTTCCTCTCCCAGATTCCGATGGTAACCATGTGTTAGCAGGAACAAAACCAGCGATTGCACCATTGCGCGTTCTCCTGGTGGGCAATCAGGAGGAAGACTTCTTTCTGATTCGTGAGATGCTGGAGCGGAATCGAAGCCTGATCGCGGCCGATCTGGAGCACGCCCGCACGCTGGAAGAGGCCAGCGAAATGATGCGGCATCGGCCATACGGCCTGGTGCTCTTCGAACACGATGCCGGGGATGCCGAGGCGGTCCGCCTGGTGACCGACTTGCTTCATGACGGGCGCCCGGTTCCTTTCATTCTGCTGACCGACGATGCGGATGAGAAGACGGTGGCCGACATCATCGGAGCCGGCACGTGGAACTGCCTAGCCAAATCGCGCCTTGACGGAGCAACATTAGTTCGCACGATTCACAACACCGTTGCCCTGCACAGCCTCCAGATGGAACGACAGAGCGCGGAAGGATCCTTGAGAAAATTATCGCGCGCGGTCGAACAGTCGGCTGACACCGTCGCGATCACAGACCGCCAGGGTGTCATCGAATACGTAAATCCTGCGTTCGAAGCGTTGACGGGTTATAGCCGCGACGAGGCGCGCGGGCAGACTCCGCGGATTCTGAAATCGGGGGAACAAAGCCCTGAAGTTTATCAGGAAATGTGGAAGAACATTCTCGCGGGGAATGTTTTTCGCGGGATCCTGGTCAATCGCAAAAAGAATGGCGAACTGTATTACGTTGAGGAGACGATCTGTCCGATACGCGATGCTCAAGGGGAGATCACACATTTCATCTCGAATGGCCGCGATTTGACTGAGAGACTCCGCCTTGAGGCGCAATTGCTGCAAGCCCAGAAGATGGACGCGATCGGCCGGCTAGCCGGAGGCGTAGCGCATGACTTCAACAATCTGCTGACCATTATCACGAGCTATTCGGAGCTCGCCCTCGATTCGGTTCCGCACAACAGCCCACTGGAGAGCAAGCTTCAGGAAATCTTGCTGGCTGCGCGGCGCGCCGCTGAATTGACCCGCCAATTGCTCGCTTTCAGCCGCAAGCAACCCCAGGCATTGCGCGTTGTGGAACTCAATGCCGTGGTCCAGACGATTGCCAAAACGCTTCCGCGATTGATCGGCGAAGACATTGATTTCACCTTTTCTCCCGGACAGGGTCTGGGCCGCGTGCGCATTGATCCGGTACAACTCGAACAGGTGCTGATGAATCTCGCGGCGAACGCGCGCGACGCCATGCCACAAGGCGGACATCTGCAAATCGAGACTTCCGACGTTCGCCTGGACGATGACTATATCCATGAAAAGCCCGCCGTCATCCCGAAAGGACACTACGCGCTGATTACAGTGAGTGACGACGGACATGGCATTCCTCGAGAAGACTTGCCTCACATCTTTGAGCCCTTTTACACCTCCAAACCCTTAGGCAAGGGCACCGGCCTTGGACTGGCAACGGTCTACGGCATTGTGAAACAGAACAATGGTTTCATCTGGGCCTATGGCGAACCTGGATCAGGCACGGTGTTCAAGATCTATCTGCCTTGCGTGAACGAGCGCCATCCACTCAGCAGTGTCGAACAGCCCGAATCTCATAGCGAGGTGGGGGGATCGGAGACGATTCTCCTGGTCGAGGACGAAGGGGCCGTGCGACGTGCGACTGCGGAATTTCTGCGACTCCAGGGATACAACGTAATCGAAGCCAGGGATGGACTCGAGGCGCTCGCTTTGGCGCAAGAACAAAGAGCGATTCATCTGGTGGTCAGCGACGTTGTCATGCCCCGCATGAGCGGAGGCGCTCTGGCGAAGGAAGTCGCACGAGTGCGCCCCGACACGCAGTTTCTCTTCGTTTCCGGATACGCGGGAAAGACGATCCTCGACCACAAGGTGGTGGATCTGGAAACGAACTTCCTGCAAAAGCCCTACACACTGAAGCAACTGTCGTCCAAGATTCGGAGGGCGCTGGCCACCCCTCCTCGTGCTTCGCGTTCGCATTAATCCAGTATCGCGACCGCGTATCGCGCGCGCTCGGTATAATACTGGCGGCCCCATGCTCCCCAGCGCAAGATGCGCCCTTCCTTTGCTTCTTCTCCATATTCAACCTTTCTATATTCACCCACGCAAAGTTCTGGCGGGCGCCTTGTTGGCGATCTTCTGTGGTTCCATGGTGTACTGCATTCTGCAGGTCATTGCAGCCTTGCGTTATCTGCGGGTCCGTCCTGCGACGTTGCGGGCGATTGAGCCAATCAGCATCCTGAAGCCGCTGGCCGGGCTGGATCTTGATCTGGAATCGAATCTGCGAACGTTTTTCGAGCAGGACTATCCGGCGTTTGAAATCCTGTTTGCGGTTCGCAGCGAGAGCGATCCTGCTTTGCAGGTTGTGTCACGACTTCAGCAGGAGCATTCGAAGATTCCGTCGCGGTTAATTATCACCGGGGAACCGCCGTATCCGAACGCGAAGGTCTTCAGCCTGGAACGCACGATGGCTATGGCCGCCAATGATCTGCTGGTGATGAGTGACAGTGACATTCGCGTAACACCGGATCTACTTCGCACCGCCGCCGCCGAATTTCAGGATGCGCGGCTCGGAGTGGCCACTTGCCCTTACCGCGCCGTTCCCGGTCCGAGTTTCTGGTCGCGCCTGGAAGCGACCGGCATGAACACCGATTTCTGGGGCGGGGCCCTAGTGGCGCGGATGCTCGAAGGCATGCGGTTTGCAGTGGGGCCAACGATCGTGGCCCGCCGTCGCGTTCTGCAGTCGATCGGCGGCTTCGCGCGGTTGAAAGACTACCTGGCCGAAGATTTCGTGATGGGGCAATTCGCCGCCGATGCTGGTCACGGCGTGATCTTGTCTTCTTATGTCATTGAACATCACATCGGGAGCGCGACGTTCCGCGAGAATATCGCCCACCGGCTGCGGTGGGGACGCAGCACGCGCCGCTCTCGACCGGCGGGATACATCGGACAACTGTTCACCATGCCTTTGCCGCTGGCGTTGATAGTCTGCGCATTTTCGCCGGCATGGTGGCCGGTTCTGCCGATCGGCTTGGCGGCACGCGTAGTCGCGGCCTATATGGTTTCGGTGCGTGTGCTGCGTGCGAGGCTCAACTGGGCGCTGCTGCCGATCGAAGATCTAATCGGATTCCTATTCTGGATCGCAGGATTCTTTGGCAATACGATCTCCTGGCGCGGCAGACGCTACCGCCTCTCTGCCGATGGGCGTTTCGAATTGATCAGCGAGGCAACCTCCTGCAACTGAACGCAGAAAGCGTTAACGGTGGGAACACGGCGGTCACAATTTCGACAAACTCAACCACAGTAGAGCCATTTTGCTTTTCTCTGCGCTCTCTGCGGACTTCTCGGCGACCTCCGCGATTTAAGCCTGTTCTCCGCCAGTCTGGCCAAAATCCAAAAACGCAGAGGCCGCCGAGAACCCCCGCCGAGTTCGCGGAGAAAAAGCTATTTGATGGCACGGTTCACCTCTGCCATCAACCCAATCGCTGGAACCTACTAACGAAATCTATGCGACAGGCCACTAGGTAATCCGGATCAGTCGGCCTTTTCTCAATTCGAACCGATCGCCTCGCCAGGTCACAGTGTGGCCCCAAAAACTGGCGATCCACACGCCAACCGCTGTGAGATCGCGCAGAGGCAACAGCCACAATTGGCCGGGCAGCTGGCTATCTTTGAGAACAGACTTCCCAACGGTGAGTACGACCATCATGCGCAGAAGCAGCACCAATCCCAGGACTGCCCAGGACCAAACTGCTGCCCAGGCTAAGATCAGGTTCAGAAGCGCCCACATCAGGCCGAACGTTGCGATCAAGCCGATATATCCACCGAGTCGCGAATCGCGCACTCCGCGTGCCCAACGCATCTGATGGGCGAGGTACCCGCCGAAATCGTAAGCCGGAAGATGAGTCTCCACCACCACGTCCGACAGTGTAACCTTCAGGCCGAGACCAGCGATGCGGTGTCCGAGTTCGTAGTCGTCGGCTAAGAATTCAACAATCGATCTGAAGCCGCCGATCTGGTTCAGGTCTCGTCGGCGGAAGGCGAGTGTCGATCCCAAGCCAAAGCTCAGCCCGCCTTCGATTAACTGGGCAGCTAGAACGCCGGCGCTGAAGTCCGTACTGATGCCGAGCGCCTCCAGCTGCGAACCGAGAGTGGGAGCTGCGACTCCGCGATAGAGGCAGGTCACCATTCCCACGTGTTCGTCCGCCAGCGGTGCGACGACTCGTTGCAGGTAGTCACGCTCGACTCGAATGTCGCTATCGTTGACGATGAGGTATTCGTGTCTAGCCGCCCGGACCATCTGCTCAAGATTGCTTACCTTCACGTTGGGGCCGAGGATGTTCGGACAGACAACCAACTGGATGGCGCGCTCCGGAAACTCCTGCTTCAGGCGCTCCACGCTGGCCACAGCCGGATCGGCCGGATCACTAACACCGAAAACAATTTCGTATTCGGGATAGTCCTGGAGACAGTGGCTGCGGAAGCCCTCATAGATTTCGGGATCGATTCCCTTCAGCGGTTTCAGGATGGAAACCGGCAGTGCTTGGGTGGAACCGCTCCCGCCCGCTTGACCGCTGCGAAATGCGCGGGCGCTGACGAGACACATTATGTAGTAGATAGAGCTGGCGAAGCACCCGAAGAGTGCGATGGCTTGAAGGATCCTGATCGTGAGCTGAATCATGCGCGAACGCCGGCCATCTATTCGTACCTGAGCGACTCAATCGGATCAAGGTTTGCCGCTTTCCAGGCGGGATAGATACCGAAGATGAGGCCGACACCTGCCGCGGAACTGAAGCCGAAGGCCACCCAGAAGGTGGACATGTGGGCGGGCAACGAAGGCCACAGCTCTGGAATCGCCCAAACCACAATCGCTCCGACCAGGATGCCGATCACGCCGCCGACTGCAGTGAGAATGATGGCCTCAAGCGTGAACTGAAGGAGAATATCGCGCTTGCGTGCGCCGATGGCCTTGCGCACTCCAATCTCACGAGTTCGCTCGGTCACGCTGACCAGCATGATGTTCATCACTCCGACGCCGCCAACCACAAGTCCAACGCTGGAGATCGCGAACATCCCGATGAACAGGCCGCCGGTGATCTGGTTCCAAACTTCGGTGATCGACTCGGACGTGAAGATGGCAAAATTGTCCGGCTTGTCGAAAGAAACTTTTCGTCTGCGCCGCAGGACCTCGCGGATTTCGTCCATGGCCTTGGGCATGTCGTCGTGAGACGTGGCTTTGATCACAATCCAGTGCTGCTTCAACTCCGGGTGCATCATTTTGAACGTCCGGAGCGGGAAGATGACCCGATTGTCGATGGGATCCTTTCCCCCGCCGAACACTGACTGGATCTTGCCCAACGTGCCTATGACTTCAAACAACCGGCCTTCAATGTTGACCTCTTTGCCCAGAGGGTCCTCATCGCCAAACAACTCCTCGGCAGTGTCGTGGCAAAGGATAACGACCGAAGTGCGATGCTCGTCATCGAATTCGCTGATCCATCTCCCGCTCTTTAGTGGCAGATCCTCGACATCCAACATCGAAGCTGTATCACCCTCCAGGAGGGTGTTCTTAGCCTTGCGACCCTGATACTTGACGGCGTAAGTGCCGCTGCCGATTTCGGGCCGAAAGAGGCGCATCAAGGCGGCTACCGCACGGACATGCGGCAAGTCTTGAAGGGCCTCCGCGTCTTCGCGCGTCAACTCTCTGCGGGCCCGCATCTCATCCGACATTCGCCCAAAGGTAAAGGGTTCGATGTGGAAGGCGAAAATAACGTTGGATCCGATGGTGGCGAGGCGATCGCGAACGTTGTCGTCGAGACCGCGGCCGATCGACGAGACTCCGATGACAACCGCGACACCAATCACGATGCCCAGCACGGTCAAGCCGGAACGAAGCTTGTTGGTGCGGATCGTGTCCGTTGCCATCTGAACGATTTCGCCGAACTCGCTCTTGCGCATGATGGGTTCCCGCCCCGCTCTCTGGACAACCGCACACGACGTTCACATTTCGAGTTCCGACAGAATCAAGCCGAGAAGAGAATTATTCAAGTAGATGGAACCAATGGAGTGAATCATCCCCGAGCGCACACAACCTACTCGTACCGCAGCGATTCGATGGGGTCGAGATTTGCCGCCTTCCACGCCGGATAGATTCCGAAGACGAGCCCGACCCCGGCGGCAGAACTGAAGCCGAAGGACACCCAAAACATCGACATGCGGGCGGGAAGCGAAGGCCAGACCATCGGTATCACCCATACAACCACAGCCCCGGCGAGGATGCCGATGATGCCCCCGACCATGGTCAGCATGATCGCTTCGAGCGTGAACTGCAGAAGGATGTCGCGCTTACGCGCGCCGATTGCCTTCCGGACCCCGATCTCGCGCGTGCGCTCGGTGACGCTGACCAGCATGATGTTCATCACCCCGACGCCGCCCACCACCAGGCCAACACTGGAAATCGCGAACATACCGATGAACAGCGCGCCGGTAAGCTGGTTCCACACATCGGTAATCGAATCTGAAGTCATGATCGCAAAGTTATCCGGCTTGTCGAACGCAACTTTCCGCCGACGGCGTAGCAGTTCTCGAATTTCGTCCATCGCTTTCGGCATATCGTCGTGGGAGGTGGCCTTGACGCTGATTACGTGCTGTTTCATTTCCGGATGTAGCGTCTTGAAGGTCTTCAGCGGCATAAGGACGCGATTGTCGTTCGGGTCCTTACCTCCGCCAAACACAGATTTGATTTTCTGCACGGTGCCGATCACTTCGAACAAGCGGCCCTCGATATTGATTTCCTTGCCAAGCGGATCCTGATCCCCGAATAACTCATGTTGCGTCTCGTAGCAGATCACCACAACGGGCAAGTGGTGCTCATCATCGAAGTCGCTGAACCATCGGCCACTGGCCATCGGCAAATCGAAGACATCTTTGGCCGATGCCATGTCGCCCTCCAGGATCGTGTTCTTCACCTTCTTATCTTGGTACTTCACCGAATAGCTGCCGACGCCCAGCTCGGGACGGAACAGCCGCATTCCCGCCGAGACGGCTTTCACGTGAGGCAGGTCATTCATTGCCAGGGCGTCGTCATAGGTGAGTTCGCGGCGAGCGCGCATTTCATCGGTCATGCGGCCAAAGGTGAAGAAGTCCAAGTGGAACACAAAAATAACGTTTGATCCGATGCTGGAGACCAGCTCACGGACGTTGTCGTCGAGTCCTCTGCCGATCGAGGAGACGCCGATCACCACAGCAACACCAATCACGATTCCGAGGACCGTCAGACCCGAGCGCAGCTTGTTGCTGCGGATGGTGTCGGTCGCCATCTGGACGATCTCGCCGAATTCGGATTTGCGAATCATGGAAGACTTAGTAACTGGGAAACTTGGTAATTGGGAAATTGAAAATCAAAAGGGCCGATGCCGATCGCAATTACATAATTACTAACTTCCCAATTGCCCAAATCCTTCACATCTCGAATCGTAACGCTACAATCGGGTCCAGGCGCGCCGCTTTACGGGCGGGATAGACTCCGAAAAATACTCCTACGGTGGCTGCGACGGTCAGTCCAGCAAACACCGCCCACAGTTTGATGGACGAAGGCATTCCAATGATCGCGGTAACGCCTTTGGCCAGTACTATGCCACCAAGCACTCCGATCGCCCCGCCCAGCAGCGCGAGTATCACCGACTCGATCAGAAACTGCAGCAGGACATCATCGCGGCGCGCTCCCAGCGCTTTACGAATGCCGATCTCGCGCGTTCGCTCCGTCACCGAGACCAGCATGATGTTCATGATTACGATGCCACCGACCACCAGCGAGACCGCGGCGATCCCAATCGTGGCCATGAAGAATGTGTTGCTGAGTCCGGACCAGATTCCCAGGAGGCTGGCATTGGTCTCGATTTCAAAGCTGTCCTCTTGACCGGGACGATCGTGGCGATGCGAGCGCAGCCCTACCCGCGCTTCATCGATGGCCTGATTCAGCGGAATGCCGGTGGCCGACGCCTTTCCCCATATGGTGATGCTGTGATTGTGGGCTCCATACTTCTTGAGATACACCGTAATCGGAATCAGAACGTAATTGTCGGCACTTTGGCCCAGGGTCTTCCCCTTTTTCTTGCCGACTCCGATGACCTGATAGGTCCAGCCATCGACCCTGATCTCTTTGCCCAGCGGATCTCCCCCTGCGAGCAGGTGGTCGACAATATCAGTCCCTACGACCGCGACCTGAATGTGGTTGTTCAGATCCGTGTCGCTGATCATGCGGCCGGAAGTCAGGTCGGTGTCGAGGATCGTCGCGATCGAGGGAGTAATGCCCTGAATATTCGTGTCGTTAATCGATTGCTCATTGCGCTTCACCTTGCCGCCACCCTGCATCAATGCGCCCACGAGCTGGCAGTGCTGGCAGGCGTCGACCACCGACTGGTAATCCTCCATATCGAGGTTCTTGCGCTTTTCCGCCTCGAGAAAATGATCGACGTTGGTTTCAACCGCCGACATCTTAGCAACGATAAAAACGTCCGCGCCCAGATTGAAAATCTTCTTCGCAACGTAGTCATTGATTCCAGAGACGAACGTGACGACCGCGATTACTGCTCCGACACCGATGACGACTCCGAAAAGGGTCAGCACGGAGCGCAGCTTATTCGCCCACAGGGATTGCAGGGCGACGCGGATGGCTTCGATGTAATTCATGGATTGAATCGGACCTCAGGCGTCGGACCTCAGGCCTCAGGCCCCGGACTCACACCGACCTGGGACTTCAGGGGCAGAGAACACTGGTGGCGCGATATCAGTTTACCGTGAATTGCCTGCTCTCGCACCGATTTGCCTGCCCGTCCGAGGTCTCAGTCCCTGGGGCTGCATCGTATAATTGTTGTGTAGGCAGCCGGACCGGACGGCCGCTTCTTGCGTCTTCGGATGCGAGGAGAGGAAAGTCCGAACTCCGCAGAGCAGTGTGCCGGATAACGTCCGGGACGCCAGGTTCAAGCCTGGCGGACGGAAAGTGCCACAGAAAACATACCGCCCCGGAAACGGGGTAAGGGTGAAAAGGTGCGGTAAGAGCGCACCGCCGCGGCAGTAATGTCGCGGGCAGGGCAAACCCCACACGGAGCAAGACCAAATAGGGAGGAAGCTCGCGGCTTCGGCTGCGAGCACGTGCTGGCTCGGTGCGTCAAACCTTCGGGTAGGTCGCTAGAGCCGCGCAGCAATGCACGGCCCAGAGGAATGGTCGTCCCGCAACAGCAATGTTGCGGACAAAATTCGGCTTACAGGTCCGGCTGCCACAAACTATCTTGCTTTCAATCGAACGCTTACTGCACTTGTTCTTCAACCTTCAGGATCTGATCCGAAGGCACGTCTCGTAGCACCTGCCGTGTGCCGCTGGGCCACTTGATCTCGATTTCGCGGATGACTCGTGAACCGCCAAGGCCGAAGTGCACACGAGAATCGCTGGCACACGCGTAGCCGACCGCGGTTGTGGCATGGTTGTATTGAACTTTACCGTCTTCGCCTATGATGCGCACTTTGGCCCCAAGGCCCATGCGATTGCTCTTCTTGCCGACAAGCTTCAGGATGATCCAGTGATTACTGTTCTTTGAGACATTGTGAAGATATCTCAGGGATCCGTTAAGGACTGTAACGACCGCATCGATTCGTCCGTCATTATCTATATCTCCAAAGGCGACTCCACGGTGTGCGGCCGCCACCTGGAAGTCGGGACCCGCTTGGCTGCTGACATCCTCGAACTTGCCATTTCCCAGATTGCGCAGAACCGAATTGGGCTCCTCATACTTGCGATTGGAAAATTGGGCGATGTTATCGAGAACGTTGCTGCGGGCGACGAACAGATCCTTCCATCCGTCATTATCGAAATCGAAGATTCCGTTTCCCCATCCAGACATCGTGCGAGTCACTGCCAACTGGGCCGGAAGTGTTTGCTCCACGAACTGGCCGCCACCGACGTTGTGAAATAACGGGAACGATTCGTTCTCGACTGCCGTATGCCACAGATCGGGACGCCCATCATTATCGACGTCTTTGAAATCGACCCCCATGCCGGAAAGGGCGCTGCCGCTCTGGGCATACGCAACACCCGCTTCCAGAGCAACTTCCTCGAATTTCTTGCCGCCAAGATTATGAAGGAGGAAGTTGGGATGATTGTCATTGGCCACAAATATGTCTATGAATCCATCCCCATCGTAGTCGGCGACAGCGACTCCCATGCCTTTCCCGAAGTACTTGGCGATTCCGGTTTCCGCGGAGACATCGGTGAAGGTGCCGTCGCCGTTGTTTCGGTACAGAGTATTCGGGAGATTCGCATAATTGTTGGGATGGCAATATGCACGCAGCTTGGGAGTGGGGCCGCAGTACGGGTCCTTATTGACCTCCCACTTGCAGTAATTCGACACGAACAGGTCCAGCAGGCCGTCATTGTTGTAATCGACCCAGGCTGCCGACACGGACCACATCTTTTTGCCATCGAGAAAGCCTCCGCCCATCCCGGATTTGTCGGTAACATCGCTAAAGGTGCCATTCCCGTTGTTGTGCAGCAACTGATTCTTTCCCACATTTACGATATAGATGTCGGGCCAGCCATCATTGTCATAGTCGCCGACAGCTACGCCCATGCCATAGCCGATACCAGCCACACCTGCTGCCTCGGTTACATCCGTAAATCTCCCGTCATGATTGTTGTGGTAGAGACGGTTCCAGTACTTCGGGTTTTCTTTCTGAAGCGAGGGAATAGCGGCGCCGTTTACGACCAGAACATCGAGATAGCCGTCATTGTCGTAATCAAGCAGCGCCACGCCGGCTACCATGGTTTCAGGCTGATTCTTGTTCGGTGTAGGGCTGCTGTCGGTGACAAAAGTGAGACCCGAGCGTTGCGCGATCTCCTCAAAAACAATAGGGCTACTAGTGGACGCGGCGATGAGAACGCCTGTCCCGAGCAGAATTCCAGATAGAATGCGGAAATAGGACTTCATGCCCAGCAATCAGTCTAGCATCTGGCAAGCGCTGGCCAGCGGCTTTTGCCTGGCGGTCGCATGCCTTTTTCTCCTGTCGTCCGGGTCAGCACCGGCAAGCAGACGGCCTGGCTTTGTGGACGTCGCGCCACGATCCAAAGTTACATATATCAGCAACAACAGCCCCGGCGGGCATAAGTACTTCCCGCAGCCAATGTGTGGAGGAGTGGCCATTTTCGATTTCGATAACGATGGCAGGATGGATATTTTCTTCACAAATGGCGCACAGATGCCGGAAATGAAAAAGACGAATCCCTCCTACTACAACTGCCTCCTCAAGCAGCGGCCCGACGGGACGTTTGAGGATGTGACAGCCAAAGCTGGTTTGCTGGGTGAATCCCTCGATTTCAACTTCGGGGTCGCAGTCGGCGACTACGACAACGACGGTTATGAAGATCTATTCGTCTGCGCAGCGGGCCGGAACACGCTCTATCACAACAACGGCAACGGGACCTTCACCGATGTGACTAGCATTTCAGGAATCGGCACCAAGCCGCCTGACACGCTCAGCGTCGCTGCCGCGTGGTTCGACTATGACAACGATGGTTTGCTCGACCTGATTGTTTCGAACTACACATTCTGGACGCCCCAGACTGATCTCCGCTGCACAATGGGAAGCACCGAGTACTACTGCGACCCCAGACGCTACAAGAGCGTGCCTCATCGTCTCTACCACAATCTCGGCAACGGTAAGTTCGAGGATGTGACGGAAAAGTCAGGTTTGGCGAAATCGCCCGGCAAGGGAATGGGGATCTCGATTGCCGACTTCAACGACGACGGCTGGCCGGACATATTCATTGCCAACGATACCGAACCCAACTCACTGTTCATCAACATTCATAATGGAAAGTTCGAAGAACGAGGGCTCGAAGTGGGAGTCGGCTACGACGACAATGCCCGCAGCGGATCATCGATGGGCTCGGACGCGAAGGATTTCGACAACGATGGCAAGGTCGATATCTTCTACAACAACCTCCGGCAGCAGGTCTGGCAACTGCTCAGGAATGATGGTCAATTATTCAGTTATGCGTACTCCTCGAAAATTCAGTCGATGAGCGTGCCTCACTCGGGATGGAGCAACGGGTTCATCGATTACAACAACGATGGCTGGAAGGACATTTACTCGGCCAACGGCGACGTCGACCAGGTCAACGAATCATCTCCCGAGCACGATACCATGTTCGAGAATGTCGACGGCAAAACCTTCATAGACGTGTCCGAGGAGATGGGCAAGGATTTCTTGCGCAAGGGGTACCAACGAGGGTCGGCATTCGGTGACCTCAACAATGACGGCTCTCTTGATATTGTGGTTACCTCGCTCAACAACACGCCCAGAATTTTGATCAATACCGCCGATAGCGGTAATCACTGGCTGATGCTGAATCTGATCGGACACAAGAGCGCCCGCGATGCCATCGGAACCAAAGTCAAGCTCACTACGGCCTCAGGTCGCGTGTTCTATAACCATGTCTCCGTTAGCACCGGGTTCATGTCTTCCAGCGACAAGCGGGTTCACTTCGGGCTGGGTCAAGAGTCCAAAGTGGCGTCGATTGAAATCCGCTGGCCAAGTGGAATTCGGCAAGTCCTGAAGGACATCGCCGCCGACCAGTTTCTAACAATCGACGAACCCGCGAAATAAGCCTGGCTATATACACCTTCATCACTTCTTGAGTCATTACTCGCTTTGTCATCCTGAGCGAAGGACCTATGCGGTTGCTGGCAGCACCCATGTGGCCTGCCAAATTGCACAGGTCCTTCGGCGGGCAAGACAGCCCGCCTCAGGATGACAAGCGTTAGAGTGTGGATCAGAGAGAGGAGGTATGCGGGCTTCAAGGTCTTGGCTGAGTTTCTCCCTTGGCTTTTGAGAGTTGCGCGTCCTGCTCGGCCTTGAGTTTCTGCACGATTTCGCGTTCGCGATCGCCATCTTCTTTTCGCCGCAGTCGATAGTAAACCTGCGCCAGCGAAACGTGTGCCTCAAGGAATTGTGGGAACTGCTTGACTAGGGACTCCAATGAGGTCAGCGCCCGATTCGTGTCTCCCGCAGCTAGGTAGACGGCCCCAACCTGGTACAGAGCACCAGGATCCTTGGGACGAACCAGCAGAGCCCGATCCACCAGTTGATGCGCGCGCTCGTAATTTCCATCCTGCTTCATCAGCACCGCCAGCCTCAGGTTTGACTCGAAGTCGTTGGGATTCACGGCGAGTTCTCTCTCAAACGCCTCCCGTGCTGCCGTCATGTCCCCGCTGGCCATCTGCGCCTGGCCGAGGTACGAATAAACGTCCGGCAGATTCGGATTAATCTCCGCCGCCTTTGTGAGGTCCGCGATGGCCTCCGGATATTCCATTGCCTCGAACTTGGTCATTCCCAACAGCAGGTGAGACTCCGCCGACTCGCCATTGCGCAGGATACGGTCAATCACCGCCGCCCCTTCCTCGCGCTGCTTGTTTCTCAGGAGGGCCGTTCCCAGCATGTAAGCGATAGCAAGATCGTCGGGGTGAGCTTTCGAAACGGGCTGCAACAAAGTGATCGTCTCTTTGTTCTCCCCCATGCGTAGGTAGCAGTCGCCGAGCAGCTGCACCGCCTGCATGTTGCCTGGATCCTGACGATGGACGTGCGTCAACTGGGTGGCAGCGTCGGAAATACGCCCCATCTTGTAGTAGGCGAGCGCGAGATTCAGCCGCGCAGCGGGAAATGACGGCGATTGCTTGAGCGCAACCTTGTATTCCGAAACGGCTTCCTCATAACGACCCAGACCAGCCAGCGCCACGCCTAGATTGGTGTGAATGGGCGTGGCTTCGGGATGGAGTTTGAGGAACTGCTTGTAGCCGGTGACGGCGCCAGCAAGATCCCCTGCCTGCTGCTTCTGCATGGCATCCTCGACCAGCTGCTGCAGTGAGAGCTGAGGAGC
Source organism: Terriglobia bacterium (assembly GCA_020073385.1). Lineage (GTDB taxonomy): Bacteria > Acidobacteriota > Terriglobia > Terriglobales > Acidobacteriaceae > Sulfotelmatobacter. Next base: position 6,619 of record JAIQFH010000068.1, on the reverse strand, counting down.
CTGTGCACAGAGAAGTGAACTGAACAGCAGTATGGGGAGAAGAAGCAATCTATGCATACCGCGCGGCCGTTGCTAATAAGTCTACAGCAAAAGAATGGGATGGCCGAAGCCATCCCATCCTGGTTAGGGAAACGTCTCGAGTTTAGAAGTAGTACTTGACCGCCATCTCGATGATGCGATGGCCCTGTTTCTGGGTCGTGTAGCCGAACGTCGATTTGTTCGACTCGCTCTGCGCGAAAGCACCCGTATCATCTTGTTGGAAGGTGAGACCGAGATTGTTTCCGTTAAACGACCACAGTGGATGGTTCATCCAGTTGTAGAGGTTGAAGCGGAACTGCAGTTTCTGGCTCTCGGTGATGGCAAAGTTCTTGAACAATGCCATATCCCAGTTGAAGTACGCCGGCCCATAGATAGCCGGCAAGACAAACGGGCCGTTCTGACCAACCTGCGATGGGGCCGCGAAGCAACTCCCATTGATGTACTGGTGCGCTTTCAGCCCACTCGCTGGATTGCAGGTCAGAATTGGATTGAGTTGGATCTCCGTCGTGCCCAGCAGGGACTTATTGTTGAGCGCGAAGTTGGTGCCTGGAACCACCGCCGTGCCATTGTTCGCAGCTGTGCCTACGTAGCTCATGCCGAAGTTTTGGTTCTGGAAGGCGGTCAGGTTGGGCCCGCTCTGCATCTGCACGATTCCGCTAACCTGCCAGCCGTTTACGAAGCCGCCAACATACTTGTTGATGTTCTTCGCGTTGGGCAGTTCCACGGAATAAGCAGCATTGAACAGGTGTTTTCGGCTGTTGGGCAGAACGCCGATGCTTTTGTTTATGTCGAAAATATCTGCGGCACGGCCCGAGCCGTCATTCACCACACCCTGGGCCTTGCCGTACGTATAGTTTAGGTCCAGCGTGTACCGCCCTTTCGTGCGAGCCCAAGTCGCCTGCAGGGCGTGGTAGTTGGCCAAGCCATTATTGGTGGTCACATTCAGGTCCGAATAACCCTGAATGGGATAGAAGTTGGCGACATTCAGAGTGTTCGGATCAGCGCCGCCATTCTTTGAGGACAGCATCGCCCCGACGGGTATCAAGTTGATGTTGTAGGTAGCGAAGCCTCCGCCCCCAGCGCCCAGACTTCCACCATTGCCCCCATTGGAAAGATCTCTCGACCGATTGCCAATATAGGCGACCTCAAACAGGCTCGACCAGGGCAACTGGCGAGAGATGGTGAAGTTCCAGTTGTCCGTATAGCCCATTTTGTCATCCTTGCCGTCCACGGCTGAGGGGCCGGAGGGATTCGCGCTGAAATTGACGGTATCCAACCCAGCATTGCCAGCGGCGCCCCTCCATGGAGCCAAAGACGCAGGTAGCGGATTGACTAGGATCGGCTGACTGGTGTTCCCGCTCAACGCGATCTGGCTGCCGAACCCGGTCGTTTGAACCCCTGCGGACGCATCCAGGCCACTTGTAAACTGGCCTGTGTGGAAGTAGTAACGGCCCCATCCTCCGCGGAGGACGGTCTTGCCGTCACCTTTGAGATCGTATGCGCCGCCCAGGCGTGGCTGGTAGTACAGCGCACGGGTCGGGTAGCCAGTCAAGGGCACGGAGCTGCTCTTGGCATGCCACAGGTATCCGCAGAACGTGGGCGCGCCCGTACAGGATGCCCCGCCACCCGAGTTATAGGCGTTGATGTCGAAGACGGCGAAGCCATAGGGCAACCGGTCATACCAAGGCTGCAAGTGACTGAAGCGGAGGCCGAAGTTTATGGTCAGCCGCCTGGTCGCTTTCCAGTCATCCTGAGCGAAGAAATCGACCGTGTTGTAGGCAATATCGTTGAGACGATTCTTCGTGGCTTCATTGTAGTTGCTGGCGATGCCCAGAACCTCGTCAGAATAGGAGTCGCCACTGGTATACAGTTGATTACTTCCGGATACGAACTGCAGGTACCCGTTGGTATTGTTATTCGCGGGCTGGACGTTGCGAATCCATTCCCAGAAGAAGCCTCCCTTGATCGTATGCGTGCCGATCACTTTGGTGATCGTGTCACTCACGCTGGGCATGTACTTGTTGGCATACAAGCCTTGCGACGCTCCACCAGCTTCGAAGCCGCCCGGATTGAAGACTAAAGCCGTTTCACCGTTGCCGCCCGTACCTCCGAACGACGGAATCTGAGCGACGCCGTTCTTGAATAGTCCCTGAACGCCGTAGCCGACATTCGCACGATCAACTCCCTTAGGATTGGCAAAAACGTTCGGGAACTTCACCAGCGTGTAGGCGACGACCGTTTCGTTGGTCATGCTCGGGCTGAACACGTGGGTCAGCGATCCCGAGATCGAGTAGGACCGGTTTCTGCCCTCGATCGGTGTCGGATACGGAACCTGGTCCGACTGGCGCCACCACAGTCCCACCGGGAACTGTTGCGTCTCTTTCTGATAGTTGTAGCGCACAAACAGCTTGGTGCTGTTGCTGATGTTGTAGTCTTCGCGCGTGACGAACTGCGTGTTGTTTTGGTTGAAAATTGCGGACTTGATGTAGTTGTACCCGCCGGTCGCGTTGGGATCGGCATTGGGCGCCGGATATAGCTTCATCAGGGCCAGCATGTTCGGGTTCAGGTCCGCTGTCGGAATCGAGCCACTCCATCCCAAGTCGGTCGCGTTCTGCGTAAACCCGAACGCATTCATCGCCGCCTGGTTAAGACATGGGAGGTAGGGGTTCGGGGTGCCGGGGCCGGTGTTCGGGCAGGCCGTTCCCACCGGCGTTCCTCCACCACCCGTGTTATAGCCGTGGGTTGCGTCGCCGATTTTCTGCAACTCGGAAGTCGAGAAATTCCCCTCGAGCATACTGTTCGGACCTGACGTGGGAACCGTGGAACGCAGCAAGCCGGTGTCCAAAACCTGGTGGAAGTACTCGAAGCCCACAAAGAAGAACAATTTATCGTGGGTCTTGGGGACCTTGCCGCCGATCGAGCCGCCTGGGTAGTAGTACTTATTCGCAGGTTTCGGGGAGTTGCTGTTGTTGTTGAGCCAGTCGTTGGCATTAAGTGCGTAATTCCGGGCAGAAAAAAAGCCGCTGCCGTGCAGGTGCTGCCCACCGGACTTGGTCACCGACGTGATGAGGATGGGTCCCTTTTGGTTCTCGGCGCTGAAGTTCGATGCCAGCACCCGGAACTCCTGCAAGAAATCGGAGTTGGGATTGACTGGAGTGTCGCAATCGCAACCCGGGTCGGCGACGTGTGCGCCGTCCATGGTGATGTCGAGCGAGTTGCCGGGCAGCCCGTTGTAGCTAGAGGCGTTGTTCAGCGGGCTCTGGCTGCCTGCGTCGCCATTGGCGTTGATGCCGATGACCTCGCCGCTGTAGTTCGCCTTGTTGGAACTGCCGTTTTGAACCGCAAATCCGGGCATGATCTTGATGTACTCGGCCGCGTCGCTGCCGATCTGAGTCAGATTCTGCAGCTGCGTCTCTCCCAGCGTATACGTATGCTCGGGCGAGTCCGTGGTCACCAGCTGGGTGGCTTCAGCATTCACCTCGATCGTCTGGCTCGTCGAGCCCAGTGTGAGAGTGACGTTCAGATTGCGCTTTTCAGCGCCACCCAACGCGATGCCCGTTGCCTTATAGGTTTCAAATCCCTGCGCTTCAATCGTGATGTTGTATTTGCCTACGGGAACCGAAGCGAAGGTGTAATATCCGTCGCTGTTGGTTTGCGTCTCGCGGGCCGAGCCCGACCCAGCGTCCGTGAGGGTGACTCTTGCACCGTTGACTACTGCTCCGGAGGGATCGGAAACCACGCCCGTCAAGGTGGCAAAAATTCCTTGCCCCCACATTACGCCCACTAGCAGACCGAGCAAGCAGACTACGCCCCTCGCTAGCTTCAACGTCTTACGCATAAAAGAATCTCCAATTGTGAATGAGTTCTAGCTGACCGTTTTGAGGTTCCGGTCGAGGGATGGAAACGCCTCGCCTCCATCCCACTCCGTCTGGGAACTCGAAATTAGTGTTTTTCTACTACTGCGTGATTACGCTACAGACGTATCACCACTGTCAAGAAGAAAATCGTTTTTCCTCGCCATTGCGGCGTGTGATTTCCGTCACTGGGAATTGTGATCGTAATCACATATCCTTGTGATCGTAATCACAGATCGTTGGGCGCCGCTGAGGTACGCAAGAGCCCATCTAAGCGGACGTTTGTCAACGGGATTTCAGCTTTTGGCTCAGCCTCGTTCCCATCATGCTGGCGCTGCTACTGGGAGTACGCCGAGTCCTGTTTGATAGCCGCTTGCTGCGGGGTCGGAAGGGATTTTTTCTTCTTCGGGCCACCCCAACTCGCATGTGAAAAAACAAGCGCCCGCCGAGAGGTGCGTGCCGCGCCTTGATTATAGAAAGCATGTGTGGCGTAACAGATCATCGAGACCATCGAGCATTGCATTCGCGCGTTCGGTGACTCGATTATCCGGCAACGCCGAGAGAAAGGCCGTCACCCCCTCCACCAAGCCAGTCGGTAGGTTCGGACATAAGGCCCCGGCAAATTCAACCAGCCGCTTTTCTCCCGGATGTGGCTGTCCATTTACGGCAAATACAATGTCGAAGTAACTTGCCAGCATGGCAGTGGCACGGTGGTTCACGCTGATCGGGTCTTGCCGCTGCAGGGCCAGTTCGATCTGGTGAAGGTACCAGGATATGTTGTTCCGTAGGATGGGATAATTCTTTGCGACAATTGCCCGTTTCAACTCCTCCGGATAGGGCTGCTTTGCTCTCTCCTGAAGCGCCTTGAACCAACCCGAGCGGTCAAACAAGGCGCGCGAATTCCTGACGTTATACCAAAAGCAAGTCGAATACCCTACCGACGCCTCATGCCTCTGGAGCACGCGATCCAACTGTTCTTCGGTCCAGTCAGTGGTGCGAAACATGGCGTCGATGCGGAGGCCCTGGTTTCAAGATGCCGTTGCTGCACAAGGCCGCGATGAATTTCTTGGCCAGCGCTTCTGCTGACAGTCGGCGCGAGTTGCAGGAATTCGCGCGGGCGCACGCTTCGTGGCTTGACGACTTCGCTCTGTTTATGGCCTTGAAGGAAGAACACGGCCTCGTGGCGTGGACCAGGTGGCCGAGCGATATTGCGGCGCGCCAGGGTGAGGCCATGAAGCGCAACAAGGAAGAACTCGCGTCCGCCATCGAGGCCCAGAAGTTCTTCCAGTACGTCTTCTTCCAGCAGTGGCAGAAACTGCGAGCCTACGGACGCGCGCGCGGCATTCGCATTATCGGAGACCTGCCTATCTATGTCGCGCACGATAGCGCCGACGTCTGGGCGAATCGTCAGTTCTTCCTGCTCGACGAACGCGGTACCCCGCTCAAGATTGCCGGCGTTCCGCCTGACTACTTCAGTGCCACCGGACAGTGCTGGGGCAATCCTATATATGACTGGCCTCTGCTGAAGCAAACCGGATTTCAATGGTGGATCGAGCGGTTGCGCGCCGCGCTCCGCCTCTACGATTTCATTCGCATCGATCACTTCCGCGGCTTCGAGGCATACTGGGAAGTGCCGGGGAATGAAACGACCGCGATCAATGGCCGCTGGGTCAAAGGTCCAGGAGCGGAATTGTTTTCCGTGCTCCGCAAGGAACTGGGCGACTTGCCGATCATCGCGGAGAATCTAGGTGTGATTACCCCGGAAGTTGAAGCGCTTCGTCATGAGTTCAGGTTACCGGGCATGGCCATCCTGCAATTCGCTTTCGGCAACGACCCGCAGGCGCCAACATTCAAGCCGCACAACTACGTACGCGATCTGGTGGCCTACACCGGGACGCACGACAACGATACCGTCGTGGGCTGGTGGACGAGCAGCGGCAGCGGTGATAGTACGCGTAGCGCGGAAGACGTTACCCAAGAGCATGCGTACGCCCGCGCCTATCTCGGCTTCAAGGACGATCCCATTCACTGGGTTCTGATCCGCGCCATCATGTCGTCGGTTGCGAATACCGCCATCGTCCCGATGCAGGATCTTCTCGGCTTGGGCAGCCAGGCGCGAATGAATTTGCCCGGCGTCCCCAGCGGATACTGGAAGTGGCGCATGAAGCCGGGTGCGGCCAGCGAAGAAATCGCGGCAAGGCTCAAGGAACTGGCTACTCTTTACGACCGTTAAGCCATAACCGCTCAGGGTTTGAAACTCTGGGTCGAGGTAGTCCACATGGAAAAGCCGAGTAAGTCGTTCTGGCAGATCTGGAACATGAGCTTCGGATTCTTCGGCATTCAATTCGGCTGGGGTCTGCAGATGGCCAACATGAGCGCCATCTACGAATACCTCGGCGCCCATGCCAGCGACCATACCTGGGGACGCCTCGGACGCCGTCGGCCCTATTTCCTGACCGGCGCGATCCTAAGCTCAATCGCTCTAATCCTGATGCCGCGCTCATCAGTCCTGTGGATGGCTGCAGGTCTCCTCTGGATTCTGGATGCATCGATCAACATCAGCATGGAGCCGTTTCGTGCTTTCGTCGCCGATTTGCTCCCGGAATCGCAACGGACCCGCGGCTTCGCCATGCAGAGCCTGTTTATTGGACTCGGAGCTGTCATCGCCTCGGCCCTGCCATGGATGCTGACCAACTGGTTCCATCTGGGCAAAGGCACAGCCGGAC
>JAIQFH010000067.1 GCA_020073385.1 Terriglobia bacterium | reverse complement strand
CAAGATGCTGAGCAGCCGGAGTTGGCACGGGCAGGTCTGGTGGAAGCAATTTCAACAGATCAAGGAGCGGTTTCCATTGGTGCGACCCAAGCTGTATCTCTCGTACTCGGAGATGCAAGCGATCGCGGTGCTGTGAACCAACTTCTGACGAGCGTAGTGCGGGAAATCCGCACGCTACGTTCTGTGGGAGCCGGGGAGCGGGCGACCGCCCCCGGCCACCCGGTGGCGATCAGCAATGGTCGTCCCTACCGCGACCTCACTGCCCCGATGACCGGGGACTGAGTGTCAGGCCTTTTTCGTGAGGGCCTCGCGAAGTCGCTGGCCCACGATCGCATCTTCACCGGGCTGCAACATCCAGACTCCAACCACGAGCGTGTTTGCATCCGCCGGGATGCCCTGGTTGGGCTTTTGACCGGTGTTCGGGTTCAGTTCAATCGAAGGCGTCCCCGTGCGCAAAGCGTCGACGATCTGACCAGTGGTGACGCCAGTAACTGCCGGGTCGAAGCGTATGAGCAGATGTGGAACATGGTTGGCGATCTTTGGAATCACCGTCTCCGTCCTGACCGATCGGATGCCCTTCACCGCGCTGGCGATGAGATCGACCCGCTTCTGATAGTCGCCTTGCATTGACACTTCCGTCTGCGAGAGAACCCAGTCGACCGCCGCTACCATGCCCACAATCTGTTCCTTCGCCACCTTCATGCCGCGGCCGATTCCGTCTCCGGGATTATTGTTCGCATGGGCCAGGTCCGTCAGGATCTTCCGGCCCAGCAGCAGGCCCGCGTTTTGTGGACCGCGTATTCCCTTGCCCCCGGAAAAAGCCACAAGGTCGAAACCCATGCCAGTGTACTTCCATAGATTCGAGATCGGAGGCATGTCCGCGGCTGCATCCAGGTGGCACGGAATCTTGTACTCGTGCGCCACTCGCAGCCACTCTTCCCGACCAATCTGTGCGCTCGCTGCGATCCCATCCTCGTCCTCCGCAGCGTTGAAAAAATTCGTCATCACCGCGTTGCCTGCGCCGCATGCGCGCTTATAGTCGTCGAGCGTGACCACCTCGCTCACCCGCGCCCCACAGAGATACATGGCGCGGTCATATTCATAGCGGTGCGCACGCTGCACGATGACCTGATTCTTCATGCCGTCAATCGCCTGCGGTATGTCCAAAATGCTGATGTTGTTTGCATACTGCAGGCAAGCGGCAGTCGCCAGGCTGATGGCTCCCGAGGCTCCCGAAGTCACGACAGCTCCCTCGCACCTGAGACGACGCGCGATGTACTCGCCTGCCTTCTGCTGCAGTTCGTGCAAACGTACGGGGTGAAGCGCAGCCTTCTGCACCGCGGCCAGGACCTCCGGGGGCATGCAGGCAGCCGTGAGCGTGGTGTAAGTGCCGGCAGCGTTAATAATCGTCGGAACCCCAAGCTTCGCATAGTAATCCTCACCATCTGACGATGCCGTCGGCGATGAAAGAGTCTTAGCGGAGGAAACCAGAGGTGCCGCGCCGAGGGATGCGGCCAGCGAACTGGCCCAGCGAAAGAAGCCGCGACGGGAAAGAAATCCTCTTTGCGATTCACTCGATCCTGACATGGTGGTCGCTCCTGATGCCCAGAGACTACTTGAGGACAGAAACAATGTAATATCGCGCCTGGCGGCTTCCGCCCAGCTCGAACAATAGCCGGCGGCTCCGGCCAGGGGTCAGAAAACCCATGGTCCTTGGGCGCACGATTGATCCTACGGGGATGGCACGCGACAGGTCAAAAACACCGAGGCATCGACCGTGCTGAAACGGATTGCTGACGATAAATCTCTGTTACCCTCATCGACCTGATCGGAGAGCGGTCCGTGATCGGAGGCGGCGCGCAAACGCGGTTCTCAAATGTCGTAGTACAGCGCGAATTCATACGGATGCGGCCTCAGCCGGACCGCATCCACTTCCTTCGAGCGCTTGTATTCGATGTAGGTTCGCAATAACTCTTCTGTGAACACGTCCCCTTTCAGCAGGAAGGCATGGTCGCGCTGCAAAGCCTCAAGCGCCTCTTCCAGTGAGCCCGGCATCGAAGGAATCTTCGACACCTCCTCTGGATCCGTTTCGTAGATGTCTTTGTCCAGCGGTTGCCCCGGCTCGATCTTGTTCTCGATCCCGTCCAGTCCCGCCATCAGCATGGCGGCAAATGCCATGTACGGGTTGCAACTCGGGTCTGGCGGACGGAACTCCACGCGCTTCGCCCGGGGCGCGGCCGAATACATCGGAATGCGGCACGCCGCCGAGCGGTTCCGCCGCGAATACGCCAGACTCACCGGCGCTTCGAATCCAGGGACGAGCCGCTTATACGAGTTTGTCGTCGGCGCAATGATCGCCGACAGCGCCGGCCCGTGATGGATGAGTCCGCCGATGTACCACAATGCCAGCTGTGACAGGCCGGCGTATCCATCCCCGGCAAACAGAGGTTCTCCGCCCTTCCACAGCGACTGGTGAGTGTGCATGCCGCTGCCGTTGTCGCCGAAGATGGGCTTCGGCATGAAGGTGACGGTCTTGCCGTTGCGGTTGGCCACGTTCTTCACGATGTATTTGAAGAGCAGCATCTTGTCGGCCGAGCGCAGCAGCGAATCGAACTTCAAATCGATCTCGGTCTGCCCTCCGCTGGCTACCTCATGGTGATGGCATTCCACCTCCATGCCACAGCTCTGCATCGTCAGCATCATCTCGGAGCGCAAATCCTGGTAGTGGTCCGTTGGCGCAACCGGGAAATAGCCCTCCCGAAATCTCGGCCTGTAGCCCAGATTGTTCGTTTCCCTTCCCGAGTTCCACCTCCCCTCCTCGGCGTCGATGTAGTAAAAGCCATACTGCTCGCGCTGATCGAAACGCACGTTGTCGAAGATGAAGAACTCGGCTTCCGCTCCGAAATAGGCTGCGTCGGCAATGCCGCTGGAGCTCAAGTACATCTCCGCCTTGCGAGCAATAAAGCGCGGATCGCGATCGTAGGCCTGCTTCGTCACCGGATCGACGACGTCACAGATCAGCACCAGCGTGGGCACATCGGTGAAGGGATCGAGCAGGTAGCAGCTGGCGTCCGGCTTCAGCAGCATGTCGCTTTCGTGAATACCCGCCCAGGCGCGAATCGAAGAGCCGTCAATCCCAAAGCCTTCGTCGAATGACGCTTCTGTCAGTTGCTCGATTGGATACGAAACGTGGTGCCAGAGTCCGGGAATGTCGGTAAAACGCAGGTCGAGAATTTTGGCGTCATGCTTTTTGGCGAATTCGAGGACGGTCTTTGGATCTGCCATAAGGCTCCTTCACGGGAGTCGGTTCTAAAAGTCGTTGGCCGATAGTCGTCAGTCGTTGGCAGAGCAAGCTCACGTAGAGACAGCCGTCTCGGCTGTCCCGCGAAGCAAAGCGAGCGGCTGCGTTCCACATGGATGTCGACGGCGCCTTCGGGGCGAACGCCGGACGGCCGACGGTGGTTATCCCTCTGCTACAATCGGTCGCGTCGCGCAAACCGACGAGTGTAATGCCCATCATCACCAGGCGCAATTCGATTGTTCTTATAGCCGGGATAAAGCGGAACTTATACTTGAGCTATCAGCCCTCAGCTGTCAGCTTTCAGCCAGACCAGGTGGTGGGATTTCGAATCTAGAACTGATTTGCCTTGGCTGAAAGCTGAGGGCTGACAGCTGAAAGCTTCCTATGGACTTCGACCAGCTCGAAACGTTTCTGGAAGTAGCGCGGCACGCTTCCTTCTCGCGTGCGGCGGAGAAACGTTTCCGCACGCAGCCAGCCATCTCCTCCCAGATACGCGGCGTCGAGGAAGAGGTCGGGGCCAAGCTGTTCGACCGGTCCGGCGGGAAGGTTTCGCTCACCGCTGCGGGCAAGGCGTTTCTGAAGTATGTCGAAGAAACGCTCGACGCGCGCAAAGCCATGATGGTCGCAATCGCCGAAATGGAACGCGTTCCTCGCGGAGAGATTATCGTCGGCGCCAACGAAGGCACCTGCCTCCACATCCTGCCGTACGTTTTTGCGGATTTCAAAAAGCAGTACCCCGAGGTCTCCGTCAACATCAAGCGCTCCGATTACGCCAAGATCCTCGAGTCCATCATCGACAACTCGGTCGATTTCGGCGTCATTTCCCTTCCCGTCAATGACAACCGTCTGACCGTCGTCCTCATCCATCGAGATGAGCTGATTCTGATTGCGCCGCCCCACCATCCCCTGGGAAAGGTGAAGTCGGCCACCATTGCCGATGCAAGCAAGTTCCCCCTCATCGTTCCCAAGGCAGGACACACGCGCGACGCCATCGAGCAACTGTTTCATGAGCGCCGCCTGAAGCCCAACTTCACCATGGAACTCGACTCCAGCGAACTGCTGAAGCGCTTCGTAGCGGCCGATGTCGGCATCGGTTTCATCTCGCGCTCGAATGTCGAAGAGGACGTTCGGGCCAAGTCTCTTGCCGCCATCCCGCTCGCCGATGCCCATGTCCGCCGCGATCTGGCGCTGGTTTTCCGCAAAGACAAGGCTCTGAGCCGCGCCTCCCTGGCTTTTATCGATATTGCCGTCAAGCACAAATCCACGCAAGAATTGGTGACAGCCCCTAGCCGATGATGAGATCTTCCAGATGGCTCGCCGTTCTGTTCGTGCTGGGAATAGGTGCGCCCGGGGCGCAGCCTCAATCCTCCGGAAAGTCTTTCGATCATCTGCCGGCGTCCGATCGGCAACTGATTTCCGTCAAGGTCTCGGGAACTAAGCGCTACGCCGACGACGCAGTCATCGCCGCCAGTGGGCTGCAGATGGGCACAACCGTTGTGGAAGACGATTTCAAGAAAGCCGCGCGCCGCCTGGGTGATCTCGGCGTGTTCTCCGACATTGCTTATAGCTATTCCTACTCCTCCACCGGAACCAAACTCGCCCTGCAGGTCACCGACGTGGACAAGTTCGTTCCGGTGCGCTTCGAAGATTTCGTATGGTTCTCGGACCAGGAACTCCTGCAGCGCATCAAGGAGCGCGCTCCCATGTTCAACGGTGAAGTGCCGCTTTCCGGCAATCTCGCTGACCATGTTTCCGACGTGTTGCAGGCGCTACTCGTGGAAAATGCCATCCCAGGCAACGTTGAGTTCGAGCGGGCTGGCAAGGCCAATGGTCCTGTCGATTCCATCGTCTACCGCATTTCTGAGGTTCTAATCCAGATCCGGAATGTCGAATTTACTGGCGCGGGCGAAGCCGAATTGCCGGCATTGAAAGCCGCGGCGCAGCGGGTGTTCGACACAGAGTACTCGCGCGCTGTCTTGAACGCCCTTGTGGAGCACCAACTGCTCCCTGTTTATTACACTCGCGGATACTTGAAGGCGGCTTTCGGCGAGCCGCAACCCAAAGTCGTGAAGAAGCCCTCTGCCGAGAGCGAGGACGGCGGCCCGCGGAATCTCACCATTGTCGACGTTACTTTTTCCGTGACTCCTGGCCAACAGTACAAGATCAACGCGCTTCAATGGTCAGGAAACAAGGAATTCCCCACCAACGTTTTGCAGAAGATGATACGGGCCCAGCCCGGCGATGTCGCCAACACAGTTCGCATTGGCGACAATCTGAAAGACGTTCAGAAGCTTTACGGTTCCCGCGGCTACGTCACGGCCACAATCAAGGCGGAAGCCGAATTCGACAATGCTGCCGGCACCGCTCTCATTCATCTCGACGTGAAAGAGGGCTCCGAGTACCACATGGGCGAACTCGAATTTCGCGGTCTGGACAACAGCCTCACCGCGAAGCTGCGTAATGCCTGGAAGCTCCGGCCCGGCGATATCTACGATTCCACCTACCTCAGCGAATATTTGCCCGCGGCCCACAAACTGCTGCCTTCTGGCCTCGATTGGGACGTTGTCTCGCATGTGACCGCCAATGTGCGCGACAAGACCGTGGATGTCGACCTAATCTATTCCGTCAAGGCTCCCAAATAGGGCTTTACCGGGCTTGTTCGTTTTTTGGAACAAGATTCATCGTTTTTTCAAGCGCTATCCTTTGCGTTGTACTCTAACTCGTCCTTCTCACGGAAGGTCTGGTCGCGGGCTGTCGCCACACTGGGTAGTGACAGCCCGCGACGTGACTTCAGGAGCATCTGGGGATCTTGCTACAACCGACGTATTCCAATTCTCGAGGCTGTCGTTTCCACACCGACCACCCGGCGCTGGCTCGTTCGCCGCGCGCAGTTCAAGTTTGCCCGGGCCCTCCCCCCTATTTCGAACCGGGCATCCGCGCGGAGGCGCGCGCCAGTGCGTCTCCGCTTTTTTGTCCTTCCCGCCCCTTGTAACTTTGTTCCAGCCAGTGCATCTTTAGGGTGAAGGCTGGGTGGCGCGTGCTGCCTTCCCTTGCGCCAGTCTGACAAGATAAAACAACAAGGAGACTCTCTGATGAATGTCCGTACCCGGAACGCTGGAATTTTGATATTGAGCCTGCTGATGGTCGTCGGCCTCTCCGTTTCTACTGCTTTCGCCGCCGGCAAAACCTACACCGGCACCGTAAGCGATGCTATGTGCGGCGCTAAACACATGGGCTCTGCCGCCGAATGCACCCGCGGCTGCGTCAAGAAAGGCTCGAAGTATGCCCTGGTGGTCGGCGACAAAGTCTACACGCTCGACACGAGCGACAAGGCCGCTTTGGACACGCTCGACAAACAGGCTGGAGCCAAAGCCACCGTCACCGGAACCGAGAAAGACAACACCATCACCGTCACCTCCGTCAAAGCCGACTAAGCCCCAAAGACCGGCGTCGGACCTCAGCCTTCGGACCTCAGCACTAGCGAGTGGAGGTCCGAGGTCTGACGCCTGAGGTCAAAATCCTTTTCGATTCCCACCACGTACGAGAAAAACCTCTCGCTGAATTTTCTTGTCCTAACGCCCGAAATTCATATTTCCTTTACAAAACAATGTGTTAGATTGTGCATTCTTAACCTTCAAATTTCCTTTGCGGAGGACAGGTGAATTGGGCAAAGACATGGTTCCGAAGCGGATTTTCTTCACCAAGGGCGTGGGGAAACACCGCGAGCGGTTGACTTCGTTCGAATTGGCGTTACGTGATGCGGGCATCGCTGCCCAGAATCTGGTGCGTGTCTCCTCGATTTTTCCCCCAAATTGTAAACTGCTGGCCCGCAAGGAAGGTGTGAAGTATCTCCATCCGGGTGAGGTTGTCTTCGCCGTGGTCGCCGAGAACTCAACCCGCGAACCTCACCGTCTGCTGGCTTCTTCAATCGGCGTAGCCATTCCCGCCGACCGCAACACTTACGGTTATCTGAGCGAGCATCACTCCTTCGGCGAAACCGAAGACGCCGCGGGCGAATACGCGGAGGAACTCGCCGCCGAAATGCTGGCCACAACACTGAACGTGGAATTCGATCCTGACCGCTCCTGGGATGAGAAAAAGCAGATCTATCGCCTTTCGAACAAGATTGTCCGCACCGCCAACGTCACGCAGTCGGCAGTGGGCGACAAGCGCGGCCTGTGGACGACGGTGATCGCCTCGGCGGTATTAATCTTCGACTAGCCGCCAGAGTCGTTCAGACTCGGCAGCGACTTCCACCCCAAGCTCTTAAAGACGCCGTTCACGACCCGGTCACACCGCGGAGCGTGAAACTGGAAGCACTGCGAAGCCGTCGCTCCCACAGCCGCAAAAAGTTGCTTTCGCAGCTTGGCATGGGCCCGGTGCAGTCTCACCTTAACGTTCTCCTGGGACAGGTGGAGGCACTGTGCCGTCTCCTCGGTGCTCATCCCCTCCACGTCGCGCAACATAAAGACCAGGCGGTGCTCATCCGACAGCGACAAAACGGCTCTCTCCAAAACCCCGGAGAGTTCGCGATCGTAGGTTTCCTCCTCGGGGCTACGGTCTAAAGAAGTGGCGGAGTTCATGAGATCTCCATGGGATGGATCTGAACTGTCGAGAGACTGAAATCGCGAACGCTTGCGGTGCCGGGCCAATGCTTCGTGGACCGCGATGCGCGTCAGCCACGTCGCAAATTTGGCTCTGCCCTCAAAGCTGGCGAGATTCTGGTACGCGCGGACGTAAGCATCCTGCATCACGTCCTCTGCTTCGGCATCGTCTCGCAGAATTGCCCGGGCGACCCGATAGAGCCGTCGATTGTGGCGGCGCATCAGTAGCTCGAAAAGAGCGGTCTCCCCTGCCAACACGCGCGCGACGACCTGCTCGTCAGTCCAATCCTCGTTCTTTGCCTGCTCCACCAGGACCGCGCTGGCCATCGACGTTCCTCCCAAAATATTGAGTCGGAAATTCGCGTAAGGTTACAGGTTTTCCGTGTCGCGTGTGCTTTGACAATCTTTTGACAGGGTTTGCGCCTCCCGGCTGTAACCCGCGCTTATCGCCTCCGCTCAGCAGAACAGACGCAAAACGCCGTCGCCAGCGATGAGCTAGCCGTCAAGCCAGGAGATTAATGTTATGAATTATCGCAACCTCGCAATCGTGTTCGTGGTGGCATCCGCCGGAATCGGACTCTTCGCTCTTCCGGGTCTGACTTCATCGAAGTCACCTGCAGACCCAGCATCAGCCGCGAGTGCCGCTCAAGAGTTTGAACAGGGCCAGCGCGTCTTCCGCTTCGATACCTTTGGTGATCAATCATTCTGGGGAGATGCGCTGAAGCTCCATCAGGCCATCGAAGGTAGCAAACTCGGCGGAGTAGGACCGGGAGTCAGTCCGAACACCGCGTTGGCGGTTGGTCTGAAGGTTGATGCGGATGCCCTCCCCGCCTCATTAGTCGAAGAGTTGAAGAACGGTCAGGTCAACCTCAACGATCCTGCCGTGACCGTGGCCCTCTTGAAGCTGAACTCGGTGGTTGGCGTTACAGGATTCTTCAAGCCCGACGGCACTTTGAAGTCCGTCGGCATTCAGTGTGCGCTCTGCCATTCTACCGTCGATAATTCACTAGCGCCGGGTATCGGCCACCGGCTCGACGGCTGGGCCAATCGTGATCTTAACGTCGGCCAAATCGTGGCCCTTGCTCCCAATCTCCAGCCCTTTGCCGACCTGCTCGGAGTCGATCAAGCCACTGTGCGCACCGTTCTACAGAGCTGGGGACCGGGACACTTCGACGCCGAACTAGCTCTCGATGGCAAGGCCTTTCGCCCTGACGGCAAGACCTCGGCGGTCCTCATTCCGCCCGCGTTTGGACTCGCCGGTGTGAACCTGCACACGTGGACTGGCTGGGGCTCGGTAACCTACTGGAATGCCTTCGTCGCCAATCTCGAAATGCACGGCAAGGGCAACTTCTTCGATCCCCGCCTGGACAACGCCGATCAGTTCCCTGTTGCCGCCAAGGCTGGCTTCGGGCACGTGACCAGTTCCACCGACTTGATCACTCCAAAACTGGCTGCCCTGCATTTCTATCAACTCGCGCTTCCAGCACCCAGCGCACCTGCGGGAACGTTTGACCGTGAGGCTGCCAGGCGCGGACAGAAGATCTTCAACGGAACGGCCAAATGCGCGACCTGCCATGTTCCGCCCCTCTACACCGAGCCCGGTTGGAACCTGCATGCGCCGAGTGAAGTGTGCGTGGACAATTTCCAGGCAGACCGCTCGCCCGACCGGCGTTATCGCACCTCGCCCTTGGGTGGGCTCTGGACGCATACGAAGGGAGGCTTCTACCACGACGGACGGTTCGGCACGCTGGCTGATGTCGTAAACCACTACGACAGCTGCTTTAGCTTGGGGCTGACAGATCAGAACAAGACCGACTTGGTCGAATTCCTGAAGTCGCTGCCGAGGTGAGAATGGATTGATTCCTCTGGGGTGCGTTCTCGGCGAAAATGTTTGCACCGAGATCGCGCCACGAGAATCTAAGTCATAAATATATCAGTAGTTTAGGGAGCACAGGAGAGATGCCGAGCTTTACACTTTGGTAACCGTCCTAATTAGCCGGATGTAATCTTCCGTTAACAAGTTTCGGCTATCATAGAGGTGGTCGTTAAGACGTAAGGAGCGTTAGGTTGGATATCGAAACACGTAGGAAGAAACAGCAGGCTCTGATGGTCCGCATGGTGGAGCGAAAGGTGCGTTCGCGCGCCCAGCAGCTTTACGAAACCCGCGGCCAGGAAGAGGGACAAGAGCTGCAGGACTGGTTTCAGGCTGAGTCGGAAGTACTTGAAAACAGCATCCTTGCCCCGCTGTATCGTAGGGTAAAGACGGATCAATCGATCGAGCAACCGGAGTCCACTCCCGAAAGCGATCGGGTAACTAGTTGAATTCCCCTGTGAACCTCTGTGCCCCCTGTGGTGAGTCTTCTAGCTCATTTTTTGGCAAGGGCCCTAGCGCTTTTCCTCCCGCCCTTCTTAGCCTTATCGAGTCTCTCCAGAACTGCAGCCACGATGATCGGTAGCCCTATGGTCGCGTCCACAAACACCTCACCAAACCTCCCGCCCTCGGATGGTGGCACAAACTTGCCCCAGGAGATCGCCTCGCCGTAAGGACTACCGGACAGCCCGCCCCAATACACCGGCTCCGGACAGATACGAAGGCCGTAGTGATACCGCTTCAAAGGCACGTTCTCCCCCAGCCGCCGGTGACGCAACTCACAGAATGGCCCGAACTGCTGCGACCAATTTCGCGGCACGCCGCCACCGATCGTGAAAATTCCCAGCTTCTTCTGCCGCAGCAGGGTGGCCGCAAAGTGCTCCAGATCCTCAAACGGATCGAACCGTATCTTGTGCCGTCCGGTCGATTCGCGCAGGCGATTATTCAACGCCGTATCCAAACCTAATTCTGAATCGCTGAACGCCGGAACGAACACGGGCACGCCCTTCTCGAACGCCGACTTCAAAATGCCCCGCTGCCCCTGCGCGTGCTTCGACAGATGTGCCCCGATCGCATGGTTCAGCTTGTACGAACACATGACTTCGTTGTGGTCCCATGATTCCAACACCGCTGACATGACCTCTTCCACGTCGTCGAGGTTCTGCTCCGGCTCCAGCGTGTCGTACACGCGGTTGTAACCCTGCTCGTAGAGTTCCTCATCGGAGACTTCCGGATTTGCCCGAAAATGTGCGCGCCCTGTGGCCTCCACGAGCCCGTGAGCCATGAGCGCGCCGGTCGAAACGATCGCATTGACGATTCCCCGATCGATCAGTTCGGCGATAATCAGCCCCTGCTTGGCCACGGTCATGGCGCCGGCCAGCGTCATCACCACAAAAGCATC
Organism: Terriglobia bacterium; assembly: GCA_020073385.1. Taxonomy (GTDB): domain Bacteria; phylum Acidobacteriota; class Terriglobia; order Terriglobales; family Acidobacteriaceae; genus Sulfotelmatobacter. The sequence goes on along the minus strand of JAIQFH010000067.1, from coordinate 22,417 downwards.
TTCGTCGAGCGCCATCGCTTCAAGCACGTCAGCCGCTTCGCCGAGTTGCCGTCCTGTGAACGCGGTCTTTGACATGGCGCGCACGAGCCCGTCGATGGATCGGACCTTACCCAAATCCAGCGGCTCCAATGGGATCAGCCGATCCTCGATGGGATCGTGCAGCTTCCGGTCGACCCCCTCGCCGCCGTGCTGCCCGTGCGAATTTCCGTGATTGCCCTGTTTCAAGATGACGCCTCCCAAGCTCTTTCCGTTTTTTCTTCGACTCAATACTCTACAGGAAGCACATCGATGCACGCCACGCTCACCGAGCAAGTAGCTACGCCCGCGTCGGTTGTCCGCGAAGTGAACAAGCCTTGTAGACGGAGCAGCCAGCCCACCTCGAAGCGATCCCGTAGCGCCGGCGTCCCGCCGGCTGTAGCGGGGGCATCTTGCCCCCGCCTCGCGTACACTTCCACTCATGCCCGGCAAGCGAGCCTTCGAAGCACAAATCACCACGCTCGACACCCTCCGCGAAGCACCCCAGGAATCCCGTACCGAACCTCTCCGCAAAGCGCTGACTGAGCGTAACAATTTCATCGTCGCCAAAGCTGCCGACCTGACCCGGGAATTCAACCTGCAGGACCTCACTCCGGACCTGCTGAAAGCCTTCGACCGCTTCTTCGAACACCCGGAGAAATCTGACCCGCAATGCTGGGCGAAGAACGCCATCAGCCGCACTTTGGCTGCCTTCGAGTTGCAAGATCCCGACGTCTTTCTCCGTGGCATGCGCCACATCCAGCTCGAGGCCGTCTGGGGAGGCCGCTCCGACACCGCCGGCACGCTGCGTGCAACCTGCGCTCTCGCGCTCGTTCAGTGCCGCCGCCTCACCAACGACGAACTTCTCGCCCATCTCATCGATCTCTTCGCTGATACAGAAAAAACCGTCCGCGCCGAAGTAGCTCGCGCCATCGAGCAGGTAGGCTCTCCCTCGGCGTCATTGCTGCTTCGTCTGAGAGCCACTCTCGCCCACGACGAGCCTGAGGTGCTGGGCGCCTGCTATAGCGGAATCCTCCGCATGGAAGGCATCTCTGCCATCCCCTGGGTAAGCCGCTTTCTCATAGGAGGCGACGACGCCGCGGGAGAAGCAGCTCTGGCTCTTGCGGGCACGCACTCCCCGCAAGCCCTCCATACACTTCAGAAGAGCCTGAACGCTGCCCCTGACCCGTGGTTTCGATCCGTGCTGCTCTCGGCGATTGCCCTGACCCGTCAGGATGCCGCGATGGAATTTCTGCTGGACCTCGTGAAGTCCGAATCCCTCGACGCCGAGCGCGCCATCGAGGCCGTGATTCGCTCCATGCCCTCAGAGGAAGTGGTTCGACGCCTTGACGACCTGGTCAAAAGTAATCCACGTTTGGCGAATATCCTCGCGACTCAAAGATCAGATCATTCCTAAGCCATAGCAGTGAGTGATGAGCAATGAGCTGTGAGTGAATCTGTGGCTCAATGCTCACGGCTCATCGCTCATTGCTCGCTGTTCGAGTGCTATATTGATCCCAGAGGTCGGAACGTTGCCGCCAGAAAAATTCCGCGTGGCCTTAGTCCAGATGTCCTGCGGCCCGGAGCCGGAACAAAATCTCGACAAGGCCCTGGGCCGCATTGCCGAAGCCGCCCAACGCGGAGCCCAGGTCGTCTGTCTGCCTGAACTTTTTCAAACGCAGTACTTCTGCCAGCGCGAAGATCATTCCCTGTTCGATCTTGCCGAGCCCATCCCCGGCCCCAGCACCGAAAAACTGGCCGCCGCGGCTCGTAGCAACGGTGTAGTCCTCATCGCCTCGCTCTTCGAAAAACGAGCCCCGGGCGTCTATCACAACACTGCAGCGACCTTCGACAAGGATGGCTCCTTGCGCGGCCTGTACCGCAAGATGCACATCCCCGACGATCCGCTCTACTACGAGAAGTTCTATTTCACACCCGGCGACCTCGGCTTCCGTGCCCTGGATACCAGCGCTGGGCGCGTCGGAACGCTAGTCTGCTGGGACCAATGGTATCCCGAAGGCGCGCGCCTCACGGCTCTGCAGGGGGCGAACATACTGTTCTATCCCACAGCAATCGGCTGGCATCCCGCCGAAAAGGCCGAGTTTGGCGTCGCCCAGCACGACGCCTGGCGCACCATTCAGCGCGCTCACGCCATCGCCAACGGAGTCTATGTCGCGGTCGTGAACCGCGTCGGCTTCGAAACCGGGAACATCCGCGGCAAGTCCGCCCCCGGCCAGGGTCTGGAATTCTGGGGCGGATCTTTTTTCTGTGATCCCTTCGGCCGCGTCCTTGCCGAGGGATCGCACGATCGCGAGGAGATTCTGGTGGGGGACGTCGACTTGAAGTCCCTGGAAGACATACGCCGCAACTGGCCTTTTCTCCGCGATCGCCGCATCGACAGCTACGCTCCCATCACCAACCGTTTTATCGACGCGACTTAGGACGCAAGATGACACACGGGCCCACGGCGAAATTCGAACTCATCGCTCCCTGCGGCATGGATTGCTCTGCGTGCTCGTTCTACCTGGCATTCATCAATGGTATTCCTAAGAAGCGCGGCAGCATCTGTCACTGCACCGGATGCCGTCCCCGCAACAAGCAGTGCGCCTACCTCAAAGGACAATGCGAACTGCTGGCGAAGAACAAGATCGATTTCTGCTTTGAATGTGATCGGTATCCCTGCGAGCGGCTACGAAAACTCGACCAGCGCTATCGCCGCTGCTACGGCGTAAGCCCAATCGAAAACCTCGAAGTGATCCGCGACCAAGGCGTCGAGTTCTTCCTGCGCCAGCAGCGCAAGCGGCACGGTTGTCCCCACTGCGGCGGGATGATCTCCGTTCACAACAAAAAGTGCTTCGCCTGCGACAAAGTCGAGCGATGGAAGGTCTAGCGTTGAGTAAGAAACCGGGAAGAACCAAGTCCTCAAAACCAAATACAGTTCATTCGCTCGAGTCCTTCCGCATGCCCGCAGAATGGGAGCCGCATGCCGCTACTTGGCTGGCATGGCCTCATTATCAAGGCGATTGGCCGGGAAAATTTGAGCCGATCTCGTGGGTGTACGCCGAAATCATCCGCAATCTGGCGAAGCATGAGCGCGTCGAGCTGATTGTCAACAACGCGGCCGCCGCGAGACAGGCCCGTCGGGTGCTTGAACGCGCCGATGCCCTCTCGGACAATATCCGATTCCATCACTGGTCTACGAACCGCGTATGGCTGCGCGACTCCGGCTGCATCTTCCTGGCTCCCAAGCCGCCGGGCTTCGCCCAGCCGGACAGCCGAGGGCGGCTGTCCCCACATGAGAACCGGGAAGGGCACGAGTTCACTCGTGCCGTTGCGGCCAAAAAAGAAAGGGCTTTAGCCCCGGAAGGTCCCCTGGCTGTGAAGTTCCGCTTTAACGCATGGGCGAAGTACTCCAACTGGCGTCTCGACGAAAAAATCGGCAGCCTCATGGCCAAAGCGACCCACGCGCCCGAAATCCGCCCCGAATCTCTCGGCGCTCGCATCGTCCTCGAAGGTGGCTCGATCGACGTCAACGGCGCCGGCACGATCCTCACGACGGAAGAGTGTCTGCTCAGCAAAGAGCAGGAGCGCAATCCGCACATGACGCGCGTCCAATATGAAAAGGCTTTCGCCGACTACCTCGGCGCGCCCCACACCATCTGGCTGGGACGCGGCATCTTCGGCGACGACACCCATGGCCACGTTGACGACCTCACCCGCTTCGTCCGCAAAGACACGGTCGTCACTATGGTCGAGCGGGACTCCAAAGACGTGAACCACGCGCCGTTGCTGGCCAATCTCCGCCGCCTGCAATCCGCCCGGGACCAGGACGGCAAACAACTAACCGTCGTGGAACTCCCCATGCCGCAGCCAGTGGTTTTCGAAGGCCGCCGCCTCCCCGCCAGCTACGCCAATTTCTACATCGCCAATGGAGTCGTGCTCGCCCCGGTGTTCAATCGTCCCAACGATCGCATCGCTCTGAACACTTTGGCAGAGCTCTTCCCTACCCGCGAAATTGTCCCCATCTATTCGGGAGACTTCATTTGGGGCCTCGGCGCGATGCACTGCATGACGCAACAACAACCCGCGTGAAGCACATTCAGATTTCAGATTGAAGATTTCAGAGTGAAGACCCTCAGACGCGTCGATGATAACGAGCTCTTCAATCTGAAATCTGAAATCTAAACTCTGCAATTCTTAATTCTGACCTGCCAGCCAAGCGATGCTGATTCTGATCAGGCCTAGGCCTACTGTAACTCCCAATCCGTTTTCATTGCGAAGGCGGCGCGCTGCCGCTCGGCACTGTACCCACGGGGCATGGGCCGATGATTGGATCCACACCTGGCTGTACGGTTGTACTTCCCGGAGCCGCTGGTGTAGAGCCTGACGGCGGATTCGGATTTTGAGGGCTGGCATTCGTGTTCGAACTATTGGCTGTCGCGCCCGAGACGCTCACGCATGGCGGGACAGGGGCAGGAGGCCGCCCGGGACTCGTGGGCTGACCACTGCCCGGAACAGGAGTCTGCGGCGTTCGCGTCGGCGCCTCCCCCGTCGGTATCGGAGTCTCCGCGCTGCTTGTTGGCGGAGGAACGCTCTCGGTTCCCTCCCCTCCCGCCTTGGTGGTAATCGGCGTCGGCGGCCCAATTGGATTAGTCGGCGGCGTCATGTTTGGATTCGCCGGCGGAGAGCCGGTGTTTGGACTCGGAGCCGGCGCCGTGGGAGTAGCCGCATTCGGTACAGTTGTCTGCGCCGGAGCCGCGGTTGTCGGTGGCGGCGGAGTTGCAGGCGCTGCAGTGCGCGTACGCTGAGCCGCGACCCAACTTGCACAAGCAAGAATTGCGATAAACGGAATAAGCCGTTTTGCCATGGAATTCACCTCGATGAAACACCACCACAGCCCGCTGAGCAAAGCTGCAATGTGTCTTTGCCCTTAGTCTCAAACTCTGTAGGCAGCCCCGCTATCCAGCGAATCCCGTAGCCCAGATTGTGTAGGGACGGACACCTTCGTCCGTCCCGCGACCCTGGGCAAAGCGAAGGAGAGCGTGCCGCAGTGTCCTGCGAGGAGTCGCATAATTTGCGAATGTGTAAGCCCGGCATGAAAATGCCGGGTTCAGTGGACAAACGGACGCGGGAGTCCCGTCATGGACGGCACTTTTCTTGGGAATTGTCTATTTCCGATACAGCGTAGGCTCCGGCCCCTTTTCCAACGTTGTCCGGTCCCAGATCCATCCCTGGCGGGTATAGCTGGCGAGTTCAAAGTCCTGCGTCAGTTCCAGCGCGTCGGTTGGACACGCATCTTCGCACAGCCCGCAGAACATGCAGCGGCTCAGGTCGTAGGTAAAGTTGGTGAGTTCCTTGCGGCGGGTCTTCTCGTTTCGTTCGCTCGACACCACAATCAGGTTTTCCGGGCAAGCCAGCGCGCACAGGTCGCACGCAATGCACATGGTCTCGTCGGTATCCGGGTTCACGTTCAGCCGTGGTGCCCCTCGGTACCGCTCAGCCACCTGCGGCCGCTCGAGCGGATACTGCTCGGTATAGATCTCCTTCGGGTCCTGATAGCGGAAGGTGACCTTCAGTCCTTGCAGCAGGTCAACGAGGAACACTTTACGCAGCAAGCTCGGCATGCCCATAACGCGGCTAGAATACCACGGCTGGCCGCCTGGCCCAATCGGTGCGTATCTTTTAGGGACACCGTTTCGTCCGCGAGGTATGCTCAAACCAAGGAATTCCATGCCGACTCAGATTTCACCCATGCTGGCCGTCACCGACGGCAGCGCTGCCATCGACTTCTACCGGACTGCATTCGGGGCCGAACTTCTCTGGAAACTTGGGGAAGGCGCCGACATCGTTGCTGGACTCTCCATCCACGGGGCCCCTTTTTTTCTCGCCTACCACGCCCCGGAGTATGGCACCCGCGGCCCGTCATTAGTGGGCTTCACGACGGTCAGGATCGAATTGTTCGTTGAGGATCCCATCACGGTTCAGGACAGAGCGCTGGCCGCAGGAGCCGTCGAACACAGCCCCGTCGAAGAACACGAGCACCCCACCACCGGGCCGAAACCCATCCGCCGCATGCTGCAGGGAGCGATAGTCGACCCCTTTGGACATATGTGGCTGATCGGCAAATTCCTCGAATAACGAAGGCTTCCTCTGTGAACCTCCGTGCCCTCTGTGGTTAAGCCTTTGACTCCCCACGGAACTTTCAGATGCAAAGTTCCGTACCCAATAACAGGGAAGCCATGAAAGCCCATTTGAACAATTTGACTATGAGGACGTGGCTGCTCCTAGTCGTCCCCACCCTGGCGATCGCCTACCCCGTCGCCCGCGTAGTCGTTCCTGCCGTAATCCGCGCCGTTGTCCCGGAAGTCGTGCGGAACGTGCTAAGCGTGATCTGATCGTGCAGCGGCGGACGCATTCGTCCCGCCCTCGTTTTCGTATGGGCAAGTCCACGTAGAATAACCTTGTCCACAGAATGCACAACGACCACCGACAAAGGACCATCGACCGCTCCGACGAGCTCTGGATGGAAGAAGCCCTCCGCTGCGCCCATCGCGCTCTCGAAATGGGCGAAGTTCCTGTGGGTGCCGTCGTGGTCTGCGATGGCAAAATCGTGGGCCGCGGATGGAACCGCAACATCACGGACTCCGATCCTACCGCCCACGCCGAGATCGTCGCCCTCCGCGAAGCCGGTGCAACCATCGGTAACCATCGCCTGGGAGACTGTGAGCTGTTTGTTACAATTGAACCATGCCCCATGTGCGCCGGCGCCATGGTGCACGCCCGCATCAAACGTCTGGTCTACGGCTCGGATGATCCAAAGGCGGGCGCGGTGCATTCAGTCATGCAGGTCCTGAACCACCCGCAACTGAACCACAAACTCGAAGTCAGAAGCGGAATCTTAGCCGGCCGCAGCGCGGAAGTGCTGCAAACGTTCTTTAAAAACCGTCGTTAGTCGTTGGTCGTCACTCGTTGGTGAGAGATGCCAAGCGTCCGGCTCTTTGTCATTCCGATGCTGAGCAAAGCGAAGTCGGAGAAATCTGCTTTTGCTGACGGCTGAGAACTGACGGTTTTGTCCGACGCGGAGAGGTGCGTGAGTGGTTGAAACGATCCGCCTCGAAAGCGGACATACCTTAACGGGTATCGTGGGTTCAAATCCCACCCTCTCCGCCATATTTTCAATCACTTAGCAAAGACGCGATCACTTCCGCCATCAGATAGCGCCATTCCCGCGATCTTGCCGTTAGCCTCGATCATGTCCGCCGTCGCTGCCCCGCCATAAATATCCATCGTCGTGGTGATGGACGCATGGCGCATCATTTTCTGCTGCACGCCTACCGCTGTGCCCACAGAATCAAGCCATGAGCGGTAAGAATGTCGCATCGTGTGCGTGGCTACGTCACCGACTCCGGCTGCTGTTGCTGCCTTGTGGAACACTCGCAGGATGTGCGGGTATGACCAAGGCAGATTCCCCAGCTTGCACGGACTGGCAAAGATCCAATCCTCATCGGCTGAGAACTGGCTACTCTGCTTCCATTGCTGGAGCACGCGCAGCAGTTCCCTGTCGATGCTCACGTGAGCATGTGAGCCAGCCGTCTTTACATCATCGACTGCACCGCGCACTATGCCTCGCTCCACCGCCAGCGTGCTGCCGAGCCAATCAACATCAGCCCAGCGCAAAGCTAGACATTCGCTGATTCGCAGCCCAAGGCATACACAGACCAGCGCGATTGTGCGGAATGGTTCCGAGAGATGCTGCACAAACGTCTGGAACTCTTCCACAGTCAAACTGCGGGGCTGTCGCGTTCTCTTGCTAACACCCTTGACCGTCACAAGGTCGATAGGATTCCGCGTAGTGGGTATTGAACCATTCCACATCGCAAAATCCCAAAGCGTGCTTATAAGACCGCGCACGTGAGCACGGCTTTTAGGTGACAGGTCGAGAGATGTGAGCCAAAGTTCCACAGGCCGTGCCTGCAAGTCAGTCAACGGACACGTGCCCCAGCGGGGCAGAATATGGCCGCTGATCCAACATTCATAACTGCGTCGTGTGCTAAAACGCTGTGGCATCTTTTCTCGTCTGTACTGCTCCACGAGTGCAGCGACAGTCGGTACATTCGTGCTTATTTTGGTTGCTAGCGCGGGACGGATCAACTCGGCTGCTTCCCATGCTTTGCTTTTCGTCGGATATTCCGACTTCGTGCCGATGAGCTTGCTGCGTCGTTTGCCGTCTTCGCACCACAGGTAATTCCAAGTTTTGCGTCTTCGGTCGTAGACTACTGACCCTTGTTGATGCCGTGCTCTCATTGAATTCTCCCTCCAATTGGGAGCACGACTGGCGAGCACAGCATAGCATCCAGATCGGCAGCGCGAAAGCGCCACACATGGCGCTCCGTCCCACTGAGTGTGTAAGCACGAACTTTCCCCTGACGTGCCCACGCGAGAATCGTACGCGGTTCAATTCTCAAATAGGCCGCTGCCTCTGTGCTGGTGAGCCACTGTGTGGGAATCGTGGGCGCACACTGTGCATGCGCTGTGGTCGCTGCGCTCATCGCCGCCCCGCTTGCATCACAATTTCCGTTAGGTCGCAGGTGCGCAGATGTCCAGCGGGTGACGTGCCGTGCGTCCAGATTTTGAAGCCATTCTGCCGCGCCAAATCGCAGAAGAAAACGTCTTCGCCCTTACCGCCTTCTGGACTCAGCAATTCATCGTCACCAGTGACCCAGCGAAACCACGGTCCTTTGATGCGTTGCCAAACTTGCGACCGCATCATCAGACACGCTGCACCAATGCGGGACACCTCTTGGAATTTCCCTAACACCTCAGGCTTCGCTGGAGTTTCGATATTCCATTTGTGAACACCGTTGACACATATACCAGCGCCCAGCCCGACGATTGAAACCTCTGACGGAACGGTCGCCAGGACATCTAACGGGCTGCACGACGGCGCACAGCCGTGGTCAATCATGCACAGCCAATCGAATCCTCCGCTCCGCGCCTTGCTGACACACAAGTTTCGAGCGTAATCAACCGGGCGAGCGTCGTAGACCCACTCAAGCTGTACAGCGAATCTAGCATCGAGCGCCATTTGCACTAGGAGCGTGCTTAAGCGTGGATTTATCCATCGCTCCGAACCGCACAGCACACACACTAACACGCGTTGCATTGGTGCCTCCGCCGTGCCTTCGCCCGCGCCTTCGAACGCGCTGCCGCCAACTCTGCGGAAAGACATCCGCACGACCGCGTGACTCGATTTGTCAGTGAGGTGCCCCGCACGCGAACCAGATTTCCGCATTTGCAGCGGCACCACCACATCGCGTGCCTTTTCGCGTCCACGCCGTCACGACACAACACCAGCAACCGTCCGAATTTTCGAGCAACTAAATCTAAGAGTCCATGTGCCATATTGTCCCTTCGATATAAAAATGGCTACTGGAGCGGGGTTCGAAAGGTAAAGGGCTCCCGCTCCAGTAGCGTGCCTCTACGAACGCGGCCAAGGAGAAAACGAAGCCGCGTCGTCGGCTAAAAGTACGGGGAAGGAATTTGATTCCTTTCCCCGTGGCCACAGGACGCGCCAGAGTTATCCAGTGCGAGCGTGGAAACTAAAAAACAGGGCACCCGCCATCTGATAACGAGTGCCCCACGCGGACGAACGCACCCAGCAATCAAGGCGCATCGTTCTGCGATACGTCTATTTTTGCTGTTCCTCCTCGAATCGTTTACGGAGGTCTTTCAAAGTTGGTGCCAACAAACCCTTCGCGACGGCTTCCGCTCTGAGTGCAGCGTAGGCAGCCGGATCACGCTTCTTCAGTTCCGCTGCGAAGAGGCTGTTAGATGCAGGACCAAACGCACGCAAAACAGGCAAACGTACGTCCTCGTGCTCGCATCCCTCATGCGGACAGCAATTGCGCTCAAAAAGATGTGGACAAACATGGCGTGGGTTGTTCATTTAGATCAAACCCCGTTTCCGTGCCTCGGTGCGCAAGGCTCTGTACTTTTGCGGGTCGGCAATGGCGAGGCGATTGGCTTCTTCCGCGTTGCTGTTCCTGCCGAAGATGGATTCCAGTTTCACTGAAGGCTGAGGAATCTGCGAAGCAGCACCGGAGCCCGAGCCGCTTTTTACGCTGCCTTTGACTAAGTGGGGTGACTTGTTTGCGAGCGCCCGTACTGCCCCCCTAGCCGCTTCCAGGTCCAAAGTGCCATCGTCTTTCACGAAACTCGATTTATCCAGCAACAGCGCCACCTGTTTCGAATCGACGAAGTTTTCCGCATTTGCTGCGCTCACAATTTCACTTTCGAGCAGTGCGTTCTGACGTTCTGTCGTCAAATCTTCCAGCCTCAACTTGGCTGCGTCCAACTGTGCCTTCGTCTTTTCAAGCTCGGATGCATCGGGATTAGCGGCGACCAATGCCGCTTCCAATGACTGCCGCAAGCGGGCGTTTTCTTTCCTTGTCTCTGCCGCTGCTCGGCCCATCGCAGCCTTCACGATTTCATCCAACTTGCTCTGTTGTTCTGGGCTGAAGCTAACAGGTGTGGGCTCTGGTGTAGGTTCCACGTGAGGCGTTCGCGCCACCAGATCGGGCGTGATGGGTGCTTCCGGTGTATTCGGTGTTTCCATAAATTATGCCTTCCTTCGAAGTTGTGTGCCCCGCTTTTACGGGTCAGTTTTTGTGTTGCCTTGATGCATCCGCTGGGTCTGCTGGCAAGGGCAGGCGGGGCTGAATTGAGAACTATGAATTTGTGAGGGTGTTGCTAGGCTGAACCCTGCGGTGCCTGCCACGTTCGCACGCGGTCACTGTCGCTGTGGCGTGGGCGTGGGGCGCTGTGGTTGCGGAGTATTTTCCAGATTTCGTACGACGGATTAGTGCAGTCTCCCGTTTCCGCTACCTTTTCCATGACGCCTACAACCTCGTCCAGATTTCCATTAGTCACGTTCAACCAATTGCTGAACTTCAGCCTCGGTTGGTCAGGTAAATCGAGCCAGTAGAAGTAAAACTTCCACGCCAACTCTAGGCTAATAAGTTGTGCACGGCGCAAGCTCATGCCCGTTCTGTCACCGCGTTCTGATTCATTTTCAATGCTCATGCTGCTTGTTCTCTGTGCCCTCTGTATGTGAACGGACCGCTACGAGGCTGGGCGGTACGGTGCCCTTGCAGGGCCATGCTTTTAAGTTGTGAGGATTTGGTAACTACAGAGTAATGCGACCTAACATATCAATTGTAACATGCAGAACGGTTGCGTGTCAACTCAATCTGTAAGAAGTGTAGACGGCTTCGTGATAAGTGTAGACACCAGATTTTAGGAGCACTATATTTTGAGGGCAGTACCCCTGCAAACACGATCTCCGACGCGCCATACATCAATACTAGGTTGTACAACTGTACGTGACTACTAGGCTCCTGCGATGTAACGACACCGCTAACTATGAGACACATGGAGCTAACTATGATACACACAGACACAGGGGCGGTACTATAGTCACAGCGAACTGTGATGGGGTGCACTTACAAGGTTCTGCGGACGCGGTACTCTGTGGGTGAAAGGATACTCAATCGCTATGTCATCAGTCCACAACATCGACGACTTGGGGGAGTTAAACACGGCATTGGCGACTTATCTCGACAACGTCACCCTATGCAAACAATGCGGGCGCGTAATCTCTGACCAGGTAGAGATGGACATATTTGGAGTAAAGCAAGCATGCCCCACAGCTTTAGCAACAACGTGCCCCACCTGTGGCGACACCCTATGCTCCACCTGTCAACGGCGGGCGAATCGCCAACGCGCCGAAGGGTGTAAAGAAGTGAGGGGATGCGAGTGCTCCGAGGACTCGCTAGCCAACTGGACTTGGAAAGTCGATTATGCATAGTAATGCACGTCGAAATTCTTCCCCACGACGCCCCCGGACTGGCCGCACGGTTCGGGGGCGTTTCCTCGTGTGTACACTGTGCACGGTGTTCACAAAAGGGTCCGAAACATACGCTCCGCAACTCGTTTCGATTCAACATCCGAGCGCACCCAATTTGGATGTTGACAAAACGAACGTTTTGTGTACAATAAAAGCATCATGAAAACCGTAGCGTTGTACTGCAGAGTGAGCACTTCCAAGCAAACCAACGAGAATCAACTACCGGAACTGCGGGCCTTTGCTGAGCGTCAGGGCTGGACTGTGGTCAAGGAGTACACGGATACCATCACAGGGAGCGGCAAACGCAAGCGCGAGGCATTTGACGACATGATGGACGCCGCCAGCCGTCACGAGTTCGATTTGCTCTTGTTCTGGAAGCTGGACCGATTCAGCCGCGCTGGTGTCCGTCAGACGCTAGTCTACCTGACCAAATTGGATGGCTGGAATGTCGGCTGGCGCAGCTTTCAGGAACAGTGGTTTGATTCCTGCGGTCCCTTCAAGGATGCGGTTATCAGCATCATGGCCACGCTAGCCGAACAGGAGCGCGTCAGCATCTCGCAACGCACACTCGCCGGATTGAAACGTGCGCGACGCGAAGGCAAGGTTCTGGGACGACCTACAGCACACGTTGACATGGACAAGGTTGCCAAGCGACGGGCAAAGGGTGAATCCCTTCGCGCCATCGCATCCGACCTAGGGGTATCTGCCGCGCTGCTCTGCAAGCGAGTGAACGCATAACACAAGGGTTAACGCACTTACTGCGGTGCCTAAACATGTTCGTCCGCTCAAAACTCGTGAGAGGCTCGACTTACTTCTACCTAGTGCAGAACGTGCGCATCGAGGGACGCACGCGACAACGCACTTTGTGTTATCTCGGTAAGCATGACTCGCTTGAAGCCGCATACGCGAACGCGAGCACTCGGAAACGACGCGCCAAGCTGTCGAGATTCCGTGATCCCGCCGACATCTGCAACGACAGTATTCTCTGGGAACAAGAACGTCAGTACCGACATGAGCGTCGGGGCTGGAGTGCGCCCCAGTCGGCCCTCGCCGTCCTGCTTCCCAAGCTACCTCCGCTGTCTGAACTCCCGACCGGAAGAACACCGCATCGACGCGGGCGACGACGCACCTAACTGAGGTGCAAATGCAACCACATCATGTGTTTGCGCGGGGTGTATTGTTCTGCGTTCGCTTTTCTGGAGTGCATGGGTTCAGTTTATTTCGTGTGAACGGCGGGGTAAGTAACACTCCCCACGCCGTGTCCTACGATATAACTACAGTGTTATCAACGAATGTTCACGGATAGATAGGCTATGGCCTTACCCTTGCACCCGCCTATCCCTACTGGCCTGATTCTCTTTGGTTGCAAGCAGATAACTCCGAATCGTGTCCTCATGATTAAGGGGTAGAATACCCTGCTTTTCTACCCTGTCACTACGTCGCAACCACGTCGCAGGTACGACCGTTTGTATATTTGGTTCCCTCTGTCTACCTACTCTCTGCGCTTTGCCTCTGGTGTAGGCGGGCGATGCCGCTCTCTGCCTCTGGGTACAGGCGGGCGCGTGCACAGTGTGCACTTTCAGTTTGGAATCACTTGCTCTTTGAAGCTTGTCCACGCCATATCGGAAGGAACATCCATAAACTCATCGGCAGAGGCGTGCAAGGCCGGTAGGCCCGCTATCTCTGCGTGGGTGTGTTCATTGGCCTTCGTGGGAATGGAAGGTTCCTTTCTATCTTCAGAAACAGGTGCAGAGAGGTGCGCGTTAGCGCTGGTTCCTTCAGGGGTTCTTATAGGGGTTCTTGTAGGGATACTTCTAGGGTTACTTGGGCTATCACTGTGAGAGGTACTCACCTCTCGTGGTGAGAGGGTACTCCTCTCACTGTGAGAGGGTGTATCTATCATGGTGAGAGGGTCCATCTCTCTCTGTGAGAGGGTTTCTCCTGCCCCTTGTTGCTCGTCCACTATCTGCCGCATGCGTCTCAGGTTCAGTTTGTAATCGTTCGCTTTCTTGCTCACAGAGCTGCCCTGTACCCACTCTAAGATGCCGCGTTCCTTCAGGTACTTCTGCGCCCGGTATTGTGACGCTGGGCTGATGTTGCCGTAGTGTTCAATCTTCGCGTGTGAATGGTGACTTCTGCCATCCTTGTCGGCTGTGTTCGCCAGATAGAATAGCAGTGCCTTTTGCGCCAGCGTCTTCGTGTGGATTCTCCACGCGAGATGTGTGTACCAAAGTTTGGAACTCTTGCTTTCCATGATTGCGTCTCCGTATGAAAGATCGGGCGTGTGTGGCCCAGAGCACGGAGAAGGACTCCGAACTACACACGTCCGTTACAACGCAGCGGGGATCAGTCCACTGCCAACTCTTAGAACTTTCGGGAATCCCTTGCACGCAGAACGCGGCAGGGAGCACAGGTGTTTTCTCTTGCCTAACCCTATACTTTCAGTATTTCAAGCGTGTCAAGTTTCAAACCCTTTCACATCGCTTTCGTTTGGCCTTTTCATGCAGAATTCGAAAGTCAGGTATGTTGGTTCTGCACCACTTGCGGACTTTATTCAAGATGTTGGAGACAGGTGTTTGTAGCATGGTTATTGTCGCATGGTTTCGTTATCGTCAGTATCCATGCGGGTGTGGCGCATCTACGCTGTGCACTGCAAACCACGAGCGAAAGAAAACTGACTTGCGGGTCTGCGCAGGTTTCGTTTCACCGCACAGTGTTCGGAAGTTTGCACGACAAGCGGGGCTGCAATACAGCGTCCCGTGATGTCGCAGCCGTTTCCCTAAATGGATGCAGAACTCTCCCGCGTAACAATGCCATCTGCGCATACTGTGCACTCCTGATTCTGTGTTCCTGTGTTTTTATAGCGAGAGGCAAACGCGGACGATGTTGTGGGTCAGACGCTCTGAGAACGTCGCTGCTACGGCTCTACAGTGCTCTGGGCTGAGGGGTGTGGAAAATCGTAGCTTCGTAGTTGCCCGGTGCTAGCATGTGCGTGAAGGAGACAACATGCCCACGGAACGTGATGACATAAAAGAACTGGCAGCAGTCCTCCAGGAACATCTAAAACTTACCGGCGAACTATACAAAAACTTTCGAGCATTCCTAGCAACTATGGCGGAAAAAGACGAAACCCTCAAAAGCTCCTATGAAAGAAATCTGAGCGCAGCGAAGGAAAACAAGATCACAAGTACCGAGATTCCCAAACTATTGCACAGGGTGCAAGCGATCCTTGAGCGGGGTTTCTGAGAAGTGAACTGCGATCAATCCGCCATCAGTTAACGCTGTGCTCCACTGCCTTACGCTGCTTTACATCGCCAGTCGTGCTCTGCATGTTGTTGCATCTTCATTTCACAGCGGATTCAAATCCCACCCTCTCCGCCATTCCTCCCGCGCCAATGAAAAAGCCGACAATCCGTGTGACCAAATGGCTCGTCGACATTCCCGTGGAGGCTGTTTGCAGCGCGTGTCCCGGCATCGTCTTCAGGGCGCAACCGTCAGGTCATCGACCGAACCGCGACGAGTATCAGAAATCGATCCAGGCACAGTTTGACGAGCATTGTAAGAAGGCTCACTCGCAGGAGTAACAGCAAATGGACTCTGACCTCTTGCGTTGAAGCTACTGACCAACCTGAGCGATTCTTCTGACATTCACTCCGAGCGCAGTGCTTGCATAATATCGACACGGGCAGCGCGCGCAGCAGGCAGCACCGACGCGACAACCGCGACCGTCATCAGCACGAGTGCAGCAACGGCGACCGGCAACGCGCCCGGCATCCTCACATCCAGGAAGTATTTCCCCGCCAGGCGAGCGAGCGCGAAACCGAATGCTGCGCCTGCCAGCACGCCCCCTGCAGCCATCACGGCGCCCTCTACGATCACGCCCTTGAGGAGTTGCCTCGGTTCCGAGCCCAGCGCCAGCCGGACGCCGAATTCCCGCGTGCGCGCGCTCACCGAAAATGCCAGCACGCCCGCGACCCCCACCACCGCTATCGCCAACGCGATCGCCGCGAATACGCCAAACACGACCGAGTTCAACCGGTCCGGCGTGAGCACCTCAGCGCGAATGTCTTCCAGAGTGGCAGGGTGCTCCACGGGTTGATCGGCGGACATGTTGCGAATAATCTGCGTAACCGACGAGACCAGCGAATACGGATTCACGCTGCTGTGGATGAACAGGCGGCCGCCGAAGATCAGACCCGCATCCAGCGGACTGTAGACAGTGACGGTCGGCTGAGGGACGATATGACCATCGTCCACATCGGCCGTGACGCCGATGATGCGTCGCGGCGCGACCAGACGCGATTTTTCGAGATCAGTCCCAGGAAAAAATTGCAGCACGGGATCGGTCCAATAGACGTGCCGATTGATCGGGTCCTGATTGGGAAACATGCGCTGCGCAAGAGTCTCGCTGACGATGACCACGGGCTCTTGATTATTCTGGTCAGCGTTATTCCGGCCATCGAGCGCATTGAAATCGCGCCCCGCGAGGATGGGAACGCCCATGGCGGCGAAAAATCCGGGAGAGATGGTTCGCCACTGCGCGCGGGGATCCTCGACACCGACGGCATGGACGTGGCCGTCCGCCGAGAATTGCAGACCAGGATTGGCGACGCCATCGCGCCATGGAACCGTATCGCCGAACGCGGTCGTGCTCACGCCCGGCAGGGCGTCAAT
Source organism: Terriglobia bacterium (assembly GCA_020073385.1). Classification (GTDB taxonomy): domain Bacteria; phylum Acidobacteriota; class Terriglobia; order Terriglobales; family Acidobacteriaceae; genus Sulfotelmatobacter. The sequence continues at coordinate 5,823 of JAIQFH010000067.1, read as the reverse complement.
GCGACGGATCGATTCCTTGTAGAAATCCACGACCTGCTGAGGTGTTTTCCCGTATGACATCGCGGGAACGTCGATGGCCAGGACGTGATGCGTGTCCAGCCCCGTCTGCGTCCGCTGTAGCTCGATCAGCGTCGCGATCACCATACTGGCGCCAGTCAGCAGCACGAACGAGGCGGCGATTTGAGTTACGGCGAAGATCCGTTGGCGGCGGCTTGTGCTGCCAGTGATGCGGACGCTGCCGCTCGCCAGGCCCAATCCGCTCGAGCTATCCGCCGACGGCAGGTGCGGAACAAATGCCAGAATCACCGCGGCGACGACCGCGAGCGCGGCTCCTGCCCATAGCAGGCTGGAATCGACCGTCAAATCCAGCGCGCGGACCGAGAACCGCGAGGCGTACTTGGCCAGGACGCCCACCATCGGCTGCGCGCTCATTACGCCCACCATAGCGCCGACACCGCAGAGCAGCAGGCTCTCGGCCAGCAGCATGCGCCGTAGCGCGACCCGGCTTGCGCCGAGCGCTACGCGGACCGCCAGCTCTCCTTCCCGGCGAATCGTGCGTGCCAGAATCAGGTTGGCGACATTAGAACACGCGATGATAAAGACCAGTCCGGAGGCCACGAGCAGCACCAGCAGAACCGTCCTCGCGCCCGACGTGATCTGGTCACGCAGTAACTTGGCTCCGATCTGAAAATTCGCTTCCTGCGCGTACGCCTCCGGGTGGTCCTTCTTCATCGCGGAGTAAGCGGTGCGCAGCTCGGCGCGCGCCTGTTCGAGAGTGGCTCCCGGAGCGAGACGGCCGAAAAGCTCTGTCATGCGATGGATGCGGCCAGTCACCATGGTTGCAGACAGATGATGCGGGCTGGTGACCACGTTCGCGATGATTTCGGTGTCTTGGGGATATGGAACGCAGGGTTCGAGAACTCCAATGACTGTGGCCGACCGATCCCCGATGCTGCCGAGGCGAACGGTTTTGCCGATGACCGTCGGATCTTTGCGCAGAGTAGTCGACCAGAAACGATAGGTGAGAACGACGACCCCGGCAGCCTTCGGACCGTCGTCTTGCGGTCCGATGAGGCGGCCCAGCACAGGGTGAAGTCCCATCACGTCGAAATATGTACCGCCCACCACGCCGCCTCGAATGGAACGAGGCTCGCCGAGGCCGATCATGGTGAAACCCATGGTGGAGAAGTCACCGAACGCGCTCAAGGTTTTCACACTACTGCGTAAATCCTCGATTTCAGGCACCGAAAACGTGGTGTTCTCCTCGCCTATGCCGGGGGCGCTTTGCCGCACATAGATCAACCGGCCTTCGTCGCGGTTGACAAGCGGCTTGAGCAGCACGCCGCGGACCAGGGTGAAAATCGCAGCGTTGGCCCCGATGCCAAGCGCCAGTGTGAGAATCACCGTGATCGCCAGCCCGGGCGTGTGAATCAATGAGTGAACCCCAACTCTCAGATCGCGAATAAATGACATGTTGTGAACCCCATCCTGCGGGTGTGTCAGCATCGCGCTTGCCAACAACTAATCGCCAGATTGTAAGGCACTTAGCATCGGATCACCCGCTCCGGGCTGTCCGTTTCAGGACACCACAATACAGATTCGGACACCGACGCACTCTATCGAAAGCTCACTGTGGACGGCGACCTCCGATTGCGATTATCCTCCCGCTCATGGACCGACGAACCTTCCTTCAAGGCACCCTCGCGGGCGCCGCCACCTTGGCAATTCCCCACCGTGCTGCCGCCGCTGAACCCGACCTTGCTCCCGTCTGGACGCAAATCGAAAAGCATCACGACGAAGCCGTCCAGCGATTGCAGGAATGGATCAAGCAGCCTTCGATCGCCGCCGAGAACCGCGGAGTCAACGAAGGTTGCGACCTCACCATGCGATTCCTTCGCGAGGCGGGATTCAACGAGGTTACAAAGATTCCCACCGACCGCCAACCGGGAATTTTCGCCAAGCTCGATGCCGGAGCTCCGAAGACCCTCGGACTCTACTTCATGTACGACGTGAAGCAGGCGGATCCGGCCGAATGGTCCTCGCCGCCGTGGGCCGCGTCGCTGGTCGAGAAGCCCGGGCTCGGAACCGTGGTCGTCGGCCGTGGCGCCGTCAACCAGAAGGGGCCAGAGTCTGCATTCATCGCGGCGCTGCATGCGATGCGCGCCGCCGGCCGCAAGCTCCCGGTGAACCTCGTCCTGGTCGCCGAAGGAGAAGAAGAGATCGGCTCGCCGCACTTTCCGCAGATCGTGAATCGTCCCGAAGTGATGGCTGCGCTTCGCCCGTGCATGGGAATCTTCATGCCTTCTGCCGAACAGGAGTTGGATGGCAAGGTAACCATGACTCTCGGAGCGAAAGGCATCGTCGAACTGGAACTCGTCTCGAGTGGAGAGCGCTGGGGCCGCGGCCCGCGCCGCGACATTCACTCCAGCAATAAGGCGCGAGTCGATAGTCCTGCCTGGCATCTCGTCGAAGCCCTGGCCACGCTGGTCTCACCGGACGGCAACGATGCCGCCATCGAAGGCTTTGCCGACACCGCTCGTCCTCTCTCCGCCGTTGAAAAATCGATGATCGCCACCGCTGCCCAACGACTCGACGAAGCCGTTGCCAAGAAACAGATGGGCGTCGAACACTGGGTCCACGACGTGAACTGGCAGGAAGCTCTCGAACTTCTAGAGTCACGCCCGACTGTGAACATTGAAGGTCTGGTCGGCGGCTACACCGGGCCCGGCGGAAAAACCATTCTTCCCCATCGCGCGGTTGCGAAAATCGACATGCGCCTCGTCCCCGACATGAAGGCCAGCGAAGCTCTGGCTGCGCTCAAGGCTCATCTGGCCAAGCACGGTTTCGGGGACATCGAAGTCAACATGACGGGCGGATACGACCCCAACAGCACTCCTGCCGACGCCGCGCTCATTCGCGCCCAGACGGCCGTCTACAAGCGCAACAATATCGATCCCATCGTGCTCCCCCGCAGCGCAGGTTCGTGGCCCGGTTACGTGTTCACCAACGAACCTCTACATCTCGCCGCCGGTCACTTCGGATTCGGTCACGGCAGCGGAGCCCACGCGCCCGACGAGTACTACGTCATCGAGTCGAAGAACGAAAAAGTGCAAGGCATGGACGGCGCAGTCCGATCGTTCGTCGAGTTCCTCTACGAGATCGCCTCGACAAGTTAGTTCTCGAGTGCCCCATTTCTCGCGCGTTCTGTGCGCGAGAAGTGAGGATTTCAATCGAAGCGTTTGTGGCTATCTTGGCTATCTTGCCCATCGTGACTTTCGAAGAGTTCGATGGGTGGCCGATGGTGAGGATCAGTCAGGCCTCTCCCCGCCATGATGAAGATTTTGGAGCGAGGAAAGCGGAGTAGCGAAAGCCCCCCAAGCTTCCGCTACTCCCCACTTCCCAGATCAGAAGCCGGAATCACTCGGCTCTACCTGTAATAACGGATACGGAAGGGAAAACCCGACAATAAGAATGTCGTATCGAACGATTTTGTGGATCAGGGTAGATTTTCAAAGATCGTTTGTTTGAGTCACGGCCAAATACAAAGCCCCCAGCGGATTCTGAGTCCGTGGAGGCAAGCCACAATTGTGGCAACTCTAAACTCTCAGGAAATGATCAGGGACGTCGATGTGGACGGACACAGTACAGCGTGAGGGAAACACCTGTTGCAGTGCGTCCACCGTCACTCACCCTTTCGCAAAATGCGTCGAAAGGATGGGGCACCCGGCCCAAGATCACATACGTATGCGTCGCTCCGGAAGCCGCGAGGCGGGTCCCTTTACGGATTCGGCGGCGGAGGCAGCAGCTCGCAGTGATCGACGCACTTCACCGTTTTGACTTCGACATTGGCCTTCTTGTTACCCGAAACGTTGATGTCCGGCAGGATGAGGAGTGTCTGCGTGCCATTGGCGACGTTGAAGCTGCAGTGGAAACTCATCGACTGGACGCCGCGTTCCTTGCATCCGGTTTGGTCGAGCGCATCAGTGAGCGATACGGTCTTGTCATAGACCTGGTCCGCGAGATGTGATGGAAGCAGAGCAACCGTCAGCGGAATGGGTGACTTGATCTTCACGTTGAGTTCCTGGCCGTCGTGATCCGGAGTCATCAGACTGTAGACCTTGGGAACCGATGTGATCTGATATTTTTCGTCGAGGATGCGTCGCCATTCGAAACAGGGCAGAACGCAATTGTTCACGCAAGACCAGCTGTAGTACTGGATGTGGAGATCGTTGGGCGACATGAATGGCCGGGCTCCGGGTCCGAGGATGACACCGATGGTGGCGACGACGGGCTTCTGGGGCCTGCGTTCGTCGCGGAAGGTAATGATCATGGGCCGCTCGGAAGGAAGATGACACTCGAAAATCGAGCTGGTGACATGCTCCTTCATGCAGAGGAAGCTGAAATTCGCGGGAGCTTCAGGGTCCCGCATCGCGGCGTCCCATTCATCGGCCCAGACCATGGCCACGGTGACCGGATATCTGGAGTCGATTTGCACGTGCATGTTGCCGCCTCCGGCAGCCGGATGGTAGATGCGGCCGGCATGCAAGCTGGCGGGTTCCAGGGGGATCGTCTCGCTGTTGGCGGGAGTCCAGCCAAAAACGCGATTGTCTTGCGCCGACGAAACGGTCGCGAAGGCGCAGACGAGCAGCGCAGCAAAGATGGAAAGGTTCCTCATACTATAAGTATTTGGCGGCGAAATGCGCACACCTAGGGAATTCGAGAGGAAGGGATTACGGAAGTACCAGGTGCCGGATGGAGTGGGCATTCCAGTGAACTTCACCACATTATTATTTAAACCTGGCGGCAGATAGAGGCCACGCCAGCCCAAGGGTTTGTGGAAGGGCACGGCTTTAGCCGTGCCGTTAGCGTTCGGGAGGATTGTGGGCTTTAGCCCCCGAGGGCCATGCTCGCCGAACACCGTCACTGCAAGCTGCATCGTGCCCACCCTTCGAAAACCACGAAGGATGGGGCACCCTCAGTTGGGGTAAGGAGAACAAATCAAAAACGAAGCCCGGGCCACCCGCCCTTTCAGACTTGTTTTTCTTTCCCGTTTCGAAACTGCGGGTGCCCCGTCCTTGCGTTTTTTGCAAGGGCGGGTACGATGCTGCTGATGCTAAGGTTTGTCAATGGGGAGAAATTTCGTTTCGGAATCGAGTGGCGTGCGCCTCCGGCCGGGTGCCCCATCCTTGCGTTCTTTGCAAGGGTGGGATTCCACGTTACTCAACTCCTTGGGCTTTTGATCTTCTAAGCATGACAGAGTCAGAGGCGTACCTCAGAATCTGAAGCGCGGTATCTTCGCGACAATTTGCGACACGAGTAGAACCCGCGCCCTTTCCCAGTCGCCGTGGTGCTCCTAAGGAAGTCAAAATCCCAAAGGATTGAGGTTCGTGGAATCCCACCCTTGCGCAAGAAGACGCGCAAGGATGGGGCACCCGGCCGTCTGACATCCAAGTCTGTCGCTTGAGACAACGACAGAGCGGGTGATTCGATAGACATCATGCAAGCTTCTCCTTCGGGAATGCCAAGACGTGGTGGTGTTGAATTGCAGAATTAATCAATTATTACAAATCCGCTCGCAGCGTGCCCCATCCTCTGCCGGGTGCCCCATCCTTGCGTTCTTTGCAAGGGTGGGAAACCACGGACCCATAAGTCTAGGACGTTCGCTCTTGCCTTCGATGCAACATCCGTCGTGGGGGAGTGCGTCGCGTGCTTCCGCTCACGTTGTCCCGTGATCACCCTCACCGACATCCCGCCCATTTTCTGAGAGCGTAAAGTCGCTACCAAGTGTGGCCAGCCTCCACGGACCCAAAGTCCGCTGGGGGC
>JAIQFH010000066.1 GCA_020073385.1 Terriglobia bacterium | reverse complement strand
CCGACACGCGCTCACGAATATATGTCTCCGTACGTATGGCAAATCGATCCTCGCACCGGAGCCGCAACCTTCATCGCCAACACCGAATGGCAATTGAGCACCATCGTAGGGGTCGACGGGAAGTTTTATGCTTTCGAAGGCGTGTTCGACGGGTTCGATTTCAATTACAACGTGCCCATCGCGCGTGCTGAACTCGTAACGCTGGATCTAAGAACGGGTAAAACCAAGAGGGTGGCTGATGTCCTCCCCAATCCCGGCCCTGTTTTTGGGGCCGCCCCCGTTCGCTAGGACAACATCGGCCACGCGTTATCGCTGGGGCCCGGTGTGGAAAGAGTCTGGGCCCCAAGTGCGACCTGCGAATGCTATGCGCGCTCCCGCTCTGGGTTGTCGGTAATCTGAAGTTGAGTTCCTTAGCACCGCTATCGCAATCGAAGGAGGTTTTATGAAATGGGGAGGCATCTCGGCAATTCCTCTGTTGCTGGTAGTTGCGTTCGCGCAGAATGCACGTGTCGAGACAAACGACGTGCAGCCCGCAGTACGTCTTGAGCAGGTTATCTCGGGTCACATCACAGATCTGAATGGCAAGTACAAATTTCGCGTCTCCGAAGTCACGTACCAGCCGGGGGGCTACGTTGGCGACCACAATCATGCTGGTCCTGGCGTCCGGGTCATCATGGCCGGCGAGTTCACCTATGTGAAAGGTGATAAGACGACCGTCTACAAAGCCGGGGACGCGTTCTTCGAGCCAGGCGACGTGACCCATCGGGCTTACAACCGAGGAAGCACGATTTTGAAAGTCATGAATATAGAAATCCTGCCCGCGGACTACAGTGGGTCTGCGCTTATACCGCCGCAGCATTGAGTCGACCGGACGAGCATTACGCGGGAGTAAAAGTAAGGAGGACGTATGAAAGCGCTACCTCGATGGAAAAGATGGGCTTTTCGATTTCGGCCTTTTGCGAGGGCTTGGTTCTTGATGGTCTTAGCCGTCGGCGGTTGCTTCGCGCAAGAACTCGCACGCACTGACCGCGCTGCCGCTCTTGCCGCCACAAAGACAATTACCGTTCCCGCCGTGCGCTCCCGCATGAGGTTTATTTCCGATGGCCTGCTGGAGGGCCGGGATACAGGCAGTCGCGGCCACGAGAAAGCGGCTGGCTTTCCACAACAAAGACAGCAACCACCGTTTTGGCAATCCATCTCGACGCCTGCGGCTTTCGACAAACACGAAGCGGCAAGACTGGCAAAAGCACAAGCGGCCATCGAATCGCTGGCGCGAGTCAAGGGTCCCCGTACCATCCAAAACACTCTCGAGCCATTTGATACAGCGGTTCTGCAACTTGAGGACGGGCGTTCCAAGGCCTTCCTTGTGCAGGAAGCCCACCCCGACCTGAAATTCCGGGACTTGGGTAGTGCGTTTCTAGGCAAATTTGACGCAGCCCTCACTGCTCTTTCGCTGAATCGCGGCGTGTATAAAGCTCTCGCTGGCCTGGACGTTTCAAACGCGGATTCTGCTACTCAATACTATGTTCGCAGGCGCCTGCTCCTGTTCCGTCTCGCCGGAGTAGACCGCAGCGAAGCCGACCGCGAAAGGCTGAAGAAGCTGCAGGAAGAGTTCGCAAACGTCCGGACCGAATTTTACCGAAACCTCGCCGAAGATCAGGGCGTGATTCTGGTTGATCCCGCGGAACTTGATGGCGTGCCTCAAGACTACCTGGACACCCACAAGCCTGCCGCGGACGGAAAGGTTCACGTCGCCATCGATATCACCGCTCTTTCGCCCATCATAAAGTCTGCAAAGAGCGCCTCCCTTCGCCGCCGGGCATTCATCGCTTATGACAACATTGCATATCCGAAGAATCGGGAAGTGCTCCTGCACATGCTGCGGGTTCGATGTGAAATCGCACGTCTCCTCGGCTACCCTTCGTGGGCGGAGTACTACGCAGCTTCGCAGATGGCCTCCAGTGTTGAAACCGTTTCGCGGTTCATCGACACAGTCGATCAAGCGGCTCGGCCCCTCGCCCAGCGTCACCTCGACCTCTTGCTCGCGGAAAAACGCAAGTTAGAGCCGGGCGCCACGGAGGTCCCCGCGGAGGACGTCTACTTTCTCGAAGAACGTTTGACGAAAAGCACCTTTGGCTTTGACTCCGCCGAAATTCGTCCCTACCTCCCGATTTCTTCCGTAAAGCGCGGGCTTATGGACGCGGCGGCCCGTTTCTTTGGCGTGTCTTTCCGCAACGAGCCGGGGGCGGCAGTTTGGGATCCAGGCGTGGAAGTCTGGGACGTGCTGGAAAATGGCTCCATGATCGGCAGAGTCTATCTCGACCTCTATACGCGTCCGGGTAAGTTTGGAGGTGCCGGAAATGCAGAAACCCCTCCCGTGGTCCGCGCGAAGCTGGGAACTGCATGGCCGGAAGCAGCAGTGATTGCTGGCTTTGTATCGGCGGGAAAATCCGACCCGGGCTTGATGGACCCCGGGCAAGTCACTACGTTGTTTCACGAATTTGGTCATGCCATGCACATTGTGTTGTCGGGCTCACGCGCGCATTGGGCCGGCGACAGCCTCCTATTCCGCCATTTGGAGAATGATTTCCTCGAAGTGCCCTCTCAGCTCTTTGAAAAGTTCGCTCTTCTCCCCGCCGTTCTGCCATCGTTTGCTCATCACTACCAGACAGGACAATCCATTCCCGTTGAACTGATGAACCGTATGAACAAGGCTTCCGGCTTTGGTCGCGGCTTTTCCATCGCGCGAGATCTTTCGGACGTCTCCTTGTCTCTCGAACTCCACCGCCGCGATCCTGCCACTTTGAATTTGGAAGCTCTGTACAGCGAGCTGAGGGAGCACTACGATCCAGTGAAACCCTCGCTCGACGTAACCCACTCCTTCGCTTCTTTCGATATCTTGGAAACTTATTCGTCGGGCTACTATTTCTACGACTGGGGCCGGGTCATCGTCGAAGACTTCTTTACGCAGTTCTCCAAAGAGAACCCTTTCGCAGGGGAGGGTCCTGCTCGCTATCGCCGTGCCGTTTTGGAACCGGGAAGCACTATGTCCGCGAATGACCTCGTGAAGAATTTTCTCGGACGCGCTCAGAACACGACAGCATTTCAGGCTTGGCTTGAGGAAGAATTCCGTTACTCTCAGCCAACCAGCAGCATTCCTCTTGAAAGTGATTCTGGTTTGGCAAGTGGATGCGGCGGGCCTGCGTTTCTGTTGGGTTACAGCGTGGTGCGGCAAGGCCAGCGCCTTGCATGGAATAAAGACGATTTCTCGTGTGCGTCAGGAAGCGCCAGATGAGAGATTGCGTGAGAATACGGGAGGGACAATGTACCAGAACATCGGCCGAAGGGCCTTTCTGAAAGCGTCGGCGAACTCGCTTGCAGCGCTTGCTTTGGCACCGCGCAGATTTGCGCAGAGTTTTCAGGTCGCGCCTGCCGCGAAGCCGCAAAAAGTGATCGTCGTCGGAGCGGGAATCGCGGGATTGGTTGCGGCTTTTGAACTCATGCAGAGCGGTCATGACGTGACCGTGTTTGAAGCACGAATGCGCCCCGGAGGGCGAATCCACACGCTGAGGGATGAATTTGCCGACGGCCTGTACGCGGAGGCCGGCGCCATCGATTTTGGTGATGCCTACACAGTTCTCCAGCACTATATCAGCGCATTCAATTTGCCCTTCAACGAGGACGGAGCAACGGAGAAAGTCAGTGGTGCAAAAGATGTTTACTACCTCAATAACAAGCGCTACGTCGTACCCTCCGGATCGGAACTCGATTGGCCCTACGCGCTTTCCGCCGAAGAACGCAAACTCGGGCTGCATGGATTGTGGGATAAGTACGTGACTCACGCGGCCCAGCGGATTGGGAATCCCGCCAGTGCAGAATGGCCAAACTCGGCTGCCCGCGAGCTAGACGGCGTCACACTGAACGACTTTCTTCGAAAACAGGGCGCTAGTGACGCCGTGATCGCCGTCCTACGTATGACTTTTCTCGGCGAAGACTTCGACCACGTTTCGGCACTTCAAGATATGGTGTGGCAACCATTTTTCGACCGCAACAAGAAGTGGATGAACCTCAAAGGCGGAAACGATCTTTTGCCGAGAGCCTTCGCAGAGCGCCTGGGAAAGCGCATGCACTATGGCGCGGCCCTTCGAAAACTGACCCAGGACAAGGATAGAGTGCACTTGTCGGTTATCCGTGGCGGAGCACTAGAGCAGCTCGATGCGGATCGCGTGATCTTGGCCATTCCTTTTTCGACGCTCCGGAACGTCGAGCTTGACGACTCATTTTCAGCGCAAAAACGGGCCGTGATTTCCAAACTTCGCTATGACTCGACAGCGCACGTTTATTTGCAGTCGAAAAATAGGTTTTGGATCAAGCAAGGGATTAGTGGCTTTGCCCAGACCGACCTCCCGATTCGGGTCGTTGTGAACTACACCGAAGCCCAACCCGGTCCACGCGCGATTCTGGGGATAGAGACGGAAGGCGCGAATTCTCGACTCATCGCGGCGATGAAACCAGAGGAAAGGATTCGTTGGAGCCTCGAAAACGTAACCAAGATTTATCCGGAGATGGCGGAGAACTTCGACGGTGGCACATCGGTGGTGTGGGACGACGAGCCGTGGTCACTGGGAGCAGCGGCATATTACGCACCAGGAGAGATGACGACCATGTTCCCGCATGTCGCCAGCGTGGAAGGACGGGTTCATTTCGCCGGAGAACATACTTCCGAACTCTTCGTCATGGAAGGCGCAGCGCGGTCAGGTGTCCGAGTTGCAAATGAGATTTCCGCGGCGCACTGAAAGGCCTTGAACGAACCGTATGTGCAGAATGACCATCTCGAAGGCTTGTGTCGGCGCTCTATTTTTGGCCCTGGGCCTGTGCTCGTCGACTCGTCTCCTTGGTGCCAGCAATAAAATCGCCTTCGTGGACGTGAACGTTATACCGATGGATCGTGAAATTGTCGTTCCTCATCAGACGGTAATCGTGGGGGATGGCAAAATTATTGCCATCGGGGCGACGCAGTCGGTGAAGATCCCCGATGACGCACAGCGCATTAATGGAAATAATCGTTATCTCATGCCGGGCTTGGCGGACATGCATATGCATTTCATTCGGCCGGCGACCTCTGGCCTATTCCAGGCGTCGGCTTCGGAACATTTTGCTGAGGAGAACCGAGTCTTAGCACTTCTCTATTTGGCAAATGGAGTTACTACAGTTCGAAATCTATGGGGACATCCAGCGATTCTTTCATTGGCGAGGGACATCGAGTCCGGACGCGTCCTGGGTCCGCACATCTATTCGGTAGGGCCCGTGACCGACGGAAATCCTGTGCAGTGGCCCGGCTCCCGGGCCGTAGACAATGCCGAGCAAGCGCAAAAGGCGGTGCTATCAGACAAGCAAGCAGGTTACATCGCCATCAAAGTTTACGACGGACTTTCCAAGGACGCCTACCAGGCTATCGTCGGCACCGCGAGACAGCAACAACTGCCGGTGGTAGGTCATGTGCCTCGGGCTGTCGGTTTGGCTGGCGCGCTTGCGGCCCGTCAGGATTCCATCGAGCACATCTACTACATCCTGCCTGCGCTCCAGCCTAACCCGGCGGCCAAGGTGGCATCAGATGGTGATCTGTTGAAGCGGGCCGATCTGAGAAAACTCCCGGAATTGGTCCATGCGATAAAAATGGCTGGAAGCTGGTATTGCCCGACCTTGGTTGCCTACGCTCGCACCCAACGCGGCCCGGTATGGCTGCAGCAACAAAAGCTAGTCCCTCCGGCAATCGTACTCCGCTACCAGAAGGGTTTCGCAGGCTGGGACGAAGATCCTCTTGATAGCCTCGAGGCGCGTCCGATCTATCTCAAGATGATTGCGGCGCTGCACGAGGCGGGAGTCGGCTTGCTCCTTGGGACAGATGCCTACAAACCGAGTGCACTTCCCGGCTTTTCTCTGCATGATGAACTGGCCAATTTTGTTGCGGCGGGGATGACGCCTTATGAAGCCCTTCGTGCTGGCACAATTGACGCCGCTCGCTTTCTACATCGCGAAGAAGAGTTCGGCACTGTTGCTGTTGGACGCCGCGCTGACCTCTTGTTGCTTACTGCGAATCCGCTCGCAGATGTCAGAAATGCGGCGAAGCGCGTCGGGGTAGTAGTTCAAGGAAATTGGTTTCCTGAAGGCGAGCTGGAAAACAAGCGAAAGCAACTTGCCTCGCCGGCTCCCGCGAACTGAGTTCGCGAAGTGGGTGCCGCAGCCTGACCGCTGCTTGTTTGGAAGTTATCATGAATGATGACTGTACCCGCCGAAGTTTTCTGACCGCCCTCTGCGTAATCCCCACTATGTTGCTCGCGCGCGCTGCCGGAAACGACTCAACTGCTGATCGCGCCCACAGAATCCATTTCTCTTCCATCGTCCTCGACACGCACGACGATACCCCCTTACGCTTCTTCTCCAAAACCTACGATCTTGGCAAGCGCAATCCTGACGGCCATATCGACATCCCGCGCATGAGGGAAGGCGGACTGAATGCAATCTTCTTCTCCGTTTATCTCTTCGACGAACACGTCATGGGGTCGCCAGCGGTCCAGAAAGCGCTCGATCAAATCGATGCGATTCATGAGAATGTTCGGAAATATAGCAATGATCTTGTACTCTGCCGAACCGCCGACGAAATCCGCCACGCACACGCCCGAGGCAAGATAGCCGTCCTCATTGGGATCGAGGGCGGGCAGATGATCGGCAATGACCTCGGAGTACTGCGTCTGTTCGGCGATCTTGGCGTACGCTACATCACTCTCGCGCACGCCGCCAACAACGAATGGGCGGATTCCTCGAACGACAAGCCCGTTCACAACGGGCTCACCGACTTCGGAAAGGATATCGTTCGTGAGATGAACCGGCGGGGCATCTTGGTAGATATTTCCCACGTCACCGACAAGACATTTTATGACACATTGGAAGTCAGCAAAGCACCGCTAATCGCGTCTCACTCTTCCTGCCGAGCCATTTCGAATCATCCACGCAATATGACCGACCAGATGATCCGCGATCTAGCCGCAAAGGGTGGCGTTATCCAGATCACTTACGAAAAGACCTTTCTCGATCAGGCTTACCGAGAAGCGTATGACAGGGTCTTGGGGAATGTTTTTACTGGCACCGGTGACATCGCCAAGGTATGTGGGGAAGATATCGACTGCTACTCGCGGGAGAACCTCAAAATGGAAGCGCGTTTGACGAAGGAAGGCAAACTGCCGATCGTCAGATGGGAGAAGATCATCGAGCACATTGATCATGTCGTGAAGCTCGTCGGTCCCGATCATGTCGGATTGGGATCCGATTTCGACGGCGCCAGCATGCCCGACGGGATGGAAGACTGCTCAAAGCTGCCCAAAATCACCGAGGCACTCGTCGGCAGAGGCTATGACGAAAGTGTAATCCGCAAGATTCTCGGGGGCAACCTACTGCGAGTCATGGAGCAAAACGAGCGTGTCTCTCGCGAGATGCAAGTGACAGAACATCAGTCCGATCGTTCCTGAAGAGATCATTGTGGTGGGTTAGGCTGAAGAGCGAGCGGCAAAAAGTGGGTGGTGCCAATGAGCGGTCGATATGCGTGGCTTCTAGCCGTCACGATGTTATTTCCTATGGGTGTCGTTGGGACCGACGGACCAGCCCTCACCACTCAACAACAGGAGGTGCTGAAGGCAACCACGAACCTTGCACCCGAGGTGAGAGAGTACGTGAAACTCGACGATGCCGTCATCGCGCTCTCCCATATCCGCGTGATCGACGGTACGGGACAGCCTGTCCGTAATGATCAGACCTTAATCATTCGCGACGGGGTTATCGTTGCTATCGGAGAGGCGATCTCGACGCCGATTCCGCCGGGTGCGAAGGTCCTCGACCTCCCGGATCATTCCGTTATGCCCGGTCTGGTGGGGATGCATGATCACTTGTTTTATCCCCAGCCCGTGAACTTGGCAGGGCAACAAGCCAGAGGAGTACTGCAGTTCGAGCAGCAGTCCAGTTTCACTTTTCCAAGACTCTATCTCGCTGCTGGCGTCACGAGCCTCCGCACCACTGCGAGCGTGGAGCCATTTGCCGACCTCAACCTGAAGAACTGGATCGATGCTGGCAAAATTCCTGGCCCCAAAATCCATGTGACGGGACCCTATCTGGAGGGCAAAGGAAATTTTCGTCTGCCCGTCCACGAACTCAACGGTCCTGAGGACGCTCGCAAGACAGTTGAATTCTGGGCCGATCAGGGTGTCACTTCCTTCAAAGCGTTCGTGCACATCACCACGGGCGAACTTAGTGCTGTGATTGATGCAGCGCACAAGCGCGGCCTCAACGTGACGGGGCATCTGTGTTCGATCACGTACCGCGAAGCTGCCGAGCTTGGCATCGACAATATCGAACATGGATTTGTGCTTGCCACGGATTTCAATTCGGAGAAGAAGCCGGACGTTTGCCCGCCAACCACCGAGCAGTCGCGAGCTGCTTTCCTGGCTCTCACTCCGGAGAGCCCAGCGGTTCGCGAGCTGTTCCAGATACTGATCCAGCATCATGTTGCTATCACATCAACTCTCCCAGTCATCGAGGCGTACTCCTCCGATCGACCACCATTGCAAGATCGCGTTCTTGATGTCATGTCTCCACAGGCTCAGGCCGGGTATTTGTCGCAGCGAGTGCAACAGCCTGTCACCCGCAGTCTGAAGAAGGAGATGGAATTGGAACATGCGTTTGCCAAGGCTGGTGGAACATTGCTGGCGGGGCCTGACCCAACTGGGATCGGCGGTGTGGTGGCAGGATTCGGTGATCAGCGCGAAGTGGAACTTCTGGTGGAAGCCGGTTTCACGCCCCTGGAGGCCATTCATATCGCCACTGAGAATGGCGCACGATTTTTGCACGAGGAAGACCGGATTGGCACGCTGGTTCCCGGCAAACAGGCCGACTTGGTGGTGGTTCGCGGAGACTCATCATCCAAAATATCTGACATCGAAAACGTGGAGATCGTCTTTAAAGATGGGGTAGGCTACGATCCAGCAAAGCTGCTGCATTCGGTCCGCGGTCAGGTCGGGCTGCGTTAGCGTCTTAAACCGAATCAGTAACTCTGGAATGGGATAGAGAGAATGAGAGTCCAGGCAGTGATTTTAGCGGTCGTCCTTCTCGAATTGGTGGGAGCGAACTCAATCGCCCAGACAGGCATTGCGGTGCCATCCGGACAGCACGCGGTGCTTATCGACAATATTGGCACCTACGGGCGGAAGATTTCGACGACATCTCCTCTCGCCCAGAAATTCTTTGATCAGGGTTTGCGCCTGGTTTATGGATACTACTTCCCTGAAGCGATCGCGTCGTTTGAAGAAGCGCAGCAGTACGACCCGGATCACCCAATGCTCGATTGGGGCCTGGCGCTGGCGATGGGTCCTAACCCCAACAGCAGGAAGAATAGCTTTCCCGATGACCCGCACGGTGACGGACGAAAGGCAATTGCCAGTGCGCGCGCCCATTTGGCTAGGGCAACAGCGGTCGAGCGGGCGCTTATCGAGAGTCTGGCAGTCCAATACGACACTGACCGATACCCAGATCGGGCTGTTCGCGACGAGAAATATATTGAGGCAACCCGATCGGTACTCGACCGGTACCCCGATGACCTGGAAGCTGGCTTCATGTATGCGGACGCCCTGATGATCCGCGGTGCTTGGAATTACTGGCAGCGAGATGGTTCGCCGCTCCCCGGCACGCGCGAGGCCGCCGCCGCGCTTGAACATCTCATGGCGCTCGAACCGAATCACCCAGCGGCCGTTCACCTCTATGTGCATCTGTTCGAGAGTTCTGCCGAGCCGGAAAGAGCTTTGCCGCAGGCTGATCGGCTCGAATCGATCATGCCGAAGGCGGGCCACATGGTTCACATGCCCTCGCATATTTATCTTCGTGTGGGACAGTATGAGAAAGCGATCGCCAGCAATGAGCGGTCGGTGGCAGCGGATCGGTTCTTCTTGTCGGAATGGGGAGCGCGTCCCTTCCCCACGGCGGGTACCTATCACCTTTCAGCGTCTACACACGCTCCGCATGCGTTGGACGTACTGCGGTATGCCGCGATACTCCAAGGCCATTACGCCCGCGCACTTCAAGCGGCACACGATCTCGCTGGTTTACACAGCATGATGGCGGCGAATCCACGGCAGCAACGCCTTCCGGCGGTGTGGGTTGTGGATAAGGCTTTCGGCAAGTGGCAGGCCCTTCTGGCTGAGCCACCTCCGCCAGCCGAGCGCCTGTACTTGAACGGAGCGTGGCACTACTTCCGTGGCAGCGCGTTTACAGGACTCGGGGAGATCAAGAAAGCAGAGGGCGAACTGGAGGCGCTTGCAACAACGTCACGCGATCCGGCGTTGAAGGATGTGCTCTCCGGGGCAAACTCCGCAGGGCCGATTCTTACAATGTTGTGTCGCGCGCTCTCAGGCGAAATCGCCAAGGCACGCGGTCACCGCGCTGAAGCGGTCCCAGCATTCGAGCAAGCTGTGCGAATGCAGGACGCACTCAATTTCAATGAGCCACCGGACTGGCCGCAATCGATGAGACTGTACTTGGGAGCAGCTTTGCTTGACGCGGGGCGCGCCAAAGATGCTGAGGGAGTGTACCGCGAAGAACTGCGAGACCTTCGTGACAACGGGTGGGCCTTGTTCGGCCTGTGGCAGAGTGTGCGCGAACAGGGCCGGAGCAAAGAGGCCGGGGAGATTCGAGAACGATTTGATCGAGCATGGAAGAATGCCGATATCGTCCTGAACGCGTCGACATTCTAATATCGAGCATGAGCTTTCCCGTGCCGATACGTGTTATCCAGAGGATGGAAGGTGACAATGAGCAGTCGATACGCGTGGTTTCTGGCAGTCATGATGTCATTTCCACTTGGCATCGTTGGGAGCGACGGACCAGCCATCCTGTGGGCACAGGAGACGCCGTCTCTCACGCCCCAACAGCAAGAGGTATGGAAGGTCAGCGAAGAGTGGCGGGATGCTTACAATCGTCGCGATCTCGATGCTTTCGCTCGGTTCACTGTAGACGATTTCATTGGCTCGACTGACGATGGCATCTTCATGTCGAAGGCCGGGCTGCTGAAGCGACTTTCGACCCATCCAGCAGAGGCCGACCAACGAAAGAACGTTCGTGACGTTCGCGTACGCGTGAACGGAGACACGGGACTCGTGAACTATCGTTTCTCCCTTACCGAGGAGGGCTTCGATAACGGAAGGCTACGCTTCGAACTCCGCCGCACCGAAGTTTTCCAGAAGAGTAATGGTGCGTGGCTGGCGATTGCTGCCCACGACAGTCTCCTGCCGATCACCCACCGCGAGCCAGTGAAAGCCGATCCCAAAACGTTCATGGACTATGCCGGCCAATATGAGCACTTTCGCCCGGGTTTTACAGTTACCTACACGGTTGAGGGCGATCACCTGATCGACCAATGGAAGGGCGACAAGATTGAGGCGTTTCCCATGGGGGAGGACACCTTCTTCGAACGTGAGGATCTGGGATGGACGACCTTTGTTCGAGACAAGCAGGGTCGGGTCACGGGATACGTCTACCATTACGCCGACGGGCAGCAAGCCACTGGAAAGAAGATCAAGTAGAAAAGAAGGTCCCATGAGAATCAGTTTGAGACTTCTCGCGCTCACTTGCATTTTTGGCGTAGGGGCGGGCGTTGCACGCGCTCAAAACCAGAGCGACGACGACATGTCCGCTCAAGTCGATGAAGTTGTTCGCGCACAGATGCGCGAACAGAGCATTCCGGGCGTCAGTCTGGCGGTGGTGCGCAACGGGAAGATCATCAAGGCCACGGGATACGGTCTAGCGAACGTCGAACTGAATGTCCCGGTGACACCGCAGATGGTCTTCAACCCGGGTTCGGTGGCGAAGGCATTCACTGCGACTGCCGTGATGATGCTGGTTGAAGAAGGCAAAGTCGGGCTGGATGACAAGATCTCCAAGTATCTGCCCGAAGCGCCCGCCGCGTGGAACGAGATCACGATCCGGCGCCTGCTCACGCATACCTCCGGCCTTCGGGATTACTTCGGGGAAGATGGCGACCCGAAATATGACTTCCACCAGGACGTTACCGAGGACGAACTGGTCCGCAAGTTTGCTGCTCAGACCGTGAGGTTTCCGGCGGGGGAGCAGTGGCGGTACAACAACGCCGGCTACGTGATTCTCGGCGTGGTGATTCACCGAGTGACTGGCAAGGTCTGGTTCGACTTCGTCAAGGAGCGCATCTTTGATCCGCTGGGCATGACTTCCACAAGGCTCCTCAGCACCGATGACATCATCTCGAACCGCGCCAGTGGATATCAAATGGTAAATGGCCAACGGAAGAACGCCCCGTGGGTCGCTCCGTCGTGGCTCACGACGGCGGATGGCTCGCTTTATACCAACGTTTTCGATATGGCGAAGTGGGACGCGGCGCTCTACACCGAGAAACTGATCAAACGGTCCACCCTCGAACAAATGTGGACGCCGGTGAAGCTCAACAATGGAACTACCTACCCCTATGGCTTTGCATGGCGCGTCTCCGACGTGAATGGACATCGGCTCATTCAGCATGACGGTGTGGACTATGCGTTTACCAGCAGGTTTGCCCGGTACGTGAACGACGGTCTTTCAGTGATCGTCTTTATGAACCTCGGTGAGGACGATGAAGCCGCCATGCCCAAGCGCATGACCGACAACGTGGCCGCCATCTACATTCCGGCTCTAGGAAAAGGCAACGGACAGCCGCCTCGGGCCGCTGCCCGAGAAACCGAGCAGTCAACAACATCGAATCAACCTACCGCCCAGAAGCTTTCGTCACAACAGAAAGACGTTTGGAAGGGAGAGCAAGACTCCTTCCGCTATCTGAACACAAGAGATCTAAAAGCCTACATGTCAATGTGGGATGTAAACTTCGTAGGTTGGCCGGACTACAACGACCGCCCGGTTCGAAAAGCGGACATCGAATCGTCTGCAGCAGAGGAGTTCCGGAGCTCACAAACCCCCAGTGAGCCCTTACCCGCCCCGCAACCGGAGGCGGTTGCAGTCTTCGGGGATGTCGCGGTCACACACTATTTCTGGCCCGAGGCGGACCAAACCTCGCCGACCATCTATCGGATTACTCATACCTGGCAAAAAAGGCGGGACGGCTGGCACATCATCGGCGGCATGAGTTGTCCGGTCCCCCGCTCCGCGGTGTCTCCGTCGGACGAGAAGCGCGCAGTCGAAACGACTATACGAAGTTTCGAAACGGCGATGCAGGCATACGATTTCAGCAAGGCAGATACTTTTTATGCTCCTGAAGCGAAATGGATCGAAGGCGCTGAACGTACCTACCCGGAGTTGGCCTACCCAACCGGGCAAGGGCCTTTCTGGACGGGGGTAGAGGCGAACAAGGTTCAGCTCGTGCAAGAGCTGCATGACTTCGACATCCAGATTCGCGGTGACGTGGCTTGGGTAACGGTGATTAACGACACTACCTGGACTGCAAACAACGAAGAGGGACGAAAGCTCCTGGCTGAATCGGAACTGGAGGAAACTGGCCGGACGAGTCCTCCCAATCGACATGAATGGCGTTCCAGCTACGCTGAGAGTGAGGTGCTGGTCAAGATGCCGGCTGGGTGGAAGATTGTACTTGGCCACACGTCGTTACTCCCCCACTCCGCAGAAGCCACGCCTGGTGCGACAGGGTCGGGTCAATCATCCAGATCGAACGCGGCTACGTCGGCTGCCCCGCCGGAGCCCGACGTGCAGTCCACATCCGCATCACAGAGTGTCGAAGCAAAAGTCTTAGAAATTGACCGTGCCTGGGGGCAAGCCTATGTAAAGGGAGATATTGCTGTGATCGATCGCACGCTTGCTCCTGACTGGCGGGGCTGGCTCGACACCGCAGGCTCCGACAAGGCCACTGAACTGGCTGAGTTCAAGGCGGGGAAGAATCGGTCGCTGGAGAACATCATTGACAACGCGCATGTGCGCGTATACGGCAGTACAGCCGTAGTCGAAGCTCGCGAGCGTGTCCGTTTCCGAGGCGAAACGGGCGAGCATTGGCTCACTTGGCACATCACAGATGTGTTCGTCAAGCAGGTTGGCCAATGGCAAGTGGTCGCTTCCCATGGTTCTACGATTCCGAACCCATAACTTCTGGACGGTCGGCAATCCGAAATTGTGCGCGAGCCGGTTTGCGAGTTCGTCGGGAAGGAACTTCATGGCGACGTGGCGACCGAGCTTCAGGTCTTCAACTTCGTAGACCACACCCATCCCACCCCATCTTGTTGAGGATGCGGTAATAGGAAACGGTTTGCCCAAGGGGTTGGGAAGGGGTAGTCACTGGGTAGAGAACTTGGGTGTTGAGTAAAGGTCAATGGAAACGAGCGCGGACGGCTATGCGATCAACGACATGCCTTCGTCTCACTACCCAACTTGTCTGGGTCGATCTGCTGGCGCGTAGCACGCGATTGTCCCGCGTTGCCGTTCTGCACGGCTCCGCGAGTCACATCGACGGGAGGTGGCTAGGGACGAAATGCCACCGCGACGATTTACTTGTCCAACTGACGAAGCACTGTGCGGAACTTGTTGCGCAAAAACTTCATAGTTCTTTGCGGCATTAGCCGCTTAAGCCTCCACAGACGTCGGTCCTCTCCGGGTGGGAAGAAGTAGAGATCGCCGTGTCGGGCCGCCTTAAGGATCGCCGTTGCCAGATCCTCGGCAGAGCGCGGACTGCTCGAGATCATCCGCTCCAGAGCGCGACGTTCCACTTCGGTCTGCGCCACCATGCGATCGACCAGGTTGCTTCGGAAGTAACTCGGACAAGCGACCGTGATTGAGACACGGTCACCGATTTCGTTGTACAGGGTTTCGGTCATGGCAACCACTGCTGCTTTGCTGACAACATATGGGCCAAATCTCGGAACAGCAGTGATGGCAGCACGAGAGGCAATATGAATGATGTGACCTTTGTCTGCGTGCGCCATGTCGCCCGCAAAAGTTTTGCACCCTAGAACAATCCCGATCAGATTTACGTCAAGCGCTTGACGCCAATGTTCAATTGGAGCATCGGCAATGCTTCCCGATACCGCGATGCCCGCACACTGCACTAGCCACTCAGGAACTACGCCGTCGAGACCCGCTCGCGCCTGAGCCCAAATTCCCGCATCGCTGACATCGCCCGTGATCGCATAGATACTGTGCGCGCCCCCTCCAAGGTCCCGGTGGGCCTTGGCCAGGCCGGACGCGTCCGAGTCAATCAACATAAGATTGCACTCTCGCCCTAGCTCTTTTGAGATCGCGAATCCCAAGCCCGAAGCTGCGCCTGTGACCACAGCCCAATCCACTGAAGGACCGTCACCGTATTTCAGTGCGGCATTGTTTGTCATGTGGTCGTCGTCGTAAAGATCCCTTTCGGCAACTGGTCATCCGTGACGGGCGAACCAATGGAACGATCAACGCTCTCGCTTGTAAATCGAAGTCCGTAGCATTTTAGTTCAGATTACTACTCTGTTAATGCTTCCATTGGGGGAGAATTGCCCGTTATCCGACCAATATCAATAAGGAACGCGTGGGTATCCTTCTGAAAGCGCTTTCCGTCTTTCATCGTGATTCGCATCTTTCTCCGGAACTC
The DNA here is from genome assembly GCA_020073385.1 of Terriglobia bacterium. Lineage (GTDB taxonomy): Bacteria > Acidobacteriota > Terriglobia > Terriglobales > Acidobacteriaceae > Sulfotelmatobacter. Next base: position 18,376 of record JAIQFH010000066.1, on the reverse strand, counting down.
CGGCATCAAATCACCCAAGTCACTTCCTCAAAAAGACCTGAATGCCGCTCCCTCAGTTCTCTGAATAATTTCATCCGAAACGGGAGGCATGATTTGCAACGCCTTGACCAACGCTCGATTGCGCAAATTGACCACGAGACGACGGCCGCAGTGAAGAACCCACTCGACCCCACGGAGCTGAACACCGCGATAGACAAGGTCCATCGCGCAGGGATGCCAGGAGTGTTCGCCGAGGTGCGCGATGGCGACCAGGTATGGCGCGGCGCCGCCGGCGTGGCCGATGTCAGCACAGGCCGTCCGGTTACACCCGACATGCGGCACCGCGTCGGCAGCATCACCAAGACCTTCACCGCCGCCGCGGTCCTGCAACAGGTCGAGAGCGGTCAGATCGGGCTCGACACGCCAATCGGTCACTACCTGCCGCAGTTGGTGCCCGGAGAGCGCGGCAACGCAATCACCGTCAGAATGCTGATCAACCACACCAGCGGCCTGGCGGAGTACCTGCCGTATGCATACCTATCCCTCAAGGCGTTCCCTCGGCTGTCGGACACCACGCCCAAGAGCCTGGACGACCACCGGTTCACGCGGTTTCACCGGACCGAACTGATCGGGATGGGAGTCAGGGCACCTGCCGTTGGTGCCCCGGGTGGCACTCCGGGGATATATTCCAACACCAACTACCAACTCCTCTGCCAACTCCTGGAGCACGTAACCGGCACCACCGCGGAGGACTGCATCACCCAGAATGTCATTGAGCGCGCTGGGCTCCGGGACACAGAGCTTCCGGACGGACCGCATGTCAGCGAGCCGCACTCACAGATGTATGAGGCGTGGTTCGGCATGATCGAGCCGCCGCGCGACTATAGCATCTACGACATGTCGTGGGTGGGGCCGGCGGCCTCACTGATATCGACCGTCGCGGATCTCAACCGCTTCTACGGTTTGCTGCTTGCCGGTGAGATCGTCAACCGGTCGTCGCTGGCCGAGATGCAGCGCACTGTCCCGGTCATCTCCCAAGAGGGAAAGAAGATCACCTACGGCCTCGGCCTGCACAAGATGGAGGTTCCTGGCCATGACACGTTCTGGGGCCACGACGGCACGGTCTGGGGCGCCGGAGCGATGTCCATGACCCGAGCCGACGGTAAGCGACAGATGTCCGTCGCAGTGAACCTCATGAGGTGGAACAAGCTGGACTCCTCGGGGAAGCCGCAGCACCATCCCATCGATGACGCGCTGCCGGCCTTTTACCAGCTGGCAATGTGCGGTAGCGGAAACGCTCTCTAGTATTCCCAGAATCGGTTCGTCCGGACCGGGAGGCACTCACGAAAAAGACTTGCACCACGAGGCGACGAATGGATTTTCACATCTTCGGTCGTGCAATCGTTAAGTTCTCTGTTTCTTGTCACTCATACAGGACCGATCGCGGTGAAACTGGACATAATTATTACCGGTGTCACTGGCCAAGTGGTCGGCAGCCGGCAGTAACGATTCTTAAATGGCGGGAGCGATGGGGCTCGAACCCGCGGCCTCCTGCGTGACAGGCAGGCGTTCTAATTTGAGTGAAGCAGCCGTGCTAATGTGAGACAGAATTGGCGGACTAAATGTGTGCTCTGCGAGGAAAACAGCGGATACCCGATCGATTGCGTGTCGGAAGTCGGTGACAGGGCAGCGTTCTAACCAACTGAACTACGTCCCCTCTTGCTTTTCATACGGTTAGGGCCAAACCCGCATGTTTACTGTCTACTCTTGCTGTCAACCGTTTCGCCTGCTTCAATCCGTTCCACCGAATATAACCAGTTTCCGGTTCGAAATGGACAGTAAATGGACAGTATGAACGACCGCCAAAAAAACCGTCCGCAGGCTACCGCGACACCGAGCATCTGTCCATGCTCTGTGCTGAATTGTAGCAGACCGAATTCAGATCAGTATAGGCGCAGCCTCAGAATCTCAAGCAGGCAGCATCTCCGACAATCACGAACAACAAAGATTTTTGCGAAATAAGGTTGGGGATCTTGGCAGTACAATAGAGACACGTTGTAAGCCGCGCTTCGTCCTCGGAGGTTCTGCCATGCAGATTCTCATTCCCTGGAAGCCAGTCGTTCTCGTGTGGGGATTGCTGAGCGGGATGATATTTGTTGGATTCGTTGCGTCTTCGGTGCTTCAAGGAAAGGACCCCTTCGCGCCAGGTGCGACCATCACGCAGCCAGCAGCTGCGAAAGCCGGTACGGCTCAATCGGGGCAACAACCTAAGCACTCCAACAAGGCGGCTCGGACTCCGAGTAAGTGAGACCTCAAAGATCTCTTCTTGCTGGTTTGCTTGCTTAACCCTCCAGGTCACCGCCTTGCCTGTTTTTCCTTGCCCAATATTTTCTCCAGCTTTTGTTTGAGCATGACCTCGGCAGGAGAACGCCCTTGGCGTCCGAGCCATGAGACAAAGTCTTTCATTTTGACTTCGTGCTTTACGGGCGGCTGCTGGACAACAACTGTCACGGTTGAGAATCCCTGGCCGATCTCTCCTACCCAGTTGTCTTTCTGCAAGGCCGCAAGAGCAGTAGCGATTGCCTCATAGAGTGTCTCCGCCGTGACCTCTATTGAGTGCTCAACGTCCTGGACATCCTTCACCGCAACTGTGCACGTTCGGAGAACCACAAGCAAAAGCGTAGCATATTCGCCTTTTGTTCGCCATAATGATTGTTTCGAAAATTGGTCGCTTGAGCTTGCATCTAACTGATCGTCTATCCGAATAGGATCGGACAGGCTTCGTTACTTGCGTGCTCGGACTTCGGTGGCACTACGCAGCGGCGCAAGCCCTGGCCTCCTAATTGCGCTGGCTTCCTGTTCGGTGTAAATTTCAGAGAACGCCTTTTGTGGGGAAAGCAACGTGCGGTTGATTGTGAAGTATTTGGCAGTGATGTGCTTGTTGCTGACGTTCTGGTCAGCCATTGCTTTTACTGCGCATCATCACTCCAATGGTACCGAAGCGGCAAAATGTACCGTCTGCGTTGCAGCCCATTCTGCGGCTCCTAAAGCCACTGCCAGCCTGCTGAAGGCGAAGTTCATTCCCATATCTACTTTCCTGCCAGAGCCTGTTTTTGCCGCACAAAGCTTCGTGGTATTCGCGCTCAGCGTTCGCCCACCTCCCGCGATCTAGCTGTTCAGAAGATCGACCTGTCGTTCTGAATCTGTCTTTCATTTTTTCGGGAGGAATTTATGCTGGCTTCATACGTGAAGTCGCGTTCCGCGGCTTTTCTACTCATGATTTTTCTGGCGTTAGGTGTCATTGCTCATGCCCAGTCAGGTAGTTCCACGTCGATTACGGGCACCGTAGTTGATCCATCTGGCGCAGTAGTGACCAACGCAACCGTCGAAGTCCGTAATCCTGTTAGCGGCTTTTCTCGAAATGCAGTGACTGATGCCGCTGGAAAATTCGTCGTCCCAAACGTCCCATTCAATCCTTATCACCTGACGGTTACCGGTCAAGGGTTTGCACCGTACTCTGGAGATGTTGATGTCCGTTCGAGTGTTCCCGTGAATCTCAACATCGCCCTGAAGGTTGGAGGTTCGGCGGAAAGCGTCACAGTGGAAGCAAACGGTGGAGATCTCGTTGAGACCTCGTCTTCGTTTCACACGGACGTGGACCGCGGCCTGTTCGACAAACTGCCCCTGGAAAGCCAGTCGTCATCGTTAAGCTCGCTCGTAACTTTGTCTTCTCCAGGAATTGCTGCAGATTCAAACGGTCTATTCCATGGAATGGGAGACCATGCGGAGAATTCCTTCATGGTTGATGGGCAGCCGATCACGGATCAGCAAAGCAAGGTCTTTTCCAACCAGATCCCCCTCGATTCGATTGCATCGATGGAGGTCATCGCAGGTGCGCCCCCGGCTGAGTTCGGTGAAAAGACGAGTGTAGTGATTAACGCCACCACACGTTCAGGCCATCCGTCTGTAACTCTGGCGCTTATGGCCCGGCCTTTAAGCCGGAAACGAACCGACTGTTCCGAGCGTCTGAGCTTTTGGGCAATTGCCTTGACCGGCTCGTAGCCGGCGCGCACAAATAGTTCTTGTTCCTCTTCCCTCGTCCATGGTCGTCGATCGTCCTTTTGTTTCCTTTCCTGCTGTTCGTCCAGCCAACCTTGACTTCGGGCGAATCTCGAAACCACGTATCCCGCAAGTCCCGGATAAAGCGCTCTCACGGCTTTGATTGCTTCGGTCTTTTTGCGCCCTCCGCTTCGATATCCATTGCGAAGAATTTCAATCGCAGATTCACTCCAATCGACCGGTGTCGCATCCTTGGCGCGCTCTTTCTCGCGCAGGTGTCGCATTCGGTGCCAGACCTGGGCTGGCACTAGCTCCGGGGTGAGCTGCCGTACTCTTTTGACGGCCTCCTGAGTACCTCTCGGACCATATTTCATTCCGACGACCAATATCTGGTCTATCTCCTGCAACCAACGGAAGGACTGAGTTTGCTTTTTCTTGTCGGGAATGATTCCATCTTCCATAAGCAAACCCTCTCTTCATTCGGCTCCTGCTCCTGGGAATCGCAGCAGCCCCATACTGATAAAAGGAACCAAAACAGTACCGAACCTATCGAAAATATTTCCGCTACTTTCTGCTCTGGTTCGGGTTGCTCTTGACATCCCTTTCGGTCGGATGGCACGCTTGCGTTATCCCTCTGGCCGGGTACCACGCAATAGGTGATGTGAGGCGCTTGGTATGCCAGCCCCCGAACCCGGTCACGAGTGGGTCCTTTCAGGTGTCAACCCTCGTTCAGACTCGGCTACCGAAAGCGAACTCTTGAAAGCGGCTAGATCAGCGTGGCCGAAGGCATTGGCCCACGTCCGACAAGTTCAATCAAAAGATCCATTCAATGACGACGGACTCTTGGTCGCTGAAGTCTGGGAGAGCGTTCTGCAATCTGTTTCCTTGACGCTCGATCGGATGAATGGAAGGCGCGGTGAGATCGGGGATCTGGAGGCTTATCTTCTCGGAAGTTTTTACCATCGGCTTAACCGTGCTCTGAAGAAGGAACAACGCCGCGAGGAAACGATCCGTCTTGTGTCTTCCATCGAGGAGTTGGAGGTTCTTGGTGCGGCGAATCGGCCGGAGCAGCAAGACATTGAAGGCACCCTGCATGCTCAGGAGATTCTTGATCGAATGGACGCGTGGAGTCGCAAAGTTTGGGTTGCACGCGAGTACGGCTATACCTGGAAGCACATTGGCCGCGTTCTGGGAATTCCTGGCGATAGCGTTATGCTTCGCTTCCGACGCCGCATGAAGATTCTACGAGCACGTTTGTCTCGCCGTAGATGAAATGCCAATGTGTCGCGAGCCCTCTTTCAGTTACACTTGGGCTGTTTTTCAGATTGTACTGTTAGCGAGTTGACTCTCTCTGACCAGCGAAAGCCAATCCAACGCGGCCGACAAGCGCTTGCTTGATATTCTCCGGCAAGGCTTAGCGACGGAGTTCCCTAATCCTGAGAGAATTGGCTGTCCCGGAGATGCTTTACTCAAGGGCATAGCACAAGGAAAGGTTTCTCTCACGGAAGCAGAGCCTTGGCTTGACCATCTCGGCTCATGCAGTCCGTGTTTCCGGGAATTCAAGGAGTTTCGCAGGCAATCGACAAACCAGCGCCGACGTGTGCTGACGTTGGTGGCCACTGCTGCTGTTCTGGTTTTCGCGGTGGGGGGATGGTTGTGGGTGCGAGCCCGACGATCGGTGGAAGCGACCGATGTAGCGGTCTTAGATCTTCGTGAGCGGTCGGTGGCCCGCGGGCAGAGCCAGTCCGAGGCGGATCAGGCACCTCTGGAAATTTCGCGAACTACTAAACACTTGGTTCTTGATCTTCCGATTGGGAGCAAGGAGGGACCCTATGACGTCGGTCTGCTCACAGGAACGGGTGAGCAGATTTTGCGCGCGACGGGGATGGCAGAACTGCACGACCACATCATTGATCTACGGGTTGACGTTGACCTTGGTGGCGTACAGGCGGGGGCATATTCTCTTGCGCTTCGCCAGGCTGGTCTTGAGTGGACCCGATATCCCATCCGGGTGTTTTGATCCTATCCGCTGTCGAATAGCCAAACTGCGGGTTCCGATTCTGTCCGTCAGTGATTACTTCTGCTTTGGCGACAATCCGGGGCGTCGGCCCATAAATTACTACGAGCGCGTTTATGGGGAGCAACATTTTTTCCGATTGAGATTCCGTATGCCCCCGCTTCTAAAATCGGAGGTATAGAGTGAACCCCATCTTGGTTTGACCGCGTATAGAGGACTCCATGAAGAAGATGGATTACAGCATTGGATTCCAAGCCGGAGGTGCTGGACGGAGATGGACGGCCACGGCCTTGACGGATCGAGCGAAGGATCGGACGCCGGAACCCGTGACGTTCGCAGGCCGTCCAGAGGCATTGACATTCCTGAAGGAGTCGCAGACGGAAGGCTACCGATTTTCTGGCGCGGAGCTGGTAGACCCAGAGCAACGGCTCGTTAAGAATCGCTACTTCGTCATTGGTGGCGACGGACAGCTGACGGCTGCCGGTGAGGACAATGGCCCGCGCAATACGGTTTGGGAAGTCGGAGACGTGAAGCCTGGACGCGATAGGAACGCGGGAACCGAGGCAGTCATCGAAAACATTCTTCAAGGGCCAGCAGTGCGAGAGAGGTTTGGTTGCGACCTCGCGTTTCTGCTTCGTGTACACCGGGTCTTGCCGGGGACGCTCCCTCTGCCGCCTATACCACCCTTCGACCCAGCGAAGCCGTGTCCATGCGGTCTCCACGGGAAGCCCTACGGTGAGTGCTGCCGCGATAAAGGCATCCATGCTCTCGGGAACGAGATGCTGCGAGGAACAGCCCCGAGGATGGTGCCGGGTGCTCTAGCGCAAATTCAGTCCAGCATGATCCAGGGTGATACCCGTTTTCGGTTCGTGTGGAACACACTCTGGCACTACCCGCAGCACGAGACCTTCCATCAGTTCCTTGACGCGCTGGTCGTCGGGACGCTCGGCAGAGAATGGTTTGAAGAACAACTTCGACTTCCCCTCAAGAATCAGAGCGCGATTGTGAAATGGCGCACCGCGATGATTGAACTGCTTCGCAGGCCGGGAGACGCAGACGACGATGTGAGCACCGGCCATACCCTCACCGGGCCGGCGAAAGCCTACCAGTGTTTTGGATACGACCTATATTGGCTGCAACTGGTCCACAAACTGCCTGACTCCGTCATCCAGAGATTGGGGGACTTTGGAGCCTTCCAAGGTGCGCGCTATGAGGTTCTGATCGCTGCCATTTTCGCGCGTGCTGGTTTTGAGATTGAGTGGATTGATGACAACAAAGCCCCCGGCAAGCACCCGGAATTTATCGCAACCCACAAGGTTACGGGCAAGAAGGTGGGTGTCGAAACGAAGAGTCGGCAGCGCCCCGGAGCGATGAACTACATCGGTACGTTCTCACGCGAGACGCATCTCAAAGGCGATGTTTTTGACCTGTACGACAAGGCAATTCAGCAGGCGCCCGATGGCGACATGCCGTTCCTGATTTTCATTGACCCCAATGTCCCCGATTGGCCAGAGAAGGGACTTCCGTCCTACTCGGATATTCCTGTCGATACGGTTCCTTGGATGAAGGAGATTCGCGATCGCCTTGTGGAGGTTTGGAACGCTGCCACCGAACCTACACCTGAGAGCGCAGTTCTAATTGCAAACTTCGCGTTTTACTATGGCGACAACGATAGTCCTTCTCCGACTGGGATGGGAGCGTTCTTTCCATCGCTGCAACCGCGAGTGCCGGTTCTTGGTGATCCGATGATTGCTGACCTCATATATTGCTTACAGACATGCGACACGGTTCCCCGACAGATATAGAACAGGGGCGGGTGGCCTACTCCCGATCTCCACAATTCAAACGGAGCTTCTCGATCTCCGCTGTATCACTTGACCATGGCATATACAAGAATTTTGAACTGAGAACAATTGGGGTGGTGACTCTTTGCTCCCATTCGATCCAACGACAGCATTGCTGAAGCACCGCAGTGGCGACCTATGCGCTACGACGCAATTGGTTACCCTCTTCCAGCCGATAAGGAACTGGCTGCGCTTTTCGAAGCCAGTTCGCCAATTCATGGGGATCGAAACGAATTGCCCCAGCCAATCGAAACGATGGAAGTCTCCCGCCTGCCGCCATTTTATAGACATGCTGGGGTGTGACCTGGAACAATTTTGCAACGTCCCGTGCGCGCAAAACGCGGCTTTCCTTTTCCAATTGATCTATCAGACTCATTTTCGTGCACCTCAACAGAAGACGATTCTGCCCCTGACGCGAATGCGATTCTCGATTGTTTAAAACAGTCCGAGGTTTCCGTCAAACGGCTTCGAGGTCCCGAGTCTCCGCAAGTCATGTATTACATCCTAGCCTCGTCACGCAACGTACCTGGCCAACGCTCCAGCGTTGACTTTGGCCAGCGCGTCTTTAGATTGCACGCCCTTAAGGTAGACCATCGTGGACTTGATGTCGCGATGGCCCATCCAGCTTTGCAGCGTCCGGATGTCGACGCCGTGCCGCAAATGCTCTGTTGCGAAAGTGTGACGAAACTTGTGCAGGAAGAAATGCCGGCAATACGGCCCTTGGGCGCACTTGTTTCCATGTTTGGTGACGCACTGTCCGCAGTTCAATTCGGCTCGCTCGGCCACGCGCTTGACGATCATGTCATTTTCACTGTCTGGATTCCCTTTTGAATTCGGAAAGACTAGTTGTGAAGGTAACCCGTGTCTCCGTTCTCGGAGTCCTTGCAGCTGCTCTACAAGAGCGGTAGGAAGCGGCACCGCCCGCTCCTCCCAGTTTTTCGGTCCGAACCCCCAAAGCGGTTTGGCGGTCACGCGCACCAGACTGTTGCGAAAATCCATGTCACGCCAAGTAACATGACGAACCTCCCGATCCCGAAAACCAGAGGCGAGCAGAAACTTCAGAAATATGCCTTCATCTAGGTCCGCGTGTTCGAGCATGGTGCCGATCTCGTCAGCTTCGTAAATGGGACGAATCGTGTCAACGTAATCAGGCCAATCGTTCGACTCAATCAGTTTGGTCTTTCCGTGGCGTTTGAAGAGTTGGAGAACCACGACGAGCTTGTCATATACCGTGCGACTGCCCAGTCCCCGTTTATAGCAGTCGGTCATGAAATTCAAGATGTCTTCGCGCTCCACCTGGTCGACGTACTCTTTAGCATAGGATTGGCGGAGCAGAGTATCTAAGGTGTAGCGATACGTCCTATAGGTTCGTAGACTGCGATGGTGCTTTACGAGATCAAGATATGAATCGATGGCCGCGGCGATGCTGATCCGACTCTCGTCGTCACGCAGGGGTTCGTCTTGGGGACGAATGAGTCCTGCTCTGATAGCCCCTAATTCGATCGCTTTGCGGCGAGCCCCATCGACGACGTTTTCAAACCGGCCAACCGAATGTCTTCGCCGTTTCCCGCCTTGGTACCATTCCAGGAAGTACCTGCCTTCGGGGTGATGCTCCTTACGGCGGGCAATCCAGACTTGGTCGCGAATGACCCTGCCCCTCTTCTCGACTACGGCAGCAAATCGCCACTTCTTTTCGACTCGGACGTATTTAACGATATTGACGCGCTCTCCGTACTGCTTCGCTTCAACCATCTCCATTCTCCTGGAACGGCGATGGATTCTTGCTCGGCAAACGGATTCGGTCAAACGGGCATGGCCCCAAAACGGGGGCCGGGCACTGGACAGTAAGATGGCCAGTAAGCGCTCTAGGAGTATGAAAAGAAAGGGATCCGGTTAGAAGGCAGCGTTCTAACCGGACGGAGCGGAGACCGACTATCAGAGTTATTGAAGACTTTTGGCGCGATCCTGAGAAGATGCGCGACAACCCCTCTGCGATACGCTCAGCAGATAAATTCCGGTGTTACCGAGTGGCCAAAACCCGAGGCGTGACCAGTACGATCTCAGTTTCCGAACGGCCTCGCCTTTGCATACGTTCGGTAACGCAAGTCTTTTCAATTCTTCCAGATCGTCCGCAACGGACGGAGTGAACTGTAGCGGCCAAGGCTTGCACGCTACCAGCCCGCACCCCGTACCAAAAATGTCGATCATACGGTGAATGGCGGACTTAGAGATCCCCAATCCCCGAAACTCCGGATAGATCGCGACGTAATCAATGATTAATAGATCTAGGTCTACCACCTCGAACTCATTTTGTATTTCTTCTTTCGGATAGCCAGTTTCAACGTCGAAAAGATGTTCCCAGTATTCGGAGATGTCGCCTGAAATGCCATCTCCGAGTCTCTCCGCACTGATGCCGTGATCGAGTGCCGCGCCGAACTGGACCAGTGAAGCTCCAATGCGCCCGGCGTCCTTTTTTCCACGGTGTTCGGGCTCGGCAATAATCCTTCCAGCAATGGAATGGACAAAATCCGTCTCAGCGGATTCGTGCAACTCAGCACGGAGGACAAACTCAACACTCACAACGACATTCTCATTTGAACCACTCTCTTCACGCCTATCAGTCAACGTTTTAGTCGATTTCATTTCCCGTTACCCCGCTTTCCTCAGCTTCCTATGCACTCGTTGAACAACACTTTCCGGGATTCGCAGCGTGGTATAGCCTCGCTTAAACCGTGTTTCACCGTTCTCCCACTTGATCACTCCAGGTTCGTCGGTGAAAATGCGCCGGATCGTTCGTTCGCTTAAGCCCCACAATTCAGCGACTTCGCTCACGCAGTAGTGTTTTTCAAATGCCACACTGGCCGGCATCGCTGGCTTGCTTGGAGGAGCGTAGCTGGGCCGGGGAGAGGGTTCTGTTGCCATAGCACACCGTGTGTGATGTATTTAGTACGGGATTGAAATTTCGTCAAACGGACGATTTACCAGACGCCCGAGACTTCTGCGCTAGGCGTGCGAGAGGGGAATGGGGCTATTTCTTGCTATTTTCGGCAATTACCCTGTCTCTGGTGTCGGTAGGCGCGATTTGGCTGTGACCACGAAATGGGTGGTGACAGCTACGCCGCACATGAATAGCCGAAACCGTTACCCAGGAGAAGGTACTAAGAACGCGCGGCGCGCCTCACGACTTTGCCCGAGCGCCCATCCGCTATGTTGATTACCGGGGCGGCGGTGTTCAGACCCATCGTCGACCACGCCGTCCGAACACTCGTTGCCAGCCTCTGCTGCCGCTCAAGAACCCAAGGAGCGTAGTGCTTCTGCGTAATCAGCACACTGGAGTGACCAAGCAAACGGGAAACCTCTTCCAAGGGCATGCCCGCAAGGAGGTACTCGACCGCAAATGTGTCTCGCAGCATGTGAAGGTGGGCCGATCTAGAGCTGCCGTCAGCCTCCAAGAAGAGCTTGGGATGTGTCTCGGTAGCCTTGGCCAGAATCTTCCCAAAGATTTTGATCCAATTCGAAACTTCGCTCTTACGTTTGCTGCGACCACTCCAAAAGAAATAGCTCGGATGTGTGTAGGCGTTACGCGGCACGTTGCGTAACTCCTCGGCCACGTCGTGTGGCAGTAAGCCATAGACGGACGAACTTGCTTTGCCTTTGACCTTCTTCTGGTACAGGAAAAGGGAATCATCGTCCCGCAGCTTGTCTCTGGACAGACACGCAGCGTCGCCGGCCCGTAGGCCGCTCCAGCGCAAAAGCTTCAGATACGTGCGTGCACGGCGAGCGTTCACCGTATCGCCATTCTTCTTGCCGTCGCGACTGTCATAGAGCCACGTTGCTTGAATCAACGCGTCATATTGTTCGCGGGTGAAAGGCTGCGTCTCATCCTGCTCCGGAGCAACTTTCTTGATTCTCCTGGCTGGATTCTCTTTCATCCATCCTTGTTCGACACAAAAGAAAAAGAACGTGATAACCCGCTGGTGCTGGTTGTGCCGGGTGGTTGGTGCGCCGGGCCACGAGTGGATCCACCGGCGCATAGTCTCGACGTCCAACTCGGAAAGGCGAGCAACTGTAGGTTTCTGCTGCGCACACCAGTTGAGGAGTCGATCCTCCAGGGTAAGGCGGTATTTCGCTCGGGTCGCCTCTTCGCGGTTCAGACGTTCGACTTCTTTCAAAAACAGCGCAACAGCATCCGTGATCTGTACCTCGCGCGCCTCGCTTCTTCGGACTTTTGCTTCTAGTTCGCGCTGAAGGGCCTTGACGGGACTCCACGAGTCGCGGATTTCCTGTGCCCGCTCCTCCGCCTTTTCCCAACTCCGTGTCTTCGCGCTGACCTGCCGAGAAGTATTCTCTCGGTAAACGTAGAGATACTTCATGCAGTGGCACCGTTTCCAGTACGGCTCGCCGTTCTTGGAGCAGGATTCGTTGTGGCGGGTGTAGACGGTAACGGTTTGGGTGGAAAGGGAGGTTGGCGAATGGATGTCTGCCGCGGCTTCTAGACTGATCGGATGGGACCCCATCGACTCAACTCCACAGACTGAGTTTGGAGAGCAGCTTTTTGTAACGCGAAGAGCCGAAACTGACAAACGGCCATCCGCTCATGCGAACTCTCTATTTCGGAGAGTCTAGCAGATCGTTCATTCAGTTTTCATTCAGTTTCGGGCGGGAATCTGTGGAATCACTCAATATGTGGAGCTTAAGGTTGGTTGCGGGGGGTGGATTTGAACCACCGACCTTTGGGTTATGAGCCCACAGGAATACGGAATTTCAACAACTTACAAGACGCGGGTGGCTACCGAAAAGCCTTGTAAGGAACGCCTGGGAAGCGTTATTGGACAGCTAAAGGACAGGCGAATCTCGAAGGTAATCTAACCGCGAATGCCGTAAGAATCTAAAACATCTCGCAGGGTCACGATGCCTTCCAATTTGTGCACATCAGCACGGCTCACGACCGGCAGAATCTCCACTTGGTTCGATCCCATACGGTCGAGCGCGAGATCCAGTCCCTGATCGGCGTGGATATGCGGGAAAGTAAGCGGATCGACCATCGCACTCAATTTCTTGGTGTCATCCTCTCCCGCTGCTCGTTCGAGTGTCGACAAGGTAATCAGTCCGACTACTCCTTGCTGATTCGTGATGAGCCAGGTTCGAGATTTGCTCGCGCGAACATGCTGCAGGGCTTCCTGAACCGTAATATCGACCGGCAATGATTCGGTAGCCGGGCGTAGCACACGCGCTACCCGACGCTGCCCATGTTGCTGCCGCCCTTCCGCCGTCGGCAAGTGAATCCCATCCTGTACTGCCAGGGCTTCGTAGATGGGCTGTCGCTGCAAGCGTGAAGAGATGAAAAGGCTTACCAGATTCGCAATCATCAGTGGAACGATCACGGCATAGTCCTGTGTCATCTCAAAGATCATCAGAACCGAGGTCATCGGAGCGCGCACTATGCCAGCGAAGACGGCTCCCATCCCTACTAGCGCGTAGGCACCTGGCGTTGCAGTGAAGGCGGGAAACAAATGATGTGCCCCCGTGCCTACGGCACCGCCGAGCATCGCACCAATGAAAAGGGAGGGGCCGAAAATGCCTCCCGCATTGCCGGAGGCATAACTCGTGGCGACAGCTAGAAGCTTCAGCACAACCAAAACAAGCATCAGTTTTAGCGCCATCGTTCCATTCAAGGCATCGCCGACATAGCCATAACCGACACCTAAGACCTGCGGCACAACCAATCCCATGAGGCCGACTACCAGTCCACCCGCTAGAGGTTGAAGCCAGAGTGTTTCTTGCGGGAAGCGAAGAAAACGTTCCCGCATGCCCAACAGAAGTTTCGTGAAGGCCACTGAGACCAGTCCGCCAGCAATCCCGAGTAGCGCATAGATCGCAAATTCCAGCGGATGCACCAATTGGTATTGCGGGACCCTAAACAGTGGGTTGTTGCCGAGCAGGAGGCGAAGCACTACCCAAGAAGTGGCGGAGGCAAGCACCACTGAGCCCAGCACGGGTGCATGAAGGTCTCCGACAATCTCTTCGAGCGCAAACAATACTGCAGCAAGGGGCGTGTTGAAAGCGGCCGCAATTGCGGCCGCCGCACCGACCGGCAAGAGCGCCTTCACCTTTTCGGGACGTAATCCTAAGAAGCGGCCGAGCACTGAAGCAATGCCTGCGCCGACTTGAACGGAAGGTCCTTCGCGGCCAAGCGGGATTCCGCTGGCGAGAGTTGCAGATGTGCAAAAGAACTTTCCAAGCACAGTGCGCAGCGTGATGCGGCCTTCGCGTGCAAAGAGAGCAGCCTTGGTCTGCGGTACTCCGCTGCCTCGCGCGTAGGGAAAATAACGAAACAGCAGGTAACCGATTCCGAGCGAGCCCACGACCGGAAACAACAGACGTCGCCAGGAAGCACCGCCGACCGGATACAGGCGCATCCCCATGCGTTCTGTGAGCAGGATGAAAGCGACGACCGCGAGCCCAGTCAGAGCGCCGATCACCAGCGCCAGGATGAGGAACACTTGATCCTCGCGTTCGCGCAGTCTTGCGACCCGATGTAAGAGTGGAGTTTTCCACCAACTCCCGCTCGTATCGCCGCTTTCACTCACTTCGGGGGAATGTCCCATCAGACGCATACCTCTCTGATTGCGCTTTGTAGGGCGGAGGCGAGCTGGAAGCCTGATTGCATCCCGTATAAGTTGGACGCATGTCAAGCCACATTCTCCACTTCGGCCCGCTGAAATCGAATTGAAAGATTGATTGGTTCTAGAACGACAATCCGGAGAGAATCAGCAACGGAGGATGGTGTTGTACTCGGGCAAGCCAACTGAGCGAAATTCAGCCTGTGAAAGCAACACCCAAGAGAGAATGACGAGGGGAGAAATCAGGAAGCTCCCCAGGGAGTTCAGGGCGCCCTGCACGATGACGATCCGCAACCGAGCCGCGGCTCGCGCCGCCTGAAAGACAGTGGTAGGTCCGTTTACCACGGAATACGGCCCCTGCATCAAGGGAAAGAAGAAGATCATCAGGACGCAAAGAATGGTCAGTACTGCTAGTTCGCATCCAATGCGTCCAGGAATCATTGAAGTGTGGTTGTGATTATATCGGAGGATTCCGCGCGATCCAAACGTGTCGCTACAGCACTCCGGGCAGGAAGCATCGACCAGAGTCTTGGCGGGACTTAGTATTCGTTTAGGCTCGACCGTCGGCAAGGCCCAGGACCCTAAGCAATGGCTTCACCGTGAGGCCTTGCAGCAGGATGGAAAAGACGACGACTCCAAAGGTCAAATCCAGTATCCGATCTCGGTAGGGGAAGGTATTGTCGAGGCTGAGTGCTAAAGCCAGAGCCAGAGCACCGCGCAAGCCACCCCAGACCATCACATGCTGCCAACGAATGGGAATGTTCTCGGCAAACATGTTGCTCACCGGAATCAGAAGATAAACGGAAAGGGACCGGCCGATCAGCACGGCCGCGATTGCGAAGAGTACAGGACGCCAAGCGTGAGCCAGGGCATCGAGGTGGACCTCCAGACCGATGAGCAAAAATATTAAGGAGTTCATCACAAAGGCGAGGTATTCCCAGAACGATTCCAACGCAGTTCTAGTCTGGGCACTCATGCCTTTCTTAGCGCCAAAATTTCCGATCATCAGCCCCGCCGATGCGGTCGCAATGACACCCGATAAATGCAGATGATTGGCGAGTAGGTAACTGCCGTAGGCAATGATGGTGGTCAGCGTGATCTCAATTTGAGGATCGTCGATCGTTTGCGTGATCTTGCTTCCCGTGTACCCCACGCCAAACCCAAGAGCCGCTCCCCCTAGGACTGCCAGGAGAAACTGCCCGATTCCCTTTCCTCCACCGAGTCCGCCGACAACCACGCCAGCGAAGAGAATCTGGAAAACGACCACCGCCGTCCCATCATTCAAGAGACTCTCGCCCTCAATGATGACCGATAGCCGCTTGTTCATTCTGAGGTCTTTGAAAATGGCTAGGACGGAAATAGGATCCGTAGCAGAGATGATCGCCCCGAACATCAGTGCAATCAAAATCGGTAAGCCAATCGCCCAGTGAACTAGGTAACCCGTCACAAGAGTAGCCAGCAGAACCCCGACATTTGCTAAAACTAGAAGCGGCGCCCAGTCACGCAAAAGGTCTCGCACCTGAATCTTGACGCTTCCTTCAAAGACAAGGGCAGGCAGAAACAGAATCAGAATTACATCGGGGGTTAGCCAATGCGGACGCTGGTCCGGTTGAAGCGGCGACAAAAACGGTAAACGAAGCAGGCCCAGGAGTAATCCCCCGAGAACAAGTGCCACGGTGTAAGGAATTCGTAGGTATTTCGCCAACACCGCGATGGCCGACGCGGCGATCAGAAGCCAGATTAGGAATTCCACACCAGAGATCGCCGTCATGGCAGAGGGGTCCCATTAAAGACCGCTCTCACCGCTGGACGTAAGAGATAAAACAAGAGCGCGCTCGCAATGCTGAAGCCAACCCCGCCTCGCCAATAATCGCCCCTGAAGAAATTGACCAGATCACCAAGCACCTGGGTTGCGATAACAGCCACGGCCAATCTCCACCCCCAAAGGCGCTGTTTGAACCAGCCCGTCGCCGCGAGCGCCAATGTTGCGGCAAGTAGCAAAAACAGAACCCCCGCTGGTTTGGCAAAAGTCGCAAGCTGTTTATGAGTTGCGGGATTGAGAGCCCACAGCCTATCAAGGAATGTGCCGGGCCAAGTCAATGTCGTCCCGGCAAGCGAAGCCATGGTTGCACCGAAGAACAAGAAGACGCCTACGGCAGTAATCCCGCGCGGCCCAACAACTTTGTCGGTGTCAGAGTTGGGGCGGTCTCGCATCTGTTGACTATACTAAAAGTAGAAAACGCGGAAGGCCGCCCGCACTAGGTTCTCGACTGCGCCTTTATCGGGGGACCTTGTGTTGTGGTTCATTGTCTCTGAAGCTCGACGAGCAGTTCGAGTTCTTCTGATTCTTCGCGATGTTGCTCGACGGTATCAGTGGTCAGCAGCATCACCTGCACTGCACATAGGAAGCCCAAATATATGAGAAGCATGCACGGAGGCAGAGCCGTAGCCACCAACGAGGCCGGTAGTGCAGCCAAACACAACGCAAAGTGGACCGCCCACCGCGCCAAACTTGGGCGCCGCATCTGAGAGTCATCGGATGTGAATCCAATGATGGTGAGCGTTGTCATTAAAGTTGCCGCAGCCCCAGTGAGGATCCAAGCGTCTTCTCGGTGCAGAGGCACACCCGGTGGCAAAGAGATTACGTGCTCGACTCCCACACCGACGACTGCGACACACAGATAGAGCGGAAGGTGTGCATAGCTCCATATTTGGAACAGAAGTGTTTTGTGATCTGATGTGACATGACGCTTAGCAGCGCCGCGTGCTCCATCGAAATACCACCACCAATATCCAAACGCCAAACTGAGACCCGTGAAAGCCGAGACTGCGGCTGACGGACTCCACATGTCCTGGCTTTCCATGCCGTGCATGACGGAGGCCACGGACTCACCCAGTAGAATGATGGTGAATAAGCCGAATCGTTCCGGAAGATGCTCCGCATCAGGGGGACATTTGTGCGTGTGCTGACCTGCAAGCCAAGGTGTTCCTAAATCAATCAGTAGCGCTGCAGCCCAGAGCCAGAAGCGAATGGGAGCGGAAAAGATGGCGGCTACCACCCAAAGGAAGGCGGCGGCCCCAAATCCGACAGCGTACAACGTGGTTAGTCGGCGCGTTCCCGTTAGCCGGCGGGCTCGGAGATATTGAACGACAAGAACGGCGCGCAAGACCGCGTATGCAGCCGCGAAACCAGCAGAATCTCGGCTGTCGAAAGCGGATTTTGCGTTGGCGGCCATTGCAGCAGCGGCAAAGATCTGTAAGAGAGTGAGTAAACGCTGCACGACGTCATCGGCGTCGAAGCGGGTGGAGTACATGGTGTGCCCCAACCATGCCCACCAGATAAGCAAGAACATGAGCCCGTAACGCACCAGACCATGAAGGGTATAGTCCACACCCAACGGCACTCCTACCTGAGCGACCGCGGCCACGAAGATTAAATCAAAGAAAAGTTCCAGCCAGGAGGCGCGTCTAGATTGGCTGGGATCGGCTGACCAAAGTCGAACGGGCCGGACGGGGATGAGTGTTTGCCAGCTCATTGAAAACTCAAGAGAGTCTTACCTTTTCAAATCGATCAGCGGGAGAAGCTTCTTTCTCAAACTCCGTTTGCAACTCACTGAATGGAGCCGGGCTCCACATCAGAAGGGCCGAACTTTCTCGTAGTTTCTTCCTCGACTCCACGCTCCATCGAAGCCAGGCGCTAACGCGTCACGCATTTGCAGGCGGGCACGAGATAGTCTGGTCTTCACGTTCGCTTCTGACAGGCCGAGCACCTGTGCAGTCTCGGTAATGCTGAGATGCTGTACATCCCGCAAGATTAGTACGGTGCGGTATTTCTCAGGGAGAGAATCCAAGGC
>JAIQFH010000065.1 GCA_020073385.1 Terriglobia bacterium | reverse complement strand
TGATGTTCATCAATATTGATGAACATCAATATATAAACAACGAGGAAAACCAAAATGACAATGACCCGGAAAGAAGAACTGGAGTTCATGCGACGCATGGGCAGCCGTGGCGGTAAACGCGCCGCTCAGCGCATGACGCCCGCCCAGCGGAAAGCAAGGGCCGTAAAGGCCAGCCGCGCCGCTGCCGCCAAGCGCAGCCAGGAGGCACGCCATGGCAAAAGCTAAACCTAAGCGTGAGTACGGCACGGGCGGGTTGTTCCGCTACAAGAACAGCAGCAAGTGGACCATCCAATATCGCACCTTAGACGGGCGCTGCCTGCGTGAAGCTACGGGCACCAGCAGTAGGCAGGAGGCGATGAACCTGTTGACGCAGAAGCTGGCCGCCGTGGGACGCGGCGAAACAGTAGAAAGGGTGCAGCACTACACCGTCCGTCAGTTGTGGGACGCCATGGTGGCCCGCTACCGTGATGACAATCGCCCGCGTGCCGTGCGTGACCTTGGCATTCCGACCGACCTGGAGCCTAACGATCCTAATTACCCGCCACAGGGCCGGTGGAAAAACATCGGCCCCGCATTCGGGCACATGGCGGCCCGCGCCGTGACTACCGAAAGTCTTAACCAATATGTTGCGCAGCGCAAGGCTACGGGCGCGGCAGCCGCCACCATCAACCGGGAACTGGGCGCGTTGCGTGGAGCGTTCAACCTTGCGTATGAAGAAACGCCTCCTCGTCTGCCCCGCGTACCCAAGTTCCCCCACCTGAGGGAAAACAACGTGCGCAAGGGCTTTGTCACGTGGGAGCAGTTTGAGGCGCTGTGCACCGCTGCTGGTGACCTGTGGCTGCGGACGATGCTGGAGCTGGGCTTTACCTACGGCTGGCGTGAGGGTGAAATGCTCGGGTTGCGTTGCCGTCAGGTGGACCTGAAGGCCCGTACCATACGGCTGGATGTGGGCACCACGAAGAACAAGGAAGGTCGCGAAGTGATGATGACGCCGCAGGTGCACGCGCTGCTGACCGAGTGCGTGTCCGATAAGAAGCCCGATGACCACGTGCTGACTCGCGTAGTGCTGCGCAGCGGCAAGGGCAAGGCGCAGCTTCCCATCCACGATGTGCGTGATGCGTGGCAGGCGCTCTGTTGCCGGGTGCTGCCCGACCTGTGCTGGCAGACCTGCAAGCTGTGCGGGCACCGTCAACCAACGGCCACGACGTGCGGCAAGTGCAAGCGCTTCCACCGTGCATGGCGATACAGCGGCCAGTGGGACGGACGCGGGCTGCTGGTGCACGACTTGCGGCGCAGTATGGCCAAGGCGGCCCGTGCCAATGGTACGGATATGAAAACCATCATGGATGCCGGAGGCTGGAAAACCATAGGCGTGTTCCACCGATACAGCATTGGTGACCGTGCCGATCAGCAGCGCTACGCCACAGCCATGCAGCAGGCCCGCGCACAGGCGGCCCAGCAGCAGGCAGAGCAAATTGGTGGGCGGTTGGTGGGCGGGGCCGATCAGAGCGACTTGGCCAGCATGCCTGTAAAATCGCTAAAACCCGCGTAAATGCTGGTGCCGGGAGGGGGAGTCGAACCCCCAAGGTACTAAGTACCGGCGGATTTTGAGTCCGCTGCGTCTGCCAGTTCCGCCATCCCGGCCAAAATCTACAACTGACTGAGGTGTGGTGATTTATTGCCGACTAGCTACGATAGGCTCCGCTTCGGCCAAATCTCTGGTGCTAGTTCTGGTGTCAGTTGGCTCGTTCCGAGCCACTCCAGTATTACACAGGCGCTGGACCGCTTCCAACTCGTGCTGAGGCGCAAGGTGCGAATACCGCAGGGTTACTTGAATGTCCATGTGCCCCATCAAGTCTTGCACCGTCCGAATGTCAACCCCGGCCATAACCAGACGGCTTGCGAAGGTATGCCGAAGATCATGCCAGCGAAAGTTGCGCACGCCAGCATCGCTGAGTGCTTGCTTGAACCAGCCTCTGGCTCCGGTCGTCTTATCACTACGGTACAGGTGCGCGAAGACTTTACCTTTCCCATCGGAAAACCGCCAAAGAAGTTGGAATGCAGCAATCGCGGTGTCGTTCAGGAATACGTGCCTGTGCTCGCCACTCTTGCTGCGAGGGACCGTAAGAACGCGCCGATCAAGATTGAGCCAACCCCATTCACAATCGTATTGCTCACTTCGCCGCATCCCTGTGTGCAGCGCGATGTCCAATTCTGGCAGATGTTCCGGACACTTTGCCGAGATCGCGTCGCGCAGCGCGAGTTCCTCCTGATGCAACAGATACCGAACTCGAATGTTGTTCTCCTTGCGCCTTTCGATTTCGCGAGCCGGATTGGATGTGACTTTGTGATTCTTAATACCCTGCCGATAGACCATCGAGATCAAAGCCTTGTAGCGGTTAAACGTCGCAGGTCTCCATTTTTTCTTGTTGCGCTTCTTGTCCTTGTTCCGGGATACGCCTGCGGCGGCAAACCACCGCTCGATGTCCTGAGGGGTGATTGAGTCGGCTGGAAGTGAGCCAAACGATTCTTGCAGCGGCTTTAGCCGGATTTCATCATCCTGCCAGCTGATCTTGTGTGACTTGGCCCATTCGATTGCATCATGGGCC
Organism: Terriglobia bacterium; assembly: GCA_020073385.1. Taxonomy (GTDB): domain Bacteria; phylum Acidobacteriota; class Terriglobia; order Terriglobales; family Acidobacteriaceae; genus Sulfotelmatobacter. The sequence continues at coordinate 32,097 of JAIQFH010000065.1, read as the reverse complement.
AACTCGGCGAACAGAACTGACTTGCTGCGAAAGTTTTCTGGCAGCTTCTTCCTTACGCGCACCTCGGTCTTCCGCGTCTGATATAGCTGAATGGCCGCGCTCTTTGGGCCAACCTTCTCGCGACGAATGCGACCACTTGCGTCTGCATATCGAATCCACCAGACATTGGAACCGGGGACCTTCTCGTAAACGCCTCGTACTTTCACGGCTTTTGCTCCTTCTTGGGACGACCGCCCTTCTTCGCCCATTTGCTAAGTGTTTTCTTGTCGTACAGCGCGGCGCGCTTCTTCCCGCCCCTGCTGCCGATTGAAGCGAGATATTGCTTTAGTTTCTTATCCATAAACTTAGCCGCTAAGTTATTTATACTCCCCGAGCGAATGTGACTCAAGACGAAACCTTCAGCACCGAGCCGCGCAAAAATGCATCTTGACACCGCCACCGAAAGACGATAAATATAAGCCGTCTAGTCGCTACCGATCGCCTTCGGCTGGAGACACTTGGACTAGAGACTTTTCAGGCCCGAGGCGTAGCGATGGCGGCTGAAGGTTTCTCTAGTTTTTTTGGTTCCCGTCCCGAGCACTCGCCAACCGAACAATTCAAGTTACTGTTCACTCAGAAGGAATCGGCAGTCGCGCTCGCTGTCAGCTTGCGCACGGTGCAGCATCTGATCGAATCCGGCGCTCTGCCAGTCAAGCGCATCGGTCGCCGCGTTCTTATTCACCGTAAGGACCTTGAGAGGTTCGCCCTCGGAGATCATCCGAGTATGGGTGGCCGCTCATGACGAAGGTGAAGTCAAAGCGCTCTCGCGATGAGACTGTTCCCGCTGAAATCGAGAACCTCGTATGCCGGATTTCCACCGAACGGACAATCCTTGGCTCAATTCTGCTTTGGAGCGGCGCATACGGCGCAACAGTCTCCATGGAGGTCGAAGACTTCCACGTTCCATCGCATCGGACGATATTCCAACGAATGCGGGCGCTTGCAGCCACATACCGCCCGATAGACACTACGACTGTTATCGAGGAACTTGATCGGAATGGTGAACTCGACCATGTGGGGGGAGCCGCAGGGATTGCGGGCCTGATTGAAGGAGTTCCAGAGCGTCCCAGCATTGGGCACTACGTGAAGGAAGTGCGAAACGCTGCAGCATTGCGACACCTCTATTCGCTCTCCGAGTCGATTCCATCAGCGCTGAAACGCGGCGACGGACTCAGAGACCTGATCGGCCACATCGAGCGAGAACTGGCCGCGCCGCGCTCTGTTCTTCGGTCAATAGACCGTGGGACGGTCGTCGGTCGCATAGCGCCGGAAGGCAGTGCTGTTCTCGATGAAACTGTTGCCTTCGTGCGTCGTTTCGTCAGCCTCACCCTCGAACAGGCGACGGTGGTCGCTCTTTGGATCGTTCATACCCATGCGTTCGATGCGAGCGTGGCGACACCCTACGTCGCGATCTCCTCAGCAGAAAAGCGAAGCGGCAAAACCCGACTGCTGGAAGTCCTTAGTCTACTAGTGTTGAAGCCATGGTTGACGGGCCGTCTGACGGCGGCGGTGTTGGTCCGCAAGATCGAGGGCGAATCCCCCACGCTCCTTCTCGATGAGACTGACGCAGCCTTCAATTCTGACCCACAATATGCGGAAGCATTGCGGGGGGTTCTCAATAACGGTTATAGGCGCGGCGGGGTTGTGTCTATCTGCGTCGGCAAAGGCGCGGACATAGAAGCGAAGGATTTCAGCACGTTCAGCCCCAAGGCCCTAGCCGGAATCGGCCACCTGCCGGATACCGTCGCAGATCGGAGCATTCCGATTCGTTTGAAGCGCAAGGCTCCGGGCGAGAGCGATGTTGAACGGTTTCACCAGCGTTCGGTCAAGCCGCAAGCGGACGCGATTCAGGAACGAATTGTGGCATGGGTGGAACCCCGACTTGCTGAACTGTCAGACGCTCGACCCGACCTGCCCCCGTCCCTTTCGGATCGGCAGCACGATTGCGTTGAACCATTGCTTGCCATCGCTGACGCAGCGGGTGGAGAATGGCCAGAACGTGCCCGGCGGGCACTGGTGGCGATATTCAGCAGCACGCCTGCCGAAGACCTTTCGATTCGGGTCAAGTTGCTTGCCGACATCCGCGACATCTTTGATGAGCGCCGTGTGGATAGACTGCTTACCCGCGATCTGATTGACGCGCTCGTGGCAATCGAAACATCCCCATGGATTGAGTTTAATCGCGGAAAAGCGTTGACGGCTATCGCCCTCAGCAAATTGCTCGCCCCCTTCGAGATATACCCCAAAGCACTTCGGATCGACTCCGTGACGGGTAAGGGGTACTCACGGGAATCTCTTGAGGACAGTTGGAGGCGCTATCTGCGACCGAGTGATGGCACCGCCTCAGCGCCCTGCCCCGAGCCGTCACAGCCGTCACAAACCAGCAATGATGCTGCTGAGGCCACGTTCTCGAAGACGTCACAGAGCGTAAGTGTGACGGCTCAACAAAATGCAAATACGCCAGTATTGACGCGGGTTGTGACGCATGTTTCCCCTCAAAGCTGGCCGGAGCACAAACAACACACAGTGGAAGTACTAAAGGGGCGATTGTGAAGGCTCAGGAGATCATTCACGAAGTCGAAGCCGCTGGCGGCATCCTCTTCCTTGACGGAGAGGGCATCTGCTATGAGTTGCCACCCACTGCCGTGACGCTTCTCCCCGATCTGCGGGCACACCGGGAAGAAATCGTGAACGCCCTGAGGTCCCGAGAATCACTACCCGACATGCCCGCAGGCATTCGTCTTGCCGCATGGAAGCCCAAACGTTCTCCGGTGGTGTTGACTCGGTTCTCGGTTGTGATCGACACATACTCGTTCATCAACAGAACGCTGGCGGAGTTGGAGGCGGTGGCAACGAGCACAAATCGCAGCATATCTCATGTTCGCGAATTGATCGAACGTCTGGAACAAGTTGGAGTGCGCGTGGAACTTGATGAGGGAGGGTGTCGGAAGCATTGACGGAGGTGAAAACATGAAGAACCCCATCAGCAGCGGTACAAAACAGAAGCGCTTGGGCGGCGTTACGGGGCATGGATTCCTGCCCGGACGTTCAGGGAATCCCAAGGGCAGACCCCGCGTGCGCGGCCTGCTGAATGCGCTCAAGGCGAAGGTCCAAGAGGCAGGCCCGGACGGGCGAAGCATCGAGGAGCACTTGGTGGACGTGTTGGTGGGGGAGGCACTGAACGGCAAGAATCGCCTGCCAGCGTTGGAAGAGATTTTTAACAGGCTGGAGGGTCGCGCCCATCAAACGGTCGCCATTTCCGACTTCACGCAGGAGATGAGCACGAAGAGTGATGCAGAACTCGAATTTCACTTGCGGAATAACAGGTGGCCGACCGACGAGGAGAAACCACTTCTATTGGGAACAGACGCGAAACCATTTGCATAACCGTTACGGATGTCTATCGGGCGAGACCCCCGTCACCCTCAACAACGGGCTACGTCACTTTTTTAGAGGGTGAAAGGAGGTACTGAAAGCCGGGATTTGAGATGAGATGAGAAGGTCGATCCCCGATCACGGATCGCGCTAAGCTACCGGTGATCAAAGCACTCGACGGTGCAATCACAATAGATAAGGAGATCGACCTTGAAGAAGAATACCAATTCTCCCACGAAGAAGGAACCGAGAGCGAAGCGGGCGAAAGCTCAGCGTCCAGTGCAGCGAGAACCCAAGGCAGTACTGGCGGAACTGGTGGAGAAACTGAGAGGAAAGCTGGGGGTGAAGGCGACGTCGGCGAGCCCAGCAGAAGCGGGTGCGCGAACTGAGTTGGGTCCCAATCTGGACCGGCTGACGGTGGGAGTGGATTTGGGAGACCAATGGAGCCACTACTGCATTTTGGGTTTGCACGGGGAGACGCTAAGCGAAGGGCAGCTACAGACGAGGGAAGCAGAAGTCGCGGAGTTCTTCCAGGCCTTACCGCCGGGGCGGGTGGTGATGGAAGTGGGGACGCACTCGGCCTGGATGCAGGAAATCATCGCGGGTGAGGGACACGAGGTGGTGGTGGCCAACCCGCGGCTGATGGAGGGGTCGAAGCGGCGTAAGCGCAAGAATGATCGGATCGATGCCAAGAAGTTGGCGCGGCTGGGGCGGGTGGATCCACAGTCGTTGCACCCGATAAGGCACCGCAGTCGAGAGGTGCGGCAGGATTTGGTGGTGCTGCGAGCGCGGGAGGCGTTGGTGGCAGCACGGACCGAGCTGATTAACGCTACGCGGGGTCTGGTGAAAAGTATGGGCACACGGTTACCCAAATGTTCGAGCCCGAGCTTCGAGCAAAAGGTAAAGGATGCGATTCCGGAAAAGGTACGGGAAGCCCTGCTGCCGTTGGTGCAATTAGCCGGTGCACTGAGTGATTGCATTCGAAGCTATGACCAGAAGATTGAAGAGCTGGGCAGCGAGAAGTACGGGCACACGAAGCTATTGCGCCAGGTGAAGGGGGTGGGCCCGATCACCGCGCTTGCCTATGTGTTGACCTTAGAGAATCCGGAGCACTTCGCCAAGAGCCGAGAGGTGGGGCCCTATTTGGGATTAGTGCCGAAGCAGGAGGACTCCGGGGAGAGCCAGCCGCAATTGGGAATTAGCAAAACCGGGGACACGATGGTGCGCAAGCTGTTGGTGGGGAGTGCGCACTATATTTTGGGACCGTTTGGACCCGACACCGACCTACGACGTTACGGATTGCGGCTGTGCGAGCGTGGTGGAAAGAACGCGAAGAAGAGAGCCGCGGTAGCGGTAGCGCGGAAGCTGGCGGTTTTGCTGCATCGACTTTGGGTGAGTGGCGAGGTCTATGAGCCGCTGGGCTACGCCTCATCGAGGGCGATCGTACAACAGGCTGCGTAGACGGAAAACAGACTGGAGGGAACCGGGTCCAGGGAGCCATGAGTTGAAGACGCGAACATCAATCGATCGCCAGAAAGTTTGCAGGCAATGACATCCACCGCCTTGTTCGGGAGACTGCGCATTACACTCGGGTCAAGAAGACCGCTTTTGAGATAGCAGCCCCTAACAACCCAGGTCCGTCACCGTGGTGATGGACTTGGGCTTTAAATCGAACCCCAACATGCACCGAGGCCCGGAAGTGGCCCATCTAGAGTGCGGATAGAAGCAGGGCAAATGTGGGTGGCGCCGGCCAGGATTTCTGGAAAGATTTGACAGACGCGAATCAATTTATGTTCTGTGGACTGCGATACCGAATCCTAAGACGAGTGGGTGGGGACGCACTGGCATGCCCTCGGGACAAAAAACAAAATCCAAACCCATCAACTAAGGACGAAGCCCAACTGAACCGCGTTGCGCTTCGTCCCCCGCTCGATTTTGAAGTGGCGTGGAGAGCTGTCAAGGGTCAAGATGAACGCCTAAAACCGGCGCCCTTGACAGATCTCCACGCCACCGGACGCAGCATCGTCGATGTCGGAGGAAAAAATATGGAGGGCCGCCACGTCGGCCTTGACTTTTATGACCTTCTCATAGAAGTGTAATAGGGATGTTTCGCTAATTGAGGATGGCGCTCAGGTACATCTGCCATAATTAGGGGTCGTTTGTGCCGAAATCACTATGCGTTGCCTGCTTTACAAGCAGTCTTCCGCCTTGCTCCTCTTCCTGTTCGTCATGGGATGCTCCGTATTGTGGGGCCAGACAGATGCTGCACGAGGTTTTTCCTTGGGCGTCGATTCTATTCACACCACAGAGGACATGTGCCTAATGCTCGGCGCGCGGGCTATCGCGGAGGATTTCTTCAAAGGTCTTGAGGCTCACAAAAGCGGCGAGCGGCGAACGTTCAAGCGACACGGCAAGATCGTTAAAGTCTTTCCAGCGCAAGTTATAGTGAAGATAGAAGCTGGTCTTGCCCCGTGTGCGGGCAAGATCACGCTGGCCTGTGACCGATGCGACTTCAGGTTTGATGACGAGTTTATGAAATCGCTGCAATTCGATGCATTCTGGAAACGCGGCTTTGACCAGAGGAAAGCCGAACTCGGTGTGCTGAGTGAGGAAGAGTCTCATGACCTCGCCCCGACTGCGAAACTTTGGGAGTATGAGTTTTCCGTCAATTCAACGGATGTCCCCCTCACAGAATCTCTACTCGTAGTTCTTCATGCTCCCGATGGCAGGATTGTCAGTAGGCTTTCGGGTAAGCCGTAAGATGCTCGCCAGAGTGATTGTTGTAAGCAGGCGTTAACACTCAAATTCCGACTGCTTTCGATTTGATTCACATCGGCACGTTCGGACGATGAGTGAAACGGGGATGTTTCGCCAACAACCTGTGGCCGGACATACAATACGGGCCGGAGGCACTCGCGCTGTGAGCATCTCCGGTCAAGTCATGTTTGGAATTCTGGTCGTCATCGGTTACTTGGTGACGCCTGCTGCGCTGATTTGGGGCTGGACAAGATGGACACACCAACCAAAACAGCGAACTGTCACGGCGATTTTGTCCTTGACCGGATTCCTTTTTGCAACAGCTTCAGCCGTCGTGGCCGTTTCGTCGGTTGCGTAAGCTCAAGTTCACCACTTTCCGTACTACGATCCATTGCTTCTCAGAATATTTCGGTGGGGAGTTTTGCTTTCTCTCGCCGGAGTCCTGTTTGGGATCGGTGGCGTGTGGCGACCGGGTCCGTTGCGCTGGCACGCTCCAATCTGTGGGCTGGGAATGTTCGCATTCTGGTTTGTCGCGGCATCTGGTGAGTGATCGAACTGAGCAGTGTTTGACTGTGAGTGTAATGGGATATTACGCCAGCTATTCTGGTCCGCCGTGTCTTTGATCTATAGTTGCGGAAGGTAGATCAACGGATGGTGAAAAGATGCGTGTACTCCTGCTGGGCAGAATCACAGCAATCACAGTTTGCTCCCTCGCCGGAACGTGTCTCGCGCAAACGGTGGAAGTCTCACTCAGAACGGACAAGAGCGCCTATAAAGCAGGTGATCAGATTACGTTGGATGTGCTGTTAACGAATAAGTCGCGCAAGCCGGTGTACATCTACGCTTACCTCGCAAGAGGAGAATCAGCCAGTTTGTCTGTCTGGTTGAAGGATACGGTCTCGGGGAAGGATATCCCCCAGTTGGTCGTCGCTGACTCGATAACGCCTCCTCCGGCTTCTCAGGATGCCTTTATAAAACTCCTGCCTTGGCACGTTTATGGTGTGATGCTGAAATCCAGACTGTCCGACCTCGGCGTGGATAAGAAAGGCAGCTACGAAGTTGTCGCGCAATACCATAGCCCGATTCCGCCCAGCAACAGCTTCGGTTTACCGATTCTGAGCACAGAAGATGGGACCCTTTCTTCAAATCGCGTCCAGATTACAGTCGCGGAATAAAGGCTACACCGAATGGCCGCAACTTCTGTGCCGCAGCACGCGTCTTTTCTCAACTGTCGTAATCAACTGTCGAAAACAGGCGATTACACTCATCAAGCTAGTGCCGAAAAAGAGAGTACAGCATATAGATTGCTATGGCGGCAAAAACCGCCCCGGCGATCTGGAACCCGGCACGATTGTATTCGCTCAGCATTTCACCACCCCTGCGAACGCCCGAGCGCTTGATGAACCAGTCCGGCTTGAAAATGTGGGCTATGCCGATGCCTGCAAATGCTACGAGAACGAGAACCAAAACGAGACCGAGCAGCGTTTGCTTCATGCGGAATCTCTATGCAATTATCCTCCACCCGCACGACTGACGAAAACAGGCGATTACAACTCAAAACCCCCGGCTTCTGCATGTTGTCCTGCGTGTGTTATTTGGTGATGTCCTCTCCAATTTTCCACCTGTTGATCAGGTGGCCGATGTGGTGGGGCGTAGTCCCATTCAGCACAAACGAGACTTTCGGAGGCCAACACTTCTCGCCAAAGACAGGCCAAATTTCCGACAGGTCCACGTCCCATTCCTCCGGCTTGTCTTCGGGACGAAGGCGACTGGTGGCGAACATCGCCATGAAGTGCATGGTGAGAACTTGAATGACGAGATGTCCAACAATGATCGTCACGACGCAGCCTTGAAATGCTTGAGGGATGCCGTTTATCGCTCCGAAGGTGTTCGTCAGTCCGGCGTGAAATGCCTTAACCTCAAGACGCCCGATCCACGTAAAAGTGTTGATAGGAAGAGCGCGTAACGGTGGCTTCATTCCAGTTCTCTCACACTCGGTGTAAAACGGTACCGGGCGCCGTTGGGGGGACGAACCATCGAGGATCATCGACTTCAGGATTGCCCACCGTGTTAGCAGTTTTTGTTGTGTTGGCGGCAGGAGAGTCGGGTTGTCATTCATCAGAGAAAGCATGTGCGGCTTGTTTTCACTCTCAATGGTGCTCATCCAACCGCTATTGCACTCTTGGCACACGCATTTCATTCGCAGTTCAGGGTTGTCTACCCATTTGTCGAAAGTCTTCCCGAACCTAATCCGTATGGGCTTGGCAGGTTTAAGGTCTTGAAGAATCCAGTCCGACCAAACATGCTCCACGCTATCAGCTGGATTTGGGCAGAACAGACACTTTCTAGGCATTCTCAGCACAGAATAGCAGTTCCGTGCTTCGCTCATTCTTTCACGAGACGGTCTTTCCGACTGCGCTAGTTCGGTTTGCCTAGCCTGCGGTTCTGCCGACGGGGACAACGCGAGCGCCGCCCGCTGCGCCCGCGCCCGCTCCAGCGCCTCCACGGCGGCGCGCTGGTCCGCGTTGCTGGGTGGGAGCGAAATTCGCTAACGCCTTTTTCACAACATCCGCGACTCTGTCCTCTGAGATTTTGCGGCGCTTGCAGTAGGCCGATTCAATCCAGATTTCAAGCCGTTTGACACCCTTACTGGAATTACACGAACGACAGCATAGGCAGATGTTTTCTCGGTTGATTATCCGAGCATCGTTGATGATGTGCTTCCAGCTTGGGCGATTTCCGATTCGTCCATCAGCGCCGAAGACCGTGCCACAATAGACACACGCTTTGTCACGCAGGATAACCTCTCGCTCAAGCCAATCAGGTATATTCCAGCGGTTCATTGGCAATCTCGCGTTGGCGCGAAGCCTCGAACTGCCTCCGATCTTCGCATGGGGCGTTACGCAAACCAAACCAATTTTGTTGGAGAATCCCACTTCACTCAAAACCCCTCCCGCTTCGGCTGCGCACCAGCAGTTCGATCTAGCGTGATACCGATCACAGCGTAAGTCTGCCGCTTCGCTTAGACTGATACATGAAATACGATCTGCTCCAAGGCCCTCGCTCTCAGGGGGCTTTTTATATTCCAACCCCTTCCACCACTGCTGTCCTTACCGTAGAACACAACCTAGTTCCACAAATCAACCCACGAGGAGGAATCATGAGCGCGCGCCACTTCGACCACTATTTCGATGATCTCTGGAAAACTGAAGTCCTTGAGTGTCCGAAGTGCCACTGGCTAGGCACTTTTGAACAGGGGACAGTTGAGTACTTCGACCAGTTGATGGATTGTCACTGTCCTCGCTGCAGTTCCCTTGAAGCACCAATGCTGGCCATCGTCAGTTACCCGACTCTGGAGGAACTTCGCTCGAATCAAGACAAACCCGGTATTCGGGAATACGTTCAAAGAATTGATGACGGGTTCGACAAGTTCGAGCGGGAGAAGCTGCGGGAGCCAGAGCAACTCCCAGAAATCAACGAGGACAGCTTCACGCTCGCGTGGGACAACGACCACAGCAATCCTGATGACCGACGCACACTCATCAAGCACAGGGACACCGTCATCTTTTCGGAGCCTGCGCGCTGGGAGGAATACAAGCGTTTCGCCGAAGTCGCCGAAATCTTGAAAGCAAAATACGGCCATCGCCTTAAAGACCTAGTACCGACATCGCGAAGCGAAGATTGGCTGTGGGGCGACAAACTCTCGGCACCGGACTACGTGGACTCGGTCCGAGAGAGGCTCAGAGAACAGAGCCGTGCAATGGATACTGGGGAGCAGATTCCTCTCTTCTGAATCGGCATTTGTTCAGCCGAACCCTTTGGCAGCGTTCCGGGGCAGAACGATGAAGCACTTCTGAGAAAGGAGATACACCCGACCCGATGATGATGGATGAATGGCAGAGGCTTTCCCACTACCGATTGTGCTTGCTGACTGGCACGAGGTTTTACGAGAGGTTATCGCCCGAAGCAAAAGAGCGGGTGCTCAGAGAAGTGGCGGAGTGCCTCAGAATCGACCGAATCTATCGGCAGTTCTGCGGCATGAACCCCGCCGATCACCCTAAAAACTAGGCGGCTCTCCCGTGGGTGCGAACGCACCCGAAGCCGCTTTCATCCGTCGCAGCAGCCACCGGGTGACGGCGGAGGCGCGGGCGCATTCGAGTAACTGCCGGAACGGTTCGGGGCCAAAGAGCAGGCCGTGACCCTATAGACGACCGCCCGGTCACCCCTGATCTATGGGGTGCCCCAATTCAAAGACGGTCAGCTGTCGTCGCCCAACAACGGCTCTTTCAACGGCAAACAACGAAGCGCAGCATCGCCAGATTTCTGAGCGCTCCGGTGTCAGTTTTGGTGTCAGTCTAGGCGGGTAAATCGAGCATCGTGATGCGGGTTCGTGCAGGTGGAGGGGGCTGCAACGCAGTTGGCTGAAGGGACGTTGCGGTCCGGTGCGTCACGGTGCGTTTTCCTGCAAGTGCCTGAAAACAGATTTTGAGTCCGCTGCGTCTGCCAGTTCCGCCATCCCGGCCGAGGAGAAAGGCATCACCATTGTACGGCAGCTGACGCGGATTTGAATACCAGAGCTTGATGTCCCCAGATTGTTCCGGCTGCTTGATAATTTCACTGCGACAGCAACGGACTCTGCACATCGACAACGATCAATGGAAGCTCTACGCGAAAAGTGGCGCCCTCTCCGGGCTGGCTTTCGACCGAGATTGCACCTCGATGCTGCAACACGATCCACTCCGCTATCGCCAGGCCAAGTCCAACCCCTCCTTCTCCGCGGCTGCGAGCCTTGTCGACACGGTAGAAGCGCTCGAAGATCTTCTCCTGCTCTTCTTGGGCGATACCCATTCCAGAATCTCGCACTGTAATCACTGCCGTTTCTTCTCTCACTTCGAGCGCCAGGCGCACCGAACCCGGGGAGGGAGTGTATTTGAAGGCATTGTCGAGAAGGATGTCTGCGAGCCGCCGGAGAAGAGTCGGCTCGCCCATCACCGAGACATCCAGTTTGTATATGTCGGTCGAAAACTGGAGATTGCGCGCGGCGGCAACCTGCTGCCAACTGCTGACAACGCTGCGCAAAATCTCTGGCAGATCCACCGACTGCATAACTAGCGATCCACGGCCGGAGTCAGCGCGAGCCAATTCCAGTAATTGCTCGATCAGCAGCGTAGTACGTTCGGCTTCCTGCAGAATCTGGAGGAGAGACTCCTTGTACTCGGACTCTGTGCGTGACCGCCGCAGCGCCACTTCCGCTTCCGTCCGAATGAGAGAGACGGGTGTTCTCAACTCGTGCGAGGCGTCGGCAGTGAACTGGGTAATTTTCTGAAATGCTGATTCGATCCTCTCGAGCATTTCATTCAGCGTGTCCGTCAGCCGCTGCAGTTCATCTCCGGTGTTGAGCGTTTGCAGCCGGCGATTGAGATTGGTTCCGCTGATATCCCGCGCCGTCCGCACCAGCGCATCTACGGGAGCCAGTGCTCTGCGGCTCATCCAATAACCGACTCCTGCGGACACCAGGAGCAACAGGAGAGCAAAAATTAGCAAGTAAGAACGGAACAGCTGAAGAGTCTCGAAAGCATCATCGGCCGGAGCACCCATTTCGAGGGTGTAGACGCGTCCGTCAACGTTGAGCTTCTCGAAAGCGAAGCGGAAATGTTCTCCGTTAATGCGCCGGGTTCTCAGCAGAGGACGGTTCACCTGATCGGGCTGCGAGAAAGTCAGCTCGTGCGTCTGCAGGAAGCTGGAACGGTAAATCAGCTCGCCGCTCTGGTCGTGGACTTCGAGAAAATCTCCCGCGTGTTCATGGTCGTATATCGCGGCCATCTCTTCCCGGAGCTTTGCAGGCGTTGCATCCTTTTGCTGGGCCACGAGAAAGTTCTTTAGGTCTTCGATTTGGCTCTCCAAGCCGTCATCGACCAGGTCGTAGAGATTGTGTCGCAGGATAAGGAACATGCTTGCGCCAAAGACCAACTCTCCCAAGGCAAAGACGGCCACATACCAAAGCATGAGACGCATTCCAATAGAGAGTCTTCTCATGCCTGCTCATCCGAACGAATCATGTAACCAACCCCCCGCACCGTGTGTATCAATTTTGGCCGGCCCGGCAGATCCACTTTGTTGCGCAGCAGATGCATGAATGCGTCAAGCGTGTTCCCCTCAATTTCCCGTTCGAAACCCCAGACCGCCTCGATGAGCGAACGCCGCGACACGACCTTGCCCGAACGATACATCAGCCGCTCCAGGAGACTGTATTCGGTGCGCGTTAGCGAGACATGCTCCTCCCCGCGAAACACTTCCCTGCTGGCGGGATTCAGGACCAAGTCCGCAATCCTCAACTGTGGATCGTGCGCCGCTACTGCCCGCCGTTTCACTGCGCGAAGCCGCGCCACGAGTTCGGCAAAGGAAAAAGGTTTGGTCATGTAGTCATCGGCGCCCAAATCCAGGCCGCGGATAATGTCAGGCACCGAATCCTTTGCGGTCAGCATCAAGATCGGAGTCCGAACTCGCTCCGACCGTAAGCGCTTGGCCAGATCATATCCACTGAGTTTCGGCATCATGACATCCACGATGATCACGTCAAATTCGTAATCCCTGCCCAACGCAAGCCCTTCCGCCCCATCGGAGGCGCACGTCACCATATGGCCTTCCTCGGTCAATCCTTTCCGAAGAAGATCAGCCATGCGCACTTCGTCTTCCACAATCAGCAGCTTCATCGCATTCGCTTACGTCCGATCGAAGAAGCGATCAGATTTTTCTCCCCATAGTGTAGTTGGGGGCCAGGAGTGGCGCTTCCCAATCTGAAGAAATATTAACTTGACGTTCACGCCCACGTCACAACTCCGGCTCTAGGATCCCTCTTCATAGCAAACCCCAGTCTGAAATGTAGCGGAGATGCAAATCTCGAACGGCACCGCCTCATCATTTTGAGAACTCCTCTCGATTCGGCGTCTCTTGTGCCGGAAGGAGCTTACGCCATGGATTCTCGCCCACTCGGAAACGACTCCCTTGTCGCCCAACTCTCACTCGCACTTCTGGTCGCCATTCCGTTCCTATTCGTTGGAGCGCCTGCAGCGTCTGCGCAAGTGGATCGAGCCGTGCTCGAAGGCACCGTCACTGATGCCTCAGGGAGCGTGATCATCGCCGCCGCAGTCAAAGTGCTCGCGGTCGACACTGGCCTCAGCGAAGATCAGCCGACGAATTCAAAAGGGGTATTACCGTTTTCCTGGGCTGGCAGTCGGGAAGTACACCGTCACGACGACGGCCAACGGCTTTAAGACCAAGATCACTGGCATCGGTTTGCCGCGGCAGATTCAGTTCATGCTGCGTGTGAAGTTCTAAATTGTTTCCTCTCCACGGGCGGAGAATAGCCAGTTCGAAGTGCTGGTCGTGGGACAATAGGGTCCGTCTGGAAAAGGCCTTCCTATGAGCGTGAGGCGTAAGACTCTGCCATTCGTCGTGTTCGCCCTTGTGGCGACCACGACCCTGGTCCTTCTCCCCTGCTGTACGAAGAGGTCGACCGCCCAGACAGCTGCCGCCGTTGATCTGCATCTGGATATAAAGACGCCGTTCCGCTTTGTTGCCTACGGTGACACGCGCTTTCACGATCCGAAAGACACCGAAGCCGCTAATCCGCTGATGCGGGTGGCCCTGGTGAACGCGATAGCCGAAGCGAATCCCGCATTCCTCTGCTTCACTGGAGATATCGTCTACAACGGTTACGACGAAAATGACTGGAAGGTGTGGGACAGCGAAACCAGCGTTTTGCGCGAGAAAAAGATCAGAATCTATCCTGCGCTGGGCAATCACGATTTGCATGGAGATCCAAAAGTGGCTCTGGGCAACTACTTCCAGCGCTTCCCCGAGCTGAATAACAGCCGCTATTACTCGGTGCGTGCCGCAAATACTCTCATCTTGGTGCTCGACAGTTCCCAGGACGAACTCGCCGGACCTCAGGGTCAGTGGCTGGCCGACAAACTCGATCATGTGCCTTCAGAAGTAGACTTCGTCTTTCTCGTGTTCCACCATCCGCCTTACACCAGTTCCTCCGACGAAAAGAAATTCGGTGGTGGACACTCGGCTCGCGTCCCGGAACACGCATTAGCAAAAATGCTGGAGGAGCGGCAGTCTCACGCACATTTCCGCATGGTGGTGTTCAGCGGGCACGTCCACAACTACGAGCGCCACGAGCATGGCGGTATCACATATTTTGTCTCCGGAGGCGGTGCGGCGCACGCGTACCCGATCCAGCGAGCCGCAGACGATCCCTTTCAAAGCAAGGAAGTGAACTATCACTACCTGCTGCTCCAGGTTGATCATCAGCAGGTTACAGTCACAATGAACCGGCTAGACCTGACGAGCGGCAAAGCCGTCCGGACCCAGCCTGATTCTGTGAAGATTGCTACTCCCACCGCAGCGGCGGTGGCCGCCGCACGCTAAGCTTTGTCTGTTTGTCCGCAGGAACCCGCGCAGCAGGTCTTTCCCCACGAAACCCCGAGAGCGTGGAGAATGAGGCGATCGCAGAACGTCAAGTTCTCCGGCTCCAGCACCACGCTATACGCGTACTGAACCACAGCGTCGCACGTAATACACCACTTCTTGTGCCGCAAGATGCCTCCACAGTGCTCGCAGGCCGTTTGAGCGCTGTACTGGTTGCAGTGATACCAGTTGGCCGGGGGATTGGCGAACATGCATGCACCTCCAAAACGTTGAATTTCACAAATTCCCCGGCTGAACAGCTCGGTGGAACTACATCTTGTCGCGAGCTTATGTCGCGCGGCAGTGCGCCTCCGTTCCGCGTGTCACACCTATATGTGATTTGGATCACATAGCGAGCCGGCCAGCGTTGCCATGTTCCGCCGGGGAAGGATTTGTTGCGAGAAGATGCCGAGCAGCGCCATACCTGACTGGTTTCGCCCGCTCTCCGGCTGATTTGGTTTATTCTGAAAGGTTGCTCAAAGCTGGCCGGCCCGTACGGCTCGTCTCAGAATTCCCGTTCCTACAGAGAACAATCGTAAGCTAGGAGCTAATAGCTAGAAGCTTTCTTATGAAAACCGGAATCATCGGCCTGCCCCAGGTAGGCAAGACATCTCTGTTTCAAATTCTCACCAAGGCCCATCTCTCTGCTCAAGCCCACGCCAATCCGCGCGAAGCCCATATCGGAGTCGCCAAGGTTCCTGACGACCGCCTTGATCGCCTGGCCGCGCTCTACAACCCGAAGAAGCTCACGCACACCTCCGTCGAATACGTTGACGTGGGCGCGATCGGTCAGGACGCACTGAAGGAGACCGCCTACATCGGCCACCTTCGCCAGGTCGACGCGCTGGCTCACGTCGTCCGGGTCTTTGAAGATCCGGCCATTCCTCACGTCGGCGAGATCGATCCCTTGCGCGACATCAAGAACGTTGAGTTCGACCTCATGGTCAGCGATCTCGGCCAGATCGAGAAGAGGCTCGAACGGCTGGAAAAAGACCTGAAGAAGATGAAGACTCCCGATCTGGAGAAGGAATTTGAACTGCTGAAGCGTGCCAACGCCCATCTCGGGTCGGAAAAACCTCTCCGTGAAATGCAAATGACTCCCGAGGATAAAAAGCGCCTCCGCGGATTCATGTTCCTCAGTGAGAAGCCGATTCTGTATGTGCTCAACATCGGCGAATCAAGCGATCTGGGAAAACAACTCGAAGAAGCCGTCGGCAAATACAAACTGACTGAAATTGCGGCACGCCCGAATGCGGGCGCGACGGCTATCTGTGGCAAGGTCGAAGCCGAGCTCTCGGAAATGAGCGATGCGGACGCTGCTGAATTTCTTTCGAGCTATGAACTGAAGGAAAGCGGACTTGTTCGCCTGATCCGCACCACATACCAACTGCTGGGCCTGATCTCTTTCTTCACCGCCGGCGAAGACGAGTGCCGCGCCTGGCAGATTCCCGCCCACACCCGGGCGCAGGAGGCAGCAGGGGCCATCCACTCCGACCTGGAAAAACACTTCATCCGCGCCGAAACGATTCGCTGGGACCAGCTTCTGGAAGCCGGCTCAGAAGCCAACGCCCGATCCAAAGGTACGCTGCGCCTTGAGGGCAAAGATTACATCGTGCAGGACGGCGACGTCATGCATATTCGGCATAGCGGATAATTCTCATCACCACAGAGGCACAGTGACACGGAGGAATTCGACTTCAATATCTTCTCCGTGCCTCCATGTCTCCGTGGTGAATTGATCCATTGACTGATATCATCGCGCTGCCTGCGAATGGATCCGATCCTCACCAGCATTATGCTAGGTCTCACCGCCGCTGCCGCCAACGTTTTTGGCGGAGCGATCATTGTGCAGCGGCATTGGGAGCGGCGTTATCTACGCTATTTCGTCGCACTTGGCGCAGGATTCATGCTTGCCACCGCGCTGGTCGAGATGGTTCCGCAGAGCATCGAAATGCGTGGAAGGCCTGCTGCCCTGCTTGTGCTGGTGGGCTATCTCATCATTCACTTTTTCGAGCACACCGTAACTCCGCATTTCCACTTCGGCGAGGAGACCCATCACGACGAGTTCGTTCACTCGCACAAAAGCTACTCGGTCCTGCTGGGACTTATCATTCATACGTTCTTCGACGGCATCGCGATCGCGTCTGGGTTTCTGGTCTCGAATTGGCTCGGCTGGCTGATTTTCCTCGCCATTTTCCTGCACAAAATCCCCGAGGGCTTTACCGTGAGTTCAGTCATGCTGGCCAGCGGCCGCAGCCGTGGCACAGCCTGGGGCGCATCGATCGTTCTGGGAGGATCAACCCTGGCTGGAGTTTTGACGATGGCCATCTTCCGCCACCACGTCGGAGCCGGGCTGCCGCTCTCGGCGGGCGTCACGATCTATGTCGCGGCATCGGATCTAGTGCCTGAGGTCAACAAGGAACCGGCGATGAAGATGGCATTGCTGGTGTTCGTCGGGGCCGCGGTATTCTTTCTGCTCGATCGTCTATTCCACGTACACTGAGGCCACGACTCAGGCTACTGCGTTGGCGAAGAATAGCCTCGCTTAGAACCTGCCCAGACCTTACTCCACCGTGTGTTTCGCCGTATACCCTTCACGCGCGACGACGTCGAGCTTGTGATCTTTCCCCTTCTGGTCCTTGACCTTCAACTGTCCACCATCGGGAGCGATCACCTCAACCTTCAGCTTGCGGTAGGTTCCGTCCAGCTTCGTATTCGTTGGCGAATACGAAATCGTGTACTGGTTGCGGATGTCGTTCGAGATGTCGCCGAACAATTCCGGCAGCTCGCCTTCAAAGCGCGGGAAGTAGGCACGCCCTCCGGTCATCGCCGCAAAGGTCCGCATTTCGTTATCGCCTTGCAGATAATCCATGTGTCCGACCGGAATGCCCATGCCATGCGCGTTACGACAATAGCCTGGGTGGACATCACACCACTCGCGCACGATGAATCCCACGCTGATGGGGAAGATCGTCACATCCTTCGTGTCCTTGATCTTCTTCATGATCTTGTCGAGCGTGAGTTTGCTGAACGTGTCGATACCGGTCGTCACCAGCACGACGTACTTCTTGCCTTCCACCCGGTCCAGCCGGTCGAGAGTGTCGTAGAGGGCATCGAACAGGTTGGTCTCCGCAAACCCCGGAATGCGTAATTGATTCAGCGCTCCATAGACCGCCTTTTTGTCCTGTGTAAAGTCCACCAGGATGTGCGGGTTCATGTCGTAATAGGCTACCGCGACCCAATCATCCTTCTTCAGGGTATTCGCAAACGCATAAGAAGCCTGCAGCGCCTGCGTCATAAAGATGTAGTTCGTTGACGCGAACTCCACCAGCAGCACGGCCGTAATCGGTGCCTGCGAGACGGTAAAATTCTTGATCTGCTGCTGAACCCCATCTTCCATGACCCGGAAATTCTCTTTCTTCAACCCGGGGATGAACTGGCCGCCGTCCTTGGTGGTTACCAATACGTCAACGTTCACCAGTGGAACGTTCACCTTGAGCGAGTAGTCAGGCAGGTCTTCGACCTTCTTAGGGGTCACCGGGGGTGGGGGCGGAGGCGCTTCTTCCGCCTTCTTCTTGGGGATCGCGTAGGGCCCCATGTTGTCAGTCGGCCCCCCGGCTTCGGCAGGAACATCCTGTTTGGGCTTGCCGTTATCCGGTGCCTGAGAAGGCGTCTGTGCCGCGGGTGACTGATCCTGCGACAGCGCTGGGACGCTCCCAATCGTCAAGGCTAGGCAGCCAACTAAAGCCCACGACCCAAAGGTGTTAAACCACTCAGAAATCTTCGATTTACGATAATTAAACATGGTGAACCCACCAACGCCCCTATGCTAGTATAGACGCACGGATTCGCAATTGGGATGTTTTTGCCCGGTCCCAGACAGTCCCCTAGTCGGTGCAACGTGTCGCAGTTGGTCTGGATCTAAGCTTATCAGGGCCCCCTTCACGGGTCCTCGTCGGGGCTTTACATGAGGAAGTTTCTTTTCACGCTGTTCGCGCTTGGCCTGTCCCTACCCACAATCCTGACCGCTCAAACCGCTCAACCGACCATTCCCGTGGATCAGATCCACGCCGGAATGCAAGGTGTGGCTTACACGGTTTTTCAGGGCGTGAAGCCCGAGCCGATGGACTTCGAGGTCCTGGGAGTTCTGCGCAACGTGAACGGCCCCAGGGGCAACATCATCCTGATCCGCTTGCACGGACCGAAGGTGGAGTACACCGGTGTGGTCGCCGGCATGAGCGGCAGCCCGGTTTACATTGATGGCAAGCTGGCAGGCGCCCTCGCATTCCGCATCGGCGAATTCTCGAAAGAGCCGATCGCCGGCGTCACCCCCATCGCGGACATGCTCGAGATCAATGCGCTCGACAAATCTCCGGCGGAAGAAGCGTCTGCCGTAAAACCAGTAGTGACCACTGCGGGAAAGACTGGCGCGCCGGGGGACGCAACTTCCTTCTCGGGCTCCATGCAGAATCTCGCCAACTACCTGAAGCCGATCGAAACTCCGCTGGTATTCAGCGGATTCTCGGAAGAAGCGGTCCGGCAATTCGCTCCGCAATTCGCCGCTGCCGGAATTGTGCCGGTCATGGGCGTCGGTTCCGTCAGTGAAGAGAAGCAGCCTGAGCCACTCGAGGCCGGCTCCGCCGTCAGCGCGGTGCTTGTGCGTGGCGACATGGATATCGCCGCCACCTGCACGGTCACTTACATCGACCCCCAGCGCCTGCTGGCCTGCGGACATCCGCTGCTGCAATTCGGCTCCGTCGATCTGCCGATGAATAAAGCGCAGGTGCTGGCAACGCTGCCCTCGCCGCTGAACGCCTTCAAGATCGTTAACACGACCGAACGCGCCGGAGTTTTTGTGCAGGACCGCCACACGGGGATTCTCGGCGTCCTTGGCAAGCAACCGGAAATGATTCCGGTTACGCTGACCATTCACGGCGGCGGCAACACGAAAGAATTTCATTACGAAGTACTCAACAACCCGCGTCTCAGCCCTGTAGCGATCATGGCCACGGTGTTTAACGCCCTGCATGGCGTGAATGAATACGGCGAAGAAATTACTTACCGGTTGAACGCCAGCATCAACGTGAAAGGCTTTCCGGAAGTTGGGTTGCGGAATATGTTCACGCCGGGGGAAAACGGCCAGCCCGCTGCCATGGCGGCCGCCTTATCGCTGGGAGAGCGTTTCGGACGCATCTACGACAACCCCTACAACGCTCCCGCAGTGAACAGCGTAAAGCTTGATTTTGATCTCGTCCGTGAACGCCGCTGGGCGCGTTTGGAGAGCGCCCGCACCGACGTCACCGAAGCGCGGCCGGGAGATCAGATTATCGTGGAAACCGTGCTGGCTCCCTATCGCGGCGAACGCGTCGTCCGCCAGATTCCAGTAAAGATTCCAACCTCAGCCAGCAAGGGGAATCTGCGCATTCTCGTGAGCGACGGAGAAACGTTGGATCGCGTGAACCGCACCAACCCGGCATTCGGCCGCAAGCTGGACCTGGCTTCGACCATCGCCCTTTTGAACAAAGAACACGCCAACAACCGTCTCTACGTCTCGCTGCTCGAAGCTGATCCGGAGGCACGCGTGGCCGACAAGGTCATGCCCACGCTGCCGCTCTCAGTCATGAACGTAATGGACGGCATGCGCGGCAATCAGGAAATGATCGTTAGCGGCGAATCGAACGTCGACGAAACGGCGACACCCTCGCTGGATTACGTGGTCAGCGGCGCACAGGTGCTGACCGTGACCATTAAATAACGGTTTCACCGGTTGCAGAATCGTTACTACTCTTCGTCGTCGCCCATCTGCATCGTCAGGTAGCGCTCGTAGCCAAGCTCTTTAATCATGTGCATCTGGGCTTCGAGAAAGTCCACGTGTTCTTCTTCGTCTTTGAGCAACTGGACGAACAGATCTCGTGACCCGTTGTCGCCTTCCTTAGTAGCGATGACAACCGCATCGTTGTACTGCTTCACAGCTCCGATCTCCAAGGCCAGATCGCTCTCGATCATTACTTTGACCGTGCCGCCGACTTTCAATTCCAGCGGCATCATCGACGGGCTGCCATCCAGAAATAGGATCCGCTCGATCAGCACTTCGGCGTGTTTCATCTCGCCGATGGATTGTTTTTTGATGAATTCGGAGAGCTTGTGATATCCCCAGTTCTCGCACATTTCCGCATGCAGAAAATACTGGTTGATCGCGGTGAGCTCTTCCTGCAATGCCTTATTCAGTTCAGCGATAACTTTTGGATTGCCTTTCATAGCGCTGAGAGTATCGCAAACGCAGCGTCGAGACGCAATGACAAACGCAGAGCCGACAACGAGTGCCCTGTCGCACAGATTTCGTTAGTGGGTTCCAGCGGTTGGTCTATTGGTAGAGGTGAACCGTGTGGTCAAATAGGTTTTTCTACGCGCACTCGGCGGGGGTTCTCGGCGGCCTCTGCGTTTTGGGATTTTGGACAGACTGGCGGGAAAAACAAAGGCTTAGGTCGCCGAGAACGTCCGCAGAGAGCGCAGAGAAAAACCTTTACTGTGGTTGAGTTTGTTGAAATTGCGACCGCCGCGTTTTCACCACGAACGCTTCCTGCGCGACAGTCCACCAGGAAGCGAAACAATCAGCCCGCGTCACCCAATGCTGCGTCAATCGTCATCAACAGCGCCGCACGTGTGAATGGCTTCTCCAGAAGACGAATGCCGCTCTGCAGTCCCTGGTGCGCAACAAGTTCGCCCGTGTAACCGGACATATATACGACCTTCATCTCCGGATGCGAGTCCATCAGCCGCAGCACCAGTTCCGGTCCGTTCATCCCTTTCATGACGACGTCGGTCAGGATCAGGTCAATACGCGTGGAATTCCGGGAAATCACATCCAGTGCGGCCTCACCATCGACCGCTTCGAGCACTTTGAAGCCGTGCTCTTCGAGCATTTTGCGGGTCAGCTTGCGCATGATGGCATCGTCTTCCGCCAATAAAAGGGTCACTCCCTCACGCCTGACTGGCAAGGCTTCGGCCTGCGCCTCGGTGCCTAATCCCAATTTGTGTTCTGCGCTCGGCAAATAAATTTTGAAGGTGGTGCCATGGGAAAGCTCGCTGTAGACCCATATGTGCCCGCCGCATTGCTTGACGATGCCGTAAACAGTCGCCAGTCCCAGTCCACTGCCTTTTCCACTTTCTTTGGTGGTAAAGAACGGCTCAAAGATGCGGGATCGTGTGGCCTCATCCATGCCGGTGCCGTTGTCACTGACCGCCAGCATGACATAACGCCCGGGAGTCATCGAATGCTCGCGCCCAAAGGCTTCGTCGAGGTCGTACACTCCGGTTTCAATGATGAGCTTGCCCCCGCGCGGCATGGCATCGCGTGAGTTCACGGCAAGATTGAGCACGATCTGATCGAGTTGTCCCGGATCTGACTCAACAATAGCCGGCGTCAAGCGCGATGGAAGCACAATCTCCACGTCGTCGCCCATCAGCGGCTTTAGCAGTTTGCTGACTTCCCTCAGCCGGTCGTTCAGGTCCAGAATCTCTGTTTGCATCGGCTGGCGCCGGCTGAAAGCCAGCAACTGACGGGTCAGCGATGCTCCCCGGTTCGCGGCCTCGCGGATATTGTCTATGTACTCCAGGCTTTCGATATCCACGCGTCTGCGCAATAATTCCGTGCAAGCAGTAACGATCCCGAGCAGATTGTTGAAATCGTGCGCCACGCCGCCCGCCAAGCGTCCCACGGCCTCCATCTTCTGCGACTGGCGCAGCTGATCTTCAATCTTTTTCTGCGCGGTGATATTGCGCCCGATCGCCGACGCCCCAACCACGCCTCCGTCCGCGTCGTAAATAGGAGAAACCGAGATCGACATATTCAATCGCCGGCCGTCTTTGGTAATTCGCACCGACTCGAAGTATTCGACCTGCTGGCCGCGACGGATCTTTTCAAGAATCCCGGGAATCTCATCGGGCCGGTCGGGCGGGCACAGTGCCGAAATATTTCTGCCGATAATCTCCGCAGCTGTGTAGCCGTAAACCTGTTCCGCACCTTTATTCCACTGCGTAATGATGCCGTCGAGATTCTTGCCGATAATCGCATCCTGTGAGGAATCCACAATCAGCGCCAGCCGGTTCTGGGAATCGCGCAGTTCGCGGGACTTCCTCCGCTCCAGTTCGTCGCTCGCCCGCCGCAATTCCTCCTCGATCCGCTTTCGATCACTGATATCCCGGATGACGCTCAGAACCATGGGCCCGTTGCCCGTAGCGACCGGGCTGAGGCTGATCTCCACCGGAAATTCCGATCCGTCCCGCCGTCTGCCATAAAGATCCAGACCTGATCCCATTCTTCGGATCTTCGGCCGCGAATAGAAACTATCGCGATGCAGATGGTGTTGCGGACGCTGCCGCTCCGGCACCAGCATCTCGACGCTCTGGCCGATTAACTCGTCGCGCGTATAGCCGAATAGCGCTTCGGTCTGTGAATTGACTTGAATGATGACGCCCTGCTGGTTTACGGCCACGACCGCATCAGGGATTGCTTCCAGGATCGAAGCGGACAGTAGTGTTTCAGCCAAAATTTTCGGATCAGACTGCATGTCGTTTCGTGAACGGACCAACGATCGGTTCTCCGCCCCACGCGGAGGGTTCCGCTTACTATACTCGAAAACTCTATTCGAGTAGGCGAGTGACCACAGGTTGGCGTCTTTCCAATAGCAGCTTGCGGAAAAATACGGGTGTGGATTCGTTTTGAAAGGGCGCGGCGTCTAGTGTGTGCGTGAGAACCGCATTGTCAATCCGCGCTGTGGGACAAGCGGGCAGGATTTGCGCCCCAGAGCAGCGTCTGAGAATAGCCCGGCGCTTTCAGCGCCGGGTAAAGTGGAACACTGAGCGCGTCCCGAAGGGACGCCTGAAAGTTCTCACACACAAACTTCAAGCCGCGCGCATAAGTGCCGCAAAATCCATTGCGGCTTTAGCATTGCGGAAAAACGCCTGAATGACGGTAGTAGTAACGTGTGGAAGAGCGGCGCTTTAGCGCCGCGCAAAGCGCGCAGAATCAACAATGGGCTTCCAGAGTGAGAACCGCATTTCAATTCGCGCGGTGGGACATGCGGGCAGGATTTGTGCCCCAGAGCAGCGTCTGAGAATAGCCCGGCGCTTTCAGCGCCGGGTAAAGTGGAACAGCGAGCGCGTCCCGAAGGGACACCTGAAAGTTCTCACACACAAACTTCAAGCCGCGCCATAAGTGCCGCAAAATCATTGCGGCTTTAGCATTGCGGAAAAACTCCTGAATGACGGTAGTACCGTGGAAGAGCGGCGCTTTAGCGCCGCGAAAAGCGCGCAGAATCAACTATGGGCTTCAGCCCCAGTGTTCGCCTATCGCGGCGATCGGAGTCTCTTCGCAACCTCTTTACCCGCTGAGGGATGCCTTCGGGGATCCAGGCGAGTTTTTCAGCTGTCCGACAGAAACTCGGGCATCAATCTTCCCACCTCGGCACACTCAGCCCGAGAAATACTCCAACAGACCCTTTGGCATACGCGTAAAGCCGCGCGTGAGAAAGATCGCAATGAGCATCTGGGCACCGTTGTACCCTGCGTGGACCAGGAAACTAGCCGCCACCGATCCGGTGACCGCCCGCACGATCCCACACACCACTCCCACTCCGAAAATCACCAGAAGAATTCCCCACGCATATCCATACTGCTGCATGTGCATCAGAGCAAACGGCAGCGCCGAGAGAAAGATCCCCCAACCCGCGCCCCAGCGTTTCGCCACCACCGGATAAAAGAATCCGCGGAAAAACAATTCTTCCATCAAGGGTCCCAGCGTAGTTGCAATGATTGCCAGGAGAAACGCATCCCGGCGGTTTTGAAATAGATTGTCGAACGGTGTGCTCTTTGGCATGGGCAAAAGACTGCCCAGCACGGCTAGCACTAAGTAGGTTGCCCCCCCTAGCGCCAGCATTACCCACATCGATTTCGGCCAATTCCAGCGGATCGCCCGCCAGAAGGGTTGGTGATACTTTCCCTCTACCAATAGGACTAGATAGGCTACAACCGCACCATCAATCACGAACTGCGAGATCAGCAACAGAATCGGATGGAGCACCAGATCTTCTAACTTGGCGTGCGGATACAAAAGATAATGAGCGGCCAGCAGGATCGCGAACTGAGACACCAGGGCCGTCACCAGCGCCAAGCCCACGACCACCAGCACGTCCCACCCATTCCAAGCGGGATTCTCCTTTGTATCTGGCATTGGCTGGATGGCCAACGAAGGATCTGCGGGCGGAGCCGGCGAGGGAGGAGGCAGACCGGGACTGCTCGATGCAGTCTGCGGCGGCTCTCCGCCTAACGGCGACTGCAGTTCAAATTGCGAATTGTCGGGAGAAGCCAATCAGGATCCTTCAACTGGGAACTGACAACTGAGAACTGGGAACTGCCCTTCCAAAGTAAGCCGCGAGTGCCTGCCCCGTATACGACTTCTTCACCCGCGCCACCTGCTCCGGTGTGCCCTGCGCCACCAAGCGGCCGCCCTCCTCACCGCCCTCCGGCCCTAGGTCGATGATCCAGTCGGCGTTCCGAATTACATCCAGATTGTGCTCGATAATAATGATCGAGTTGCCCAAGTCCGTTAGACGATGCAGCACGTCCAGAAGCTTCTTAACATCATCGAAGTGCAGCCCTGTGGTCGGTTCGTCGAGCAGGTAAAGCGTCTTTCCCGTCTGCCGTTTGCTCAGCTCGCGCGCCAGCTTGATGCGCTGCGCCTCTCCGCCAGAAAGCGTCACGGCCGACTGCCCCAGATGAATGTACCCCAGCCCTACGTCGACCAGCGTCTGCAGCTTCGGCTTCACCTGCGGAATGTTTTCGAGAATCGGCAGCGCATCCGATACCGGCATTTCCAGCAAATCAGCGATCGAGTACCCGTTATATTTCACGGCCAGCGTTTCCGAGTTGTAGCGCCGCCCGCCGCACACTTCACACAACACGTAGACATCGGGCAGGAAATTCATCTCGATACGCCGCTGCCCCTCGCCCTGGCAAGCTTCGCAGCGTCCGCCCGAAACGTTGAAAGAAAATCGTCCAGCTTTGTAACCGCGCTCCCGCGACTCGGGCAGCATCGCATAAAGATCGCGAATCGCTGTGAAAACTCCGGTATACGTCGCCGGATTCGACCGCGGCGTCCGCCCAATCGGCGATTGATCGATCCTTATAACCTTGTCGATATTCTCCGCACCCGAGATCGCCTTATGCTCGCCCGCCTTCTCGCGCGACCGGTAAAGTTGCCGCGCCAGAGCGCGATACAGAATGTCATTGACCAGCGTCGATTTACCCGAGCCCGAAACACCAGTGACCACCGTCATGACGCCCAAGGGGAATGTCACATCCAGATTCTTGAGATTGTTTTCTTTCGCTCCAAGAATGGTGAGCGCCGCACCATTCTTCTGCCGCCGCTCCGGACGCATCTCGATCTGCGTCCTGCCCGAGATATACGCTCCAGTGAGCGAGTTCGGCTCGCGCATGATCTCTTCCGGCGTCCCATGCGCCACCAGCGCGCCGCCATGCCGCCCCGCCCCCGGACCGAGATCAACCACGTAGTCGGCCCGCCTGATCGTTTCCTCATCGTGCTCGACGACCAGCACGGTGTTGCCCAAGTCGCGCAGATTCTCCAGCGCATTCAGCAGTCGTCCATTGTCACGATGATGCAGCCCAATCGACGGCTCATCCAGCACGTACAGAACTCCGCGCAGCTTTGATCCAATCTGTGTCGCCAGCCGAATCCGCTGCCCTTCGCCACCCGACAATGTCGCGGCCGACCGGTCCAGAGAGATGTAGTCGAGCCCCACCGCGTTCAAGAATTGCAGGCGCTCCACCACTTCGTGCATGACGCGCCCAGCAATTGCCGCCTCGCGTCCCGCCAGTTTGATGCCCTGCGCGGTCTGCAACGAACGCGCCACCGGCATCGCCGTAAAGTCGGCGATGGACATCCCATTCACCTTCACCGCCAGGCTTTCCGGTCGCAGCCGCTTCCCATGACATGCCGGACACTCCGTCGCCGACATGTGATCCATCAGCCAGTCGCGATACCCTTCCGAAGTCGACTCCTCCAGATTCTGCTTGAGATACCCAAAGATTCCGTGGAAGCCAGTCTTGCCGCCACGCCCTTGCTCACCATTGAGCAGGAAGTCCTGGATTTTCTCCGGCAGCTTTTCAAAGGGTGTGCTGAGATCGATGCCGTACGCCGACGCCACAACCTGTAACTGGTGAATCAGATTCTGCGACGCAGATCCCGGGCCAAGGCCTCCATCCAGCAACGGCTTCGACCAGTCGTTGATCACTTTCGCCGGATCGAAATCGTACTTGCTGCCCAGCCCATGACATTCCGGACAAGCCCCATACATGCTGTTAAACGAGAACGACCGGGGTTCCAGTTGCGGAACGTTAATGCCGCAATCCGGGCAAGCCAGTTTCTCCGAGTAAAGCTGCTCCTCGCCGCCCACGACCGCAACCTGCACCAGCCCGCCAGCCAACTTCATGGCAAGGCCGATCGACATCTCGAGCCGATGCTCAATCCCCGGCTTCACCAGCAGCCGGTCGATCACGACTTCAATCGTGTGGTTCTTCCGCTTGTCGAGGTCGATGGCAACATCGTCGTCCAGATTGACCAGTTCGCCGTCAATGCGCGCCCGCGTGTATCCGTGCTTGACAAGCGTTTCCATCTCCTTCTTGAACTCGCCCTTGCGGCCGCGGACAATCGGAGCCATGACCATGACCCGGTCTTCCGGCGTCAGCGCCATGACCCTCTGGACGATCTGGTCTGCCGACTGCCGGCTGATCGCCCGCCCGCACTTGGGGCAGTGCGGCACCCCGATGGAAGCGAACAGCAGGCGAAGATAATCGTAGATTTCAGTGATCGTCCCGACGGTCGACCGCGGGCTCCGGCTGGTGGTCTTCTGCTCAATCGAGATGGACGGGCTAAGTCCATCAATTGCATCAACATCCGGCCGTTCCATCTGGTCCAGAAACTGCCGCGCGTACGCCGACAAGGTCTCCACATACCGGCGCTGGCCCTCGGCATAAATCGTGTCAAACGCGAGCGACGACTTCCCCGACCCGCTCAGCCCGGTCACCACCGTAAGCGTGTTCCGCGGGATCTCAACGCTGATGTTTTTCAGATTGTGCTGCCGGGCCCCCCGGACAGAAATCTTGGTAATGGCCATCATTCGCCCAGGGTGATGTCCCTTCCGTAATGTCGACAGGTAACCAGAATTGTCCGAAAGTAGGAATGCACAGCTCTACTCCGTATCTTAGTCGTCAACAGCGCGGAGCGTCAACGCGGTTAGAGTGAAGACGGTCGCTGGTCGTTAGTTGTTAGCCGACTATCCCCTGCTAACAGTCAACGACTGCCGACCCACAACGCTGTTGAGACTCTACCAATACGAAGTGGCCAGCTTCAGCAGACAGAACCACAAGGATTTGACACCGTGATTTCCCTCTTGATGCCCGTTATCCTCTGCTTCACCGTAATCGCTTCCGTCAGCCTCGGCGTCCTCGCCGCTTACATTGCAGTGTTCGGAATCCTGGGCACGTTCCGCCATCCGGCGCACCCCGAACCGGCTCCGGCTCGCCCACGCCTGGTGCTGGTCCCCACGCAGAACCACGCCAGCGGCGACTGATTCGCGTAGCGACAGCCGCCTCGGCTGTCCGTCGTGCGAAGCTCGACCCGTTTTCCAAGCCATCCCAATTTCACGAGTGTCGTGCGTCAAACAAATCGACTTTCATGAGTCGCCCGATTCCCCTGTGATCCTCTGTGTCCTCTGTGGTGAAAGCCCTTGCCGGATACCACGGGCCACTCGGATCGAGGCGCGATATTAACGATCACTATTTTCGACGCACTCCCTGTTCCAATTTCCGAACATCCCGCAATAGCCCGTGCCTTTTGCTCAGAACGAGTTAGTATCCCGACGGGCCCCTTCCAACTTCCCCCCTAATCGATAGTTCCTGCCGGAGGTGCGTCGTGCCGACCTCGCTGTTCGCTCCTGATTTCCAGGCGATTCTCGACCAGGCTGTAAATCCACCCAACACCGCCGCTGCTGCTTTCCCTTCGCCCGAAGACTGGCGCGACCGCTGGATCTATTTCCTGATGCTCGATCGCTTCAATAACCCCAACGGCCCGCCTCCCCAGCCCTTCGACGATCCGAACTTCTCCGGATTCCAGGGCGGAAAGTTCTCTGGTGTACAGCAGCAGCTTGCTTACATCAAAAATCTCGGCGCGGGCGCCATCTGGCTCAGTCCTCCGCTCAAGAATTTCGAGTTTGATCCCAACACATACCACGGCTACGGCATCCACAACTTCATCGCCGCCGAGCCTCGCTTCGCCGACAATCCCGCCGCCGCTGACAATGAACTCCGTGCCCTCGTCGATGCAGCCCACCAGCAAGATTTGCTCGTCATCTTCGACATTGTCCTGAACCACACGGGCAACGCATTTGCCTACCAATGCGATCCCGCAGGCCAGTTCTGCGTTAGCAACCAGGGAGCGCAGTCCGGCTTTCACGCTTCACCCCAGCCGATTCAGTGGCGCGATCACACGGGCGCCGCCCGGCCAGACTTCCCCGACGTCGCCGCCATTCCCGACCCATCCCTGGACGCAGTCGTGTGGCCTTCGGAGCTGCAGCAAAACAAGTTCTTCCGGCGGCAAGGCACTCCGGATGGCAATGGCGACGACACCGTCGGAGACTTCAGCGTCCTCAAGCAACTGGTGACGGCCGATCCCGATGCACAGCGTTTCCTGATTCGCTCCTACCAGTACGTGATCGCCCGCTTCGACATCGATGGCTTCCGCATCGATACCATCCGCTATTTGAAGGGCGACCTCCCCCGCCTCTTCGGGAACTCCATGCGTGAATTTGCCTTGAGCATCGGCAAGAGGAATTTCTTCACCTTCGGAGAGGTCTTCGACTCCAATGCCGAGCAGGATATCGCCCGGTTCATCGGACGAAACACGAGTGACCAGAGCGATCTGGTCGGCGTCGACGCCGCGCTCGACTACCCGTTGTTCAACACTCTCAAGCCGGTCGTGAAAGGATTCGCCGCGCCCACTGCGGTCGTCGGCATGTATCAGAACCGCAAAAACGTCGAGGCCAACGTTCTCAGTTCCCACGGCGACGCCACCCGCTACTTCGTCACGTTCCTCGACAATCACGACGTCAAGGAACGCATACGCTACGTCGATCCGTCGAACCCCACAAAGTTTGACGGTCAAGTAACTCTGGGACTCGCCTGCCTGTACTCCCTCCCGGGAATCCCATGTCTTTACTACGGTACCGAGCAGGGACTGCATGGCGCCGGCAGCGATGCCGCCGTGCGCGAGGCGCTTTGGGGAGGCCCGGGCTTTGACGAGCAGAGCGACTTCTACCAGCATATTCACCAGATCGCGACGGTCCGCGCACAACAATCAGCGTTACGCTACGGTCGCTTCTATTTTCGTCCGCTCTCGGGCGATGGCGTCACCTTCGGAGTCTCCGGATTCCCTCAAGGAGTCGTCGCCTTCTCACGCATTCTCAACGATCAGGAGGTCGTCGTCGCAGCGAATACAAATCCCACACAGGCGCAACAACTCGATGTCATCGTAGAGATCATGCTGAGTGCGGAAGGGGATGCTTTTGACGTCCTATACAGCAATCAGGTGGGACCGCAGGCTCCGCAACCCGTCCGCGTGATCCCGCAAGGAGCACCGACGGTACACGAGGTTAACGGCTCAATCGGAACCGGCCCGCTCCACGTGATTCGGGTAAGTCTTCGCCCGTTGGAGGTCCAGATCCTCCGCCGCGCCAGCAGTCAATAAAAATAACGGGGCATGTCATCCTGAGCGAGGATCGTTCTTTGCGCGACAAGCGCAAAGAACAACCGCAGTCGAAGGATCCCTTCCCTCTTCCAGCTAGACTTAGCAGGCTGCTGAAGAAGCCATCGCGAGAGTGATTTAAAAGGGCACGGCTTTGAGCCGCTGCGGAAGAACTCCTGAATGCCGGTGGTAACGTGGAAGAGCGGCGCTTTAGCGCCGCGTAAAGCGCGCAGAATTTGCAATGGGCTTCAGCCCTAGTGGTCGGCTATCGCGACGATCGGAGTTTTTCCGCAACCTCTTTGAGCCGTCCCGCCAAGTGTCACAAAATCAACCCGGCTTTAGCCGCTGAGGGACGCTTTCGAGGATCAGAGTGAGTTTTTCAGCGGGCCGCTAGTCAAGAAACTACCCGCGGCCGGAAAGGAAATTCTCCAGATGTACCGGTTGGTTGGGCAGAAAGATGAAGCCTGAATAGACTCCGTACCCGCAAGAGGGTTGACGCTTTAAGCAGCAGCACCCCCATGCCGTTGCCGTTCGCCAGACAGCGCCGCACTGTCCGAGTGCGTCGCCTTTTTCATAATCCCGAGCAGCCGTTCCGGCATCTCGCTTTTCATCACGTATTCATCCACCAGCCACAGGAGCCGCTCCGGCACCTCGGAATAGGCTGAAAGCAGGATGATCGGCAGGTTGGGAAACCGTTGCTTGATGTGCCAGGCCACCGCTTCGGCGTCTATGCCTTCCAGTTTGTACTCCAGCAGCACCGCAGTCATAGACACTCCTTCCAGGATCTTCATTGCGGCGTAGCTGCTCGACGCGACCTGAACGCAGTAGCCGTGAGATTCCAGAGTCGCTTTGCGGAGCTCCAAGACTGTTTGCTGGTCGTCGATGCACAGGATGATGGGGGATTCCATGGCGGCGTCTCCTCTGGATAGTTCAGGCTGACTTAGCTCGTTGTTAGAGGTGGATACTCCGCGGGGCATAACCAACCCCACGACCTATGAGCAGTTAGTTGAAAACAGCGTCGGAACCCCGACGATAAACTTAAGGTAGGTAAGGCAAGAAGGTTTGTCTGTTCAGAATTGAACACCCTGCAAATACATCCCCATGAAGTGGGCTGAATGCAAAACGGTGCTTGTAGGTAGGGCCGCACGACCTGGCTACTCATGCAGGATTACACCAAGGAGTGAACTGTGTACTTTCAATCCACCGTTGTAGTCAATAAAACCGAGTCGTCTGAATTTGTTCATGAAGAAGTTCACCCGGGAGCGGGTGGTACCAACCATCTCCGCCAGCGTCTCCTGGCTCACCAGCGGAACCACGGTCTCGGGCGCGTCATCCTTTCCGAAGCGAGCCAGTATGAGAAGCGCTCGTGCGAGCCTTTTTTCGCTGGAATTGAACAGTTGATCCACTAGCAGTCCGTGGCGGAAGTAGTTTTTGTCACTGCGCCGCGGGTTGAATCACAGTGGCGAACCGCAGGACAGTCTGGGGATCTGGGCGTCGGTAGCGATGTGCTTTCCTGAATGGCACCCAGGATCGCAATCCAAAATTGCAGCCCAGTCAGTGGTGCGTCGGCCGAGAATCCCTGCCAGCCGCGAGGCGTGCCTTTTCCCAGCCACTGCCGCATCACCAGCGACAGG
>JAIQFH010000010.1 GCA_020073385.1 Terriglobia bacterium | reverse complement strand
GTCATAAGCATCTCGATTACTACCTGGACGAGTTTACGTTCCGATTTAACCGGCGGAGATCAACCAGCCGCGGCAAGCTCTTCTTCCGCCTCGTGCAGCAAGCGTTGGTAGTCGAGCCTGTTCCCCTGGCTCGGATCCTTCACCCTGGAGTTAAAACCAACCCGAAACCACAATCTGTAGGGGTTGGGTGAGTGAAGCAGATACCCATCAACCGGAATTCTAATCGCCGCTGCTTTTCCGCAGGTGCAATCGAATGCCGCTGTGCCGTCTGGCACGCAGTTTGGACCGAGTAATCCGTTCTATGCCCCCAGTTCCTTACCACTGCAAGCTCCGCCCTTTGACAAGATTAAGGACAGCGACTACCAGCCTGCGATTGAAGCCGGTATGGCGCAGCAGCGCGAGGAAGTGCGCGCCATCGTGGAGAATCCCCAGCCGCCAACTTTTGAGAACACGCTCGTCGCATTGGAACAAACGGGACAGCTTTTCAATCGTGTGAACCTCGTGTTAACCGCGGTGACCGGGGCTAACCTGAGTCCGGAATTGGAAAAGCTGCAGGAGATCGAGGCTCCCAAACTCGCCGCGCATAAAGATGCCATTCTTCTGGATTCCAAGCTCTTTCAGCGCATCGAGACGATCTACCAGCAGCGCGAAACGTTGAAGCTGGATCCCGAGTCACTGCGGTTGGTCGAGTACTACTACGAGGAGTTTATCCATGCCGGGGCGAACCTTTCCGAGGCGGATAAGGCTGAGCTGAAGAAGCTGAATGAAGAGGAATCAACGCTCTCGGCTGCTTTCAGCAATAAGTTGCTGGCCGCGACCAAGGCTGCGGCCTATGTCACAAAGGACATGAGCGAATTGGCTGGCCTGAGCGATGCACGCTTGAAAGGAGCGGCGCAGGCGGCGAAGGACCGTAAGGTCGACGGCTATGTCATCCCGCTGCAGAACACCACGCAGCAGCCCGATCTTGCATCGCTGATTCAACGTGGGACACGGCAGGCAATTTTTGAGAATTCGTGGAATCGCGCAGAGCGGGGAGGTGCGAATGATACGCGAGAGACAATCGCGCGCATGGCACAGCTCCGCGCGCAAAAGGCGAAGTTGCTCGGGTTCCCGAGTTACGGTGCCTGGAAGTTGCAGGACCAGATGGCGAAGACGCCAGAAGCCGCGGTGAAATTCATGGACGCACTGGTGCCGGGAGCCACGGCGAAGGCGGTTGCAGAGGGCAAAGATATTCAAGCGCTCATTGACACGCAAAAGGGCGGTTTTCAATTGCAGCCGTGGGATTGGGACTTCTATGCGCAGCAGGTTCGCAAGGCCAAGTACGATTTGGATGAGGACCAGATCAAGCCTTATTTTGAACTCAACAATGTGCTGGAAAACGGCGTGTTTTATGCCGCCAATCAACTTTACGGAATTTCATTCAAAGAGCGGCACGATATTCCCGTCTACCATCCCGACGTTCGCGTCTTTGATGTATTCGACGGCGATGGCAAGCAGATCGCGCTGTGGTACTGCGATTATTTCAAGCGCGACAACAAAAACGGTGGGGCGTGGATGGATGTTTTTGTGAATCAGTCCAAGCTGCTGGGCACGTTGCCGGTCGTTTACAACGTGGCCAACTTCACGAAACCCGCTCCCGGCCAGCCTGCGTTGATTGGTTTTCGCGATGTGACCACCATGTTCCACGAGTTCGGGCACGCGCTCCATGGGATGTTTGCCAATACCATGTATCCGGCACTGTCGGGATCGCAAGTCGCGCGCGATTTCGTCGAATTCCCATCGCAATTCAATGAGAACTGGGCCACCTATCCCTCGGTGTTCAGTCACTACGCGAAGCACTACCAGACTGGCGCGGCGATGCCGGCGGAGTTAGTGGCTAAAGTGAAGAAAGCGTCGAAGTTCAACGGGGGATATGCATTGACAGAAGTGGTGGCAGCGGCCGAACTCGATATGCAATGGCATACGCTGCCCGCCGACGCTCCGCTGGAGAAGGTCGACGATTTTGAGGTGCAGGCATTGAAAAACAAGAATCTTTTTCTGAGCACGGTGCCTCCGCGTTATCGCTCCAGCTACTTTGCGCATATCTGGCAAGACGAGTATGCGGCGGGATACTACGCCTACCTGTGGAGTGAAATGCTCGATCACACTGCGTTCCAGTGGTTTGAGGGGCACGGCGGACTGACGCGTGCCAACGGAGACCGTTTTCGGCAGATGATCCTTTCTCGCGGCAACACTGAGGAACTCGGGAAAATGTACTCGGGATGGGCGGGAGGAGAACCGAGCATCGAACCGATGCTGAAGTTCCGCGGGCTGGTGCCGGAGGAGACGGGGAAATAGGAGCTATTTTTGTGCGAGCGGGAGAAGCCTATCGAGTCTCGCAGAATGTAGAGTGGCATGCTTCGTTCTTGCGATCTGTGCAGTCAAGAAATTCTTAACCGCGGAGGACGCAAAGAACAGCCGCAGAGGGCGCGGAGAAACCCGGTTCCGGTGACTGGTGAATCGGACGGTCGCTACAACGCGTTGATCAATCGGGTCAGTGGGATTGTTCTGCTGTCAGCGGAGCGGCATCGCCGACAATCCGGTACAGCTTGAAGTTGGCATTCTGATATGCCAGTTTGAGAGCCGAGGTATGCGTTTCCGCATAGCGAGCGAGGAAACCGTGATCCTCGTCGAAGGCGTTGGTCGTGATCAGGTATGTGGCGTGGACGTTGCGCGCGTACTGCCACAACTCTTCATCATCCGTGCCTTGATAGTTGTAAGCCGACGCGGTGCGAGACGTGTAGAGCGCCAGGGCCCGGGCGCGAAAGTAGATCAAGACGTCCTGCGACGTGGTCCGTTCCCGAACCGCCTGACAGAGTTGGTTGAACTCGGGCAGGCCGGTACTCTGGCGGATTAAGCCGAAATCTGTGTGGCGATAGGCGGTGACGAAGGGAACGGAGATTAGCAGCAAAAAGGCGCAGACGGCGGTTGACACGTGGCGCGGGGCGAATTTCTCCGTCAGGCCGCGGAGACCGCTTAAGGCAAGGAACACGATCCAGGGGATGACGGGAAATACAAGGCGAATACCGGGGGAGTAGGGCCACAGAATTGCCATCGCGGCATAGGGCACCAGGAAGGCCTCGACGATCGTCAATCCTCGTTTGTAGTGATAAAAAAGTCCCGCCAGACTAAGAAGTGAAACGACTCCGAGTAGGAAGAATGAGAATGCCGTCTGGGTCGAAGCGACCCAGAAACCGGCTAGTGCTCGCGGATAAGCGATGAGATGCGCTCCGACCGTGCCTAGGGTGGCGTGGAATGTCCCGGTATAGCCGCCGAACTCTGAACCAATGAAACGGCTTTGCAGTAACAGCAGGGCCGCGCACGTGGAGAGTGCGACAACCGTGATTCGCGTGATCGTGCGGTATTTCAGCAAATCGTAGAGCACCAGTCCGGCAAGCAGCGCGATACCAGCGGTGCGCGTGCCGATCGCGAGATAGAGAGCGATGCCGATCAGAATCGCCCAGGGCCACTGAGTAGGACCATCCCGCGGCGCGCGTTGCACGAGAACGGCGGCTACATAGAAGAAGAGTAAGAAGGGCAAGTCGGAGAGCACATTGTCTTTGGCTGCCCAGAAGTGTGGACTGAAGCCGAGGATGGTTGCCAGCGCGATGGTATATTCGCGGCCGAGATCGCGTTGCCAGTAGAGGCAGATAACCGCCAAGGCAAGCACGAAAAAGAGTACCTGCTCAAGTTTCATCGGGATCAGATTCAGGCCGGAGAACCGAACTACTGGGGCCAGGAGTAGGGGAAAAACCGGAGGATACATGCGAGGGCTGACTGGAGCCGTTGGAGTGAAGAGATATCCGGTCTGGGCATAGCGGCGGCCTTCGACGATATTTCGCGCGTGATGTATGTACATGGCGAAATCGTCGGCCCAGATGTGACCTTGGCGGAGAGTGGCAGCGTGGAAGAAGGTTATTGTGATCAGCAGGACAATTAGCCAGACATTTCCGGTCTTCGCTGGAGACTTGTGCACGGCGCCTGTGAAAATTCCTTAGTTTTATGACTCTGCTCCTCCTCAATAGGAATTTCTAGCGTGCATTGCGGATTTTTCGTTGCGGCGTGTCGTTTCGGGAAAGCAGAGCGCACGGATGACCAGCACCAGCAGTTGATCAGCGCTGGTGTCTCCCTCAGGGGTTAAAGCCCTGGTCGGTATTGGATCTTACGCGGCGCTAAAGCGCCGCTCTTCCACTAAAACCTTTGCGGTGCGGCTAAAGCCGCACCCTTTCAAAACTCTGGCTCCGGACGGCGCGGCTAAAACGCTGCGTCCTTTCAAAACTCTGGTTTTGGATGGAGGTTAGAAAACTGCCACTCTCAAAACCAGTTAGACAACGTTGTAAGAGGAGCGCAGGCGAGTTTTAAGGCTTCGTAGCTTGGGTTGAAGTTCCGTCCGAGGGGTCGAGCAACTCCATGCCGACGTCTGGCGTGCCTTGGCTGCGCAGGCGCAGCCGGTACCAGAAGACGATCGTCAGCAGGGAGAATACAAAAATGATGGTGGAGACGGCATTGATCTCGGGCGTGATGCCGCGGCGGAGGCGTCCCCAGATTTCCAGCGGCAGAGTGTTGTCGCGGCCGATCAGGAAAAAGCTGACGGCGATCTCGTCCATCGAGAGGGTGAAGATCAATAGCGCGGCACCGATGATTGGCAGCTTCAAATTCGGTACCGTTACTCGCCAGAACGTCTGCCAGTAATTCGCGCCTAGATCGAGAGATGCCTCTTCCTGGGCGCGGTCCAACTTCTGCAGACCGGCGAAGACTTCCGTGGCTGCGACGGAGATGAGCGCGGTTCCGTGGCCCAATGCAATGGTAAGCAGGCTGAGCTTGACGCTGGTGAGGTTGAAAAGCATCAGCAACGAAAGACCGGTGATGATTCCGGGCAGGATCAAGGGCAGAAGCACGAGGCGGCGGAACAGGGCTTTGCCGGGAAATTGCACGCGGTCGAGCGCAAGGGCGGCGGGGATCCCTAGCGCAAGCGAGATTATCATCGCTGCCAATGCGACCTGCAGGCTGTTGAGCACCGCGTCCCAGATGGCTCCGTCGGCGAAGAGAATGCGGTACCAGTCGAGCGTCAGGTGATGCGGCGGGAATCCGCCCACGCCTTGGCCGTTGAACGAATACAGGATGAGGACCGCGATCGGCAGATACAAGAAAGCGAATACCGCGGACGCATGCAGGCGGAGCCAGTTCGCGCGCGGAGCAGTACGACGTTGTTGAGAGTCTGCGAGAATCATCGAAAGTCAAAGGCGAAAGTCAAAAACCCCACCCTGTCGCACAGAACGCGACAAGGATGGCGCACTCGGAATTTTCTTCCTGTCGCTCATGAGAAACTCCATTTCTTTTCCAGGCGCTCGGAGAAGAACAGCAGGCTGACAACGATTACGAGCATGCCCAGCGAAATCGCGGCGCCAAGCGGCCAGTTATAGGCGGCACCGAACAGGCTGACCACGATATTGGAGATCATGATTCCGCTTGGCCCGCCCAACAACAGGGGCGCGAGGAAATCGCCGAGGCTTAACAGGAAGGCGAATGTCGCTCCGGCCACAACGCCGGGAATGGAAAGAGGGAAGATCACTTTCCAGAATGTCTGTGCGGGCGTTGCTCCCAGATCATGCGAGGCTTCGACGAGATTGCGGGAAATGTGCTCCAGTGAAGCGTAGATCGGCAGAATCGTGAATGGAGTGTAGATGTGGGTGAGGGTCAGAGCCACCGCGAATGGGCTGTACAGCAGGAAGTCGAGGGGATGGCTCGTCAGATGTACGTATTGCAACAGTGTATTGAGCACCCCGTCGGAGCCGAGAATCGTCTTCCATGCATAGGCACGCACCAGATAGCTGACCCATAGAGGAATGATGACCATTTGATAGAGGAGGTCTTTGCGCTTGCCCGCGTAAAAAGAAAGGAAGTAGGCCAGTGGATATCCCAGGAGCAGAGAGAAGAGCATCACGCGCGCGGCGATCCACATGGAGCGCAACAGGGTTTGCCAATAAACCGACTTCTGCAGCAACTCTTTATAGTTGTTGAAATTCCATGAATGCACGATTGTCTGCGCTGGAGTGACCGACCAGAAGCTGTAACAGAACATGAGCGCATAGGGAAAGAGCAGGAAGACCGCCACCCAGGCCAGCGGCGGCACGGTCACAGCGGTCTTGTAGGCGCGCGAGAACATCAGGCTCGCTCCGGAGATTCGCGCACGGGTATGGCGTCATCGGGGGAGAACTCGAGCTCAACTTCCTGCGCCGCCAGTGCGCCGCTGGAGGTCCGCATTACGAGGACCAATCCCTCGGCGCATTCGACGCGAACCAGTGAGGTCGCTCCGTGGAAGGCTTGTTGCAGAACTTTTCCTGTGACTCGGACTGTGCCGTTTGAGGCTACACTGCTCGGCCGAAGGTGTTCGGGGCGCAGCGAAAACAGGGCTGGACCGTCCGCGGCCGAGGTTCGCCATGACAGGGATCCGCAACGCGCTACACCGTCACGGACCTCTCCGCGAAGCAGGTTGGTGTGTCCGATGAACTGGGCGACATAGGCGGTGGCAGGGCGGCTATAGATTTCACGGGGCGAAGCCACTTGCTCGAGTTCGCCCGATCGGAGCAGCGCAATCCGGTCTGACATGACCATGGCTTCTTCCTGATCATGAGTGACAAACACAAAAGCGATGCCGACTTCGCGTTGTAGAGACTTCAACTCCACCTGCATCTGGCGGCGCAGGTTCGCGTCGAGCGCGGAAAGTGGTTCATCCAGCAGCAGCAAGTTCGGGCGATTGACGAGCGCGCGTGCTAATGCGACCCGCTGCTGCTGTCCGCCGCTGATCTTCGACGGCTTCTTCCTGGCGTGCGCCGTCATCTTTACTTTTTCCAGTGCCTCGGTGACTCGCTGCTCGATTTCCGCGTCAGGCCGTCTGGCCACTCGCAAGCCATATGCGACGTTCTGTTCGACAGTCAGGTGAGGGAAGAGCGCGTAATTCTGAAAGACTGTATTCACGCGTCGCCGGTAGGGAGGTTGCTGGTCGAGCCGCTCTGTGCCCATCCACACCTCGCCGGAAGTAGCGGTTTCAAATCCGGCGATGATACGGAGCAGCGTGGTCTTTCCCGAGCCACTCTCTCCTAGGATGGTGAGGAATTCGCCTTCCGCGATCTGCAGCGACACGTCACGCAACACAACATTGCGGCCGAATGTCTTGGCAATGTTGCGGATGCTTAGCAGCGTTGGCTTTTGGGCTGATGTCGCGCTCACGGGTGTCTTTATTGCGCTGCCTTCACATCGTTCCAAATTTCGGTGTATTTGGCGCGGCGGGGCACGTTTTGCCAGAAGTAAATGCGCTTCTGGTAACTCTCGACATCATCGAGATGCAAAGTCTTCGCCTCGTCCGCCGTCATGAATTGCGCCGCTTGTGGATTCGCAGGAACGTAGTGCGTCTTGTCGGTGACCAGCTTTTGCGTCTTGGCTTCGATCATGTACTCAAGGAACTTCTGCGCCAGTTCCTTATTCTCACTTCCCGCGGTGATCATCAGGTGGTCGATCCAGCCCGTCGTATTTTCCTTAGGAATGGTTTCTCCGGCAGGGAAGCCTGCCTTCTTCAAATCTGCCGTATTCAGCGGCCAGCCCATCGCAATCACGACCTCGTGACTTTGGAATAGATTGGTTAATTCTCCGCCGGTGGCCCACATCTTGCGGACGTTTGGCTTCAGTTCGAGGAGTTTCTTCTTCACGGCGTCCAGTTGTTCGTCGGTCAGGTTGTAGAGATGCGAAGGATCGGGCTTGTCATATCCGAGCACCTGAGCGGCCATGTAGACGGTCGAGAGATCGTCCCACACCGAAACTTTTCCTTTGTACTTGGGATCCCAAAAGACGTTCCAGGAGTCCGGAGGCTGTTGAAAAACAGTAGTGTCATAGATGATGGGATCGGGACCCCACATGAAGGGCACGCCATAGACTTGTCCATTCGCTCGCACCAGGGGCAGGGAAGTGAGCTGCGTCGAAAGCTGGCCGTAACTGGGAAGCTTGGTGAGGTCGAGGGGAGCGGCCAGTCCGGAGGTGGCGATCGAGGTGGCCACGTCGCTGGATGGCGAAATCACGTCGTAAGTTCCGGCGCTACCTCCGCGCAGTTTGGCCATCAATTCGTCGCTCGATCCCATGTAGGAGGCCGAGATTTTGCAGTGATTCTCGTCTTCAAACGCTTTCACAAACGAAGGATCGGCGTAGCCTTCCCACACGAGCAGGTTCAAGGTGGGCGTCTTCTTTGTGCAGGAACCAGTCAACAATACAGCCACTAACAGGGGCAACAGACTTGCCACGCGTTGCCTGGACATGTTTCCTCCAACTCTCAATTGCATCTCGCGCAAATTGCGCGCGAAAGGCGGGCTCAGGAATTTAGAATGTGGGCGGTGTATTTACCCACAGCAGCAATGTTTCTTTTCGCCCGGGATTTTTCCAGTGGTGCGGCGTCGCGCTCTCGAAATAGAAGCTGTCTCCTGATTTCAGCCGGTACTCTTCGCCGTCGACGCAAATCAGCAATTCTCCGCGCAGCACATAGATGAACTCTTCCCCCTCATGCGCGTACGATTCGCCGCTTCCTGCTTCCGGCGCAATGCGGAACAAGTGGGGCTCCATCACGGTATTGCCCCATGCCAGGAGTTCCATGCGAACGCCGGTCCCGGCCTCCAGCACCTTGCGTTGCGACGGACGAACTTGCCGGCTGCTGGCGTCATTTGCGCCAAAAAAGTCGAGAATGTTGGTTTTGTAAAAGCGGGCCAGCTTGCGCAGTGTGCCCACGGATCCGCTCATCTGCGAGCGCTCGAGCGCGCTAAGGAATCCGACTGAGATGCCAACCGATTCCGCTACCTGGGCGAGAGAAAGACGCCTTCGCGCCCGGAGATGCCGCAGATGCGCCCCAATGGCGCCGGCGTTTCCGTCTGCGGCCGGGCGAACCTTGCCCTCTTTCTTGAGCAATTGCACGATGGCGGCCGCATTCAATCCCTGCACTTTGCGCAGAAATCGGGCTCGCTTTAGCAACTTCACGTCCTCGGCGGTGTAGAGCCTGTACTTGCTCTGGGTGCGGCGCGGGCGTGCCAGGCCCAGGCTCTCCCACGAGCGGATGACCGAAGGCGACATGCCGACCTTGCGGGCAACGTCCCCGATTTTCAAGTAAGGTTCAGGCATGCGTTATTGCGTCCGGAGAAAGTTCGGGCAGTTCGAATTTCGAATTGGGATACGCTTTTTTCTGCTTGACAGCCCCTGCCCCGGTTCTCTAACCTTGCGGGATTATAGCAAGGTTGTGGCGGGATACAAGCCGTTCGCTTTCAAAGATAAAAACTTTCCCGGAATAGCTGGAGGCCCCAATGTCGCCGCTGCGAGCACGTTGCTCACATGTGTGTCTAAGTGCGCTCTGTATAGCCATTGCTTTTTCCCTTGCGATCCCACTCCATGCTCAGGGCACGGGTGGGCGCATCCTTGGCCGCGTCTCGGATCCATCGGGAGCCGTGTTGTCCGGCGTCAAGATTGTGGCTACCAACGACGCGACGGGCGTGGCCCACGATGCGCTCAGCAACGATAGCGGAGACTATGTTTTCCCGGACCTCCCGGTCGGAACGTACTCGCTGGCATTCGATTTGACCGGGTTCAAGAAGACCGTCCGGCACGCGATCGCACTGGATGTTAACCAGGTGATCACGCTCAACATGACGATGCCGTTGGGCGCCGCGCAGGAAGTTGTCGACGTTACGTCGGAAGCTCCTCTGGTGGAGACCAGCAGCACGCAACTCGGCGCCGTCGTGAACAATCGCTCGGTTAACGAACTCCCGCTGAACGCACGCGACAGCTACCAGTTTCTGCAGCTGCAACCTGGAGTGCAATCGCAATTGGGATCGAGCGGCGGAACTTTCTACGGTAGCGACAGCGCTGGTTCAGTCTCTGTGAATGGCGGCCGCAGCCGCGCCAACAACTTCAGTGTCAACGGCGGCGATGCCAACGACCAGTTCGTAAACCTGCCGACAATTCAGCCCACGCCTGACGCCATCGAGGAATTTCGAGTCATCAGCAATACCTTCGACGCTGAGTACGGACGCAACTCCGGTGCGGTCGTCAACGTAGTCACCAAATCGGGTACGAACCAGTGGCACGGGAATGTCTACGAATACTTCCGCAACAAGGTTCTGAACGCGCAAGGCTATTTCAATACGGTGAAACCTCAGTTCAATCAGAACCAGTTCGGTGGGACGTTCGGTGGCCCCCTTCGGAAAGATCGCACCTTCTTTTTCGTGTCGTACGAGGGACGCCGGGTGCGCCAGGGAATTTCGGGGGACACTGTTTTCGTGCCCACGTCCGATGAAAGGGCTGGCACTTTCGCGGGCGGACTGGGTGGCAGCATTTCAGACCAGTTCGTCGCCGATGCCTTAAATGGAAGGCCGGGGTGTAGCGCGGCGATCACGGCTCTGGGCGGGGTGACGCCGGCTGCGGGCGCAAACTGGTCGGATATCTTTCCCGGCGATTCCAACAGCAACGCAAACATACCCACCCAGTGTATGGATCCGGTTGCCCTGGACATGCTCCGATTTGTTCCGGGTGCTAATCGGCCTGATGGTTCATATCAGGCGGTTCCGGCCAGCGCCGACAATCAGGATCAGTTCACACTGCGACTCGACCATCACATCAACGATCACCAGAATTTCAGCTTCTACTACTACTACAACGACGGGAAGAGTTTTCAACCCTTCTATAACTTCCAGGCCTCGGGAGCCAATATTCCGGGCTTCGGAGCGAGCGTGGGCTCCCGTTACCAGCAATTCAATCCGAGCCACACCTGGACCATCAATAACGCCCTGGTGAACGAATTCCGTTTCACGTACATGCGCGAAGGACAATTGACCTTCCAGCATCCGCAAGTGACCGGCTCCGTGCAGGATTCGTGTTCTTCTGCAGCAGCCCAGGCAGTATGTTTCAACGGGACTTCCGATTCCTCTGCCATCAACGATCTCATTGCCGGGACCGGCATTGACCCGACCAAGGCCGGAATCACGACGGGTTTACCGGCGAGTCATACCGGAGTTCCGTTCATTGATGTTTCGGGCGGATTCTCCATCGGAAACGGCTGGGAAGGCGAGTTGCCGCAGGTTGGAAACTCCTTCATGTGGGCGGACAATCTCACCTGGGTCAAGGGGAATCACCAATTCAAGTTCGGTGCCGATGTACGCCGCTCCCGCTTTGACCAGACTCTCTATTACAGCGTGAGCGGGCAGTCGACGTTCGACGGTTCAACGTCCAATGCTGTTCAATATGGCGACAACTATCCCAGCTACCTGCTCGGTCTTGCTGATAGCTACATCCAGGGGTCGGCACAACGAGAGAACGTGCGCAGCACCGGACTCTATCTGTTCGCGCAGGACAGCTGGAAGATCAATCCATCCCTGACTCTCAATTATGGACTGCGTTGGGAACTCGACACTCCGCTCACCGATGCTCTGCACCATGTTCAGACCTTCCGCCCAGGGCAAAATACTACGCAGTATCCCTGCGTTTTGACGGCGGACGAGCAGACGAATTTTCAGGCCAGTACTTGCGCGGATGCGGGTGTGTTGCCTACAGGCCTCCTAGTTCCGGGCGACAAGGGCGTTCCCGCCGGGATGACCCAGACCTACTACAAGGCATTCGCGCCGCGCGTCGGAATCGCCTGGAGTCCAGGGCGGTCGGGTAAGACCAGCGTTCGCGCCGGATGGGGTCTGTTCTACAACCCGATGGAGCAACTTGTCCTCGAGCAGTTCGGAGCTGAGCCACCCTTCGGCGGCAGCACATACTTGCCCTCCACGTTCCTCAACACTCCGTTTGTTGGGCAGGGCGGAGTCGTGAACCCTAACCCGTTCACGGGCATCCTGAGCCCGGCACCGGGCACGCCCACAGACTGGGCCAGCTTCCGCCCCATGCTTCTCTACGGTGACTTTCAGCCGAAGATGCGGACGCAATACACCGCGCAGTACAACTTATCGGTTCAAAGAGAACTGGCCAAGGACGTCGTCCTACAACTTGGGTACGTTGGATCGCAAGGTCATCGTCTGCTGGCATCCCATGACATCAACCCCGGGAATCCGCAGACCTGCGTGGACCTGAACAATATCTCTCAATACTGGGCCGGGCAGGGGAATCAGGATCTCAGCAATGCATATTCATGCGGCCCCTTTTTCGCGGACAACCAGTTCCTTCTACCCGCTAACACCATTCCCACCGGATTCACGCTGCACATGCCTTACGGTTCTACGGCGCAGTATGGTCCCGGCAACCCCGATCTGAATCTGGTGGGACTGCGGCCTTATTCGTCTCCGAACTGCGAGCCCTCTACCAGCGTTGGATGCCCTGTGGACGGAATTTCCGTCTTCAGTAATATCTTCGCCGAGGATACGATCGGTGCCTCGGCTTACAACTCCTTCCAAGCCAGCGTCGAGAAGCGCTTCTCCCATGGCCTGC
The DNA here is from genome assembly GCA_020073385.1 of Terriglobia bacterium. Taxonomy (GTDB): domain Bacteria; phylum Acidobacteriota; class Terriglobia; order Terriglobales; family Acidobacteriaceae; genus Sulfotelmatobacter. The sequence continues at coordinate 130,511 of JAIQFH010000010.1, read as the reverse complement.
AGTTTCAGGCGGCGTACACGTTCAGCAAGTCACTCGACTGGGCCTCCAGCTTTGAAGAGACGGTTAATCCTTTCAATTACAAGGCCAGTCGCGCACTCTCGCTGTTCAACTCCGCGCAACGTTTCGTGATCAACTATGTTTGGGATATTCCTGTTCGCAAATACAACGGCTTCGCAGGGAAGGTTCTGGACGACTGGCAGGTATCTGGGATCATTCAGTTCCAGAGTGGTTTCCCCATTCGGATACAGACGCAGGACGACAACGAGCTGATTAGCAGCTTGTTCTTTTTGGATGCCAGTGCGCCTCAGATGGATGGTAACAAGCCTCAGATTTTGAATCCCAAGACGAACGGTTCTTACTACCTTAACCCCGCCCAGTTCGCCGATCCTGCGCTCGGAACTTTCGCAACCACACCGCGCTCCATCTGCTGCGGACCCGGCGAGAACCAGTGGGATATCACCGTCTCGAAGAGGATCGCACTGTCAGAGTCGAGATACTTCCAGTTCCGAGCCGACATCTTCAACTTGTTCAACAAAACTCAATTCGTCAACCCGGACGGCAACTTCTCCAACTCGACCTTCGGGCAAGTGCTGCAGGCTCGCGAACCCCGTCTGGTGCAGTTTGCTTTGAAGTTCTACTTCTAGCAAAGGGAGTAGAGTAGAAAGAGTTCAATCCCCGGGCGGTCCAACCGCCCGGCAATCTAATGGCCCGCTGGTCTACCGGAAATGCAGCTGGCCTGAGTCTTCCCGGAGCAATTCGATGTACCCCGATCTGCAGAAAGAGCTCTCGACATTCGAGCGGCGCACGCCTAAGTCCGCCGAAGCCCACAAGAAAAATCTCAAACGCATTCCTCTTGGCGTAGCCAGCAACTACCGCGCTTATGATCCTTGGCCAATTTTCGTAAAAGAGGCCAGCGGTAGCAAATTTCGCGACCTGGACGGCAACGAATACATTGATCACAACCTCACCTTTGGCGCGTTGATGGCGGGTCACTGCCATCCAGCGGTGATGAAAGCCGTCGAAAAACGGCTCTCCACCGGAACGATGTTTGGCATGCCGCACGACATGGAGTGGGAGCTTGCCGAGGAAATCTGCAACCGCTTTCCGGTTGAGATGTGCCGGTTTGGCAATAGCGGCACGGAAGCGACCATGCATGCCATTCGTCTGGCCCGCGCTGCTACTGGGCGGGACAAGATCGTTAAGTTTGAAGGCGCTTATCACGGGCTGCACGACAGCGCGCTGGTTAGCGTGAAGCCGCATGCTCCGGACTTTGGCGACATCCATAATCCAATTGCGGTTCCCGGTGGGCTTGGCGTTCCGAAGGCGGCGATCGAGAACGTGAAGATCGCCACGTTCAACGACCTCGCCACTGTCGAACGCCGGTTCAAAGAGAATCCTAGCGAGATCGCGGCGATCATCCTTGAGCCGATTCTGATGAACGTCGGGCTGTGCATGCCGCAACCTGGATTTCTCAAAGGGCTGCGCGAGATCTGCGACAAGAACGGCGCGCTGCTAATCTTCGACGAAGTGAAGACGGGCGCCAAACTCTGCTGGGGGGGCGCCAGCGAATACTTCGGCGTGAGGCCTGACATGATCTGTCTGGCGAAGTCGATTGGCGGAGGCTTACCGCTGGCCGCCTTCGGCACACATAAGTCTGTGATGGACCTGATCAGCCAGCACAAGGTCTTCCATGGCGGGACGTACAACACCAATCCGGTGTCGATGGCTGCAGGCCTCGCGACGTTCCGCGAGGTGCTCACGCGCGACAACTACACGCACGTCGAGAAGCTGAGTAAGAAACTCGCCGAGGGTTATCGCAAGGCCATCGCGAAGGTCGGATTGCAGGCCTACATCGCACAGGCGGGCGCGAACGGCGCGCTCATGCTGTATCCGAAGGAAATTGTGAATTACCGCGACTGGACGGTGATTGACGTTGATCTGTGGCGTCATTACTGGTTCGGCATGGTGAACCGCGGCGTGATGGCGCAGCCCTACTGGTGGGACGAGCAGTGGACGATTTCGGTGCAGCACACCGAGGCCGACATCGACAAGCACATTGCGGCTTTCGATGACATCGCGGCGTCGCTCGCTACGGCGCAACAGGAGCGAAGCGAGCGTGTGCCGGCCGAAGTGGCGCATTAGAAAACCAGCTTTCAGCTGTCAGCCGTCAGCTTTCAGGGACGGCTGATGGCTGATTTTCGAGAGCTTTGTCAAACTCAAATCAATCCGAACAGCCGCACCTGATCCGCGCCCTCGGGCGTCGTGATCTCGTACTGCTTTTTGTGGTCGCGGTCTTCAATCTGAATGTCGTACCGTCGATCGCGGCTAACGGCGGCGTCACCGTCTGGTTGTGGATCATCTCGCTGCTTCTGTTCTTTTGGCCGCAGGGAATTGCCGTCATCGAGCTTGCTCATCGGTATCCCGGTGAGGGCGGTGTTTATCTGTGGGCGAAAGAAGTGTTCGGCGACTTTCACGGATTCCTTTCTGGCTGGTGCTACTGGACCAACAACATGCTTTACGTGCCGACGGTGATGCTGTACTTCGTCGGCGTATCGGTGTATGTGCTTGGCCCCGGACACCAGGGACTGGCCGATAACAAGGTCTTCGCCTCCGTAGCTTCGCTCACCCTGTTAGCCCTGCTCACCCTGTTCAACATCCTCGGACTCGGAGTGGGGAAGTGGATCAATAACCTCGGCGCCATCGGAACTTTCGTGGCGGCGGCCGTGCTGATCGGACTCGGCGTGGTGATCTGGTCGCGATTCGGCACGACGATCACTCGCGCGGATTTTGCCATTCCTGCCAATCCCAAGTTCGTGCTGAATTCCTTCGGCGTCATCTGCTTCGGCCTCGTGGGCCTCGAACTCGCCTCGGTGATGGGTGACGAAATCCAGGATCCGCGGCGCACTTTGCCCGGAGCGGTTGCCTGGGGAGGAGTTTTGTCGGGCGCCCTTTATGTCGGCGCGACTCTTACGCTGCTGATCGCGGTCGGCAAGAACGTCAATGTCCTTCAAGGGATTGTGCAGGCCGTCACGCACATGGCCGAAAGCGTCGGCGTGGGATGGATCTCGATTCCGTTCGCCATTCTGCTGAGTCTCTCGATCGCCGGTATCGGGTCCGCATGGATGGGTGGCTCGGCGCGCATTCCATTCGTTGCGGGACTCGATTCCTATATGCCGAGCTGGCTCGGCAAGGTGCATCCGCGGTATACGACCCCGTATGCGGCGTTGATATTGCAGGGGTGCGTTTCAGCGATTCTGGTAATTCTGAATTTTGCGATTGCCGGCGTGCAGGAGACGTTTCAAAAGTTGTTGTCGCTTGCGGTTGTTCTGCAGCTCGTTCCTTTTGTATATATGTTCGCCGCGCTGTTGAAGTTTGCCGTGACGGAATCAACTCCGAAGGGACAATACGGCCGGGCTGCGATGTTCGTGGCGGGACTCAGCGGACTGCTCACCACGATTCTGGGGATCGCTCTCGTGTTTTTTCCGGCGCAGCAGATTTCGTCGCTTTTCTGGTATGAAGTCTGGATGGTCGGCATGACCCTGTTTGCGGTCGGCCTGGCGGGATTTTTCTTTTTCGTGTACGGCCGCCGCAAAGCCGTGCGACTGCTTAGTTTGGGGACGGCCGCGCAGGCTGTTCCGGCAAGTGAAGTTCGCCACTAGGTGTGATTTTGATGACGACCGGGGCTGAGCCCCTGGAGGCCACGATGCCGAGCGGAGTGCAAACCGAAGTCAAGACCTATCAGATGTTCATCAATGGTGAATGGGTCGCGAGCAAATCGGCGAAGACCTTTCCCGTCTACGATCCTTCGACCGAGGAAGTGATCGCGCAGGTGCCTGACGCGAGCGCCGAGGATGTGAACCGCGCAGTCGCTGCCGCAAAAGCTGCATTCGAGGAAGGACCGTGGGCGACAACTACCGCGCAGGAGCGTGGCCGCGTTCTATTCCGGCTCGCGGACAAGGTTCGTCAACATCTTCCCGCGCTTGCTGAACTCGAATGCCGCAATACGGGCAAGCCCATCGTGGAAGCCGAGTACGACATCAATGACGTTGCCACCTGCTTCGAATACTACGGTGGACTCGCGACGAAGATCACGGGGCATGTGAATCCGGTGCCTGACAACGCGATGTCCCTGTCACTGAAAGAGCCGGTCGGCGTGGCCGGGCAGATTATCCCCTGGAACTATCCGCTGCTCATGGCTGCGTGGAAACTTGCCCCGGCGCTCGCAGCGGGATGCACCTGCGTGCTGAAGCCGGCCGAGCAGACACCGCTTACCGCGCTCGAGTTCGCGAAACATTTTGCTGCCTGCGGTTTGCCGCCCGGAGTGGTGAATATCGTGACTGGATTTGGAGAGAGCTGCGGCGCTCCTCTGGTCCAGCATCCTGACGTCAACAAAATCGCCTTCACGGGCAGCGCTGCGGTGGGTAAGATCATCGTGAAGCAGGCTGCTGACACGGTGAAGCGCGTCACGCTCGAACTCGGCGGCAAGTCACCCAACATTTTCTTTGCTGATGCTGACTTCGAAGCCGCGATCGACGGAGCACTCTTTGGCGTATTCATCAATCAAGGCGAAGTGTGCTCGGCCGGCAGCCGCGTCTTGGTGCAGAAGTCGATCTACAAGAACTTCGTCGAGGCGATGGCGGAGAAAGCGAAGAAGATCAAGCTTGGGCCGCCGCTTGATCGCGAAACCAAGATGGGGCCGCTGGTCAGCAAAGAACAATACGACCGCGTGAATGAATATCTCGAGGTTGGCAAGAAGGAAGCCAAGCTTGCTTCCGGTGGGGGACGTCCCGAGAAGTTTGCCAAGGGTTACTACGTGCAGCCGACGATCTTCTATGACGTAAACAATAGCGCGCGTATCGCCCGTGAAGAAATCTTTGGACCGGTTGCCGCGGTTATTCCGTTCGAAGATGAAAAAGACGCGATGAAGATCGCGAATGATTCCCCGTACGGCCTGGCGGCTGCTGTTTGGACCCGCGACATCTTCAAGGCGATGCGTGCGGTGAAGGCTCTGCGGGCTGGGATCGTTTGGGTCAATCACATGCAGCCGACGTACGTGGAAGCGCCGTGGGGAGGATTCAAGCAGTCCGGATTCGGCCGCGAACTTGGGCCGTGGGGCATCGAAGAATATCTGGAGACCAAGCAGGTGCACATCAATTTGAATGAAGCGCCGATCGGCTGGTACTGAGGCGAGTACCGAGTAGCGAGTGACGAGCAGTCAGGGAAAGCGGAGGGCGAGCACCGAAGCTATTAACGCTTACGCTCCGGAAAACACTAAAGACTAACGATTAGCGACGAGAATTACGATGTCTACTATTCAACTCCGCACTGCAATCCCGGGCCCGAAGTCCAAGGCCCTGTCTGAGCGCCGCGCGAAGGCTGTGCCCCGCGGGCTTTCCCATGGCACGCCGATTTATGTGGCCAAGGCCGAAGGCGCCTGGCTCGAAGACGTGGACGGCAATCGCTACCTAGATTTCGCGGGGGGCATCGGCTGCCTCAACGTTGGGCATCGGCGTGACGAGGTTGTCGATGCAGTCAAAGACCAACTGGATCGTTTCCTGCACACCTGCGTGCAGGTCACGCCCTATGAAAGCTATGTTCGTCTCGCCGAACGCATGAACGAAGTTACGCCCGGCAAGTTCGCGAAGAAGACCATCTTCGTCAATAGTGGCGCCGAAGCGGTCGAGAATGCGGTCAAGATCGCGCGCGCTTATACCAAGCGGCCAGGCATTATCGCCTTCGAAGATGCGTTCCACGGACGCACCATGATGACGCTCGCGCTGACCAGCAAGACGCATCCTTACAAGGCCGGGTTCGCACCGTTTCCGAGCGAGGTCTACCGCGTCCCGTTTGCTTACTGCTACCGGTGCTCGTATTCGAAGAAATATCCGTCGTGTGATTTGTATTGTGCAAGGCATCTCGAAGATACGTTCAAGCGCGTGGTGGCCAACGAAGAAGTTGCGGCTGTGATTGCGGAGCCCGTGCTGGGAGAAGGCGGATTCATCGCGCCTCCGCCGGACTATTTCGAGGTTCTTGTGGATCTCTGCCATAAGCATGGCATCTTGTTTATTGCCGACGAGGTGCAATCCGGGTTCGGGCGCACGGGAGCATTGTTTGCCAGCCAGCGGTACGGAATCGAACCCGACATTCTGGTGACCGCGAAGTCGTTGGGTGGCGGACTGCCGCTGGCGGCGGTGACGGGCCGCGCTGAAATCATGGACGCCCCTGGAGTTGGCGGATTGGGCGGGACGTTTGCGGGAAATCCGCTCTCATGTGCGGCCGCGCTGGCAGTGCTCGATTTATTCGAGCGGGAAGACCTGCTCTCGCGAGCCGACGAACTGGGTGATCATTTTCAGCAGCGTGCCCGCGAATGGCAGTGCCGCTGGCCGATCATTGGCGATGTGCGAGGATTGGGCGGCATGCAGGCGATTGAATTAGTCCAGTCGCAAGACACCAAGGTTCCAGCACCCGAGGAAACCAAGAAAATCACACAGTATTGTTATGAGCATGGGCTGATCACGATCACTGCGGGTACGTACTCGAACGTGATTCGCGTGCTAGTGCCGCTGGTCATCACGAAAGACCAAATGAAAGAAGGGCTCGATGTGCTGGAGTCTGCGATTGCGACCGTCTGTGACAAGAAAGGCGCGGTCGTTCAGATGGTCTGAACCTGAAGCTTTATCACCGCAGGTAGGAATTGCCTAGGCCGATATCAACCACGTCGCGGGGTCTCAAACGGCAGTATCATCAATTCGTACCGGGAGACGATCGCGGTAGAGGTCAATCACTTCCTGTACAACGACATTCTTCGTGATAGCGAAAGGCATTACCTACATGAGCGTAGCAGCACCTCCCGCCAACAAACTTACGAACTTCATCAACGGGCAATGGGTCGAGTCGCAAACGTCCGAGTGGCGTGACGTGGTCAATCCCGCAACCGGAGAACTTCTGGCGAGCGTTCCTCTGGCTGATGCAGCCGACGTGAACAAAGCCGTCGAAGCCGCTGCCGCCGCTTTTCCCGAATGGCGGCGCACTCCTCCGGAAGACCGCATACAGCCGTTGTTCAAGCTCAAGACGCTGCTTGAGGAGCATATCGACGACATTGCTCGTTTGATTACGCTGGAGAATGGGAAGACCTTCGTCGAAGGCAAAGCTGAGATGCGGCGCGCCATCGAGAACGTCGAAGTGGCCTGCGGCATTCCGATGATGATGCAGGGCTACAACCTAGAGGACGTGGCGCGCGGGATTGACGAAATGATGATTCGTCAGCCGCTGGGCGTCGTGGCCGCGATTGTTCCCTTCAACTTCCCGGGAATGATTGCTTTCTGGTACCTGCCTTACGCCATCGCCACGGGGAATACCTTCATCCTTAAGCCGAGCGAGCGCGTGCCGCTCACCATGCGCTATGTGTATGAATTGCTCGAAAAGACCGGGTTGCCGAAGGGAGTGGTGAATCTGGTCAATGGTGGCAAGGCGGCTGTGGATGCGCTGATTGATCATCCCAAAGTTCGTGCCATCAGCTTTGTGGGATCGACTCCGGTTGCGCGGTACATATATTCGCGATCTGCTCAGCAGGGCAAACGTTGCCAGTGCCAAGGAGGCGCCAAGAACCATGTGATTGTTCTTCCAGACGCCGACATGCCGATGGCCACACAGATTATCAGCGACAGTGCATTCGGATGCGCGGGGCAGCGCTGCCTTGCTGTTTCGGTCGCAGTCACGATTGGAGAAGCACAGAAGACGTTTCGTGATTCGATCGCGGATGCAGCTTCGAAGCTTAGAGTCGGCAACGGGCTCGAAGATGGCGTGCAGATGGGGCCGGTGATCTCGCCTCAGAGTAAGGAACGCGTGGAATCCCTCATCGGGGTGGGAGAGAAGCAGGGGGCGAAGGTTCTGCTCGATGGCCGCAATGCGAAGATTCCCAAGAACGAGCGCGGGAACTTCGTGAAGCCGACCATCCTTGATGATGTGCCGGCCACCAGCGAGATCACAGACACAGAAATCTTCGGGCCGGTGCTGAGCCTGGTTCACGCGGACAATATGGACGAAGCGCTTGCCTTCCTCGAGCGCAGCGCTTACGGCAATCAGGCGTCGCTGTTCACGTCGAGCGGATCGGCGGCGCGCCGCTTCCGTTATGAGGCGCCTGCGGGCAACATCGGCATCAACATCGGTGTGGCCGCGCCCATGGCGTACTTTCCGTTTAGCGGATGGAAGAACAGCTTCTTTGGCGACCTCCACGGCCAGGGGCGCGACGCGATTGAGTTCTATACCGACAAGAAAGTTGTTGTTGAACGGTGGGCTAAAGAGCACTCCAGGAAGTTCTAAGACGTCTGCCACGGATTAACGCGGATCAACACGGAATCGCGCACAGGTTTATCCGTGGAATCGGTGAGGATCCGTGGCGACTTGAGGACATTATGACTACTGCTATCGAAACATCCATGACGGGCCAGGAGATCGTTGATCTCACCAAGAAGCACACTCTGTTTGAGTGGTCAGCACAATCAAAGGTCGATCCCATTCCTGTGGCCAAGGCAAAGGGCATCTACTTCTGGACGCCGGAAGGGAAGCGCTTCATCGACTTCAACAGCCAGTTGATGTCGGTCAACATTGGGCATGGCGACGAACGAGTGATTCGCGCCATCAGCGAGCAGGCGGCCACTCTGTGCTACGCCAATCCATTCATGGCGACCGAACCCCGTGCACGCCTCGGCGCCAAACTGGCCGAGATTACGCCCGGGGACATCGACACCTTCTTCTTCACCAACGGCGGCGCAGAAGCTAACGAAAACGCGATCAAGATCGCTCGCTTCTTCACGGGACGCCACAAGATCATGGCGCGGTATCGCTCCTATCACGGAGCTACCGCAGGAAGCATCTCACTCACCGGCGATCCACGCCGTTGGGCGGCTGAGCCGGGCATTCCGGGCGTCGTGCGCGTGCTCGATCCATACCATGGCATCGAGCGGGGGTGGGAATCGGCCGAGACCTCGTTGGCCATGATCGAAGAGATCATGCAGTTAGAGGGTCCGCACACAATTGCAGCTTTCATTCTCGAAACTGTTGTCGGGACCAACGGCATCCTCATTCCGCCGGATGGTTACATGCAGGGCGTGCGCAAGCTGTGCGACAAGTACGGCATCCTGATGATTGCTGACGAGGTCATGGCGGGTTTCGGGCGCACGGGTGAATGGTTCGCGATTGATCACTGGAAGGTGGTGCCCGACCTGATCTGCATGGCGAAGGGACTCACTGCGAGCTATCTGCCACTCGGGGCCGTGGGCATGCGTCATCACATCGCGCAGCATTTTCAGGACAAGGTCTTCTACGGAGGCCTGACATATAACTCGCATCCGATGGGGTGCGCGGCGGCACTGGCCACGATTGCTGTGTACGAAGAGGACCATCTCATCGAGAACGCGCGAAAGATGGGCGCGGTGATGAAGCAACTGGGCGCCGAGTTGCAGGCGAAGCATCCTTCGGTTGGGGAAGTGCGCTCCATCGGGCTGTTCGGCATCATGGAATTAGTCCGCAGCCGGAAGACGAAACAGCCCATGGCCCCGTTCAACGGAACATCAGAAGAAATGGGAGCACTCGGGAAGTTCTTCCGCGAACAAGGCCTCTATACCATCGTGCGGTGGAATTCGTTTTACACCAATCCGCCGCTCTGCATTAACGAACAGCAGCTGCGCGAGGCGTTCGCGATCATCGACAAAGGGCTGGAGATTACGGATCGGGCGGTGAAGGACTAGCGGACCGTCGCAGCAAATTCGTTAGCGTGACCGTGGGAGAATTCCCTGACGTTCACGTCGACAAACTTGAGCGGGTAGGGGTCCTTCGACTCCGCAACCGCTTCGCTGCGTGAAGCAGTTGCTCCGCTCAGGATGACAAGCCTTCCGGTTCCGGGATAACGCTGTCTCCGCGATAGTCCACTAGTGCGCAAGAAAGTCAGAATCAGTAGCCTGCAACTTCGCTGCTCGAAAGTCCCACTTCTCCCAAAGTCAGGGAGAAGTGGGGCACCCAGGAGTATCTTCCCGGTGAAAATATCAGGCGGCGTGCTGGTGCTTGGGATAGCGGCCGGTAATCTTGCGGAAAAATCCGTGGAACTTGTGCACTCCTGCTGCGCCGGTTAGAAACATGAACGGACATTGCCCGGGAATAACCTGAATGCCGTGTTCCTGGCAGAACGCAACAGCTTTCAGACTGACCGCGCCTTTGCCGCCTGCACGATGCATCCACACGCGGCGAATGCCTGCCGCGGCGCAATCAGTAACAACCTGGTCGGTAATCTCAGGCTTTGTCATCAGCAGCGCAGCATCCACGGGCGGTTGGATGTCTTGCACGCGGGCATAGCAGGGTTGACCCATCACTTCAGAGACCTTCGGATTCACCGGAACCATGTCATACCCGCGCCGACAGAATTCCTGAAACAGGTCGGCACTAAAATCTTTGGGATTGCGGGAGACTCCGATCATCGCGATTCGCTTCTGGGCGAGAAAATCTTCAATGATTTCGATCGCGGGAATGGGGATAGGCATAGTCTGCTCCTTTCTCTCGCATGAGCCTAGGCGACTTATAAAAGACAGGCAGTGACCGGAATCACTCCCCGGGAACTGGCATAGATCCTGTTGAGATACCCTCTCTTCAGGCCCAGTCCCGAAATCCCGCGATGGGCTTGCAGATCGGGCCATGTGGGAGCACAATCTATACGCACCCGCGATGCCCATCCGGGCTGCGGTGGAGCGTCGAGCTTCACTCAGGAGTAAGTCAGATGAGAAACCGCATATTTCTGGCAACTGTCATCCTGTTTGCGCTTGCAGCATTTGCGCAGCAAACCAACACATCGTCCTCAAGTTCGGCCAGCGCGGGCGTTAGTCAGAGCGCCAGTGACCGGGAGCCGCTTGCATCTCCGCGGCCCAAGGATTTCTGGGATGGCGACGATCCCAACCTCGGGAACCTGGTCACGCATCCTTTCGCTAACAAAAAATATGTGCAGCGCCACGTCACACCCATTCGGGACCGCATCAATGAACTGGATCAACTGACATCGGAAAACGGCCGGCAGATCAAGGACGTCGATACGCGCGCCCAGCAGGGCATCCAGCTCGCGTCGGAGAAGGCCAGCCTGGCGGATCAGCATGCCAGCGATGCGGCCACCAAAGCGCAAACCGCGCAAACAGCGGCCAATCAGGCTTCGACCCGCGTGTCGAATGCTGAGCAGATGGTGGGCAGTCTCGATCAGTACAAAGGTTCCGCGCAGACCGAAATCCGTTTCCGTCCTGGCCAGACCGTTCTTAGCAAGAACGCGAAGAACGCTCTCGACGAGATGGCTGCGCCTCTCAAAGACCAGCGCGGTTACATCATCGAGGTACGCGGCTTTTCTCCCGGTCAAGGGCAGGGCGCGATCCGTAGTTCGCAGAGGATGGCGGATTCGGTCGTTCGTTATCTGGTGCTCACTCACAGCATCCCGGTATACCGGATCTATGCGATGAGCATGGGCAACAGCCCGACAGCCGCAGAGGGGAAGCGCGCGAGTGGGGCTCGCGTCGAAGTTAACGTCCTGAAGAACGATCTGGAAACAGCGGCAAAGCGGTAACTTTCTAGCAAAGTGGGAGGGCAGGCCCAAACGGCCTGCCCCTTTTTCCTTTGTGCTGATGTCGATCGCGGACGGGGATCCGAGGTGACCTGTTCCGTTTCGGGAGGATTCCGCTGGATTGTGATTGTAATCACAGACCGCCCTTGTCCAGCAAAGTGATCATGATTGCTATTGGTTGGCCAAACGACGGATGGCTGAACCTCGGTTAGGCGGCATACTCTTTGCGGAAGAGCATGGCGCAAGCTGTTGCGTGCCGCAGGGCCGGTTGTGCGAGCGGTAGTGCCACAGTTGTGATCCAAGAGAAATCCCATGAAGTGAGGGTTGGCTATGAGTTTTGCCGATCGAACGGGACTTATTGTGGCGTTCGGGAACAGGTTGCGAACATGGCCTCGACGCTACGGATTTGCCGTGCTACTGGTGGCGGTGGCGATTCTGGTGCGCCACGCCTTAATTGCGGCGTTTGGCCCCCTCCCGCTCTTGGTGATTTTCTTACCCGCGATTATCTTGGCCACCTTGCTGGCGGGTTTCGGACCGGGTGTGTTGGCGACCGTTCTTTCGGCGGCATCGGTCGCTAGCTTTTCTTGGACCTTGAATGTCTTCGGAGGCAGCCGCCCTCGGGAGGTGGTGGGGCTCGTCCTTTTTTGCGGAGTCGGAACAAGCATGAGTGGTCTGGGCAGACTCTACCGCCGTCGTGGGTCCAGGCTGTCGGAATTCGAGCGGGTCGTGGAAAGCCTGGAAGAGATGATTGTCGTCGTGGACTCCGACTACCGTTACCTGATTGCGAACAGCTCTTTCCTGAATTATCGAGGGATGAAGCGAGAAGACCTGATCGGGCGCCGCATCCCGGAGATATTGAATCGGGGAGTATTTGAGGCAGCGATCAAGGGAAGACTGGATGAGTGCTTTTGCGGCAAGATTGTGCAATTCGAGATGCGCTACCTCTATCCGAACCGCGGAGAACGGGACCTGGCCATTTCGTACTTCCCCATTGAAGGACCCGGTGGGATTGATCGGGTTGCCTGTGTACTAAAGGATGTCACCGAGCAGAAACGAACCGATCACGCTCTGCGACTGTTTCGGGCCCTCATCGATCAATCCAACGACGCCGTCGAAGTGCTGGATCCGGAGACGCTACGCTTCCTCGATGTGAACGACAAGGCCTGCGAAGACCTGGGATATATCCGCGAAGAGTTGCTCAGCATGACGGTCTTCGACATTGATCCGAACGGCCAGGAGGTTTGCAGCCCGGCAGGTTTGGAAAAATTGCGCGCGACGGGCTCGATTGTCAGGGAATCAGTTCACAAAAGAAAAGACGGCTCGACCTTTCCAGTGGAAATCAGCGTGAAATTCGTGCAACTGGAGCGAAGCTACTTCGTGACCGTGGTCCGCGATATTACGGAACGGAAGAAGTCGGAGGCTGCCCTGCGCGAGAGTGAAGATCGATATCACGACCTCGTGGAACACAGCGAGGACCTGGTCTGTACGCATGATTTGAACGGAAGTTTGCTGTCGGTTAATGCGGCGCCCGCTCACCTGCTCGGTTATGAGGTAGACGAACTGCTGAGCATACCCATGCGGGATCTGATTGCCCCAGAGTTTCGTGAGCAGTTCGATCAGTATCTCGACAGGATCAGCGCGGTCGGGTCCGATCGTGGGTTACTGTGCGTTCTGGCCAAAGACGGCAGGCGGCGTATCTGGGAATACCAAAACACTCTGCGCACTGAGGGCGTCGACTCCCCCGTGGCGCGGGGGGTCGCGCACGATGTTACGGAGCGCCAACTGGCTGCTGATGCGCTGCGGAAATCGGAAAAGCGATACCGCATGCTGTTCGAAAAGGCAGTTGCCGGAGTGGGGATCGTCGCCATGGGCGGAACGGTGCTGGACTGCAACGACGCCTGGGCACGGATGTTCGGGCACACTTCTGCGGGAGAGTGTCGCGGGAGTCAAATCCAGAACTGCTATCGCGATCCCGCGCAGCGCGAGTCTTTGCTGTCAGAGTTGCGCCAGAGCGGCGTCGTCATCAACCGGGAGTGGGAACTACTACGAGCAGACGGACTCCTTTCTGGGTCCTGCTCAACAGCGTGTTGATTCCCCAGTCGGATGGCGAACCTTTGATACAGTCGACGATGTTCGAAATCACACAACGAAAGCGGGCAGAGGAGGCCTCGCGGCGCAGCGAGGAGAGCTACCGCAACTTCGTGGCGCAGAGCTCGGAAGGCATCTTCCGGCAGGACGTGGACGCGCCGATCCCAGTCGATCTCCCGGAGGAAGAGTTGGTGCGACGCATCCTGCACGATTCGTATCTGGCCGAGTGCAACGATGCCATCGTGAAGATGTATGGTCTGAATTCCGTGCAGGACTTTCTCGGCAGACGTCTCATCGAATTTGTTGATCCCAACGATCCCTTGAACCTTGAGCTGATCCGGCAGTACATCCGCTCCGGGTTTCGCGTTGTCGACCGCGAATCGTACGAAACCGACGTTCAAGGAAATAACAAGATATTCCGCAATAGCATGATCGGCATCGTCGAGGACGGCAAGCTCGTTCGGACGTGGGGAATTCAGCGGGATGTGACAGAGCAGGTCAAACTGGAGGAGGCTCGGACGGTGGCAGAAACAGCCTTGCGCAGGAGTGCCGAGCACTTCCAGTTGCTGGTAGAACAGGCATCTGACGGAATCTTCCTCTCCGACAGTGAGGGCCGATATGTCGACGTTAATTCCGCCGGGGCCAACATGTTTGGCTACACGCGTGAGGAGATCCTGCAACGCTCGATCGCCGACATGATTGTTCCCGAGGAAATTCAACGTCTTGCCCCTGAGATTGCCCGATTCGACGGGTGTGCCGTTGCGACCAGTGAATGGAAGTTCCGACGCAAAGACGGCTCGTTCTTCACGGGCGAAGTCTGCGGAAGGAGGCTTCCGGGCGGCCGATTGCAGGGCATCCTTCGCAATATCACGGAGCGGAAGAAAGTGCACGATGCCTTGCGCCAGAGTGAAGAGCGCTTCCGAGTGGCTCTGAAGGATTCTCCCATCACCGTGTTCAGCCAGGATCCGGATCTCCGCTATACGTGGATTTACAACCCGCAGTTTCACTGGCAGCACGATGTACTGGGCAAGACAGATGACGAGATCATCGGCCCCAAGAAGGCGGCCGCTCTGAATGAGCTGAAGAGAAGAGTTCTTACTTCGGGCGTCGGAGCCCGCGAAGAGGTCGCCATTCCGCAGGACGGCACGAGCCATGTTTTTGACATCACGATCGAGCCGCTGTTCGATGGTCAAAGCAACGTCGTTGGTATTACGGCAGCCTGCATGGATATTGCGCGCCTGCGTGAAATTGCCGACCGCCTGCAGGAATCGAGAGACAGGCTGGCGAATACCAAGTCGTACCTCGAAAGCGAGATTCAGACCGAACTTGGATTCGAAGAGATTATTGGGCAGAGTCCAGCGCTGCGCGAGGTTTTGAAGAAGGCGCGGGTTGTGGCCCCTACCGACTCGACGGTACTGCTGCTGGGTGAAACCGGGACCGGAAAGGAGTTGGTCGCCCGGTCGGTCCATGCCTTGAGCTCAAGGTGCGATAACACATTCGTCAAACTCAACTGCGCCGCGGTTCCTTCGGGTTTGCTCGAGAGTGAACTCTTTGGGCATGAAAAAGGAGCATTTACCGGGGCGGTCAACCAGAAAATCGGACGGATTGAACTGGCGGACAAAGGCACTCTATTCCTCGATGAAATCGGAGAGATGCCGCCCGAACTGCAGCCCAAGCTGCTACGAGTGTTGCAGGATCGCGAGTTTGAGCGGTTGGGTGGAATCAGGACTCTGCATGTCGATGTACGGATCATTTCCGCTACCAATCGCGATTTGCAGCAGGACGTTGCCGACAAGAAGTTTCGTGAAGACCTGTTCTACCGCCTCAACGTATTCCCTATCGAACTACCACCCTTGCGCGATCGGCGCGACGACATCTCAATGTTGGTACAGCATTTCGTCAAGAAACACTCCGTCCGCATGGGGAAACGCATCGACACTATCCCCGATGACGCGATGCGCATACTGCGCAGCTGGAATTGGCCCGGCAACGTTCGCGAACTCGAGAATGTGATCGAGCGCATGGTGATCATGAGCAAAGGGCGCATTCTTTCGGCTCCACCAGCGGAGCTATCCGAGGCGGAATATACGGCCGAGGACAATCTGACAGAAATGGAGAGGGAACATATCCTGCGTGTTCTTCGCGAAACGAATGGAGTCTTGTCCGGCAACGATGGCGCGGCTTCGCGACTGGGGCTCAAGCGCACCACTCTGCAATCGATGATCAAACGCCTCGGCATTCATCCCCATGAATACCGGAACGGGGCGACGGGCACGTTTGGCAGGCCATGATTATGCGTGCGGGTTGCCGTTATTTCGCCAGCCGGTCGTGTTTTCGCAGAGCCTCGCGCAAGCGGTCGTGCGGCAATGCAATCACAGTGTGATTGTTGATACCGGTCATGGTTTCCGCAGCGACCATCGCGTTCACCACCGCCTCTTCCGTAGCTTGAACCGTGGCGAGAAAAATGGGGTCAAGGGAATCGTTGGGAAGCATGCTGAGTTGGTGCATGCCTTTTGTGCCGACTGCGCCAGGATTGGCGGTGGAGAACGCGATGAAGATGTCGCCCGACCCGTCGCCTGAGTAGCTGCCATCCCGGCCGAGGCCCAGCGAGACTTTCTTTGCTATGCGCTTCAGTTGGGTGGGGATCAGGGGCGCGTCTGTGGCCACGACCACGATGATCGAGCCTACATCCTTTTGCCAAACCGTATGCTCCGGGATTTCGCGGCCGACGTTGATTCCCGCGATTCTCAACTGCTCGCGCGAGCCGTAGTTGCATTGCACCAGCACGCCCACGGTGTATCCGCCGGCCTTCGCGTCGAGCACGCGCGAACTGGTGCCGATACCGCCTTTGAATTCGTTACAGATCATTCCCGTCCCGCCGCCCACGTTTCCTTCTTCCACCGGTCCGGAGTGGGCGGAGTCGAGGGCGTGCCACGCGTCCTCCTGCTTCACGTGGAATCCGTTGATGTCGTTCAGGTACCCGTCCCAGGTCTCGGCTACGACCGGCAGAGACCACCAGTAGCCTTCCATGTCGGGCGATCCGTGCTTCACCTTCCAGGCGATCACGGCATCGCGCACTATGCCCACGCTGTGTGTGTTCGTAATCATGACCGGGCCGTTGAGGAATCCCGAATCGTCCACCCAAGTCGTTCCGGTCATCTCGCCATTTCCATTCAGCGTGAACCAGGCAGCAAATACAGCGTCGTTGGAAGTTTTTCCGCGCGGATGAATCGCCGTGACGCCCGTGCGCACGGGCCCTTGGCCGACCACAAGCTTCCCCTCGCCCGAAATCAGAGTTGTGTGCCCGACTTCGACCCCTTGGACATCGGTAATCGCATTGTTCGGACCGGGTGTGCCATCGAACGGAACGCCCAAATCGCGGGCGCGTGGCTTGGTTTGAGCGAGGGTGAAGGCGCTTGTGAGAGCGACCGCCAATACAACTGCAACCGCGGAAACGTGCGAGCGAAGCATCGGCTCCTCCGAGGAAGGAGGCAGTATAAAGGATTGAGCCGCGCAGAAGTGCCGCTGGAATCAAGCTTCACACTCATCCACGAGGGAAATCTGCATCTAACTACGCCGGTCTTTCAGTGCGGTAAAATTGCAGAAAGCGCTGTTACTGTGGAGAACGGTATGGATAGCTGGAAGAAAGCGGCAGTCATGGGTTCAATTGGGGCGGCGGCCTTCCTGTTCATGAAGAAGAAGTATCCCGCCGGAGTTTTGGCGACCGGCGTCGGGCTTGCGCTATTGGCCGCAGAGTATCCGGAAAAATTTGAGAAAGTGCGCCGTTCGCTGCCGGACTATTTCGAACGCGGCATGCAGGTCATGGAAATGGCCGCGAAAGCAGGCAAACGCATCACGGAAGCGGCCGGACGAAGCGCCTTCGATGCCTGGGAAGAAATCGGGGGATAGAAATGCCCCGGACTTCGGACCTCAGCCCTCAGCCTTCAGATTGATCCATTATTTACGTGGCGGAAACGCGAAGTCCGGAAGTCTGGCGCCTGAGGTCCGAGGTCGGTTGTTACTCGATGCCGAGTTGCTTTCTGGCATCCGGACTGAGCCGCTCGGGGGTCCAGGGCGGACTCCACACCACGTTGACGGCGGCATTTCGGATTCCGGGCAACTGCTCCAAACGCGATTTGACTTGCATGCTGATATTGACATGTTCGGGGCAGCCCTGCGCGGTCAGAGTCATATCGATGCTGACATCCTGTTTGTCGTCCGGTGCGGGGTCGAATTTCACGCCGTAAATCAGGCCGAGATCCACGATATTGACCGGAATCTCCGGATCGTAGCAACTCTTCAGCGCGCTCATGACATCCTGTTCCGTGACTGGCATCGACGTTGCTCCTCTTAATTCAGTGTACAACGGAGGTAGGAGTGCTAGTTCCATCGCACACCATTTCTTTCCAATCATGACTGCAGAAACCAGAAAGCGAATCCAGTTAGCCCTGCTGGCCGCACTCGTGCTTGCCACGCTGCGTGCCGGTTACATCTTCTATCAGCGCCACGAAGACCAACTCGCGGTTGAGCGCAAGAAGCAAGCCGAGGCCATCGGCTACTCCAATGCGGACTACTATGTTAATCCGAAGAAGCTCTATCCCTACGATCTGAAAAGCGCGAAGCAGCTTACGCAACAACCCGTGTGGGTCAAAGAGGGATACCGCTACACCTATTTCGCTTATCAACCCGCAAACAAACATGTCGACTTCGGTCACGATGCCGGATTGCTGGGGCCCATCGAAAAGCTCGCAATCACCGACGTAGTCGTGGCAAGCAATAACGTCTCGGGACAGCCGAAACAAGTTGTGGCCACCTTCCAAAAAGAAGGGAAGAGTTACGCGGTGCCGATCGGATACCAGTCTGCCGAAGGCGAGTACAAGATCTACTCCGACGAGATGCTCTACATCCAGGATCCGCGCGATCTCTACAAGCACTGGCCGGCCGATGTATGGCAGGCGGTCGAGCAGCATCAGGTCAAACCAGGGATGAACGAAATGCAGGCGGATTTTGCCATCGGCATGGGAGTGCCCGATGCCGGTGATACCTCTTACCAAAAGACCGTGCACTATCCCAACGGGGGCAAGCCGCTGGTGATCGTCTATCACGAAGGCAAGGCCGCCGAGATCAACCCGGGGACACCACCTTCGTAACCGCCAAGGCCCTGTTTTCACAGCGAGTTGACGCGCGCTATGCTACCATGCCGGGCAAAGTTCGGAAAAGCCCGGAGGTGTCATGACCACCGCACTCAGGCCGTTGAGTACAGGAGAACTACTGGACCGAACGTTCTCGTTGTACCGCAGCCACTTTGGCTTGTTCGTAGGCATCTTCGCGCTGCCGCACCTGGTAGTTCTTGGCGTTCAGTTTCTACAGCTCATGAGTCAAAGGCCGTATGGTCGGGCGCCAGATGTTTTCGCTTCGCTTCTCTGGTTCGCGGCAGTTGCGTTTGTGGGGCTGGTAATGGCCGCCGCATCGCAGGCCGCGGCAGTGGTTGCGGTGTCCGATCTTCACTTGGACCGTTCGGCAAGCGTCATGGACTCTTTTATCAGAGTAAAAGGGCATCTACCTGGCGTGATCGGCATCTCGATCATCGTGATCATAGGCGTATGGGCAGGCATGGTTGCGTTGCTAGTCCCGGGTATTCTGCTAGCGATCATCTGGTCCCTCTCGGTACCTGCAAAAGTCTTAGAGAACAAAGGGGTGCTTTCTGCAATGGCGAGGAGCGTGGACCTGACAAAGGGTGACTGGGGTCGCATCTTTGTCGTAGGGTTACTGGTTGTCGTTTTGTCTTATGGTGTTCGGATTCTGTTGCAGGCGCCCATTCTCATCGCGACATACATGAGCGCGAAAGCGGGCATGAGGGCCGCAGTGCTGGGATGGCAGATCGCATCACTAGTTGCTGCATTCGTCGCCGAGTCGTTAGTCGGCGCTGTCGGGACGATTGCATTCTCCCTTGTCTACTACGATGAGCGCGTGCGCAAAGAAGCGTTTGACCTACAACTGATGATGTCGACGATCGATGCCGCTGCCCTGCCAGGCTCCCCTGCACAAGTCGGCGCATGAGGGTATGGCGGACTTACATCCTGATTGGTCTTGTCCTTGGAGCAGCGAACTGCCTCGCTGAGTCGCCGCAGAACCGCGCCCTCACCACCGCCGAGTACCGCGCCGAACTCGATGGATTGCTGGCTGCAACTCAGGAACTCGACAGCTCTGGGCGCGAAGCCCCCAAAGCGCTGGAAAATTTGCCGCAGGGTTGGCCGATTCATACCGAGCAGGGTGATTTCCAGGTCTCCACCGAGGGGCTTCAGCGCGACGTTCGCCGCTACGACAAAGACAAGAATGCGGCCAATGCTATCGCCGTCCGCACGCGCCTCGAAAGTTTGCGCCGAGAGGTGGACGGGTTCGAGAAATCGCCGACGGATGCTTCTCGAAGCCGCGCAACATTAGATTCAATTCTGGCCCAACCGGAATTTGCGGGACGGGGTCCCGGCTGGTTCCAGAAGATCAACAAGAAGCTGGAGGCTCTGCAAAAGACGGTCAGAGATTGGTTTTTCAAACTGGTACTCAGTTTCTTTCGTTTCATTCAACGCCTGTTTGGCTGGAGGTCGCTGCCGACTGTCGGAAAAGTGTTTATTTACGGTTTGATGGGAGCCGCCGGTCTGGCTTTGCTGTACCTGATCTATCGAAGCATCTTCCAGAACCCCGAGTTCGAAGAGGTCGTTCCCAAAGACCTTCCGGTCTCGGCCAAGGAGTGGTTCATTTGGCTCTCGGAGGCTCGCGCTGCGGCGGCCAGAGGTGACTGGCGCGACGCCGTGCATCTGGGCTATTGGGCTGGAATTTCGTTCCTGGAGCGCGAGGGATTCTGGAAGCCCGATCGAGCGCGCACTCCGCGCGAGTACCTGCGGCTGATTTCGACTCAAAGCGAGCAGCGCGAGACCCTGACTACGCTGACTCGCATTTTCGAACTCGCCTGGTACGCGAAGCGTGACGCCAGTGAGCAGACGTTTTCGCAGACGCTAGAGCAACTGGAGAAGCTCGGATGCCGCTAAGAATCGATCCGCGGGACCGCAAGCTTCTTCTGGGATCGGCCGTTGTGTTCATTCTCCTGATTGCCGGTGCGGTCATCTTTGGTGGCGATGCGGGTCAGAAGCAAGAAGCCCCTACCAGCTATTCGACAGCGTCGGGCGGCGCCAAGGCTGCCTATCTGCTCTTGGCGCAGTCGGGATACAACGTCCAGCGTTGGGAAAAGCCTCTAGTCGGTCTTCCGAAGAGCGCCACAGTGATCCTTGCCGATCCGCTGGAGGCTCCGACTCGCGAGGAGCGCGAATCGCTCAAGAACTTCCTTTCTGACGGCGGGCGGATCATCGCGACCGGGATGTTTTCCGGAACATTTCTACCTGAGAACGACTCGGTCCCCGATGTGCTACTCGGAATGACGTGGAAAAAAGCCTCGGCCGTTTCACCTTCGGCGATCACCCGCGCGGCTCCAGAAATTACTATCGCGCCCCAGGCGCGCTGGCCGTCCTACTCGCCCGCGTACTCGCTCTACGGTGACGGAGATGAGATTGTCGTCGTGAAGTATCCCTATGGTCGCGGGGAGGTCTTGTGGTGGGCGGCAGCAACTCCCCTCACGAATGCGGGATTGAAAGAGTCCGGCAATCTGGAGTTCCTGCTCGCATGTTTGGGAGACTCGAAAAGCCCCATTCTCTGGGACGAGTACATCCACGGATATCGTGAAGACTTGGGGTCATCGGTCGTCCATTCTCCGGTGAAATGGCTGCTGCTGCAGTTGGCCCTTCTCGGCTTGGCCGTGTTGGCGACGTTTTCGCGGCGAAGCGGCCCGCTTTCCGCTCCGATGACAGACGTCCGGCTGTCTCCGCTTGAGTTTGTGCAAACCCTTGGCGGACTGTATGAAAACGCCGGTACGGCATCAGTTGTGGTCGACATTTGTTATCAGCGCTTTCGCTACTGGTTAACCCGGCGGCTCGGAGTGGCCTATAACATTTCCATCAATGATCTCGAGTCGGCAGTACGCGATCGTTTTGCGCCCAAGGACGATCACTTTGGCGCGATTCTGCGCCGGTGCGAGTCCGCCAAGAGTGATCCTTACCTAAGTGAGACTGAAGCGCTGCACCTGGTGCAGGAACTCGATGAACATGCGTCACGCTGGAAGCTCTTTGAAGGTCGCCGGAAGGAGAAAGGTGAATGAAAGCGGTTCCGGAACTCGTACAACACATTCGCGATGAAATGAGCAAAGTGGTTGTGGGGCAGGATGAACTGCGCAACCAGTGTGTGATCGCGCTGCTCTGCCGCGGTCACGTATTGATTGAGGGCGTGCCGGGCATCGCGAAGACACTCACCGTGAAAGCACTCTCCCGGCTGTTGCGCCTGGAGTTTCAGCGGGTGCAGTGCACTTCCGACCTGATGCCCGCGGACATCGTGGGGACTAACGTTCTGAACATGGCGACCAGTGCATTTCAGTTGCATCAGGGGCCGGTGTTTACCGATTTGTTGCTCGTCGACGAAGTGAACCGCATGCCGCCACGCACGCAGGCCGCGTTGCTGGAGTGCATGGAAGAGCATCAGGTCACGATCGATGGCAAGGGATATCCCCTATCGCAGTTTTTCACCGTTTTTGCCACGCAGAACCCA
This sequence comes from Terriglobia bacterium, assembly GCA_020073385.1. Lineage (GTDB taxonomy): Bacteria > Acidobacteriota > Terriglobia > Terriglobales > Acidobacteriaceae > Sulfotelmatobacter. Next base: position 108,184 of record JAIQFH010000010.1, on the reverse strand, counting down.
ATCGAGTTCGAAGGCACCTACCCGCTGCCGGAAGCTCAACTGGACCGGTTCTTGCTCAAACTGCGTGTTACTTATCCCGCACAGCAGGACGAGGTACAACTGCTGGCCAACGTGCAAAACGGCTTCGAGTCGCGGGAACTCGACAAGATGAACCTGACTCCCATCCCGCCCGACCTGCTGAGGATGGCACAGCAGGAGGTCAAAGCCCTGACCGTGCAGGAAGCACTATTTGGCTACATCGTTCAGGTCGTCCGGCGTACACGTGACTGGCCTTCGCTGTCTCTTGGAGCCAGTCCGCGCGCAGCCGTGAGCCTGATGGCGGTGTCGAAGGCATTCGCAGCCATGGACGGACGCGACTACGTGATCCCGGATGATGTGAAGGCCGCAGCGCGGCCAGTGCTGCGCCACCGCGTGATCCTCAGGCCTGAAGCCGATCTGGAAGGCGTGACCCCGGATCAAGTCGTCGAAGAAGTTCTCAGAGCTGTAGAAGTCCCGAAGTGAGGCTTGGAATTGAGCGAACAGCCCACCCTGACTCCGCCTGAAATTGCCGCGACCACGCGAGCCTACAAACGCATTGGCGTTGCTTTCGGCGATCGTTTCTTTATGCTCCTCTTCGTGGGACTGGTGTGGCTTGGCCCTGCATTCTTCGATTCCCGCTTCGTCTATGCGATGCTGGCGTGGGACGCGTTCGTGCTCTTGATTTGGTTCATTGACCTCGCGCGGATGCCACGCCCCGCGCAGCTTTCCGTGACGCGGATCTGGCACTCTCCCGCCGCATTGTCCATTGATTCTGAAGTCGGCCTGGTTCTGCAGAATTCATCCCGAGCCAGCGTCCGTGCCACGCTCATCGACTCGGTTCCGCCGCAACTGCGGACAGAGCCGCCGACCGTTTCGATCCGAGCGCGCGCCCGGGACGAGGGTGCCGTCTCATACCGCATCCGGCCCATGCAGCGCGGTGACGCCAAACTTGGCCACTGTTATGTCCGTTATCAAAGTGTTTTTCGTATCGCCGAGCGCTGGGTGCGGGCCCCGCTGGAACAGACCATACGGATTTACCCCGACCTGGAGGATGCCAAGCGCCATTCGATGTATCTGCTGCGCAGCCGACAGATTGCGCTCGAGAAGCGCCACACGCGGATGCGCGGAATTGGCCGCGAGTTCGAGAGCCTGCGCGAATACCAGGATGGAGACGAGTATCGCGACATCTGCTGGACTGCCTCAGCCCGGCGTGCCAAGCTCGTCACTCGCGTTTACCAAATGGAGCGCAGCCAGACCGTCTGGATTGTCATCGATTCCGGCCGCCTGATGCGAGCTCGCGTTGGTAGCTTCAGCAAGCTTGACAAGGCCGTGAACTCGGCACTCAGCCTAGCGCAGGTTGCCCTGTACTCAGGCGACCGCGTGGGTTTGATTGCCTATGGGCGGTTCATCCGCCAGCAGCTTCCAGCTGCGAAGGGAAGCGCCCATCTGCGTCGACTGATCGAGGGACTGGCGCTGGTGCGGGAGGAAGGCGCTGAGGCCGACCATCTACAAATGGCAGGCCGGCTCCTCACCGATCAGAAGCGCCGCAGCCTGATCGTTTGGCTCACGGACCTGGCCGAGACCGCTATGACGCCAGAGGTGATCGAGGCAGCGTCAATGATGATGCCTCGTCACCTGGTCCTGTTTGTGGTGATCGGCCAGCCGGACCTGGGAGAACTTGCCGCAAAATCGCCCAAGAACGAATCCGAGATGTACCGCATTGCCGCTGCGCAGGAGATGGTCCACCGCCGCGAACTGCTGCTGGCGCGCCTGCGTGAGCGCGGCGCCCTTGCGATGGAAGTCAGCGCGGGCTCCGTGTCGCCCGTCCTAGTCGATGCCTACCTGCAAATCAAGGAGAGAAGCCAGCTCTAGCTCATATCGGTGCCCTGGGGTCCGCTTAGTTCGGCTTGCCGGCGTCGGTTTCCCGTTGGATGAAGCATTCCATGTGGGCTTCTTTGCCAGGCTGCAAACGCACAGATGGGCGTTGCCGACGGGTGATCGGCTGCTTGCACAAAACGCAGATTGACTGCGGGCGAGTCCCTTTCCGCACTGAAGGGTTCTTGCCCTTTTTCTTGGCCACTTTCCTTGCGGACACAATACACGACGGAAAGTTGCCCCGGCGAGTAACTTTTTTGGCGCTTCGGCTATGTCGACTGTCTCCCTACCCCGAACAGGTAGACGTTGAGCAGAACGAACAGCGCGGCGGCCATAGAGAATTTCAGCGGGATGGCAAGACCGGTGGGCGAAACGAACGCTTCAATAATGCCTGCAATGATCAGGATAGGAATGGTTCCGAGCAGCAGCTGCACGGCTTCTGAACCGGCGCGAGCCAGCGAATCGCGGCGCGGCAGAACGCCGGGGAAGAGCAGGCCTTGAGCGATCCGCAGGCCTGCTCCGCCGGCAATGAAGATCGCGGGCAACTCGAGTACACCGTGCGGTGCAACGAAGCTCCAAAGCTGCAGGCTCATCCCCGAAAGATGGCAGGCGACACCGATTACACCGATGAGCAGACCGTTGAATGCCATCATGTAGATCGTTCCCAGGCCGCCCGTTATACCTAGCGCGAAGGTGGTGAAGCCGACGCTCATATTGTTGGTCATAATGGCGCTGGAAGCTACCGGTTTGATGCCGACGATCGAATGTGTCCACATCTGATGCCGGTCGATAGTTTCGACCATCTGTGGCCCGAGCAGCTTAACTTTGAAGTCGGGATTCTGATACGTGATCACTGCGCCTACAAGTCCGGCGATGGCGAAGATGGCGGTGGCCAGCGCGCAGTGGCGCAGGTGGCGCCGAAAGGCCAGGGGATACGTCGTCGTGAAAAAGGAAATCACGGCCATGGGACTCGCCCTGTGGCCGGAATAGATGGTATTGTGGGCGCGCACCAGCAACTGGTTGACGTAGCGCGCATAATGCACCGATCCCCGGTCTTCGCGGATGGCGGCGAGGTCGGCGGCGGTCTGGCGATAGAGCAAGCTTAGTTCCTGCAGGTCGGAGCGCGACAGCGACTTCAGTCCGCTCTTGGAACTCTGGTTCAGCAGGGCCTCAAGCTTCGCCCAGTGCGGTTTGCGCTTCTCGAGCCAGCGGGTGGAAATCATGGTTGATTCGTTCGACCAACTGAAGATCGATACTCCAGAGCAGATCGCACTGGAACTGCCTCTTGCCGGGATCGGCAGCCGATTCCTCGCGATTGCCATTGATACTTTAATCCAGGGAGCCCTCTACCTCATAACGGGACTCATCTTCCTGCTGTTACTTCCGGAAGGATTCTCGATTTTCACGTTCCTACCCAAGAACCTGGGGCCGGCGATGGCTATCTTCGTCGGGTTCGCCATCTATTGGGGATACTTTGCGTTCTTCGAAATTGTCTGGAAGGGGCAGACGCCGGGCAAGAGAGTGGCGGGAATCCGGGTGATTAAGGAAAGCGGCCGTCCGATCAATGCTTTTGAGGCGATTGGACGGAATTTGATGCGGGCCGTCGACGTTATGCCCGGCATTTACGGCGTGGGCCTGGTGTGCATGATGCTGAACAAGCAAAGCCGCCGCTTGGGAGACTTCGTGGCTGGCACGGTGGTAGTTCACGAGAAACCGAGCGAGGAAGTGCGGCCTACGTGGAACACGGCGGCTGAGGCCAGTTCTGCCTCAGGAGGAATGGGGCAGGTGACGGCCGAAGAGCTGGTGCTGATTGAGACCTACCTCAGCCGACGTTTTGAGTTGGACCCCGAGGTTCGGCTGCGAACCGCAATCCAGATTGCCGAGCGCATCAAGGCGAAGACTGGGCTGCAGCCGCAATCCCACCAGCACGTTGACGACTTCCTGGAGGAAGCGGCACGCAAGGTGCGCGACGGCGGGAGATTCCGGTAGAAGAACTGATTCCCACACGGACGTGGGAGTGGCCCTTCCTGATTGCCTCATGCATTCTCGAGGCTTATCTTTGAAATGATCCTATCGTATCGAGAATGCCTTCATGAACGTTCTAGTCCTGAATTCGGGAAGTTCCAGCCTGAAGTTTCAGATTATTGCCACTGACCTTGAGCAGATTAAGGCGTATAAGGACGACCGCATTCTGCGCGGGGAAGTTGAGGGGATCGGGGGCGAGGCGATCGTTAAGATCCGCTATCGCAAGGAACCCGAGAAAACTCTGACGGCGCCGGTCAGAGACATGGGAGCGGCTCTGGATTATCTGCTCCGCTACATCGCATCGGAACGCTCGGGAATTCACGAGATCAAGAATACGGCCGAGATACATGCCGTCGGTCATCGCGTCGTGCACGGCGGTGAGTTATTCAAGGAATCGACGTTGATTGATGATCGAGTGCTCAAGGGGATTGAGGATTGCATCGATCTGGCGCCACTGCACAATCCGAATAATGTGAAGGGAATTCTGGCGGCGCGAGAGCTTTTTGGCAAAGAGGTGCCGCAGGTGGCGGTATTTGATACGGCGTTCCATCATTCGATTCCTGAACAGGCATATCTGTATGCGATCCCCTATCACCTGTATCGTCGACATCGCATTCGGCGATACGGATTTCATGGGACGTCGCATCGCTACGTTGCCTTTCGGTACCGGGCACTGAGAGGACTCACTCGTGAGCAGACGAATATTATTACCCTTCACCTGGGAAACGGTTGTTCTGCCGCGGCGATAAAAGCGGGATCTCCGGTCGACACATCCATGGGGCTGACGCCGCTCGAAGGATTGGTGATGGGCACACGGTCGGGCGATCTGGATCCGGCGATCGTGGGTGTCATCGCGCGCAAAGAAGGAATGTCGTCTTCAGAAGTGGAGACGTTGCTGAATACTCAATCGGGGCTCCTGGGAATTTCCGGGCTGACGAATGACATGCGGGAGCTGCAAGCGGAACTGACGGACCACGACGACCGGAGAGTGCGCCTGGCGCTTGAGATCTTTTGCTACCGGGCTCGCAAGTACATTGGCTCTTATCTTGCTGCCATGGGTGGGGCAGATGCCGTCGTGTTCACTGGCGGCATCGGGGAGAATTCGCCGGAAGTGCGTGCGCGCATTTGTCGTGAGATGGAGTGGGCCGGGTTGCGTCTTGATGCGCCGAAGAATCAGGAGACGGTGGGGCACGAAGGCCTGATCAGTACCGAGGATTCGAAGTTGCTCGCCTACGCGATTCCGACCGACGAGGAATTGTTGATTGCGCGCGATACGGTGCGCGTGATCAAAGACGAGCCGCATCCGTCGTAGATAGCATTTTGCCGGAATACCCACCCTTGCCGCAAAGAACGCGGAAAGGATGGGCCACCCGGAGTTTCAATAGGGCCAGGTCCAGTCTGTCGCTTCGGGCATATCGATGCCGTGCTGATGGGCATAGTTGCGGCATGCGATCTGCTGGTTGAGGAATCGTTCCTTGGCATGGCCTCCGATTCTCTGCAGCTTCGGAACCCGGTCGACTACGTCCATGGCGAGGCTAAAGCGGTCAATGTTGTTGTCGATTGCCAGTTCCAGCGGCGTGTTGATGCTTCCTTTTTCCTTGTATCCACGCACGTGGATGTTGGAATGATTCGTGCGCCGATAGGCTAGGCGGTGAATCAGTTGCGGGTAGCCGTGAAAGTTGAACATGACTGGCTTGTCGACCGTGAACAACGAATCGAACTCGCGGTCAGAGAGTCCGTGAGGATGTTCGCTCGCCGGTTGGAGTTTGAACAGATCGATCACATTGATGAAGCGAATCTTGAGGTCCGGGAATTCCTTGCGCAGCAGATCAGTGGCAGCCAGTGCTTCCTGAGTCGGAATGTCGCCGGCTGAGGCCATGACCACATCGGGTTCGCCGCCTTCGTCGTTGCTGGCCCAATCCCAGATTCCAATGCCCTTCGTGCAATGAATGATGGCGGCTTCCATGCTCAGATACTGCAGGTGCTTCTGCTTGTCACAGACGATCACGTTGACATAGTTCTGGCTGCGCAGGCAATGGTCGACGACTGAGAGCAGGCAGTTCACGTCAGGGGGCAAGTAGATCCGCGTGACGTTCGCGCTTTTGTTCACCACGACATCGAGGAAGCCTGGATCCTGATGGGTGAAACCGTTGTGATCCTGCCGCCACACTGTCGACGTGATCAGAAGGTTCAACGATGCGATCGCCTGCCGCCAAGTCAGGTGATTGCAGATCTCCAGCCACTTGGCATGCTGGTTGAACATCGAGTCGATAACGTGCACAAATGATTCGTAAGTCGAGAGAAAGCCGTGGCGTCCGGTGAGAAGGTAGCCTTCGAGCATGCCCTCCATGGTATGTTCACTGAGCATTTCCATGACGCGGCCGTCGGGTGCGAGATTGCCACCGTCATCATCTTCGGGAAATCGCTCCTCGATCCAGAACTTCTTTGTCACTGTGTAGAGTCCGTCGAGCTTGTTTGAACTGGTCTCGTCGGGGCCGAATACGCGGAAATTGCTGGCGTTCCTCTTCATGACTTCAGCGAGGTAGAAACCCAGCGGACGAGTGTTCTCGACTTGCGCATGGCCGGGCTTGTCAACGTTGGCGGCGAAGTCACGGAAGTCGGGCAAGCGTAGAGCTTTCTTAAGACGACCACCATTGGAGTGCGGGTTAGCGCTCATACGGTGGTCGCCGGTGGGCGCCAAGTCACGAAACACTGAAGCCAGCCGGCCATTGCTCTCGAATAAAGGCTCGGGCCTCAGCGAGTGCATCCAGTTTTCAAGAGCACGTAATTGCTCGGGATCTTTCTTCACGGCCGGAAGCGGCACTTGATGCGCGCGCCAAAAGCCCTCGAGGAAATGGCCTTCGATGGTGCGCGGCGCGGTCCAGCCCTTAGGGGATCGCAACACGATCATAGGCCAGCGCGGTCTGGTGATGTCGCCATGCTCTCTCGCCGCGCGTCGATGTTCGCGGATTTCATCGATGCAACGTTCCACCGTCGCGGCCATCGCCTGATGCATGCTGTCGATATCGGAGCCCTCCACAAAATAGGGCGTCCAGCCGTAGCCGCGGAAGAGATTTTCAATTTCCTCGTGCGAAATGCGCGCCAGCAAGGTCGGATTGTCGATCTTGTAGCCGTTCAGATGAAGGATAGGAAGCACAGCGCCATCGCGCGCAGGGTTCAGAAACTTGTTGATGTGCCAGGAAGTCGCCAGAGGACCGGTTTCTGACTCGCCATCGCCCACGACTGCCGCAACGATCAACTCGGGATTGTCGAAGGCCGCACCACACGCGTGGGAGAGGACGTAGCCGAGTTCTCCACCTTCGTGAATTGAACCCGGAGTTTCCGGAGTGCAGTGGCTTCCGATCCCGCCGGGGAAGGAAAATTCGTGGAAGAATTGCCGCAGGCCATCGACGTCGAGACTCTTTTCGGGATAGACCTCGGAGTACGTGCCCTCGAGGTAGGCCGGGCCGAGCACGCCGGGAGCGCCATGTCCCGGGCCGGCCAGAAAAATCATGTCGAGATCGTATTTCTTGATCAGGCGGTTTAGATGGACATAAATAAAGGAAAGTCCGGGGCTCGATCCCCAGTGACCCAGCAGTCGATTCTTGATGTGCTCGGGCTTCAGAGGTTCAGTGAGCAGAGGGTTATCGCGAAGGTAGATCATTCCCAGACTGAGGTAGTTGCAGGCTCGCCAGTAGATTTCGGTTTTGCGGAGTTCTTCCGCGCTGAGAGGCTTGTCTTTGATGGTCGAGCGGGTCGGAGCGTAAGGGCTGAGTTCGAGGATTTCGGCTGGGTTGCTGGCTTCGATCGTGCTCATAGATAACTCCTTCCAGATAGCCTATGCCCCTAACTCAGTTGGTGACAATGTCTCAGGGATTTTTTGTTTGAGGTCGAAGCATCGGGATTCCGAAATGGTCCGTGTGTTTTTAGAGTGAGGTGCGGTGGCCGCCGAGTTTGCTGGCGACGAAGTCGGCGGCGGTCACGCCCCGGTACTGAGCTTCTTCAAAGATCGAGAAACCGCTAAGGTCGGAGTTTGCAAAAAAAATGCGGCCATGCGGCTCGGCAAGGCTGCGGCGTTCGGCGGAGAAGATTGCTCCGACTCTGGGGCGAGCCATGGCATGACCCATTCGCATGATGTCGATATGCGAAACGCATTGCCGGATGTCAGCGTGCACTCGCTCCAGATCGCGCAGGATCGCTTCTTTCCAGTAATTCCAATCCTTGTCTAATAAGAGTTGCCGGTTTTGCGCCGGCGTGCCTTCGGCGAGTGCCCAGTAAAAGGTCCACACCGTGCGATCGATGTGCGTGCGCAGGGACTGATGCGTTGCGTCCACGTAGCCGAGAGTCGGGGAATCCATAACGACGCTGTCCCATGTGGGATCTGTGCCGTACGAGGCCGGCAGATGTTCGAGAGTGATGTTTGCAGTGAGCCACGGGGAGTATTCGAAAACGTGCAGTGGGGCCATGCCCTCGATCAGGTAAGGGCCGAGAAAAGTGGGTGCGGCGAAGATCACGAATTCTGCGCGATATTCTGTGTCGTCAGAGAAAATCGCAACACCCTTACTGGTCTGTGAAATTCTGTGCACCATGCGATTGGGCTGTACGAACTTTCCGATCCGGTCCATCAGGCGGCGCACGATCCAGCCGTTGCCTTCGGGCCACGTCAGCGGACCTTTTTCCTCCGGTTCGCGTGAGGCGAAGTATTGAATTCCCGCCCATGCCGAAGTATTGGCGGTGGTAGCGCCGTAGTCGTCACGGCAGCAGTAGTTCAGGTACCAGTTCAGAATGCGCGAGTTCATTCCCTGAGCTCGCAGCCATTCGGCGAACGAGACGCGATCGAGTTCGGCCGTGCTGTCGGAGAAGCCGACTTCCATCGGTACGGTGAACTTGCCGCTCGCGTGAAACGTGTGGATGTGATCTTCAAGCCGGCGGAACTGATCGCGATCGGCTGCTGTAAGTCCGACTGCCGGTTCGATGCCGTCCTGCCATCTTCCATAAAGGAAGAGTCTTTCCTGTGGAGAGAAGCAAAGATAACGCTCCTCCCAGCGGTCGTCTTTGAGGACGCCCAGTTCCTCAAACAGCTCACGAACGTAAACGGCTTTCGGACCCGGCACGGGAACGTAGTGAGCGGCCCACGGATAAGGTGTGATTTCATTTTCGCCCCAGCGAGAGTTGCCGCCCGGCTGGTCGTTCATCTCAAGCAAGACGAAATCGGTGAAACCTTTGTTGTGCAAGCGCCAGGCGGCGCTAAGACCGGCAATTCCCCCGCCTACAATTACGACTGACCGCTTCTGAACCTGCTTCGGCGCAGGGAACTGCGTCCGGTCTCGCAGTTGATGTCCGAGCTGAAATGAATCATTCACGAACGATCCTGCAATCGCCCGGTCCGCTTTGATCGAGAGACCGATCAGTGCTGCGCTGCCGGACTGCAGGAACTGGCGCCGCGATGCTTTCAATGACTGATGTCCTTCCAGTCTTGATCGTAGGCCCGCACCAGAACCTGATCGTTCAGGCGGTTGGGCGGCATGGGTAGAGGAGACATGTCGGGTGGAAATTGAAACATCGCGGGTAGCCCGGTAACGCTGACGAAACGAAGCCCGGCAGGCAGGGAAATGGGAAATTGGAAGTCACGATGGCCGGCTATTACGAATCCCCATTCTCCGAACGATGGAACATACACGTGATAGGGATAGGTCTGTAGTCCCGCCTGCTTGAGGGTTTCAGCGATGCACCAATACGAGTCACGCGCGAACATGGGCGAAGTGCTCTGCACCACCATCAACCCTTGCGTGCTGAGGTGGCGCGCAACGGCTTTATAAAAGGCGGTCGTGTACAGCTTGCCCAGCGAGTAGTTGGTGGGATCGGGAAAATCGATGACGATGAAATCGAAGCTGTCGGTGCTGGAATCGACCCAAGGGAAAGCGTCCGCGTTGATGATGTGAACCTTCGGCGAGAGGAAGGACTTCTGGTTCAGTGCGGTCAGCATGGGGTTGGTGGAGAACAGCTTCGTCATCTCGGGATCGAGATCGACCAAGGTCACACTCTCGATTTGGGGATATTTGAGAATCTCGCGGACAGCCAATCCGTCGCCTCCGCCGAGCACCAGAACGTGACGGGGAGCAGGGATGGCCGACAGCCCGGGATGGATGAGCGCTTCGTGATAACGGTATTCATCGCGGGAACTGAACTGCAGATGGCTGCTGAGAAAAAGACGGATGTCATCCTTGAAGCGAGTCAGAACGATGTGCTGGTAACGAGTGTCCCGGGAGAAGATGATCTCGTCGGCGTAGATGTTGTCTTCGGCGGCGGCGGTGATGCGTTTGGCTTCCACGAGCCCGATGGCGAGTCCGCAAAGGACAACCACGCAAAGCGAACGTAGCGCTCGCACGGCGGCGATCTGGTTGGCAAATAGAAAAGTACTCCATAGAGCTACAACAACATTGATCACGCCGAACAGCATCGCCGACCGCACCAGTCCGAGATAGGGCACAAGCAGAATGGGGAACAGAAGCGATGCTCCGAGAGCGCCGAGATAATCGAACGTAAGCACGTGCGCCACGACATCGCGAAAGTGATAGCGGCCGCGCACCAGCCGCATCAGAAGGGGGATCTCAAGCCCTACGAGGATTCCAATTACCACCACAAGCGAATACATCAGAAGCTGGAATCCCTGCGTATACGCGAACGCGAGGAACAGCAGGGCAGAGGAACAGCCGCCAATCACACCAAGCAGCAGCTCGATCCACACGAAACGGTAGGCGAGCCCGCGATCGATGTAGCGCGAGAGCGCGCTGCCGATCCCCATGGCAAACAGGTAACAGCCGATGATGGTAGAGAATTGCAGAACGCTGTCGCCCAGAAGATAGCTGGCCAAAGTGCCCGCGATGAGCTCGTAGATGAGCCCGCAGGCGGCGATCAGCAAGACCGTGATGAAAAGCAGGATCCCCAAGTTAGTGGACGGCAGCCGCAATGATGATGCAAATTCCGAGAGACATCGCTCCCAGCAACAGGGCGAGAGCCGTGTTGTGCTCCTGAACGATTTCCTTCCACAAGTTGTACGGAGTCACTTTGTCGATGACGAGAAACGCGCCGGCAAAGATCACGATTCCGATCGCCGCGTAGATGATGGCATTTACGACGTTGGTAGCCTGGATGCCCATTTACTTGCCTCCTGTGTAATGGTGATAGACGGCATAAACGGAACGGTACGAGCCGGGATTGTCGCGTACAGAGCGAGGAACGTTCTTAACTTCGTTGACGGAGGCGAGGCTCCAGCCGCGGTATTCAGCCATGCCGAGAAGTCCAAGAACCATGACTCCGTAGATCATGTAAAGGTTTCTCATCAGTCGTCATCTCCTCCGCTGTCAGAGCTGCTTTCCATGGGCGCATGGTCGCTTTCCGCCCAACGCAAATGTTCGAAATTGATCGAGCGCCAGGTGATCAGTGCTGCGGGCACTAGCAGAGCCAGCAGGGCGATTCCGAAGAAGCTGAACTGTGGAACATCGCGCTTAGCCGTGATCTCGTAATGGATCGTTCCATGGCCGGAGTCGGATTCGGGCTCAACCCGAAGAAAGTATGTTCCGGGCGGCACGCTGGGAATCGCGACGCTGTCGTTGCGGCTGCCTTCCGTCCAGGAGCCATCTGAGTCATAGCCGTGGTAGTAGCTGACTTCCCGGCCAAAATCGTAAGCCTGTCCGGTATCCTGATTGATAAGTGCATAGTTCAGATAGATCCAGTTGTTGTCGACATTCGTGCTAGTGGACAGTTCGAGAGTCGATATACGTCCCTTCAACTCGAACGGGTCGGTGACGAACGAGGTCTCGCCGCGAGCGTTCGTGTCGAAGATGTAGGCCCCTTGAAAGGCCTGCTCGTCGCGGGCGAAGGAGGAGAATCCAAGCATCATTAACAGGAGAAAAATGGCAAATGCACCAAAGATCGTCCATATCGTTTTCGTGTCGGTACTGAAGGGTGAAGGCTGATTTTCGTAGACGCCTATGGGTGCCGGCGGATCGCCGGACAGCGCAAAAGTTCTCCAGATGTCGCGTCCGGAAATGTACTCGCCCATCGACCAGGTAACCTCGTTGCCCGATCGCTCGCTCGATAGCACGCGTGGAGGAGAAACGTAATCGGTCACCTCGTTGGCTTCGCCCACGCGTACTTGCCACGGGAATTCCCCCAGTACATACGTTGTCGACGCTTGTGCTGTTTGAAAGTGCCGATAGGTTTCGCCCAGGTAGGTCACCCTTACGTTGCCGGCAAAAGCGTTCAATGTGGGCAGAGCGCGCAAGGTCGAAGTGTCATTCCAGTGGCCGTTGTACTCGGTGAGATAGCGGAAGCCTTTATACGGATTGAAGAGAACATATTCATGCCAACTGTAGGGGATGCCCTCCACCTGAATAGTGCGGCGCTGGAATCCGACCGCTTCGTACGGGGTTCCGCGAATTGTGCCGCGAGTTCCCACCGGGATCAGCGGTGGATCTTCTCCCGTGGCCTTCTTGAATTGCTGCAGAATCTTCAGTTGAGGATCTTGCGCATCAAGGATGGAATGGCAGGAGTCGCAAACGACCGTGACTGCCTGCGTAAACGAGCGCAGGCTGAGCGCGGCGCCGCAGCCCGGGCAGTTCATCGCCTTCACGTGCGGCGTGGACGGCGGATTGGGGACTCCGGCGCTCATTGCCACCCCTCGAAACTGCGCAGATTCTTGAGCTTCAAATCTTCAAACTCGACCGATTCACCGAGGTATAGAACCGGAGCTTCGTCGCTGTAGTCGAGCGTCGCGAATTTCCCGTGTTCCGACATCAGGTCGATGAACACGACATCTTCTTTGTCCCAGTATTGGAAGGGCAACTCTCCTTCAACGCCGCGGTAGTGCGCCTTGGTGACGGTGCTGACCGCGTAGGATTCGTTGTCCCAAACGTATCGCTGGCCGACCTCGGCCGATTGCGGCAGCTTGCGCCCAGGCGCAGCGAAGGTGACGACGTAGTCGTCCTGCGCATCCGAGAGCCAGGCGCTGCCGTTGTTCAGGACAAGATGCCATTCATTCCACGTTCCCTGGTCGTACTCGTAAATGATCCTGCCGACGGCAACAAATGGGCGATGGTTGTATACGCCTTCGGTCCCGATCTGAATCGGAGAACTATTCGGTGGAAGGTCCGCGACCTGGCCGACTTTCTTCAAGTCCACATCAGTGCGGACGAGGATGGATTTGCAGTATTCGCAGACAGTCTGAACGCTGCTTGACCAACGAAAGACGATCTTGGCTCCACAGTTGGGGCAATTCGCGGCCGGCTGAGTCATCTGCGACTCTCCAGCGGCAAGATTTTTCTGGAGCCCGCCAGGTTTGCGCCGTCTTCCGCGCAGTACGATCTTGTCACCGTGCGCACGCTGACCGAAGTGGCACCAAACATGGCTTTCAGAGCGAGTTCGAACTCCCAGGCTTCGCGCGGCACGCAGCAAAAGACGTTGAGACAGAGAGAACCAAACTCAGGGAAGGTATGGCACGCAAGATGAGACTCAGCGAGCAAACAGAGTCCGGTAATCCCGCCGGTGTTCGGAAACTGATGCCACTGTGTCGGACCGATTGGGCGCAGGTGCATCGCGGAAACGATCCGCTGGAACAACTCGCCGAGAAGCGCGGGACTGCTCAGCGACTCAGCCGAGCAGCCGTGCGCGTCAATGACCCATTCGATTCCGCTCATGGCGTCTGGGACTATTGCTGAGCCTGTCCGCATGCCGGACAGAATTTCGCAATCCTGGGAATCGGTTTGCCGCAGTTGAGGCAGAACTTCGTTTCCGTACCCACGGCGGCCGCTCCGGTGGCCGTCCCGCCGGAGGCAGGTGACGCTTCTCCGCTCGGCGCAGAAGCCTTTTTCACCGCATCCATCATGGCCTGACCCATCGCGACGCCTGCTCCCAGGCCTGCGCCGATCCCGGCAGCTCCTCCGCCTTCATTGGCGGCGGCAATTGGGATGGATTGAGCGACCTGGTACTGCGTGTACCGTCCCATGTCGCCGACCATGTTCATGCTGATGCGCTGATCCAGTACCTTCTGCAACTCATCGGGAAGCGAAAGGTTCTCGACGACGAAGCTGTCAAGGGCAAGGCCGAGATCCGTGAACGCAGGCTTCAATTGAGCGGCGATCTTCTCGGAGAGCGCGACCTGATTCGCGGCCATGTCCAGGAAAGGGACATTGCTGCTGGCGAATGTGTCAGTGATTCGGCCCACGATGGTGTTGCGCAGTTGTCCCTCAAGATCCTCGACGCGGTAGACGTCGCGCGTGCCGCTGACCTTGCTATAGAAGTCTTTCGGGTTCATCAGGTGGTAGCTGTAGATGCCGAATGCCCGCAAGCGTACGGCCCCGAATTCCTTGTCGCGAATCGTAATCGGGTTCTGCGTTCCCCAGTGTTGATTCGTCTGCAGCCGCGTCGAGAAAAAGTAGACATCCGATTTGAATGGAGACTTGAAAGCTTTATCCCAGTTTTGCAGGTAGGTCAGAATGGGCAGCGTCTGCGTGGTGAGCGTGTACAAGCCCGGCATGAAAGCGTCGGCGACCTTGCCCTCATTCACAAATACTGCTGCCTGCGATTCTCGCACGGTGAGCTTACCGCCGTTCTGGATCTCGCGGTCCTGCATCGGGTACTGATAAGCAAGGATCCCGTCCTCGGGCTCAACCCATTCAATAACATCGATGAACTGCTTCGACAGGAAATCTCGTAGACTCATTGGTTGACTCGCTTCCCCAGCCTTACGGAATCGGCGGCAAACAGCCGAGAAAGGGATGCTAAGGTCTACATCCGCCTGTGTCAACACAGCCGGTTTGCAGCCCGCGTAGGGAATATTGCAGATCGCGACGCCGATCAGAGGTTTGTTGGATATTGTGACCGCAGTCATAGGCATCTGGTTCGGTTGGCCGCTATGTTGTCGGTCGAAGCCGATGACTGTTCCATGCTTTTGCGGTACCTTACTTGACTGCCACAAAGTTCGCTCAAGGAGAGCCCATGGCTGAACTCGCGCTGTTTGGCGGTAGCAAGACGAAACAGAAGCCGTTTCCCCTGTGGCCGCAGTACGACGACAATGAGCGCAGAGCCCTCAATGAAGTTCTCGAAAGCCGCGTCTGGTGGCGCACGCCAGGCACCAAGACACTGGAGTTTGAAAAGGCGTTTGCCGAATACCATGGCGCGCGTCACGGAATTGCTGTCACGAATGGGACGGCCGCACTGGAAGTGACCATGGCCGCGCTGGACATCGGGCCGGGCGATGAGGTGATCGTGCCCGATTTCACGTTTATCGCAACCGCCAGCGCTGTTCTCTTTGCCAATGCTTTGCCGGTTTTGGTGGATGTCGATCCTGACACTTACTGCCTGGATCCAGAATTGACGGAAGCGGCTATTACTCCCCGCACGAAAGCCATCATTGCTGTACACATGGGTGGGCATCCTGTGGATCTGGATCGCTTAGCCTCGCTTGCTCAGAAAAAGGGCCTTCACCTCATCGAAGATTCGGCGCACGCGCATGGCAGCGAGTGGCGAGGGAAAAAGATCGGCACATTTGGCAAGGCGGGCACGTTTAGCTTCCAGTCGAGCAAGCTGATGACCGCAGGCGAGGGCGGAATCATTATTTCGAATGACGACCCGTTCGAGCGCCAGGCCCGCTCCGTGCACGACTGCGGACGCATGCCGGGCGAATGGTTCTACAGCCACTTCATCTATGGATCGAATTACCGGCTCAGCGAATGGCAGGGAGCGGTTCTGAAGGTGCAACTCGGCCGACTGGAAGAGCAGACTCTGCACCGCCACCGCAACAGTCGTTTACTCGACAAACTGTTCGCGAAGATCCCGGGGATCACGCCGCAGAAGTGCGATCCGCGCTGCACGCGCAACGGCCAGTACGCATACATCTTTCATGTCGATGCCAAACAATTTGCGGGGATCTCGACTGAGAATTTCATCGCTGCGTTGAATGCTGAAGGCATTCCGACACAGGCGAGCTATCCGCCGCTGCACGAACTGGATTGCTTCCGCAGCGGAGAATATCGCAAGTGCCTCAGCGGCACGCAGGCGACAGAGAAGCACGAATTCCTGCAGCAACGCTTCCCGCATACACAACGGGCAGCTTGGGAGACAGTCTGGATTCCGCAGTTTGCGCTGCTGGGTGACGAGCAGGACATACACGAGATCGCGGGGGCGATCGGGAAGATACAGCGCCATGCGCCTGCCATCGCAGCGAATGCAACGCAGGCCACTGCCGAGCGGGTAGCGCGTTGACGAAGTTCAGAAGAGCGGCCTTGTCCTGTGCGTAGAGGAGAGTCCATGATCGGTCATCACAAAGGCCGTACCATCTTTTTCGTGGTCCTTCTGTTCACCGTCTTCCTGGAAGGTTCTTCCTTTCCTCAAGTAACGCGAACGCTCCCTGAGAAAGTCCCACCCAAGCGAACCTCGCAGATTCAAGATGGTTTCGGCATCAACTCCGATTTGCCGCGCGATCCCTATCTGCCGTGGAACCGATGGTGGTGGACGCGTATGTTCGATGCAGGGTTCAAGTGGATCCGCATCGGGCAGTACGAGAACAGTTCCGACTACACGAGTTGGGATTGGATTGAGCAGAAGCGTGGTGTCTATGCAGCCTCGCCGCTGCTGGAAGACACGGTCGATTCTTTGATCGACAACGGGATGGATGTGCAGGTGCAGTTGCTGTATGGCAATCAGATGTACACGGCGCACAGCGGCAAGTTGCCCGACCTCAGCGTTCCCGAGCCGGGTTCGTTCCACAACGATGATCGCAGCATGTACTCGATTTATTGGCCGCCGCTCACGCCCGAGCAGACAACAGCATTCAACAAGTACGTTGGTTGGATGGTCGATCACTTCAAGGATCGAATTCACTACTGGGCGTTGTGGAACGAACAGGACATCGGGTACTGGAATCCTTGGGGCAATCCCGAGCAGTACGGTCATCTGCTGACTTCGTTTGTCGGTACTGTGCACAAGACGCCCGGAGCAAGGGTGATTTACGGCGGGCAGGCGAACCCATCACGCGATTTCACACAGCGTGCTCTGAATACCTGCAAGTGTGCCGACGGGATTGACGTCTACGCCTATCACACTTATCCGGGCTACGGACAGAATATGAATCCGGAGACGATGGATTACGGTGCCTATCTCAACGAGTCGCCGAGTGCGCTCCGGGATCTGGTGAATCATTATCCGGGGATCAAGGCGGGCATTCCATTCTTCGACGACGAGTTCAACTCGATCCCTTCATGGACAGGTTCGGACGAATCCGTGCAGGCGAAGTATGTAACACGGGGATTGATCTACAACCATGCCGCGGGCGTGAAGACATTTGTATGGCTTCTGGCTGCGGGCACCGACGGAAATGAATTTGACGACTTCGGGATCGTCCACGGACTGACCAATCACGAGTACGACTTCACGCCGCGCCCCGTGTTCTATGCTTTGCAGAACACGAACGCGCTGTTTTCGGATACGAAGCTGGACTCCACGATCGAGATTTCCAGCAACGACATACCCGCGATCCGCCGCCAGAGCGGATTTCCTTTCCTGAGCTACGGCTTTCGATCGAAAACCGGGAAGTCGATCGTGGCCTATTGGATCGCCGCGCACAGCGCACCAGGAAATTCTTTTCCTCCTTTCTACGCGACTCTAACATTGAAGAATTCCGGCATTCAGCATCCAGTGCTGATCGACGCGGTCTCTGGAGACATTCGTCCGCTCAGTTGGAAGAGCGGAACAACCGACACACTGGAGATGCTTCCGGTCACCGACAGTATCCTAGCAATCGCTGATGCCGACTACTTCGACTGGCCAGTCCTCCCCGAAGCGCCGAGTTCGCTGACGGCGGTTTCAACCGAGAGCGGAGTGAACCTTGGCTGGGAAGTCCATGGAGGAAACCCGGAGCACGTTGTGGTTGAGCGGCGCCAGGATTCAGCGGCACGAGGAGCGTGGCAGCGGATCGTGGAGTTGCCTGCCTCCGCGACGCAATACTCGGACTCGCAAGTAAAGTTGGGTCAGAGAGTGTCCTACCGAGTGCGGGCGACGAATGCCAACGGTGACTCGGCCACCTCGAACATTGTGCGTGTGCCCAGTTCCTAGAAGTCTGCATTGACTAGGTTTTCACAAAGAGAGGGGACCCGATGATCCGAATGTCAGTTCTTGCGCTTTGTGTCATTTGCTTTGTGCAGAGCGCCACCATCCCAGTGTGGCCGCAGGCGGATCTTCACCTGACCTCGCAAGATGTGCTTGAAACTCACGGCTTGAGCGTGCTGCTGTTTCATAACTCCTATCATCGGGTGTTTGGGGACCAAAAGATGAGCGGACTGGAAGTGATTCTGCAAGACCAGCGCATTGCGACCAACGGCGATGTCCGCCTGTTTCCTACGCCGGCGCAGTGGGACGCGATTCCCGAGTTCGAGAGCCGCAAGCGTGGGCCTGCGCCCGATGAAATCGCCGCCCTTTGCAAGTATCCAGATCAGGGTTTCTCTTATCGCATCGACGTCCGGCCCGAAGCTGGAGGATTTCGTTTGGCCGTTCAACTCGATCACCCAATTCCAGACTCAGTTGCTGGCAAAGCCGGGCTGAACCTCGAATTCCTGCCCAGCCTTTATTTTGGAAAATCTTACCTCGCAGGTAACACGGCCGGGATTTTCCCCCGCCACCCATACGGCCCGATGGAACGAACGGCGGATTCCAAGATTGAGCCTATGCCGCTGGCTCAGGGTGACAATTTCATTCTCTCTCCCGACGATCCTTCGACCCGAGTAGCGATTCGTTCGGAGAGCGGTCCACTGCTTCTATTCGATGGGCGCAACCAGGCGCAAAATGGATGGTTCGTCGTGCGGACTCTTATTCCTCCGGGAAGAACCGGGGATGTAGTGGTCTGGCACGTCAAGCCCAATGTGATCTCGGGATGGATCCGCCCTCCCGTTGTCGGCTACAACCAGGTTGGCTACACGCCCGAGCGCGAGAAGGTTGCGGTGATCGAACTCGATCCACTCTTCGATGCTCCAAAAACTGCTCGCGTGTTGAGGATGACGCCTGAAGGAGAATGGTCGGAAGCGTTTAACGGACAGGTCCGAAAATGGGGCAAGTGGACGCGATACGAATATGCCGACTTCGATTTCTCAGCAGTCCATGTGCCCGGCATTTACACGATCGAGTACGCGGGCCAGAGAACCGGGCCCTTCCGCATTACTCCCAATGTTTACGACGGGATATGGAACCTGTCGCTCAATACGTACTTGCCTGAACAGATGGATCACGTCAGAGTGCGGGAAGGATATCGCACGTGGCACGGTGCGTCGCACCTTGACGATGCACGCCAGGCGCCGGTGAACGATACCCATTTCGATGGCTATAAACAGGGACCGACAACCGACTCGCCTTTCAATCCGGGACAGCACATCCCCGGCGTGAATGTAGGTGGGTGGTACGATGCCGGCGATTTCGATCTTCGCACGCAGACCCAGACACGAGTGATTCTGGACCTGGTTACGGCGAAGGAGGAATTCGGTGTCACCTCAGACGACACTTCGGTGGACGAGGCGGCTCGGGAAGTGCAAATGCGAAAGCCGGATGGCGTGCACGACATCGTTCAGCAGATTCGACACGGCGTCCTTTTGCTGTTGGCGGAGCATCATGCGGTCGGCCATGCCATCCCGGGAATCATTGAACCGACCCTTGAAGAGTACACATATCTGGGAGATGCGGCGTCCAAGACGGATGGCCGAATCTATTCGGAACGCATGGGACGGCTGGAAACCGATGGCATCTCCTCGGGTGTGCCAGACGATCGTTGGGCTTTCACCACCCACACTACGGCGCTGAGCTACGACGAGGTTGGTGCGCTGGCCGCCGCCAGCAGGGTGCTTCGCGGATTCGACGACAAGATGGCGGATGAATGTCTACAAATCGCGGAGAAGGTTTGGGCCGAAGAGCACAAGCAACCGCCCGCCTTGTTTCAATACTTCAATACCACGGGGAGCAATCTGCAACATGCGGAAATTGAAGCCGCGGTGGAATTGCTGATGTCGACTCACGGCGGCGATGTCTATCGGCAGCGCCTCAAAGAATTGGTCCCGGTGATCAAAGAGAGGTTCGTGTTTCTGGGCGGAACAGCCTCCCGCGCCATTCCATTGATGGACGATCAGTTCAAGCGGGACATCGCGGAGGGATTGGCCGCTTTCAAACCCAGACTTGATCAGATGCTCGCACAGAATCCCTATGGTGTCCCGATCGCCACGGGAACATGGGGAGGCTCTGGAGCTGTGACCCAGTTCGCCACAGAGATGTACCTTCTACACCGCACATTTCCTGAGGTGATTGGACCGGAACACACGCTGCGCGCCCTTGACTACGTGCTGGGTCGCCATCCAGCCTCGAACGTGTCGTACGTTTCAGGAGTTGGTGCACAGTCGAAGCTGATAGCGTACGGAAATAACCGGGCGGACTACACGTTTATTCCAGGGGGGATCATTCCGGGAGTCGTCATCATCCAACCCGATTTCCCGGAGCTAAAGGAAGGATGGCCATTTCTCTGGTATGAGAATGAGTACGTCGTCGACACGGTCACTTCTTATGTGCTTGCCGCAAACGCCGCCAACGCGGAGACGAAGAGTCCGAAATAGCCGCACTCAGCTGGCGCGCAGCGGCGGCACATCCACCCACACCCGTTTGCTGTGGCTATCGAGGACTGCGTCGAGGATCGTCATCTGGCGCAATCCATCAACGAACTGGGGATAGTCGGGAGCGGCCGATTCGCTGATGGAACGATAGAATCGGCGAAACACTTGCTTGAATGTATCGTCGTAGCCCTCGCTATGGCCGCCGGGAAGATCGGCGAAACTGCGTGCGCCAGGTTCGAGCAACGAAGGATCCTTTACCGAAATCGAGTTCGGCGTATCGCGGTGCCCCTGCCAGAGTTCGTCCGGACGTTCCTGATTCCAGGCGACCGAAGATTTCGTTCCGTACACCTCAATCCGCAATCCGTTCTTTCGGCCTGCTGACACCTGGCTGGCCGTCATGCTGCCCCGAGTACGCGCGCCCATACGAAAGAGGACGGCGCCGAAATCTTCCGTTGTCACTGGGGTCTCAATGAAGTCTTCCGGCCCCATCAACTTGTTAGCAAAAGTTTCGACCGAGTGCTTCGGCTGTTTCCGCTTGGCATGAAACGTCTGCAGATCGGCGCAGAGCGACGTCAGACGCAATCCCGTCACGTGCTCCGCCATATCGAAGAAGTGTGATCCGATGTCGGCCATGCAACGGGATGCCCCGGCAGCGCTGGCATCAACCCGCCAGTTCCAGTCGGTGTCATGCAGCAGCCAATCTTGAGAGTACGTGCCTTGCACAACCAGAATTTCTCCAAGTTCTCCGGCTTCGCGCAGTCGGCGCATTTGCTGCACCATGGGGTAATAACGCAGGTTGTGGCACACGCAATTGCGCAGTCCCTGTTTGGCGGCAAGCGAAGCGAGCTCCTCCGCTTCCGCGACGGTCGTGGTCAACGGCTTTTCGCAGAGCACGTGCTTCCCGGCCTGCAGCGCCTCCTTCGCCATCGTAAAGTGTTGCGCGTTGGGAGTGCAGATGTGGACCGCGTCAATGGAGGCGTCGCGAAGGACCTCGCGAAAATCCGTCGTTGTCTTCGGAATGGCGAAACCGGCGGCGAGCCGTTCTACCGCCTGCGCGTTCCGGCCCACTACGGCAGCCGCTTCCACCGACTCGACTCGCCGTACCGCTTCCAGGTGCACGCGGCCCATAAAGCCGGTACCGAAAATTGCTGTCTTGATTGCTTTCATTCGAGTTCCTTCAGGACCACCACGCGGCGGCCGGCTGTTCGCGCACCACGATGTTGTTGAGGAAGTTAGCCGCCTTCGTCAGGCCTTCACCCGGCGAGAGCAGACTGTCTTCGTGCTCGATCGAGACGACGTAGTCGTAGCCGAACATGCGCAGGATGGAGATGAGCTCGCTCCAAAACTCGATTCCGTGCCCATAGCCACAGGTGCGAAAGATCCACGCGCGGTTGCGTTCGTCAGTATAGGGTTTGGTGTCTAGCACACCGGAGCGCACCATGTTCGTTGGGTACAGTTGCGTATCCTTCGCATGAACGTGAAAGATCGAGTCGCCCAGTACGCGGACAGCGGCAATCGGATCGATACTTTGCCAGAAGAGATGGCTCGGATCGAAGTTGCATCCTATATTCTTCCCAGCGATTTCGCGCAGCCGCAGCATTGTCTCCGGACTGTACACCACGAATCCGGGATGCATCTCGACCGCAATCTTCACCCCGTGATCCGCGGCAAACCTCGCGTGCTCGATCCAATAGGGTGCGACCACCTCGTTCCATTGCCAGTCAAGGACCGTGCGGAAGTCCGGAGGCCACGGGCAGGTGATCCAGTTAGGCGCGATGGCGTTGGGAGAATCGCCGGGGCAACCGGAGAAGTCCACCATGACCGGAACGCCGAGTTTCTCGCCCAGCAGGATGGTCTTGCGGCTCGTCTCCCGATGTGCCTGCCCCAAGGACTTGTCCGGATGCAGCGCATTGCCGTGACAGCTCAAGGCGCTGATGCTAACGCCGTGATCGCTGAGAATCTTTTTGAAATCCGACAGAGCTGAGCTGTTGTCCAACATCGAGAGCTTGCAGTGCGCGTCGCCCACATAGTTTCCCGTCGCAAGTTCGACGGTGTGGATGTTGAGCTCGGCGAGTTTCTTGAGAACCGCCTCCAGCGGAAGCTTCGATAGCAACGGAGTGAAGACCCCAACACGCATAGCGCCTCTATCTCCTCAAAAGAGCCTCGCCATTCTATCGCAGGTCGCTTATGTTACCTTAAGGTTCTGCGACATTGCGGACTGTGTGGAGTCTTGTGGGTAGTTCGCGAATCGCCTTTTGGGGAGAATGCTCTTGCGCCAACCTCGACGGTTGTTGTGTCTCTTGCTGCTTCTTTGGATTACACGCGCTCTCGTTTCAGCCCAGACGGATTCTTCCATGCCCCCGCCGCCGCGGGAAAAAAAGATCCACCTTAAGCACGTCCTGGTCATCGGCCAGACCAAAGGATTCGAGCACGATTCGGTCTCGGCGGGCATGGCCGCGATCTACGAAATGGGGCGTGAAAGCGGCTTGTGGGAAGCTTCCCTGCGCACCGACGTCGAACTGATCACGAAGAAGGATCTGGGCAGGAACGCTAAGAATCTCGACTACTTCGATGCCCTGATTTTTGTGAGCACCACGGGCGAACTCGACCTGGATGACAGTCAAAAGAAAGACATGATGTCGTTCATCAAGGATGACGGGAAGGGCTTCGTGGGCGTTCACGCTGCCCTTGATACAAATTACAAATGGCCGGAATACGGCGAGATGATCGGCGGCTGGTTCGATCAGCATCCCTGGTCTACCTTCAATGCACCGATCATCAACGAAGATCCGAACTTTCCAGCGGTCCGCCATTTGCCGCACGCGTTCGTGAAGTGGGACGAAATCTATCAGCCGAAGGAATGGTCGCGCGACAAAGTGCACGTTCTGCTCAGCCTCGATCCGGCGAAGCTTAACTACGAGAACAATCCGCGCATTCACCGCACCGATCACGATTTTGCGGTGGCCTGGGACAAAATGTACGGCAAGGGCCGCGTGTTCTATTCGACGCTGGGCCATACCGAGGAAGCCTGGAGCGACCCTGACATCCGCAAGATGTACTTTGAAGCGATCAAGTGGGCTCTGGGTATGACCGAGGGCAGCACAGCTCCTCATGCGCGTGAGCAGGCGGGCGATCACTGAGGAGTTGTTTCAACATGGATAATGGAAACTGTAGCTCAGGGTCCAAAGCCCGCGTCCCGTGTGGGCCTAAACGGCACGCTGAAGCCGTGCCCTACCCAAGACCTATCTTCAAATGGATCTGAATATCATGTTTCGTCGACAGTTCTTATGTGGAATGGCTGCGTTGTTGCTAGTGGCCGTGTTCGCCGCGGCGCAAACGACCAGCCACAACACGCAAAGTTCAGTCAACACCAAACAACGCAAAAGCAGGGAAAGCGAGAACTATCCGGCGACTCTTGTCCAGCAAGGCGCGGCGCTGTTCCGGCAGGACTGCTCTTTTTGCCATGGCCGCGACGCCGCTGGAGGAGAGAGCGGGCCTGACTTGACGCGATCGAAGTTGGTGGCCGCGGATGTTAACGGGAACAAAATTGCTCCGGTCATCCGCAACGGCCGCCCGGACAACAAAATGCCGGCGTTCGACCGCACAGACCAGCAGATCGCCAGTCTTGTTGCCTTCATCCACACGCAACAAAAAGCCGCGCAGGCTCAGGGCGGACGCAGAGGAAACGGTGGACGTAAAGGAGTGGACCCGGAGGACCTGCGGACCGGAAACGCGGAAGCGGGAAAGAAATATTTCCACGGAGCAGGTGGCTGCGCCGCTTGTCACTCGCCAACCGGTGACCTTGCAGGCATCGCTTCGCGCTTCAAGGGCTTGGAACTTGAGGAGCAGATGCTCTATCCGCGTCACGCAAAGTCCAAGGTGGTTGTGACCCTGGCGTCGGGTCAAGAGATCTCCGGAACGCTGGCATATCTGGATGAGTTCGTCATTGGACTTACGAACTCCGAGGGAGTGTATCAATCCTGGCGTATTCGCGATGTGCGCTATAAGTTGGACGCACCGGCCGAGGCCCACGTTGATCTCTTCAGCAAGTACACCGATGACGACGTTCACAATCTGATGGCGTATCTGCAAACGTTAAAGTGAGCGCCGACCGAGTTTCCCGGAGAGATCGTAGACAAAAGGTTCGATCGCTAATGGACTTTCTAAAGAAAACATTCCTGACCCTCTGCTGCGTGTTTGTGTTTTCCTTGTGGACGCTTGCGCAGGGAGCAGATGAGCAAACCCTCCTGCACCCGCCGCCCGACAGTTGGCCTGGATATCACGGCGACTATTCCGGCAAGCGACACAGCGCTTTGACTCAGATCGCGCCGGGCAACGTTAAAAACCTGAGCCTGGCTTGGGCCTTCCAGACCAACCAGACATCGTTGATCAAGTCATCCCCGCTGCTGGTGGATGGCATTCTCTACTTCACCGTCCCGGAAAACATCTGGGCCGTCGATGCAAGATCCGGCCATCAGATATGGCATTACGTCCATCCTCGCAGCTCGGGAGAACACATTGGGCATCGCGGCGTTGCGATGTACAAGGGATATCTCTACTTCTTGTCGCCCGATGCTCACTTGATTTCCTTGAACGCGAAAGATGGGAGCGTTCGCTGGAACGTGCAAGTAGCCGACGTGACGAAGGGATACTGGACGAGCATGGCTCCTCTGGTCGTGGGCAGACACGTTCTCGTCGGTGTTTCGGGAGATTTCGACAATCTGACCGGCTACATTCGCTCGATTGATCCCGAGACCGGAGCGACGCAGTGGCAATGGAACTCGACTCCGCCTGCGGGAACGCCGAATCAAACCACCGGTGGAATGACGTGGATGACCGGAACGTATGATCCCGAACTGAATCTAGTCTATTGGGGGACCGGCAATCCCACGCCGGTGTTGAACGGTACGACGCGCCCGGGAGACAATCTCTACACTTGCTCGATCGTTGCGCTGAATCCGGACACAGGCAAGCTGGCGTGGGCTTTCCAGGTGTCTCCGCACGACACGCACGATTGGGATGCCGTTGAAACTCCTGTGCTCGTTGATGGAGACTTCCATGGCGAACCGAAGAAGATGCTGATGCAAAGTTCCCGCAACGGCTACTTCTTTGTTCTCGACCGCACGAATGGGACGAGTCTTCTGACGGCTCCGTATGGTCCGGTGAATTGGACTCTCGGAATCGACAAGGAGGGCCGCCCGATTCCAAATCCCGCAAAGGAGCCTGCTCCCGACGGACGCCTCATCGCTCCTGACGAAGGCGGGATGACCAACTATCGCTCCCCAAGTTTTGACCCCAAGAATGGCTTGTTCATCGTGGATGCCCACCCGAGCTGGAGCATCTATTTCGCCAAGCCTGCAGATGGAGTCTACGGCTGGGCGGGAGCCGACTACGGAGTCTGGGGCAAGGGCATCATCGAAGCGATCGATTATCAGACCGGCAAAATCCGGTGGAGTCATGAAGTCGGCCCCGGCGGCTCAGGAGCGGGAGTGTTGACGACCGACTCGGGTCTTACGTTCACTGGCGATGCATCCGGAAACTTTCTCGCGCTGGATTCGAGCGACGGGAAGACGCTGTGGCACGCCGGTTCTGGGGCGTCCATCGTCAGTTCTCCCACAAGCTATGAACTTGACGGGCGTCAGTACGTGCTGATGAGCAGCGGCGGGGTATTGTTCGCCTGGGCCCTGCCGGAGTGATGATTTGTCTACGGACTCTTACTGGTTGTTCGCCCGAACAATGAAGAGCGAATCGCTTCGAATCGCGATCCTGCCGTTTGAAAAATCCTGACCCGGAGCCATGAACTCGTCGAGGACAGCTCCCTTGTCGTTGGTGATCCGCACCTGTCCAGCCTCGACGCGAATGTGCAACGACAGCGAATCCTTCTGCCCGGCAGACTGGGCATCGACTTTCGCCTCTTTTTGATTCGAGGCGTCCTGCCCAACTACCAGCCGACGAGTCAACTTCCCGCCTTCCAGAGAATACTGGACTCTCGAGTGATGAACCGAATCCTCAATCATCCACTCGACCTTCTTATCCCAGAAGAGCGTTTTGCCGGGCCGCGAAAAAACAATATTTTCGCGCAGAAGGCCCGGTTTCAGGTTGATGAACTTCCCTTGCACCTTCGACTTCAGCCACGCGCCTTCATGAGAGATCTGGCGCGGATCCTCGAACTCGTAATCGGGAACCGCTCCCAGGTTTACAGGAACAGTGACCTCTTCCTTCCCCAGATTCACTGTGGTTGTGAATCGTTGAAACCCGGCTGCCTCTGCCACAATCTCGTACTGTCCGGGTGGTAGTTGAACCTTCTCCGAAACGGGGGCTTCGCGGAATTGCGCATCGCCGACGCGACGGAATTTTACCGTCGCTCCCTTGGTGGCTACATCAAACGCCAGCGTTGCCATGGATGGCAACAGGAGCGGTTTCGGAATTTGAGCATCGGCCAAAGGCTTGCCGGGTGCGCTGGGACTGATCGTGATTTCGAACTCCCGCGCTTCGTAGCCGGACTTCGTCAGACCTACCGTATGTTTGCCGAGCGCCACAGCATTTGGAAGGGAGAGGTTACCGCCTGAATCCAGTTCTCCCACTCTCTTGCCATCGAGGGCTACGTCTGCTCCCGGAGTGCCTCCAATAATGCTCAGGCTAGCCGTCAAGGGCTGGGCGGTTGCTGCCTTGACGTGCAAGTTTACATTCTTGTTCACGACCCCACGACGCTGTATTGCCATGGTCCACGACTGAGGTTCGAAACCCTCTGCGGACAGCGTGAATTTGTGGGGACCGGGCGCCTTACTTACGGTCCATCCGTGGTTCTGCCGCGCCATGGGCGATCCATCCACGGTGAGTACGGCCTTGTCCGCGTTAGTCGTGATGAAGACACGTCCTGCGCCGCTCAGCGATTGCACCATGAGGGCGGGAGCGTTGGAAATGTCGATCGATGCGCTTCCTTGATCGTCACCCTTTCCAAAAACTAAGTCATGGTTCTGGTCAGTCAGCGTGATAGGCGCTCCTGTAGGATTGATCGCAGCGCTCTGGTCGCCGATCTGAGCGTTGCCCAGATTGCTAGCTCCATACAGTGTCGCCTGGTTGCCCAAGCTCGTAATGGCTAGAAGATCATTGGCATCGAACCCTGTAACTCGAGGCTGTTGGCCCGGCGAAGCTTGTACGTATACCGTGAGCAGTTGTTTGCCATCGACCGTGACCGTGAGTTTGTGCAACGTACCATCCGGGGTGAGTGCGTAATCCAGGGAGCCGTCGGTGAGATCGGCGACCTTCTGACCATCGACTTCGGCGCTTCCTCTGGTTCCTGAAGCGTGAACCGACAAATTCAGCGGTTCGGGCTCAAGTGACACTCTTCCGTCGCTCTCGCGCTCAATTTGTACTTGCCTGGTCTTGTAGCCGAGGCGGCTGACTTCGATTGTTGTCCCGATCGCGACTGCGCCATTAGAGACCGCCTTGCCTTCACTCGTAACTGAGGAATCGGGAGGATCGATGGCTATCGTGACAGTTGCTGTCGTCGGCGTTCCTGCACCCTTCTTTGAGATGCTCGGCAAGTGAAAAGCGAGATAAGCGAGTAGCGGGAGCAGGATGACGACCGCGCTAGCGGTTCCCAGCCTTACAGCAGACCACTTGCCGTTAGGGCGCGTCAGCGCCAGTAGTCCTCCCTGGACTTGTTGCGCAAAGTTTCCCAACTCATGTGTGAAAGTCTGGAAGTTAGATTTCGCTTGCGCAGGCGGTTTCGCTGTCCTCGTCGCTGTAGCGGTTTTGTCGACTAACTGCGGCCCCTTCTTCTCTGTGCTGCGTGGCGGCGCTTGTCCTGGAGCTTGCTGGACCATCGTCGCCCGCCACCCGCCCGTGCCGGTAATCGCGGGTTCAACATGCGCTGGTTCAACACGCAGGACCTGGTTCACATCCTCCACCCGCGCCACGTTTTTGACTGCCAGCTCAATCTCCGACACGGTCCGCGCGATCTCCGGATCGTCGGGATGCTGGGCACGGATCGCATACGATTTCTCCAAAACTGCCCGCAGGTTCGCGCGATCGGGATTCTGCTCCGCCAACCGGCGATTCTCGATGAGAGCCGTTTGGTCCTTCCGTCTTTGTTCATGGCGGAGAAGTTCGTTCATCTCCCTTTCGAGACTCGCTGCGTACTGCTCCAGGCGACCATCGTTCGGGTACGCCTGCCGCGCGGCGCGAATTCGCTGTGCCGCCTCATTCACCTTTCCGGCGGCTACCAACGAGCGGCATTCCGTCAGACACTGAACGACGAACGATTTCCGCTTGGCATCTGCGATGCTTGAACGCAGGGCTCGCACGGCAGGGTTATTCGCGTCCAGTTCACTGGCTTCCTGACACAGAGGTTCCGCATCTTGCCATTTGTCTTCCCCACAGGCCCGCGCCCGCTCGACCAAAACATTGACCACTGCATCCCGGAGTCCCGGTGCCCGCGGATCAAGGTTCAGGCTGCTGCGCAACAATTCCGTGCCCCTGAGCAGATCCCCCTGCGTGACGCATTGTTGACCTTCCTCGAACAGACGGCGCGACTCTTTGGTTCGCTCCATCCCTTGCTGCGCGAGCGTTCGCAACCCTGAGATCTCGGTGTCGCCGGGGAATTCCTGGAGCGCAGAAGAAACGTATTCAATGGCCTTCGCGTATGCCCGGCCTTTCATCAAGCCATCGATTTCGTTGACCAAGCGTGAGCGTTCTTCGTCTCGCCCCTGCTGGTCGCGTTTCTTCTTGCACTGCTTTATCTCAAATGTAATGCCGGGATAGTCGGGATGGATGTTGCGCAAGATGTCCCACTGGCTGATGGCTTCGGCAAACTGCCCCCGTTCTTCATACTGCCGCGCCTTGACTACGATCGAATTCACCAGATCGCGCCGCTCGCGCACCAACTTGAGCTGCTGTGCAAACTGGGCTTCATTGGGGTAGCGCTCGCAGGCTTCCCGCGCGATATTGACGCGCGTGTCAAGGTCGCGCTCCGCCTCTAGTCTCTGGGAAACGTCGGCCGTATACGACGACAACTCCTGCCGTTCCGCATCCTCAATTTGGATCTTCAAGGCCTGAAAGGTGCCGTCGTTGGGATACTTGGCCAGAAGATCCCGGCATACGGTCATGGCGCCGGCGAAATTCTTCTCCCGGAACTGGCGCTGCGCGTCTTCAAGCGCGCTGTGGATGGTGTCGCGTTCGGATCGCACTTCCTTGTAAAAGCTCTGGTAGACGGCTTCGCGTTCCGGAATCGCTGCGTTCGGATTGGACTGCGCCACCGAGAACAGACGCTCAAGCTTGCTTAGAGCCGTCGAGATCTCGCCGTTCTGGTATGCCTTCAAAGCAGAGGTGTAGAGCTGCTCCTTCTGCTCGCGAATTCTCTTGGCATCAGTTTCCGTGGACTCAATCTTCTCCAGAAGGTCCATGGCCCGCGCGTCCGCACGATTGATGGCCAGAACTTCCTTGGCCGCATTCCGGGCCGCCCCAAAGTCGCGATTGCTCAGATGCGTTTGCGCAAGCTCCAGCCACCTGGCGATCTGGCTCTCATTGCGCTGCTTTTCCATGGCCTGCCGCATGGCCAGCGCATCGGGATTCTCAGGGTCCAACTCCAGCACTTCACGGATCTTGTCCAGCGCCAGAGGAATCTCGTCCTGCTCCATTCGCGCGCGTGCGCTCTCCAGCAGTTGACGGGTTTTCTTCGCCTTCGCGGCCATCTCAATCTGCATCCGCAGCACGGTGATGCGCGGGTCAAGATGACCTTCCGCCTCAAGTTCCGCCAGAATCTCAGAGGCAAACCCTTCATCACCAGATTTGTAGGCAGTCTTTGCGCGCTCGATGCGCTGCTCGATTTTGGCCGTGTCAAACACGGGTTCATTGCGCACTGCCTTTTGCAGGGTTTCCGCCAGATCGCGAGCGCTCGCAAAGCGGTGAATCGGTTGCTTGGCCAGGCACTTGTGAACCACCCGGCTCAACGACATGTTGACGTTCGGGTTGAGCTCTGACACGGCCGGTGGTACGAACTTGAGCAACGCATCCATGGTGTCCTGGACAGTGTTGCGTGCGAATGGTTTCCGCCGCGTCAGTGCCTCGTAGAGGATGATCCCCATCGAGAACAAATCCGATGCCGGGGTAATCTCCCTCATCATGGCCTGCTCTGGAGACATGTACTGGAACGTCCCCTTCTGTCCCGTCACCGACTTTGATCCCGCCAGATGCACCACACCGAAGTCGATGATCTTGGCGCTGTCATCCTCCATCACCAGAATGTTGCTGGGCTTCAGGTCCCGATGGATCAGCCCTCTTTGGTGCGCGGCCTGCAATCCCCGGCACACATGCACCGCAATCTCCACGACGCGCTCCACGGTCAAGCGCGCGCTGGCGTCAGCGATCAGGTCGGCCAGCGTGGTACCGCGCAGCAGAGGCATCACGAAGAATGGTTTCTTCTGGCCGTTTTCCTCAATGACATCCACATCCCGAACTTCCACGATATTTGGGTGGGAGATCTCGGCCAGGGCTCTCCATTCCTTGGTGAACAGATCGACCGCCACCGGGTCGGACATATCCTTCATGAGTTTGATGGCGACCGAACCGCCGGTCTTGATATCGAGGGCGCGCCAGACCACACCCATGCCGCCCTCACCGAGTTGTCCTTGAAGTTCGTACCGCCCCGCTATAAGAGAAGAAGGCATAAGTTATTATCCGGAACACACGCTTCGTGTCCGGGACCTCTCTACGAAATTGGGGGGAAAAGCGGCGATCCGTTTCAGTGATCCTGGACGGTTCAGCCGATCGAATCACTGCTTCCTCGAAGTCCGCCTGAAAGGCTGGGGGAATACTCCGAGCACGATCAATATACACCTATCAGCGCGAGAGCACCATAGGAAAGGGAGCAGGGAATGGTTGGTTGCGAGGGCGAATCCGAGCAAGCGGTCTTCAGTTTGTGGCCATAGTTAATGGCGTATAATCAATAAGTTACAAAGCAATCAATATTTGGAGGTTGAACTTGCAAAACGGTATGAAAATGGACCTAGTCTGACAGACAAACCGGGGCGCTAACCCGCTGCGCGGTTAACCTCTTGGCTTGCGATGAATGTACTGCTTGCTACATTTTGCAGGGCGACGAATTAGCTGCACGCTTTCTTCCGAGAAACAAAGTGAGGGGCAGGGCCGAGTCTGCTTCACTCGCGCGGCGCAGATTGCTGGCCAGCCAGCTTGTTCAGGCGTTCGCTGACATTCAGTAGAGCGCGGCCATCATGATAGGCCGCTTTCCATATCCGCCCTTTGCTCGCCACGGTTGGATTTCCGTCTTCGTCCACCATTTCATAGAAGCCCCGATACTGCTGGTCAGCCTGGTACTTGCGGATGAATTGCCACTGTTTCAAAAACGCCTGAAAGTAACTGTCATTTTCACGACCGTACCTTTCGTGCATTAGCAATAACGAGTTCAAGCCTTCCATCTGCACCCACCATTCTTTGAGCTTATCCTCGGGCTTTCCAAAAGTAGTGCCTTCCCGGTAGAAGCCGCCGCGAGTTTCGTCCCAGCCATAAGCCAACGCATGATCAACGAGCATCCTTGCCATGCGCTCGGTGCGGGGATCGTGTGAATTGCCGAGAACGTCTTCGGCTTCCAGCATCAGGTACGCGGTTTCGACATCATGACCGTACGAATCGTGATCAGGAATCGCATGCCATTCATTGGTGAAATACAGATTCATAACTCCCGGAGTGACGCAGATTTTGTCGCGCGTGATGGCAAGCAATTCCTGCAGTCGCTGGCGCACTGTATCGTCTTTCCAGACTTCGTAGAGTTGGGAAAACGCCTCCAAGAGGTGAATGTGGGTATTCATCGATTTATAGCCGATAGGAAACCCAGCTAGCGGCACGCCTTTCAACGTGACCTGGTTGGGGTCGGGTTCCACGACCTTGCCTTCCCGCGACAGCCACTCGAAATATCCGCCATTTTTCGAATCGTGAGCGTGTTCATCGATCCAGCGGAATGCATCCTGAGCAAGACTCAGAGCCTTAGCATCGTGGGTCGCCTGATATTCCGCAGCTGCTCCATAGATTGCGAAACTCTCCCCATAGAGTTCTTTGCCATCCGTGTAGAAGCTGGTGATCTCGCCGTTGTCGTCAAGTCCCCAAAAGAATCCACCATGCTTCTTGTCCCACAAGCCGTCAGCCAGGAATTGAAGGCCATGCTGAGTAATGGGGAGGAACCGTTCCTTCAATTCAGGCCGGCGCAACACAATCTGCGCCGAGATCCAGGTCATGCGTCCCTGGAAGACGGAGAATTTTCCCTCACTGCGGGTGGGCTTCCAATCGCGCGAGAAGCCGGAATAGAAACCTCCGTTCCGATCGTCGACACTTCGCGGAAACCAAACATCGAGCACGTCTTGACGGAACATGGTTTCAGCTTCGCTCGCAAGTTTCAGGTAAGTCGCCTTGTCTGGCCGGCGCGTAGAAGTCTGGTCCGTCTGACGGGAAGTAATTCCGGCATCCGAGGAAAGCACGGTTAGCGCGGAGCAGTATGCCACGAACAGAATGATCCAAGATAAGTATGACCTGCGAATTGACATCTGCCACCTGCCGAACGGGTATCAGTAACTCCGAAGAAGCTCGAGCATTTTGCGATCAAGTTTATGGCCCTTGAAGTTTTCGTAGTCGACGTCAGTGCGCTCGCTGTCGAGCACGCCGAAAGAGCCACGCAGGTTCCACAATGAGAATCCCCAGCCCGCCTCCTTCCACAGGGACAAACTGTCTTGCATCCACGCCAGAGTCACCGGATGAGGTGTTTTGTTAAAGCAGCCCCATTCACCGACATGAACTTGTACTCCCTTGTCTGTAAGCGGCCTGTACGTGTCGATGTATTCGCTCTTGAGCCGGTTGCGGTCCCACATCTCGCCTTTGTCGTCTTTCAGCGGCCACGTCGGAATGTTCATGGTTTCGAATTCGTCGCGCGGAACCCAGGTCGCGGTGTAGTGGCTAACCGCTTTGGGCAGATATCCGCGAGTGCTCTGCACAAGGCCTAGATTTGCAATCCCCAGAACCGGAGCCTGGCCAATGTTCATGCCGTCGGCGAAAATCAGCCTCTGCGGATCTTCCTTACGAATAGCGGCGACAAGCGTCTTGACGATTTCCACATAGCGCTCTTCAAGATACCCCTCATAGGACCGCATCTTCGGAGGCTCGTTGATCAGATCGAAGCTGAGTTGATGGTTGGGGATTCCCCGGTAGCGTTTTGCGAACGTTTTCCAGTGAAAGACAGCGGCCTCGAGCGCGCGGTCGCGTTGCTCGCGGGTGCCGGAGAACAAGTCTGCCGGCTCCAGTTCCCGATCATTGATGCAGTATCCGGGGATGCGATGGAAATTGAGGTTAATGTGAATCTTGTGCTGCCGCCCGAGTTGAATGGCTTGGTCAATCTTCTTGAGAGCGTCCTCGCGAATGAGGCGCCAATCGTCGCGACTGCCCCATGCCCAGTACGAAAGTGGAAGGCGCGCAAAATCGAATCCCCACTCGGCCATCGCAGCGAAGTCAAACTCTTGATATGCCGGTCCGTCGTGAGTCCTTTCTGAAGATCCAAACTCGCCTTGGAGATTAAACCCTCGCCAGCGGGGAATTTTTGCCGCAGTGATGTCCATCGCCGATGAGCCAGAAGTCTGCGCTTGGTCCAGAGCGTCTGATACGACTTCCCAATTTGATCCAGGCGCAAATTTTGACGCGAGGGCGAGCATCGCGGTGTGCCTGGTGAAAGATCTGCGGCTCATCATGGAGCACCTCTGATTGCACCGTAACGCCGGAGCAACGATTAGATCATTCAATCGTCGGTAGTGGGACAAGAATTAACACCGCGCGCGAAGCGCAGGTAGCCGTCGAAATCCGTCCAGAATCCTCTAAAGGACACCAATAAAGGACACCAATCGACTGCTCCGCTTCGTTGGAGACCTCTCTTGCGCTATACGGACTGCGAGAGATCGTCATCCGTCATGATTTGCTCTTCTGCTTCCGGGGATGACAGCGCGGCGGAGGGCTTGTTCCCACGTCGCATAGCGACGATTCCGGTGCGCACCATTTCGAGGACACCGTAAGGACGAAGCACTTCGAGCAGACCGTCGATTTTGTCTTCGCCGCCCGTGATTTCGATGATCAGGGACTCGGGCGCCACATCCACCACCCGCGCCCGGAAAACGCTGGCCAACTCCAACACGTGGGAGCGTGCCTCGTGGGTGGCCGCGACCTTGATCATGGCCAGATCGCGCATGATCGCCGGCGCGGTCGTGATGTTTTCCACCAGCAGCACGTTCACAAGTTTGTAGAGGTTGGCTTCGATGCGGCGCGCCTGGTCACGGTCGGCATCGACGGTGATGGTCATGCGCGACACCTGCGGCTTTTCCGTACGCCCCACGGTGAGCGAGTCGATATTGAAGGCGCGGCGGCGAAACAGCGATGCCACTCGGGTCAGCACGCCCGGCTTGTTTTCGACGTACACCACGAATGTGTTCAGCATATTAGGTTGATGCCTTGGTTTACTCGTCGGCAGCAGTCTCCACAATTGGACTCGGGCGCCGGATCATCTCGTGCAATGCGGCCCCCGCTGCAACCATCGGATAGACCGTGTCTTCCTGCTCTACCTGGAAGTTAATCAGCACGGGTCCATCGTGCTGGCGGGCCGACTGAACTGCGGGCACGACCTGAGAACGCTGCGTCACGGTCGCATTACGAATTCCGTAGGCCGCGGCTACCTTTGCGAAATCCGGATTCAGCAACGGGGTAGCCTGGTAGTTACGCTCGTAGAAGAATTCCTGCCACTGCCGCACCATTCCCAGAAATCCGTTGTTGATGATCGCAATGTTGATCTTGAGATTCTCCTGCACGACTGTGGCGAGTTCGCACATGGTCATTTGAAAGCCACCGTCTCCGACAACTACCCAGACCTCTGCTTCGGGGCGCGCGACCTTAGCTCCGATGGCAGCGGGCAGGGCAAATCCCATCGTCCCCAAACCTCCGGAGGTGATTAGGGAACGCGGTTCCTCATGTTTGTAGTACTGGGCTTCCCACATCTGGTGCTGGCCCACGTCGGTCACGACCACGGCGCTGCTGCCTCGCGTTTCCCGCCAAAGATCGTTGATGACGTGGGCGGCGTAGAGATGACCGCTGTCCGGCAGATTCTGAATATCGCGGACTGCGGAGTCGCCTCTCAGCCCATCGATAAAATGCAGCCACTCACTGCGGTCAATGGATTCAACCTTCGGCAATATTTCGTGCAAGACTTCCCGCAGATCGCCCACCAGCGCCACATCAACTTTCACGTTTTTATTGATCTCGGCCGGATCGATCTCGACGTGAATCTTTTTGGCATTGGGCGCGTAGGTTTTCAGGGTCCCGGTGACGCGGTCGTCGAAACGCATACCGAGCGCGATCAGCAAGTCAGCCTCTTGAATGGTGTGGTTGACCCAAGCTTCGCCATGCATTCCCATCATGCCCAGGTTGAGCGGGTGAGAAGCCGGAAGCGCGCCCAGGCCCAGCAGGGTGAGCGCCACCGGTATGCCAGCACGCTCGGCCAAATCGCGCACTTCGTGCGTTGCGCCAGAGACGATCGCCCCGTGGCCTAACAGGATTACCGGCCGCTTGGAGTTATGGATCAACTCCAGCGCTTGCTCGTATTCCTTGGGAGCGGGAGAGAGGTCGGGACGGTAGCCTGGCAATTGCGGCTTGGCGGCATCCCAGTCGAACTCGCACGAGGACTGTTGAGCATCCTTGGTGATGTCCACGAGAACTGGGCCGGGGCGGCCCGAGCGGGCGACATAAAACGCTTCGCGCAGGGTGCGTGCCAGTTCGTCGGCACGCGTCACCAGGTAATTGTGCTTGGTGATGGGCAGAGTGATGCCCGTGATATCGGTCTCCTGAAAGGCATCGGAACCGATGAGCTTGCTCCCCACCTGACCGGTAATACAGACGACGGGGGAGGAGTCCAACATCGCGGTGGCGATGCCAGTCACCATGTTGGTGGCGCCAGGGCCTGAGGTCGCAACAGCGACACCGACCTGTCCACTGGCGCGTGCGTACCCATCGGCCATGTGAGTGGCGCCCTGCTCATGTCGCACCAGCACATGATGGATCTTGCTGTGCTTGAGGGCGTCGTAAGCTGGCAGGATGGCGCCGCCGGGGTATCCGAAGACGTGGGTCACCCCTTCGCGCTCCAGGCATTCCCAAAGAATCTGTGCTCCAGTTTTTGTCATAGTTACAAGGCCCTCTGACTACTGCTTCGTGCCAGCGATTGTTTCTGTGCCGACCGACCACACCGTCTTACACCCCCCAAAGATAGTCCTCTTGCTGCTCATTTTCATGCGCACCCAGTGCAACGGAAGATGCCTGCCGGCGGCTATCGTCTTTAAGAAGATTCGCGTGCGCAAGACCGGGATCCAGATGGTGGGCACCATTGTATGAGCTGATGACGGAAGGGTGTGGCGATTCTACAGCGACGCCTGGGCGCGAGCGTTCCAGCTTTATCTGCCGGATCAGTTCCAGGATGTGGCTGTCCTCGACAGTTTTCGTAGCGTCGGCCAGCGCGACGAAATGACGGTAGACCTGATCGAGTTCATGTCTCTCAAGCCGGAAGCCCAGCTCTTCGCAGCGCAGCCCGAGGGCATGGCGTCCAGAATGTTTGCCAAGGACGAGATTGGTGCCGGGAACGCCCACGGATTGCGGAGTCATGATTTCGTAGGTCAATGGATTCTTGATCATGCCATCCTGGTGGATGCCCGCTTCATGCGCGAAGGCGTTGCGGCCAATGATTGCCTTGTTGGGCTGCACCGGAACACCTGTGACCTCGGTTAGCAACTGGCTCGCTGGGAATAGCTGTTCGCTGACTACTGCCGTGCGCTGCGGGTAGCGGTCGGGGCGGACACGCATGGCCATCACAACTTCCTCCAGCGAGGCGTTGCCAGCCCGTTCTCCGATGCCATTGATTGTGCATTCTACTTGCCGCGCTCCGGCACTCACCGCAGCCAGGGAGTTTGCTACGGCAAGACCGAGGTCGTTGTGGCAATGCACCGAAACGGTAATCTGCTCGATACCAGGCACTTGCCGCCGGATTGTCCGGATCAGATCGGCGAACTCAGACGGGACCGTAAATCCGACGGTATCGGGAATGTTGACGGTGGTTGCGCCGGCTTCGATTATCGCCTGCAACACTTCGCAAAGAAAATCCGGATCCGAGCGGGTAGCGTCCTCCGGCGAGAATTCTACGTCTTCGCAGAGTGACTTGGCGAACCGCACGGCGTCACGCGCTTGTTCCAGGCATTCACGGCGTGAGAGTTTGAGCTTGTGATGCAGATGAATATCAGAGGTGGCCAGGAAGGTATGGATGCGAGGGTGGGCAGCCGCCTTGAGGGCCTCCCAAGCTCGTTCGATGTCGGCGTGACAACAGCGAGCCAGGGCAGCGATTGCGGGGCGGCGAATCTCATGGGCTACAAGCTGCACGGAGTGGAAGTCGCCGTCGGAAGAAACGGGGAATCCGGCCTCGATGACATCGACGCCCAGGCGGTCAAGTTGTCGCGCCATGCGCAGTTTCTCGTCGGCGGTCATGCTGCATCCCGGAGATTGTTCCCCATCGCGCAATGTTGTGTCGAATATCTTTATGTCTTCTGTTCCTGGCACGTTGCTCCTCCCGGTGCAGCAGGGTCCAATTACAATCCTCTCCCCGCAAAACTAAAGGGCCATCATCTGTTGTGGATGATGGCCCTTACTGAAAATGCCTCTTGATTATGGCTATATCATCCGACGCGTCCTAGGGGTGCAAGCACCAGGCCAAGAATGGCCACCGTAAGGGCGAGTAGACGCAGTCGTACCTCGCATAAAACCCGGCTCGCGTTGGATGCTTGTGACTGCATCTTGGAAAAATCGTTCGATGTAATTAGATACTCTAGAGTAGGGGTCGAGGGTCGTCAATAGTTGTATTGACGCCGCTGCATTTGAATTATCGTTGCATGCTATCAGTTTCTTGGATAGGACTTCCGGAAGAGAGTGCCCAAGCCTGCTAACCTCGAGTCTTCTTTCCGATGTTTCTAACCCCGTTCTCACACAAGCTCGATTACGTCCGATTTGCCGACGGAAAGCCGTGCGGCGGGCAGGCCGTCCGAGCGTTCAGTGACCTCGGGGAGCGACCTGGGCTAAGCGACTGCGGTGGATTGGACTCGCAAAAATCCATTCCGTTTCGGATGCAACCTACGCGTTCCGCTTTCAAGCGTTCAGTCGACGATCTCCGCATCGATGAACATCACGCGCCCCGAAGAGGGTTCCTCACGTCTTGCATGCAGTCGGTGATGGGCGTCACTGCAATCATTCTTAGTTTGTGGCGCAATAGACCGTTCTCATCCCGCGATCGCGCGGCGTCTGCGCAAAGCCACCCTTTCCGATTGAGGTGAGAACCTCGAAAGGGGAGTATGCGATTTCCGAAACGACTGCTGTTTTGCGGCCCCGCTTCTCCGTTGGCCCGACTTTTCGGTGGGGCCATTTGAAGTAGGCGAAGCGATGACAGAACGAAAAACTGGATCGGTCCAGTTTTTCACGGCGAAAGAACTTCCTTTCGCGGAGTCAGGAGGACCCTGACCATGAAGCCACAGACTCTCAACGACATCTTCTTTGCGATCGTGGGACGCACGCAGACGCGAGTGATGCTCGCTCGCGAGGCATCCCAATGGGTTCCAATCAGTTCGCAGGAGCTTTACCGGAATGTGGCCGGAATGGCGTGGGGGTTGAAGAAATGGGGCCTGCGCAAAGGAGACCGGCTCGCCATCCTGAGTGAGAATCGGCCCGAGTGGGCGGTCGCGGATTTTGCGTCTCTCTTGTTGGGCGCTGTGGTTGTGCCGATTTACTCGACGCTGACTGCCCAGCAGACTGCGTACATCCTGTGTGATTCCGGAGCGAGAGTCGTTGTCGTCTCCTCGGCGAAGCAACTGGAAAAAGTACTTTCTATCAAGGATCAAACTGCCGTGGAGAAAGTGGTGGTAATGGATCCGATGGAAACTTCCAATGCGGCATCCATGCAGCGGTTGATGGCCGAAGGTTCCACGGACCACGATGCCGAACTGGAAGCCGGCGCACGCAAAATCACCGCCCACGATCTGGCATCGATCATCTACACCTCGGGAACCACGGGTACATCAAAGGGAGTGCAACTGACTCACGGCAACCTAGCCTCGAACATATCGCGCTCGCTTGACGGTTTCGATATCGGCCCGGGACATATCTGTGTTTCTTTTCTGCCTCTGTCGCACGTGACGGCGCGTCATGCTGATTTCGCTTTACTCTACCGCGGTGTGACTCTAGCTTATTGCCCCTTCATTGAAGACCTGCCTCAAACTTTGCAGGAGGTGTCACCCACCATCTTCATCGCGGTGCCACGAGTTTACGAGAAGATCTATAGCCAGGTGGTGCAGAAGGTGAAGGGTTTTCCCAAGAGCGCGGTCTATCGCTGGGCTGTTTCAGTGGGCCGTGGCCACCGTCACAAGATTCTGGGTGGAAAAACGCCGACATCGCCAAGTTGGAAGCTGGCGAACAAGCTGGTTTATTCGCAAGTGCATGCTCGGATGGGTGGCCGAGTGGAAATATTCGTCTCTGGTGGCGCGCCCCTCGGAAGAGAACTGGCAGAGTGGTACGCGAGTATCGGGATTCGCCTCCACGAAGGCTATGGTCTTACCGAAACTTCGCCAGTAATAGCGATTAACACGCCTCGCGCCCACAAAGTAGGCACGGTTGGGCGTCCGTTGTCCAATGTTGAAGTCCGGATTGCGGAGGACTCGGAAATCCTGGTGCGGGGTCCTTCGGTTTTTCACGCCTACTGGAACCGGCCCGAGGAGACAAGCAACGCATTTGTTGATGGCTGGTTCAAAACCGGAGATATCGGCAATCTGGATGAAGAGGGATTTCTGTCGGTCACCGATCGAAAGAAAGATCTACTCAAAACGTCGGGCGGAAAATTCATAGCACCACAGCCAATCGAGAATTCCATCAAGCTCCATGCTTTGATAGGAACCGCAGTGGTACTCGGAGACCGGAGGAAATTTGCCTGCGTGATTGTTTCTCCGCACTTTCCTTTGCTGGAAGAGTGGGCACGCGAGAACCAGATATCTTTTTCTTCCCGGAAAGAACTGGTCGCCAATCCGAAAGTTAAGGCTCTTTATGAAGGCATCGTTGCCCAGGTCAATCGCGGTCTCGCTCGCTTCGAAACGTTGAAAAAAGTTCTGCTGGTCGCCGATGAGTTTACTGCAAGCGACGGCACCCTGACCCCGACCTTGAAACTGCGCCGCAAGGTTATCGAGGATCGCTATCGGAAGCAGATCGATGACTTGTATCGGGAAGCAGAGGAAGTTTCCGCAGTAGTGTGACCCGGAGTCTCACAAGCGCAAGAGGCCGGAAGGCGATTAGGCCGGCGAGCCCTATGGCCCAGACAGCAGACCCAGAGCAATTGAGGCCTCCGACGATTCAGGCCTTTGATACGTACATAAAGACGGCCGAGTTGGCGGCCGAAGCAACCCTGCGCGCCGCTGGTCCATTCCTCTGGTCCGAGATGGATTCCGCGAGAGCCCGGCACATTCAAGAAGGGCGAATCGTAGCGGAATTCTGGACTGGTCGGGGGCCGGTGAAAGTGCCAGATGGTCTGATCCATGACTGGGTCGGCGCCGCCTTGATTCCTGGCACGACCGTCGATGAAACGCTGGCTCTGATCCAGGACTACGATAACCACGAGAACATCTACAAGCCCGAGGTGCTTGCCTCAAGACTGATTAGCCATCACGGCGACGATTTCAAAATCTATCTACGCCTTCTGAAGAAGAAAATCATCACCGTAATACTCGACACCGACCACGAAGTGAATTACGCTTCGCTGGATCGCTCACGCTGGATGTGTCGTTCGTACACGACACGCATTGCAGAGGTGGAGAAAGCTGGAAGCCCGGGAGAGAGAGTCCTGCCGCCCGATACCGGGCATGGATTCCTGTGGCGCTTGTACTCCTACTGGCGGTTCGAGGAGCGGGGCGGTGGTGTATACATCGAGTGTCGAGCGATTTCGCTGACGCGTGACGTGCCATTCGGACTAGGATGGGCGATCGAGCCGATTATCCAGAAACTCCCGCGGGAGTCTTTGATCAAAACGCTTGAGGATACACGCAAAGCGCTGCAAACCGGGAAGACGTAGATCCTGTTGTTATCCCCGGGTGCGTTACTGGGGAAGGAGCGCTTCCGCTCTTCGAATTGCCTTC
Organism: Terriglobia bacterium; assembly: GCA_020073385.1. Lineage (GTDB taxonomy): Bacteria > Acidobacteriota > Terriglobia > Terriglobales > Acidobacteriaceae > Sulfotelmatobacter. Next base: position 66,384 of record JAIQFH010000010.1, on the reverse strand, counting down.
TCGTGCAGTTCCCAGGATTGGATCGCTTTCCGACATCCCTCCCGCGCGAGGCTAGTGCTGAGTTGTCTCTCTGCCTCGTCGAAGGTTTCTTCCGCGTCCATTCTAGCGCGGTACGCTGCATCATCTGCTTCCTTGACCCTTTTTGCGCTGAGCCTTGACTGCGGGTCGATCTCTTGCGTTGGCTGGCTGGGTACCGTCGAGTTGCCAGACTCTTGGGTGACGAGCGATGCGTAGGCAACTCTCACACTGTCGTGCCAGCAATCTTTGACCGCCTGGTTCAATTGATCAAGGGCGGCGTTGGCTTGGTCGGCGGTCTTCCGAACTCGTTTCTTTTCGCGTAGCCACTTCATCACCGACCACGACACGGCCTCCGTCATCAATGTTTTCGCAGCCTCGACCTCGGGGATCTTTTCCATTGGGCGTTCCTAAAAAGAGACGAAAAAGATAGCTTGCCCTCGGCTGGTCCTGATGAGAGTGATCAAAATCACATCTAGCATTGATGCGACGCACAACGGACAGAACGGCGATTGACTTCGGGCACGGTGAATACTATAGTTTTCTCAATGCTGCAGTGCAGCAAACGGAGGCATTCTATGCGAACTCAAACCAAGCCCCACGATGAGCACTCGCCCCTCGACATTCTGACTGAACTGGCTGTTGAAGGGACATCGAGCCTCGTGGAAGCGCAGCGCGCTCTCCTCAACCTGGCACAGCAAGAGAACGACATCATCCTCAACGGAGTAAAGGAACGGGTAGGCGGCTTCCTGCCTGCAGTTGCGATGACAGATCTTGTCCGGCGGAGCCTCGAGACTCTCCTCGGTATGCAGCAAGAGTTGCTGACCACCACCAGCAAACAGACGCTTCACTGGTTGGAGTCAGAGAGAGCAGGGAAAGGCGAGCGCGGCACCCGGATGGCCGAGTTTGCCCGCGAGGGAGTGGAGACATTTACTCGCGCGCAGAAGAAATTCCTCGACGTAGTGGCGCAAGAAGCCGCGAAGGCGAGCAGCGGCAAGAAAGAGCACGATGTCAAGGTTGCGAAGCGGACTGAACTGGCACAACTGGCGCGCGAAGCGGGAAAGGCATTCATCGAAGCGCAGAAGAGATTGCTCGACGTGATGGGCCAGCAGATGAACGTTAACCTCGATGCGACGACTCGCACCCTGGAACTGATGTCACCTTCCCGGCTGGTACCGATGGCGAACCTCACCGGCGAAGGCGTGCGGAGCTTCGTTGACGCGGAAACATCGCTGATCGGGTCGCTCATTAAACGCCCAAAGAACGTCGTCGGCCACGCGAAGCAGGGACGAGGCCGTGCCGTTCGTCAGCACAAGGCCGTGCCGGCGTAAGGTCCTGTTGAGTCATACGCTCTTAAGTGGTCGCGGCCGATTTGGGTGCAAGGAAGCGGTTTAGAATCGCTTGCTCCCATTGGACCCACAAGCGACTGGTGTAGAGCAATGCGCTGCACTGCAGTGTGAGCCAGTCCCGCGTCCCAAGCGGAGAGCGGAACGCGGATCGATTGGCAAGCCAATGCTGGGCGACATGACGGGCCAGAGTGAATCCCATCTCCGTGTCAGACCCGACGATGTCGCCCAATAGCCCTTCCAGCGTGAACACTACCTTGGACAACATGATCAGCGAGCCGGGAAACTTGACGCCGCTGATCGCGACACGTTCCAAAAGGCGCATTGCGTCAGCCCCGCTGGGCATGCGGGATGGCGGCATCTCGTCGAAAAAGTTGGCTACTAATCCGTGGACCATCCGGCCCCGTGGCGAAGTCATGCTGATGTGCTGCTGACTGAGGGCTGCGATTTCATTAGAAGTACCCACCGGGTCGCGCAATGTGACCATGAGAAACAAGAGCGCGAGATGCCGGCGCTGGTCGCGCCCTAGCCGTTCCCTCAAAGCCCAGTCGATGATAGTCAGTTGGCCAGTCCTGTTGTTGTAGAGCAGGTTGCCAGCATGGGGATCGCCGTGGAAGATCGCATCGGGCGTTGCTGCAAGGAGAGGAACTGCAACCAGGGCCGCGACCAGTTGCTCGGCTAATTTTCGTCGCCCCGCGACAGACAGGCGCGCCGCGGCGTTCGTTACCTTAATTCCTTGTTCCTCCGTGAGCGCCGTGATGGCCGGTGTGCACAAGGGTCGGATCACGCGCGGCACTCGAACGCCGCGCATCGATTTATAGAGAGTCCATGCTTCGAGCAGGGTCTTTTGTTCACGAGCGAAGTTGACTTCGTGGCGAAGCAAGCGCCGGACTTTTCGAAAAGTATCGGGGATGAGGTCCGCTGGAAATCCATAAGTGTTATGCTGGTCCCCGAAATATTGGGCCAGACCTTGGAGATAGTCCATGTCTTCGGCAAAGTAGTCCGGGATATGAGGCTTCAGCACCTTAAAGACGCCACGCTCGCGTCGTCCGGTGTCAGGATTTATCCAGGTAAAGCGCACGACCGCACTCACACTGGCCTCCGAGAGAATGCTCGGCGCGATTTCGACGGCGAAGCGCTTGAGCTCCGGTCCGAGATTCTTTTGGATGATGTCGTGCACGTCTTCGGGTCTGACGTCGCGAATACCGTTTTCCAATTTCGCTAGCGCTTTGCGCAGGGCGGGACGGAGATGCCGATTTCGCGCGATAACCTGGCCCAGTTTTTGCAGGCCAGGCACCTTAGCAATCAACCGCAAGAGGCGGACTTCGGCTGACGTCGCGGCTGGAAGTTCGATCTGCTCGAGGAGTTTTGGAGCGAGGCGCGCCGGGGAGAGGCGTGCCACCACGAACATCATGGCGTCGCGCACCGGCGGGCGCCACTTAATGTAAGCTTCCGGAACAAGCGCCTCCACGGGGACGATCTCATCCACGATCCATCGCGCCATCGCGTCCCGCACGGACTGTCCGGCCGGGCTTCGCAGTCCGGCTTCAATGGCGCTGATTCTTTCGGCGGCTGTGCCCTTCGGCAAGAAATTCTCAAGGGCCGCGCGCAGTTGGTCGGGCGCGAGCTGGCGAAAGCCCGCTGCGATGGCGGACGCATCCAGCATATGTGGGAGCTACCGGCTCACACTATGGTCGTTGGCACAGGAGTGTGCAGTGACTGCCATCACGCGAAGGTTTGAAGGTCCGTGAGATAGTGTGGTGTAGCTCGGAGCTGCGACGTCCTTGGCCACTCTAAACGAAGTTTTCTCCAGCTTGTCGGTCCCGCGCCGTTATGAAGTTTGGTTTGTTCGCATGGGATTGGCGGATGGTAGCGGCGCGTGGTGGTTCCGTTATTTGTTGATGAATCCCGGGCGCGACGGCTGCGTCGGAAATCCGCGTGGGATGCCCGTTCAAGTTTGGGCAACATGGTTCCCCGCGGGTGGCAAGCCGCAAAGCTTCATCCAGGGATTTTCGCTGGAAGGAGTGGATCTCAGCCGCAGAGGGCAGTCTCCGTTTCACTTTCGAATTGGCGGCAACGGGATTGAGGAGAATTCCTGCCAGGGATCCATGGAAGTTGATGGTCACACAATCTCATGGAACCTACGCTACCATTCCAGCTTTTGCGTAACCTTGAGCGACAAAGGCTGGATTGGTTTCTCGCGCACACCGCACTCCGACGCGCTTTTTTCAGGGCAGATCACCCTCGACGGCCATAGCTTCACCGGGGACCCCCTGGGGTTCGGAGTTCAGGGACACAACTGTGGATACCGACATCGCAACTTCTGGACGTGGGCTCATGCATACTTTCCTCGGGCCGGTCGATCCGCGACTACTCTGGAGGCGTTGGTCTACGAGATGCCGTTCGGACTGGTCTTTCGCAAAGCTGTGCTCTGGCACGACGGACAACAGCACGTCTTTCGCCATCTAGATGAAACGGGAAGCGACCGGGATAACATGCAGTGGAAATTTCGCAGTGCCGTGCGAAATGGAATCCGCCTGGAGGCTGTGATCAACGGTGGCGGTTCGAGTCTGCATCGTCTCCCTTATATAAAGACCGATTGCTCCGGCAGTTTTGAAGTAGCGAACAATAGCCTGGCATCCGCGTCGATTCTGCTGGAGAGTGCGGGGGGAGTGCCCGAGACATTAGAAGCGACCACCGGCGCCGTGCTGGAGATAGTAGGGTGAACTACTTGGTCGACTGAGCCGAGGCGAGGCGCTCGGCGACGATGGTGTAGGCCGCTGGGTTGAATGCCATTCCGATGTGAGTGCCTGGAACTTCCACGTCCACTTCAGGGTTCATCGTCATGCAGTAGCGCCAATCCACGATGCCATCATGGCGCGTATAGATCGCAGTCTCGACCATCGAGTCGGGAACCTTGCGCCGGAGCGAGTCCAGGAAATTGCAGGTGCATCGTCCGGTGTAGCAGTCGGGCAGTACTCCGCGGCCGTGCTCTTCGAGAATCCGGAGGCGCACGGCTTCCGCCGCGTGGAGAACAGCTCGATTCGCAACCGTGCCACGGATAGGCGCGGCGAGCGTGGTCACAGAAGCCACGTCCTTCGGGCGTGCGCCCGCCAACGAACGGGCGATTACTCCTCCAAGGCTGTGACCGATCAGATGAATCTTGCGGCCGGTCTCAGCCAACGCTTGGTCGATCGTCTGGTTCAGTCGGCGCTGGATCAGCAGGTTTGGACACTCCGCGTTGATGCCGATGCCCGAGAAATAGGGCCGGTATCCAATGCGCCCCAGCCAAGCATAAAGTTCTGTAAGGTAGAGATCAGTGCCAAGAAAGCCTGGAATGATCACGACCGCCGAGCTATCACCACGCGGCACGCCCAGGCCGTAGTACACCGGGGTGGCGTGCAGAATGAGGATCTCCGCCCCGAATAGGGCTTCGGTCCAAAGAGAAGTGTCGGCTTCGGGGTAGCGCCGGGGAGTAGACGGACGCTGCTTCGTGGTTGAAGGACGCGCTGCTGCTTTCTTCTTTTTAGGCGGCAAGTTCGTCCCTGGGTCTACCAGACCTCCGCGTCGAGGCGGAGGCGGCAAATGCTGCACTGCAATATTGTACTGCTTTTCGTACCTGTTACTAACACATTTCCGTGCTGCGGTATTTAGATGGGAGTTACCGCCTCGCGCGAGGGCGATGCTGCCTGCGCGTTGGCTTTCCCAGCCGGGCCTCGAGTTCCACCACCCGCTTGCGCAAGGTCTCAACTTCCGACTCGTCGGCCCTTCGCGGAGTAGATGACGCGCCAGTGCCCAGGAACCGTTTCATTATGTCCACTGGGGACAGGATCGCGGACTGGACCTCGCTTAATCGGTTCTGAACTGCGTCCTGCAGCTTCTCGTAAGTGTCAAAGGCGGATTTCAGATACCACATGAGGAATTCCTGCCGCACCTCATCGGACGCGATGATCAACTGCCGGAGCAGCTCGAGCGGCAGTCCCGTCGGTTTGTCCTTCGCATCCTCTGTGATGATTTGCGTAAGGGTCACTCGAGTCAGGTCCCGGCCAGTCTTCGCGTCGACAACGTGGACTTCCTTGCCCGCACGTACCAGCGCGGCCAGGTCGTCGAGGTTTACGTAGCGGCTGCCCGCGGTGTCGTAAAGCCTGCGGTTTCCGTATTTCTTGATCAGAACCACGGAGGGTTTCATGAATCCCTGCTCATGTTGCTACGCACAACCAGCAGGATTATCTTGACATAACCGCACTCGTTTCGTATAGTTTAGCTGATGCTGCAATGCAGCAAATTGGAGGTTCTTATATGGCCCCAGCAGTAAAGCATGAATCTCCCCGCACTCATCCGCGAGAGTCGTCGGTCGTTTCACTACTCTCGGGTTGGGCGCAACAGGGCGCGCAAACTCTCTTTGCCACACAACGGATCCTCATCGATCTGGCAATGCGGCAGAATGCAAGCGTAATGCACGCGATCCGCGAACAACTATCCGACCCGCTTCACTCTCCCACGGCCATTCTCAGCGAAGTTGCCGGGGAGGGCTTGACGAACTTCCTCGAAGGACAGAAAGTGCTGCTCGATCTGGGGAGGGAGCAGAACGAACTCCTCATGACCAGCGTTAAGGAACGTGTTGGAGACTGGCCTGCTGCCCATGCTATGACGGACCTGATGCGGCGTAGCGTCGAAACCTTCATTGATATGCAGGAGCAGTTTCTTAAAATCGCCGGCAAGCAGACTCATACCTGGGTCGACGCCGCCAAGGCCGGCAAACCGTACCAGCCGGAGCAGTTCGTCGGGTTGGCACGCGAGGGCATGGAGAACTTCGTAAAAGCCCAAAAGCAATTCCTCGACGTAATCGCCGAGGAAACCGCGAAAGCAACCGGCGGGAAGCACACCAACGGCGCCGGAAAGAAGATGAAGCAGACCGAGTTGTCAGAACTGGCGCGAAAGGCCACAGAAGCATTCATTGAAGCGCAAAAGCGGTTGGTTGACATTGCCGGGCGACAGGTGAATGCCAACGTGAAAACGGCAGGCAAGACCATGACGCTCCTGCGGCCATTTCCGTCTCTCCCCTTGAGCGAATTGACCCGGGAGGCTGTAAAGAGCTACGTCGAGGCCCAGAAAGCCTTGATGGATGTCATGGTGAAGCCTCCGAATACTTCAAAGGTGGGAAGGGCGGAGCGCCCCGTCAGGAGGCCGGTGAAGAAGGTGAAGACGGCAGCGGCCGCAGCGTGATGGATCTACAAACATTCGCCGCAGCCCAGCGTTGGTTTTGATAAGTAGCAGAGCCGAGAATAAACGCCAACGTGATCTGGCCGCTTGCCAGGTCACGTTGGCGATCTTGCTGCGCGTTCGAGCGAAAATAGGCGCCTTCGACCGAGGACCCTGAGGTCCGCTTGGTTCGCGGATCGCAAGCTTTTCAGTGTGGGCTGCTTGATTCGACAATTCGTGAAGATTCCCGTTCACTTTTAATTCGTTTCTCATGCTGAACCGAACCGCACGAGTACATTTCTGAGGGAGAGCGAATATGGCTACGCTTAGTGCAATACCCGCCACCAAGATTCCCGGTGGCAGCTTCCTGATCGAGGAACGCAGGCCAGAGGATGTTTTTACTCCAGAAGATTTCACTGAGCAGCATCTGCTCATCGCACAAACCGCAGAAGAATTTGCGAATAAAGAGATAGTGCCCAACATCGAGAAGATGGAGCACAAGGATTTTTCTGTCACCCGGGAACTGGTGAAGAAGGCAGGTGAACTCGGGTTGAGCGGCGTGGACGTTCCCGAACAATACGGTGGCATGGAACTGGACAAGGTGACCTCCGCCATCATCGCGGATCGTATTGCGAAGTACGGAGGCTTCAGCACCACTTGGGGCGCCCATACCTGCATTGGCACACTGCCCATCGTCTACTTCGGGACTGAAGAACAGAAGAAGAAGTATCTTCCCGGGCTCGCGAGCGGCGAGAAAGTAGGAGCCTATGCACTTTCCGAATCGTCGTCAGGTTCTGATGCTTTGAACTGCCGAACCCGAGCAAACCTCTCCGCCGATGGCAAGCATTACCTTTTGAACGGCGAAAAAATGTGGATCACCAACGCAGGGTTCGCCGACCTGTTCATCATTTTCGCGAAGGTTGACGGAGAAAAGTTCACTGCATTCATTGTGGAACGTGGGTTCCCGGGATTTTCGGTGGGAGCGGAAGAACACAAGATGGGAATCCGCGGCTCCTCCACCTGCCCACTCATCTTGAATGACTGCAAGGTGCCAGTGGAGAATGTCCTTGGTGAGATCGGCAAAGGGCACCATATTGCATTCAATGTGCTGAACGTGGGCCGGTTCAAACTGGGCGCTGGCTGCATTGGCTCGGCTCGCAACTGCATCGAGAGTGCCATCGCTTATGCGAAGCAGCGCAAAGCATTCGGGAAAGTAATTGCTGATTTCGGATTAATTCGCGAGAAGCTGGCCAACATGGCGGCCGGCATCTTCACCGGGGAAGCCATGGCCTATCGCACGGTTGGCATGATGGATGCGGCCATTGCGCAACTAGACTCCGGACATACAGACATGGCGCCCGTCCGCAAGGTCATCGACGAATACGCTGTCGAGTGTTCGATCCTCAAGGTCTGGGGATCGGAGTTCATCAGCTACGTGGTGGATGAAGCGGTGCAGATCTACGGCGGATACGGTTTTGTCGAGGAGTACCCGGCTGAACGCAACTACCGGGATGTCCGCGTAAACCGCATCTTCGAAGGCACGAACGAGATCAATCGGTTGGTCATCACGGGGTTTCTGCTGAAACGGGCCATGTCAGGGCAACTCCCGTTAATGGCAGCGATCAAGAAACTCATGGATGAGGTGCTTTCGGGAACCTCCGAAGAGGGCGAGGAGGGACCACTTGCCCAGGAGCGCAAGCTGGTTGCGACGGCCAAGAAGATTGGGCTGTTCGCTGCCGGCATCGCGACGCAAAAGTATATGCAAGCGATCCAGGACCAGCAGGAGATCATGGGCGCGATTGCGAACATGGTCATTGAAACCTATGCCATGGAGTCCGCCGTGCTGCGCGCGCAGAAACTGGCGGCGCGGAACGGCGAGGCGGGCGCCGCACTAGCAATTGCCATGACACGCGTTTATATATCAGGGGCTATGGAGAAAATCGAAAGCGCGGCGAAACTGGTCATTGCAGCGTGCGCCGAAGGAGACATGCTGCGTTCGCAGTTGGCAATTCTGCGCCGGCTGTGCAAGTACGAACCATTCAACACGCTGGCCCTGCGGCGGACGATCGCACAAAGAGTCATCGAAACCGGCAAGTACATGGTTGCGTAGGGGTGTTTTATTAAAGCTTCGGACTAAAGAAAACGGGAAGGGGTCGACGTCACGCGTGAATGTTCACGCAGGCTTGCGTCCGACGGCCCGGGAGAATAGAGGAAGTCTTCGATCTCGTCGATGCGCTCGTCGGCATCATGGTAACCGATCTCAATGAGATCGCGCGTGAACTTCGAGGTGAACAACAGGTAGCTCATCAAATCCGAACTGGAGGCCAAATCCCTTCCCAAACTACCGACAAAGTACTGGATCAGGTACGGCATGTCCTTCTTATGCTGCCCTGCGAGTTCTGACAAATTGACCGAAGGCGTAATGACGAAAGTCTCCAACGGCCGTATCTTTTCGGATTCTTCAACGTCGGGTTGAACGATGTGGCCATTTTCGAGCAGGTGATTCAGGCGCTCCAGATGCTCGATATCGGTGGCAAGATGGTCCAGAAACATCACATTGAAGAGAACTCCCATCACTTGCGAAAGCGAGGGATTCTTTTCATCACTGCTTATATCCAGTCGTTCCTTGTCTTCGCATCGAACGCCGATCACAAATACTTTTTCCGCCCCCAACCGGATGACGGGGCTCAGGGGCTGTTGCAGGCGGGCACAGCCATCCCCGAAAAAGGCCGACCCCTGGGGAGTTTTGAGACGCACCGGCTCAAAGATCAGGGGAATCGCGGCGGACGCGCATACGTGATCAACGGTGATTTTCGTCGACACCGTCACCAGACGGATTCGGCTCCACCTGGTGTGTCCTTTGGCTCCCTGAATGAAGAGGTAACTGCTTCCCGAGTTGTAGTTGGTCGCGGAGATGGCGATAGCATGAAGATTTCCGCGCCTGATGTTTTGCTGAATTCGGTCGCAATCGAGGTGGCGGGTGAGAAAGTGCCTCAAAGGGCTTGCATCCAATAACGATCGGGCATGGCCCCCTCCTAAAATCCCCCCGAAGGAGAGGTCGAGGATCCAGGTGAGTGAGTTCTGGGCCTGCGATACAACGTCACAGCGGAAGATATCGGAAGGCCGGAGACCGGCCCAGAGATCCGCGAGGGTAACAGTGGCTGATGAGAATTCGCCACAACCGACCGCCAGGCCACAACCGTTGATTGCGCCCGCGGAAGCACCTCCAATCAAGGGAAACGGGTTACCCTGTTCTTGGACCCGTTTAATTTCACCGATACGTTTCAGAATACCTGCCTGGTATGCGCCTCTGGCCCCACCGCCTGTAATCACCAGACCGATTGCCTTCTCCATTCGCTCCCCTCCGGGCTTCCTTGAGCCAGGATCAGACAATGCTATTTCTACTGCCCGGAGTCGAGTTTGACAGTGACGAGGGTCACTAACAGGGAGCAGAAACTTCCAGGTCCGGCACGCGTAGACTTTCCTCGTGAAAGGGTGAATTGCATGGCGCCGCAGAACCCACAATTCGATTTCGATTTCATCGTGATCGGATCCGGCTTTGGTGGTAGTGTTTCCGCGCTTCGCCTGGTGGAAAAAGGCTATCGGGTTGCCGTGATCGAGATGGGGCGTCGCTGGACGCCCCAGTCTCTCCCCGTCACGAGTTGGTCCATTCACCGCTGGTTCTGGCGCCCGAAACTCGGCCTGCGCGGCTTTTTCAATATGCGGCTGTTCCGCCATGCCACGATCTTCCATGGCTGTGCTGTCGGGGGAGGATCGATCACCTACGCCAGTACCTTGCTCCCGCCCCCCGAGAAGGTTTGGGATGCAGGGTCGTGGACGGGTTTGGCGAATTGGAAAGCGGAGATGCCTCGCCATTTTCAAACGGCTTCTCGCATGCTGGGAGTCACGCAAAACAAGATCCTCGGGCCCGCCGATCATTTGTTAAAGAAGGCTGCAGACGCCGCCGGCTGCGGCCATACGTTCTACCGCACCAGCGTGGGGATCTTCCAACCGGCCGAGGGCGAGCTAGGTAACAGAACTTTTCCCGACCCATTTTTCGGCGGAGAGGGGCCCCCGCGTACCACCTGTACCAGCTGCGGCGGCTGCATGATGGGTTGCCGCTATGGCGCGAAGAGCACTCTCGATCTCACTTATTTGTACGTGGCAGAAAAGCGCGGCGCCATGATCTTCCCAGAAACGAAGGTTGTGAACGTCGAACCGCTTGACGGGGTGAGGGATGGCAGTGCTGGATATCGAATACGCACCGTGCAGTCTACGGCATGGATTCGTCGTCAACCATGCACGCTCACCTGCCGGGGCGTGGTCTTCTCCGCATCCTCGCTCGGCACCATGGAACTGCTTTTCCGTCTAAAAGATAACGGTTCATTACCCGACATTAGCGGGCGTCTGGGCAAGCACGTGCGAACCAATTCCGAGTCGCTCATCGGGGCGCGCATGCCGGGGTGCACGGACGATCTGTCGCAAGGCATAGCCATCGGCTCCGGCATCTATATCGACGAACACACGCACATTGAAGCCGTGCGCTATCCCAGCGGCTCAGACACGATGGGCCTTCTTACCACGATGCTGACTGATGGCCGCCCCGGAGCGCAGCGCATCCGACTCTGGCTGAAGAATGTCCTGGGCTCTCTGTTGCGCCACCCGATGAAGACGGCGCGTTTGTTTTGGCCCAAGGGATGGGCGCGAGAACACGTGATTCTCCTGTGCATGCAAGCCCTAGAGGGACATATTGAGATGCGCTGGCAGCGCCCTTGGTTCTGGCCGTTCCGCAAGATGCTGGTCAGCCGTGGTGATAAAGTGCCGACCTACATTCCAAAAGCAAACCAGTTCGCGCGAACTGTTGCGCAAGTCGCTGGCGGCACGGCGATGAGCATCCTTCCGGAGATTCTATTCGATGTTCCCGGCACCGCACACTGCATCGGAGGGTGCGTGATCGCGGGCTCTCCCGATCGCGGTGTGGTGGACGATCATCACCGTGCCTTCGGTTACCGCAATATGTACATCTGTGATGGATCCGTTCTGGCGGCAAATCTTGGTGTGAACCCAAGCCTTACCATCACGGCTCTGGCCGAGCGAGCCATGAGTTTCATTCCTCCCGCGGCGGAAACAACTTGGAGCGACGCGGCGCACGCGCTATAAATCAAACGTGTCCTTTCCCTGTTAGTCATTCCGTGGGAGGCTTCCTTCGCCCGGCGCGGCTGAGGACGGCCCGAATCTTTTTGGGAGAAACAGAAAGGCGTGCTGCCACACGGGAAATCTTCCGGCCTTCGCGCTCCCAAACCTTGGGAATGATGAGTTCTGCGAATTCCTCCGTGATCTGCTGGAATGTCTTGTCTCCAACCGAACCTTGGGACCAAGCTCGCAGCGTGGGGTTGACCTTGCCGCCGCGTTGAACTCGGGCCTTCAGCGTCTGCAAATCGTCCCACGCGCCCTCGGCATGGACGCCTTTCGAGAAGGTCAGGGCTTGGTCATACCAATCTCGCGCCGACTCGGCGTCATCGAAAAAGCGATTGCAGTAAGTCAGTCCCTGCCAGACGTACGCGTGGGCGAGGAGACGCCGGTTCTCGGTGTGCTTCGCGAGTTCGATGGCTTCCTGGACGTAATCCTGGGCGAGCCGGGCGTGGCCGCCGGGTTCGGCGCTCTCTCCGATGCCTTCCTCGACGCGGGCGTTCTCGATCATGCACCGCAAAAGCTGACTGCGTGCCATGAGGATATGGTCGCGCCTTTCATCTGCGAGGTGGAAGGCCGTCGTCGCCTCCGCCTCCGCATCTTCCAGATCCCCGTTGTCCAAGTGGAGAAATCCGTAGTTCAGGTGCACGCTGCCCAATCCATGATGATTCCCGTACTGTTCATAGATGGCGGCAGCCTCACCAAGTTCAGCCAACGCCTCGTCACGCAGTTGCTCAAAACGACTGCGATAGGACGGCTTATCTTTGCCGTTGCGAGCCCCGCCGCGGGTAGCGGCCTTCCTGTGCCGCTCTGCTTCTGCATCGATCTTGCGCCGCAACTGCAGGGCGATGAGCCTCTTGACGTAAGCCATGTTGTTCAGAGATCGCGCTACATTGCGATGCTGCGGATCGAGCCTGCGGTAATACCCAATAGCGGTTGTGAAACTCTCGATGGCGTGCTGATAACGCCCTTGACGTCGGGCGATCCTCCCATAGGAGGAATGAATGTTGCCCAGAGTGAGATAGTCGTCGGTCTTGCTCAGAATGGCTTCGGCCGCCTGCAAAATAACGAGAGCATGATTGGCATTGCCTTTCTGGAAAAAGAGCCAGCTCTCGAGTACTCGCATAACCGCCGCCATCGGCGGGTGCCCGAGTTTCAGGGCAAGGTCTCTGCCCTTTACCGCGAATGCCAGGGCCTGATCGTACTCGCCCTTCATCCGCAGGCAGCGGCCCTTCCAGAAATTGGCGATTGACAGCAGTTCCTGATCATCCGTCTCTTGTTCGAGACTCAGGACAAGTTCGAAGTGTTGAATGGCTTCGTCCTTCGACTCTTCCGCCATCGCCACCATGCCCTCTGCCATGCGCAGATGCAAATAGTCATGCAGCGGCAAGCGGACGCGAACCGGGCGAGAGAACCGACCGACGATTTCTTTAACTAGTCCGGGACGTTGAAATCCAACGTCCACCCACTGGGCCAAATAGCCGGCAAACCGAGCGGCATTTTTCTTTTCGGGGTCAAACGAGGTCAGCAGGTGGCGATGTTCTTCCAGGCGCGCCAAGCCGCGGCCCACGCGCCGACACACCAGGTCTTCCTTCAGTTGTGCGAGAAACTCATCGGAGATCTCGGCGGATTGGTGGTTCATCGTCCGCGCAGGCGCCTTGCCTGTTCCTAGTCGATGTAATCATATGCCTCCAAGGTCAGGAATTCTGCGAAATCCTCGCAGGTCATCATTCGCTCGAAAATCTCCGCCGCTTCCGCCATGCGGCCGCCCTTCAACTTATTCTTTTGCTCGCCAATTACCTGGCGGATCATGTCTTGCGTGACAGGACGGCCGTCGGCGAGCGTGGCCCCGTGTTTTACCCACTGCCACACCTGGGAACGGCAGATTTCCGCCGTGGCAGCGTCTTCCATCAGGTTGTAGATGGGAACGCAGCCGGAACCGCGCAGCCATGACTCCAGATATTGCAATCCGACGTCGATGTTCCAGCGCAGACCCTCTTCTGTCATCTTGCCTTCAGTGACGTTAAGCAGATCTGTCGCCTTGACTTGCACATCCTCGCGCCGGCGGCTGATCTGATTCGGTTCTTTCATGTGCTGATCGAACACTTCCTTGGCGATGGGCACCAGCCCGGGGTGCGCGACCCATGTGCCATCGTGGCCGGCAGTCACTTCCCGCAACTTGTCCTGGCGCACTTTCTCCAGCGCTTTTTCATTGGCTGCAGGATCGTTCTTGATCGGAATCTGTGCCGCCATCCCGCCCATAGCGTGAATCCCGCGCCGGTGGCAGGTTTGGATCAGCAGTTCTACATAGGACTTCAGGAAATGCTTCTCCATGGTGAGAGTGGAGCGGTCGGGCAATACAAAGTCCGGGCGGTTCCGGAATTTCTTGATGTAGCTAAAAATGTAGTCCCAGCGGCCGCAGTTCAGCCCCGAAGAGTGCTCCCGCAGTTCATAGAGAATCTCGTCCATCTCGAAGGCGGCCAGAATCGTTTCGATCAGCACGGTGGCACGGATCGTGCCGCGCGGGATGCCGAGTTCATCCTGCGCAAAACAGAACACGTCGTTCCACAGGCGCGCTTCCAGATGACTCTCTAACTTTGGCAAATAGAAGTACGGTCCGGTTCCTTTGCGGATCAGCCGCTGCGCATTGTGGAAGAAGTAAAGTCCGAAGTCGAACAGGGAACCGGAGATGGGCCTTCCATCCACCAGAAAATGTCTTTCGTCCAAATGCCAGCCCCGAGGACGCACCAGCAACGTTGCTACACGGTTATTGAGTTGATAACGCTTTCCTTCCGGGCTCACGAAGCTGATGGTGCCATCGACCGCATCTCGGAGATTCGCCTGTCCCTCGAGATTGTTCATCCAGGTGGGAGAATTCGAATCTTCAAAATCCGCCATGAATACACTGGCGCCGGAGTTCAGCGCATTGATGATCATCTTCCGGTCGACGGGGCCGGTGATCTCGACGCGCCGGTCGAGCAAGTCCTGCGGGATGGGCGCGACCGTCCATGCCGATTCGCGGATAGGTGCTGTCTCCGGAAGGAAGCCGGGCAAGGCGCCGGCATCGATCTCCATCTGCCGGGTCCGCCGGCGCTCAAGAAGTTCGAGACGGCGGGGTTCGAACTTGCGTGCCATGCGGGTCAGGAAGAGGCTTGCTTGCGGGGTAAGGATCTGGGTTTCGATTTCATTGCGGGTCGCGATGGTGGCCATGTGCGTATGGTACGGCTCTTCGGGAGAGCATGCCTTGCCGGTGGGACAAAACGGACTACCGGGACAAAACGGACTAGCCCGTTTGTGGCGTTTCCTGTGATGCGCTCTACTGGAACCAGACCGGCACAAACGCCAGAGGAGACTTCAGACATGCGCTCGCAAAATACCCTAGAACAACAATGGAACACGGATCCCCGCTGGACAGGCGTCAAACGCCCGTACAGCGCGCAGGACGTCGCCAAATTGCGGGGCTCCATCCAGGTGGAGCACACGTTGGCCCGCCTCGGCGCAGAGAGGCTCTGGTGGCTGCTGCATAACGAAACTTACGTGCCGGCACTAGGTGCCCTCACCGGTAACCAGGCGATGCAGCAGGTGCAGGCCGGTTTAAAGGCTATTTACCTCAGCGGCTGGCAAGTGGCAGCAGACGCCAACGACGCGGGGCAGATGTATCCGGATCAGAGCTTGTACCCAGCCGATAGTGTTCCCAACGTTGTCCGTCGCATCAACAACGCCCTGATGCGTGCCGACCAGATTCATCACCTTGACGGAAAGAACGGGCTTTACTGGATGGCTCCGATCGTGGCCGATGCCGAAGCCGGATTCGGTGGCACCTTGAACGCCTTCGAATTGATGAAGGCGATGATCGAGGCCGGGGCGGCTTGCGTCCACTTCGAGGACCAGCTGTCTTCGGCGAAGAAGTGTGGACACCTCGGCGGAAAAGTCCTGGTGCCGACCTCGGAGGCCATTCAGAAGTTGGTTGCGGCTCGTCTGGCTGCCGATGTGCTAGGCGTGCCCACTCTGATCATGGCGCGCACCGATGCCGACAGCGCTCACTTGCTGACCAGCGACATCGATCCGCGCGACCGTAAGTTCATCACCGGAGAACGCACCTCGGAAGGTTTCTTCGGAATTCGCGGAGGACTGGAGTCGGCCATCGCGCGCGGCATTGCCTACGCCCCATATGCCGACCTCATCTGGTGTGAGACCTCGCATCCTGATGTCGAGGAAGCACGCCGCTTTGCAGAGGCCGTGCATGCCGAGTATCCGGGTAAGATGCTCGCATACAACTGCTCGCCGTCTTTCAATTGGAAGAAGAACTTGGACGATCGAACCATCGCCACCTTCCAGCGGGAACTCGCGAAGATGGGATACAAGTTCCAGTTTGTTACGCTGGCCGGATTCCACGCTTTGAACTTGAGCATGTTCGAACTGGCGCGCGGATATAAGGACAGCGGCATGACTGCGTACTCCCGCCTGCAGGAAAAGGAGTTCGCCCGGGAAACCCAGTACGGATACGAGGCCGTGAAGCACCAGCGCTTCGTGGGCACTGGATACTTCGACGCGCTCACACAGGTGATCGCCGCCGGCACCGCCTCGACTACGGCACTGGAAGGGTCGACCGAGCAGGAGCAGTTTGCCGGGATCCAGTCGCAAGCGCAGCCAAAGCATGGCCCGAATGCGGCCTGCCAGCCAATCCTGGGCGAGTGCCCGTCCGTTATGCCGGAAATCATGCCGATGGAAGAGTCGCTCATGCCTTCCGGCGACTAAACCGCATCAATCGACGACAGATTTCTCTCTACGGTGCGCCCGGGCTGGAACACTCAGGCCCGGGCGCAATTTGCCCTTCGCTTCAATATCCGTCAGCAGTCGCTGCCCGTTAACGAAGGATGTCTCCCTTCACCGCCCTCACTTCTTCGAGTGTACGCAAGCGGACATAAGGCCATTTGGGACCGTGTGACCTAGGTCACACCGCGACGTGACATGGGTTGTAGACTCAGCCCACCACTAGAGTTCTACTTTGGGCATTGAGGTCGAGGATGGTGCCCGCCGGAACCCAGTCAGCTAATACCTTCGAAGCTTTTCTCGCACGCTTACGTGAATCTCACGATGTTTCCGTTTTCGAAGCAATCGAGAGACTCACACATGCAGGAGAAGCGGTGGGCTTCAACGCGCAAGATCTCATCGGTATGCTCGATCGAGGCATGACCTTCGAAGAGTTGCTTGAACTCATCGAATCGAAAATGGAAAGTTCTCAAACGGCAGCGTAGTCACCACAGAGGTGAGCGCTTGGCAGCGATCGGCTGCATCGTGAGGTAGTCCCATGAATGTTGTGGAATGGTCAAAATCCAATGTTGACTATGGGCGCAAGCTCGTAGATTCCGCACTGGAGGGAGCACGCACGGGGGAAGGCGAATTCCTCAAAGAGGAATCGTTGGCTTCGTTTCTCAGTGAGTCGGCTCGGCAAGCACTGGCACCTGCCGCTATCGGCGCGTGCCTGGGAGCGTTGGGCGGTTACCTGGCGACCGGGCGGCGTTCCAGAACCAGAGCCCTCGTCTGTGCGTTATTGGGCGGAGCGGTTGCGTTTGGCGCTGGTGTGATTTGGGAGAGCCGGCAGTTGACCGCGACCGTTGCTTCCAATTCATGGAAGCGTGTCAGCAAGACCCGCGATGAGCACTGGCTTGAGAAGAATCCGATCGACTACGCGTAGGAAGACAGATTAAGAGCGAAAAATGCGTGCACCCGGCGAACGTGAGAGAGCGCAGTGGAGGCAGCAATGATCGCGAGCGAAGCAGTAAAGGAGCGGGTCCAAATCCCGCTTAACACAGAAAGCCTCAGTGCGGAACGCATTGCTTACCTGGACGGACTGGTCCGCCAAGCCAGAACCGCCGCTGCAGTCTTTACCCAATTCAATCAGCAGGACGTAGATCGCATCGTCAAACCGATGGTCCTGGCTGGACTGGAACAGGCACAATACCTCGCCCGCCTGGCCGTTGAAGAAACCAAGCTCGGGGTGATGGAAGACAAGGTCATCAAGAATATGGTGGCCAGTGAGTTCGTCTACAACTACGTCAAGGACAAACGTACGGTTGGCATCATCCGCGAACTTCCCGAGCGCAATCTGGTCGAGATGGCTGAGCCGATCGGAGTCCTTTTCTCACTTACGCCCATTACGAACCCCACCTCTACGGTCTTGTTCAAGTGCATCATGGCCGTCAAGACGCGGAACGCGGTCGTGTTCAGTCCTCACCCGAAGGCGTGGCATTGTTGCGCCGAGGCGGTCAGGATCATGTACGAGACCGCTTTGAAGCATGGCGCCCCCGAGGGCGTGTTCACCTGCCTGGAATCGCCCACTCTTCCGGACAACGCCTACCTGATGAAGCATAAAGATGTGGGCTTGATTGATGCCACTGGTGGGCCGGGCATGGTCAAGGCCGCGTACAGTTCGGGCAAGCCCGCTTTAGGTGTAGGGCCGGGGAATACGCCAGTCTACTTGGAGAAGACCGCGGACTTGAATACAGCCGTGGTTGACATCATTGTTTCCAAGACCTTCGACAACGGAACCATCTGCGCTTCCGAGCAGACGGTAGTGATCGACGATGAGATTTACGACGAGGTGCTAAAGAAATTTTCGGACTTGGGTGCGCATATCTGCAACGAGAAAGAAACCAAACTGCTGGGGCGCACGGTGATTGATCCGCAAACTGGGTTCATGCAACCGATGGCTGTTGGCCAGAAAGCCAGCGATATCGCCCGCTTCGTCGGTCTGCCCGTGAAGCCGCACACCAAACTTCTGATTGCACCGATTCAGGGAGTGGGCCGTGAACATCCTCTGTCAGTCGAGAAACTGTTCCCGGTATTGGCGGTCTATCGGGCGAAATCGGTCGGTGAGGCGCTCAAGGTCTGTGTGGACGTGAACCATGCGGGAGGTCTTGGACATACGGCTGTCATCTTCTCGCGCAACGAGGTGGTTATCCGCAAGTTCGGAGAAGTGATCAACGCGGGGCGAATCATTGTGAATTCTCCCGGGTCCATCGGAGCACTGGGCGCGGTCTACAACGATCTTGTACCCACATTTTCCTTTGGCTGCGGGACGGGCGGCGGTAACAGCACCACTGACAATGTGAACGTCTTTCATTACCTGAACGTAAAGCGCGTAGCCCGCAGGACACAAAACCATATGTGGTTCCGAGTTCCCAATCAGATTTACTTCAACATGAACGCGGTGGAGAATCTGCGCCAGTTCCCGTCGCTCTCGACCATCATTGTTACCAATCCGAGTCTGGAGCGAATCGGCCACGTGGACATTGTCCGGCGTCACATCTGCCCCAAGACTCACGTTCATGTCCAGGTCATTCCCGATGCGGAGCCTGAGGTCAAGGTCATCCTGCAGGGAGTGGAGGCGCTTAATTTCTACAAAGCGGATCAGATCATTGCACTGGGTGGCGGGTCGGTAATCGACGCGGCGAAGATCATGAAGCTCAAGTACGAATCGCCGGAGGCGGACCTGGAGTATCTGGCGGCGCCCTTTCTGGATCTGCGCAAGCGAGTGGTCCAATACCCGACGGAAAAAACTAATCGGGCGCGGTTGATTGCAATCTCCACGACCAGCGGAACGGGAAGCGAAATCACTCCGTTTGCCGTGCTGATCGACAAGGATCGTGGGCGCAAGGTAACGCTTGCCGACTATTCGCTGACCCCGGATGTGGCGATTGTTGATCCGCAGTTTGTCATGTCCATGCCGAAAGGCCTTACGGCGGATACCGGTATCGACTGTCTGACCCACGCACTGGAAGCTGGAGTCTCGACTTTTGCCTCAGCCTATACCGACTCCAACGCGATGCAAGCGATTCGGCTGGTGTTCAAGTACCTGCCGATTGCTTATAAGAATCCCCATGACGAAGAGGCTCGCTGCATGATGCACAACGCTGCCTGTATTGCGGCGATGGCATTCTCCAACGCTTCTGTGGGCTTAAATCACGCACTGGCTCATGCCTTCGGCGCGCGCTTCGGCGTCGCCCACGGCCGCGCCAATGCGCTCATGCTGCCGCACGTCATTGCGTATAACGCTTCCGTACCCACCAAGTTCATGCCGTCGCCTTACACCAAGGGATACGTGGCGCATAAGAAGTATGCGACGGTCGCCGATTTGCTTGGTCTGGGCGGTCATTCGGTGGATGAGAAGGTGAAGAACTTGATAGCGGCGACGTCGCAACTGCTCGATGAACTGGAGTTTCCGCAGTCGATCGCCGAGTTGGGAATTTCCAAGAAAGAGTTTGAGGAAGCAATACCCGAACTGGTGAAGATTGCGTTTGACGACCCGTCATGGCGATCGAACCCTCGCATGCCCCTGATGACCGAAATGGTCGAACTGTTCTGGAAGGCGTATGAGGGGCGAGGGACGGCCAAGGCAGGCGATTCGTCGCAGGAACAAACCAAATAACGGATGGCGGTGTGTATGGCGATGATTGCCGTGTTTCTGAACATTGATGAAGAGCGCGTCGTTCTTGACTTGCAAGAGGCAGGAAGGAATCTGGACTGCACTCAAGGCGAAGCGGTCTTGGATTTCTCTTCGGTGCGACGAATCGACTCAACCGCCCTGCAAGCAATGGAAGAGTTTGCCCGAATCGCCGACGAGAAATCCGTCAAGGTCGTGTTACGCGGCGTTAGCGTCGATGTCTATAAGGTGCTCAAACTGGTGAAGCTTGCGCATCGTTTTTCTTTCGTGAACTGAGGTGCGCTCTGGTCGCGCAACTGAATAGGAGTCCTGTCGTGCAGAACCACCAGCAGAGTGACCGCCTTTCCTGGGGCGACACGGTCTTCCTGCATCTGGAACGGGAAGGTATGCCTCTCAATGTGGCCAGCATCTGCCTTTTCGAGGGTGAGGTCTCGTTCGAGGAATGCGTTCAGTTTATCGAATCGAAGCTGCCGCTCCTCCCTCGCTACCTCAAGCGTGTTGTACCCGCGCCGTTCGGTCTTGGACTTCCCAGTTGGGAATATGACCCTGAGTTTGATCTGCGACGCCACGTGCACGAAGTGACACTCAACCATGGCACCGACACAGAACTGAAGGCCCTTGCCGCGAAACTATTTGGCTCCGTAATGGATCGGCGGCACCCACTGTGGGACATAGTCGTCGTCCGGGGTCTGAAGGGCAATCACACGGGAATGATTTTCCGCCTGCATCACTGTCTGGCTGATGGTATTGCAGGAGTCGGCATCCTAAGCATGCTTTTGGATCCGAGTCCAGAAGTGCGGCCTTTGCCCAAGAAAAAGCTCAAGTTCCATGTTCCCCGGCCACTCGATCCGTTGAGTTCGCTTACGGCAGGGTTCGTAGACTCATATTCTGACTTCGTCAAACGAATTCTCTCCGCTATGACCGATCTGCTCAGCATGGCGCAGCGTGCTGCTGCGAATGGCGGAAGCGTCGCCGGAGACGAGTTTGCGACTTTGTTTCCAGAGATCACCGCGTTTACTGAGCGCCTCCGGTTCAACGTGATCTACCGTGGACCGCAGAAGTTTGCCTGCACCGAGATTCCATTGGCCGACGTGAAGGCCATCCGACAGAAATGCGGCACCAGTGTGAATGACGTGATCCTAGCCCTGGTGACCGCGACAATTCGCCGCTACTGTGAATTGCACGGTGACCGAGTGAAAGGGAAACTGTTCCGCATCATGGTGCCCGTCAACCTGCGCGGCAGTAACAGCACGGCGGAGTTAGGGAATCGCATCTCCCTGGTTCCCGTTACTATTCCACTAGATATTCGACAGCCCCGAAAGTTGCTGGCCGCGGTCCACAAGCGGACCGAATTCCTAAAGGGCGTACACGCCGCCGAGTTGGTCAGTTTGGCGGGTGGCCTGATCGGGGTCTTTCCCACAACTATGCAGGGAATGACCGGGCCGCTTATTAGCCAGTTGCCTATTACACCTTTCAACATGGTCTGTACGAACGTACCGGGGCCGCAACAACCACTCTTCCTGCTTGGCCACAAGATGCTGCATTGCTATCCGTACGTTCCCGTCGGTGGCGAAATGGCGGTCAACTGCGCCGTCCTGAGTTACAACGGCATGGTCTACTTCGGGTTCAGCGGCGATGCGCACGCAGCGCCTGACCTCAGGAAGATGGAGAAATTGCTGGAAGCAAGTTTCACAGAGTTGCGAGACGCGGCCGGAATCAGACCGCCGCAAAAAAAGAAAGCGCGCCAGAGGCGTCGGGCCGCGTCGACGGCCGCCTCCGCCCCGGCCACCACCGAGCTTGCGCCCGTTCCAGTAGTGAGTGACGTTACTCCGATTGAATCGAAACGAGTACCAGAACCTGCGCCGGCAACAGAACTGAAGAATGTTCAGCCGCAGCTCGTTGTTGCGTAGGTAGAGCAAGTATCAGGGAATAGGCCGTGGTAGGCATCTATTCACCCTCGTTGAGCAGTGAGTGGCTGGTCCCAGGACGCAACCTCTTTCTAACCATCCATGTCCTTGGAGTTGCCTGCTTCGCATATATCGTGGCAAAGCGGTTCGTTCCAATGGTGCGCGCTGAGAGCGATCCCCGTTTTGATCGTCCAGTGACTCGCTTGGCCAGAGTTTTCAAGTTCTGGCTGGGACAGTGGAAACATCCGCGATACAAATTCACGGGGACGATTCACATCCTCATTTTCGCGGGCTTCATTCTGCTGGCGGCTCGGGCTTTCTCTCTACTGATCGTCGGCGTCTCCGAGAAGTTTGTGATGCCCGGCCTTTCGGGAAGGACCGGCCAAATCTACGACATCGCTACCGACTACGCGGCGACCGTCGTCTTTCTCTGCATGGTGGTCGCCGCAACCCGTCGACTCGTCTTCAAGCCCGCGCGATATGCAGTCCCCGCGAGGTATGGCAAGAGCCACACCGCCGACGCCGTATTCCTTCTTGGGCTGATCGCCCTGTTGATGGTAGCCGACAGTCTCTTTGCCGCCAGCAAGGCCGCTGGCCATACACTGCAAGGCCAACCTTCCGAAACCTTGGCTGTACTATCCCTGCCGTGGATATTCAAGATTGTTGTTGGATCCATGCCGTTAGCCACACTCTGGGTCATCAATGTCACCGCGTATCTCGTCCATGAACTAACCTTTTACTTCCTGCTCTGCTATCGGCCCTTCGGAATCCAGTTTCACGTGGAAACATCGCTCTTCAGCATTTACTTTGCGAAGCTAGATCGGGGCACGCTGAAGCCGGTGAGATGGGGCGTTTCCGACGAGCATCTCGATCAAGTGAAATCCTTTGGCGTGAAGACGTTCGAAGACTTCACTTGGAAGCACGTCCTCGATTTCTATTCCTGCGCCGATTGTGGGCGCTGCGCAGACAATTGCCCGGCTAATGCGGCGGGACGTCCGTTAGCGCCACGATTCCTCACCATCAAGGCCAGAGACTACGCGTTTCAGCACTATCCCGTACTCGGCAAGGCCAACAACAGCAAGCCATTGATCGGCAACATCTACTCGGAAGACGAAATCTGGTCGTGCACGACGTGCGGTGCATGCGAAGAAGAATGCCCACTGCTGGTCGAGTACATCGACAAGATCGTCGACCTGCGGCGCGGGATGATCGATGACGGCAACGTGCCCCAATCGCTGCAAAAGCCGTTAAAGGCCCTGGAGAATCGCGGCAATCCCTACGGGAAGATGGAAAAGAAAAAGGCCGACTGGGCGAAGGCCACAGAGTCCCAGCGAAGCTGCAGCGTCAAGATCCTCGACGGAAGCAATGGCGCTGACACCTTGTACTTCGTCGACAGCATTACTTCCTACGACGACCGCATGCAGTCGATCGGGCGATCCACCTCCAGAGTCCTCAGCTATATCGGGGAAGACTTCGGAATTCTGGGCGCGGCAGAGAAGGACAGTGGCCACGAGGTTCGACGTTTCGGCGAAGAAATGCTCTTCATGGCCCTGCGGGATCACAACACAGAAGCCATTAAGACATCGGGAGTGCAGCGAATCGTCACCGCCGACCCGCATGCCTACAATTCGCTGAAACACGACTATAAAGATGTGCCCCCTGTCGAGCACATCAGCCAGGTGATCGCCCGGGAAGTGAGGGCCGGCAACATCCAGTTCCGTCGCGTCGAGAGCGAAGACAAGGTCTATGCCTACCACGACCCCTGCTATCTGGGACGCCATAACCAGATCTACGACGACCCGCGCACTGTGCTCGACGCGATTCCAGGATTAAAGAGAGTCGAAATGAAGAGGTCGCGAGACCGGTCATTCTGCTGCGGCGGCGGTGGACTCATGCTCTTCTACGAGCCCAAAGAAGAGCAGCGGATGGGTGTGCTCAGAGTCCGAATGGCTGCCGAAGCAGGGGCTAACGTGATCGTAACGGCGTGCCCGTTCTGCATGGCGAACATCGAAGACGCGATCAAAGTGGCGGGCCTGGAAGGCAAGATGTCTGCCATCGACCTGACCGAACTAGTGGACCAGCACATGGTTCGCGAGGTTTGCATTGAAAAGACTGAGGAATTGGTAACTGCGACTTGTGGAGGTTGAACGTGGAGATTCTAGTTTGTGTTCGAAGAGTGCCCGACACCTCGGAGAACGAAATTGAGCTCAATGCGGCCGGGAATGACATCGAGCGCGAAGAGTTGGTGTACTCGGTGAATGAGGCGGATAACTACGCGGTCGAAGAGGCCCTGCAGATTCGCGATCGTGTCGGCGGCAACGTCACCGTGGTGACAGTCGGCGGCGAAGATGACGAAGAGGTCCTACGCCGTGAATTAGCGATGGGCGCGAATCATGCCGTGCTGATCTCTGATGAAGCCTTCAGCGGGTCCGACGGCCGGGGCATCGCGACCATTCTCAAGGATTTTGTGCGGAAAGGTCGCTACGACCTCATTCTGACCGGGGTCCAGGCCGACGACGCCGCCCAAGTGGGTGGAATGCTGGCGGCAATGCTCGACTACCCGTTTGCTTCTCTTGTGAATTCCATCACCGCGGAAGACGGAAAGCTCAAAGTCAGCCGCGAGATCGAAGGTGGCAATCGGGAAATCAGCGAGATCGATCTGCCGTGCGTCCTCTCCATTCAGACCGGTATTAATGAGCCCCGCTACGTCGGGATGCGCGGTATTCGGCAGGTGGCTTCCGTGCCGATCCCGACGTTAGGAGCCTCGGACCTCGGAGTTGAGAAAGCCGCGGTCGGAGAAGTGGCCGCGAAGGTGAGGCGCGTGGACTACTTTGTTCCTGCATTCAGCAAGGGAGCGGACATGCTGCACGGCAGCCGGGAAGAGAACGCTCACACGGTTCTTGAGTTGGTAGCAGCGAGGGGAGGGCTGAAATAATGGCTTGCGTTTTTTCCTACATCATTCATAGAGACGGCGTCGTTGACGATTCCGCCGCGGAACTCGCAGCCGCAGCGCGACGAATAGATCCCGCTTCACTTCCCACCGCAATTGTTACCGGTTGGGGTGCCGGTCTCGATGCCGTTTGTAACTCGCTCCTTTCCTCTTATGGGGAGGTCTGGAAGGTAGCTAACGAAGCGCTCTCCTACCCCAACGCCGAGTTAATCAGGCAAGCGCTGGTGAACGTTCTACCGCGCAACAGTATTCTGCTGGTCCCGCACGATCATTTTGGGATCGATCTGTCGCCGGGCCTTTCCATCAGGCTGAATTCACCTTTCGTCCCCGACGTGCTGGGAATTGATGGGGTACAGGAGGCCTTCCTCAGAGTCGTACGACAGGAATTCGGCGGACAAGTCAGTGCTCATGTGCGCTGTGATGTTTCCTCGGGCGCGGTGATCAACGTCCGTCCTGGCTCATTTAAGCCGGAGCAAGTCACTCCGATTTCGAGCGTAGTCATCGACAAGTCCTCTGCCGTGGGCACTTTGACGGCAAGACGCCGCTATCTCGAGACCATCGTTGCCGAGGCGGGCGATGTGGATATCACAAAGCATAGCGTCCTGGTTTCCATCGGGCGAGGCCTGCAAGAGAAGGACAACGTGGTTCTTGCCGAAGAACTCGCGGAGGTGCTGGGCGCGGCGGTGAGTTGCTCGCGGCCTGTCGTCGACGCGAAATGGATGGAGAAGTCTCGCCAGGTTGGGTCATCGGGGAAGACTGTGAAGCCCAAGGTCTACCTGGCTTGCGGCATCAGTGGTGCGTTCCAGCATCTCGCCGGCATCAAAGGAAATCCGTTCCTCATCGCCATCAATAAGAATCCTAAAGCCCCGATATTCCAGGTGGCCGATGTTGGAATTGTGGATGACGTCCTGGAGTTTCTGCCGGAACTGACCAACCAAGCTCGTGAAATGCGCGGCGTTGCCGCCAAGTGAGGTTGCATTCATGCTTGCCTACAAGACACTGAAACTGAGCGTGAAGTCTCTGAAAGAGTTTGCCAAGAAGCGGCTTCCCGACGACGTGCTGATCGATCTCGATGCGCGCGACGAATGTCCCATCGACATAGTCCGCGACATGTGCAGCCCCGACAAACTGGGCATTCAACTTCTTTTCATTCCGGAAGAGTTCGGCGGCATGGGCGGAGGCACGTTCGACGTCTACTGCATTTGTGAAGAGATGGCGCGCATCGATCTAGGAGTCGCGACTTCCGTCCTGGCAACGTTTCTCGGCAGCGATCCGATCACCGTGGGCGCCACGCCGGAGCAAAAGAAGCTGTGGCTGAGTCGGATCGCGGACGAGGGATTGTTGTTCGCCTACGGCGCCACTGAACCGGAAGCCGGCAGCGATCTGGCAGCCCTTCGCACCACGGCCGACCCAGTCCTGCAAGACGGACGCGTCGTCGGATACAAGATCAACGGTAATAAACAATGGATCAGCAACGGCGGAATCGCTGGTGCTTACACGGTATTAGCGAACACGTCGAACGGCCCGAGTTGGTTCATCGTTGAAAAAGATGTAAAAGGCTTTACCCACGACGAACCAGAGGACAAGCATGGCATTCGCCTCAGCAATACCGCAGCCCTCGCCTTCAATGACGTCTTTGTCGATGCCGACCGGCTGATTGGTGGCGTCGAAGGCCAGGGTTTGATACAGGCGCAGGCTGTATTCGGCTACACGCGATTGATGGTGGCGGCCTTCGGCCTCGGAGCAGGATGGGCCGCTCTGGATCGTGCGATTCCGTATTCCACAAAGCGCATTCAGGCAGGAGCACCGCTCTCGGAAAAGCAAGGCTACACGCACAAGCTGATCGTGCCCCACGTGGCGAGATTGGAAGCCGCACGCGCCTACATCGAAGAGACTGCCGAGCGGATCGACGCCGGAGAAGGAAGCCTGAACACCGAAGGGGCGATCGCGAAATATATGGCGACCGAGGCCGGCAATCAGGCTGCCGACGCCAGCATCCAGGCGCTCGGAGGTTACGGCTACACGCATGAATACATCGTGGAGAAAATCAGCCGCGACGTGCGCATCACCACGATCTATGAAGGCACGTCCGAGATCATGGAGATGACCATCAGCCGCGACCGCTGGCAACTCCACCTGAAGACGCGCGGCCAGCACTATCACGAGCGGGCGCGCGAGTTGGAAGCGTTGCATGCCCAGCATCCAAACGTAGGCGCGAATTTCGCGGCGCTGGCGCATCACGCACTGGCTGAAGTCATGGAGAAAGCGCGTGTCGCACGCCTCACTCGTTATCAACACATTCTGCTGCGCCTGGGCGAGTGGATCGCTTACGCGGAGAGCGCGGGCAGTCTGGCTCGTCGCGCCGCCTGTCTCGCGGAGGGAAAGTTGAACGAGAAAGCCAACCGGCGCTTTGACGCGCCAGCACTTGCGGCACTGAGTCGAACCTTCTCCCGCGAAGCAGCACTCAAGGTCGCGGAAGAAGGCTTGCGCTGGGTAACTGGAGCTGGAGCCGTTGGTGATGCCGAGATGTCTGCATTTGAAACGAATTTAGGTTTGCCGGCCGTTCACCGTGCACAGGCGGGCCTGATTTCTGACATGGACTTTATAGCCGACGTCCTCTACGCCCGTGCAGCGAAGCCTGCACTCGCCGCATAAGTCCCGACGCCTGACTATCTGTCGTAAGCAACCTGCCATAGGTTGTACAGGAGCGTCATCATGGAAGACACAGCCAATCGTGCAATCGCGATTGTTGGAGCGGGAGCCATTCTGCCCGATGCCGCCAACGTGGCCGCGTTTTGGGAAAACGTAAAGAAGGGCCGTTACAGCATCACCGACGTTGCGCCGGAGCGTTGGGATCCGGCTCTTTATTACGACCCCGATCCTAGCGCCCCTGACAAAACATACTCGAAGATCGGCGGCTGGGTGCGCGAATGGAATTGGGATCCGATGAAGTGGCATCTACCGATCCCACCGCGAGTGACCGATGCCATGGATCAGGCACAGAAGTGGGCGATCGCGGCCACGCGCGAAGCTCTGGAAGATTACGGCTACCCCAAGCGACCGCTCGACCCGGATCGAGTCGCCGTAATCCTTGGCAACGCCATGGCAGGTGAAAGACACTATCAGACCGCGCTGCGGGTGAACTTCCCGGAGTATGCGCATGAGCTCGCGGAGAGCGAGAGCTTCGCGGCCCTTCCGGAGGC
The DNA here is from genome assembly GCA_020073385.1 of Terriglobia bacterium. Classification (GTDB taxonomy): domain Bacteria; phylum Acidobacteriota; class Terriglobia; order Terriglobales; family Acidobacteriaceae; genus Sulfotelmatobacter. Next base: position 38,125 of record JAIQFH010000010.1, on the reverse strand, counting down.
CAGGCGCGCGGACATTACCCGAGAATTGCACGACCGCATTGGCAAGCGCCTGCCCGAAGTTACGGAAGACAGCATGCCCGGCGAGTTGGCCAACTGCATTGCCGGACGCATTGCCAACATCTACAACTTCCATGGCCCGAATTTCGTTTGCGACGCAGCGTGCGCGTCCGCCATGGCGGCCATGAGCGCTGCTGTGGAAGGTCTGGTCGCTAAGGATTTCGACGGGGTCATCACCGGTGGCATCGACCGCAACATGGGCGCCCAGACATTCGTGAAGTTCTGCAAGATTGGCGCGCTGTCTGCGACTGGCACCCGTCCTTATGCGGATGGGGCGGACGGCTTTGTGATGGGCGAAGGCTCCGCGATCTTCCTCATGAAGCGGCTGGCAGATGCCGAGCGTGACGGAGACAAAATTTACGCCGTTGTCCGTGGGATCGGGGCGTCAAGCGACGGCAAAGGAAAAGGGATCACTGCGCCCAATCCGGTTGGTCAGAAGTTTTGCCTCGAGCGCGCATGGCAGAATGCAGGCTTATCGCCCGCCACCGCGACATTGATTGAGGGACACGGCACATCCACTCGAGTGGGTGATGTGGTTGAAGCTCAATGCATGGCGAATTTGCTCAGTAGTCAGCATCTTCCAACCCACTCCGTGGCGCTGGGCTCGGTCAAGTCGAACATCGGGCACCTCAAAGGAGCGGCAGGCGCAGCGGGACTGTTGAAAACCGCACTGGCCCTGCGAGACAAGGTGTTGCCGCCCAGTGTGAATTGCGAACATCCCAGTCCGGACATCGACTTCGCCCACTCCCCGCTCTACGTCAATACGGAACTGAAACCATGGAGCGTTCCGTCCGACAGTCCCCGGCGCGCTGGCGTTAGCGCATTTGGTTTTGGCGGCACAAATTTCCATATCGTTCTCGAAGAGCACCTTCCCGGAAGGCTGACTGGAAATGGAAAGCGGTCACTCGCCGTCAGCGTCCTGCCCCAAGCTGCGATCAACGAGGTAGTCATGAATACGAAAGAAGTTCCCGCTGTTTCGGTGTCCTCTGCTTCTTTGTCTATCTGCAAGGCACCGCTGCGCGGAGCGCTCGTGATTGGTACCGCCTCAGAGGCTGCGCTCGCCGAGCGTCTGCGCGTAGTGATGAAGAATGCTCAAGCCGGCAGTGCGCCTGCACTCACAGCACCGGTTGAAACCGACTTGCGAGCTCCCGAACGTCTGGCGATTGATTACACCGATGCCGCGGACTTGGCGGACAGGGCCGGTAAAGCACTCAAGGCGCTGGCAGCTAACCAGGCAGTCGTCTGGAAGGCGCTGCGCGCGCAAGGCATCTTCCATGGTCAAGGACCGGCTCCCAAGGTGGCATTCCTTTACACGGGCCAAGGTTCGCAATACGTGAATATGCTTCGGGGTCTGCGCGACGCGGAACCAATCGTGACTGAAACGTTCGCCGAGGCCGATCGAGTAATGACGCCGTTGCTGGGCAAGCCGCTCACCGACTTTGTCTTCGTTGATCAGGCGGATCCCAACGCTGTTGCCAAGGCTGATGACGATTTGCGACAGACGGCGATTACGCAGCCGGCCGTTCTCGCGATTGATCTCGCCCTGACACGGTTGCTGGCCGCGTATGGCATCCAGCCAGACATGACAATGGGACACAGCCTGGGTGAATACGGAGCGTTAGTCGCCTCGGGCGCTCTTCCCTTTGAGGATGCGCTGGAAGCGGTAAGCGCTCGCGGGCGCGGTATGACGCAAGTCGCAGTTGCCGACAAAGGAAAGATGGCAGCCGTATTTGCCCCGCTGGATGAGATCGAACGAATCCTGAAGACGGTCAACGGCTACGTAGTGATCGCCAACATTAATAGCGAACATCAAGCGGTAATTGGTGGTGCCAGCAACGCCGTCACGCAAGCCATGGAGGTTCTCAGGAATGCTGGTTTCGACGTCGCAGAGCTACCGGTCAGCCACGCCTTTCACACCTCGATTGTCGCACCAGCGAGCCAACCGTTGCGGAAGGAACTGGAGCGACTGCATCTGGAATCACCACGCCTGCCGATCGTTGCAAACGTAAACGGCGAGTTCTATCCCACTGGCCCGGATGTCGTGCCTCAGATGTTGGACATTCTTGCCAAGCAGGTGGCTTCTCCCGTTCAATTCATCAAAGGCCTGCGCACACTATACGAAGCCGGCGCACGTATTTTCGTGGAAGTTGGGCCGAAAAAGGCGCTGCAGGGATTTGCCGAGGATGTTCTCGGCGATCGGGGCGACGTGGTGTCGCTGTTCACCAATCATCCGAAGTTCGGCGACATCGCATCGTTCAACCAGGCGCTGTGCGGCCTATACGCGGCGGGCCTGGGACGCGGTACTGCCGAGGTTCCGGCGGAGAAACCACAAGCATCCATTCTTGTTGCACCATTGCCGTTCGAATCGGACAAGTTCGTCGCGAAGACTTCCGCACCCGCCACCCGACAGGCGACGCGAGCGAATGGCGATCATTTCTCTGAACTCGGCCACCTCTTCGCTGAGGTCCTTGAGCGTGCTCGGAAAATTCAGGGTGAACCAGACCATCGTCCGGCTTACCAGCCAGTCGTCATTACAGGCGCTGCTCTGGGTCTGCCGGGCACCGAGCACATCTTTGATGATGCAAACCTCGCTCGCATCCTGCGCGGCGATCAATTCATCGATCTCATCCCGACTCGTTTGCGCAAAGCCATGCTCGACAAGCACATCACGCGCCTGATGAAGAGTGACAATGGCGGGCCCACATTCGAAACTATCAACAACGTAGCCGATGTCATCAAGCTGGCGGGACGGGGCGGAGCATTCGACCTGGAAAGTGAATTCGGCGTTTCCGCCGACCGTAGGGCGGCTCTCGACCGCGACACCCAACTGGCCATTGCCGTGGGCATCGATGCCTTACGCGATGCTGGCATCCCGCTGGTCATGCGCTACAAGACGACGAGCAAAGGTTCGCAGTTGCCGGATCGATGGGCCCTCCCGGATGCCTTACGCGACGACACCGGCGTGATTTTTGCTTCTGCCTTTCCGGGTTGCGACTCGTTCGCGGACGAAATGTCGCGCTACTACACGGATCACTCCCGCCGTGAGCAACTGGGAATGCTGGAAACCCTGCTTGCGCGGACCGCGAAGTCGAATGGTGATTCCATCCTCGAACATGAGATTGAGCGCCGTGCGGAAGACTTACGGGACGCCATCGAGAAGGAGCCTTATGTCTTCGACCGGCGCTTCCTGCTCAGAACGCTGCCCATGGGGCATTCGCAGTTCGCTGAATTTATTGGGGCCCGCGGTCCGAATACTCAAATCAATTCGGCCTGCGCAAGCACCACGCAAGCTGTGGCGCTGGCGCAAGACTGGATCTACGCCGGACGGTGCCGCCGCGTAATCATTGTTTCGTCCGACGATGTTACCTCCGACCATTTGATCGAATGGTTTGGTGCTGGGTTCCTGGCGAGCGGTGCGGCCGCCACGGACGAGGTGGTCGAAGAAGCTGCTACTCCCTTTGACCGCCGTCGCCACGGCTTGATCGTCGGGATGGGCGCTGCAGGCCTTGTGGTCGAGAGCGCGGACGCGGCCCGTGAACGCGGAATGCAATCGATCTGCGAAGTGTTAAGCACTGCCACTGCCAATAGCGCTTTCCACGGTACGCGCCTCGACGTACAGCATATCGGCCAGGTGATGGAAGACCTGATCGCACAGGCCGAAGCTCATAGTGGTATTTCCCGTCAGCAGATCGCGCCCCGCACTGTATTTGTTTCTCACGAAACCTACACTCCAGCACGCGGGGGCAGTGCCTCCGCTGAGATTCACGCGTTACGTCGTGTGTTCGGCGATGCCGCAGATCAGGTAGTGATCGCGAACACGAAGGGTATGACCGGTCACGCGATGGGGACTGGAATCGAGGATGTGGTTGCAGTGAAGGCGCTGGAAACTGGCATCGTGCCGCCCGTCGCCAACTTCAAAGAGATTGATCCCGAGCTAGGCACTTTGAATTTGTCCAAGGGTGGTGCGTATCCAATCGAATACGCGATCCGCCTCGGCGCGGGTTTTGGTTCGCAAATCAGCATGACACTGCTGCGTTGGGTCGCAACGAAGGACGGTGTCCGTCGCCGGCCCAATGCCCTGGGCTATGCCTATCGCATTGCCGACGAGGACTGCTGGAAAGCGTGGCTGAGCCGAGTCGCAGGTTATCCCACGGCAGAACTGGAAGTCGTGCATCGCACACTGCGGATACGCGATCAGGGATCAGCAGCGCGAGTGGTGGAAGCTGCTCAGAAATCCAATGACGTCCTTCGCCCCGTGCTTCCGAAGACGCCGGTTCCCGTGGCCGACTTACCACACGTGCCAACGCCGAGCCCGGTTGTCGAATCGCCGGTGCAAGTGCAAGCGCCTATGTCAGTGCCGCCAGCCCCTGTGACACCGGCTCCGCAAGGCGATCCCGTAAAAGACAGGGTGTTGGCGCTGGTTGCTGAGAAGACTGGCTATCCGGTAGACATGCTGGATCTGGATCTCGATCTCGAAGCGGATTTGGGCGTCGACACAGTAAAGCAGGCGGAAGTGATGGCCACGATCCGTGAAGCGTACGGCATCGCCCGCGACGACAAAATCAAGCTGCGCGACTTCCCGACGCTCGCCCATGTGATCAGGTTCGTGTACGAGAAGCGGCCCGACCTTCGAGCTGCGCAAGCCGTGCCAATCCTGGTTCCAGCGACGGAAGTCTTAGCTCCAAGAGTCGAGGAGAGTCACGGAGCCGAAGCGATCCGGGCAGTGCCCGCGGAAACCTCGGCCAAAGATGGCGATCCCGTGAAGGAACGCATCCTGGCGCTAATGGTAGAGAAGACTGGATACCCGCAAGACATGCTGGACCTGGACCTCGACCTGGAAGCCGACCTGGGAGTCGACACCGTCAAGCAGGCGGAGATGTTCGCGGCTATCCGGGAGCTGTATAACATTCCGCGCGACGAGAACCGCAAACTGCGCGACTATCCCACGCTGGCCCACGTGATTCGATTTGTGTACGAGAAGCGGCCGGACTTGGGCGGCGCGCCTGCGCTGGGACTGGCTTCACCGGCATCACCGTTGCCGGTCTCAATCACGGCGGTTGCGTCCGAGGTGCTCGCGCCTGCTGCTGCACCACTCGTGACGACGGCCGATTCCGATGATCCCATCAAGAAGATGGTTCTCCAGATCGTGGCCGAAAAGACTGGATATCCGGAAGACATGTTGGATCTGGATCTTGATCTGGAAGCAGATCTGGGCGTCGATACGGTGAAACAGGCGGAGATGTTTGCGGCCGTGCGAGCCGCATACAACATTCCGCGCGATGAAACCTTAAAACTGCGTGATTTTCCAACCTTGGCGCATGTGATCAAGTTTGCCCACGACCGGTCCGCGCGGGCGAAGGCCTCGGTGCCCTCCGTGAAACCAGCACCAGAGGAACAGAGATCAGCGGCGCCCACAGCTTCGGTTTCTGTCCAGCCTGTGCGCCCGGTGCTCGCCAGCCTCGATGCGGCCAACAACATTCCCCGACGCGTGCCGGTAGCGACATTGCGTCCTCCGCTCAGCGTCTGTAAGGCAACCGGAGTGAAGCTTGATCAAAACAGCAGCGTGGTACTCATGCCCGACAAGGGCGGCGTGGGCCAAGCGCTGACGGAACGCCTCACTGAGCTGGGAGTCAAGGTATTTTGCGTTGAAGGAAGTCCAGATGCCGACACATTGACCGGCATTCTCAAAGCCTGGACCGCAACTAGGCCAGTGAACGGAGTTTTCTGGTTGACCGCGCTCGACAATGAAGGCGACCTTCGCAAGATGGACTCCACTGTCTGGCGCGAGGCCGTGCGGGTGCGAGTGAAGTTGCTGCACACCACCATGCGTGTGTTGTATGGGCATGTAAGCCGCCCGGGCACGTTCCTCGTGACTGCGACGACACTCGGCGGACATCACGGATATGACGACGCTGGAGCAGTAGCTCCTCTTGGTGGCGCTGTAACTGGTTTTGCCAAGACGTACAAGCGGGAACGCCCGGAATGCCTCGTGAAGGCAGTCGACTTTGACGCGAAGCGCAGGCCGAACGAAGTTGCCGATCTTCTGATCTCCGAAACGTTGCATGATCCGGGAGCGGTTGAGATCGGATACACGAGTGGCCAGCGCTGGACGGTCGGCTTGCAGGAGCAGCCCGCCACCGATGGGCGACCGGGCATGGTGTTCGACAAGAACACAGTCTTCGTTATTACCGGCGCGGCTGGAAGCATCGTCTCCGCCATCACCGCCGATCTGGCCAATGCATCTGGCGGCACTTTCTATCTGCTTGATCTAGTGCCGAAGCCCGATCCGGACAATCCTAACCTGAAGCGCTTCGTGAACGACAGGGAAAACCTCAAACGCGATCTGTTTGCGCGTATCCAGACCCGCGGCGAACGGGCTACTCCAGCTCTCGTCGAAAAGGAACTCGCGAGTCTGGAGCGGGCACAAGCTGCTCAAAGCGCTATCGATGCCGTGCGCGCGGCCGGTGGCACGCCACACTACTTCAGCGTCAACCTCACGGATGCGGAGGCAGTCGCCAAGGTCATCGACCAGGTACGTCAGCGCAGCGGTCGCATCGACGTGCTGCTGCATGCCGGCGGTATTGAGCGAAGCCATTCACTGCCAGATAAGGATTCCCGAGAATTTGACCTAGTATTTGACGTCAAGAGCGACGGATTCTTCAATCTGCTGCATGCAATTGGTGAAATGCCCCTCGGTGCGACGGTGGCGTTCAGTTCGATTGCAGGCCGGTTCGGCAACGCTGGACAGACCGACTACAGCTCCGCGAATGATCTGCTATGCAAGATCACATCGAATTTCCGTACCACCCGTCCCGCGACGCGCGGCATTGCGATTGACTGGACGGCGTGGGGTGGAATCGGCATGGCCACGCGCGGCTCGATCCCAAAGATAATGGAACTCGCCGGAATCGACATGCTGACGCCGGAAGCCGGCATTCCGCTGATCCGTCGCGAACTCACCGCCGGTGCGACGCGAGGCGAGATTGTGATCGGCCAGCGTCTTGGCGTTTTGCTCAATGAATGGGATTCGACTGGTGGACTAGATCCTTCGTCCGCAGAAGCAGGGAAGCAGTTACCAGCCATGAGGCCCATGGCGGGTAAAGTTGCCTCCATGAATCTTTACGACGGCTACGCGGTCGAAACAACACTCGACCCGCCGGCTCAACCTTTCCTGCATGATCATCAGATTGATGGGACTCCGGTTCTGCCGGGCGTAATGGGTATCGAGGCATTTGCTGAAGCTGCTCTGTGCTTCCTTCCCGGATGGCGGGTCGAGGCGATCGAAGACATAAGCTTCATCGCGCCCCTCAAGTTTTACAGAAGCGAACCCCGCACCGTTCGGATTGAGACACAGATTCATCCGCAGGAAGATGGGTTGGTGGCGGATTGCCGGTTGATCGGCTACCGCTCTCTTCCAAACTCTAAAGAGCCGCAAGCAACGACGCACTTCACTGCGCGTGTGCGGCTCGCGAGACAAGCCGTCCAGACGCCGGGTGCGAGGGCATTTGTCGCACCGGCCGGAACCTGCGTCGAAGCGGCCGACATTTATCGACTCTATTTCCATGGGCCCGCGTATCAGGTAGTGGAGAAGGCATGGTGGGATGGAAAGCGCGTCGTTGGTTTGCTGACGAAAGGCTTGCCCCCCAATCACCATCCGTCAGAGTTAAGCACGGTCATCGCACCACGGCTGATCGAGCTTTGCTTCCAAACTGCCGGGATCTGGGAGCTTGGCATACAGGGTCGAATGGGTTTGCCACAGCGCGTTCGCCAGGTCTCCGAGTTCCATACGCCGAACGTGGCCGATGGCCGCTTGTATGCCGTAGTCACCCCTGACGAGGTTCGAGGAAGTTTCGACGCTGAAGTTCTTGACGAAAACGGAAACTGCTACCTACGTCTCATTGGTTACCAGACAGTAGCTCTCTCCGATAGCGTTGACAAAGAAAATCTGAAAAGCCTGCAGGCCATCATGTCAGCAGAGGCCGTTCTCGTGGCTTAACGCACGCCCCGATACAAGCACCATTGTTCACGGAGGCGCTCATGCAAGATGAATTCCAACGGGTTGCTATTGTCAATCGCGGCGAAGCCGCCATGCGCTTCATCCACGCGGCGCGGGAGTTCCGGGACGAGCACAGTGTGCCGTTGCGCACCATCGCGCTCTTCACGGAACCTGACCGTCATGCCATGTTCGTCCGCGAAGCAGACGAGGCAGTGTCTCTCGGCGCCGCCCAATTTATCGACCCAGACACTCGTCGACCCAAGAGTAGCTACCTCGATTACGAGCGGCTCGAACGTTCACTCGCAGCCGCTCGCGCAGACGCGGTTTGGGTGGGATGGGGCTTTGTGGCGGAACACGCGGCATTTGCGGATCTTTGTCGCGAGATGGGCATTGTGTTCATCGGGCCTCCGGGAGAGGTGATGCGCCAGCTTGGCGACAAGATCGCCGCGAAACGGCTGGCAGAGCAGTCCCAAATACCGGTCGCCCTCTGGAGCGGCGGACCTGTCGAGACTCTCGCGGACGCATGCTCTCAGGCTGAGCGCCTGAGCTTTCCACTCCTTATTAAGGCAACGGCGGGCGGAGGCGGCCGCGGGATCCGCCTCGTGCAATCTGCGACCCAACTGCCCCAGGCTTTTGAGAGTGCCCGAGCCGAAGCGGCCAAGGCTTTCGGCGATCCCACTGTATACCTTGAGCAACTGGTACAGGGCGCGCGCCACGTCGAGGTCCAGATTATTGCCGATCGCTACGGGACGACGTGGGCTGTGGGCGTGCGTGATTGCTCGATACAGCGCCGACACCAGAAGGTGCTCGAGGAATCGCCTTCCCCGGTGCTTTCCCAACAGGAAGATGAGGCGATACGCGAAGCCGCGGTTCGTCTAAGCAAGGCCGCCGGATACTGCAATGCCGGCACCGTTGAGTTTCTCTACGAACCGGAGACCCATCGCTTCTGGTTCATGGAGGTGAATACACGTTTGCAGGTAGAGCATCCGGTTACCGAGTGCACAACCGGGCTCGACCTGGTGAAACTTCAAATTCATGTTGCGCGGGGCGGTCGTCTGGAAGGGGAGTGCCCCCGCAGTACCGGTCACGCGATTGAGGCTCGACTCAATGCGGAGGACTGCGATAGCGGTTTTGCTGCGGCCCCAGGCTTGGTCGAACGCTTTCGGATTGCCACGGGTCCCGGCGTGCGCGTGGACACGGGGGTGGCCGAGGGTGAGACCGTTCCGGCAGACTTCGACTCCATGGTCGCCAAGATCATCGCCTATGGTCAAAACCGGGGGGAGGCGCTCTCTCGTCTCCGGCGCGCGCTCCAGGATAGTGTCGTCGTCATTAAGGGCGGGGCAAGTAATAAAGCATTTCTGCTGGAACTGCTAAACCGCAGTGAGGTATTGAACGGGCAAGCGGACATTCGATGGCTCGACCGCGTAGCAGCGGCCGGCGATCATCTCTCTCACGAGCATGCCGATGTCGCCTTGGTGCAGGCCGCGATCGATGCATACGAAGCCGAGCTGGCTGTGGAACAAGCACAGTTCTATGCATCCGCTGCGCGTGGCCGTCCGCAGGTGCGGAGCGAGATTGGCCGCACCTTGGCGCTGAGCTATCGCGGACAACTCTACTCGACAAAGACCTATCGAACCGGCCCTCAAGACTACAGGGTGGAAGTCGATGGAAAGCGGATCGAGGCTCGCACCGACCGTCTGGGCCAGTTCGAGGGTTGGCTCACTGCCCTCGGGCGTCGCTTCCACGTTGTCTCGATCACGCAAGGAGTGAGCTCCAGGATTGAAGTCGATGGTGTATCGCATCGGGTGGATCGAGATGACGGTGGCATAGTACACGCGCCTGCTCCGGCAGTGGTGGTTTCGATTGCGGTGAAGCCGGGAGATACGGTTGCCGTCGGGGACCCGTTGATTGTTCTCGAAGCCATGAAAATGGAAACGCACGTGGTCGCTCAGTTTTCCGGCAAAGTCCGAAGGGTAATGACGATGCCGAACGTGCAGGTCGATACCGGCGCCCCGCTGGTCCAAATCGAAGCCACGAGTAGCGACGATACGATCACATCCTTCCACCGCGTGGTATTTGGCGCTTCCCAAAGCTCGAGCGGCAACGGAGAGGACGCTATGCCTCGTTGCCGAGAGAGCCTCAAGGAACTCCGCCAACTCATGCTGGGTTTTGACATCGACCCAGGGGGTGCCCGCCAGCTTTCCTCCTGGAGACAGCTCTGCCCTGCGAACAGTGAAGAAATAAGACAGTCCGAGATCGAGATCCTCAACATCTTTGTCGACATATGTTCTCTGTTTCAACGTGAACCGGAAGTGGACCGTCACACTGCGGGCGAAGATCCCAGCGCGGAGGCTTACCTCTTCTCCTACTTGCGCATGGTCGAGACCAATGGTGAAGGACTCCCGCAGGCCTTTGCCGATGCGCTGGGTCGCGCTTTGGCTCATTACGGTGTGCGCGCTCTGGATGGCTCACCCAATCTGAAGGAGACCTTGCTCTGGATCTACAAATCACACCAGCGAATGGAGCAGCAGGCGGCATGTGTTCTGGACATTCTCGAGCACCGCCTAAGGCTGGTGAAAACCTCGGAGCTACTCCTTAACGGATCTTTTCGGACGCTCCTTGGCCGAATGATCTCGATCACCCGCGAGTTCCATCCTTCGGTCAGCGATCTTGCCCGGGAAGTGCGCTATCGCTACTTCGATCAGCCTTTGTTTGAGCAGGCGTGGAAAAAAGTGTACGACGAAGCGGAAAAGCATCTTACATATCTCGCAGCAGCCCCCGACGCTGCTGACGCCCGCGCAAGGATTCGCACGCTGATCGATTGTCCGCTACTTCTTGCGGGTCTGTTTGCCGGGCGATTTCCCGCTGCTGATCTCGGCCTGCGTCTCACGATGTTGGAGGTGCTCACCTCGAGGTATTACAAGATTCGGACTCTCCAGAATCCGAATGCATCGACGGTGGACGGACACTGTTATGTCTGCGCTGAATATGATCATGAGGGCAAGCGCATCCACGTCTTCGCTGCCTACGCGGAATATCGCGGTCTTTCTTCGGTGGCAAATGCACTGCTTCCCGCGATTGCTGCGGTACCGGCTAATCACGACGTCGTCCTGGACTTTCACGTCTGCTCCAACGGCAAGCTGAGTGAGGCGGAAAAGACACAAGTGGAAGTGCAGGCGATGCTGAGTCAGATTGCGTTTCCTCGTCCGATCCGTCGCATCGTGGTCGCAGTTGCCGGTGTGAGCCAGGATCAATATGCGAGCGGCATGCAGCACTTCACCTATCGCCCAAGAGACGGAGGATACGAAGAGGAGACGTTGTATCGCGGCGTGCATCCGATGATCGGTAAGCGGCTGCATCTCTGGCGCCTCAGCAACTTCAACATCGAGCGTCTGCCGTCCGTCGCTGACGTATATCTTCTCCGTGCCGTTGCACGCGACAACCCCAAGGATGAGCGTTTGATTGCGGCTGCCGAAGTGCGCGATGTGACCCCCCTGCGCGATGAAGCAGGGCGCATCGTTCAGCTGCCGCACCTGGAACGCATGTTTATGGAAGCGCTGGGGACGATCCGGTTGTTTCAGTCACGGCGCCGGCCTCAGGAGCGTTTGTATTGGAATCGTGTATTCCTATATGTCTGGCCTCCGCTCAATCTCAAGCCGGATGAATTGACCGATATTGTGCGTAGACTCGCGCCCGAGACCGAAGGCCTGGGGCTGGAGCAGGTGGTAGTACGTGCCCGGATTCCCAACCCCGCTACCGGAGAATTGCGCGATATGGTGGTGCGCGTCTCGAGTCCGGTCGGTAGTGGCCTGCTGATCACATTCCGGCCTGCCGACAAACTCCTCCCGATCAAACCGCTAACCGCATACGATCAAAAAGTCATTCGCGTCCGCCAACGCGGAATGGTGTACCCGTACGAGATCATCAAGATGCTTACTCCAGCTCGGGAAGACACACGATCAGAATTTCCTCCCGGAGATTTTGCGGAGTACGATCTTGACGCCGAAGGCCGATTAGTTCCGGTCAATCGCCCGTACGGCCAGAACAAGGCGAACATTATCGTTGGAGTCATCCGCAATTTCACCAATCGATATCCTGAGGGTATGACGCGTGTTCTGCTGCTCGGTGACCCCAGCAAAGACTTGGGAGCACTTGCCGAAGCAGAGTGTCGGCTCATCATCGGCGCCCTGGATTTAGCTGAAGAGAAAGGCGTCCCGGTAGAGTGGTTCCCGATATCAGCCGGCGCGAAGATCTCGATGGACAGCGGCGTCGAGAATATGGACTGGATCGCCCAGGTTTTGCGCAGGCTGGTGCAGTTCACTCAAGCCGGCGGTGAAGTGAATCTCTTGATCAACGGGATCAACGTGGGCGCCCAACCTTACTGGAACGCCGAGGCCACAATGCTGATGCACACGCGAGGCATTCTGGTGATGACGCCGAAGGCAGCGATGGTGCTGACCGGCAAGCGCGCACTCGACTACTCCGGCGGCATTTCAGCGGAAGACAATCAAGGCATTGGCGGCTACGACCGCATCATGGGCGTCAATGGCCAGGCTCAATACTGGGCGCGCGACCTTGACGAAGCGTGTCACATTCTCTTTCGACACTACGAGCACACCTACATTTTGCCGGGGGAGAGGTTTCCTCGCCGGGCTGAGACAATCGATCCCATCGACCGCGACGTGCAGAGTTATCCTCACAACAAGAACGGTGAAGAAGGGTTCGCTCGGGTTGGGGAGATCTTGTCTAACGAGACCAATCCCGGACGGAAGAGACCCTTCGACATTCGCAGAGTAATGATGGCAACTGTAGACCAGGACCACGCGCCCCTGGAGCGCTGGGCTGGGATGCGAGCGGCGGAGACCGCCGTGGTTTGGGATGCTCACCTGGGCGGATACCCGGTATGTCTTATCGGTATCGAGTCTCGCTCTGTGCCCCGCATGGGATTTGTCCCCGCCGACGGACCGGACCAATGGTGCGCCGGAACGCTCTTTCCGCAGTCTTCGAAAAAGGTGGCGCGTGCCATCAATGCCGCCAGCAACAATCGTCCGGTCGTGGTATTGGCCAATTTGTCAGGATTTGACGGTTCTCCGGAGTCGATGCGGAGGTTGCAGCTTGAGTACGGCGCAGAGATTGGTAGGGCCGTGGTGAACTTCAAGGGCCCGATCGTCTTCTGCGTGATCTCCAGGTATCACGGCGGCGCATACGTTGTGTTCTCGCGGGCTCTCAACGATCACCTTGAAGTGGCGGCTCTGGAGGGTACGTACGCTTCAGTCATCGGCGGCGCTCCCGCAGCGGCCGTTGTTTTCGCTGGTGAGGTTGAGGCGCGAACTCGTAAGGATGAGCGGCTCCAGGCTTTGAATCAGGCTATGCTTCAGGCCGACGGCGTTGAGAAAGGACGGCTGCGTGCCCAGTGGAATGAACTATTCAAGGTCGTGCATTCCGAGAAGTTAGGAGAGTTGGCCAACGAGTTTGACCACATCCACAGTGTGCACCGGGCGCTCAGCGTGGGCGCGCTGAATCACATTCTTCCGCCCGCAAATCTCCGCCCGTATCTGATCGATGCCGTGGAGCGTGGGATAAGAAGCGAGGAGAACGTAAGAGGGAAGACGGAACTCGAGATTGTGGAAGCGGCCTAGTCACGGCGGAATGGTTTGCGCCAAGGCCAGGCTTGGAGCGGATGGCTTGAATGAGCGTCTACTGGCTGGAGCAGAATGAAACCGATGTGCCGGCGGAAAATCAATGGCTGAGTGCGGGAGAGACCCTTTTCCTTGGCCGCATGCGCTTTGCTAAACGTCGCAACGACTGGCGATTAGGTCGCTGGACCGCGAAACACGCGCTGGCTACCTGTCTTAGCCTGCCATGTGATCTTCTCGCCCTTGCGAACATAGAAATACGAGGAGCGGCGTCCGGCGCACCCGAGGCATTTCTGTTCAACCAAACAGCGCCTGTCACCATTTCACTCAGCCATCGTGCCGGTATCGCCATGTGTGCCGTCGCGCTGACCGGGCCTGGCATCGGCTGCGATCTGGAACTGATCGAGCCGCGCAGTGATGCCTTTATCGCCGCTTACCTCACGGCCCACGAGCAGGTGCTCGTCGAGCGAACCTTGGTGGAGGAGCGGCCGTTGCTGGTGACGCTACTTTGGAGCGCAAAAGAGAGCGCCCTCAAGGCTCTGCATGTGGGGCTTCGGCTTGACACCAACTGCATGGACGTTAGCCCCGGCGATAGGTTGCTGCCGCACGCCCAGCAGTCTCGACAAGACCTACCTCTCGTTCCCATGGCACACATTGATCCCGATGGGTGGCGTCCGCTGCATGTCCGTTATTCCGGTGAGCAAGTCTTCTACGGCTGGTGGCGACACACGGACCACATGGTGCGGACGGTCGTATCAGTTCTTCCTCAGTGCTCACCGATCCGTTCACTGTCGATCCCTCCGGGAAATTGCTCTCTTTCGTCGTAGGGTTCGCACCAACCGCTAAAAAACGCGCCATTCCGCGCGACCATTTGAGCGCTCATCCTGTTTTTCGCGAATCATCAGGCAGATGTAAAATGACCGTCTCGTTGATTCAGAAGCAAGCTAGCTGCGTGAGCCTGCGAGAGACACAAAGGACAGGCCAACTAGTCTCCTGAATAGATGGAACGTTGGCTGACTCCTTAGTCACCCAAAGTGCCGCAAGGGAGGGGCTATGACCAGGATCGCCTGCGCCGTTCTGCTCTTTGTAATTCCTCTCCTGAAAATTCCCGTAGTTGTTGCCCAGAGCGATCCAAGTCTGATCCGATTGACGGAATCATTTGCACATTCTCCGGATGACTCGAGGATTATGGTGCGCTGGTGGTGGTTCGGGCCTGCAGTCGCAAAGTCCGAAATTAAGCGGGAACTCGAAGAGATGAAGGCAGCGGGGATTGGAGGCGTCGAGATCGCCACGTTATACCCACTTGCCTTGGACGATCCTCAAACCGGATTTCACAACATTCCGTTCCTTTCAGACGAACACATCGATGCCCTGCGCTTCGCGGCGCAAGAAGCCAGGAAGATGGGCTTGCGTGTGGACATCACACTCGGAAGCGGCTGGCCTTTTGGCGGTCCGCATATTCCAGTAACCCAAGCAGCGGGAGCCATGCGTGTTGAGATCGTTGAAATCCCTCCTGGCTCGAAGTCGATTGCAGTACCGAGTATCACGATCGGTGAACGCCCCGAAGCAGTTTTTTTGGCGCCCGGTTCATACGATGCTCTGGTACTCCGCGACGCAAGACAGATCCAAAATCCGATGATCGAAAGTGGTCGTTTGCAGATCTCTCCCGAACTGCGTGCTCCCTGTGCGGCGGTTTTCTTCATTTCCAGCCGGACCGGAATGACCGTGAAACGTCCCGCGTTTGGCGCGGAAGGATTTGTTCTCGATCACTATGACCAGACTGCCATTGATACGCATCTTCACGCTGTTGGAGATCGCTTGATGGAAGCGTTCAGTGACCATCCTCCTTACGCGGTGTTTAGTGACAGCTTGGAGGACTACGGATCCGATTGGACTTCCGATTTATTGAAAGAATTTCAGCGGCGCCGAGGGTACGACCTGACCCCGCATTTGCCGGCGCTAATTGGCGATGCAGGTCGGGAGACGGCAGCAATCCGGCACGATTGGGGAAAGACGCTGACTGAACTCGCCAACGGTCACTATCTGAGGCCCCTGCATGCGTGGGCCGCTCAACACCACACACTGCTCCGTTCGCAAACGTACGGATATCCCCCCGTCACGTTGTCGAGTAATCAATATGAGGATCTTCCTGAAGGAGAGGGCAAGGCAACGCTCCAGATGTGGCGGCAGTTCTCGGACACGCGCTGGGCAGCTTCCGCAGGCCATTTGTTTGGTAAGCCAGTGATTTCTTCAGAGACGTGGACGTGGCTGCACTCCCCCGCGTTTCGCGCAACTCCGCTCGACATGAAGGTTGAAGCCGATCTGCATTTCCTCCAAGGCATAAATCAGTTGGTGGGGCACGGGTGGCCTTACTCGCCAAAGGCCGCCGGGGAGCCTGGATGGCAGATGTATGCGGCCGGCGCTTTTGACGCCCATAATCCATGGTGGTTCGCCATGCCGGACCTGGCAGCGTATCTGCAGCGAGTGAGTTTCGCACTGCGACAAGGCAAGCCGGCCAATGATGTGGCGCTGCTGCTGCCCAACGACGATGCGTGGGCGAGCTTCACTGTGAACGGTCATTTGTCGTCATCCGTAACGACGCAGGCTGGCTTTAACACTCGCGGCAGAGACGTGAGCATTGACGAGTCAATGGGAGAGTTGCTGGGCAACAATGTGATCCCGCAGATTCTCGACGCTGGATTTAACTTCGACTTCATCGATGGCGATACGATCGATTCAATAGGCATTCCGTATCCAGTCCTGATCTTGGCGGGTGTTGACCGGTTGCCCGTGGCCACCTACCAGAAGATCGAACAATACGCATTGCATGGCGGCATTGTCATTGCAACACGCCGACTGCCTTCCACTGCGCCAGGATTTCTAAATGGAGAAGCAGAGGGGCAGCAAATACTGACGGTATCTCAGCGCCTGTTCCGTTCAAAGGGTGCGCCAGGCCATTTCGTCGAGGATGAAAGTCAACTCGGAAGTACAATCGCAACTTACCTCAAGCCGGATGTAGCCTTCTCCCCCAAGGCTCCGGAAATCGGATTTATTCATCGCAAGCTGGATGTTGGGGATTTGTACTTCATCGCGAACACGGCCAATCGTTCGATACGCGTAAAGGCGGGGTTCCGTGAAAACGGGAAATATGCTGAGTCGTGGGATCCATTCACCGGGCAGATTTCGGTTCAGGTTAACGCGGATGAAAGCGATCTTCGGCTGTTGCCCTACGAGTCTCGGTTGATCTTAATAACGAATCTTCGGATTGAGTCGCCTCGAAAGATCGCGAATTCCGATTCAAGCATGCGTACTCATTCCCGGGACATTGACCTCTCGTCCGACTGGGACCTGACGTTCGGTGAAACGAATCAGACGGTCCATATGGCAACCCTTCGCTCCTGGAGCGAGGAAGAGCCCTTCAAATATTATTCCGGACGAGTCACATACAAAAAAGTCATCGAGTTGCCAGCAGACGTGAAATCCAGAACGTCTATGTTATTGGATTTCGGTGATGGCACACCTGTGCCAAAGCCTGACCCTTTGCCGACGTTTAATCTGCGTGCCTTTCTGGAGGGGCCGGTGCGTGAAGCTGCCGAGGTGCAGGTTAACGGCCAGCGTGCTGGTGTTGTGTGGCATCCCCCGTACACCCTCGATGTGAGCTCGTTGCTGAAGCCGGGAAAGAACGAACTGAGTATCATCGTCGGCAATACGGCCATCAATTCGTTAGCCGGAAGCGCTCTTCCGGACTATCGACTCCTGAACGATCGCTATGGGCAACGGTTCGTCCCACAAGGGATGGAGAATCTGCAACCTCTTCCGTCGGGTTTGGTCGGTGGTCTGCGGCTGAGACTGATTCCGAGCCATTAGATTCCGTGCGAATGGAATGCCGGGTCACAACTTCGCAGTTGCATCGGCCACCGCGTCGCGTAAAGCTCCGCGAAAGAACATCAACGCCGTGACGTGACCTGCTGGAAGCCAGCGCAGGGTGCTTCCGGACCAGTAGTGGTGCAGGCGCTCAGTTTCCTCCGCCAAGACATAACCATCCTTGGTACCGCCGACGACGATGGCGGCATCTACTCGCATTGGGACAGCGTGACGGGTCAAGTCGGCCACCTCGATAAGCTGATGGAGTCGTTCCCTTGCTGCCACTTGCCGGCCCGGTTCGACCGCCAAAGCGTCCAGGTTCACGCTCCAGGAAAGCAGGCCCTTGGTGTAGATCGGGGCTGCCGAAGCACCCGTAGCCAGCGCGGCACATGCTATGGGAAACGGAGTGACAGCGGCCGTGATCGCCGCCATGTGACCTCCCATGCTGTAACCTGCTACGGTGAGCTTCTTGTACGAACCACGGAGATATTCCAGCAGCGCTTGCGCTTCCCAGACCGAACCTATATTCATGAGTACGTGATCGCTGAAGGTGGCCAGAGACGCCGATGAGGATGCACGCCGCCGGCCATAGAACGGATTCTCCAACAGATACAGATCCAGTCCGCGATCGATGAGAGGCCCGAAAACGCGCTCTCGCATTTTGTATCCTTCCTCGCGAGAGGCGGCGAGGATCACACAAGCGGCGGTGTTCCCTGGTTTCACCCAGGCTCGAATGTGCACGGTTCTGGTTTCCGCCGGAAGCAAGTCCAGAGGAGAGATGAATGTGCCATCGCGCCGAGTGCTGCGAGATCTGCGACATCCGCCAGACCAGTCGATACAGATGGCGCCCGGCGGCCGCGCAAACGAGGCCCGCTCGACAACATCAGTTAACAACGACTCGTCTCCCCATCCTCGAGAGAACAGCTTCTGCCGACGCATCAGTGATGCCGCGATCACGTCGAGAGGATGGACTCCGTCCACAATCCCGCTGCCGGAAAAGGGGTGCCGCTTTCTCATGTTGAAGTGCACCTGCAATCTTGCCGCTCGGGCGTGGGGACAGGTATCGGCCCCATCGTGCGTACGCCAAGAAGACATTACTTCTTTCGTAGTCTAACTTTGTCACTCTCAGCGAAAATTTGAAACGCTTTGGTGTAACCAGACCCATAGCGGAGCCAGGCTTCTCTGATCACATCAACCCTGCCCCAATTCCTGAAAATCTCGAGCCATCCCTCGGCGAAGGGGTGCGTGAGGTTCTCTGGAAAGACGAGTCGGAGTTGCAGGTACACAATAAAGATAAATTCGATTAGCTTGGAACAGAATCGCACGCCATAGTCGGCATCCTGCGCGTGGGTCGTTTTCCAGTCTAGGGGAGACAGATCCGGATCGCGCTCGAACAGCAGGTCGAAAAGACCCGCGAGCTTCGGATCCGTACGGACCTCCTGCAACAGGGCCTGGAATGAAGAACTGTGGTCCGGGGAGTAACGCTGCATCTCGGGCGTGAGGGGGCACCAGATGTTCTTGAGATTCTCAAAATATTCGCTACGCTGTTTGCGCTTGCCACACTGGAGTGAGATAGGGCGCCCAGGTTGAAACGTAGCCATGGCCGCATGATGACCAAGCCTGCGATAGCTCTCAAACCGTGACTCGGTGAACCATTGGTTCGCCGTGCTGTCATAGGGAAACGCGGAATCCTCCTTCTTGTAATTCAGAACGTCCCCAGGTTCGTCTCCCGTCAACGATGCTTTCAGATATACGACAATCCCAGGATTAGTGGGGGCCTCCGGATATGTAATGGTTCCCACCACACAGTGTGCCGGGCTGTGTCCCGCGTCGTCAGGGTGCTGGAAGGGACGCAGGTCAAGGTCAATTTCTGCACCAAAATCGATGCGGCACTTACGAATCGCCATGCCGATGCCCTGAAGCCTGAGGCCACCGTCTTCCTCACCGTCGCAGATGACAATGTACCGGCAGCGACGGCGGACAAGTTCGTAAATGCCCATATTGTCGAAGTGGCCTCCATCGCTCAGCATGACGTACTCACTCGTGTCGTCGACCGAGCCCAGAAGTTCACCCAGCAACTGGAACAAAGAAAAATGGGGAGAAGGCCAAGGATAGGGATTTCTCAACTTCCCCCGTCGCCCACCCAACTTTTCTCCGTCTTCCGCGAGGACGCGCGGATTTGCCAGCCACCAGCCCAGCCGGACGTTGAACACGGTCATTAGAAAAGCTGTCGCTGGATTGCTATGGAACCCCGAATTCGGACTCAGCGCTGCGCCAGAAATAGCCGCCGCAGTATTGATATGTATGCCGGGTGACGGATAGGCATAGTTTTCTGTCTTAACGAAACCGTTGAACCGCAGGCTTTTCTCCGAAGCTTTCGCTTCTGTCCAGCCGACGTCGTAGCCAGAATAGAGTGGACTGAAGATAAACGAAGCTGCTTTGCGTTCCTGCCAGGCCAGGTCTTCTGCGCGAGTGAGATTGAGGGCGGTACAGAAGATCGGATATGGCCCGTAGTATCCCTGGTTCGGGAGAAGTTTACTCATTGCGATGTTAGCGTCTTTTTCATCGAAACCCGTGAACGGATTTGGCCGGCGGGAGCGGTTCGAGGCCCCCAGATAGCAGCGTGTGAGGCGATTGCGGTAATAGGCGTGCATGGAAAACTCGTTAATATCAACCCTCCATGCAAATGACAAACAAACCACCAACGGCACCAGAAAAGCGAAGATGACGAAGACCCAGCCGTACGCTCCCGATCGCACAAAAAGGAGCTCTGCAATGTGGGAGACAATCAGGAGCAGTCCTGCAATGAACACATAGGGCGCGACAACCGCAAGCAACTCAAGAGAGGTCGATTTGGAGGACGCCTCACCAGCAGTATCACCCTTTGTGCTCGAACTCTTGCCTGCCAGCAGGCCAGCCAAGGTCGTGCCGGCCCAGCCCACCAGAGTGCCCACTTCAGTCTTAATGTGACACCCGAGCCACTTAACCGCTGCATGACCGAACAAAGAAAAGCCCACAAAAAGAAGCCACGTGAGGGCGTAAAGTCCTATCCATGCGCCCAGTCTGGAGAGCCATTCCCGGCGCGCATCACTGAAGCTTCTTCCCAGAAGGCCCAAAACTACGAGCAGGCTTATCAGCGGTCCGAGTAGCGCGAGTGGTGGTCCAATAACCAGCGTGATTTCCCAACCACGCGCAGAGCCGTAGGACCAGAGCCAAGCCATAATCAGGTTTGCCGTAACGTTCCAAACGGCGCCACACAAGGCGGCAAATAGAGCGATGAAGCACAAACCCAGAATTGCGAAAACCGCTCTCACATGCGCAAAGCATTTCGGCTTCTGGCTCCAGAATTCCCCGAAACTTCCATACCGTGCAGTTCGATGGTGGCTCTTCAAGTATGAAAGCGGCGCGCCACCCCTGAAAGTGATCACCACTGTCAGGATCAGTTGCAGCCCCGCAGCTACCAGAAAGGACAAAACAAGGTTGGCACCGAGCAAGCTGATCGGAAACAGATAAGTCGTCAATACTCCTGCCGCGAGCAGCGGAAGTACGAGGAACACCTGCACTCCCGCTTGGCCGAGGACCGCGTTCGGGCTGTCTATCTGCGCAAGATTATCTCCAACAAAAACAGTGGCAACGAGGAACAGGTAGGCGACGACGCCTGTGCACATTAACACGGCCCAATCGCGCTGAGGAAACAGAGATTGCAATGTGAGCAAGTGGGGCACGAGCATCAGGAAGAGCAGGCCCGCAACCAGGATGATCTGGTTGAGAATCGTATTGCGAAGCCACGTCGTGATGGTTACCCAAGCATCCGCCGAAAACGGCCCAAGCTGCGGCGTGAGGTAATTGCTATATTGCCGGAGCCAGCGTATGGGATCGGCGTGCTGACTCTGGTTGCCAGGTTCAGGCGGTGGGATGAGCATCTGATTGACATCATCGAATCCGTTCGCCTTGTTGGCCTCATCGTGCTTCTCACTCTGGCGGCGGATCCACGCCGCAAGCCATTGGTGAATGTAGCCACCGCCTGAAACGCTGGAAAGATAGTCAAAGCAACGCAGCAGGTTGAGTTCAGCCAGTCCCTGCAACACCCCCAAATTGAAGGTGGCGCTGCGGATGCCTCCGCCGGAGAGGCATACTCCCATAAGATCGGAATCAATGGCGCGAGCGTAAGGCTCTCCGTCCGCTTTTACACCGTCAATCTTCTGACGAACTCGCCGCGCATGGACCTGGTCCAATTCATTTTCTACGAGCCACTGACTCGGCGTGTAACCGACATGCCAGGCTATCTGGGCCTGGAGCGCCGGCTTGGATTCCAGATCCTGCTCCAACTCAAGAACGGTGGCTGGCTTCTCCGAGAGACAAGCACAAAGCTTGTCACTCTGCTTCCAAGCTTCCGGCGTTATCTTCGTGAAGGCCTGGTTGGCAAGTTCGGTAATATAGTTCATCGGCATCGCAACCTCCCGATGTGAGCCCGAGTCTCACAAATGTGGTTATGCCCCAGTTCCGTGGAGTGTCTTCTTGTGTCTCTTAGAGCGCGAGTCCGCTCCCATCTAGAATCTCTTTAGGAAAGCGATCAAGGCGCGCTTGTCTTCGTCAGTGAGACCCGCTTCCGAGCCGCCGAACTTATCCGTCCCGAAATAGTGACCCCGATTCACGATGAGGTCAGGGCACTTGCTGAGTTCGAGCATCTGCTCGACCACATTGGCAAACACTTTTTCCGCATCATGATCCGTTGCGCCGGGCGGAAGCTTCTGCAGGTCGCCACTGATCTTAAGCACTAGATCCAGGATTTTCTTGTCATGCTGCAACCGCTCGTCGGGATCGTTACTCTCCGGCAGCGGATTGATATTTGCGAGGAGCCCCACCGGAGTGCCTTTTGGAATCGGGCCGATCCTGATGATCTTGTCGCGATCGTCGATGAGCCAAGGGAAAAAGCGCGCGATACCGCGGAGTTGTTGCAGTGCGTCAGGAAGATATCCGTACGAGACCTTGAGGTAACTTGTTTTCGTCGTGCGATCGATCTTGCCGGGAATCTTGTCTCCGAGCAGTTCGTCTTTGTCTCGCGATTCGGGCCATAGCATCTGGTGAATCGAGTCTTCGAATGAACGCAAGCGTCCGGCGACAGACGGGTCGTAGTCAAACTTGCCGACGCTGTTGTTCAGCAGGAAGGGCGCGGTTGACCACAGGCTGACCAGCGACGGAGGCCGCGTGTATCCCCGGCCGCCCGCGGGCATCACATAAGTCCTGGGCTCACCCGTGTAGGGATGGTACCAGGTAATGGTTCCGACGGAAGGTAGCTCTTTATACGACTGGGAGGAGAAATTATCCCAGATGTTCCCGCCGAGAGCATTCGTGGCCAGCGGGCTGCAAGCATTCGTTTGCAGCAATGTCACCGGAACCCTCAGTTCGGTGGACAGATAGTTGCCGTCCAGGAAATCGGGAGCCGTGACAATGCTCTTCATCTTTTCTTTGAAATCCGAAGTCTTGGTCCACTCCCAATACTTGTTCCAACAGTTCAGATAGTCCTTTCCCGCACAGCCCGAAGGATCGAGGCCGGGCACCGGCGGTTGAGGCAGTTTGCTGGAATGACACCGCGCACAACGCTCGGCAAACACTTCTTTTCCGCGGGGGACCAATCCTGCATCTTTGGCGAGGTACTCGGGTCCGCCGGGAGCATCCTTCAGATGATGTGCTCCTGTGGTTTTCAGGAAGAACAGTGCGGTTGCGGGCGTCTGCGTTTCTGTCGCGGCAAAATAGGCGGAGTTCTTTCGCGCGACGGATATCTCGATGGGAGAAATCGGCTTGCCACCTACCAGAGCGTTAAAATGCAACAGCCACTCTTCACTGAAGGTACCAATGTTCAGATAGACACGGTTCAGCGCTCCCAAAGCGCCCACCGAATCGGAGCCATCCTTGAGAACGCGTGGCGTCCAAACTGTATCAGGCGTTTTGTAGAAATCAGTAAGCCACCCGCTGGGTACATACTCGTTAAACTGCTTGTTGTTCTTCTGACCGTCGGCGAGAGTTTCCTGGCCCCAACGTTTCGAGTGCTGCAGGCGCTCTTTCAACAAGTAGACTGCATTCATTGTCCGGGGATTGTTGATGTTGTCCGTGGAGACAAAAGAAGTGTCGAGGCTCCCCGGCCGGGAGGTGTGAAAGAGTTGCCACGCGAAATTGTCTTCGTCGCCATGCCAGTAGAAGATTCTCTGAATCCAAAAATACTGTGCACCAACATTGGAACTGAGGTTCTCCCATTTCGGATGGTTCGGATCCGCAGGAGGTTTGACCGGGTTGGGTCCAACATGACAAAAACCGCAGGACATCCCCACGCGATACGGCCGCACTAGATTCTTGTCATTGTAGTAAGTGGGGTCGGTGTAGTATCTCTCCGGATCCCACCGTTTGGCGGCCTTCTCGTCGAAGTCCGGGTTGGGAAAGAGCCGTAACCCCACGATGCCGGTCTCGTAACCGTAGTAAGAACCGACCGGGAAATCTTTTCCGTTGAGTTGGGTGCCTCGCGAGCCGATTCTTACTCCCGGATACTTCTTTTCGTTTTCGAAGGAGTCCGGCTTGCAGTTCGGACGTCGCTTGTCGAGCCAAAGACCCCATCTGTCAGGATCGGGCCCGGTAGCTTGTTCAAAGCAGGGATCGTTTACCAGGCCAAGGTACTCCCAGCGGCGATCGTGACTGAAGTCAGGGTTGATCTTCCGCAATTCAGGGTGCGAGGACAGGACTTTGAGGAAATCCAGCGCCCCGGCGCTGGCATAGATCAGTTTGTCCCAGAGCCGGTCGTTGCCCGCCGTCCATACAATCCAGTTGTCGCGGCCTTTAATTTCCTCCGCGCTTAGAGCCACAGCTCCGTCCATGTCGTGGAAGTCGTCTTCATCCGCTGCGGGGAAACTGGAAGCATCTCTGCCCGCTAAGAGCGCTTCGTCTTTAACGTGCCCAGGCCTTGGCACGCTCCACCAGTAGATGAGGACACCAGCCCCCACGAGTAGCAGTAACGCAACCATGACGATCAGCCGCCGAGCCAGTTTTCCAGCCATAGTGGTTCCTCCTGCCTGCAACGCGATTCCCGAACTTGAACTGATCCCACACCAACCTGTGAACGGTCTTTACGAGCCAGCCGCGGCGCCAAACTGGAGGCAAAAATGAATCAGCGGCTTGTTCGCCCAATAAACGCGCCCCAAATAGAAGTTCGGCTGAATCAGCCGGACTTCATCACGAATCCAGTGTGCCACCAGCGAGGTTTCGGAATAGTCAAGAACAACGCATTCTTTTTGATCCAGCCAACTGGCGCCTTTATAGACCTTGGCAATGATGGCGTTGAGACCGATCGGAAGAATCCGGTTCCTCAACACTCCTTTCTGGGAGTCAAAGGTTTTACCCTGCCACACGAACAGGCTGATGAATTCTGCAATCTCCGGACTGTAACTGGTGCCAGAAGCGATGATTGCCGTGCCTTTGGCTGGGCCATTTGGAATATCCCCCGCGGGACTCTTGGAGAAAAGAGAATCCAAGTCCGAATTGGACATTTGCAATAGTTGCGGCACATCGTAAGCCATACTTAGCACTCCTTATATTTGTGACTCAGATGAACAGACTTGCGTTCTGAGCCGGCGAGTCAATTCGTCTTCGACTTGATTTCAGGGACACCGCCGAATGTGAATGACATTCGGGCCTTGCAGAAATCTTAGTGACCGCTGAGTATGACGTCGGCGGCCTTTTCGCCAATCATGTAAACCGCGCTCACAATGAAGACACCTGGAATCCGCGGGAAGACCGAGGCATCCACCACGCGAAGCCCGCTGGTTCCATGTACGCAGAAATCACTGCTCAGGACTCCATCCCGGTCTTGGCCGATTGCGCAGGTGCAAGACGCATGATGTCCCCAGGCATTATTCCGGATATAAGTCTTCAATTCCTCGTCAGTTTGAAAATCATCTCCTGGAAATTCCTCCGACATAAGTTTTTGCTCCCTGAGTTCGGACGTGAGAGCGCGCACAAACTTAATGCCATCAAGCACAGCCTCCAGGTCCTGCTCTCCACCTTCTTCCAGGTAATGAAAATTAATGTGGGGCATATCCCGAGGGTCGGCAGACCGCAATGTAACCCTGCCGGCTCGATTGCGCGTATGCGCTTTGAGCACAACCCACGTAAGGTAATTCAGATCCTTGGCAAACAGCTGTGAATAGTTCGGAGAATATCCACGGAAGTTGGCCAGCAACGCCATGCAAAATAAATCCGGCGGTTCCTCCGCCACCGGAGATCGCCTCAAGAAAGAAAGAACGGACCCATTGGTCGCATAAATCCCGGATCGACATAGATTCCACTGTTGAAATTGCGGGTCTTCCGTAGAGAACTTTACCCCCTTGTAGATATGCCATTGCTTGAAGTTCATTCGATTGCCCACGGCTATCTCATATCGGTCCTGTAGATTCTTGCCCACCCCAGGAAGGTCTACGATGACTTTGATTCCGAGAGGCTCCAATTCTTCGCGCGGGCCAATACCGGACAACATCAGCAATTGTGGAGTGTTGAAGGCTCCGCCCGATAGGATCACTTCCTTGGAAGCGAGGACTTGCCTTCGTTCTCCCGGTTCCAGGTTGCACCGGGAAGAAGCGCGGTAAAGGCCCTCGCCGTGGAGGTACTCCACTCCGACCGCGCGATTGCTCTCATCGAATAAAACTTTTGTGGCGAGTGCGTTCAGTTCAACTTTCAAATTGCGATGCCTGCGAGCGGATTCCAGAACGAACTCACGAGACCCCATACGCGCGTGATTTCGCGTCGTGAGGGGCGTATAGCGCGACCCCCTCGCGTTCTTTCGCACCAGACGCCAGTCATTGGGATCGCCCCAGCTTTCCAAAAACCAGCCCACGCGTTCGACCGCATCGCCGGAGGACGCGAGTGATTCTTCGATAAACTCCGTCAATGTCTGGAACAGGTCCTTGTCCAAGAGGGCAGCCATGGGGATCGATTTTTCTGTGTGCAGCCATCCTTTCCAGCCATGTCGGGACGGATTGAATCCTATCTTGGTAAGCCAGCGATGCAAGGGCCTGTGGTGGCAGTTTTCCAGACGCTCGAAGTAGGTCCGCATTTTGTCCGGATGCCAACTGGGATCCTGGGTTAGATCAGCGATGTATTTCCAATCTGAGTTGTGTGGATAGATCAATATCTGTGCGTTGTGGGCCGTGCATCCTCCGAGGGTCCCGGCTCGCGGATACAGAACTCCATCCCGCTTCGCGCAGTACTTGGGATCCAGTCGCTGCTGTTCGTCATCAGAGTAATGACGAACATAGAAATCCCATTTGATGGCGGTGTTTTCGGAAGCAAAGGCATGGAACGCGGGAACGTCGTAATCAGCCGGCAATCGGTTGGCATCAGGCTGAACCGGATCGCCACCCTTGAGTTTTCGAGGATCTCCTCCTGCCTCGAGCAGCACGACAGATCGTCCAGCCTGAGCCAGGCGCGACGCCACGGTGCCACCACCTGCCCCTGAGCCGACAACGACAAATTCGCAGTCGAGCTGGTTGGGAATCTTGGAACTCATTCTTAAGCGTTCTTCCTTCGTGCGTATTTCAGGCTCTGGAGTTCACAGAGTCTTCAGGTACTCGAGAATTGCCTTCTTGTCCTGATCCGAGAGTCCGGTCCCATACAGATGTCCAGAGTTGCCTTTCCCCGGCAGCCTCGTATCGAACAGGACAAAGTGAAGGCCTTTCTCCTGTGGGAGATCCGAAACAAAGCCAAGGCTCTGCGTGTTGAGCAGGTTGTTGCCACGGTAGAAAGTTGCCGGCCGCTGTGCGGGAGCCTTGAGCAGATCACCCACCGTTGGAACAGAACCATTGTGGAGGTATGGCCCACGCATCCAGATTCCATCCAGGGACCCGGCAATGTAGCCGCTGGTGTTTCTTGCGTTGGCCAACTCTCGATCGGTGCCGATCTCAGCGATCGGAATCACCGTCCCCTTTTGCTTGCCATCGGGCGCGTGGCACGATCCGCATTGCTGGGCAAACAGCGGCTTTCCAGCCTCCACCAGAGTGCGGTCCCACTCCAGCGGATACGGCGGCACTTTCATGCCTTTCATCCAGAGCGCGAGGCCTCTCAGTTGAGGCGTAGAGAAGGGAACGTCCGAGTACGGATCGCGACTGTGCTGCTGGAGAGTTGAGTCGATCATCACCAAACCCTGGCTAAGAAGTTTCCGCCGGGTACGAGGGATCAAAACATACCTGTAGAGCAGGCTATCAATGAAAGGTAGCTTAGTCGCGGAGTTGATTTCGGTCATCATCTCGCCGGCGTTGAAGCGCGGGTCTTGAGCACACTGCTGAAAAAACGTGAGCAATCCCTGAACGTCAGGGGCTCGGCCGGGAACAGCGGGCAAAACCTCGGGCCCCTGGTCAGGCCCGGTGCGGAAGGAAGCAGCGTGGCACAGAGCGCAGTTGCCGGCTACGCGAACGTAGCCGATTGTCTTCTTGGAAAAGCCGGCCGGCATCTCCTTGCCCTCCTCCCACGAGAGGCCCAAGGACACGTAGCCACCGTTTCCCGGCATGTACTCGGGAAACATGCGCGGCAGCGCCAGCAATATCCAGTAGGGTATTCCGGCATCGCGTTCGGCTCCGACTGAGCCATACAGGAAGGTACTGCGTTGGTCGGCGGTGATCCATCCCGGCTGAGGGATTTCCCGCCTTAGATGACTCCATGTGCTGATGCCGGCGATCACCAGCAGCGCCACAGTGACGATCAGGACATTTCGTTTTGTGCGCCTTTTCATAGGAATCGCCGCTCAGGTCAAAAAGTTTTCAAATATTCGAGGAGCGCCCATTTCTCGCCATTTGGCAGATCGGTGCCATACGTCGGACCTGTATGTCCTCCGTTGCCGTTGCCGGGGTCCCGAGTATTCAAGGGGAAGAACTTGTGGCCGTCTTGCTCGGCAATATTGGAAACGAACCCAACGTTCTTGGGATCGTAAACGTCATTGCCTCGGTAGAAGAATCCGACTCGCTCTTTTTCGGGCTTGAGCAGTTCCCACAGATTCGGAACCGACCCATTGTGCAGATAGGGCGCTCGCAGCCAGATTCCGTCAAGAGGAGAATTGGCATAGCCCGGCTGCTTGCGAAAGTGGCTGAAGCGCTGCGGATAAGGCGGTGCGAAACCCCAATCCTTTTCATAACCAGCGTAGAGCGTACTCTGGTTAACGGCCAGGACCCAGGTGTAGGAGTCAAGGCGCCAGCGATCCGTGCCGATTTTATCGATCGGTACGACGGTGCCGACCAGTTCGTCCGGTTGTGGCGGGTCGTGACGAAATGGTGGCTCCTGGGTGCCGTGGCATCGGGCGCAATACTCGTTGTAGATCTCTTTTCCGTGCGCTGCCAGTGGCCCATCAATTTGGTAAGGATACGGTAGCGGCTTCGCGGTCTCCAGCCACTTTGCGGTACGCAGCACGCGGTCGACGTCCAGAGTCGGAGGATACGCACCCGTCCCGAACGCGGCTGACAAGTTGCGTTCATCGACCGACGTATTATTCCCGTCCCAATGCAGTTGCATACCCTTTCTCGGCCCCTGATACCAGATCGATGGGAAATCAACGTTACCGATCAACTCCTTAGGATCGGCGTACTTTTCCATCGGGAAGTTGAGGAGCGCCTTTGGGGCGTTAAATGTATCCACTCGCCCCGGCCCCCAACTGTCCTTATTAATGAAGCTGAGCCGCTGGCCCAGAATCAGCAGTTGGTCCCGCATGAGATAGACCGCGAGGTATTTGAATATCAGTCTGTTGATCAGGTCTGGCTTGTCCACACGGCGGTGAGGATCGTCCTGCATCTTGCTAATCTGATCGAGCAGGCGCTGCGGCGTGAACTTCTGGTCTGTAGGAATGGATGTGAGGAATTTTCCCCAAGCACCGAGATCAAACGTATGGGCGGGCATTCCCGGGACAATGCGAGGGACAGCCCCGGGCGTGTCGCGAACTGTTCCGGTGTGACAGGAGGCGCAGTTGAGATAGACAACATCGATGCCGCGGAAATTGCGCATCGACATGCCGACTGGCAGGTCGTAGCGTGGGTCTTTGCCCGGCTCGTAAATCATACCGAACGATGAGTAACCGCGGCCCGGCGTCTTGTCGGGTAGATACTCGGGAAAGAGTTCTGGGAGCGCGACCCAGAGCCAATACGGAATCCCGTTCGTCCGCTCGCCGCCCGTCGAACCATACTCAAAGTGGAGGACATCATCCGCATATTCGACAGGACGATCACGGGTCAGACGTACCGCCATGTAAATCACGAGCAGCACAAGTAATG
This sequence comes from Terriglobia bacterium, assembly GCA_020073385.1. Classification (GTDB taxonomy): domain Bacteria; phylum Acidobacteriota; class Terriglobia; order Terriglobales; family Acidobacteriaceae; genus Sulfotelmatobacter. The sequence continues at coordinate 8,279 of JAIQFH010000010.1, read as the reverse complement.
CGATTCCGGACAAGCAAGTGACCTTGGCCCAACGGCGCCAGCCTCCAGTGGATGTGGCCCGAGTTCCTTCATCGAAGTACAGTGCCAGCCTCTTGCCCACACCTTCTTGATCTCGAAGAGATCGTTCTGACGCACTCGCGGCCCGGCTTTGAACGCTGGCTGGGTAGACCTTTTTGCGAACTTCAGTCAGCAATCCATGGGGTTCGAAGCCTCGTCCGGCAACAGGATCAAAATGCAGGGCTTCTTGATCGATCTGGATCTCCTCCTCAAAGCGGATCTCCGTGATAGGGACGAAGGGTGCCCGCGCATCCCCCACTTCCTGGACTTCAAGCCGGAGCACGGCACGACGTGCGACCGCTCTCGAGAGGCCATCTTCCCGCGCCGGACCATCTTGCGGGGAGCCGGATGTCTTCGCATCCGGGACGAGACGAATCCACACGTCACGCTTGCCATCGTCGATCCTGTACGGCACGTCGGCGTAATAAACGTTGCTGAAGTAATCGAACTGGTGAAGACCGTACATCCGCCCGCCCAGAGCGAGGTTCACAAGCAGCTTCCACAGGCGGTTGCCACCGGCGGTACACAAGAGGTCCAGGCAATCGTCTGTGCGGCCATGCAGGCTGATATGGTCGGGCGGGGACGAGGAGAAGCGAGTCGCGATGCTTGGTGCATCAGGAATCCGGTCGGCTAGCCAAACCGGAGCTCCCTTCTTCATCACCCCCATGCCAATGCGCATGAGAGACGCTCCCGCAAGCTGTTCGGCTGCGCGCGCGAAGCTATCGTCCGCCGGTTGCAGAGATCGCACAGTACCGCGAAATACTCTGCCATCCGGGTGAAAGGTGCGTGCGTTGCGAACCACGCCGCTCACGAAAGCGAAGAACCATGCAGCTATTCGAGTGACCAGACGCGGATGGTCTGGATCCGGGCCAAGTCGCGAGTCGTCGCGCCACGCTGAAAGAGTCCACAGAAAACCGCCGAAGTCGCTCACCGAGAACGCGAGTGCCAGAGGACCGGGAAGGATTCCCTTGTACCAGAGAACCGCCATGATCGCCGGCACGAGTGGCCGGTCGAGTAAGGAGGCGAAGATGAAACCCTGCGCATTCAGGCGCCCGGCCACCACATATAACATTCCCAATCCGCCGACTAACAGTCCAACGAGCCGCAGATAGTTTGCGCCTTGGTCCGTAAGTGCGGGCATTTGAAGCAGCCACGCGGTCCAGTAAGGCGCGACGAGGATTATGCTTCCCAGCAGCATGTCCAACCAGCCAAAGCACTCTACCGATCGTGCGGCACGCGTCTGCTCCTCAGCGTTGAAGAGGCGTCGAAACATCTCGCTGAGTGTGGGCATCATTTCAGAGCTTCCCCAGTCCAAGCGTTTTTGGGCCGATAACCGGATACCAGGCAGGTTTGAAGTCTGCATCTATATCACTAGTGACAGTTACTGGCAAATCGTTTCGACCTGCACAGACAGACTGACGAATAGGCGCCATCAGCTTCTGATCGCTAAATGCGCGACCGATTGGTGAACCGGGCCTCGGGCATCGAACACAGAGAGAAAATTCAAGTCAAGTCTGTGTCTCATCGCAAAACAAGGTCACGCTGTACTCCAGGAGTTGTTACATTTTCCGAACAGAGAAGAACGGTTTCACGGGCGCTGCATGATGATCTCGACGGACCGACTACCGCTTCACGTACACTCACTTCTCTAGCTCAGTATTGAACTAAACTTGCACAGATCGCGGCTTCGAATCGATGGTCCGGCAAATCTCTCGCGATGATATTATTGGCTTGGCAAAGTGCAGGTTCGGCATTCGTAACAGAAAAAATGTTTTGTAGCTCAGGCGCAACTTTCATCCGACACTCACCCGCTTCCCAGGCAACTCCTAACTACGTATTCGCCCAAGGAGAAAACCGTGCCAACCCTTGGTCCAAAGGCAGCGCTTTACTTCCGGTTACTCATCAACCTCTTTCTTCTTGCCGGAGTTCTGGCCGGTCCATTCACAAAGGCAGTGGCCCAGGGCGGCAGTACCGTGACATTGCCTTCCGCAACTGTGGGTACAGCATACGAAATTCGCCTCTCCCTTGATGGAATGGTTCTTGCCGCTCCCGCAACCATGGCCATCGATAGCAATGGGAAACCCGCGTGGCTAAACTTCGATCCGGCAACTGGATTAATTACGGGAACACCAACAGCTCCGCCTCAGAGCTCCATGCTCACCGTTGTGATCACAGACGCGAATGCCAAAGTCACGCGTGTCACGGCCAAGTTGACCGTGAATGCCGTAGCTCAAACCCCTGCCGCGCCGAACGACGAAGTCGCGCTACCCGACGTTTATCCAGGGGTGGCCTACCAGGCCCAACTGCCCCTGCCGCCCGGAGGCACACTGGGATCTCCTCTGCCAAGTCTGCCGAACTCGTTAGTCGTCAGTTCTGCGGGCTTAATAAGTGGGACGGTTCAGCCCGGTGGAAACATTGAGGGCGACTACCGCGGAACTGCCTCAGTGAGTGCCGGTGGAAATACGAGCCCACTCCGGTTCAAGTTCAAGCTCTACCTGACACCGCCAATCGTTAAGATCTATACGCTATGCTTTGTTCCGGCTGACAAGCGCCCGATCATCACCGCCACGGTGTCAGATCTCACCACAACGATCGCAGGGCTTGCGATTGTTCCGCCGGGTTGCGCTGCCACCATGGCAGTGTGGAGCGTGGATCCTGCTACCAACTCAGGCCAAAACGTGGACGTATTGGGCGTGCAGCCCGGGCAATCGCAACTTTTGGCAGCGCACGCCAATGCCGTCCAGATTAAGTCCGGCGCGACTGTTGCCGCCGATGGCACATTCGCTCTGCAACTCTCATCGCCACCCCGAGCTGGGCAAACACTTGTCCTCGAAGAACGCCTCACTGACGCTTCCCAAAACCAGGTCGCCTCATTCTTTTCGACGCCAATACCGGTTCATTTCGCCGGTGATTGGGGCCGCGTCAAAACCTACTTCACATCGGGCATTTTAATGTCCCAGGATCAAGGCAGCTTCTCGCAAAGCAGCCTTTTCCTGTCCTTCCTGATGGACAAGGCCTGGGTTCTGCCGCGACCGGTTTACGGACAGTCGCGCGGCGTGCCCGGGTTCAATACATTCTTTGAGACCCGACTCACGTCCGTGCCTGTCACTGCGCAACCATGTCCCACAGCCAACACCAGCACAACGGGACAATGCAGCGGCACGAGTTCGGACAACACAGATCAATTCAACACGTTCCTGACCTCGCAAAAGTCGGCGCGATTAGCGGTGGGAGCTTATCTCCCGTTTATCGCGAAGCTATGGACGTACAACGGTGTACGGAACGCTCTTTTCGTCGCTCCACTCGCTAAGATTGGCTTCGATACGCCTGTCTCGGCGATCAATCAGTCGCAGGCACAAGGTCAATCGTCGAATTCGGGGAACCCCTCCGACACGCCAATTGTGGCGGTGAACGATTCGAATTTCTATAACTTCTACGTTTACGGAGCACGCATCGGGCATGAGTCCCTTCCCTCGCCAGAAGTCGACCGGAACTCCCCTATCCTCGGCGCCTGGTCTGTGAACGAGGCGCCCGAAGTAAACAGCTACTTAGATATTGCCGTCGGCAGATTCAGTAACCTTCAGACTCTTCTGAGCGACGGGAACCATACGCGGCTTTACCGCATTTCGTTAGAAGGCATTCTGAAGGTGCCGAGCACGCCGCTCGTGATCGGGTTCAGCGCCAATCTCGGGCAAACCAGCGTCGGAGTCAACACCACCAACATCAGCAGGCGCGCAGCCGATGATTTGCGCTTCTTGATCGGAGCCAAATTCGACGTCGGAAAGATCACGTCGTATTTGACTAATCACGCGTTCTGATTGTTGAACAAGCGGGCAAGGTAGCTACAATTGCGCCCGACTACTCGAAAAGCCCGCCTCGTAGGGGTCTCAAGCCTCTTCTATCAGCTCAGGCAGAATCGCAAAGAACTTGCGCAAAACTCGGACGCAGTGCCGTTCCGATCACCGGACGAAAGCAGAATGTGATTGAGATGTTCGAGGAGGCCAAGAAAGAAGACATAGGATTGATTCACTATGCCGGACAAGGGGCAAGTAATGTCGAAAAGGCTGAGTATGCACAGCTCTTTCTCGAGGACACGGACTTGCGTGCGCTCGATATTCGCCGTAAAGAAACACGATTGGGCAAGAACCGTCACTCACTCGTGTTTTTCAATGCCTGCGGAGCTGGGGCTCCTAGTCTCAATCTTGGAGTGATGGGCGGGTTCGCGGAAGCGCTAATTGAAGATAGGTTCGGTAGTTTCATTGCACCGTTGTGGTCAGTTGTTGACGTGGACGCGTCTTCCGTGATCTTTGACTTTTTGGAGAATGTTCTGTTGGCAGAGGAAGGTCATCCCCGAACCTTCGCTGATGCTTTGCAGAAAATCCGGTACGCATCCGAGGAAGAATCGCCGACTTTCCTATCCTACACATATTACGGCGACGTTATGGCTTCGTTCGTCTAGCCAAACGCGGTGGAGGGGACGAATATGGCTGATGCATTGGTGGTCATGCTGAATTCCTACGGATACCAGCCGGTATTTCTGCCTCGCACCGGCTTAGTACCACCCGAGCTCTACAATTTCGCGAAAAAGAAATTGGTTCGGAGAGGGGAACTTGCGAGATTCTTCCAAAAGCCTGTGAGTTTCACACCAACGAGCGGTAGGTTGGGAGACCTTCAAGGCAAGCTGGAGAGTAAAAAAAACTATGGCGCCGCAATCGATTTCATGCAACAGGCCTTGCGAGTGCTGGGCATCGATGCTGTGCCTAGGATTGACCTGTCGTTCACCGGATCCTAAGAGTTCACGTTCGCGTTCAGCGGTGTCACATATCAGGCTGTAGATCCCGCTGTATCAACCGCGCCGCCGTGTGTCCCGCTTCCACTAATAAGGAGCGCATCATCGGATTGCCTTGCTTGGAGATCGATCCCAGCCGCTGTCGTCCGCCCGAGGAGTACTCGCGTGGATTCAGCCCCGATTGAGAAACGATCTGCGGGATTTTCAGGCCTTCCATTTCAACTGTTCGGATTTCGTAACAACTTGACTTTCTTGTTGATTTCTCGGCGGTCCAAGATCAGAATTCTGGTGAATCGTCTCTCCGAAGAGAAGTTCCCGCCGAGGAAGAGGAACCCCAACACCCTCTGAGGCGACTCACACCACAGAGCGAACGAAAGCATCCGATCGAATGGTGCTACGACAGCGTGTCACTTCGCATCTCGTAATGATTCCTGTGGTGAAATCCAGGCGTCGTCGAGGCAGCTATGAAGCTTCAGCTTCTACTGCGTCCGCTCGTTGTACTGATATCAAATCAACAACCTATTCAGATCGTCTTAGAGCGTGTCGCGTGTCAGAACGGCGATAGGGACAATTCTGACGCTCAGTAACTTGATGGGGCTATTGCCAATGTACGTCGTGGTCCTAGTGCGTGAGCTACCGTCCGTTGCACAAGGTTTGCGTTCTCTTGTTGGACAGCTTCCGGCGGACGTGCATGAGGCAGAGCTACGTCTCGGGATCAATCTCAGGCCAATGCATCCCGGGGTGAACGACCCAGTGCTCAGTCGCTACTTCTACATAGAAACGCCAGACCAAACTGCTGCAGAGCGTGTCATCGCTCAGTTGCAGCAATGCAAATCAGTGGAGGCGGCATACCTGAAGCCACCAGAAGGTCCGCCATAGACATACCGGTTCCACGTAACCAGAAAGGATGTTGATATGCCCCAACCAAGAAGCCAACTCAAGACTTTTGGAGGCTCTCCCCAGAAGCTTTCCAAGCAGGGATTTCCACTCAAACGAGAACTGATTGTTGTCACGAAGCCGGAAGCCGAAGTGCGTGCCCGGCCTGAGGGCGTTACGTCGCTATCCGGCGTTGACACCACGGGGCTCGCTACGTTGCTGGAGACAGAAAGCGCCACCATGCGTCCGCTGTTCGGCATCAGTGAAGAGCGGTTGAAAGCCGAAGCAGCCACCATGCCTTCTGCTCCGGGCATGATCGCACCTCACCTGGGTCTCTACTACCATGTTGAAGCGCCAGACGACAAACTAGACAGCTTGGCTGAGAAACTACGCACGCACAATGTGGTCGATGCCGCCTACGTGAAGCCCGCTGCTGAACTGGCCTTCGCAACAGCTATTGAGTCCATGCCGGAGTTGGTCCACGGCATCAACGAAATGCAGCCCCTGCCGCAGGAAGCTCCCCTAGCCACGCCGGATTTCACGGGCCGCCAAGACTATGTCGGTCCAGCTCCGACAGGAATCGACGCGCGCTATGCCTGGACACAAGCCGGCGGCACCGGCGCTGGCGTACGTATCATCGACTGCGAATGGAACTGGAACTTCGGGCACGAAGACCTGCTCCAGAACCAGGGCGGGGTCGTGGTGGGTAACGCGGCGGGTGATGACAACCACGGAACCGCCGTCCAGGGCGAAATCGCCGGCGATCGCAATACCTTTGGCATCACCGGAATCGCGCCCGATGCCATGTACAGCGGGGCCGCTTTCTCGCTTCCCACGGCCCAAGTGATTCGCGGGGCGGCGGATCGACTTGGCGAAGGCGACATTATCCTGCTGGAGATTCACCGCGCAGGTCCGCGTTATAATTTCCAAGGACGCGCCGATCAGCTAGGCTACATCGCCGTTGAATGGTGGCCTGACGACTTTGACGCCATCCGTTATGCGATCAACAAGGGAATCGTCGTGGTCGAAGCCGCTGGCAACGGCGCTGAGAACCTTGACGACTCTATCTACAACACGCGGCCTGCTGGTTTCCCAACCACATGGACCAATCCGTTTAATCGGAACAACCGGGACTCCGGCGCCATCGTGGTGGGAGCAGGTGCTCCGCCTCCGGGCACGCATGGCCGCAACATCTGGGGACCAGATCGTTCACGGCTGGACTTCTCAAACTACGGCGCTCTGATTGACGCTCAGGGCTGGGGACGAGAGGTTACCACGACCGGCTATGGCGATCTCCAGGGTGGTAGCGGCAAGAACCAGTACTACACAGACACCTTCAGCGGCACGTCCAGCGCATCGCCGATTGTCGTCGGAACATTGGCTTGCGCACAGGGTGTCCTGAAGGCGAATGGCCGTATCCCTCTCTCGCCAGTTCGGGCGCGCGATGTGCTCCGCAGCACCGGTTCACCGCAACAAGACGCTCCTGGAAGGCCGGCCACGCAGCGCATCGGTAACCGACCCAATCTGCGCCAGATCATCCCGCTGATCCTGCAAAAAAACAACTGGATTGGCGTGCAGTTCACAGGCACCTTGCAGCCCAACCAGACGCAAACCTGGTTCACCTTCATGTGGCCTGCACACTGGCACGTGCTGTGGTCCGTGGTTCCGATCACACCTAAGGTTGGTGCTCCGGAGATCCAGTCGAGTGTGGCGGTGGAACGCTCTGAGGATCGGTATATCACCTATTGGATTACCGTGACTAACCTGACCAACGTCCCGGTGAACATCGAAGGACGTTATGCCGTGCTTGGCTGGTAGAACGCTATTAACCCGCGCGGTCAGCCCTATTGCTAACCCGCGATGCCGGAGGTTGAACGTTATGCGAATCATCATTGAGACCGACGAGAAGCAGGCTGCTCCTTCGGTGAAGACCACGATGGAGCAGACCAACACAACCAGCGGGGCGGTGATCTCCGCAATATCTGCGGGCCCCCCCCCGGACGGCCTACTTCAGGCCCTTGGCGAAACTGCGACAAAAGCCACATCCAAAAGCGTGAACCTCCAGTCAGGCACGGCGGCTGGCACCGACGTCATGGATGCTGGAAATCCACCTGACTGGCTTGTGCAAGCCATAGAAAGTGCACACGGATTCCGTTTCGGCAAGACCTAGCAGTCCGTGGCGGAAGTAGTTTTTGTCACTGCGCCGCGGGTTGAATCACAGTGGCGAACCGCAGGACAGTCTGGGGATCTGGGCGTCGGTAGCGATGTGCTTTCCTGAATGGCACCCAGGATCGCAATCCAAAATTGCAGCCCAGTCAGTGGTGCGTCGGCCGAGAATCCCTGCCAGCCGCCAGGCGTGCCTTTTCCCAGCCACTGCCGCATCACCAGCGACAGGTTGAGTGCGCCCATGTGGATCAGTACGCGCTTGAGAACATTCTCCCGTCCTCGCAAGTACACGCGTCGCATCCCTCCGGTCTCATAGGCGTGCGCGAAGCTGCGTTCCAACAGCTCTCCCCGCCGCCGCAACAACTGTTTCCCGTGCTCACCCTGAATGCGC
>JAIQFH010000064.1 GCA_020073385.1 Terriglobia bacterium | reverse complement strand
TCTTCCACGAACCTGTCGAACCCACGCTCCTCCAGCACCTGGTTCAAGCGCTGGTAGAACGGATGCGCCACTGTCCGCGGCAACTCGTTGTGCGCCACCCAGAACTGTTTTTGCTGTTGCCGTTGCTTCGCTCGTCGTCCCATCGCCATGCACGCAGTCTACGAACGATGGCTGTGGATCATGCAACTAATTCTTCTCAGGAAGCTAGACTTTCACCACGGACTGCTAGGGAGTCAGCCAGATTTCATTTGTCCGATTACAGACTTGTCGCCCGGCATCACTTCCGGGCGGCCGTCATCAAGCCGAGTTTGGCATACTCCCTCCCATACGGTTCATCCATGCGTATCGCCGATGGCGGACGAGATCTGCGCGAGTGGGCGGCTGCTTGAAAGGGCGTCAGTTCCATCCTGCGTTGTGACAATCGCACCGGCGTAGTTTGGGAGATTGACGAGTGCGGTGTGCATGAATTCGTCTGAGTAATCTGCGGTCGCGTCCTTCGCCAAAGTGACGTCGTAGCCCAGCCCAGCCGCAAAACGCACGGTTGGTTCGACGCATGTGTGCGCGATAAGACCGGCCACAATGAGCCTCTGGATTCCATGCCTTTTGAATTGCAAATCCAGATCGGTGTTCGCAAAGCCACTGGAGCACCAATGCTCCTGAGCCACGATGTCTCCCGGCTGAGGAGCAAACTCGGGGCGGAACTCGCCGCCCCAGGTTCCATATTCAAACGTTTTTCGCGACCAGGCTGCCTTCTGAATCGGAGCAGTGTATTTCCAGGCCTCATAGTCTCCTGGCCGGTATCGATGATGCATCGCATAGAAAACCCGCACGCCTGTCTTTCGCGCTGTGGTCGGCAACTGCAACATGTGAGCGATGCAGTCATTCGCCTCGGCAACGGCCTTAATGCGATCCCATAGTTTTGCCGCCCTCGGAGATGAAGTCGTTGTACGGATCGATCACGAGAAGTGCTGTGTTCTCTTTGTCGAACTTTAGATTTGTCACGTCTTTCCTCCTTATGTTGACCGAAGTTCTCCGTTGCTGTCAGGCCTAGACAGCCAAGTCATCCAACATGCGCGGCAGGGCCATTTCCGCTCCTCGGGTCTGGAAGCCACGTTTCATCGCGGCTCTGATTCGGTTCTGTGCTTCTGGCTTCCGCACACAGTCGAGGAAGAGACTCGAATCACGGCGAAAATCGTCCGCAGGCGCAAGCGTGACCGCATTGACCCGCTCCTTGATTACGTAAAGGCCAAAGGCTGGAAAGCTGGCTATCCGATGCGCTAGCGATTGAACGAAATCGCCGAGTTCGGCGGCGGGAAACGCTCGATTGATCCAGCCGTAGCGTTCCGCCATCTGCGCGTCGTAATCCTCCGCGCCCAACAGCACCTCGATCGCCTGGCCCCGGCCCATGAGTCGGGTGAGATGCTGGGCGGCGCCTGTGCCGGGGATCAGCCCGAACCCTGCCTCCGGCTGACCAAAAATTGCCGACTCGCGCGCAGCGAAGCGCATGTCACACGCCAACACAAACTGGCTGCCCACACCGCGCACGCGGCCTTCGATCTGCGCAATTGTGAGCAAGCGGCTTGCGCTCAGATAACGGAACACCGTCGCGAGCGAAGGTTCGCCGGTGAGCTTCATTGCCAACCCGCCATATTCCGCAATGCGAGTTACGTCGACATGGGAAATGGGTCGGCACTCTTGAACACGAGTACATGGACGGAGTCATCGGCCTCGGCCTGTTGAATGAGAGAGACCAGATCGCGGACCAGTTCCGGCCCCAGAAGATTCATTGGTGGGGCGGCGATTTCCGCGAACAGAACGCCGCCTTCTTTATGCGTAGAGATCGTTTCAAAACCAGCCAGCTGTGTTCCATTCTCGTGATCGATTTTGTTCGGCATCCCACTCTCTCCGCCATGTTATTCAAAATAAATAAGTTACTTAGAATTCTTCAGGGACATCCTTGCCCACTCGCAGGGGCGTGCTTCCTCTTTGGAATGAGCACCATGCAGTTTTGCAAGGCCCAGGTGCGTGCCGTTAAGCTAAAAGCGATTGATTGGAAATCAGTTTTTCGATCGGCAAAGGAGGAATTTTGCAGACCCAGGTCGGTGTGTCTCGCGTCTGGAGCGCCGAACAAAGTTTGGGGCTGCCCAAGCTTACAGACTTCAACACGGCTGGGGAATTGCCTGGCGCATCGAGCAGACTAAGCGGAGACCTTCTGGCGGTCAACCAGGGCACGTTTTATCCCCTACTGCTCAAGCTCGAGCATGAGGGCTCGATTGCGTCCCCAGTAGGGCGCCTGGAAAACAACCGATGCGCGCTTCGGAAAAGGGCGATCAGGGAAGCGCCACCCGTCGTAGCAGGTCCTGGAAATGCGGGTCTGATCGAACCGGATCAAAATCTGGGTCGACCTTCAGCCGAGACAGGCCCGGATAGTGCCGTCGGAAGTGGTCATCCAACAAAATGAACATCTGCTCTTTTTCTCCAACCTGCGCGTAGCAACGGGCAGATTCAAAGATCGCTCCGGCTTTTTTGTACGATTCCGCCTCTATTCGAAGCACACCGGGCATTCCAGATTGGCGGTATGCCATCCGAATGGTTTGCGCCTCTTCCAGATGCGCTGCGAGGCGCGCGCTGACGGCCGGATCGGCCATTCCCATATGGCGATAGGCGCGCTCCAAAAATGCCCACGCTGCCGGATAAGTCGGATCGATTTTCAGCGTATCCTTTGCCTGAGCAGCCGCACGATCGAACTGGCGCGCATAGTAATAGGCCTTCGCCAGATTCGTATTTATTAACGGCGAGAACGGATCGGTGGTTCGCGCGCGTTCCTGTTGAGCGATGGCTTCCTGAAAGCGGCCTACAGTTAAGAGATAATTGCTGTACCATTGCCGCCCGAGTGCATCGTTCGGATCCAATTCTATGCCGCGTTGATACTCCTTCTCCGCATCTAGCCACCTCCACTCCTGGGAATAAGCTCCCGCCATGACGAAGTGGGCACTCGCCAATTGATCGTCGAGTTTCAGCGCCTTTTCGGCCTCCGCCTTTCCTTTGGGCGACTCTTCCGGCGGCAGGGCCTCCCAGCCTACGCCCGCGAGATAGGAAGCGGACAAGCCAACATGGGCAGGAGCAAAGTCAGGGTCACGTTGGATTGCTTCGCTGAAGTACTCGATCGCCTTCTGCCATCCTTCCTTCGTGTACCGGTAAAACTCGAAACGACCCTTAAGATAGGCGACATAGGCTGCTGGATCAACCGGTCGCGTCGAACGCAGCGGCTTGATCATCGTATTCACCTGCCGCGCGATATCTGTAGCAACACTCCTTTGCAGATCGAGAATCCCTCTCAGGTCCTCTTCATAACTCTCCGCCCACAGGTGGGAGTCCGTCGAAGTTTGGATCAACTGTGCGGTGACGCGGACGCGGTCGCCTGAGCGCTGAACCGTTCCCTCTACCACAGCGTCCACATGGAGTTCATGGGCGATCTGCATTAGGGTTTTGCGGCTGCCCTTGTAATGCATCACCGATGTCCGTGACACGACTCGGACTGGAGCCATCTTGGCGAGATTGGTGATAAGTTCGTCCGTCATGCCATCGGCGAAATACTCTTGTTCCGGGTCGCCGGAGAGGTTTTCCAGTGGAAGAACAGCGAGGGCACTGATCTGCGAGTTGGAATAGAAGCGATTGCCAATCCAGGTTCGCGCGCCGCTGATGTTCAGAGCAACCGCCGCTGCCAAGATGGCCATCAATGCTAGCGTCCAAAAAAGGAAATGTGCCCTGTTTTGTGTATCGGACATTGGATCGGTCGGGATCTCCTGCACGTCCGGCATCACCGTCGCGATAAAGCGATACCCTTTGCGCGGGAGGGTCTCAATATACTGGGGATGCTCGGCCGAGTCGCCCAGGGCCTCACGGAGATGCAAAACCGCTTTATTCAGGCCACGGTCGAAATCGACAAAAGTGCCTTCTGGCCACAGTCGCCGAACCAATGCCTCCCGGAGCACGAGTTCTCCAGGCACCTCAAGGAGGGTAAGTAGCAATCTGAGTGGTTGATCCCGTAGTTGCAGCTTCTTGCCGTTGTTCGATAACTCGCCGGTCTGCGCATTCAACTCAAACGCGCCAAAACGGTAGAAGGTTTTTTCAGCAAGGTAACTCTCCATACACCACGTCCCAGAATGGTTAAAAAGTCTATCACTGTCCCACTCGCCCGAACACTCCTGATCCACGATGAGCTAACTGATTGATACTTCGGACTATTGCTGGCGCCAGCCTATTCTCTTACTAAATTGTGACACCAAGCCTCCGAGCGTTACCAGGCCCGGAAACTGCAGGGAATCGAAATTCCACCGAAAGGGAATCTCTGAGGAATTGACGCTACCGCTCGTTTCGGGCGATTAGTGTCCGTGGGCGAGTTGTGTGGGGCGATCTCTCGATTGTGAGCACCAATTTCCCTAGAAGTGAACGCACGGGCCGCTTGCTTTCTTTTGTGCCGAGCTGCTGAAGGAGCGATCGCACCCAGCAACTCGAGCGCTCTGACTCGGAACCGTAGATGTCGTCTGCCCTGGAGGCGGCAATAGGAGCTATATGAAGAGGTTTGATTGCTATTTTTCTGGCGCCGTGTGGGCTCTGCTCATGGTGATGGCGGCGGGTGCATCGTTTGCGAATGACCGAAACGACGGACGAAACGAGCGGGCCAAGACACTCTATGTCTGGGCGGGAGACCAGGCGCGTGTAGGACCGGATTTCTTGGCGGTCATCGATTTCGATGAGGAGTCGAAGGATTATGGCAAGGTCATCCGCACCGTACCCGTTCCACCACCTGGCAACATCAGCAACGAAGCCCACCATTGTCACCTCTCGGCTGATAAGAAGGTCCTGGGCTGCGGTGGCCTGCTGAGCCTCCTCCGCGGACAGAACGGCATCTTCTTTTTTGACGTCAGCGACGAGCGTTATCCCAAGTTTTTGTTTTCTACCTCGACATCTAAGTCCAGCATCACTGATGACTTTCTGCCTCTGGAGAAGGGCGGATTTTTGATCACGCAAATGGGGTCGCACAGCGGTGGAGAACCGGGTCGAGTTGCCGAGTTCGACAAAGAACTGCACTTCGTCCACGAATGGCCCTCTCGCCCTCCACAGGACGGCTTTAATCCGCATGGTGTTTCCGCGCGTCCAGAGTTGAACTTGATGGTTACTTCTGACTTCATGATGCCGTCGAGTTCGCTGAACACGATGCCCGGCGATCCCATGCTTCGGGGTTCGATTCGGGTGTGGGATCTAAAGGAACGGCGGATTGTCCGCACGATTCAGATGCCGGATGCGATCGGCACGATGGATGTGAAACTGATCCCCGGTGATCCACAGGGCCGTGCATTCACCGCCGGCATGTTCGACGGGTTGGTGTACCTGGTAAACACTCAAGATGGGACGGCGGTATCCGTGTTCGACTGCGAAAACATCGTTCCACATGTTGAAGTTCCTGTGCGCGGAGGCATGACTCAACTTCTAGCGATGCCCAAAAGCGGCGACCGTCTTCTATTTGCTTCTTTCCAGGCGGGCCAGGTGGGGATGCTAGATGTCAGCCACCCGGAAGCGCCTTTCCAAATCGGAATTGTGAATCTGGGTCTCGACGCGGGGCCGCATGCCATCGCTCTCACTGACGATGACAAAAGGTTAGTAGTCACCGACTACTTCCTGAATGAGGACGACTTCGGCAAGGTCCACTTCGAGGGTGACCACAAGGTTCACGTTGTCAAAGTGTACAAAGACCATCTGGAGCTCGATCCCCGGTTCAATCTCGATTTCAATACCGCCTTCCCCACAGGTCCCGCACGTCCCCACGGAGTGGCGATGAAGTAGCTTCCCCCAAGCAACATAGAGCCAAGAACACAATTTCCTGACTCGCCGTTTGGCTTGTGCGAGCTCTGTCGCTCTGCCGCGCCGATCCGTGTACAGGTCGACGAAGAGGAAAAGTTCATGCAAGAAGCAGTTGTGCGTAGTTTGCCTTCAGCTTGCCGCATCGCTCGTCAACACCTAGGAGCGACGGTTCGCCCCACCGAGAAAGTGAGGTCTCTTGTTCGCAGCGGGATTCCACGGGTGCTGCTGGGCGTCATCGTGTTCGCGTGTTTGTTCCTGGCGGGCTGCAGTGGCGGCAACTCGTCGCCCCCGGAAAGTTGACGGATGCTCAGGCGGGCCGGGGCACCTTCCGTGAAGTTTGGGTGATCGAATGGGAGCCTTGGTACTCAGTCCATCTGGCGGAGGCGCTGGTTTATGGTGTCACCATCGAACAGGCGGCCGCGAATGCAACCCTCAAGAAAGCGGGCCAGACAACTTCGATCACTGAGCTCGCCACTCTTATCCAGAGCGCTCTTGTGGCGGACCTGCCGGAGACGGCGGCTTCGTGCATCGAGCAACTTCAGGCGGTGGCGGTAAGCTCTAGCGACATCACTGACCTGATGAAGGCGGTTTCGCCCTTGGTGCGGGTGCTTCGTTACGGCACAGCTCGGCGGCTGCCGGAAGATGCGCTTCGCTCGTTGATCCTGTCGATCAGTGTGGAGATCAATGCCGGCGTTCGAATGGGCTCGCGCGGACTGGACGAAGAGACCGCTGCCGCACACATTTCCGCGATGGAAGGCTACGATGAGGCGTTACGCTTGTTTAGCGATGACGCGCTCACCTCTTCGTGGCGAGAGGAGTTGGGCAGGATCGTAAGTGACGACCAGGTCACGCCGTCGATTGCGGGGCTGAGCCTTCGTCGGCTGCACGACGTGAGTGCCTGGGAACTGGACAAGGTTGCAGCCGAGTTTGCGCGGCACACGGGCTCACGGCAACCAAAAGAATCGGGCGCATTTCTTGAAGGTTTTCTGCGCGGCGGATCGGAGGTACTCCTGCAAGACGAAGCGCTGCTGCAATTACTTGACGCCTGGCTCTGTGAGCTCAGTGAAACGGACTTCACGGATTCGCTTCCGCTCCTGCGGCGAAGCATGTCGAGCTTCGATACCGTAGCACGCCGTCGCGTGCTCGAGAAAGTTCAGCGCGGGCGCCAACAAAGCACAGCGGCGGCTTCGCACTCCGCAACGGACTCTAATCCTGCCTTCGAAGCGGCGTTGCCATTGCTCTATAAAATCCTCGGCCTTGGAGAGCCCGCATGATCTCTCAAAAAGAGCGCTTGCGGCGCTGGCAACTCGCCCTTGGCGTCGATGATGAACAAAACGAGCTCTCGGATCGTGACCGCCGACTTAACGCCGCTCTATCAGCGCTGTATGACACTGGAACTGAGAAGCGCCGGGGTGGGCTGGGCGCGTCCTCTCCGCGCGTCGCAAAATGGCTCGGCGACATTCGCGAGTTCTTCCCGACTCCCGTCGTTCAAATCGTCCAGAAAGATGCATTCGAGCGACTGAGCTTAAAGGCTCTGATGCTCGAACCGGAATTCCTTTCGACGTTGGAGGCCGATGTCCATCTCGTCGCCGACCTCATCTCCTTGCGTGCTGCAATTCCAGGCAAGACCCTGGAAACCGCGCGACAGGTAGTTCGCAAAGTTGTGGACGACCTCATGCGCAGGCTTGAACACAATACGCGTGAGACTCTGAGAGGCGCGCTGAACCGCTCCCAGCGCACTCGGAGACCTCGACATGCGGACATCGACTGGCCTCGAACAATCCGCGGAAATCTGCGCCATTACCAACCGCAGCATGGCACGGTCGTTCCAGAGACGCTAGTGGGACACACGCGCCACACGAAGTCCCGCGCGCAGCTCGATCATGTCGTCTTGTGTGTCGATCAGTCTGGATCGATGGCCACCTCGGTCGTGTACTCATCGATTTTCGCAGCCGTCATGGCATCGATCCCGGGACTGTCGACGGAGCTCATCTGCTTCGACACATCGATCGTGGACCTGACCGATCAACTGGCGGACCCGGTGGAGGTGCTTTTCGGAGTCCAATTAGGCGGCGGGACAGATAATCAACGCGGCGCTGGCCTATCGCGAAAAGCAGATCGAGAACCCGACGCAGACGCATCTCGTGCTCATAACCGATTTGTACGAGGGAGGAGATGCAGCTTCGATGCTTGCCCGTGCCGCCGCTATAAAGCAACGCGGCGTGAACCTCATCGTGCTGCTCGCGCTGTCGGATTCAGGCCATCCAGCTTATGAAGCGAAACATGCCGAAGCAATCGCAAGCGTTGGGTGTCCCGTGTTTGCCTGTACTCCAGATCAGTTTCCTTCGATGATGGCTTTCGCGCTCACTGGAAGGGACTTACACAGTTGGGCAGCTGAAGAAGACGTCGCTGTCATTCGCGGATCCTGATTCTCGAAGGAAAGACAGCGTTTTCGCCAGCCCTGGCGACATCCTTCGGCGTGGCCTCGGAGGAAGGATACTGCCCTCTGACCGGCAGTAGCTGCTAACAAATAACTTGCACGCAGGACTCGGTATCAGTTGCCGGTATCACCGGATCGAATGACAATCTCGGTCTAAAGCTGTTAGTCGAGTGATGGCCAATTAGTCATCTTCTCTTCAATCAACTGATGAATACCTCCTTTCACGATCGGGTGTGCGGGATGTGTGTCCCTTTTTGCGAGCCAGGGGGAAATCTCTATGGCTCGCAAAGTTGCACCCTCGGACATAATCTCCCCAGTGGGGGGCGAGGCGACCTGACTGATACCGCTGGAAAGCTGAATGGATATTACATACAATATGTAACCTTAATCGCCGCGAAAAGAATTTGATGGTAGGAAATGTCGTTTGTTGGCTGCTCAATGCCGGCGCTATAAGCCTGTCGGAATTTTTCGAAGCCAGTAAACGCATCCTGTTGACAAATGAACCTATGAACCCAAAACGAACTGAAATCAAAGACGCCATTCGCTACAAAACAGGAATCGTCTGTATCATTCGCCCTGTCCTCATCTGTCTGGTCTTCATATGGACCATCAGTCCAATCCTGGTGACCGCACAGCAGTCGGATTCCGATGAGGAAGGCCAACTGAGGTTTCGTTTCGTCGGACCAAAGACTGGAAATCGTATCTCTGCGATCGCAGGAATCCCGGGAGACCCAACTACCTACTACGCCGGAGCCGCATCGGGCGGAGTGTGGAAGTCAACCGATGGCGGAAATGCCTGGAAGCCGGTTTTCGATAAACAGCCGGCGGCCGCTATCGGATCTCTCGCGGTGGCGCACTCCGATCCCAGCACGGTATGGGCTGGAACAGGTGAGGCCTGGGCGATTCGCGATATCGACGTTATGGGAAACGGGATTTACAAGTCCGTTGATGCTGGCAAAACATGGACCAACATGGGTCTCGAACACAGCGGAAGAATCGGACGCATCGTGATTCATCCATCCAATGCGGACATCGTTTTCGCCTGCGTGTTAGGCCGCATGACTGGGCCTCAATCGGAGCGGGGCGTCTTCCGAACCACGGATGGCGGTCAGCATTGGGAGCGAGTTCTCTTCGCCGGTGACAATGTGGGCTGCTCGGGTCTGACTATGGATCCGCACAACCCACACACGTTGTTTGCCGGAATGTGGCAAGCAGAGATGCATACCTATGGCGAATTCAGTGGCGGTCCAGGTAGTGGTCTATACGTTTCCCATGATGGTGGAACGAAATGGACGCACCTTGAGGAACACGGCCTGCCTCACGTGCCCCTTGGGAAAATCGACGTCGCAGTCGCACCCACAAATTCCCGCCGCGTCTTCGCTCTGATCCAGACAACGGAACAAGGTTCACTCTGGCGTTCCGACGATGGAGGAGAACACTGGAAGGCAGTCAACTACCAGCGTGCGCTGATCGGACGGGCTGGCTATTACATTCGGATCGCGGTTTCAACAGGGAACGAAAACGAGGTTTACGTCTCCAACAGTTCTTTCCATCGCTCGCTGGACGGCGGGGAGAACTTCAAGGAGGTTCCCTGGGGAGGAGACACGCACGACATCTGGATTGATCCTCAGAATCCCGACCGTTTTGTCATCACCGACGATGGCGGGATGAGCATCACAACCGTGCACGGCCGCGGATTGCATCGCGTGAAACTGCCGATTGGCCAGATGTATCACGTCGCTGTCGACAATCAGGTTCCGTATTACTTCTACAGCAACATGCAGGACGACGGAAACATGCGAGGTCCGAGCGTGCCCATTGATGGAAACGAAACCGGTTGGGATCACGGCATGGGAGGCTGTGAATCCGGATTTACAATTCCAGATATAACCGACCCAAACATCGTCTGGGCGACGTGTTATGGCAACAAAGTGACTCGCTGGGATGCGCGGATCAAACACGCCCGCTCCGTCAGTCCCTGGATGATGACCCTGGACTCACCGCCCAACGAAATTAAGTATCGCTGCCATTGGACCTCTCCGCTGGCCATCGATCCGTTCGATCACAACACGGTCTACTACGGCTGCCAGGTCATTTTCAAAACCAGCGATGGCGGACAGAGTTGGTCGGTCATCAGCCCGGATCTTTCCACACAGGATGCCTCGCGGATCGTTCCATCGGGAGGAATCGTAGGCGATAATCTCGGCCAGTTTTACGGAGAAGTGGTATTCGCGATCGCTCCGTCACCTGTGCAGAAAGGACTCATCTGGGCCGGGACCAACGACGGACAGATTTGGCATACCGACGATCGTGGTCAATGGGTCAACGTCACCAAGAACGTTAACGGACTCCCGCCGTGGGGCACCATTACGAGCATAGCGCCTTCCAGCTTTGAAGCAGGTACCGCCTATGTGAGCGTCGATTTCCATCTGATGGATGATCGAGATCCTTTTATCTACAAAACCACAGACATGGGGAAGACATGGAAGAAGATCAGCAATGAGTTGCCGAGGCACGAACTCTCCTATGTCCGGACGATCGCCGAAGATCCAAACTGCGCAGGACTGCTCTTTGCCGGCACAGGCAATGGGCTTTTCTACTCACCCGACGACGGCGGACACTGGTCCGCGCTCGATGCTGGATTACCACATTCTCCAGTAACTTGGGCTGTGGTGCAGAAGAACTTTCACGATCTCGTCGTCTCCACTTATGGACGGGGACTCTACATTCTCGATGACATCACGCCGCTGGAGCAGATGGCAAAAACTCACTCCGACTCCGCGGTCGTGCTATTCGAGCCGCGCGCGACCTATCGCTTTACCCGCGGCGGCAAAGCAATGCTCAACTTCTCACTAAAGACCGCGCCGAAGGATCCGATCCAACTCGACATCCTCGATTCCGAAGGTAAAGTAATCCGAAAGCTTGAGACCAGGGCGCGTGTTGGGATTAACCGCGTGCAATGGGATCTTCGGCATGACTCTCCACGACTGGTTGCGCTGCGGACGGTGGCACCAGACAACCCCCACATTTGGGAAGAACCACGCTTTCGGGACTCTGATTCGCGGCCAATCACACACTGGGGATCGAAGCCTGCCGAAGGAGGACCCATTGTTGCGCCGGGCAAGTACGTTGTCCGCTTGAAAGTTGAGGGCCAATCCTTCTCGCAGCCGTTGACAGTTGCGCGAGATCGGCGCATTACAGCCTCCGATGCGGATATCGAGCAATCACTGAAGACGCTACTCGCCATCCGCGACGACATCAGCCACATATCAGATACCGTGAACCGAATTGAGTGGGTGCGAAAGCAACTGGAAGACGTAAAAGCCATGCTACGTCCGGCCAAGAAAAAAGAAGAAGAAAACAAAGAAGCTCCTACGGACGAAGAAAACGAATACGAAGGTCCGAAGTTCGAACCCGCTCCGCCCCAGGTTCTTAGCGAGGCGGAGACGAAGCGCAAAGCCGATCTCCTCAACTCCGCCGAGGCTCTTGACAAGAAACTGCTGTCAATTGAGCACAAGCTTGTTTCGCAGGCCCTGCTTAATAGTGATGACAAATACTTCGTGGAACCATATCAGCTGTATCTGAACCTGATCTGGCTCAACGCAGAAGTCGGAACGGGTGGCGGAGATGTCGCAGGCGGTGCCGATTTCGCTCCGACCGACACTCAATTGGAGTTGCTGAAGACTTTCGAGAGCCAGATGACCGACGTAGACACGGAGTTCCGCAATTTCGTAAGAGAAGATATTCCGGCTTTCAATCGCAGTCTAGGCGACTTCGGCGCATTGACCCTAACCGTTAGCCCAAGCACAGGCAAGGGTAATTGACAATGGGTTCGGAACGCTAACGCTGCACGGCCGAGTTTAGTTGCTTTGCGGTCGCCGATTAATTCTGCCCTGCAAGTGGAAACCGAAGAAGTCATCGACACGATGCCATGCATCGTCGAGGACGTGCGCGCGTGTGAAGTAATGAAATTCGCCTGGATACATCATGTAAGAAAGCAGAGCCCCTTTGTTCTTCTTGAGCGCTTCGTCAATGAGCCAGACAGATTCGAGATAGGGAACGTTGACGTCAGCCGTGCCGTGTAGCACTAGCAGCGGGCGCGCCAGTCGATCGATGTGCGAAATTGGCGAGGCCTGGGCATAGACTTGTGGATTTTGTTCCGGGCGCCCGATGCGGCTCTCGGTCCAGTCACCGTGATAAGGGTCCGAATAATACATGACATAATCCACCACGCCAGCGACGTCGACACCAGCCTTGAATAGGGTGGGTTGGTCGGTCATGGCAATCAATGTGAAGAAACCACCATAACTAAGTCCCCAAATCCCGATGCGATCGGCATCGACGTAAGGGAGAGTTTTTAGAAAATTGGCGGACATCCAGGCATCTTTGGCGTCCTTCCCGCCCACGTCCATGTAAACGCCGTTGCGCCAATCTCGCCCATACCCAATGCTCCCACGATAATCGGGAGCGAAGACGATATACCCCTGCTGCAGCAAATATTGGTGAAAGCTGTAATAGACGGCGTAGTTTCGTTGCACGTGCCAGCCGTCGTAATTCTGATTCACGCCGTCGCCGTGGACCCAGATGATGGCAGGATATTTTTTTGAACGGTCGAGATTGGGAGGGATGAAGAGCCATCCCGGCACAGTCTTGCCGTCTGGACCTGGAAAGTGAACGAATTGCGGCTCGACGAATTGTGATTTATCAATGCTGGCGGGCATCGAGTCCGAAAGGCGTACCGCTTTCGCGTTCGCCTTTGCTTCGTCGACAAAGAAATCCGCGCTGTTGCGGGTATCAGTGTGCTGGTACACAAGCCGTTTGTCGTCTGCCGACCAGTGGGGTTCTATGTTGGTGCCGTTGCCTCCGGTTATATAGGTGATTACGGCATGAGCCGGATCGCTGCCGATGGCCGCAATGCCGATTTGCCGGTCTCCCGGGCGATCTGCCTCGTTGGCATCAAACGCAATGCGCGTACTGTCATGCGACCAAGCTGGCCGCCAAGCTTCGAAGTGCCCTTTTGTGACCTGAGTGGCTTCTCCACCTGAAGCCGACACTACATATAAATGATCCCATCCATCGCGGTCACTGAGGAAGGCGATCCACTTACCGTCTGGTGAAGGCCAGGGCTGCGCACCCGCCTCGCCCCAATCAGGAATGCTCCAAAAGTCCTTCTCCGTAATTTCGTAGACGGAGCGCAGCGGGCCGCCGGATGCGTCAGCAACGTAGATTGTGTACGTCTTGAAGTTATTTGAAACGTGATCGAAAACGAGATGGCTATTGTCGAGCCAAGCGAGACCGCCATATTCCGCCGCAGTGCCGATGGCCACGGGCTGGCTGCCGCCGAGCCGGAGCGCATAGATTTGTCCGGGCGTGTACTCCGAGGCGCGATAAATGATCTTTGCGCCCGAGTAGGAAGGGGCTTCATCGTGATGAATGACCTTCGCGCCCGCTGTGTACGCAAGCGAACTACCATCTGGTGACCAAACGATGTCATGGATGCTGACCTCATCGCTGGCAATCGCAGTTTCGCTGGTGTCGGCTAGCGAACGTACGATCAGTTCGCTGTGTCGTGAACTCTCTTCATCCGCTGCACGATTCGAACACACAAATGCGACGCGTGCGCCATCCGGCGAGGGGACAACTTCGGACTCACCAATGGGAGCGGTCCAAACTGTTTTCGGCGCACCTCCGGACACGGCAACCTGCCACAGGTCGCCACCGCGAGCGAAGTAGACTGTCTGCGAGTCCTGACTCCAGAAGACCTTTTCCACACCTCCTTCTGGAAAAGAAGTCAGTGGGACCGGCTGACCGCCGCCGGTGGAACTGGCTAAATAGAGATTCGAAACACCGGCGCGGTCCCAAATGAACACGACGTATTTACCGTTCGGCGCCCAGATCGGGTTGGATGGATGCTTGATATCGATCAGTTGCTCGATCGTCAAGGGCACGGTTTTGGCCATCACTTGTCCCAAGCCGAATTCCGCTAGCATCACGGCGATACCGACAGTGAACCTGATCGTTCTTCTGGCCAGTTGCATGGGGGCCTCCTAGACAGTTTTGAGAAGAGAGTTCAGGGGCAAGAATCGAGCAGATAGGGTGCAGAAAGTTCCCGACCCGCCAATTACGGATCCACCCGCAACCAACTGAACAAGCTACTAGAACGTAACCCGCAATCCAAAGCGCGTAGCGTTAAGGGTTGATGGTGGAATAAGGAAACAAATAGCTGGAACCATAGGATGTGACTTCACCGATTACGGTCTGCGCGTTGGTTACATTAAAGAAATCCGCCGTTGGAATGACGTGCCAGCGATCTCTGATCACAAACTCGCGGGAAAGCCTCAGGTTCAACATATTCACGCTGGGAAAACGCTGGGCTCCAGCCGGTTGAAGGATGACCGATTCTCCGACATCCACTCCTTGTCCGTTCGGCACATTGAACGTCTCCGTCGGTTGAAGTGGAAAACCTGTATAGTGCTGGAAATTGACACTGGTACCTAGTTTCCAAGGCAATTCGTAGATTCCGTCAATCTTGAAGACATAAGTGGCATCGAGATTGAGGTAATTATTGTTCCGGTTGATGTTATTGTTGGGATCCGTGAAATTATCACTGAAAGCCTGGTCGGAATAGCCTCTCCCAAACACGAAACCGGCATCGTCCTCACAGCGGGATTCACGGCGACGGTCAGTCCAAGGCTTCAGGTCGGAAGGATCGGACAGAAAGTCGGGATATTGTATCCATAGGGGTGGGGGCTGTCAACGAAATCGCTTGAATGCATTCAGAATTGACTGTAGCAAGCATAGTCTGCGGTTTCGGGTAACGGGGTGGCCGCGAGTCTAGGCTTGGGTTGTTGCTGACTGATAAGGAACTTCACTCTGGCTAGAGGGTGATCCGCTTTGGAGTATTCGTTGGAATGCTGCAGTTTGGTCTATCCTGTCCCCGTCTCTGAGTGGCCTCGCAGAAAATGGACGCCAGGAACCTTTTCGATAATCGCCGCTGGTCAATTATCAGTTTGCTTTTTGCTGCATCGTTAATCAACTACCTGGACCGCGCGGCGCTTTCATTCGCTCTGCCTGTCATCTCGAAGGATTTCCAGCTCACGGCGCAAAGCAAGGGCCTGCTGCTGTCTTCCTTTTTCTGGTCATATGCGCTGATGCAAATTCCAATCGGTTGGGCAGCAGACCGTTTCAATTTGCGCTGGCTCTACGCTGGAGCGTTCATCGTTTGGTCATTTGCTCAAGGGTTCACGGGTCTGGCCAGAAGCTTCACGGCTTTACTCGCATTCCGGATGCTGCTTGGCATTGGAGAATCCATTTATCTGCCTGGAGGGACCAAAATCGTCAGCTTGCTGTTCTCGCCGAAAGAACGTGGTCTGCCCTCTGGACTCTTCGATTTCGGGACTCGAACCGGCCTCGTCTTGGAAGGCATGCTTGTTCCCTGGCTCTTAGTTCATGTTGGCTGGCGACGCACTTTCCTGATTTTAGGTTTCACGGCGCTCCTCTGGCTGGCACCATGGTTTTGGGTTTTCCCGCGCCGTCTGCGAGCGGCGAGACCGAACGCGGCAACATCTGACGCGTCGAGTTCCGCGGCGCGCACTTTGCTCAATCGCAACTTGATCGGCATATGCCTGGGATTTTTTTGTTTTGATTACTACTGGTATGTGCTGGTGACTTGGCTGCCCGACTATCTGGTAACAGTGCGCCAGCTCAACATCGTGCAAGCCGGATTTTATGCTTCGCTTGCTTTCTTTACATTTGGGATTGCCGAACCACTTGGCGGATGGATCGCCGATAGCCTGATCCGCCATGGCTGGAACGAAACGGCTACTCGGAAAGGGATCGTAACGGTCGCTTTCAGCATGGGGATCTTTCTCATAGCGGCGATGCACAGCGTCCATACAGGTGTAGCGATAGGGTTATTGATTGCAGCCTCTCTAGTCGGGCTTGCAACCGGGAATCTTCTGGCGATTCTTCAGTCGTGCGCGCCTCCGGAAGCAGTGGGGGTCTGGACTGGAGCGGAAAATTTCGCAGGAAACCTCGCCGGCATCGCAGCGCCGCTCGCGGTAGGATTCTTGATTACATCCCGGGGCTCGTATGTTCCAGGGTTTCAACTCGCCTCGATCATTCTTTTAGCAGGTGTACTTGCCTACTGGTTCGTTGTCGGGGATCTGAAGACACACAGCTCTTAGGCCAATTGTTCAACGGTGGGGCGCCACGCTCACATAGGATCGGGTTAGAGCGTTCACAGAAGGGCATCCCAACAACTTGAGACACCTCTCCAAATCATTTCGTAGCATCTCGATCGACCGTGTAACACCCGGTTCGCCAGCTGCGGCGAGTCCGTAGGCGTACGATCGTCCGCAAAGCACGGCGCGAGCACCGAGGCAAATTGCTTTGACGATGTCTGACCCGCGACGAATGCCGCTATCCATCAGGACTTCCGCGCGATCTTTGACTTCTTCAACGACTTCCGGCAGAACTTGCAGGCTCGCCGGGACGCCGTCAAGTTGGCGGCCTCCGTGATTGGAAACAACCACGGCAGCAGCACCATGGTCGAGCGACCGTCTCGCATCCTCTGCGGTGAGAACGCCCTTGATGACGATCGGTCCTTTCCAGAGCGCGCGAATCCACGGCATGTCGCTCCAACTGAATGCTTGGCGCTTCATCGCAGTGTGAGCGTCGCGAACCCGAAGTACACCCCTTTCAGGGGTGACAATATTAGGCATGTCGGGAAGACCGCCGTCTAGAAGGAAGCGCGCCAACCAGCGTGGATGGGTGAGAATGTCCGACACAAAAGGTATCTTTGACCACAGATTCCCACGCAGGAACTGCTCCATCCCGTCACGCGACTCGCGCTCGCGATGTCCGATGACGGTCGAATCAATCGTAATCACCAGAACTGTGTAACCCACATCGATGGCTCGGCGCATTGCATTCTCTGCAGCTGCGCGGCCACCTGTGAGATAGAGCTGATACCAAACCTGCCCGGTAGACGCAGTCTTCACGTCCTCCAGCCGATGGCCAGAAACCGTTGACAGAATCATGCCCACGCCAGCTTTGCTGGCCGCTCTGGCAGCAGCGATTTCGCCACCGGGATGCATGACACGCAGATAACCCACGGGGGCCAGAAGCAGCGGCATGGACAGGTCCGTACCAAGCACTCGAGTTCGCAAATCGCACGTTGGCACGGCAATAGCTTGACTCGGTCGAAACGTGACTGCGTCAAAGGCTCGACGATTTTCGCGAAGTGTCCATTCCGCTTCTGCACCTCCATCGATGTAGTTGAAAACAATTCTCGGTAGACGGCGACGTGCCAGCTCGCACAGATCTTCGATGTTGACAGCTCGCGAGATGCGCGATGAGATGAGGGCCATTTAGGAGAGCCTGCCGGCTGTCATCTATCTCGGAATATTGCGGATCATCATCAACTGTCTGCCCCAGGACCGATAGCGACAACGTAGTAGGTTGCTGGGCCAGTACCGACGTTCTTGATGCCATGCTCTTCGTTCGAGTGAACGAAGCCCACCCCTCCTGCACCGAGACGATGGCTAGTGCCATTGATCGTAAGTTCGACTGTTCCTTCGCGGATAAGCCACATCTCCGAGTGAAGGTGATGGTGCGGCGGGTGCGGATACCCATTTGGAGGTAGAGTCGTCTCGTGCGCTTCGAAATGCTCACCGGTAGCCAGCTTGCCTTTGATGATTTTCCGAACCCGTGTGTGGTCTGAGTCTTGAACGGGCACGTCATCGAATGGAAAGGTTGCTGATGGTAGTGAATCGTCCTGGGCAGCGAACCGGGGAATTGCGACGCCGACCGCTGGAAGGAAACTAAGAACCTCTCGCCTCGTCAATGACATGCTCACCTCACCAAACACTCCTCGGACGTTTCGCGATCGCCAACCTAGCTTTCCCAATGACACTCGATCGACGATACTTTCAAAAATCCTGATGCTGCTGCTTTCGTTGGGTAAAATCCCGGACGTAGTATAGAGGCTCTCGCGCCCAAATGGAGTATCTAAGGGGACGAAGTGATGAACAACAGCCCGATCCTCGTGTTGACCGCACCAGGCGATCAGAGCATTCCATTTCTCGCCGAGTTGCGGCAAATGGCAACAATCGTGGTCGGAGACTCAGCGCGGGACTTTGCCAGTCGCGGCGATGCAGAGATTATTTTGAATTGGTCGAGCTCGCTTGAGCTTCTCCGAGATGTGTTCTTGATGTCAAACGGCGTGCGTTGGATCCATTCCCGGTCCGCAGGCTTGGAACAGACGCTCTTCCCTGAGCTCATCGAAAGTGAAGTCATCCTCACAAATGGTAGCGGTGTCTTCAGTCCCTCCCTCGGCGAGTTTGTTGTGGCGTCAATCCTATACTTCGCTAAGGACTTTCGTCGCATGATTCGCAATCAGTTGGCCGGAGTGTGGGAACAGTTCGACGTTACGATGGTCTCGGGCCAAATACTAGGCATCGTCGGATACGGAAGCATTGGACGGGCGATAGCCGCACGGGCCCGCGGACTTGAAATGAAGGTACTAGCACTCAGACAGCGTGTTCCCCGACAGACTCAAGAGGATCTGCTGATCGACCACGTGTATGGACCTGAGGGCCTCCTGGACATGCTTTCACGGTGTGATTATGTAGTGTTAGCGGTGCCATTGACCGAGCAGACTCGAGGTTTAATTGCAGACGCCGAATTCGCTGTCATGAAGAAGAACGCGGTGGTGATCAATGTCGGCCGCGGCCCGACTATCGACGAGCGGGCAATGACCAAGGCACTTTCAGAAAATAGAATTAGAGGAGTTGCCCTGGACGTATTTGATCAAGAACCTCTACCAGAACACCATCCTTTTTATTCATTCGAAAATGTCCTTTTGTCCCCACACTGTGCCGATCACACGCCGGACTGGCTCGATAACGCGATGCGATTCTTCGTTGCGCAACTTGAGAGATTCAGGAGTGGAAAAGATCTCTCTAATATTGTGGACAAGAGGCTTGGATACTAACGAAACGCTTCTTCCTGTTGCCGCTAACCTCGCTGCTCACGCTGGCGGGCAACCTAGGATTAGCAATAGGACGTCCGCATGATTAGGCAGTGTCGATCCTCCACTTGCGCCATCTTCTTTTGGATCACATGCGGTGGTACGCCTATGGCGTGATAACACAAAAACTCGGTATGAAACAACGCAAGAATCGTCCCGGCCGGTTGCTCTCGATGGAAGAACATCGCGCCTTTTTCCCCGGCGAGATTCTTGGTCAGTGGCAAGCAACCTACTTTGCACACGGAGATTACCGGAGAATGCGACACTCTCCACCAGCGCCTGAAAACAAGTGACTTGAAGCAGATCTAGGTATCAGTTCGCTGGTATCATGCGCTCAGAGAGAATACTCGGCCTGCAGGTGGGGACCTTTTTCATGCCGGAAGGATAGCCTCCTGTGTGAACGTTAGAAAACCCCTCCACAATTCGAATGCTGAGGTGTGCCGCAAAGACTGATCGTTAAAGTGCTTCCATATAATGTTAGAAAACTGTAGCTTTCTCATCCAAGTTGCTCCCAAGAAGCCTGGTCATTGTTCTGGCAGCGTATCCGTCCTTTCGGTCAACGGCCTTGCGTTAACCTCTTTGCTTTTGCGCGACAACTAAATTCTAATCTCGTTTGGTGGCAGACTTATGCAGTCCGTCACAACGCCGTGTGAGAAACAGTCGACGTCTGCCGTAAGGGCGGCTCTGACGCTGATCGGATTCAGCGCGGTCATCGGCCAGATCGTTCTCATGCGGGAGCTCATCGTCGTCTTCAACGGCAACGAGATTTCGCTGGGAATTATGTTAGCCACTTGGCTGTTCTGGACCGCAGCCGGTAGCAATCTGAGCGATAGTTTTGCACTGGGCGGGAACAACGCTCGGCGGGCGGTCGCCGCGCTCGAATGTCTGCTCGGCATCAGCCTGCTGCCGACGATCTGGGCATTGCGCGCCTCAAGAACTTTTTTTCAGACAGTGCCGGGTGAACTGGTCGGTCCGGTGCCGATGCTGCTTACAACCCTGGCATGTCTGAGCCTGTTTTGCGTTGTCGCAGGGGCGCTTTTCGTGGTTGCAACCCGGATGTACGAACAGGAGTGCGCTGTCTCTGCTCGCGTTGCTACCAGCTCGGCTTACCTGCTGGAAGCCGCTGGTTCCGGCTTCGGAGGGATCCTAGCTAGTATTGTGTTGCTGCGCTCTCTTGAGGCCTTCCAGATCGCGACCGTCGTCGCCCTCCTGAACCTGTGTATGGCAGCAGTCTTGTTGTTCCGGATGAGCCGCAAGCAGCTTGGGGCTGTGGCAGTGGTAGCGGCGCTCTTCGCGACCCTTTTCCTTATATATGTGGCACCGTCGTTGGACAGATCCGCGCAAGTACGCCTGTGGCGGGGGTTCCGTTTGGTGGGTTCCCGCGACTCGATTTACGGCAACCTGGCTGTCATTGAAACCGGTAAGACGGAAACCGGCAGCATCCGCAGCATTTATGAGAACGGTGTGATCCTTGCCAACGCGCCGGACGAGAACGCCGCTGAAGAGGTGGTTCATTACGCGCTATTGGAGCACCGGGCGCCGAGGCAGCTTCTGCTGATCGGCGGCGGCCTGAACGGCAGCATCGCCCAAGCGCTGAAGCATCCCACAGTCGAGCGCATCGACTACGTTGAACTGGATCCCATGCTCATCGATATGGCGCAGCATTTCTTTCCTGTGCAGTCCGCTCCCGTTATCTCGGATCCTCGGGTGCACATGCACTACTCGGATGGCCGGTACTATCTCAGAACGGCTTACAACACATTCGACGTAATCATTCTGAATGTGCCCGACCCGCAGACCGCGCAGTTGAACCGCTTCTACACCGCTGAGTTCTTTCGTTCCGCTCGCGATCACCTCGCATCCGGCGGACTGCTCGCCCTGCAACTGCGCTCGTCGGAGGATTACATCAGCCCCGACCTGGCGGAATTCCTGCGCTGCATTCACCATACCTTGCAGAAAGTCTTCCCTTACATCGTCGCCGTCCCCGGTGAAACGATCCACTTCTTCGCTGCTACGCGAGCCGATGTTCTGACGGACAACCCCCAAACGCTCATTGCAAGATTGCAGGAGCGGAATCTGAAGACGCAGTATGTTCGCGAATATTTCATCCCATTCCGCATGATGCCTGATCGCATGGAGCAGGTTCGCGAACAACTGCGGCCGCTGACCTCGACGCCCATCAATCGCGATTTCGGACCGATCGCCTATTACTTCGACGTTGTGCTATGGAGCACGCAGTTCAAGTTAGGCTATTCCCGCTGGTTCCGGGCCGCCGCGCACGTCGCTTCCACCATTGTCATCGAGGCGATCTTGCTTATCTTATTGTTGGTGGCGGTTCTTCTAACATTTGTGTCCGCTCGCGACAAACGCGCACGTTCTGCCGCAGCGTGCTGTGTGGCCGCGACCGGATTCACACTGATGACTCTGCAGATTTTTCTATTGCTGGCATTCCAGTCCATCTACGGTTACGTTTACCATCAACTGACGGTTCTCGTCGCGATGTGCATGGCGGGCATTGCCTTCGGAAGTTGGCTGGGCATCCGCCGCATTCGTCCGAGCGATAGACCACCCTACCGCACGATTGCAACAACCCAGTTCCTGCTGGCCCTTTCTGCTCCAGGGCTGATATTCGTGGTTAGCTTACTGTCGAAGATTTCTGGGATGGCGACGACATGGTTGACTGCGCAGCTTGTGTTCCCTGCGTTGGCTGCTCTCTGCGGAATGCTCGGGGGCTATCAATTTCCCATCGCGACGCAGATCTACCTTCACGACGACAGCAGGGGTCGGTCAAGACTGGGTACACTCTATGCCATCGATCTGCTGGGCGGATGTGTGGGCGCGCTTGTATTGAGCAGTTACGTCATCCCGGTGTTTGGTTTTTGGAAAACCGCATGGCTCAGTGTGGCGGTGAACCTGGCGCCGGCACTCCTGGCCGCGCGGGTAAGCCTGGAGGCGAATGGGTCTCGGGCGTAAGCGCTTGCGGCCGGTTCTCGCCGAATACCACCGCTGTAAACATGAAGATGTCTGTGTTCTCATCCTTCCAGCAGCCGCCGTGCATACCGGCTTTGGCGCAGGTTTCTTCCAGGAACATCTGCCGATCCCATTTTTCTTCCACCGGCACCTGCGGAAGCAAAAGGCCTTCGTGCGCGCCGTTTTTCATCAGTAAACCGTGCTGGCCAACCTTGATCTGTCGAATGTCCAGCACGCGCCGGAGGGGCGACAGCACAGAGATTTCATATTCGAGTTGCGACAACTCCGAGGCCGATACCGGCTGGAATCGCGGATCGCGCAAGGCGGCCAGCGTGGCCGTATCCCGCACGGTCATGTAGAGCGGTTTCTCCGCGGAGGTATAGCCGATGCACCCCCGCAGTTCTCCCGATTTACGTAGGGTCACGAACGCGCCGCGCTCCTGATTCAGCAATTCGCTTGCGCTCGCGGTTGGTTCATACGCCTTTTTCTCCCGCACCGCGTACTCCACCGACTTGCGCGCCAGAGCGAGCAGTTGGTTCTTCTCGTGGTCATCCAGTGAGAATTTCGGTTCCACTGTCTTTGCGCTATGAGTCTTCACAAAGACGTCGGCGCTGTATCCGACCACGCGCGAGTGATCCTGTGTGATGTCGCCTGAATTGGCGTACTTGAGCACCAGGGCTTGGTTCGCTCCCATGCGCTCGGCAGCAATCATTGCGGCTACGATGGGCGCTCCACCACAGGCTTCCCAGATGCGCGTCTCGAAGTTCCGCGACATGCTGAGGTAGTCCCACGCCTGCAGTGCATTCAGGGTTTTATGGTCGATCTTCACGGCGTCATCGTAGGGGTGATAGTGGGATAAATCGGAACTGGCGACGATCAAAGTGTCGCTGCCCGGGATTAGCTTCGCAAGAGCCACACCCAGCGCACGGCTGCTTTCGTAACTCTGGTCTCCCATGACGATCGGTACCAACTGGAAATCACCCAGCACCCGCTGCAACCACGGCAACTGCACCTCAAGTGCGTGCTCAGGGCCCGCCGGTGTGGGAGTATGTCCCCGGCTGGAGAATTTGATACTAGAACTCATCTCCACGAGTTGCTTTGCAAACGCCTTGTCTACCGGAACGAGCCCTAACGGCGTCTCGTAAGCGTCGCCCTCATAGACAGAAGTGAAATCGAAGGCCTCGTAGTGCGACGGCGCAATTACGACCACGCGCGAAAACTTGCGACCTTTCAGCGCCGCATACGTGAAGGCAGCGACGGGTCCGGAGAACTGATAACCGGCGTGAGGTGCAACCACAGCGAGGATCGGGTCGGCGATCGGTAGCGGAGACGCATGCGCCAACATGTCATCAATCATCGCCGACAGGGTTTTGGGGTCGGCAGGATAGAAGCCACCTGCGACTGCGGCTTGTCTCACGTTCTGGGGATCGGC
Organism: Terriglobia bacterium; assembly: GCA_020073385.1. GTDB lineage: Bacteria > Acidobacteriota > Terriglobia > Terriglobales > Acidobacteriaceae > Sulfotelmatobacter. Next base: position 12,099 of record JAIQFH010000064.1, on the reverse strand, counting down.
CGCACGGGCGTGTTGCCGTGCCGCAATCGCCAAGATCGCGATGAATAGAGCCGCCCACCAATATATTTTGGGTCGCATCTTGATATTCATACGCGAAACCTCCTGCGCCACTCATGCATGCCAAACACCAGGGATCGGCTCATGGCAGAATGGGCAACTGCCCTTGCGGATCAGCATCCGACTCGCCGTGAACCCTACGCGTTCCACCAACATGCGGTGGCACTTCGGGCAGTAGGTATTTTGCGCAGGATGTCCCGGCACATTGCCGATGTATACGTAGTGCAGACCCTCGGCGTCGGCAATCGCCTTGGCACGCTCCAGAGTGGGCACCGGTGTTATAGGAAGGTTCTTCAACAGGTATTCAGGATGAAACTGGGTGAAATGGACCGGCACATCCACGCCTAGGTTTGTCTTGATCCAGTGTGCCAAGCTGCCGAATTCAGCATCACCGTCGTTCAGTGTCGGCACCACGAGGTACACGATTTCGGTCCACTTGTTCATTTTCCGCAATGTGACCAGCGAGTCCAGCACAGGCTTCAACTCACCACCAACTACATCTTTGTAGTAGGACTCCGTGAACGCCTTCAGATCGATCTTGACCGCATCCAGCTTTCCGTACGCCGTCTTCAGCGACTCCTCTTGCATGTAGCCATTCGACACGACCACGCTGCGGATGCCCGCTTCGTGACCGGCATCGGCTGCATCCATTAGGTACTCGCTGAAAACCACTGGTTCGCTGTAGGTGTAGGCAATCGTCGGACAGTTGTGCTGTTTGGCCAGCTCAGCAATCAATTTCGGTGGCGCGTAGTCGGCGGGGACCTGCTCTGGACGCACCTGGGAGATGTCCCAGTTCTGGCAAAACTTGCAGTTTACGTTGCAGCCGGCCGTGGCCAGCGAGAAAGCAAGCGTCCCCGGCAGGTAGTGGAACAGTGGCTTCTTCTCGATGGGATCGATGTGTACAGCGCACACCCGCGAGTGCACCAGCGTGTAGTAGGTTCCTCCGTGATTCTCCCGCACGCCACAATAACCGCGTTCCCGATCTCCCACTGTGCATTCGCGCGGACACAGCTTGCACTTGATCTTCTTGTTCGGAAGTTTCTGGTAGAACTTTGCTTCGACGGTGAATCGTGAATCGCCCTGATTCTGCGGACCAGCCCACGAGGGGATTGGGGCCAGGAGTTGGGCAAATTCGTAGGCGCCTAAAGCTGCTCCTGACGCCAAGGCGCACTGCAAGAACGAACGGCGATCGAGCGCGCACGACGATAGACCTCGCTCACCGTGAACGGCGGGACTCTGGCCTTCTCGCGCATCGAACTCACGCGCCATATTGGACTCTCAATCCCGCGCACGCCTACACGTCGACAACCGCGATTCTCCGGGGATCGTTCAAGCCTAGTCGATGCTGCGCATCGGCGGCAGTCGCGATGTAGTGGGGTGCTCGGCTATCGCCTTCCAGCGTCTTCAGTCCCTTCTCGGCTCGCTTTCGCTCGATGATTTGCCAGCCGGTGTAGTCGAGCGCGACGGGATCTTGCGAAACGATCAGCGCATTATTCTTCCAAGTGTATTCCGGCTTGTACCCCGGTCCGCCTTCGTACGATGCCGTCGTCGCATCGCAGATAGTCAATCGCATCTTTGTTCTGATTTCTGGCAGCATGTTCAAGTCTGCGATATACGGATTGCAGCCGTTGGGGTGGTACTTGTTCGGGTTATGAATGACGCCATACATGTTTTTCAGGGCGATGGTTACGCCGGCACCATCATGGTCTTTCAGCACAGGGACATTGATCAGGACGTCGCAGCGTTGAGTCAAAATCTTCGACAGCCGACTGCCAACACTGCCATGCGTGACCAGTTCTTGTTCGTAATCAACTCGATCGGTACCGAAGCATTGCACATGGTTTCCGCCTGTCGATATATGGAATCCAACGTGTTCCAGTTCGCTGCTGTCGCGGTCCCAGACCACAATATCGTTCGCCTTGATTCCGGCCTCCTGCAAACGCTCGCAAACGGCTTCGATGAGCTGAAGGTTGCTGGAGAGTCCACGTCCTCCCAGTGCATTTACTTTCAGTCCCACCCTCTCACCCGGGCGGACCAGCTTCTTCCACGTCTCGATCGGATTATCACGGTCGAAGAGACCCTGCATGGCGCGATCCAGAAGGTTCAGCATCCTGTGCGAATCCACCCCGGCGCCAGCGCCGTGCAGCATGGCATCGTGCGCCATCACAACCCTGGATTTCGCGAGCACGGCCTCTTGTTTTACGGCTGAGAGCAGTCCAAGCCGGCCACTTGCGCGCACAACCGCAGCGCCAGCAACGCAGTTCTTCAGAAAATCTCGCCGATTCGTGCTAGGTATTGCGCTCATAAGGATTCTCCGGCGAATCCACGAACAGATCCGAAAATCCTCAATCTACCTATACCGCGATCCGTCTGACTGTCAGTGACGAACAGCACCTCTGCGATCATCGCCCGACAAGCCGCGGCTCGATACCGTGCCCGAGTTGCAAGAGTGCCTGCTGTGTTTCCGCCGATTCCTGATATGCAACGATTCGCACCAGGTAAGCTCCCTTGCGGAAGACCAGGCTCTGGCTGGATAAACGTGCACCGTCGCCCAGTTGGATCGGGTTCACACCGATAGCCGGTTCTGATTTGAAAATCTTCTCGGCACCTTCGGCGCTCCCCATGGTGTAGATGTCTACAACCGCGTCGACTTTGTTCTGGAACTTGCAATCGGTGGTCGACACTCTCCGCACTCCAGCCTTCAAATATCGTTCCGCATCGCCGTCGATGTACTTCCACAGATCTGGGGCCTCGAAGGTCCGTATGTTTTCAGTCGTCACCCAGCCAGCAACCTCATTGGACACAGGGAAAAATGATCGCTCCCCCGGTTGACGTTTGCAGCTGGCGTACAGGAGCAGCGCGACTCCGAGGATGACCAGCAACACCCCGTGAGGTTCCAATTTTCCAAAGCAGGTCTGCTCGGGACTAAGGCCGGACCTTTTTCTTTCGCCGTGATCTCCCCGATTGCGCCTGTAGGACAAACGTAATATCCTCCGCTCAAGCATTGTGCGCTCCTTGCATCTACACTCAGCGGACCGGCCCAGCGTACACTGAGCCCCCAGCGCTTCTTAGCCTCCGACGCTCTTTCTTCCATCTTCAGTCAAGCTGCTTACGCTTTCTGTGAGCGAGATCACTCATTTTCTCCCGCACGGGCCGAGCTCAACATGTGTGCCACTTTCATGAAAGGAATGCTCGACTTGAGGACTTCGGAATCGGGTATATCTTCTTCCCACTGGGGAATTGGAAGCGCCGTGATGCTCATCCCGACGTCGCGTCCACTACTTGAAGAGTTTTTTCCATGTGAAGCCTGCGCACAGCGTCTGACAGGAAATTCTTTAACATCGCAGTGAGTTCCCAGCGACTTCGATGCCGGACGGCGCGCCCAGAAGCGCCGGATCTTGGAATAAGGATCGGATGAAGTTCTCAAAAAGTGGCCTACGTACGGTGACCCGTGGCGGCGCATCCAGACGCTGCCGGATGTTCTGTGGTGACGTTCCAGTCTGTAGCTCTACCGCTTATAACCGATCTTGCGCAGTAGATCGTGCCGCCAATCTACGTCTGACTGGCACTCGATGCCTTTGGGAGAGCTGCCATCAATCACGCCGAGTACGCCACGGCCTTGCTCCGTTTGCGCCACGATAATTTCTACTGCATTGGCCGTGGCGCAGAATATGGAACACACTTCCGGCACGTTGCGGATCGTGTTCAGCACATTGATGGGATATGCATTCTGAAGCAACAAAACAAAGGTATGACCGCAAGCCAGCGACTGTGCGTTGCGGACCGCTGTCTCCCTGAGCGCCTCGTCATTCCCTTCTGAGCGCGTCAAGCAGGCCCCAGAGCTTTCGTTGAAGGCCACGCCGAACTTGGCTTGGGGCACCGTCGTCGCGACGGCTTCGTAGAGATCTTCCACCGTCTTAATGAAGTGGGACTGGCCGACAACGATATTCGTATCGGCCGGAACTTCCATGGGCACCGTTTGCATCTCAAGCATGGTTTCTCCTCCGCTGCAGGAAGCACAATCACCATGTGCTACGCATGCGTTAATAGCTTATAAGCGGCTCATAAGCGCCCCCGTAGTAGTGGCGCACTGAGTCTACTGCGAAAGTCGCCCCTATCCATTGGATGCAGAGATGTTCCCACCACGGATCGAGGAAAACGGCTCACCGGAACAATGCAAAGCGTGTCCGCAGATCGTCACGCGGACGTTGCTCCCGCCAGCCTGCGCAAAGCTCCGCGCACCAGCATCCACATCAAGTAATAGAGCAACGCTCCGACCAGAACTGCTATTGCACGCGATAGCATTGGCACTGGTTCGCCCAGAAACCGAGAAGGCAGGTTCAGGACGAAGGCTTCCCATCGATCCCGCGAAAAGTCCCAGAAACGATCCCCAGAGCGGCAATCGTTTCGGCACCCACGCCGAAGGGGGCAGCACGGCCCAGACCCCCCAAAAGAGAGGCACGCAACACCAGAGAATGGTGATGGGATAGATCCTCTCGAACTTCAGACCAGGCATGACGCTCACAATCGTGGAGGCGATCGCAATGACAATGGAAGCGACCGCAGTACCTGCGGCAAATCGCTGAAACATAGTCACCTCCCGCTCAACTATTATCCTGCGCACGTAGCTGAAAGTCAGTGTCCCCGAGATCAACGACTGCTATCGCGAGATTACGGCAAGCAAACAAGTCCGTCGCCCGGCCACCTCGTCGTGGACCACTGAGAACTGTGTGTGACCGGAATCACAGAACACTGCGAGGATTCACGCCGAAAATTATTCTCGTATGGGGCAGTCGGCTGCCTCTGCCAAGACTCCAGGGCGATACGGCGCACGCTGGTTTTCTGTGAAGAGAATTCATGATAAATGTCAGCTTGCAATCAGCCGTAAGCGGGACTGGATCGTGGATGTATCAGCAGAACGGAAGTGGAGTGATGCCGCGAGCTGATACCAATGTTTCCGCTAAGCCCTTGAGACTCAAGAGTGGCTGGAGAGTGTAGTCTTCTACGCCACATTTCTTGGGGCTTCCTTTTGGCCTGGAATTAAAAACAGGCGCGCTACAGGTTAAGAGGGCCCCAAATAGGGGGTCACTTCCCTATTCCGTGAGGGCCTGTGGGGGAGTCCGCCCAGGTGTTCGCTTGCCGTTCCAGTTTGGCGAAGGCAAAATCTAGGAACCTGCGAAGGCATTGAAGCCCCGCAATTCGCCGTTTCTTCGCTTCTAGCTAGCTCTTGATTTTAACTGTCTTATAATTTAGCTTAAACCGTATAAGCTTTCTTATAGTTTAGTTAAAAGACAGCAGGAGAATCAACTTGCGGACCTTACCCATACCCGTCACGCGGGCTTTGCGCAAGCTGGGGAGCGACATCAAGGACGCCCGGCGGCGACGGCGGCTTCCCATGTCTATCGTAACGCAACGAGCTTCGATCAGCGAACCGACTCTGATCAGGATCGAACGTGGTGATCCCAAGGTCGCCATTGGAAGCTACGCAACCGTCCTCTTTGTATTGGGCATGGCCGACCGGCTCGCTGATCTCGTCGATCCGACGAATGACCCTGTGGGCCTGCAGCTCGAAGAGGAAAACCTGCCGAAGCGCATTCGCGGGGTAAGCAAGCAAAGAGTCCCAAACGAAAAGTAAATGGACCGGGAAACTCTCGTTTACGTAGATCTGGTCGGCAAGCCCCAGCTCGTGGGGCGGTTGTGGGCCCATCTCCGTAAGAATAAGGAGAGCGCAAGTTTTGAATACGACAAGACGTGGCTGGAAAATCCGGTACGCTTCTCGCTTGAGCCGGCGCTGCAGGTCGGACCCGGTGCGTTCCATACTCCGGCCGATACCCCTATGTTCGGTGCGATTGGTGATTCCGCGCCGGACCGCTGGGGCCGGGCTCTCATGCGGCGAGCCGAGCGTCGGCGTGCTGAGCGCGCAGGAACCGCGCCGCGCTCGCTGCAGGAAATCGACTTCCTTTTATTAGTGGATGACGAAGCGCGCCAGGGTGCGCTGCGCTTCGTCGAAAAGGAGGGTGGACCGTTTCTGCGAGAGGAGGGGGGCAAGCGCATCCCGCCGCTCGTTGAACTACCAGGATTGCTCTCCGCCGCGGAGCACGTCGTCGAGGACAAAGACACGGACGAAGATCTGCGGCTGCTGATCGCGCCGGGCTCATCTCTAGGCGGCGCGCGGCCCAAAGCTTCCGTCATAGAAAAAGATGGCCAGCTCGCGATCGCGAAGTTCCCGCGCCGCGACGACGAATTCAACACGGTCGTGTGGGAAGCGATTGCTCTGGGACTCGCCGCAAAAGCAGGCATTCCGGTGCCAGACTCGCGCATCGAGATCGTCGCCGACAAGCCCGTGATTCTCCTGCGCCGCTTCGATCGCGAAAAGGCAGTGCGCATTCCCTTCCTTTCAGCGATGAGCATGCTGGGCGCGAAGGACAGAGATACGAGAAGTTATCTCGAGATCGTGGATGCCCTACGCCAGCATGGCGCTGCGCCTAAAGAGGACATGGAAGAACTGTGGCGCCGGATCGTGTTCAATATCCTGATTTCGAATACAGACGATCATCTGCGCAACCATGGTTTCCTCTACGCGGGTCAGGCCGGCTGGCGACTGTCGCCCGCGTACGACTTAAATCCGGTGCCTGTGGACATTAAACCGCGCATTCTCACCACGGCTATCGACGAGGACGATGGCACTGCCTCACTCGACCTGGCGATGAGCGTGGCTGAATATTTCATGCTGAAGAAGGACGAGGCGAAAGCCATTGCCGCCGAGGTCGGGAAGGCGGTCTCGACGTGGCGCGACGAAGCGGCGCGTCATCGTATCGCTAAAGGCGAAATCGACCGCATGGCGTCAGCGTTCGAGCACGACGATTTGAAGCATGCTCGCGAAAGATAGATGGCGACGTTAGCCACGACGGATGGAAGATCTGGTGCGCTTCTACTCGCTACTCGAGCGACTGATACTTATTTCCTGATGAAGCATGTGGCAGTGTTGCTGGCGTCGAATGTAGTATTCTCCGGCAGGCATTACCCTCCGGAAACCCGGCTCTCCTCTCCTAACTTCCCAAAACGCCGTTTCTCTGTACGAATCTGGTGAGACTCCCCAAAAATCGCCGAACCCGCTCCCGAAGGCCGGTCGTTGCAGATAGGTTCGTCGCAGCCTGGCGCAAAGAACAAGGAATAGAATCCATTCTCCTCAACGCACCCTGAGCTGTGCGATTCCTCTCAGGAATCAGCTCCTTATGGATCCCGATTGCGATGCGCCAGCATTTTTGTCAGGCGACACGGCACCCCGCTCCAGTTGGGCGAGGATCGCATCCGCATCGTACACACAACCTCCCCACACACCCCCGCTTGCCTGTACCAGGGCTGCCCAGAGCCGGGTATCATCGGGTAGCGCAGGATGAGCTGCGAGATCGTGCCGTGAGGCGCGCGCCGCGAGCCGACGCCCTCCCTCCTTAGCTGAGAAGCGCTCCTCCCCTTCACCGACAAGGTCGATTGTTCCGTGGAGTGCGGTACGGTCAATCACAATCTCAATCATGTCTCCTTCCCGCACACGTCCGATTGGTCCGCCAGCCAAGGCCTCCGGAGAGATATGCCCGATGCAAGCTCCTGTCGAAACTCCGCTAAAGCGAGCATCGGTCAGCACGGCGACATGCTTGCAGAAAGGCAGGTTCTTCAAAGCTGAAGTGACCTGATAGATTTCCTGCATGCCGGCGCCTGCTGGACCGCAGCACACAAGCACAACCACATCTCCGCGAGACACCGCCCCGCATTTGATCGCATCGATGGCGGACCTCTCGGTAATGAAGACGCGAGCCGGCCCAGCGTGTCGATACGTATTGTTCTCATCAATGAGGGACGGATCGATGGACGTGCTCTTGATCACGCTGCCCTCCGGCGCCAGGTTGCCGGTAGGGAAACAGACCGTTGCCGTGAGACCTCGGGCCCGCGCCCGGTCGGGAGAAAGAATCACATCGTCGGCATTGATGCCATCCAACGCGCTCAACTTCTCTTTCAACGCGCTGCGCCGCTCGCTCTGCTCCCACCAATTGAGATTCGCGTCTAGAGTGTCGCCCGTAACCGTCCGCACACTGCAGTCCAGCAGCCCCGCCCGCCGCAGGTGCAACATAACTTCCGGCACGCCTCCCGCAAGAAACACTTGAACGGTCGCGAAGTTGTTCGGCCCATTCGGGAGCGCGTCCACGAGCCGCGGAACCATACGATTGATTGACGCCCAATCGGCTGCCGTGGGCCGGCACAACCCAGCCGCGTGCGCAATGGCAGGAACGTGTAACAGCAGGTTCGTTGATCCACCAAAGGCCGCGTGCACCACCATCGCATTGCGAATCGCGGCATCGGACAGCACATCGGTAGTGCCGATGCCAATCTGAGCCATCCGCAACATGGCGCGAGCCGACCGCGTGGCCGCGTCGAGCCAGATCGATTGACCCGAAGGCGCGAGTGCCGCATGAGGCAGTGACAACCCCAGGGCCTCGGCAACCACCTGCGATGTCGCGGCAGTGCCCAGGAACTGGCATCCGCCGCCGGGTGTCGCACAAGCTCGACAACCCACTTCTGCGGCATACTCGATCGTGATTTGATTCTGCGCAAAGCGCGCGCCGATCGTCTGCACTTTGCCCGCGTCTTCGCCGTTTTCTGGAAGTAGCGTAACTCCACCCGGCACCAGAATGCTGGGTAACCCACCGGAAGATGCGAGCGCCATCATCATCGCCGGCAGTCCCTTGTCGCAGGTCGCGATGCCCATCACTCCTCTGCGGGTCGGCAGCGAACGCATCAGCCTCCGCAGCACAATTGCGGCATCGTTCCGGTAAGCCAGCGAGTCGAGCATTCCCTCCGTGCCTTGCGTGCGCCCATCGCACGGATCGGTACACGCCCCCGCATACGGGATGGCATTCTTGCTCCGAAGTTCCCGCGCCGCCTCGGCCACTAACAAGCCAACCTCCCAATGGCCGGTGTGGAAGCCAAGGGCGATCGGAGTTCCATCCTCCCCTCGCATTCCTCCGTGCGTGCTCAGGATAAGAAACTCGGGATCGAGCAGACGCACCGCCTCCCACCCCATGCCCGCATTTTGCGTAAGACCGAAAAGGTTGCCGGAAGGCTGCGTCAACAACATCTCCGCCGTGATCGGCAGCACTCCCTCCGGACCGGGCGCATGTGTCTTTGTTTCTCCAAAAAGCGAAGGATCGCTCTCCAGTACCTGTGAAATGGCAATTGAGTTCGTTGGAAGGTGCATCAAGTCTCCGCTCCACAACTCCTAGACAACTTGTCGGCGCAATTAGACTACGACAGTCCAACGCGCACGTGCCCAACGGGACGCGAGCGCCGGTGTTGTAGAGTGTGGCCAGGAGAGCCTGGTCGCGTTGTCCGGTCCGGGTGGCAGGGTCGGGAGCATTGATTATGGCTTGCACTTCTTCGCGCGACAGGAATCCGACCAAAGGCCTGCTGTGACGCTTCATCGGAATGGCGAGTGCGCGTTGGATAGTGGCCAACGACTGCGGGTCCTTGAGAACGGCAAAACGCAAGAAGGAGCGGATCGCCGCTAGTCGAGCGTTCCGGCTGCGAATGGAGTTTTTCCGGACTTTCTCGAGATGATCCAAGAACGCTAGTACAAGAGGAGCATCGAGATCAGCGAGGACCAAACGGTCCGTCGGCTTGTTCCGGTGTTCCTGGGCAAACCCGAACAGCAGACGGAAACAATCGCGATAGGCCGCCACAGTTTGTGGACTGGAGTTCCGTTGGCGAATCAGACGATCGAGAAAGAACTCCTGTACCAGCTTCGCAAAATGGGTTTGCGGAGTGTTCATCGGCATCCCTCCGAGGAGAAACGGGAGAAGCGGTCGGAGGCGATACCCATCAGCTCCGGGATGGCGGTGACGTACCAATACGTGTCGGAAACCTTTGCGTGGCCGACATAAGTCGCGATAGCATCAGCCACATGATCAAGTCGATTCTCTTGCTGGCCGCGTAACAACGCCCGGCAGGTGAAAGTGTGGCGCAGATCATGGATTCTTGGTTGTGGATGTCCGCCGCGCGCAATCCAGCCTAACTGTTGACGCAAAACATCGAAGGTGTAATGAACCGTTCTCGGGGGAACAGACAGGCCGCCGCTGTAGATGTGTGGTGGGATCCGCCGATGAGCGGGACCGCAAAGCCCCAATGGAAGCACCGGGCAAACAGGGTCGAACTGCCGACAGTATTTGAGAAATGGACGTAGCACTTCGACACGGCGGCTTGCTGTGACAGGTCCCGGCTTTTTTGCAGCCTGCACCCAGCGGAGCAATAAGTCCGTCGTTAGGGGACCGGCGTGGCCGGTCTCCTCTACAAAGCGCGCGAAGGCATGAAGCTGGTATCCCTCACCTACCAAATCGAAACCCATGGCCCTCCGCAATGTCAGATACTCTTCGACCTGCTTTGTCATTGTGGGCCGTCTCATGCAGCACCTCCGGGCCAAGGTTGCGCGATTGCAGCCAGCCGCGGTACATCGACCTTGGCATAGATTGCAGTCGTATCCAGGCTTCTGTGCCGCAGTATGTCGGCGATCTGCTTCAAGGTCGCGCCCTGGTGCAGCATCCGTGTGGCTGCGCTATGACGCAATCGGTGCGGACCATGTAGCCGGTCCATGAGGCCACTGCGCACAGCCGCCTGCCGAACGACAGAACGGATAACGCTGGGGCTCACCGGCAAGTGGAATGGGGCTCGATGACGAACAAAAACCGCACGGCTTTCGTTGGCGGGACGGGCTTTGCGCAGATACTCAGCGATCGCCCGTCCGGTAGTAGAAGGCAGGGGCAACACATCATATCGTTGAGATTTTCCGTGCGGACGGTCAGTGTGCCGTTCTTCCAGTCGATGTCGTCCAGACGTAAGGCCGCGACTTCGCAAGAACGGAGCCCCAGATCAACCAAGCAGCGAAGGATCGCGTAATCACGCTGATGTTGAGGCAGGGTTCGGTCGAACGCAGCCATGAGCGAGGCAACTTCGTCCGTCTCCAAGTACTGGGGCAGAGCCGCTAGTCGCCAGCTCGCAGCCGAAGGAACCGCCGCCAGAAGGGACTCTACTTGATCGGCATGTTGCAAAGCCCGGAACCGTAGATAACTGCGAATGGCGGAGGCAAGCACCTGTGCAGTGCCCGGTCGGTAGCCGCGACACTGGGAAGAGAAGAAGTCTCGGATTTGTTTCGGCGATAGCCGCGAAACTTCGATGCTCCCCTTGGGAAACTGTTGAGCCAGGAAACGTCCAATCCACTGTCGCCGTGAGATGAGGGTTGCAGGCGCAAGCCCACACACATCGCTTGCGTACTCGCAGAACTTCTGCAGTTCGATGTCGAGGTGTGCGGACAACTGCACCTCTGATGCCAGTTTGCTTTCACCAAGGACCATCAACAGGTGGTTCAACGCCGAACGGACCGTCACGACTCCACGCTGGATGCGCCCCAGGCATTTGCAATCCGCCAGATGCACGTTAAGAAAATCCCGGACTGCGGCTTTGCTCACATGCAGGTGATCACCGTCAGGTGCTGCCCAAGAAACAAAGTGTTCCACCGCAGCTCTGTATGCCCCGATCACTGACGGCCGATAGCCACGGGCCTCGAGTGTCGTTACATAAAGATGAATCAAGCTTCGGACGTCAGCAGTATTTTTAAGACTACGCATGATCTCTCCTCAGGACAGAAGTCCTGCGGGGAGATTGTCCGATTATGTACAGTTCGAGGGAAACCAGGATGGAAATACAGAGCGGATTCTCACCGCCTCAGGGCATGTCGCGCTCAGCAATTGCACATAATCGCGGGCTACGCGTAATGCAGAGCATTTTTAGGCCAGCGTCGCGGCGGGGTAGGAATCGAGGGCGAGAGAAGAAGTGAAGGCCGCGACGGTGGGCTAAAGATGGATTGGGGTAAACCGCCTCGACGCTGCTGATGCTATGGGCATTGGATGGTTGCGAGGCTCCTCAGAAAGCCGCGATCTGATGGAAGGAGGAACTACTGCGGAGTGCCTAACGCGCACATACCAGGGATTCATAGGAGGG
>JAIQFH010000132.1 GCA_020073385.1 Terriglobia bacterium | reverse complement strand
CGCAAGCGTCGTAGCGTCTTGGGCGCGGAGAAGTATTTTTCGAGCATGGGCTCTCCTTGTTGAGCATTGGCCATAAATGGCCGCATCAACCTAGCAAAGCCCCTGAATTTATGGGGAGTCGCATCCCGCCCAACCGGGTCCGACAAGCCCGCCCTGCGCAGATTCCGGCGCGCCACTCCCCATTAGAAAAAACTCCCCATAAGGCAGCTAATGGTGAGCTCACCATTACGTGCTGGGACCGGCACTGCCCAAAGTGTCAGGCCAACGCTCGCGACCGTTGGCTCCAAGCACGTCGTAAGGAACTTCTGCCGACGCGCTACGTTCATGTTGTCTTCACGCTGCCCCATGAACTGGCGCCGCTCGCTTTGCAGAACAAGAAAATCCTCTACCATCTGTTGCTGCAGACCAGTGCCGAAACCCTCCTCCAAGTCGCTCGCGATCCCCAACATCTCGGCGCCGAGATCGGCTTCTTCAGTGTGCTCCACACCTGGAATCAGAAACTCGAACATCACCCCCATGCCCATTGTGTGGTGCCCGCCGGCGGATTGTCCCTCGATCACTCTCGTTGGGTTCCATCGCACTCTCGCTTCTTTCTTCCCATTCCCGTGCTCCGAAAGGTTTTTCGCCGCAAGTTTGTCATCGCTCTAAAGCGCAACTTCCGTCAGGGCAAGATTGGCTTCCATGGCACCCTGAAGCCCCTCACTCACCCCAAAGCCTTCTACGCCTGGTTGCGAACCCTCTACCGACACCATTGGCACGTCTACTCCAAACCTCCCTTCGGAGGAGCCGCACAAGCACTACGCTATTTAGGCCGCTACACCCATCGAGTCGCCATCTCCAATCATCGACTCGTTGCTTTCGTCGATGACCAAGTTACCTATCGCTGGCGCGACCGCGCTCACCACAATGAACTCAAGTTGATGACCCTATCCCTCGATGAGTTCCTGCGCCGCTTCCTCTTGCATGTGCTTCCCAAAGGCTTTGTCCGCATTCGCCACTTTGGCTTCCTCGCCAACCGGCGTCGGGCCACTCTTCTGCCGCTTTGCCTTCAATTACTCGGAGCAGTACCGCCATCGCAGACCGAACCAGAAGCCTCCCCTGCCCACGAACCCAACCCACTTTGTCGCTGTCCCAAATGTGGCGGCCGAATGGTGGTCATCGAAAGACTTACGGCTGCCCAGATCCAACTCCGTTCTCCGCCCTCTATCGCCGGAGTCGCCGCATGAAACCAATTTCCCAAAACCGTACATCTCGATCCATCTTTCGGCTCGATCCGCCCTCCTGCGCCTTGCCCCCGAAGAAAGTTCTTGTCCCTGACCCAGAATCTGTTCCAACCGTCATCATCTACTACTTCCATCACCGTCTGGCAGCCATACTCCTCTTCACCCACCAAGCACCCCGGTCCAGCGCCTACCTCATGCCACCCTTCGAGGCTGTTGAAAACCCATAGCCATCGGCACCCACCACACCGCGGGGCGGCTTCCTTCAAGTCGTTGTATCAAAAGCGACCGCCACAGATTCCGATGAGGCTACGAATTCGCATCTGCGGTCGCTTCTGATACAACACTAGGACTTCTGGGCCCGCACCTCCGGCGTCCGGTTCTCCTCGCAAAGTTGGAACAACCACTCAGTGATTCAGCTCACAGATATTCGCCCGCGATAATGGCAGGATAACTGGCGCCGGATCTGAGGCCTAACTCTTATTTAGGCTGACCTGGATAAAACCGATCCTGGTCGGCCTGAGACGAAAGAGCCAGCGGCGGCCCCGGACGGCAACTATTGCGTTTACAACCGGTTGTAGCATATCCCAAAGCTTCCCTCCTGTTTTAGGCCATCGGCTGGTCGGCCTAATCCTGCTGTCGCTGAAGCAGGCTTTCTGCAAACCATCAATCGCTCCGTCAGCGCTCTCGTGACGCCTGGCTCGTTTTCGGTAGATGTCCTCAAAGTCGACTTCTGGCCCGCTTCGCCGGATTCACATCTACGAATAGTGCGTTAAAACGGCTGTGGGGCCTACTTATTTCCGTCGATTCCCGTAACTTTCCCCTCGTTCGTGGATACCTATTACGAGGGCCTACGCTTCCAAGAGGAATCGATCTCTTCTGTTCTCAGTCCCAGATACCTAAGCCTGCGTTTGATACCAATCGTCGCGTGTCAGAGGCAAGCCAGTTCGCCCGTTCATAGGCTTCGCCAACAACGTCTGGTAAACATTAAGACGACCGCTCCGAAATGCATGGGCTGAGCCAGCCATGTAGAGCCTCCAGATACGGTAGGTGGTGTCGCTCGTGATCTGACGAGCCTCTTCCGCATGAGATTCCAATCGTTGGACCCAATGGTGAAGCGTCAAGGCGTAGTGCTCTCGCAGGCTCTCAACATCTCTCACTTCAAAGCCACTCAGTTCTGCCGCTCGAATGCTGGTGCTGATCGGCACCAGGTCGGCATCGGGAAACACGTAGCGGTCCGTGAAGGACGGCCCTCGTCTGTGATAGGTAGCAGAGTGGGAGATTCCGTGATTCAAGAACACACCGCCGGGCCGCAACAGGTTCCACGCCCTGTGGAAGTACTCCGGAAGGAGAGCTTCGCCGACATGCTCAAACATACCGACACTTACGATTTTGTCGTATTGCTGGTCATGATCAATGTCACGGTAATCGGAAACTTCCACGCGGCAGCGATCGTTCAGTCCCGCGGCCCGCAACTGCTCTCGCGCCACCTCCGCCTGCGGCACGCTCAAGGTGATCCCCACGCACTCGACGCCATAGTGAGCGGCGGCGTGGATGATCAACGCGCCCCATCCGCAGCCAATATCGAGAAGACGCTCTCCGGAATGCAGCCGCAACTTTCGGCAGACGTAGTCGAGCTTGCGAATCTGAGCGGAATTCAGGTCCTCATCCGCATTGCTGAAGTACGCGCAGGAGTAAACCAGGCGCGGATCCAGCCACAGGGTATAAAAGCCTGCGGGGAGATCATAGTGATAGCTGATTGCCTGCCGGTCCTGCTCTTTGGAATGGACATGTCCACCGAACCCTACGAGGTGTAAGCCCGTTCGCGGATGATCGCTCGCAGGTAGCTTCTTGAGCCGCTCGTTGAGATCAAAACCCTCCCACAGGCTGCGTTCCTTACCGAGGAGATAATCGGATAGATCGAAGACAGCTTCGATGTCACCCTCAATGTCGAAGTCGTCGTGAACGTAAGCTTCACCCAGAGTGAGCTCGCTTGGAGAGGAAAACATCGCTCGAAGTGCCCCAGGGTGCTTAAGAACCAATGTGAAACGCGGCTGCCTTCCAGTCCCCCAGGTACTATCGTCCCAAAAGCGAACCTGAAAATCGCGTCTCGGATAGTCCTCCAAGAGAGAGTCCACAAATTCGGCGCAGATGATCGAAGGCGTCGGCCGTAATAGAGATCTCGCCAACAGTTGCATGCTGCCCCCTAGTCCCAGTTGGACCATAGAGCGCCACTGAGCGAGCGCAGTTTCGCCGGTTTCCGACATTCCTCCCAACCGGCTGTTGCACGCCTGGTTCTACTGCAGCGTACTGGCCACGCTGGAGAAGACGTTATTCGTGTTTGAGCCGATCAATCTCAGTGTGCCGACAACCACCACCAAGATCACCGCCAGCATCACCGCGTATTCGGCGATGTCCTGGCCTTCTTCTCCCGCCCACAAACTACACATAAGGCCGTTCATAATATCTCCCCTGGGTGTTGCTTCCGACCCACCATCGCTAATTCGCTTTCCTGCGAATCCCCTACTCCCTTGAGCCTGCGGAGGAGGTAATGGAAGTTGCGTTCCCGAGAACGCCTCGACCATTGGCTAAATGAGGGATGAATTGTCTGATCCTCCTTAGTCGTCGAGGTGTATGTGAGGCTTTGCCTTAAGCTGCGGTCTTGTTCTTCGAGGCCGCTGGAAGGTCAAGAATCAGCTCTCCTTCCTTCCATTCGACGACTACGCGCTCGGGAATCACCTCGGTGGCAAGGTCGATCACTTCCAGAATTTGATCGGGATGCGAACCTCGTGGCTCGGTCGTCCCCGGTTCCGTAGTCCTTGTGCTTCTTGTCTTCTTGCCGAGGACCATGACGCGACTCGGTTCAACGCTTACCTCGATTTCACTCTGATCAAAGCCAGCGACATTGGCGCGAACGCTGACACGATCTTTGGATTCTGACATTGCAATAGAAACTGGACACAGCAGCTCGGATTCCGCCCGGAGCCAGTCTTCCAGATCACGACCGTGCTCCCGGCCACGCGCTTCAAACAGCTCATGAGCACGGCGCGCGATTGCCAACTGCAGTTTCTGCACTTTCGCTTGAAGATCGGGAGGCGATGAAAGACTGAATGGGAGACCGGGTCGACCAGATTTGGATTTTGGTGCCTTTTGAGACTTCACAACATCCTCCTTCCGATATTGCGCTGAAGGAGCCTCGCTCAACCTCATGTCGCGAGAGGCACTAGGAAAGGGCGAGCCGTGAATCAGTGTCGAGGATTCCAAAAACACACTTATGCATTTTCATTCTCGTCACCACCTGCCGGCGCCGCAGTGACTGGCATCACTGACATACGTGTCACATTCTTTGCGAACGAATCGCACGCGACTTGTTTCGATCATCGACTCGCGCCGCAGGGACTCACCATTTCAGCCTCGGTTGGCGTTCACGCCGCGGCGGCAGCTTGCGGCACAATGATCGAGAACGGTCGCTGGTGCTCGAAAGCCCGCTCGCGATGGCCAACGATCGTGTATTTCGGGCTCTGGGTCGGCGGCATCATGCCCGCAACCTCATTGCGAAAGTGATGGTATCCACCTCGAAACCTGCCCTTGTCCCAGACTCTCAGCAAAGTTTCAGTAAATAGGCCGTTCTTGGTTCCCTCCATGGCAACCTGGTTGTCTTGACACGCCGAGATCAAGATCACGCTGCATTCCGCGTTGACTTTCTCTCTTCGTGGAGTCTTCCTGCGAATGTCGTCATACAATGTCGCCCGTTCCTTGTAGATCTTGGCTTGCACGTCGGGCGGCAGAAATTTGGGCCTCAGGTTCGCGCCCGTACTGGCCCGCACACGAGTATTGAGATGTGCGAGGTAAGGAGTTGGGTCCAGAAACATGGCTTTTGTCATCGTTCCGCTGTGACAGCTGTCCGACAAAACAAGGACGCGCACGCTTGGCCGAAACAGCGACCAGGCTGCATACAGTTCATCGTCGAT
Organism: Terriglobia bacterium; assembly: GCA_020073385.1. GTDB lineage: Bacteria > Acidobacteriota > Terriglobia > Terriglobales > Acidobacteriaceae > Sulfotelmatobacter. The sequence goes on along the minus strand of JAIQFH010000132.1, from coordinate 1,303 downwards.
CAGCTGGCGGTCGAACAGTACCCACGTTTCATCAACCCCATCCGGTTCGTCATTGCCCGCATCATTGATTTGGCCCCCGTGGCCGGAGTAGGTCAGCAAGAAGAAGTCGTCCTCGAACAACTCCTTCGCCGCTTTTTCCATTACGCCGAGCACGGCAGTCGAGGTTGCGGCTTTCGTGAGCAATGACTGAGCGACAAAACCCTGACTTGTGGCGATTGTTTCCATGTCACGGGCATCGTTTTCGCAGGCCGACAGCTCGCCTTTCCAGCCTGCATAATGAATGGGATCAACTCGATTGAGTCCAATGTGAAGAGAAATTCCTTTCGGTTTCGCTCGTCCCAGCATGGTTTCTCCTTTCCGATCAATTCTGTTTGCTGTCTCATGGCTGCTTCTGCCCATGGGCCCGCCCGGCGCAGTTTAATCGTAGTGCTCGAAGTTGGCTCAACGCCTCCCTAGCAGCTGAGCAAACTCATCCGGGCCGACCCGGAGTTTGCGCAGACAGTCGTTCAGTGTTCCTTTGTGCAATGTTTCGCCCGAATGAGGCTCGTGAAATGAGACCAGGTTTGGGCTGCGTGTGGGGCAGAAAAACTGCCTCAGTGATCCCCGGTGCGATTTCAGTGGACGATAACCGAGGTCACGAAGGAGGCAAACGAAACGCCTCCACGGGAGCTGCGGAGGGATTGCGGACATCACTACAACTCCGACGAAACATGACTCTTCTGTTCACCGTGAAGGGGACATCGGCGGCGCGATCTGTCGCTTACCTCGCCGATGAAACCAGTACCAAAACAGCCAGCACCGCCAACACGAAACTCGCGACAAGAGAAAAGACTACATGTTGAGGATGAAGGTGGAAATAGCCGTTTCCATGCCCCTTGAAATGTATCAGCGTCTTCATGAAAAGCCTCCTCGCCCTGGGCGGTGGATACCTTTCACTTCGAGCCTTTCAATGGAATGCTCTCTCTTAGATATTAGGCTCCCTTTTACCGCAAAATTGCAATGGCGCAGACCCGAGCCGAACATCCCGGCACCGTTGACCCGCTCAGAGTCGTTCACACTGCTTGGTGATCACGGTCACGGCACGTTGTGAGTCCACGTGCTAAGAGGAAGAAGGGGGCAAGTGGCTTGACTCGAGGAATGCAAGGCTCGGGCAAGGAAGTGCAGTCTTGTCCGGCGGGGCAGTCGTGGAACCGACGCTCAGTCACGGTGTTTTCCTCTCTGCCGGGTTGGCAGCGATCGCTTCAGCGGCAGTGTACGTTCTAGCTTATTTTCTGTTCACGATCCACGAAGAGATAGGCATCTC
>JAIQFH010000131.1 GCA_020073385.1 Terriglobia bacterium | reverse complement strand
TCGGCGAGATTTTCTGAAGAACTGCGTTGCTGGCGCTGCGGTTGTGCGCGCAAGTGGCCGGCTTGGACTGCTCTCAGCCGTAAAACAAGAGGCCGTGCTCACGAAATCCTGCTGTCCGTCTCTGATCGGTGTAGGGCGGCAGAGGCAGTGCCTGCAGTGCGCTCTGCCCCGCTGCACTCCAGAGCGCGCGGCCTTGTCGCAAGGCGTGATTGAGTGCGATCGCTTGCAAGGTGTGCTGCAATCGCGTTCGCATCTTCACCCACTGGTGCCGATCCCGTAGCAAGGTTCGCAAGTCCCGCTGTTCGGTCGAGGGCATCCAAATCTCCGGAAAGCGGTCTTCCATGAGCAGTTCCCATATCAACCCTGCATCCCTCCGATCGTGTTTCTGCTTCCGGGTTTCTTTCGCTCGGATCTTCGCCGGATGTCCTACCCGGCATTGGATTCCCAACTCTTCCAGCAGTTCCAAGAACCACTGCATGGATCCCGTGGCCTCGATGCCCACCACCACCGGACCTTCCAGGGCTGCATAAAACGCTCCTACTGCATTCCCTTCGTGGGAAAGTGTTTTGGCGGTGAACTCGCCGGTCTCCGTGTCCACCATGGCTATGGTTTGTTGTCTTGCGTGCAGATCACAGCCTACAATTTTCATCTCGGCCTCCTTCGTCCCGAGCCTTTTTGGTTGGATACCGCAAAGTCTACTCGGTCCGCTGTGGGGCCGACGTCGTTATGACATCAGTTAGGGCAAACTCCGGCGCTAGGCCCGGGCCTCGCTGGACCATGGCTCCCTGAAGGTTGCGATCACGCGCGCCGGTGATGCCCGTCACAGCCCGTCTGCAAAACCGCGCCTAGAGTGATGTGCATTGGGCGCACGGCACACGCTTTAGCTGGAACTCAACCGTCCGCACCGAACCTTCCCAAAGAGGCCAGAGCCCAACCGCCCCTTTCGTTCCTCGCGGCATCATTCTTCCCGCTGAAGCTCAAGAAATCTGTGGAGGTTCCCCCCATGAAGATTTTGCTCTCTCTCGCAGGCAGCAAACCCGCTACATACTTTCGAAGTCTGGGCCTTGCTGATGGCGTTCACTGTAGCTATGGGGTTGGCACCCGGCGCGCAGGCGCAATACTACAAGTACACGCACTGGATACGTTCACCGGCCTCCCAAAGCGATTCTTTCGAACGCAGTGGTAAGCGGTGGCGAATGCGAAGGCGAAGCTGGGGAGAAAAGGAATGTTCAAATATGAAAGTCACCGAGATAGAAATACATGCTGGAGATGTTGACCACCCTTACCGAACTGTGGGGGAAATCTCTGCAAAGGTCGAAGCTGCCACTCTTTTCCTCAAGACGCCGACTCTCGAAGACATCAACTTCAAGTTACAGGAGAAGGCTGCGCAACTGGGAGCAAACGCAGTCATCAAAGTGGAATACAACCGAGGCATGTCGCAGGCAAGTGGTGTGGCTGTTGTCTTAGAGTCTGACGAGGCGAACTGGGTTACGGAGTTTCTGGAGTATCAAAGGTAAGAAACTCAGTGCGGACCATTTTGGATTCCCTACTGATAAATCGCGTAGTTCGGGAATGAGTGCATCCCGCGACTCTACGTGTTGAACACTTTATGCTTCTCGAAAATGACGCAAGTCAACTGGGTTGGAAGTCCAAATGGAAAATCTTGCTTCCATTGTGTGCTTGGAATTCGTGTTGTGAATCCACCACCGTGCATCTTTCTGTTCGCGGGACTGGAGGGGGGAATGAGAAGTGGGAATAGCCACTTTGATAGTGTCTGCATCAAATCCACAGGTTCTTACGTTCCGTCCAAGATTCTGACGAACGAAGAAGTAATGGCAAACTTGCCAACCTCTCCGCAGTGGGTCGTCGAGCAGTTGGGGATTCGCGAGCGGCACATCGCTGAACCAGACGAATACACGTCGGACCTTGCAGCCCGTGCCGGGCTGGATGCAATCGCTTCGGCGGGGCTTGAACCAAACGACATTGACTTGATCATCGTTTCCACGGCGACACCCGACCGCAAGATGCCCTCCTCGGCATGCATTGCGCAGACCAAGATGGGCATTTGCAACCGCTGCGCTGCGTTCGATGTGGCGGCGGTGTGTGCCGGGTTTGTTTACGGCATCACGATAGCCGGCCAATTCATCCAGAATGGTATGTACGAGCGTGTGCTGGTGATCGGCGCCGATACCTTCTCCAAGGTCACGGACTGGAACCACCGCGACTGCGTGGTGTTTGGAGACGGTGCTGGTGCCGTGGTACTTGAGAGGAAGGACCGGAAGAACGGGCTCTTTTCAAGCATTCTCCTCGCTGAGGGCGAAGGAAAAGATCAGTTCACTGTCTACCCCGGGGACGCCTACTTCACAATGAACGGAAGATCGGTTTACCAGAAGGCTACAACCGCAGTGCCCGAGTGTATTCAGGAGATTCTCCGCATAAACGGGCTGGGACTCGAAGACGTCTCGATGATTGTTCCGCACCAGGCCACCGCTGGCGTCCTCAAGCGCATCGCCGAGGTACTCAATATCCCTTTTTCCCGGATACAGACGAACTTGGAGTCCTATGCGAACACCGCTGGCGCCACAGTCCCGCTGCTCCTGGACCAGGTAAACCGACGCGGTCTCCTCCGCGCAGGCGATCTTCTCTTGCTCGTGTCAATCGGCGCAGGCTGGACCTGGGGCGCGAGCTTATATCGATGGTAGCGTCCGGTCTACCATCCCCAAAACGATTGTGAAAGGTCTGCCTTGGCCCACTTCCGCCGGACCTCTAGCAAGATTCGCTCGATGTAGCAGTTTTCCTCATGCTGTCGGGTCAGGAAATGACGCCGATGGGACGTAGATCGAGCCTAGCCGGAGCTCTCCGTTTCCTCTGAGAGTGCCTCATTAGCTCCGCCATATCCGGGTTTCCATTTCCTGCCACATCAAACCGTACGTGAGGTTTTCCCTCATACGGCTTACGATTATCTTTCTTCCTGGAGTGTTCGAATCGTTGCCGCATAACCCTGGTAGATAGAGGTGCTCCACTCCGCATGCGCCCAAACCAAGATGGGAAGAACGCGCTCTTCGAGCGGCCCCGAGTACCTTGAACATCCGTGCCAGGTCGTCGATCCATTTGTTCACGCGACAGCGCGCGCAACTGCCAACGGCGGATTTCCTCGCGGATTACCTTCGTCGCCCTATTGCTGCCCAGTTGCCCGGGGGCATGAGGAGCTTGCTACGTGGCTCTCTGGCGATTACCACGACCGGACTTTCACCGGCTAGTTGATACAGACTTTCAAGACACACCACTCACGTTATGGCCTGATAGCGCCAAGAACGAACGGGATGCACACTTTCGAGAGTTATTCCGCCATGAATGTGTGCAGTCAAACCTTCTTTTCAAGATCGGCAATTTCACGGCGTAGCCGCGCAATTCTTGCGCGGACCCAAGTCTTCGGGTCGAGAGACTGCGCCTGTGCCATTGAAGGGCCCAGCAAGTCACATATGTGGTCGTGTCCGGCTCGACGAGCTGCAGCAAATGGGGCGTCACCTTCGCTTAGTGCAAACAGGTCTGCGCCTTGATCAACCAGGAGCTTCACCATTTGCCTGTCACCCTGCATGCATGCGACATGCAGTGGAGTGTAGCCAAAGTCTCCTGCCTTGTTTACATCAACGCCAGCGTCGATGAGAGCTTTCGCTGCTGAAACATCGCGCCTCCTGACAACGAAGTGAAGGGCATTATCGCCATGGCTGCAACATGCATTCACATCAGAACAATCGGCCTCGGCAAGGTCGCATGTTTCGCGCAGCCTGGAAAATATTGGTTCTAGTTGACTGTCCATAACCTCCCCTTCCCGACATCAGCACTGAGAGCAGCGTTACAACCTTGGCAATGTAGAATCGTGGTCCTCCACAAACTCTCCATGTCTCCTACTCTTGAGCAAACACGGCTGTGTCAGCCAGTTCAACTCTTCCAGCCGTTTTTGCAATTCATCCCCGCACGTTAAGCGAGTGACACAATGCTGACAAGTCTGGGCCGTGCGTTCTCAGCAGGGCCAACAGGTAGCAAGTTTGACCTCTCAGGGCCAGAACACACTTCGGCCGATTCGGTTCATTTGCCTCAGGGAGTGCGTGTCTCAACCGGCCGGAACGGAGAGGCGAGATTTAATTCGAGACTGTGTTAATGCTGCGCGTATGAGCGTGACTTGTCAGTGACGAGGGTCACACCTGATGGGCGGTGATCGAAAAAGAGCCGCCAAGCCAGATAGTCAACTGTCGATCGCGGTAGGGACAGCCGTTGCTGACTGCCCACCGGGTGGCCAAAGGCGGTCGCCCGCGCCCCGGCTCCCACAGAACGTAGCGTGCAGATTTCCCGCACTACGCTCGTCGGAAGGTGCTTCACAGCACGGCGATAGCTTGCAACTCCGAGTAAGGGAGATACAGCTTTGGTCGCACCAATGGAAACCGCTCCTTGATCTACTGGAATCGCTTCCACAAGACCTGACCCTTCCAACTCCGACTGCTGAGCATGATGCTCGAGTAACGCTCTACGGCCCGATGGACCCGTTGCAATGCGGGGATGTTCCCTGCAATGCCGTAGTACGCATAGGGGGCCGCGGAGCATTTGATTGAGGACGCCCGCCTGTTCCCGGATCGACAAATGCCACACTCGCCGCATTTGATCCTGTCGCATTAGGGACCGTCGCAATCGTGACTTTTCCGTACGCAGTTCAACCCGAAAGTTGCCTTTCCGATTGCGAGTGCAGTACAGCGTGAAGCCCAAGAAATAAATCGTCTGTGGGCGGTTCCGGCCACGCTTGCTGGCATGTCGCTGCGCAAAGTGACCAACTTCGACGAGCTTGGTCTTGGTCGGCTCCAGAGTCAAACCAAACTTCCGCAATCTCTGGCACAGCGCCTTCTGGACCCGGAGAGTGTCTGCGCGATATTGGAAACACAACACAAAGTCGTCGATGTATCGCACTAAGTAGGCCTCACCCCTTAGCCGGGGCTTGCCTGCCGCAGTTTGATATGAATCGTGCCAGGAATAGTTTTTGGGTCCGCAACCTCGATCGACGTCGAGCCTTCATTACTGGCATGGGGCATGACCGGCGGCAAGCTTTCACTCACACGCACGGGAAGCAACTTCATCATCGGCTTCTGCTCCCCCAGTCTTCCGAGCCGGCGCCAGCCAAACAGTTGGTTCGCGTTCACCCCATGGGCTCGCGCGATGCGTGCCACCGACGCGCCCTCGACTAACGCCTGCTCGACAATCCGCCGCTTCTCCGCGATACTCCGCCGCTGTCGTTGGCCTGCGCTCGCTGGCTCACTCTTAACAGCGATAGAGAGCGCTGCCAGGAGCTTGCCCAAATTTCTTCCGGTGGCTGCTGGATGGCGCAGTGCCATATTGCCGGCGGACATGCCCATAAAGATGTTGCACTCAACCTATTGGGAGTTCCCTCAGTCGTTTCTCAATCTCTGCAACAGCATAGTCCCGTGATTCCTGATCTGCTATTCCGTCCAAACGTAAGCAGTCATGGAGTTCCTCGTCAAAATCGTACAGCCATCGAAGAACCGTCGGTCCGTGATGACTGAAAAGCGTCTGCCGATACTCTGCGCCGGGCTGTGGAGGTAATGCCTTGGCACCGAATGAGTCACCAACGAGCGTGAGGCTTCCAAGAAAGGGTCCTCTGGAGAACGCAACCTTGGCCGCTTCCTTCGGCAAAGTCAATAGGAATCGCTGCAGAAGCTGAAGTTGCGTTCTGTGAACTTGATGCCCCACGGACGCGAAGTCTACGAACGGAGTCAGGATCAAGGAACAGCCAGCGGTGAGAGCATGCTGGCCCAGCACACATCTCTCATCTCGAAGCAATGCTCGGAACCGTTCGCTTCGGGGCTGTGCAAGTTCGATCGAGTTCCAGATCTGATGCGTGGGGGGCTCAACAGGAAGCGAGAAGGAAGAAAAGATCGCTCGCTGCCGCACTCGAGCTGGCACTCGTATTTCTTTTGCAAATTTTACTAATGTCCGCGCCCTATCTTCACTAAACTCGGCAACCTGGGTCGTGACTCCCAGTCGATCCAGTTCCGTCTGTGACCGAGTTGGCATGATGAGCGCTTCCGTATCTGCTTGCTCTATTTCTTCTCTCAGGTTAGACAAGTCAGAGCTGACCGAAATTGCCTGAATTCGGGAGAGCATTGCCAATGGAAGAATACCGATGGCTATAGGAAGGACCGGGATACTAATACCAAGTGCATAACCAATTTCCTGGTGAACCCATGCCTTCTCAGCAGAGTGAGGGGTGAGCAATGGCATGAAGAGGTGAGCCGTTGCTATCCGTCGATCCTCGCTTGCGTGGCTGATAAACACGCGAAAGGGGTACATGCCGTGCATTATCCTCTGATACTGGCAACCCCGCAATTTGCCCTCAACGGGGACGGAGGCTGGTCGTCAACGGCGATTCCACGGTCCGAGCCTGACGCAATTGTTGCGGCGCTGCGTTTGTGGCCGACATGCCCAGGATGCGCCTTGGCAGCGCCGAAACAGGCTTCGAGTCTCCGAAGCCGACTTGAACTAAGCCGCTATGCGGCGGACGCATTCGCGTGTTGCTGAGCCGACGGTCGAGGTGATCTGAGCCAGTTTGTTGTCGCAGAGGAGGAACTCTCTGTGACCCATCTACGCCAGATCATGCTTGAGGAACTACGGCGCCGGAACTATGCCGAGTCCACCATCGACGCTTACATTCACACGGTCGAGCATTTCAGTCGGCACTTCCATCGTTCACCCGATCAGCTTGGCCCCGAGTATATTCGCCAGTATCAGGCCGCGCTGTTCACGCGCTGGAAGCTGGCCCCGAACACCGTAACGCAGCGCTTGGCAGCCTTACGCTTCTTCTATGTTCAGGTGTTGAAGTGAGGCTGGAGTGTTGCCGAGACACCGTACCCAAAGAAGGTTCTGCATTTGCCGCAGGTGCTGAGCCAAGAACAAGTGGCGCGTCTGATCGACGGGGCAGAGTTCCCCTTTCATCGCATACTGCTGATGACGCTCTATGCCACGGGCGCACGTCGCGCCGAAGTGGCGCACCTGAAGATCAGCGATATCGACAGCCGGCGCATGGTCATTCATATCCGGGGAGGCAAGGGACGTAAAGACCGCGATGTCATGCTCAGCCCCAAGCTGCTCGATGCTCTGCGCGTCTACTGGCGCGGGCTGAAGCGCAAGCCCACCGACTGAAGCGCCCCTCCACAGCGTCTCCACTCCCAGCTCTTCGCTCATGGGCGCTTCAGATACAGCACTAAGACTTCTGTTCCGGGATAATTTGTGGGTTACCCTCTCATCTGTCCGGAACCAGTGTCTACCACGCCCCAAATCGCCGTTACTCCCAGGGCAGGATTTCTACACAATGGACAACGCCTCATTGGGAAACGGCGCGGCGGAGATACCGACCCGAAGAGACGGTGCCTTGCCCCTCGGTTTTGAAGATCACCTAGCTAGTGTGTTTCGACGGGTTATGAAAATTCTCTGATCTACTTGATTTCCCAAACGCTTCCAGAACTCAGATCTGATGTGCTTTGATCGACTCTGCCCTATTTTCAACCTGAAACTATCACGTTCTTATCACGGCGCTTCCAATTCCCTAGCCTGCATTATTCATTAGCAAGGGATTGTGAGCAGAAGAGTGGTTGGTGCGAGGGTGAGAGGTAGGAGGAGGGCCAGATTGGGATTCAGCAAGGCCCAGAGAGTGTAGCCAGCGATCCGGAAGGTTCGTTTGCAACAAGGCTCCGCCTGCAACTGCCAAGAGCAAGTAAGTTCGAATGAAGACAAGCGGCTTAGCTGG
>JAIQFH010000130.1 GCA_020073385.1 Terriglobia bacterium | reverse complement strand
CTAAGGACGAAGCCCAACTGAACTGCGTTGCGCTTCGTCCCCCGATCGATTATGAAGTGGCGTGGAGACCTGTCAAGGGTCGAGATGAACGCCAAAAAACGGCGCCCTTGACAGCTCTCCACGCCACCGGACGCAGCGTCGTCGATGTCGGGGAAAAAAGAATAAGGAGGGCCGCCACGTCGGCCTTGACTTTTATGACCTTCTCATAGAAGCGTAATGGGGATGTTTCACCAATCACCTTCGCACCAGTGGCTCAACGGAGGGCAAAATCTCGTCCCAGCGACGGCAGCCCCCGAAACTCCAGATGCAATTGAGTCGGAAATCGAAGGCACGAAGCATGATTTCATCAGGGGTATCGGGAGTCACCGCAATTCCGATGCTCTGTGATGGCGCGGCCCGGGCCGGGATGACCCGGTATGGAGGACGGGTTTCGACCGTCCCCTTGGTTTCTCCACCAGTGATCGCCCTTTGAGATGACACCCCAATCGTCACCATCCCGGCTTCTCCGTCTCGTGGTGGAGGAGGAACGCCTTTCGGTATGCCGGGTGCTGACACCCACAAAAGATAACTGAATCCCGAGACCTTCCCGGACTTGAAGTTTACGTACACATCTAGGCTCTCAAACCGAAAGCCCCACCACCGCAAGACAGGCGAGAGTGAATCGCTTCCAGTTCTCCAGATTCTCAAGAGTATTCGCCCTGGCATGCCATTTGCTATGAAGCCCGAGAAACACTCGTCGGCATCACAGACGGGTGCGCCGTAAGGTCCCGATTTGGACGGACGTAAAGCTGGTATTCTTCGCAGTGTGTCGGCCCTAGAGGTTTCCCCAACCCGCAAAGTGGATAGCGCGGTCACGACGGAAACAATCCGCCTTGCATAGATTGCAGCTTCAACGCGCAATGCGATGGCAGCGGTGAGAACGACCGCAAAGAACCAGAGGCATATGCGCTTGGCCCTATGCGAGGCCAACCTACTCCTGAGCGTACTCACAGGGTTTCCTTTGCCCGCACTTCATTAGACACCGCCGTGTGCTGTCTCTCAGCTTACGTCCGTAACTGTCGTAAGCAGGCCTTCTCACAAGTTTGCGTTTTTGTTTCGCGTTTTTCCGGCCTCGATGAGCGTAATCGAGATTTTTCACCATCTGACGGAATCAGTCAGAGGTTTCGTCTGTGGGGTGCTTCTTTCTGATCCACGGCTCTCCGACTGCATCGCGCTCTGCATACCAGCCCACAGGCAGATCAGCCAATTCAGTGAGTGTGGGGTCACGATCAATGGGGTGGTGAAGGCAGACGACCACGCCACGGCCTTCGAACATGCTGTCCCCAAGAAACTGCCATGCACCATCGCCAGCGTCATGCGAAACAAACGTGATGGGTTCAGTCCCCTTGTCGACTTTCTCGGAAAGAAAGGCTTCAGAGTGAGGAGAGTCTGTAAATTTCCAGTTGAACAAACTGCTTTTCGGATCAGCAGAAGCCCAAAAATCATTCTCGGCCCTTGTCATGGCACCATCAGGTTGCATGAGAGGCTGCTCGAACGATTTGTCAAACCCTTCGTCCTCCGGGAAGCGATTCTGCAAATCGGGATAAACAGCTTGAATCACAGGAAAGTCGTCGCCATCGTAGTACCAGAGCGCCCAACCCATGAGGTGCTTGACCCATTTCGGGTCAACAGGGCGAAATTCACAATCCACTTGCCCGATTAGATTGCGGTGTCGGCCCTCAGTAAGGTCAACCCCTGCTCGTAGCAATTTCGCGGCGTCATTCAACGCAAAGTGCGCGGTTTCTGGTAACAGTCCGACAGTGATAATTTCGGGTCTGCCGCAGGTATCAAAAACGCCCACGGTGTATGCCCACCCGAGGCCGTAACTGGTCCGCTTTACGTTGACAACAGAACAGCCAAATTCCTCGATGTGGCTGATTGTGCGCTGGTCTTCTTCGCACAATGCACTGTCCCTGAACTTTCGAGTTCGTCCAGTTTGGAATTTGATTTCAGAGGGTGGCATATCAGGCAGCAAGCCTATCATGCTCGGTTTCTGTAATCAGGCGATAGCGCTCAGAATGCAGATCAGGCTGCGTCGTCTCTGAGAAACTGGGCGAAAGAACGGATTGATTTCATCCTCTCTTCTCGCAGTCCGCGCAGGTCCTCCTCACCGAGTCGATTTTCAAACAAGAGTCTCCCCAACACATCCTTAAGTCGCGAACCACGAGTGTCGTATTTGCGGTCGATGTCCTTACGGCGTTCGGTCAGGTAACGTTCCAAGTCCCACAGATCCGACGGCTCCTTGATCTGGCTGGCCGTCTTCTTTGTTTCCTGCATCACCTCGTGAAGCTCCCGCTCCAGAGCAGCGTCGAAGGCTTTGCGAGCGATGGTCTTTTCTGACCTCGACCAAATCGGTTCGTTCTGGTAGGGATAGCGGTCTTGAGTCGCAGACGGGCTGGTCATGTTCCGATCCTCCGTGACGGCATTCTATTCCTTGGCAAAATGCCTTTTCTACCGGAGAGCCTTTCACCGTGACACATTCAACATCCTTTTCTTCCTGCGGCTGCACGTTCTTTCCAAGGGCAAAAAGATCATTTACCGGATGTCCGAGATTCTGCTTGCAGCCGAGATAGCGTTCGGTTGTCTGCACAGATGCATGGCCCAGCAAGAATTGAATCTGCTCCAGCTCGCCGCCGCTCGTGTGGCACAGCTTCGCACAGGTTCGGCGCTCATGCCGCATGCGGCATGAGCGTCGCTATGCCGAATCCCGGATTATGCCGAGTGTCACCGCAGTGAGAGCGTGGGTCAAGGAGGAGCCCCTAAACGGTTCGGCATAATTCGGCGTGCTGGACAAGTCATAGTGGAGAGATGAAAACGTTCATCGATCCCAATCTGCTGCAACGGCTTCGGGTAGGCCCGCTGGCTCCCTATCTCGACGCATACCTAGAACACATTGAACAAGAAGGTTTCTTGCCGTCATCTGTTCCCCTGCAGATGTACGCGATCGCTCGATTCAGCAAGTGGCTCTGCGATCGGGAGTTTGACTTGTGCCAAGTGGATGAAGCTGCGGTGAGCCACTTCCTGAAACGTGATCCGGGCGTTGTCCATAGCTGTGAACGTGCTACCTTGCATCGGCTTCTTGCAGTGCTGCGACAACTTGGCGTGACGGCGGCGAAGCCATCGGAGCCCAGGACCTGTCATCAGCGATTCCTAGATGATTATCGGCTCTACCTCCGCCGTGAGCGTGGCCTCGCAGAAGTCACCTTGGAGTACTTTGTCCGATTTGCCGAGCAGTTCTTGTCCGCCCGCTTCGGCAGTGGAGACTTAGACTTTTCCGAACTTTGTGCCAAGAACGTAACGGATTTTGTCCAAAACCGCGCCCACCAGTTAAGCCCTGGTCGTGCGAAGTTGCTAGTGACTGCTCTTCGCTCTCTCCTGCGTTACATGCGGCACCAGGGAAAGATTCCCCTGGACCTGGCAAGATGCGTGCCGCCGGTAGCTATGTGGTCTCTTTCTACCCTCCCCAAGTTTCTACCTGCCGGCACCGTTCAACAACTTCTCGATCATCGCGAGCAGGAAACCGCACGAGGAAAGAGGAACTACGCAGTTCTCTTGCTGCTCGCCCGCTTGGGTCTGCGGGCCTGCGAGATCGTAGCGCTGCAATTGGACGATATCGATTGGGACGATGGTCGGATCACCATCCATGGCAAAGGTGGACACCTGGCCCAGATGCCGTTGCCATCCGACGTCGGCGAAGCCATCGCAAGCTATCTGCGCTTCGGACGCCCATGCTGTACCTGTCGCCGAGTTTTCCTTCGCCATCGAGCTCCCCTGCGTGGTTTCGCAGACTCCACCACCGTCTCCAGCATCGTGAGGAGGGCGCTGATCGATGCTGGGGTCGATTCTGCTCGGAAGGGAGCGCATCTGTTCCGTCACACGCTGGCCACCGACCTGCTCCGGCAGAACGCCTCCCTCGACGAGATCGGCGAACTGCTCCGCCATCAAAGTCCAAACACCACCGCTCTCTATGCCAAGGTGGACTTGACTGCACTGCGCACCTTAGCCCTTCCCTGGCCGGGAGGTGCGCGATGAAAACTGTACGCGAAGCCGTCGGAGACTATCTTGCCTTGCGGCGTAGCTTGGGATTCAAACTAAAGAAGCATCAACCCCTTCTGGAAGAGTTCGCATCGTTTCTCGAACAGGAGAGCACATCACAGATCACTTCTCGGTTAGCTTTGCTTTGGGCGACACAACCCCAGCACATACAGCCTGCGGAATGGGCCGCCAGGCTAAGCGTTGTACGTGGATTTGCGCGCTACTGGAGCGCAACCGACGCAATGACTGAGATCCCGCCTGACGGTCTGCTGCCGTATCGCCCCAGGCGCGCAAAACCTTATCTCTATTCCGACGAACAGATTGATCAACTACTGGAAACAGCTAAGAACATGGCAGCGGCTCACACCCTGCAGCCTTGGACATACCACTGCCTGCTCGGTCTACTGGCTGTCGCCGGTCTACGCATCAGCGAGGCACTCAACCTACGGGGAGGCGACATCGACTGGTCGGAAGGCGTTCTCACGATCCGCGATGCCAAGTTCAGAAAGTCTCGACTGGTCCCTCTCCACGTTTCGAGCCTGAAGGTTCTCTCCGATTACGCAGTTCGCCGGAACCATCTGTTCGCGAGCCAGGCCAGCGGATACTTCTTTCCTTCCCGCCGTGGCACACGGCTAGATGAAGGGCAGGTTCGTCGGACCTTTTACGCACTGTCGCGACAGATTGGCATTCGCGGTGTCTTTGCCAACCGAGGGCCTCGCTTGCACGATTTTCGCCATCACTTTGCCGTCCAAACGTTACTGCACTGGCATCGCGGTGGCGAGGATGTCCGACGCCGTTTACCTGTCCTATCCACTTATCTCGGTCACGCCCATGTTAGTGACACCTACTGGTACGTGAGCGGTACGCCGGAACTGATGGAGGCGGTCGCGGCGCGACTAGAGAAACGCTGGGAGGCTCATCGATGAAGGATGCAACCAGTTTCCCCATTCTCTTAGAATCATTTTTCACAAAACGTCTGATCGCCCAACGTAGAGCTAGCCCCCATACCATCGGCTCTTATCGAGATGCTTTTCGTCTGTTGTTGCAGTTCGCTGAGCAGCGATTGGGCAAAGCACCATCAAGGCTAACGCTGGAGGACCTACAGGCGCCGTTTCTGGGAATGTTTTTGGATAACCTGGAAAGCGCTCGTGCGAACGGGGCACGGAGTCGTAATCTGCGATTGGCTGCGATTCGGTCTTTTTTTCGCTATATTGCGCTGGAAGCGCCCCAGCACTCTGGGCTGATCCAGCGCGTGCTCGCGATTCCCAACAAACGTCAGTCTCGTCCGCTTGTGGGTTTCCTCACTCGGCCTGAGATCGATGCACTCTTGACGGCTCCAGACCAAAATACATGGTTTGGTCGCCGCAATCATGCGTTCCTCATGACCGCGATTCAGACCGGCCTCCGTCTCTCCGAGATCACCTCGATTCGACGACAGGATGTCAGCCTCGGTAAGGGAGCGCATGTTCGATGCGAAGGAAAGGGGCGTAAGGAACGATGTACTCCATTGGCCAAATCCACTGTCGTCGTGCTGACCGCGTGGATCAGGGAGCAGGGTGAAGATGATGGCACAAGAATCCTGTTCCCCACTGCGCGAGGTGGTCGGCTCAGCGCGGACACGGTCCAGCATTTGGTTCGGAAGTGTGCTGGAGTGGCGCGAACAAAATGCCCGTCGCTAACCGACAAACGTGTCTCGCCTCACGTGCTTCGACACACGACAGCAATGGAGTTGCTGCAATCGGGTGTCGACCGTACATTGATCGCGCTATGGTTGGGACACGAATCAGTAGAAACGACGCAGATCTATCTGGACGCCAACCTCGCTATCAAGGAAGAGATCCTGGCGAAGACAACTCCTATTAACGCCAAAAAGAAAGGTCGCTATCGGCCTGACGATGACCTGTTGACCTTCCTGAAAGGTCTATAGGTACCTCCCTGCTATGCCGAATCGACTTGGTCATCTTGGTGCGCCAACTCAGCGCCAAATGCAGATGCTTCATACTCGATTCGGCATAATCCGGGATTCGGCATAGCTCCGCAAGTCATGCGGTGCAATATGCTCCAAGCCCGCTCGCTCGCAGCAACTCTTGACCACGTACCACACGACATTTTGCGAGATGCCTTTTCCCCATACCTTTCCCATCCTGGCGACGGCTCGAAAGATTCTTCCCTCCGTGACCCGTGCTGCTGCCGTCCATTGATCGAGCGCCGCTTTAACCCACTCGGGAATGGGC
This sequence comes from Terriglobia bacterium, assembly GCA_020073385.1. Lineage (GTDB taxonomy): Bacteria > Acidobacteriota > Terriglobia > Terriglobales > Acidobacteriaceae > Sulfotelmatobacter. Next base: position 657 of record JAIQFH010000130.1, on the reverse strand, counting down.
ACCGTTCGAATGTGGCCGCCCTTGCCGATCAGGTCCACTACCGCCCAATGTCCCTGGCGCATCTGGATTTCATCCAACTCCAAGCCCACAAGTTCTGATCTGCGAAAACCGCAACCAAAGAGCATGGCCAGCATTGCGTAATCTCGCCTGGCACGCATGGTATCGCCATAAGCATGTTTGAGCACTTCTGAACTTTGCTCTGCGCTCAGCCAGTTGCCGGAGCGAAACCCGAGCTGCTTGACGCCTTTCACTCGGCTAATCCCCGCAGCCAACTCGGGGCTCAACAAACCTGAGTCGGCGGCTTCGTGAGCCAGGCGGCGCACGGCTGCAAGTTGCTGGTTGATGGTGTTGGCCGCCAGATGCCGCGATTCCAGGTACATGCGATAGCGCACGACGACGATGCGATTGAAGGCCAGTCTGGGTTCGGAGCAGTACCAGGTGACCGGCGTCAAGCATTCTTTCCGGTCAGCGACAATTAGATTTCCCGATGTTGTTTGAGATACCAGCAGCAGTCGGGGCTGTGGGAAAAGTGGGAATCCCGCGGGGTTTGCGGGATTTCCAAGGGCGGTGGGAAGGGAGGAAAACCTGTTTTTGGTTTTCCTCGCTTTCCACGGCCCGGCTTTTTCCACAGCCCTTCGGCCGCCGGCGTTGTTGTTG
>JAIQFH010000129.1 GCA_020073385.1 Terriglobia bacterium | reverse complement strand
TGACCAGGAAACCGCCCGAACCCAGGCGAACGCCGTCATTGACGAGCGCTCGGCTCGGGAGAGCGACCTGTTAGCGTTTGAGATCGCTCTTAAAGATTCCAACGCACAGTCAGTGATGTGCGCCTACGATCTGATGAATGGCGCCTTCGCGTGCGGGAACAATCATCTTCTGAATGACATTCTCAAAGGAGACTTCGCGTTTCCCGGTTTCGTTTTGTCGGATGCATTCGCCACCCCTAGTTCTGCACCTGCCGCCATCGCTGGTCTGGATCAGGAGCAGACCGGGGATTACATGTTCGACGGAATCTGGTCTTCCGAGAGCCTCAAAACTGCGGTGCAAAATGGCGACATGCCGTCTTCTCGCCTCGACAACATGGTGCATAGGATCCTTCGCGCCATGTATGCCGCTGGGGTGTTCGATCATCCTGCATCAGTGCAGCCGATCGACGCTGCAGGGGATGCCGCCATCGCGCAGGAAGCGGAAGAGCAAGGCGCGGTTTTGCTGAAGAATGCCGAAGCTCAACTTCCTCTGAACGCCTTGAACATTAAGTCCATCGCGGTGATTGGATCGCACGCCGATGTCGGCGTGCTCTCGGGTGGCGGCTCGGCCCAGGTATTTCCAGTCGGCGGGGCAGCGCTCACGCTTCCTCCGCAATGTCCTCCATACACTCCGCCACCGGGCGGTCTCTCCTGTCTCAACGCGTCACAGATCTTCGACCCGTCTTCACTACTTGCAGCGATTCAGGCCAAAGCCCCAGCGGCTAGCGTCGTCTTCAACGATGGCACCAACCCGACGACGGCCGCCGCACTGGCCGCTTCCTCCGACGTCGCCATCGTCTTTGTCAGTCAGTGGGAGAGTGAGGGAATGGATCTTGTCGATTTGACGTTTGCCAACGATCAGGATTCGCTCGTCACTGCGGTTGCCGCCAGCAACCCACATACAGTGGTGGTATTGGAGAATGGCGGTCCGCAGCTCATGCCGTGGCTCGCCAACATCAGCGCTGTTCTGGAGGCTTGGTATCCCGGGCAGAAAGGAGGCGACGCCATTGCGAACATACTGTTCGGGAGCGTAAACCCGTCGGGGAAACTCCCCATCTCGTTTCCTGCCTGCGTTACCGATCTGCCTCGCCCCACGATTCCCGTTCCCAACCCTCCCGATTCGACTGCTCCCTTCGACGTGGACTACACGATCGAAGGATTCAATGTCGGCTACAAGTGGTTCGACGCCATTGGAGTGAGGCCCCTGTTCACGTTTGGCTTCGGGCTGTCTTATACGACGTTTTCAATTTCGAATCTCCAGTTGACGCCAGCCACGCCGGTCACCACCGGTTTCCAGGTGAACTTCAATCTCCAAAACACTGGCGGCGTTGCCGGCGCGGAGGTTGCACAGGTCTACCTAGGTTTCCCGGCCGGCACGGGAGAGCCTCCCAAGCGGTTGGTTGGATGGAAGAAAGTCCCGCTGCAAGCGGGTGAGCAGCAGCAAGTCACGATGACGGTAGACGCTAATGACTCGTCGCATCCGCTCTCCATTTGGAGTACGACTTCCAACGGGTGGATAGTGCCCAACGGGGACTACACGGTCTACGTCGGCAATTCGTCGGCTGCGAGCGATCTTGCTACCGCCGGGACGTTTCACGTCGGACCGTAACCAATGACCGCAGGATGAAGAAGCGCATACGTCGGCTGTCAACGCTTAGGTCTCGCGAACGATCAATTTGGACTTTGGTCGAATGGTGGAATGACGCGATAAAGAGGAATTGCTCCGGGCCAGAAGTCGGCACCCCGGCAGGCGGTCATACTGGCAGCAGCCGCAAGCGATGATTGCTAGGAAAGCGCGCCTAGATCATATGAGCGCAACAGAGCAGCCTCTCGTAAGTTGAGAGCGAAGAAACTCGCGATGTGAGTGAAAGGATTGGAGTGGTTGATGGAACAACGACTGGGCAAAGTTTGGTGACAAGAGCAACGAGGATTGTTTCCCCATTGAACCGAAGAGAGAGTCAAATCAGCGCAGGACTCAGAGTCTATGTTTTGTCTCAATCCTCTCGCATAAGAATCGTCGGACCCTGCAACTCCTGGATCACGCGCTAACCGGAAGTCTCCGGGCGAGAAGTCGGCCTCGAGGAGATCATCCGTGGATCTTCCCCGAAGGGTTCTGGATGGCCTCCTGTCCCCGACGATTCAGACACTTGGGCTCCGTTAAGACTCCAAAACGCGCCAGTTTGCTGACTCTTAGTTTTGAGTGCGGCGAGCAAACCGCTTCAATGAATGTGATCTTGCTCCTAGTCGGGACGAATATCCATGGAGACAGACTGAAGACGTCTGAATTGAGCTGAAGAGCGCCTTCCGAATGCCGTTAGTCCATCCAGAGAGCGCTCGTGATCACTCGGGGGTAGTAGCGGCTTGCCTTGCCTTCGCCGGAAACGATCTGGTCGCTGCAGGCCCAGTACGAACTGCCCTCGGTTTGCCATTTCACGTGCGCAGCATCCGCTTTGCGCAGAACATCCGCGACTTGCGGGTCTTGATCGAGATGGAACACCCGGCGCGTAACGTGCATGAAGATGGCAATCTTACTCATCCACGAATTGTTGCTGGTCGAGGAGAGCTTGATGCCGCCGTCGGCGAAGAGATTACTGCGTTTCGGATCAAGGAGGAGCTTCTTCGTATGTACTTTGAGAACGTCAAACATTTTGCGTTCTGACGCTCCGCCGAAAATCTGGTCGAGCTTCTGTTTCGCATAACCGGTCTTTTCGAAGTAGAGCGCGTACGCGCATCCCTCAACGGCCGGGAGAATGCGGGAATGGTAACCGGGATTTGACTTCTCGAAAATGGCTGGAAGAATTCCGTCCACAGCCTGCTCGGCCACCACGCCTGCAACTTTCGCGGCTAGCTGCGTGCACTTCTCTTGCGCCTTTTTGTCGCCCAAATCGCGGAACATCAGTGCCAGCGCGCGATAGCTCGCCCAACTTTTGACCGCTATGTAGACGTTGTTTCGCGTCTGCGCGAGCGAGTGATCGAGAGAATCGTAGGTGGTGATCTCCTGGCCTCCGGCGCATCGCGTGCTGTCGTACTGTGCGAAGCCTACATCTCCGCCTCGATTGACCATGCTCTTGAGGCAAGCCTCGACGACGCGACGGTTCCTCTTAAGCCATTTCACGTCGTGGGTCTTTGCCATGTAACAGGATGCAACCAGGATCCAGTTGCAGAGCTGCTCCTGCGTCATGTAGCTGAAGCATCCTGTCAGATTGGCAAGTTCGTAACTGCTGCGGCCTTTGGGCGAGAAGTTGTTGTGCGCGCCCATGTCGTGGGTAAAACTTATTCCACCCGGCTTGCGCTCGTAAGGTCGCGCGAGCTGCGCAGCGTCGGGCGGTGGTGCAGACTGCGATGGGTCCGCTTGCCCTTGAGGAGCCGCGAGGGCCGCTTCGCTTTTGTAAATCTTGATTTCGTCGGTGTAGCTGTACTTGGCTACGAAATTATCGAGCAGGTTGCGCACTAGCCACGGATTGCGATCGAGTTCCCAGAAAACGTGGTCCACGGCAAGGTCGAGCGTATTCATCATGCAGTACTCGCCCTCATTGACTACCCAGAACGGCTGCTTTTCCACTTCCAGCAACTGCGTGCTGCCGTAGTAGCTGTGCGTGGAGTGGGCGATCATGAACTTCTGATCGTCGGAGAGAGGGGATCCTTCCAGCTTCGCATCGAGCGCCGTGGCGGTGGCGATTAACTTTGGGGCGCGATCAAGGGCTGCGCTCAGCACGTCGGCAAGGCCCTTGTAGTAGCACCGGTACAGATAGCTACCGTCGAGGCCCGTGGTCACGGGGCTCTCAAGGTAGGAACCTATCGCGAGGGTCATGCTGTAACACTTACCAGCGGGAACTTCGAAGCCGAGTCCAGGGCATGAACCAAGCAGGTGGATCGGATTGTGACGCTCGCGAATGCCATCGGTAGGCGACCAGCGCATAAATCCAAACGGCTGCAGCTTAGCTTTTTTATTCGAAAGATCGACGACCTCGGCGGCAACGCCCGCCTCGCGGCGGAAGGCAAACCCAACGCGGCGGGGCGAACCCAAATCATCATTGATCATCCGTGAGCCGGTGCGGGAATGGTTGAGGGCAAAGATGCCGGTTTTTGGCTTGGTTCCTTTGGTGTTGTCGACGACGAGTTGCGCCACTAGCGCAGGCAAAAGTCCCTCGCGCATTTCTTTCTTCGATGCTTCTGCCGGGTCTGGAATTGGACCGAAGGGCGAGTACACCGTAAAGGTCAGATCGCCTGCGTGCCATGTGTCGGTACACCAACCATAGCCGCGCTCGATTTTTTTCGAGTCGAAGGGAACGGCGTCGGGACGAACATTCTGTTCCGATGGCCCGGCCTGTTCCACGAGAAAGGCATCGGCAGCCTTCGGCGCTGCCCCGATATAAAAAGGCAAACACTGGAGTGGCGCGTCGCTGTAGCGGTCTCCGTCAACGACGCCGATGAATACTTCCTGATCGCCAGGGTGCCCGATCTGAAGCCCGATTCCGCCGCGTGTTCCTGGATTTCCACAAGTGAAACTCATGAAGGCGCCCATAGGAGAGTGTTGCGCGTTGAAGCCGATATGACATGAAAGCGGACGACGTTTCGCCATAAGATTCCCTCGCAATGAATAGTCAGATTATGCCGTGTAACTCCGCCAGCCAGAGTTCGTGCGCGCAGACTGTTGCCAAAAAAAGATCTTAGAATGGGGGCTGCCTCAAGAAAATCGTTCTTTTAATTGCTCTCGGGTGCCGTGCTGATTATACTGGGCGGTCAGCGCAGAACGTCAATTATAGAGGACCGGATTCTCTCTTTCGCATTCATTCGGGGACCGTTGTTCCCATGCGCTGCGCTTGAGATTTCAATGGCTGTGTCTTATCGACGAATTCCGTGCGAGTTCGCTCCTTCTGACAACAAAGTATCCAACACTTCAACTCTCACCTCGGGCATGCCATCACTCGCCTTTTTTTTTCGAGTTGAAAGGAAATCCAGAAGTTGATCCTGCACGCGACGTTGTAGGCGCGGCCCGGCAGCGCCGGGAGAAAGACGAGGCAGGTATGCAGCAGAAGCTTTCATTTTCCGAAAAATTTGGCTATGCGCTCGGCGACATGGCGGCCAACTTTGTCTTCCAGGCCATGCTGGCCCTGCAACTGGACTTCTATACCCATACCTTCGGCCTGACCGCGGCCCAGGCTGGAACTCTCTTTCTCGTCGTCGGGCTGGGAGTTGCGTGTCTCAATCCCGTGATGGGCGTAATCGCGGATCGAACCACGAGCAAGTGGGGTAAGTTCCGTCCCTGGCTGCTGTGGACAGCAGTGCCGTTCGGCATCATTAGTATTCTGACGTTTACGACTCCGCAGCTCAGCCCGGGCGCCAAAATCATCTATGCATGGACCACGTACATCCTGTTGCGGGCGATCTACACCGTCAACAACGTGCCGTACGCCTCGATGACGGGAGTCATGACCGCGGACCCCGACGAGCGCACCAGCATCTCGTCGTACCGCCAGATCGCGGCGAATTGCGCGGGTTTCATCGTTGCGAGCCTCGCCATTCCCATGGTGAGATTCCTTGGCCGGGGCAACGACGCGCGAGGCTACCAACTTACAATGGGGCTGCTGTCGGTCCTCAGCGTGATCTTCTTCATCATCGCCTTCTTCGCGACGCAAGAGCGCATCCAGCCCGATCCGCAACAGAAAACCTCGCTCGGACAGGACCTGTCAGACCTCTTCAGCAACCGACCTTGGATTGTTCTGTTTCTGGTCACGTTGTTCTACTTCAGCGCGATTCTGGTGCGTGGCAATGTCATGCTGCCCTACTTCCGGTTTGTCGCAGGGAATGTGGACCTTTTCTCGTGGTTCAACGGCTTCGGCCTGGCCGCATTACTTTTCGGCGTGGCTTGCTCGACTGCCGTTTCCGTCCGAGTCGGCAAACGCGAGCTGTTCATTGCGAGCATGATCCTGACCGGCCTTTTCAACATGGCGCTGTTTGTGATCTCTCCTCACGCCACCTACGTCATCATCGGCACGGAAGCGCTGCGGCAGTTCTCGTATGGGCTGTCGGGCCCGATCCTGTGGGCGATGATGGGCGACGTCGCCGACTATGGCGAGTGGAAGACCAAGCGCCGCGCCACGGGCACCGTGACTGCCGGTGTTGTCTTTGCGTTGTGGGCAGGACTGGCCCTCGGTGGCGCTGTAGCTGGATGGCTGCTGTCGGCCTACGGTTTTGTATCCGAAGCTGCGGTCCAGACGGCACGGACACAGGCAGGCATCCTTCTTACCGCGAGTATTTACGCTGGCTTGTTCTTCTTGGCCGCGGCAATTTGCCTGTTCTTTTATCCGCTGAGCCGCGAGAAGAACCAATCCATGGCCAATGAACTCGCGGAACGGCGCAAGGTGTTCGCGCCTAAAGCCAACGCGTAGCGAGAAGGAATCATGTCGCTGAGAACACGAACGACGTTGCCGGTAGTCGTTTTAGTGGCATTCATGGCGGCCGGGTTGGCGCTGGCGGCCGAGGCGCCTACTAAACAATGAATAGTGGACGGACGTCGTGCTGTCCGAGTCGACGCTTCTACTGTTGTTTGACTTTGTCGGCGACGACGAGCTAACCGGGGTCGGCAAGCCAGTTATACACTGGGTCCGTGACGACATTGTCCAGAAGTCCTAGTGTTGTATCAAAAGCGACCGCCGCAGATTCTGATGAGGCTACCAATCTCTCCTCTGCGGTCGCTTCTGATACAACACTAGGACTTCTAGCAGTCCGTGGCGGAAGTAGTTTTTGTCACTGCGCCGCGGGTTGAATCACAGTGGCGAACCGCAGGACAGTCTGGGGATCTGGGCGTCGGTAGCGATGTGCTTTCCTGAATGGCACCCAGGATCGCAATCCAAAATTGCAGCCCAGTCAGTGGTGCGTCGGCCGAGAATCCCTGCCAGCCGCGAGGCGTGCCTTTTCCCAGCCACTGCCGCATCACCAGCGACAGG
>JAIQFH010000128.1 GCA_020073385.1 Terriglobia bacterium | reverse complement strand
GCAAGGGCTTCGCCTACGAGTTCTTCATTGGTGAGCGGACCGTAAACTTCGGCCGTGTCAAAGAATGTGACGCCACGTTCGACAGCCGACCGGATCAGTGCGATCGCTTCCTGCTTGTCGGCAGCCGGGCCGTAGCCAAAGCTCAGTCCCATGCAGCCGAACCCTAAGGCCGGAATCCGGCCAACTCGTGCCACCGACTGGACCTCCGTCCACATCCCCTTGCCACCGACAGTCCCCAGCTCCTGACCCAACTACACATTGCTGAGTATCAAGCCTTGACTACTCGGGGCACATATTTCATAACGATTATGGCGGGGGTCTTTCCGCTGTTCGTCTTGTATCTTGCCGTAATCGCCCAAATCATAAAACCCGATAGCGGCGCTTTCACCGATGCACTAAGCAAATTGATTGCTGCTCCCACCGGCATGAGGGCTGCAGTTCTATGGGGAAATCTGTTTGTCTTTCAACTAATGGCGAACGTGTTTGAACAACTGTTGCTTGAGCAGTACGGTATCGTCCTTTACCTTGAGTCGAAGGTGCGACCGTTTGTGCAGCCGCTCATCGGAAATCAAGACTTCTGGGATTACGAGCGCTTCCAGTTGAAAGAAAAAAAGACAATGTCACGATTTGGCGAAGTCGCCACCCTTTTCGTCGTGTCCTTGTCGCTAGTTTTGGTCGTCTGTGAGTTGCACAACTTCATTTTGTGGGATTATTTCGGTTTGGCTGCCAATGTCGTGCTATGGGCTTGGCTGATGTTCAACACGATTGCCGTTGTCCGCACGCGCCACGAATGGGAGAAGCTCATGCGGTGAAAGCACGCAGCCCTCTGGGATTGGGTTTGTTTTCGCCCCACAAACACCTGTTTGTGGGCAGCAGAGCCGCGGATTGTGTGAACCCGTAGATTCAGGTACTTGCAGAACTCCTGGTGGAGGGGATTTTGGGCAGGACCTTGGCGAGTCGCCGACGGGGCCGCAACCGATTTACTCCCAGTATCGCGGTGACTTCAGTTTCCGAATGGTCCCGCATACGCCTGGCGTCGGTCGTAGTCCGTCAGTAGAGCCCCAACTTCCCAGAAGCCGACTTGTGGACCGCGCCGCCAGCAGTCCGGCTGAGTTCAGGGTTGCCCGTCATTCGGGAGTCATGGCCATCGTCATTACGGCGATTTCTGGGCGATCGTTAGCGAACTTCTGCCGTTACGTTCGCAACCTGCGTTACGTGTTCGTCTAGCAAGATCAGGTCGTACTTAAACTCGATCTTGCCCGGTTTCTCGGGCGTGAATGTGAAATCGTAAGTTTCCCCCGGCGCGATGGTGAACGACGCGGGAATTGCAACGGATTGCACCGACGGGAGGTCGGCGCCATCTTTGGCGATGGGGGTCCATTCAACAGGTTTCCCGTCCTGAGCTGCGTTTATCACGATCGAGTTGTTTGCGAGGATATCAATGAACCGGAGCCGATAGCGGACGCCGGCGCGCAATGCAAGCGGAGTTGGCGTGGTTGAACCATTCAGCAATAGCTCTCCGTCTTTGCGTTTGCCGTTGCGCGAGAGCAAAAACACCTTGTCGGTCTCAGGGTCGAAGGTTGTGCCCTCAGGCAACACGATTAGTGCACCATAGAGTCCGGAACTCAACTGGAGGAGGTCGTTCATGTGGGTGTGGTACATGAACGTGCCCGCGCGTGGCGGTGCGAATAGCGCGTCAAATGATCTCCCCGGCGCGATCATGGGCGTGACTCGCGAACCATCGCCTCCCCATCCTGGCACACCGTCGAAGTAACTCTCCAGTTCGATTCCGTGCCAATGCACCGATGTGGCTTCGTCGAGCTGGTTCTTTATGTGGATCGCCACCGGTTGATTACGGGTGAGCACCAGCGTCGGTCCGGGGCCACCGCCCGCTTGCGACGCTTGTCCGGCCTCGAGGAGTGAGTAGGTATACTTCTTCGGATTCGACTTATCCTTCGCGATCACTAACTGGAGCTTGCGTTCCGCCTGCGCGGATTTATGCTCCACACGTGTCCTATCGCGCGCCACAATCGTGATCCCCATAACGAGGCCCGCCATGTGGTTCATAGGGTCGGTGTGCTGCCCTCCGTCGTGCGAACTCTCGTGATGAAAGGCCGAAGTTTCCGGGGATATGTGGGTCAGGATGTGGCAGTGAAAGATCCACCGGCCCGTTCGCTCTGGTTTCCAGAGGGTGGTCATCGTTCCGCCGATGGGCATAAGGTTCGTGGAAAGGTCGCGCATCCGCGACGGTGGCATCGGGTCGCTCTGCTCGGCGTCACCCGCGCTCAGCACCTGGAAGTACGAACCATGCATGTGCATCGGGTGCACATTGCCGCTCGGATTCAGCCACACCCAACGCACTTCGCTGCCCACCGGGTATTCCAGGCGCTCGGTGTATGGCCACGATTTTCCGTTGATCACTGGAACATCGAACGATTCCTGCGCGAGCTGGCGGTCGCGCCACATCCCAATGACGAATACGCGATCTGGCGCTACCGTGCGCCGTGGATCCACGATGAATGCGCCGTGCAACTGGCTGTCTTCCTTGTAGGGCCTGCCTCCAAGCGTGTCGCCGCCGGCGGTTGCCCAATAGTAGTAAGCGCCCGGTGCGCCCGCGGAAAATGTCACATCGCGGGTCGCGCCACCGGGCACCTCAAGAGTGTCGTCATTCTTTCCCGGACGCGTATGCATGCCGTGGATCAAGACATCCCGTGTGATCAAGTTATGCACGGTGATGTGGATCCTGGTGCCCTGCGGAATGCGAATCATCGGTCCGGGGATCTGCAATTGCTTGCCGCGCTCCGCGAAAGCGAATACCCGGAGACTCGGCCCCGATTCATCTTCCGGATAAAATGCGCCTTCGCGGATCTCAAGTTCTAGGGTGAGCCCGCCCTCAGACAACATTCCCGCCGCGTGCTGATTCGCATTCGCAGCAATCCGTGGCAACGAGGGATCTCCGACGGCGGTTGACTCGCAGCGCGCGGCAGCGAAAAACGCTGCCGCGAAGACGATCAGGAAGTGCATTAGGGTTTGTGAGATTAATAGCTTGGGTTTCACGGAGAAGCGATTATCGCTCAGATTCACGCCAAGTGGTACGAGCATTTCTCGGGAGATTTCTTGCGACTTTCCGTGCAGGCGCTAAGTCGGCGCCTCGCCAGCGAGCGGTCGATCACTGCTGGGGTGTGCGGAGGAAAATACCTTCCGGGTGGCCCGTCACTCGGGAGGAATCAATTCGAGAACCACAAAAAGCAAGCGCCACTTTGGGTTTGAAGCATCACCATGTGGATGTTTTCAGCAGCAAACCGCTTTCAGGAAACGGCGTTACTGTGTTTCGGCTGCGGGAAGCTCTACCCACCGCCGTCATGCAAGGACTCACACGCGAGATGCGTCAGTTCGAATCCATCAACTCGACATTTGAAGTAGCAGTGGAGGGCTTTATTGGGTGTCCGCAAAGTTACTGGATAACAGGCCGTCTGAAGGGCAATTGTTCCTCGACTTCCGTGCGCCGCACCGTCAGTTGGCGCTAACAGGGCGTTGCACTAACTGAGGCTTTGATGAACTGGAACTCCGATCTGTCCGGAATTGGTCAACTTCAAGATGGTCGGCAACCTTTACCTTGGGTATTTCAGGGTTGCCCCGTGATCCGACCGGAGCACTCAATGACTCACCGAAACATCGGTAAACGCTGGGCGACTTTCGGCGGGTAATCCGCTGTTGTCTGGGCAAGTCGCTTTCATGAGGGATCGATCCGGTACACAGGATAACGCCCGGCGATCACCTCGAAGTCGGACAGCGGCGCGCCGACGGGGAGCGGGAAGTGCTGTCGGCCGCTCGTCGCGATTCGCACGTACTCTCGGAGGATGGGTGCCCTCTGCTCCGGCGGCACTGCCACGAGGTGAACGCTGCGTCGGCGTCCCTGACGGATTACAGCGTCGCCATGCGCGGCCTCGACATTCTTCACCCAATCAGATTCCGGGCCGAGCATCGATACGAGGTAACGTTTGCCCTCCACGGTGGCGATCACCACAGGGTTCGAGCGTCTGCGGCCGGACGTGCGACCATGAACTTCGAGGGCGGCTTGGAACCTCGGCGGCAGCCCGAGGCCGGACCACCAGCACGCAAACCTGTTGACCCACCTACCAAGTCGCGTCGGACGCCAATTGCGATACAGCAGCCGCATCAATCGGCTACTCTCTGCCGGATCAGAGTGCCTTGAGCTGTTCCTCGGGTTCCTTTCCATTAGACTCCGTGGCCTTGGGCCTTCCGGCTCAACGGGTGTCGGGTCCCGTGGTGGGAAGTGCTCTTCGGAAGGCGAATGAATTTTACGGTGCAATTGTCAGTGCGGGATCAGACGGCTGTCAGTGATGCCACTCACGCGCTTCACCTGGTCATAGTTGTCGAAAAATTCCCCATTTCACTCATCTTCCGACCACTTTCAAACGCTTCAGATCTGAAGTGAATCGAAAGAAGTCGAAATTTGAGCGCTAAGGCCTGACTACGACAGTTATCCTTGTTCAGGGTTCGAACTAAGACCCGCCGAGGGGAGTCTCCTGTGATTTTCGTCACCACTGATGGTGTTTTGTGGCATTGCACGCTAGAAAGGTGAGAGCGAACCTACGTTCACCGCACGTTCCTCTTTCTTGGAGTTTAGTTATGAACACGGCATTTCCCCCCTGGTCAGATAGCGTGCCGACTATCGAAGAACTCAAAGACGACGCGGACGAGTTGGCGCAAGCTGTTTTGAACGCTTGGGGACTCAACGCCATCACGGGCCACACTGCTGATTTCACCGCCGACTTCAAAGCGTTAGCTAACATTGCCTCCGCATACAGAGTCACGAAGCAGGCCGCAGACAGCGCACTCAAAGCCAAAGCCTTTGCTGAAAAGACGAGTTCCCAACAGAGCGTGGACTATATTCAACTCGATCTTCTCATCGAGCAAGCCGTCGCTGACGAAAATTCCGCGCGGGAATCACTTGCGAGAGCGTCTAAAGAATATTTCGAGAAGAACGGCTGCGCATTCGTGGAGACGTGGGCCGCGTAGGTCGGGCAATAGCCGACGCGCAATTGGGCCCGTATTTCGCTGACAGGTAAGCCCAAACCTCGATAGGAGGTGCCTCTCCCATGATTCCCGACAGCTCTGCCGAAACCACGCCTCAATCAACGCAGATGACATCATTGATATTGCACTCAACCATGCAATCAAGTGCCGTGCTTACAAACTCTACGAGCGGCAGCACGGAGAGTGGAAAAAGTCGAACTACGTGATGTCAAGCGCTTTCAACGACATTGAAGAAGTAGATGTTTTTGCTCTCGAACAGCGATTGTTCCGCCGGGAGTCTGGGTTCCCATGTAGATTGGCGCAAATGTATGGTCCGCCGCCGGACTGCAAGAGGGTTGAAGTTGACGAAGGGACAGTCCGCGTAAATGTATCCGGCCTCTAAGTGGAGAATTATCTCCGGGCACTCGATGATGATACGCGCGTGTCGGTCCTTATAAATCCCTCGGTCACCAGGGACGCATTTTCGGCACCAGGTTTTCCGGCACGCCATTGGGCTGTTCTTTTCGTCTTCTTCTCTCCTCAGCAGACCTTGGTAGAACTCTGTCTAACATCCGTCGTCGTGGCGGTGGAAAAGTGGAAAGCGTTTTGTGCTTTCCAAGCGCAGCGTCTTTTCCACGGCCATCAAGCAGCTGCCCGTTGCTGCAGCGGCTGATGTCGATAGTCTTGGCCGCTGGACAGCACGGCCCAGGCGATGCGCGCCAGTTTATTAGCGATCGCCACTACGACTTTGTTGTGTGGAGCACGCTGTGCCAGCCGCCGCACCCACTGCCCGAATCCTCCGGTGTCGTACTTCACGCGAAACAATACCGCGCGGGCGCCGTGGATCAGCATGCGACGCAGATAAACGTTGCCGCGCTTGCTGATGCCGTAGAGTTTCTGCTTGCCCCCGGTAGAGTACTGTCGAGGCACCACCCCAACCCAAGCTGCGAAGTCGCGGCCGCGACGAAAGGCCGAGCCGTTGCCGATGGCAGCGACGGTGGCGGTGGAGACTAGTGGGCCGAAGCCGGGGATCTGCCGGAGTTGCCGGCAGCGAGCATCTTCATGACTGATGCGTTCAATCTCGTCGGTGATCGCCTGGATCTCGGTCTCTGTCTGCTTCCACTCCTGCCACATGCGATCCAGCAACCAGCGCAGGCGCGGGCTCAGGTTCTGCTCGGCATCTTCAATAACTGTGGGCAGGTTCTTGCGCAGATGGATGGGCTGGGCCGCAAACCTGATGCCGCGCTCCAGCAAGAATCCGCGAATCTCATTGATCAGCGCGGTGCGACGCCGTACTAGCCGATCCCGCACCCGGTGCATGGCCTGCCAGTCGAGCTGCTCCTGCGTCTTGAGTTGAGCAAAGCGCATGTTCTGCTTGGTCACGGCTTCGGCGATCGCTTCGGCGTCGAGGAAGTCGTTCTTGTTCGACTTCCGGTAAGGCTTCACAAACTGCGCCGGGATCAGTCGCACCTGGTGACCTTGCTCTCGCAGTGCGGCGCCCACAAAGTGTGCTCCGGCACACGCCTCAAGCCCAATGAGCGAGGCCGGTAGGTTGGCGGTGTAGGCGAGCAACTGCGAGCGTGAGAACTTCTTACGCAGCAGAATCTTGTTGCGCTTTCCCAATGCAACCAGGTGAAAAGTGGTCTTGCCGAGACGCAGTGGGTGGAGTTTGCGAGACAGATCCTCGGAGCGATGCTCAAAGCACGCAACTCGCTCGGTGTGGACGGTTACAACCGAGAATGGAGACATCCCTTCCCGAAGGAAGCGTGCGACAAACTAGACAAAGCCATCCGCGAGTCGAAGAGCGGTGGCTAGGAACTTGAGTGTAAAGGCCTTCCATGAGAAGGCCGGTCGGAGTCAAGTTAATTCTTGTCTGGCTTGGTTGAACAAGTTTCTTTTTCTTCCCGCCGAGTGGCCGCTGTCGCCATGCTTCCATCCGCACTCTCGAGGAGCGATTCGTTTCGCTCGGTGCATGTTGGGCGTTCTCGGTTCAGCCGGTGCTGCCATCTGTTTGGCGCCCTGTGGTTCTGCTCTTGAAGAG
>JAIQFH010000009.1 GCA_020073385.1 Terriglobia bacterium | reverse complement strand
CGACAGTGCGCCACGACGGCGCGGAGAGGAGAACGTCAGGTAAGTGACGGTCAACTCGAAACAGCCTAACTATTCAACCGATGAGGGTGGGCCCCTCGGAACCGGCTTGCAGGAGCAGGTTCCAAACCGCCTTCGGCGGCTGTGGTCAAAAGCCATGGTCGTGAGCACAGAAGGAAAAGGCCCAGCATGGACTGGGTCAGGTGACAGGCAAGAAGAGGACCGCAAGGGAACCACTATAGAAGTGTCGAAAGCGTAGGGACGATGTCAAAACCGCAGGGGTGTCGTTACTGCGGGACCAAGCTCCGACGAAACCTGTTTACGGGCGGAGCGGCATCCGGCATGAGAGGTGGCCTGAGCTTGCCAAAGAGGCGGTTGAATGGAACGTGGGAACCTGAGACTCCGATGCTAACGGAAAGTCACAAGTGCAAGAAACACGAGGGCGAAAGTACGGATGCGGGGACTCAGGGGCGGAACAGCGCGTAGTAGCAAGGAAATCTCCGACAAAGGGATGGAGCGAAGGCGCTGTGGCAAGGAGCCTAATTCAATGAGCCAACCAGCAATGGGAGGAGCCCGATGAGTGAGGCAAAGCCGTACTGTCTTTCGAAGAAGGAAGTCTGGGAAGCGTACCAACGGGTCAAAGAGAATAAAGGAGCAGCAGGGATCGATGAGCAGTCGATCGAGGATTTTGAAAAGAATCTGAAGAAGAATCTTTACAAGATCTGGAATCGCATGTCATCGGGCAGCTATTTTCCACCACCGGTTCGGACGGTGAAAATACCAAAGAAAAACGGTGGGGAAAGAAAGCTGGGCATTCCCACAGTCGCGGATCGAATCGCACAACAGGTCGTCAAAGCAAGACTGGAGCCGGTGTTGGACCCGCTGTTTCATGCTGACTCTTACGGGTATCGTCCGGGAAAGTCGGCGTTGGGAGCAGTAGGCCAAGCGCGAGAGCGATGCTGGCGCTATGACTGGGTCATCGACCTGGACATTAAAGGCTTCTTTGACAACCTCGATCAAAATCTATTGCTGCGAGCGGTGAAGAAGCATGCCCCGGAGCGATGGATCGTACTCTACATCGAGCGCTGGCTCAAAGCCCCAGTGCAAGAAGAGGACGGGCGATTGACCCCGCGGGAAAAGGGCACGCCGCAAGGCGGAGTCGCGAGCCCACTGCTCGCCAATCTGTTTCTGCATTATGCGTTAGATCGATGGCTCACGGTGAACTACCCTCGAGTGCCATTCGAGAGGTATGCCGACGATGGC
The DNA here is from genome assembly GCA_020073385.1 of Terriglobia bacterium. Classification (GTDB taxonomy): domain Bacteria; phylum Acidobacteriota; class Terriglobia; order Terriglobales; family Acidobacteriaceae; genus Sulfotelmatobacter. The sequence goes on along the minus strand of JAIQFH010000009.1, from coordinate 157,660 downwards.
ATCGTGCACTGCAGAACGGAAAAGCAAGCCCAGGAGGTAAAGGACGCCATCGCGAAGCGGTTGCAGGCTTGCGGACTGGAGCTCCATCCGGAGAAGACGAAAATCGTCTATTGCAAGGATGATTTTCGACACTGGACTTACCCGAACGAAAAGTTCGATTTTCTCGGCTATAGGTTTCAACCGCGAAGATCCAAAAATCGTAAGGGGAAGTTCTTCATCAACTTCAGTCCGGCGGTCTCCAACAAGGCGGCGAAGGCCATGCGTGACACCATTCGAAGCTGGAATCTGCCTCAGCGCAGCGACAAAGCTATCGAAGATCTGTCACGGATGTTCAACCCGATTATCCGGGGCTGGCTCCAATATTATGGGCGATATTATCGCTCCGCACTTTATCCGACGATGCGCGCACTGGATCGAGATCTTGCCCTTTGGGCCAAGCGCAAATACAAGAAGCTGCATCACCATCTGCGCAGGGCGACACACTGGATCGCCCGTATTTCGCGGCGCGATCCGGCGTTGTTTGCCCACTGGCAGATGGGGGTTCGGCGTGGCTCCATGCTGGGAGCTGTATGAGTCGAGAGGCTCACGTACAGTTCTACGAGAGCCTCGGGGTGAGATTCCCCGGGGCTACTCACCTTAACCAGGTCGTGCTGAACCTGCTGGTGAATGCGGCGCATGCCATTAAGGAAAAAGTGAAGGATGGAGAAAAAGGGCAGATCACAGTGCGCACACGAACGGCGGGTCAGGATGTAGAGATCTCGGTGAGTGACACCGGGAAGGGAATTCCGGAAGCGATCCGCAATCGAGTGTTTGAGCCTTTCTTCACCACTAAGGAAGTGGGCAAAGGAAGCGGACAAGGATTGGCCCTGGCCTACACGGTGGTAGTGAAGAAGCACGGCGGCAAGATCTGGTTTGAGACTGAGGTGGGCAAGGGCACGACGTTCTTTATCACGTTGCCCGTAAGCGTGGCGGCAGCTCCGAAAGGAAGCGCATGAAGAAGCGAGTCATGTTTGTGGATGACGAACCGAATGTCCTCAGCGGGTTGAGGCGCAGTTTGCATGGCATGCGCGAGGTCTGGGACATGCGGTTCGTCGAGAGCGCAGAGGCAGCATTGCAGGCTTTAGGGAAAGAACCCTACGACGCGATCGTTTCCGATATGCGCATGCCGCTGATGGACGGTGCGGATCTGCTGGATCAGGTCAAGCAGCGCTATCCCGACACGGTACGAATGATCCTCTCGGGTCAAGCGAGTCGGGGAGCAGTGTTCCGGTCGATTTCCCCGGCCCATCAGTTCCTATCCAAGCCATGCGACCCGCAGGAACTCGCGAATCGACTCAATCAGGCGTTCGCCATGCGCGACCTGCTCTCGAACCAATCGGTGAAGACAGTCGTGTCGCGCTTGCGGTCGCTTCCCAGCCTTCCGGCCCTGTACGACGAGGTTATGGCCCAGTTGCGCTCGGAAGATCCGTCGTTCACGCAGATCGCCCGCATCATCTCCAAGGACGTGGGCATGGCAACCAAAATCCTGCAATTGGCAAACTCTGCATTCATGGGCACCGGCGGCCGAGTATCCAGTTTGCTGCAGTCGCTTACGCTCATCGGTCTCGACAACGTGCGCACGCTGGTGCTGTCGGTAAACGTGTTTTCGCAATTCGACGGTAACGCGCGAGTAGCGGCGAATCTGCCCTGTTTGTGGGAACACAGCATTGCAGTATCGAAGCTGGCGCAGCAGATTGCCGCCGCTGAGAATTGCCCGAAGGCGCTGCTGGAGGAGTGCTTCACCGCAGGCCTCTTGCATGATCTCGGCAAGTTGGTTCTGCTGGCGGAATTTCCAAAAGAGTACCTGCAGGCGTATACGGCCAAGTCAGACATGCACGCAAACGGGGAACGGGAGCGCATCGGGTGCACGCACGCGGAAGTGGGCGCATATCTGATGAGCATCTGGGGGCTGCCGTTTCCGCTGGTGCATGCCGTGGCCTATCACCATCACCCCGCAGAAACGGCCGAGACAAAATTCTCGACGCTGACGGCGGTCCATGCAGCCGACGCAATTGCGAGCGAGGGAGATCCTTCGCCGTTGAATCACGACATCGCACTGGACCAGCCGTACCTCAATCGCCTTGGGCTGAGCGAGCGAGAAAGTGTGTGGCGCAGCTTGTACAAGTCAAATCCTAGCCCTCCCCACGAAGCCAAGTGACCACACTCGTGTGTGACGACCAGGACAAATCTTCACAGGGGCAATCGTCTTAAAGCATCCGCGCACCTCTGCCGATGGGAACAATGGGATGCTTACCCTCCCCTGCCGGAGGCAGTTGGTTCGACAGCGGCATCAGCGACAGGATGCATTGGGAAGTGAGGGAGTGAATCAGAGGAGTACTATGCCGGAACTGATCCTGCTAGTAGACGACGATCGCAACATTCTCGACGGATATCGCCGCAATTTGAGGGGCGAATTCCTGATTGACGTTGCTCAGAGCGGGCAAGAGGCGTTGGGACTGCTCGACAGCAAGGGGCCCTACGCGGTGGTGATCTCGGACATGCGAATGCCGGGAATGGATGGAATTGAACTGCTTCGGCGCGTGAAGTCTGCACCTCCGGAAACAGTGCGCGTGATGTTGACGGGTAACGCGGAAACCGAGACGGCGATTGAGGCCATCAACGAAGGAAGTATTTTCCGCTTCCTCATCAAGCCCTGCAGCAAGGAGATGATGGCGAAGACCATCACTGCGGCGCTGATGCAGTACCGGCTGATCACGGCCGAGAAGCAGTTGCTGGAGCAGACACTGAGCGGGTGCCTGCACGTTCTGAGTGAAGTATTGAGCCTGGTGAATCCAACGGCATTTGGTCGGGCGGAGCGGGCGCGCCGCTATATTCACCACGTGGTAACGGCGATGAAGCTGGGGAATCCCTGGCAATACGAGGTTGCGGCGATCCTTTCGCAGTTGGGTTGTGTGACCCTGGCGGCGGAAACCATCGAGGCGGTCTATCGAGGCGATACTTTGAGCCCGGACGAGCAGGCACAGTACGACGCCCATCCGAAGGTGGCTCACGCGTTGCTCTCCAAGATCCCTCGACTGGAACCGATCGCGTGGATGATCCAGCATCAAGATCGCCCTGTCCCGCCGGGTGAGGGGACTGAGTCCGGTGACATGCGGACAGGAGCGGAGATTCTGCGATTGATCTTGGAGTACGAACGGTTGATTCATCGGGGCGTGTCGCGGACGGAGTCGGCCCATCAACTTTCTATGCGGAACCGAAATTTCAGCCAAAAGTTTTTCGAGGCGCTTGTAACCTTGGATCCCAACGCCGAAGATTCGGAGATACGAAAGTGCCGGATAGAAGAACTGACTCCGGGCATGATTTTGCAGGAGGAGGTTCGCTCCACCACGGGCGGGCTTCTGGTCTCACGTGGGCAGGAGATCACTCCCACGGTGATCTTCAAGCTCAAGAATTTCTACAGCAGGCGTGCGATTGCTGGCGAGGTCTGCGTATCGATGCCCAAAACCACGCTTTCATTCGTGAAGAGCGCATCGGGGCAAAACTGAGCTGAGATCTGGGCCGGACGTGGCCAAAGTGGTAACAAATAGCTTACAGAATTCTCACTTGCCGGACACACCTGCCGTCTCGTTAAGCTTTCGGCGAGCTTCCTCCAAAGCCTGCTGCGGATCCCGGCCCGTAACATCTTTGTACCAGGCGGGATGATGAGTCCATGCCCAGGCTTCGCTTACGGTGCCTCGGGTCATGGCCTGCATGGTGCCTGGCTCGCCGATCGTACTCAGGTAAATGTGAATGAAGATGCCGGCCAGCATGATCAAGGCCGAGATGTCGTGAATGACATAGCTGACGGCAACGAGCCAGCGGCCGAATATTTCGGGGAACCACATGATGACGCCCGTAGTCACGTATGCAATGCAGCCGCCGACGATTTCCCAGAACTGCGCCTTCTGGCCGGCGTTGAAGAAGCCTACGTCGGGCGGTTCAATGCTGTCGCGGTGCGTCACGTAGTCTTTGAGCCGCTTCATCCAGCGGGTATCGCCCGGGCCCCAGGCCATCAGGGTCAGCCAATTCAAAGCCTGAAGGCCGAAGAAGAACACGAAACCGAGTCCGAACCACGGATGCAACATGCGAGTCATGGCGCCGCCGCCGAACAGCGGAGTGAACCAGCGGAAGATCCATGGCATGTAAATTCCGAAGCCTGAGATCAACGCCAGAAAGAAAAAGATTCCGTAGGCCCAGTGCAGGAAGCGCGTGTAGGCGCGATGGCGCAGAAGTTCTCCGACGTACACGACGGTCAAGCCAATTCGATTTATGAAGTGGTCGGGACCGCGCCCGATGCTTTTCGCAGGAGTGGCCATCAGTTTTCCTTCCTCGCCTCGCCGCCGTCGATCTCTCGCACCGGGGGTTGCGGTTGCACTCTTCGTGGTCCTTCGGTCACGTAGTGCAGGATGACCCCGGCAAACGCCATCATGGACGCGATAAGTCCAATCGGCTTGAACCAGCTTTTCCAGAGGGTGAAGCTGAGGGGAATGCGAGGATTCTTCGGCAATCCACCGTATTTTTCGGGATTGGTTGCATCGTGCAGGATGTAGACGACCGAGGTCCCGCCAATGGTCTGCGGATCGTAGACGCCGGCGTCTTTTAGTCCAGCATGCTGCTGCAGTTGCACAACGCGTTTGTTGGCGAGTTGCAGCATGTCGTCCTTGGTGCCGAAATGTAGGCATCCGGTCGGGCACGACTTGATGCAGGCCGGCTCCAAGCCTTGGCCGACTCGGTCCGAGCACAGCGTGCACTTATAGACTTTCTTCGTTGACGGATTGAACTTGGGCACATTAAACGGACATCCCGAAACGCAGAACTGGCAGCCGATGCAGCTGGCCTCTTCAAAATCGACAATGCCGTTGCTGTATTGCACGATCGCGCCGTCCGCTGGACAGGCCGCGAGACAGCCTGGGTCAGCACAATGCATGCACTGGTGCTTGCGCATCAGCCACTGGAAGGAACCGTCGTCGGAACTGACCTCGTTGAATTTGATCAGGTTCCAGTAATTCCAACTCGTGTCCGGCATCGTCTGGTAGGTGTTGTCGAACATGGTGGGCTGGAACGGCATGTCGTTCCACTCCACGCAGGCGACTTCACAGGCCTTGCAGCCGATGCAGGTGGTAGTGTCAATCAGCTTGCAGAGTTTTTCCTGGCGCTGTGTCCCCTCACCGGGGACGGGGCCGGGGTGGCCCGAGATTCTTTGCACTTGCAGCGTCTTGCGATCGCTCATCTCAGGCTCTTTCCAGCTTCACGAGGAAGCCTTTGAACTCGGGTGTGTAGGCGTTGGGATCGATCACTGCTGGGGAGAGATAGTTAACCGGCGTCTTCGCAGTCTTACCCTCGTCTTCCGCGATGCCGCGGAATCCCCAGTGAATGGGAATGCCGATCTGATAAGTCTTCTTGCCATCGATCATCATGCCCTTGATTCGCTTGGTCACCATCGCTTTGGCGATGTACTCCGCGCGGGCGCTGGTCACCTTTACCTTCTCTCCACCCCGCAACCCCATCTGGTCGGCGAGTTCGGCAGGGATCTCCACGAACGGCTCGGGCACGAGTTGAACGTTCATGGGATTGTTCTTGGTCCAGTAGTGATAGTGCTCAGTGAGCCGGTACGTCGTGCAGATGATGTTGAATCCCTGCTCGACGGTTCCGTACTTATCCATGTCGCTCTTGAATCGTTTCGCAATCGGATTATTCGACTGTCCCGGGTGCAGCGGATTTGCGATCGGGCTCTCCGTTGGCTCATAGTGCTCGGGGAACGGTCCATCTGCAACCGCGCCGATCGGCACAAACAGCCGCCCCACTCCTTCCGGATTCATGATGAACGGACCCATGTGGGTCTTAGGGTCGGAGTCGGCTTTGAAATCGGGAACGTCATTGCCCGCCCACTTTTGTTTGGCTTCACTCCACCACACTTGCTTGCGATCCGGGTCCCAGGGCTTGCCGTTCAGATCGCACGACGCCCGGTTGTACATGACGCGGCGATTCATCGGCCACGACCAAGCCCAGTTTGCGTGAATGCCGAGGCCAGAGGGATCGGCGGGGTCGCGGCGCTGCGTCAGGGCACCAGCCTCGGTCCAGGAACCGCAGTAGAGCCAGTTACCTGACATCGTGGAACCGTCGTCGCGCAAGAATGCGAAGCCGGGAAGCTGCTGGTCGGCTTTGATGGTGGTGTTGGTCTTTTGATCGGTGACGTCGGCGAGAGCTTTGCCGTTGAGTTCCTTCGCGATCTCGGCAAGAGATGGGTTGTATGGATTCGTATAGTTCCAGGAAAGTTTCAGAATCGGGTCGGCGAGCTTGCCGCCTTCCTTCTGATATTTCTCGCGGACCTTCAAAAAGATGCGCGCCAGAATTTCCTGATCGAGCCTGCAATCTCCGGGAGGCGGAACCGCGGCCCACTTCCACTGCAGCCAGCGCGCGGAGTTAACGAATGTTCCGTCTTTCTCGGCGAAGCCTGCGCCAGGCAGCCGGTAAACAGTCGTTTGGATCTTCTTCATTTCGTCGGGCGTGGTGCCCGGCGCGCGCCAGAATTCGCTGGTCTCGTCAGGATAGATTTCGCAGACCACCAGGAAGTCCGCTTTCTTCAGGGCCTCGATGTTCTTTTTCCCATTCGGCCCGATCATGACGCCGTTCATGCCGAACGCCATCATGCCTTTGATTTTGCCGTTGTACATGTCGTCCCAAATTTCGGCCCAGGAGTACTTGCGGTCGATCTTGGGAAGCCAGTTAAAGGCGAAATCATTTTCTTTGGTAGCCGCGTCACCGTAGAGGGCCTTGAGGAACGATACGGTGAATGCCGGTGTGTTCGACCAGTAGTTGAAGGAGTCCCATTCTTTCGGCTTCGAGGCCTTGGGCGTGGTGCGGGTGAGATAAGCCTTCAGGTCGGTATCTGCGGGAGTCGGCATCTTGAGATAGCCGGGCAGGATGTCGAAGACGCCGGCTATGTCGGTTGCACCTTGAATGTTGGAGTGCCCGCGCAGAGCGTTGACACCGCCGCCGGCGCGGCCGACATTGCCGAGCAGCAACTGGATCATCGCAGCGGTGCGGATCGTTTGCGTGCCGGAAGAGTGCTGCGTCCAGCCGACGGCATAAATAATGGTGCCGGCCTTCTTCATATTGCCGTTCTGACGAATGGAGGTGAACGTGTCCCACGCCTTAAGCGCCTGGTCTTTTGGAATGCCGGTGATGCGTTCGACCATCTCTGGCGTATAGCGCGAGTATTGCTGTTTCAGCAGTTGGAAGACGCAGCGTGGATTCTGCAGCGACAGATCATATGCAACGTTTGGGGGAAGGGCTGGGGGAGGGGGAGGGCTGCCGGCGGCAGGCTTTGCTGCAGGGCCGCCGACTTCTTCGTAATTCCAAGTCGACTTGTCGTAGGTTTTTGCGTTCGTATCGAAACCGGAGTAGAGGCCGTCTTCGGGGAGCTTGAAGCCGTCTTTCACCACAAACGCGGCGTTGGTGTAGTTGACGAGGTATTCCTCGTTGTAGCGCTTGTTCTGAATGGCAAAGTTGATCATCCCGCCGAGAAAGGCGATGTCGGACCCGGCGCGGATTTGAAGGAATTGGTCTGCCTGGGTAGCGGTACGCGTGAAGCGCGGATCGACGACGATGATTTTCGCGTTGCGGTTGCGTTTTGCTTCGACGACCCACTTGAACCCGCAGGGATGATTCTCGGCAGGATTACCGCCCATGATCAACATCATGTCGGTGTTCTTGATGTCGACCCAACCGTTAGTCATCGCCCCGCGTCCGAATGTTGGCCCCAAACTGGAGACCGTGGGGCCGTGTCAAACACGTGCCTGGTTTTCCAGGCACGTCACCCCCATCGAACGCATCGACTTCACAACCAGATAATTGAACTCGTTGGTATCGGTACAGCCGCCGGCAAAGGCCATACTCTCCCAGCGGTTGACGGTCTTGCCGTTCTTGTCCTGCTCGATAAAGTCCGCGTCACGGAGGGCTTTCGTTCGAGTGGCGATTTCATCGATCGCTTGATCCCAGGGAATGTCTTCCCAATGATCGGAGCCAGGGCGGCGCACCTGCGGCTTCAGCAGGCGGCGATCGTTGACGATGTCCTGCAACAGGGACGCGCCCTTGGGGCAAAGCGTGCCTCGGTTGATGGGATGATCGGGATCGCCCTCAACGTGCACCACTTGTGGAGTGACGTTCTTCGCGCCATCCCCGATGGTGTGGATGATGATGCCACAACTCACCGAGCAATATGGGCAGGTGCTGCGCGTCTGCGAGGTACGTGAAATCTTGAGGGAGGAAGACTGAGCTTGCAGAGGTTGCAGGTCGAAACCGAGTGCCGAGAGCCCGACTGCACCGGCTACTCCCGTCTTCAGGAAGGAACGGCGTGAAAGGTCCATGCAGATCCCCGCTTACTGGATATCCGTTGGATGCACTTACTGCAGTTCGTGTACACCGGAAGTCGCTCGAAAAAATACACCCGACGGGGGAGGGTGTCAACTGGAATGGAACGAATGTTAACGCTGTGTTAAAAGCCCATCAGGTTGGGCACTATCTTGGTGTAGCCGCGGTCCGCCGTCCAAACGTCGAGTACCGAAAATGCGATCTCATCAATAAGGGGAACTGCCAGCCCGTCAACTGTCAGATCGATGGCTTTGAGGTAGCGGCGGCAGGTATCGCATGCCTCGACGTGAACCGCAGGCCACTCCTCGGATGAAAATCGAGGCAGCTTGTCCTTGTCTTCTTCCCGGCACCATGGACAGATCAGTCGCCGAAAGGACCATTGTCGCAGGCAAAGGGAACAAAGCAGCCAGCGGCCAGCCGCGTCCCCTTCTGGTTGAAGCACCGCCATCTGGGGCAAGCCCGCGCATACTGGACAGACGTTGTTGGCGGTGTAGGTATCTTCTGAGAGTTGGGATTGAAGATTCTCGGCGACCGGTTGGAGGCAGGCGCGAGGGAAGAAATCTTCCGGGCCGGCGGATAGAGGACGAGCAGGATCGAGTGCCGACTGGATTGCCTGAATCCACTCTTGTTCTCCAAACGAATTCCACTGATGAGCGGCTTCACGCAAAGGCTCGGGCCCATGTTGCGCGCTGAGGGAGAGAAGAGCGGGCATCTCAGAAACGACGGCGGCTACGTCGATCTGCGATCGCAGGGGAAGCTCAGGATTGAAAACGAGCCTCGATCGAGATGAAATCTCGGCTTGGAGCTCTAATACCAAATGATAGAAGCGCAACGCCGATGCGATGGGCTGATGAAGGTCTGCCAGTTCCTTGACGCGGAGGAGCCTGGTGTCCCACCGTTTTCGGCGATTGTCAGTCGTGGATTCCAAGGAACTCCTCGCGCCCTATCTTCGCATAATCTCTGTCGTGCACCCGCAAGTGACAAGCTCACGAACCCTTTCGCCAAACCGCTCGCCTGGATTCGCCTTGGGGGAACATTTCTGTGTGATCGAACGTAGAAGCCATGAAACACCGCGTCGAGCAGAGGCGCGGAGGGGTACAATAGCTGGCTTCAGAGGGAAGATCCCAGAAATCCCAGGAGATTACTCATGTTCAGGAAAGTGTGTCTGTCGATGATTGTTTTGGCGGTGCTTGCTCCGTGCCTGTTGGCTCAGAGCGTGGACGAGATTATTGCGAAGAACGTTCAGGCTCGCGGCGGAGCAGAGAAATTGAAGAGTGTGCAGTCGATCAAATCCACCGCGACTATGTCGATGGGGCCGGGAATAGAAGCACCGGGCGTCCTGATCCAGAAGCGGCCGACGCTGGCGCGCCTGGAGTTTACGGTACAGGGCTTGACTGCCGTGCAGGCCTACGATGGCAAGAACGGCTGGCAGATCATGCCTTTCATGGGGAAGAAGGATCCGGAACTCATGTCGGCCGACGAAGCAAAGGAAATCGAAGAGAATGCCGATCTCGATGGTCCACTCGTGGACTACAAGAGCAAGGGACATCAGGTGGAGTTGCAGGGCAAAGAAAAAATCGAAGGCACAGACGCCTACAAGTTGAAAGTTACCCTGAAGAACGGGGACGTGCAGACAATCTACATCGATTCCGAGTCGTTCCTCGACATCAAGGAAGTCACCAAGCGCTCGGTCCGCGGCACGGAGCAAGAAATTGAATCCGCGATCGGAGACTACAAGGCGGTCGACGGGATCATGTTCCCATTTGCGGTGGAGAGCGGGATCAAGGGAACCGACCAGAAGCAGAAGCTTACTATCACCAAAGTTGAGCTGAATGTTCCGGCGGACGATTCTTTGTTTAAGATGCCGGCGGCTGCTCCGAAAGCGGATGCGCCTAAGCCGGATGCGCCGAAGACGGATCCACCCAAGAACTAACGCGCGCTGGTTGCGGGGCGAACCTCGACCTCAGGGGCTAAAGCCCGCGATTATTGGCGCGTTAGGCGGCGCGGCTGAAGCCGCGCCCTTTCAATGCCGTTGGTGAATAACTCCTTTCAATCATTTGTGAGAAAAGTTCCGGAACCTGCGGTTTCCTTATGAGGTGATCATGAGCAATCGTTCGCGTGCGTTGTTTGTATGCCTGTTGTTTAACGCTCTGTTCGTGACAGCGCAGGACGTCACGCTCGACTCAGACATGATTAGCGGGCTGCCGATTCGCGCCATCGGTCCGGCTGCCATGGGCGGCCGCATTGCCGACATCGCGGCGGTTCGCGAGGGAGGTCGGCTGACAATCTATATCGGCTCGGCCAGCGGCGGAGTGTGGAAGTCGGTGGATAGCGGCACAACCTTTAAGTCAGTCTTTGATAAGCAACCCTCGCTTTCGATCGGCTCGATTGCGATTGATCCCCAGAACGCGAAAACAGTGTGGGTGGGTACGGGCGAATCGTGGGTGCGCAACAGCGTATCGGTTGGCACGGGCCTCTATCGCTCGCGCGACGGCGGGGAGAACTGGGAAGCCATGGGGCTGCCTGACTCCGAGCACGTCAGCCGAATGATCATCCATCCCAAGGAGAGCAACACGGTCTACGCGTGCGCTCTCGGACATCTGTGGAACTCCAACGCCGAGCGAGGCGTCTTCAAGACAACCGACGGTGGGAAGACATGGAACAAAATCCTTTATCGCAATGACAGCACCGGTTGCGCGGAACTGGCCATGGATCCGCAGGATGCAGGCGTGCTCTACGCCGCCATGTGGGACGTGCGCCGCGAGCCGCACAATTTCCGGTCGGGCGGTCCGGGCAGCGGATTATTCAAGAGCACGGATGGCGGCACGACTTGGCACGAACTGCGCAAAGGGCTGCCCGAGGGCGATCTGGGGCGCATTGGAATCGGCATCGCCGCCAGCAAGACTTCGCGTGTCTACGCCGTAGTGGAAGCCAAGAATCATACGGCGCTGTTCCGCTCGGACGATTCGGGCGACAGCTGGACTGAGGTCAACAGTTCGTTCAACGTGAGCGGGCGGCCGTTCTATTTTGCGCGGCTGGCGGTCGATCCCAAGAATCCCGATCGCGTCTACAAGCCAGGATTCTTTCTGACCGTGAGCGAGGATGCGGGCAAGAGCTTTAGTGCAGCCTTCTCGGCGAGCGAAGGCCCGGGCGAGAACTTGCACAGCGACATGCACGCACTCTGGATCAATCCAGAGAATCCCGACCAGTTGCTGGTGGGCACTGACGGAGGCGTCTACCAATCGCTCGATCAAGCTACGCACTGGCGGTTCCTTGCCAATCTTCCGGTTTCGCAGTTCTATCACGTGAGCTTCGACATGTCTGACCCGTACAACGTCTACGGAGGACTGCAGGACAATGGCACGTGGATGGGCCCGTCGCGCGCTCCGGGTGTCATCGCCAATCGGCATTGGCGGGTGATCGGCATGGGCGACGGATTCTGGGCATTCTCCGATCCCGCAGATCCGGACTACGCATATGTCGAATATCAAGGTGCAATGATCTCTCGCTTCCGCAAGTCTACGGGAGAGGCGAAGGACATCAAGCCCCTGCCTCGGCCGGGAGAGCCGGAGTTTCGCTTCAACTGGAATGCGCCGATTCACGTCAGTCCGAATCAGGCGGGAACGGTATACCTGGGCGGGCAGTTCCTGTTCCGTTCGCGGGACCACGGAGAATCGTGGGACCGTATCTCGCCGGACCTCACGACCAACGACCCGGCGCGGCAACATCAGGAAACGTCTGGTGGACTGACCATCGACAATTCCGACGCGGAGAAATACGAAACCATCTATACCATCGCGGAATCTCCGAAGGACGCGAATGTCATTTGGGTCGGGACCGACGACGGCAATGTGCAGATCACACGCGACGGCGGCAAGCACTGGACGAATTTGGTGAAGAACATTTCCGGGCTGCCTGCGAATACGTGGGTGTCGACTATCGAAGCCAGTCATTTCGATCCGGCGGTGGCGTACGCCACGTTTGACGGCCACGCAGGCGGGGACATGAAGACCTATGTATACCGCACCGCGGATTATGGGAAGACCTGGACGTCACTTTCCACGCCTGAGCTGAATGGATATGCCCACGTGATCCGGGAAGATCTGGTGAACAAAAACCTTTTGTTCGTCGGAACCGAGTTCGGACTTTTCATTTCCATTGACAGCGGGGCGCACTGGGCGCAGTTCAAGGGCAGCTTGCCGAATGTGGCGGTGCGGGATCTGTCGATTCATCCGCGCGAGTCGGATCTGCTGGTGGCGACGCATGGCCGCGGGATTTATATCCTTGACGATTTGACGCCCATCCGTGCGCTCACGCCCGAGATCCTGGCCAAGGATTTCGTGTTGCTGCCCTCGCGTCCGTCGGTGCTGACGCTGGCGGCGAGCGAGCAGAGATTCGACGGTGACTCGGAATTCGCGGGGCGCACCCTGCCCGAAGCGGCGGGCATCGTTTATTACCAGAGGAAGCGCCACATCTTCGGCGACTTGAAGATCGACGTTTCCGACGAAAAAGGAAATCTGCTGACCTCGATTCAGGGAGACAAGCGAAAGGGCTTAAACCGCGTGCAATGGCCTGAGCGCGCGAAGCCTCCGAAGATGCCTCCTGCCGCCGGGCTGGTGGAGAACGAGTTTGCGATGCTCGGGCCGCAGGTGCAGGAGGGAACTTACACGGTCAAAGTGACCAAAGGGAAGGACAGTTATTCCTCTGACATCAAGCTGGTGCCCGATCCGCGCAGCAAGAGCACTGCAGCGGACCGCGCGTTGCAGCACAAGACAGTGATGCAGCTCTATGACATGCTCGGGCGGCTGACCTTCATCGTGGATTCGACGAACGACCTGCGTGACCAGGCGCGGCAGCGCGCGGCGAGCGCGACCGACAGCGGATTGAAGGATCAGCTCAACGGTCTTGTGCAGAAGCTCGAGGATTTTCGCTCGACGCTGGTTTCGGTGAAAGAGGGGGGGATGATCACGGGCGAGAAGAAGCTGCGCGAAAAACTCGGCGAGCTGTATGGCGGAGTGAACGGTTACTGCGGACGTCCCACGCAATCGCAAGTCGACAGCACGGGCGTGTTTCAAAAGAAGCTGGACGAAGCAGCGAGCCAGTTTCAGTCCATCACCGGCCCGGCGTTGCAGTCGATCAACGCCGGTCTCCAGGCCAAAAGTGTGGAGCCGCTCAAGGCGATGTCGCGGGAGGAGTGGGAGAAGAAGCAGAAATAATCGTCTGCTAGCTTAAGGGGTGAGAAAAGAAAGCCGTGGCGGATGCATATTGATGCATATTACTGTGCGGAAACACAAAGCCTTGTCATCCTGAGCGGTGTTGTTTGCGGCGAAGGACCTATGCAACCTGCTCGCGGCATCGGCACTGTCGGCAAAGTGCATAGGTCCTTCGGCCTGCGGAAGACGCAGGCCTCAGGATGACAAAGCGTCGAAGCAGGCTTTCAACGAAGAAACTGCGACCGACACTCCACGCGAGTTTCACTTTCCGATGACCGTAATGATAACCGTGCGCTGCCGGCCACGGACGTCGCACTCGAGATGAAAGATCTGTTGCCATGTCCCCAGAACGAGCTTTCCGTCCGCGATGGGAACAGTCAAAGACGGTCCGAGGAGTGTGGCCTGTAGATGGGAATGGCCGTTGCCATCGTGCCACGCTTGTTCATGACCATAATTCCGGCTGGGCGGAATCAGCTTATCTAAGATGGCTGGCATGTCGGCGCGGAGTCCCGGTTCGAATTCAATACTGCCGATCGCTGCCGTGCTCCCCACGTTGAATACGTTGACGATTCCCGTCGTCATGCCGGACTCGCTCACGGCTCTGGCCACTTGATCGGTGATGTCATGCGTGTCGCCATGGCCTGTCGTAGTGACTGAAATCTGCTGTTGCATCGTTTCCAGTGGTTGCAAGAGTCCCTCCGAAGCATTGATCTAGCCATCCAGTCTAAGTGAAAGAAGAAAACGTCGGCAGGTCAGCTCGAGAGCCGGTGTCATGCTGTATTAGTTTGTTCCCCTGAGTTGCAACACGCTGAAAAATAAGGTAGGTTTAGCTATTTTCTCCTCCCCCTTGGGCAGACGGATCTGTCCGTCGCCGGTCCAATGGTCCCAGGATTTTGATAGCCGGAAAAGAGTTGAGAGTCATGGGCCAACAGCAGGTGTGATCTCCGCCGAAAGGCGTGGGATACGCCTGCCGCAGGTGGTGTGAATTCATCGGGGGATGGCTGCAATGAAGGAGGGTGTGATGGGGTTCTCCAAAGGGATGCTCGTTCGTAGTGTGCGCGGGCGTGTGCTGTGGCTGGCGCTCGCCGCGGTTCTGGTCAACCCGAACCTGATGCGGGCGCAGTCGGGTCAGACGGTGACCGTGGACCAGGCGACCATGCAGGCGCTGCTGAAGCGAATCGATCAACTGGAGGCTCGAGTGCAGCAGTTGGAGTCGGCGCAACATCCTGCCGTGGCGCAGCCGGCGAGTGCCGAGGCGCGGCAGCAGCTGCCGGCAGAGGCTCCAACGCACGGGCCATCTCAGGCGGCCGCGCAGGAACACGAGCCGGAGCCTTCCGAGCATGCCGAATCCGAGCGGATGGACGTGAGCAAGACGCTCTTGCGTGTCCGCGGATTCGGCGACTTTACCTTCCATGGTGACAACTATCACCCGGCAGGTCTGCCGGGCGATAAAACGGCGTTCACTCTCGGTCAGCTCAACCTCTTTGTGACCTCCGACATTTCCGACAAGTTCAAGTTCCTGGGTGAAATAGTGTTCGAGGCGGGGCCTGACAACATTTACGGAGTGGCCCGCGGTACCGCCAATTCGTTCGGCGTAGACGTCGAGCGGTATCTGCTCACCTATTCGAAGAATGAGTATTTCAATCTCTCCGCCGGCCGCTATCATACGGCGATCGGTTACTACAACACGGCTTTTCATCACAGCACATGGCTGCAAACAACGACGGGACGACCGCTGCTGTTCGCGTTCGAAGACCAAGGCGGCATCTTGCCGATCCACAATGTCGGAGTAGAGGCGTACGGAAGCATCCCGTCCGGATCTCTTGGATTGCACTATGTGGCGGAGGTAGGCAACGGCAGGGAATCGCGCGCCCCGATAACCGAGGAACCGGTCCAGAATATCGTCACCGAAAGCAATCACAAGGCGGTGAACTTCGAGCTCTTCGCGAGGCCCACCAGGGTGCCCGGACTACAAGTCGGATTCTCAGTGTATCGGGATCAATTGCTGCCCAACAACCTGCCTGTAGCCGAAACGATCCTTGCCGCACACGCCGTCTACTCGACGCCAACATTCGAATGGCTCAACGAAGCTTTGATGGTGCGGCATACGCCCGAAGGCGGCCACAGCTTTGAAACGCCAGGGTGGTACAGCCAGATTTCGCGGCGGTTCGGGTCATACCGGCCGTACTTCCGCTACCAGTACATCAATGCCAGCCCCAATGAGCCGATATTCCCGGATGTGGGATTGAATGCTGGGCCATCGGCGGGCTTGCGCTATGATGCCAGCGAATCGGTGGCGCTTAAGCTGCAGTATGACTTCACGTCTCTGCGCGATCAGCATTCGGTGCAGGGACTGCAGGCGCAGGTGGGATTCACGTTCTAACGGCGAAACGATGATCCGCTACCCTGCCATTATTCTGGTGATCCTGACCACGGCTGCGCTGGTCGAGCCGATGCCGCAGTCGCGCGTGCGCGCAGCGCGCCCGAAGGAGAGCCTTGCCATCATCGTAAACCGGGACAACCCCATCGAAAACCTGTCGATGGCAGAACTGCGCACCGTGTTTCTGGGGGAGCGCAGCCACTGGGCTAACGGGCGCAGAATCACCTTGGTCATGATGGAGCCCGGACAACCCGAGCGGGACACGCTGCTGCGCGATGTCTGCCGCATGAGCGAGTCAGATCTGCGTCGCCGCTATCTGCAGGGACTGCTGACGGGAGAAGTGCTGGTCTCACCCAAGACCCTGGCAAGCCCCGTAGGCGTGCGCAAGTTTGTGTTCAACGTGCCGGGAGCCATCGGGTACCTGCGGCCCGAAGATGTGGACGACTCCGTCAAAGTCGTTCGCATCGACGGCCATCTTCCCGGCGATGCCGAGTATCCGTTGAAGATCTCGGAACGTTCCGAGTAGGCAGCATGAGTGAACGCGTCCAACACACGACCCATGAAGGCGCAGCAACCTTTGCTCCGCGAGTGGGGAGGAGCCCGGCATTCCTGACGCGCTACAGTTCCGCGCTGTTCCTGCTGCTATTGATCGGCCTGGAGGCAGGAGTGGTGCGCTTCGTAATTCGCGACGTCCGCTCTGCCAATAACGAAGTGCAAGAAATGTACGCCTCTTCGGTACTTGGGTTGCGCCGCATTGGAAACCTGCAATACGACGCCCAGGAAACGCGCCGTAGCACGCTGTACGCACTCACCACCAACGACAGCAACCTGCAGGTCATCTATGCGGACCGGTCCCGCGAAGCCGATGCCCGAGTCACGGCGGGAATCATCGAGTATCTGCAGCAGGCCCAACTGCCGCAGGAGGTCAAGTTGGGAAATCAATTGCAGCAAGATTGGAAGACCTATCTGGCAGCGCGCAACGAAGTGCTGGGATCGATTTTGGAGGGCAGCATTAAAGATGCCGTGGCCTACGACATGATGCACGGCGTTCCATTATTTGAGGGGGTGCGGCGGGACCTGGAAGAAACGCAGCGTCTTTATGATGACCAGGCCTCGCAGCGGCTGGCGAATGTGGCGGCGCTGGCAAACCGGACGGTTACGCGACTGGTGACGGTCCTTGTCGTAACGGTTCTGATCGCGGGTATTTTCGTTTGGGTTCTGCAGAAGGACAAAATGGCCAGCACCTTGCGGATGGCGAGGATGCAGATGGATTTCGCTGCGTCTGTCTCGCACGAACTGCGGACTCCGCTGGCGGTTTTGTGTTCTGCGGTCGACAATATTGCGGACGGAGTCGTGAGCGGAAAGGAGCAGTTGGCAAAATACGGATCGGTGATCCGCAACCAATCGCGCCAGATCAACGGACTAGTGAACCAGGTCATCCTGTTTGTTTCGACTCAGGATCTGAAAGGACGCTACGAACTGGAACCGCTAGCCATCTGCGACGTGGTCGACGCCGCGGTGACGAGCACATCGGAACTGATTCGCAACGCGGGATTCACCTTGGAGCAGCACGTCAGCCCGGACTTACCGAAGATCTTGGGCGATCTTTCCGCGCTTTCGCAATGCCTGCAGAACCTGATCACCAATGCTTTGAAATATGGCGACCAGGGGCGCTGGATCGCCATTAGCGCCAGCGCACACGGAGGGCGGGACCATCATCCTGAGATTCGCATCAGCGTGCAGGACCGCGGGAAGGGCATCGAACGCTCGGAACTGCATCAGATTTTCGAGCCGTTTTATCGTAGCCGGGAGGCGGTGGCAGGGCAGATTCACGGAACGGGATTAGGATTACCCATCGCGAAGAGTCTGGCGGAAGCGATGGGCGGACGAATTTCCGTGACCAGTGAAGTGGGAGTTGGGAGTACGTTTACGCTGCATTTGCCGATAGCGGGACAACTCAGTGCACGCAGTGAAGCTGTGGGAAGGACAATCGCACAATCATGAATGAATGCATTCTTTTGGTGGAAGACGAAGAAGGACTGCGAATGACGTTAAGCGACCGGCTTCGCAGTGAAGGGTATGCGGTGGACTTCGCCGCCGACGGTGACGAAGGACTGAACAAGGCGACCAGCCAGCCGTTTGACCTCATCATCCTCGACATTATGCTGCCCAATCGCAGTGGGCTCGACGTTTGCCGCGATGTGCGTGTGGCCGGGTTAGCGACGCCGATTCTGCTGCTGACGGCGCGCGATCAGACCGCCGACAAAGTGATTGGGCTGAAACTTGGCGCAGACGACTACGTCACCAAACCGTTTGACACGCTGGAGTTGATGGCCCGCGTCGAGGCTCTGCTGCGGCGTTCGCCGGGGCGCGCAACTCATACCGTTCTGCAGTTGGGGCCCTTACGAATGGATGTTCGAGCTACAGAGGTGACTCGGGATGGCAGGGATGTTCCGCTTTCAGCGCGGGAGTTCCAGCTCTTGCGGCATTTCATGGAACATCCAGGTGCGACGCTTTCAAGAAGCGAGTTGCTGCAGGAGGTCTGGGGCTACGAAGACGGTACGTTTACACGCACGGTAGATGTGCATATTGCCAGTCTGCGGCAGAAACTGGAGAAAGATCCCAAGCACCCGGAATTGATCCTTACGGTGCCGGGCATGGGCTACAAGCTCAAGGTGTGAAGGATCAGCATGCAGGGGTGACAACGCTTAGTGCTTCTTTTTCGGGTGCAGGGCCGATTCAGCTTTGCGATGGTGCTTCTCGGTGTACCAGGACGGCGCATATTCTTCCAGAAGATTGCGCAACTCCGAAAGAGCTTCGATCAGGCGCTTACGCTCCGATGGAGTCTCGCAATCGTCGTTCACTGAGGTAAAGCCCTGCGCGGTCTTGCTGTGCAGCGTGCGGTTTCCCGTCGATCCCATAACGATCAACATCTTCACTCCCCTTTTATTGATAGTACAAATGCGCTTGCCACAGAGCTCTGCCTTGCGCACAGAGCCGCGAGGAGTGCTTGCCTACAAACATTTAACCCCAGTCAAAGAGGCATGGCGGCAAAAAGCCTGTAAATTCCTTGTAAGCGTTTGTCACGCTTTTGTAACCAAGGCCGCGTTTGAGAGCGGTGAAGCAAGCGTCCTCTCTAACAATCCCGCAAATTGAAGTCGAATGTTGATGCGGCTCCCGTCAAGGTTCTTCCCGCCGGATACCAGGAAGAGTGATGAAGGTCACAGCGCAGCCCGTTCCGCGCAAGTACTCTGGTTAAAGCTGAGCCGTTTGGTTTCACAATTCCCTGAGAGAGTCATGCCGGCGGCTGCAGCGGCGCCATCCGGAGTGCTCCACACTCGGAAGAGACGGCGAGTTCTGATGAAAACTTCAAAAAGGGATCGGCCATTCTTGCCTCGCATCCTGCAGACACTCTCGCAGGACATCCGGTTCAGTGCCAGGTTTTTTGCTTCGAACCCGAAGTTCGCGCTGGTGGCGGTGTTCACGCTGGCGCTGGGCATCGCAGTCAACGCGACCGTGTTCAGTTGGATCGATAGCGTGCTTCTGCATCCCTACCCTGGAGTCACCGATACCCGCGGGCTGGCCCTCATCGAGACAGTGACTCTTAGCGGCGAACATCTGGTCGCGACTTCTTATCTGGACTATCGCGATTACCGCGACAACCTGAAGCTTGTTTCTGATATCGCGATCGGTCGGTTTACGCCTCTCACCCTCGGGTTGGAGAGTAAAGCAGACCGGGCGTGGGCCGAACTAGTGTCGGCTAACTACTTTGACGTGCTGAAAGTGAAGCCCATTCTTGGACGCGCCTTTCTTCCGGAAGAAGGGGCGGAAAAGCCCGGGGCGTTTCCGGTGGCGGTGATCAGCTACCGAATGTGGCAGAACCGCTTCCACGGCGACCGCAATGTATTGGGCAAAGAAATCCGGTTGAACCGGCACCAGTTGACCATCATCGGAGTCGCTCCACCTGATTTCCGTGGTAGCACCGTGGGGCTCGTCTATGACGTGTGGATGCCGATCACGATGGCGGAGGAGATGGGCACGGGACCGGAATTCACCTACCGGGGATGCCGCGATCTGACGTCGACGATCGTGCGGCTGAAACCCGGCGTCACGCTGGAACAGGCAAAGGACGAAGTCAGCGCGCTGGCGATGCGCTTGGCAGCGGCTTATCCCGATACCAACCGGGGAGTCGATGCGGTTGTGGTGCCGGTGTGGGCCGGGCATTTGGGCGCACAGGGAGTGTTGCTTAAACCATTGCAGATCCTGATGGCGGTGTGTGTTCTTCTGTTGCTGATCGTTTGCGCGAATGTTGCGAATTTGCTGCTGTCGCGCGCCGTGACTCGTCAGAAAGAATTCGGTCTGAGGCTGGCTTTTGGAGCGGGCCGCGGCCGGATTATCCGGCAGTTGATGACCGAAACATTCTTGCTGGTGACGGCTGGTGCAGCACTCAGTGTGCTGCTGGTCGTGTGGATGGAAAGATCGCTAAACCGGCTGCTGCCGAGAATGGATTTTCCCTTCGATTTGCGTGGCGGCTTGAGTCTCTCGACTCTAGGGTTCACTCTTCTGGTTGTCATGGTGGTCACGGTTGCGGCGGGACTGATTCCGGCGCTGCTTTCCGTCCGCGGGAACTTGAGTCAGACGTTGAACGAAGGCGGTCGCAGCGGGATTGGCGGGGCTCGCACCCACCGACTGAGAGGACTTCTGGTCGGAATTGAGGTGGCGCTGGCGATGGTGGCGCTGATCAGCGCCGGATTGTTCCTGCGCAGCTTCGGCAACGCCAGCCGCATTGAACCGGGATTTAACACCAGGAATGTTTCCGTATCGCAGTTCTATTTGTCGAATGCGGGTTATACGGCGGAGGAGCAGCGAAGTTTTTGCCGAAGGTTACGCGAGCGAATGGAGGTGGTTCCCGGAGTTGTGGGTGTAACTTACTCCGACTTCGTTCCGCTGACTTCGCCGGGTACGAGTCCGGAAGATCAACTCGTGGTGGATGGATACGTGCCCGCGCCGAACGAGCAGATGTTGATCCATCGGGCGACCGTGCCGCCGGGATACTTCGATTTCATGGGTATCCGCATGATCGAAGGCCGCGATTTTACCGAGCGTGATGAAGCCGGGGCGGGTGCCGTCATGATCGTGAACGAGACCTTTGCCCAACACTTTTTCGGCGAGGCGACCCCGATTGGCCGGACGGTTCACATTCCGGGGGCGAACGTGACCCTCATTGGCGAGGTGAAGGACAGTAAATACGACACGCCGATGCAGGCGCCCATTCCTTACTTCTACGTGCCGTTCCAGCAAGTATTCGCACCCGGACTGAACTTTTCGATCCTGATAAAGACTGCGGGCGATCCCATGACTACGATTCCCGATCTTCGCCGGGAAGCGCTGGCGCTCAATCAGGACGCCTTTTTTCACACAGTTAGCCTGGAGGATGCGGTAGGCTACGCGCTCTATCCGCAGAAAGTCGCAGCCACATTGCTGACCGCGACGGCGACCCTCTGCCTGCTGCTGGCGGCGGTCGGGCTGTACAGCGTGATGAGTTACGCGATCAGCCAGCGCACACAGGAGATCGGAGTGCGGATGGCATTGGGGGCGAGCCATTTCAAAGTTCTGCAAATGGTGACGCGGGAAAGCGTGCTGCTGACGCTTCCCGGATTGGTACTGGGAACTGTGGCGGCGGTGGTGGTTCTTCGATTCTTCCGCAGCATGCTGGTCGGGGTGAGCCCGACCGACCCGCTGACATTTCTTGGAGCGTCGGTCTTTCTGATCGCGGTGGCACTGCTAGCCAGCTACTTACCGGCAAGACGGGCGCTGCAAATTGATCCGATGATTGCCCTGCGGTGTCAGTAGACTGGGTTTACGCACAGACGATCAAAGTTGAGAGTATGCTTTTCCGATGCTAAGCAGGAAGAATAACTTCATCGTCGGATGCTTTCTCGCCGGCACTCTCATGACACCGCAAACCTATCCTGGGGCGTATCCGCAAACGGAAATCTCGAATGGATTGCTGCGGGCAAAGATTTACTTGCCCGACGCGGAGAAGGGTTTCTACCGCGGCATGCGGTTCGATTGGGCCGGCGTGATGGCCAGTCTTGAATACAAGGGACACGGTTATTTTGGCCCATTCTTTGAGAAGTTCGATCCGGCGGTGGCTGACGTAGTGATCGGAGATCCGGTCGTTGCGGGCATCGCCAGCGCAGCCAGCGGACCAGTGGAGGAGTTCATCGGGGCCGATGAATCCGCACTCGGATACGCCGAAGCCAAGCCGGGCGAGACGTTCTGCAAGATTGGGGTCGGAGCGCTGCGCAAGATCGACAATGCGCCGTACAGTTCCTATGTCAATTATCCGATCGTAAATGGCGGGAAGCGCTCGGTAAAGAGCGGGGCCGACTGGATCGAATTCAGGCAGCAGGTGGATTGCGGTTCGGGATATGGTTACGAGTACACGAAGACGATTCGAATGCTGAAGAACGAGCCGGTGATGACGATCGAGCACCATCTGCTAAATACCGGTGCGAAGGCGATTGCAACGCAGGTGTACGATCACAATTTCCTGATCATCGATCATCAGGGTGCAGGGCCGGCCATCGAGATCACGTTTCCTTTTGCGCCCAAGCCGACAAAAGTGCTGGACCCGCTGGCCGAAGTGCGCGAGAAGCAGTTGGTTTTTCCGAAGCAACTGAGCGGGAACGATACTTTTTACGGCGAATTCCGTGGATTTGGCAAGACAGAGGCCGCTTACGAGATTCGCGTCGAGAACAAGACGACGGGCGCGGGTATCGTGATTGCCTGCGATCAGCCACTGGCGAACCTGGGAGTGTGGGCAGTGAGGACGGTCGTGGCGCCCGAGCCATACATCGCAATCAGTGTCCCACCGGGGCGTGATTTCAGGTGGAAGTACACATACACGCTTTACACGCAGGAGACTTCGGACCACACAAAAAGATGAGGATTTGATTCAGGCTTTTAGAAAAGCTGAACCGCAGAGCACGCAGAGAATTGCCGCCGAGTCCGCAGAAAAAAATCGCAGGGACGGGACATCATCATCTGATTTCTGTGCCGAATTCTTTCGAAGTGGGCCCGCGTTGTATGCTGTAGCGTCCTATACAGACTGCTCATGAACCGTCAACGCCTGTTCAGTTTTGCGCATGTTGTCCTCTTGGTTGTTCTTTCCGCTTCCGCTTTTGCGAAAAACGGTACGCAAGTCGTCGTCGTGCCAGTGGCCAACATGTATTCAAAACCCACCGAGAAAGCCGACGTCGTGTCACAGGCGATCTACGGCAGCAACGTCAAGCTGCTCGAGGCGCGCGGTGAGTGGTCCAAGATCCAGACCTCCGATCACTACCGTGGATGGACTCCCAGCCGTTACCTTCGGATCATCTTAGTGGGCGACGGATACGCCACCGCCGGACCTACCGTGCAAGTCGAGAGCCTGTTCGCCAATATCTACGCCGAGCCCGATGTCACCAGGCACAAGCCGGTGGTGACGATTCCGTTTGAGGCGAAGCTCGAAGTCGTTCCTGATGACCCAAAGGTATCCGCCAAAGGTCACAAGGAAACTCACGAAGGGTGGCTGCATGTCCGGCTGGCGGGCCAGACCCTGGCTTGGATTCAAGCCGGCGATGTAACGGCGGACCCGAAGCCGCTGACGATTCCGGAATCGATCGAACTGGCCAAGCGATTTCTCGGTGTGCCGTATCTATGGGGCGGGCGGTCCAGTTATGGATTCGACTGCGCAGGGTTTACGCAGATGCTGGTGCGGGCGCGCGGGATCAATATGCCGCGCGATGCGGATCAGCAGGCGGCCTGGAAGGGAGTGGCTCGCGTCGAGCGCAAGGATCTGCAGGCGGGGGATCTGCTGTTTTTTGGTTCTTCCGAAAAAGAGATCACGCATACAGGGATGTACATTGGCGATGGTCAATTCATTCACGACACCACCAATGAACATCCCGTCGTTCAAATCAGCCGATTAGACGACGAGCCGTGGACGCATCTGCTGGTCGCCTGCCGGAGAGTGAGGGCAACTACACCTTAGTTCCGCTGAGCAGCTTGGGACGCGGGGACGCGGCGGGTGCGGCTTCGGCGGGTGCAGATTCCGATTTTCCTGGGCTTCCGGCTGCGGCCGCGGCGGCCATTACGTTGCTGCTGCTTTCGGGTAGCGGTTGCTTGCCGCAGAGTTCGATGACCTCGGCGATGCGCTGCGTCTCGTGCTGCATTGCCATCTGCCAATTGCGCAGGGCCTCTTTTTCCTTTACCACCTGATCGAGATTGGCCTGCACGCGCTGGGCGTAGTGCATCCGGATTTTCTCCATCTCCTCTTCGATGCGAGCATTCTCTTTCGCTTTGCGGGCCTCGAAGTCTTCCAGTTGTTTGCTTTGGGAGGCTTCATAGGAGCTGAGCGCGTTCTGGCGGCGGGTGGCATCGGTCAGCAACTCATCGGCTGAAATGCCGGCGGCATCGAGTGCCATGAGCACGGAAGCACGCTTCGCGTCTTTGGACAGGTCTCGAATGCGTTCGTTATTCAACATGTCGACGACCTTGTGGATTCCGTAGCCGGCCCCGGGACTCAGGATGCCGACAGCGCGATAGATGTCCTCGTAATTGAGTAACTCGCCGCGGGGGCCGCTTGGGGTTTGTTCAGGTGTGCTGGGCTTGTTCATTGGAGTCTCCGTGATCGTGGATTTTGCGGGCGCGTCTTCGTCCTGCTTCCGGCGCCAGAAATGCGGAAAGACCGTTTTGGGTTGCATAACTTTCCTTTCGGGACGAGGGGACGTGCCCTGATTGTGAATTTCCCTTTGCGAGTGCGGGAGCGAAGCCTCGACGACAGCCGTGCGCAGCCTACGCGATCGCGGCACGGCCGGCGGTGTTGGCCCTGGCTGAGACTGCACGCGCTCAGGCAGGCAAACTCGCAGAAGCGGTGTCGTTTGCGGAAGTGCCGTGCCCGCTGGTTTGGATTCGGCGGGTTTTTCCGCCTGGCGCTCTGTTTTGGCGTCGAGAGCGGCCGGGTGGCTGACTGGCTTCGTGGCCGAGACGATTTCTGTCTCGCGCCGTACGCCCAACAAAAAGTCTCCGCCATCCTTGCGGCAATTGCGGGCGATCCCCGAGAACTGCTCGTGGTGCCACTTGATGATGAGCCGCGATCCGACGTTAAGAGGCCGCTTGATCCGAACACATGCCCCGGACATCGAGGTGTCTTCGAGAATGGCCGGTACACGAAAGGACGTACCACTGTCGTCCTCCCAGATGATCTCAGCCACCGCCCACATCACCTTCCGCGGTTCGATGTAGCGCCCGTCCATGCCATCTGTATCGGCAATCGAGGGCAGGAGTTTAGGCCATTCAAGCGAATCTGGCGAATCGCATTCTGACCCAGGAAAGAAGAAGGCACTACTTCACGAAGAGCCGCATGAGGCCGCTGGCTGGCATGTCGGGTGAGAGGAACCGCATACCTTTGTTTCCGGAGGCGTCGGCCAAGGCTTCGGCGGCGAGGTATCCGCTGCGGACTGCGCCCTCCATGGTGGCGGGCCACCCGGTTGCCGTCCAGTCGCCGGCGAGGAACACGCGCGGCCAGGCAGTAATGGGAGTCGGCCGATGGGCGTCGATGCCGGGACGCGGCGAATAGGTAGCATTTACCTCTTTAATCACGGTGGATTTGACCAGATTGGCGTCGCGTGCGGCGGGGAAGAATTCGCGGACTTCGCTGAGGGCGAGATCGACGATTTCGGCACGCGATTTGTCGATCAGCGTTTTCGACGAACTGACGACCAATTCGATGTAACTGCCCGGTCCGCTTCCGTTTTCGCTTTGTGCGCGCATCGGCTGAAGGCGGGATTTGTGGAACATCCACTGGATGGTACGGTCAAGTAACACCGCGTGATCCAGATCAGAAATCTGGCGGTCGAACCAGAGGTGGATGCCGGTGATGGGCGAGTTCTCAAAATGGGCGATCTTCTCGCGAAGCGGGATGCTATTCTCCCCCATTGGTAGGACGGACTCAAGGGCATCGAAGGGAAGGGCAAGTACCAAATAGTCGAAAGTCTCTTCCGGAGCTACACCTTCTTTGTCGCGCACGCGCACCCGGACCTGTGAGGCGTCAGCGGCGAAGCTCTCCAGGGGACACCGACAATGCAATCTTCCGCCATGGGAGCGAACGTAATCTCCCGCGGCGTTATACAAGTCGGTGAGGGGGAGAGTGGGCACGCCCATGTGACGCGCAGCTGGGGTTTTCATGGATTCGCGCACGACCTGGGCTGCTGCGGAGACGGAGATCCGGTCCAGGTCCTCGCTGAGGGCGCTGATAAGGATGGGATGCCAGAAGCGCGCGACCGCATTCTTGGTTTGGCCGTGTGCATTGAGCCATTGCTGGAACGATTGCCCGCTGTCCTTCTGCACCATCAGCGTCAATGGGATCAGAGCGCGTGTGATGGCCAGCTTGTCAGTAGTGCTGAGGAAAGGGAAGTGCAGGAATGAAGGCGCGGTATGCAGCGGTGCGGGGAGCGGAGAAGCCTTCATCACCGAGACGCGCCCGCCAGGCTCGATGAAGTTCATCTGATCGAACCAGCGGATTTGATCGGCGACGCCGATGTGCTCGTAGAACTTCACGAGGTTGGTGCAAACGCGGAACAGGACGTGCTGGCAGTTATCGACGACTTCTCCCGTGCCGGGATGCTCGTAAGACGAGGCGCGACCGCCTAGGAAAGGCCGCTTCTCGAAGAGCGTGACCCGAAATCCCGCGTCAGACAAGGCGCACGCGGCAGCGAGCCCGGCGAGGCCACCTCCGGCGATGGCGACCGTGGGTTGGGTTGGGGTGGGAGGCATGTCTATCGATATCGATCGTTCTTGTCATCCTGAGCAAGGTTGTCGCTCGCGAAGCGAACGACAACGGAGTCGAAGGATCCCTTGTTGCTTGACACCAGCCGGAACGCCAAAGGGAGTTTCGACCCCGGGACGAATTTCATCTTTAGAACTCCTTCATGAGTTCATTACCGCTGATTAGTAAAAGGGATCCTTCGACTCCGTGGACGCTTCGCATTCGCGAAGCATCCACTCCGCTCAGGATGACAAGGTCGATGGGAAACTCATGTCAGCCGTCTCATGAAGCCTTTCCCCAGGAATCGCAGCTTCTCCCACCTGCTCAGCGCCACTCTCGTGGTGAAGACGTCGTACTGCTTCAGCGCGATCTTCTCGAGCAAGGCGCGGTAGATGCTGATCAGCACCCAAAGCGCCGGCTGACTGTCTTCCGAGATGTAGGAGATCAATTTGTCGCCGGCTGCATAGAACTCGCGCGCGCGGTCGGCTTCGAGTGCTAGCACCGGGCGAAGTCGCGCCGGGTCCGAGACCGCGAGCACATCCGATAGCGTCAGGCTGAATTTCTCCAGATCTTCTTCGGGCAGGTACACGCGGCCGAGACTCGCGTCTTCTTTTACGTCGCGGATGATATTGGTGAGCTGGAAAGCCAGGCCGCAATGCTCGGCGAGGGGCTCGGCCGCGGGATCGCGATAGCCGAAAACATGGATGCAGACCAGACCGACCACCGATGCCACGCGATAACAGTAGAGGCGGAGATCCTCAAACGTTCTGTAATGGATGACGCCGGAGCCAGTTTGCATCGATGCCTCGGCCTCTTCCACGTCCATGGCAGTGCCGTGCGCAAGTTCGTCGAGCAGACCAGCGGGGATCGCGTAGCGGCGCTGGGCGTCAGTCAGAGCCAGCAGGATCGCGTCATCGGTGGGATTGCCTTGTTGAGCCCGGTGCAGCGCGTCGAGCCACGCTTCGAGTTGCTGGCGGCGCTCGACGTGGCTGAGTTTGGGATCATCGGTAATGTCGTCGCAGCGCCGCATGAAGGCATATACCGCACACAGGGCTTCGCGCTTGCGGCGGGGCAAGACCAGGAAGGCGTAGTAGAAATTCTTCGCCGCCATCCGCGTGATGCCTTTGCACACGGAATACGCCATGACGAGTTGGGGCGGCGCAGGGGTCCACGGCACCGGAACCTGCTGCGCGCCGACGCTCATCGCGCGCCTCCGGAGAGTCCGAACATTTTGGCAAGAGCAGCATGGGCAACCAGGGCCAACTTGCGCGATTTGGAAATTGCTGGCCGATTGCCGAGCACGGCGTAGTCCTGCTTCTCGATGGCGTTGAGGATTTCCATGCCACCGCGGCTGAAGAGATCGAGATCAACAGCGAGTTCGCGGTCGACCTTGCCCAACAGAGGTAGCCCCTGACGGAACCAGTCACGGGCGCGCTCGACTTCAAACTTCATCATTTCGCGAAAGGCCGGCGTGTTCTGGTCGCGCGCAATGTCATCTTCGGTCACACCGAAGCGCCTAAGATCTTCGAGCGGCAGATAAACCCGGTCCTTCGCGTAATCGACGCTGACGTCTTGCCAGAAATTCGCCAGTTGCAGCGCGGTGCAGGTGAAGTCCGAGAGTTGCTGGCGTTCGGGGTCGCGGTACCCGCATAGATAGAGAACGAGATGGCCGACCGGATTCGCCGAATAATGGCAGTACGCCAGAACATCATTGAAGGTATCGAAGCGTGTGACCGTCTGGTCCTGGCGGAAGGCGCTCAGCAGATCAGAGAATTCGTGCCTGGGAATGTCGAACTGGCGAACGGTTTCAGCCAACGCCACGAACACAGGATGTTTTGGCGAGCCTTCGTAACAGGCCTCGAGCTCGCGCTGCCACTGGTCGAGAAGTTCGAGGGAGGCGGTGGTGTCTCCAACTTCGTCACCGAGATCGTCAGAGATACGGCAATATGCGTAGATGTTGAAGAAATGCTGGCGCAGGCGGCGGGGAAGGAACCAACTGGCTACTGAAAAATTCTCGTAATGCGTCCGGGCCAGCCGAGCACAGTATGCGCGGGCTTCGTCGGGCGAAGGCGCGGTGGCCGGAATCGCGTAGGCCGCGGGGAGCCGACTCCAGCCGAGGGCAGCGGGAGTGGAGAACTGCCGGTTTGGTGTCGCGACTTGGGTCATCCCTGATCTCGTCTCACGATTTCACGCGAACTCACTTTCAATGACATAGTGAGAATTCCCCCACGCACTCACAGCAGTACTGGCAGGGCAGGGATCCTTCGACTCCGTATCGCGGTTCGCTTCGCTCACCGCCATACTCCGCTCAGGATGACAGAGCATCGAGGGCGTCTCCATCCACTCAGTGTCCTGGGATGATGGCCGTCTTGATATCGCCTCCGCGGTTCAGCATGTGACGGAGGACCTGCTGCAGGCGCGACAGGGGCGCCTCGCCGGTAATGTAGTCGGTCGGACGAATCTTCTTAGCGGCAATCAAACCGAAGGCCCGGCGCACGGTTTCCGGCGTGTGATGGAAAGTGGCTTTCAGCGTGATTTCGGAGTAGTGCAAACGATTCGTCTCAAGCTGCACCTTGGTTCCGCTGGCGCATCCGCCGAAGAAGTTGACAGTGCCGCCTTTGCGGACCATGTCGACGGCCCACTCCCAGGCTTCTGGTTTGCCGACAGCTTCGATGACGACATCGCAGCCGCGCTTTTGCGGGGAGAGCGCGCGGACGGCATCCACAACGTTTGCCGTCTTGGTGGTCTGAATGATTTCGTGGGCGCCCATTTGGCGGGCGGCTTCTACCTGTCCATCACGCTTCACGACGGAGATGACGTTGCAGCCTATGGCGCGAGCAACTTGAACGAACATGAGGCCGATCGGGCCGCCGCCGAGAATCGCGACCGTGTCGCCGATCTCAACTCCAGTTTCATGCAGGCCGCGAAGTACGCATGCGAGGGGCTCAGTCATCGCAGCATCTTCAAAGCTGACATTTGAAGGAATGACCAGCATATTCGCTTCGACAATGCGGCGCGGCACACGAATGTACTCGGCATAGGCGCCATTGTTGAAGAGGAGGTCTTCGCAGAGGTTTTCCTGGTGCTTGGAGCAGTAGAAGCACATCTGGCAGGGCGCGGAGTTGAGGGCAACGACGCGCATGCCTTTCTTGAAGCCGTTGACGTTAGCGCCCACCTCCTCAACGACGCCAGCGAGTTCGTGGCCGAAAAGCGCGGGAGGCACGATCATGCGCGCGTGATAGCCGCGCTGGTACACCTTGAGATCGGTGCCGCAGGTCAAGGCGACCTGAACTTTAACAAGAACCTCACCATCGCCGACACGCGGGATGGGTACTTTTTCGATCTTGAGGTCTTCTTTGCCGTACAGGACGGCGGCCGTCATTTTTCCGTTCACTGCTGAGTTCCTTCCCACAAACTACCGGGCTGAATCACAACCTTCATGGACGACGGTTGCGGATGAGCGGCCAGATCGATCGCCTCCGTGATTTCGGATAAAGGGAAGCGGTGGCTGATCAGCCGTTCCAAATCCATCTCGCGATTCATGACAAAGCCAACCGACTCTTTCTGCAAGTCGACTGATGCGCTGTAGGACCCCACTAAAGCCTTCTCGTCGACACAGATTGCGGCAGGATCGATCACTGCCTCCCCGTGCTGTGTCTGTGCAAATAGCAAAATGCGACCACCTGGACGGGCCGCGTCCATCGCAGTACGAATCAGGGAGTTTCCGCCGACGGCAAGAATGACCGCATCGGCGCCGCGCCCCTGGGTTAGTTCGCGGACGCGCTCGACCACATTTGTCCGCGAAGCTTCAATTGTAAGGTCTAGTCCGAAACTTGACCCTATTTTAAGCCTCTCGGGATACAAATCGGAAGTAATTAAGGTAGCCCCTGCTCGTTTCGCCAACACGCTCAATATGATGCCGATGGGTCCCTGGCCAATGGTAAGGACAGTCTCGCCGGGCCGAAGATTCATGGCGTATATGCCCTTGAGACAAGTATTTACCGGCTCGACAAAACAGGCCTGTTCGAAGGAAACACTCTCAGGAATGCGGACGGTACCGTACTGAACGATCCAGTCCATCACGCGAACGTATTCGGCGAAACCTCCGCCGGAAGGCTCAAATCCGGCCGTGCAGCCAACTTTCTTATAGGTGGCGCACTGGGCGAAGGTCTTGTTCCGGCAATAGAAACACTCGCGGCAGGGAATGTGGTGGAAGACCATGACCCGGTCGCCCGGCCGGTATTCGGTAACGTCCTTGCCGACCGTGGCGACGACACCCGACGTTTCGTGTCCAAAGATGCGCGGGGCCGAATGGGAGCCCGTAGAGATTTTTTTCAGGTCAGTGCCGCACACGCCGCAGGAATGGACGCGGACGAGCATCTCACCCGGTCCGATCTTGGGGACGGGGACGGTTTCGAGGCGGACATCATTGACGCCACGGTAGACTGCGGCTTGCATTGCTGCAGGGATCGACCGTGAATCGGTTTCGACCGAGTACTGTCCGGCAATGGCCATGGAAGAATCTTAGATGATGATAGCAAGGAGTTTGGTTCAACGTAGCGCCGGCGTCTCGCCGGCCCGTCGTGAGGGCGTCCCGCCGCCGCTACGGTTTCATGCTATGCTGCGCTGACTTACGCTTTCCTGGGACTGCTTGTGCTGACTGAACTTCGGCTCGAGAACTACGCGGTCATCGACAACCTGGTGGTGGAGTTTGGCCCGGGATTGAACCTGCTGACCGGCGAAACCGGGGCGGGGAAGTCGATTCTGATCGATGCACTGGCGCTCCTGCTTGGCGAAAAAGCTTCGACGGAGGTCATCCGGTCGGGGGCGGAGCGGGCCGTGATCGCTGCCGTTTTCGAGGCGGAAGGCAAAGCCGAGAAAGCGCTCGAGAAGATCCTCGACGCCAACGGATTGGATGAGTCGGATGACGGCTCGCTGATTCTGCGGCGCGAGATCGCGTCGGGTGGCAAGGGGCGAGTGTTCGTCAATAATCAGCCCGCCACCGTGTCGGTGCTGAAACTGCTGGCGCCTCACTTGGCAATCATCCACGCACAAAACGAATCCATCCTTTCGTTTGACGGACCGGCGCGGCTGGAGTTGCTGGATGCATTCGCCGGCAGCGAGATCGAGTCGGTGTCGGCCGCTTACGCCGCGTGGAAGGAGATTCGCACGCGCATCGAGGAACTGGAGCGCGGCGAGCAAGACAAATTGCGGCTGGTCGACTTGTGGACCTTCCAGAAGCGTGAGATTGAAGAGGCCCGGCTGCAGAGCGGGGAAGACGAGCGGCTGGAAGCCGAGAAGCGCGTGCTCGCCAATGCCGAGAAGATTTACAGCGCGGCGATGAATGCCTTTGATCTGCTATACGAAGGCAATGGTTCGACGGCGACTTCGCTGCGCGGGGCACAGAAGCAGGTCGAGGAGTTAGCGCGCTACGAGCCCAAGTTTCAGGATGCGTTGGCCGCGCTGGAGTCAGCGCGCATCAGTGTGGAAGATGTGGGCGCCACGCTGCGCGATTACGCTGGAGGAATTCAGGCCTCACCGGAGCATCTGGCGCAAGTGGAGGACCGGCTGGCTTTGCTCGATCGGTTGAAGCGGAAGTATGGGCCAACGCTTGACGAGGTAATTCAATTTGGCGCGGATGTTTCCCGCAAGCTTGCCGAGGTTGAGAACAAGGACGAAATCCTGCGGCAACTGCAGGGTGAGTTGGCTGAGGCGGCAAACGAGTATCTGAAGGCCGCGAGAACGCTCTCGAAGAAGCGAGCCGATGCTGCGCGCAAATTGGAGAAACTCGTCGAAGCTGAGATCAACGATCTGGCGATGAAGTCGACATTCCGCATTCAGAAAACGACGTCGGAAGAAGAGCGGGAATGGACGGCGTCGGGGATCGACCAGGTCGTGTACATGATTTCGACCAATCCGGGTGAGCCGATGCGCCAACTGGAGCACATTGCTTCCGGTGGGGAGTTATCCCGGGTGATGCTGGCGCTGAAGGCATGCGTGGAGGGCGGGAAGGAAGTCAAAACCCCCACCCCTTCGACTTCGCTCAGGGCGGCCCTGTCTCTGCAAAAAACGCGACAAGGATGGGGCACCCAGAAGACTTTGGTGTTCGATGAGATCGATACCGGGATTGGCGGGCGAGCGGCTGAGGCGGTCGGAAAGAAGCTGAAGTCGCTGGCCCGCTCGAATCAAGTGCTTTGCGTGACGCATCTGCCGCAGATCGCCACCTTCGGCGATCAGCATTTTGTGATCGAAAAGAAAGAACATGGCGGGCGCACCCGGACCAGCATTCGTCCTGTGACTGGCGAAGAGCGTACCGAGGAAGTTGCCCGCATGCTCAGCGGAGCCAAACTCACCGAAACCTCGCGCAAGCACGCCGAGCAGATGATCAAGGCCAATGCCTGATCATCGTCAGTGATGAGCAATAAACAACGAGCCATGAGTAGTGAGCAATGAGTAAAACTTTGGGAGTCACCGCTTAGTACTCGCCGCTCAATGCTCACAACTCATGGCTCACACTTCACCACTCAAACTTTGACGACCTAAAGGCTAAGAAACGTTATTGGCTGATAGTTACGTCGTTGTTCTCGGCCAGCGTGGTATTGGGTACGCTGTCGGATACCTTTATCGTGAAGTTGACCGTGATCGTGGCGCGGGTTTCGACTGCCTGCCCATTCTGGTAGACAGGCTTGAACTTCCATCCGCGGACGGCTTGCTCCGCGGCTGTCGAGAGGATCGCAGGTCCGCTCAGTTTGCGTAGATTCTGGACATATCCATCGGCCCCGATCAACGCCTCAAGAACAACCGATCCCTGCACATTCATGTGCTGCGCCAAGGGCGGGTAGGACGGCGGGATGGCCTCGGCCAGGCGCTCACGCTCTGCGGCGTTAGTGGCGGGTGCTGCTACCGGGGCGGCTTGCCGGGCTACTGAAGCGGCCGGATTCGTAATCTCAAGCTTCTTGCTGTTGCTTCCCGGGTGAACCTTGTGATGTGAGTCGCCGGCGACCACTTCCACGTCCAGTGGAGGCAACACGGTGCGGTTAGAGACCACCGCCGGAGCATCGGCGGGTTTCGTCTGAATCGAGGGACCTGCGGCTGCAACCTGCTTCTTGGCGGCATGGGCAGCAGAAGGAGTCGTCGTCGTTACCGCCGGTTTGGTCGGAGACTGGGTTGCCGCCTGGGTCGTGGCCGCAGGTACCGCTTGGGGTGCTGCCGTCGGCTGGACGTAGTCGGCGTCAACGATGGTGGATTCGGAGCCAAACCAGAACTGGCGGTCCTTAATCAGGACTGCGGCCAGTGCGACCAGCAACAGGACCAGCGCGATCACCAACCGGGATTGCTGATTGGCCGGGGCGATTGGAGCCCGGGGGGCCATGGTCCGACTTTGGCTTAATTCCATCATTTTGTTCGCTGACCTGGGAGTCTGCGAGAAGTCGCAATCATGGTGCAATAAACTGCCCAGAACAACAATGGCACGGGGCGGGGAGGAGGGGGCACGACTGGGCCATAGGGTGCTATGTGTGCTCTCAGGAGCGTCTGGCTGTGATTCGCATCACAGCCTAGCCCTGCGGGTGGGTCCTACAGTCAGGGCATGACTGTCCCCAACAAGCCATCCCGTGCTGCATGGCTGCAAGGTCCCTCTGCCCGATGCGAAACCGTCCCCAACGGCCAATTCCTGCCCTGGAGGATCGTCCTGCTGGGCGCACCCGGCGTTGGCAAGGGAACCCAGGCCGATTTGCTGAACCAGCGCTTGCTGGCATGTCATCTGTCCACCGGCGATGTTTTTCGTGCGGCGGCAACGCAAGGCGAGGGCGAGCAGACGCCTGCCATGAAGGAAGCATTGGGATACATGCGTCGCGGTGAGCTTGTGCCGGATGCAACTGTGTGGGACATGGTTCGGGAACGCGGAGAATGCCTCCATTGCGCTGGAGGGTTCATCCTCGATGGATTTCCGCGAACCCTGACGCAAGCGGTATCGCTGAAGCAGTTCCTGGACCAGGACGGGCTGGGGCTGACCGCCGTGGTGAACTATGAACTACCCGCCAGCGAGATCGTGGCTCGGCTAGGCGGCCGTAGAACGTGCGAGAAGTGCAAAGCTGTCTATCACATCACGGAGCGGCCTTCGAAAGTCGAAGGCCACTGCGACCGCTGCGATGGCGTGCTGTTTCAGCGCGAAGACGACAAGCCGGAGTCGATCAAAGTTCGGCTCGAGGCTTACGACCGCAGCACCGCGCCGCTGATCGAGTTCTACCGGAAGGCGGGGCTTTTATTGCAGGTCTCGGCTGCGGGAACGCCAGCAGAAATCTATGATCGGACGGTTGCCGACTTGGAGATGCGGCGCCTGTCTCAGTTCGCTGAGCGTATGTGGGCGGCGGCGGAGAATCGGCGTTCAGGACTCTGAGTAAGTGTGTCGTCGGCATGAATGTGTGCCAACCCGTTGGAATGCCTGAATCTTCCATTCGCTGCTAATCCTAGCCATTTCTGTGGCTTACGTTGACCATCCCGGCACTTTCCGGTAACTTTATAGCATCGCCACAATGGGGTTCGTGTACCCTAAGGCTACGGGGTTTGTGGTCGGATTGCATCTGAACGGTGTTGATGCCGGGATGCCCAGAGTCCTTCGGCGCCGCGTCGCGCCGGGATGACAAACGGAAAATGGGAGAAGCCAATATCGTGGCTGGAATTCTAGCGAAAAGTGACGGAAAGACCTTGCTGCTGTTGAAGCCTCGTGGATTCTGCGCGGGCGTGGTTCGCGCCATCGACGTGGTGCGCATCGCGCTGGAGGCATTTGGGCCGCCGATCTATGTCCGCAAGGAAATCGTCCACAACAGCTTTGTGGTGGAGGAACTGCGCGGCAAGGGGGCGGTTTTCGTCGATAGCGAAGATGAGGTGCCCAACGGCGAGCGCATTATTTATAGCGCGCACGGGGTATCCCCCGAAGTGCGCGAGCACAGCGCCCGGCGTGGGCTGCGCGTAATTGATGCGACCTGCCCGCTGGTGACCAAAGTCCACGTAGAAGCCGTGAAGTTCGCCAAGGAAGGGTATTCGCTGATCCTGATCGGTCATCGCGATCACGACGAGGTAATTGGAACCCTGGGCGAAGCTCCACGCGTAACCCAGGTGGTGGGGTCGCCGGAGCAGGTAGCATCGCTGCAGGTCCCGGATCCGAATCGCGTGGCATATCTGACGCAAACGACGTTGAGCCTCGACGAGACGAAAGACATCATCGCGGCCTTAAAGCAGAAGTTTCCGAATATCAAAGGACCGGCGGCACAGGATATCTGCTATGCGACCGAAAACCGGCAGGTCGCGGTGAAGCAGGTCGCTTCCGAGTCGGATTTGCTGCTCGTCGTGGGCTCGGAGAACAGTT
This sequence comes from Terriglobia bacterium, assembly GCA_020073385.1. Lineage (GTDB taxonomy): Bacteria > Acidobacteriota > Terriglobia > Terriglobales > Acidobacteriaceae > Sulfotelmatobacter. The sequence continues at coordinate 121,475 of JAIQFH010000009.1, read as the reverse complement.
CGAACTCGAATCGACTGGTCGAGGTGGCGCGCAATCTGGGCACAAACGCGCATCTCATCGACAGCTGCAATGACATTGAAACGGATTGGTTGAAGGGCGTAAAGACCATCGCCTTGACTGCTGGGGCGTCGGCTCCCGAGCATCTGGTCGAGGAAACGATCACCTTCCTGCGCGGAAAAGGTTTTAACAACGTTCAGGAACTGGAAGTGATGCCGGAAAACGTGCGCTTCGGACTGCCGCCGGAGATCGTTGAGGCAATAGCATCGGCTCCGGCAAATTAATCGTTGAGACCTTGCTTGCCGCGTCGTTGCCGCCGCAGGCACATGTGCTCTTGGTGAGTAGAGACGTAGCAAGCCACGTCTCTACGATAGATGTGAAGGTATTGGAGTAGATGAATGGATAACAACTCCCCCGATTCCCACTTAGCAGAGGCTCTTCCGGGTTCGAATCCGCAGCTTCGTTTCGGCAAGATCGAGGAACTTGGCGCGCATGTCAGCGCGGCGATCGCAGCGGCGCGAAAGTACCTTTTTTCGCAGCAGACTGGAGAGGGGTACTGGTGCGGGGAACTCGAGGCCGACACTACTCTTGAGTCGGACTACATTCTGCTCCACACGCTGCTCGGAACCGGGAATGCGGAACGTTTCCAGAAGGCAGCCAACTGGATCCTCCGCCATCAAAACGAAGACGGCGGATGGAGTATCTCCGTTGGGAGTCCGTCGAACATCAGTGTCTCGGTGAAGGCCTATTTCGGACTGAAATTGGCGGGGTACCCGGCCGAGCATCCTGCGCTGGAGCGCGCACGCAAGAAGATTCTGGCCATGGGTGGGGTCACCGAGGTCAACACATTCACCAAGATCTATCTGTGCTTCTTCGGGCAATACGACTACGATGCTGTTCCGGCGATTCCGCCCGAAATCGTGCTGTTTCCCAACTGGTTCTGGTTTAACATCTACGAGATTTCGTCGTGGTCGCGCGCCATCCTGGTGCCGCTTTCCATCTGCTATGCCAAGAAGCCTTTTAAGAAGATCCCCCGCGAGATGGGCGTCGAGGAACTATTCGTCGGCGGCATGCACAAGTCGCGCATGCACCTGCACTGGGCGAAGAAGCTAGTCTCCTGGCGAAATTTCTTCCTGGTCATCGACCGCGTCACGCACTGGTTCGAGCGCGTGCACGTGCGGCCGTTGCGCTCAATCGCTTTGCGGAAAGCGGAAAAGTGGGTGCTCGAACGTTTCGAGATGAGCGACGGCGTGGCCGCAATTTATCCATCGATCATGAACTCGATCATCGCTCTGCGCTGTCTCGGATACTCGCTCGACGATCCGCAGGTCATCCGCGCGATGGATGAGTTCGAGAAACTCGGGATCGAGGAGGAAGAGACCTTCCGCATGCAGCCCTGCATGTCTCCGGTATGGGATACGGCTTACGCGCTGTTCGCACTGGGCGAGTCGGGAGTCCCAGCTAATGATCCCAGGATGGTGAAGTGCGCAGACTGGATCCTGCAGAAGCAGGTGCGCAACGTCGGCGACTGGAAGGTAAAGAACAAGAATGGGCAGCCGGGCGGCTGGTACTTCGAGTTCAACAATGAGTTTTATCCCGATGTAGATGACAGCGCGATGGTTTGTCTGGCGCTAAGCCGCGTGGAGCATCCCAATGGGCGCTACCAGCGGGAATCGGTGCAGCGGGCGATCGACTGGATCTTCTCGATGCAGTGCAAGAACGGCGGCTGGGCCTCGTTCGATAAAGACAACGACCGCATGGTGTTCCAATACGTTCCGTTTGCCGATCACAATGCAATGCTCGATCCGCCCACGGTTGACATCACCGGGCGGATTCTTGAGATGCTTGCTACCTACGGGTACGACAAGAACCATCCAGCGGTGAGGAAGGCGATCAAGTTCGTGCGGAACGAGCAAGAACCGGACGGAAGCTGGTTCGGACGCTGGGGCGTGAACTATATCTACGGCACGGCGCTGGTGCTGCGCGGGCTGGAAGCGATCGGCATGGATTTGCATGAGCCTTGCATCCAGCAGGGGGCCGAGTGGCTGCGCATGGTGCAGAATTCCGATGGCGGATGGGGCGAGACCGTGGGTTCCTATGATGACCCCACTCTGCGCGGACAAGGCGACAGCACACCTTCCCAGACGGCTTGGGCGATTCTTGGATTGCTGGCTGCTGGTGATACGCGCAGCGATTCGGTTGCGCGCGGTATTGCCCACCTGATGCGCACGCAGAGGAAAGATGGCTCGTGGGATGAGAAGTTCTGCACCGGAACCGGCTTCCCGCGGGTGTTCTACTTGATGTATCACCTGTACCGGCAGTACTTCCCGCTGCTGGCGCTGACGACGTATGCGAAGGTGATGGAGAAGAACGGAAACTAGCGCTGAGAGCTTCACTGCGAACCGAAAACTGGCCAGGCTGGCCGGGTCCTCAATTTCTATCGGAGATGGATTCTCTATACCGACGATGGAAACGATCCTAAAGCGCTTCGAGGAGCCCGACGAAGTTCGCACATTCGAAAAGGGAAAGTTCGAAGTCGTTCACATCGGCGGCATGACGATCGGACGTGCCACCTATCAGCCGGGGTGGAAGTGGTCGCTGCACGTTGGCCCCGGCGTTGGTGCCCCGCGGTGCAACGTGGAGCATGTCGGGATGGTGCTCTCGGGCTGCGCCACAGCCGCAATGGAAGACGGCACGATCCACGAACTTCGCGCAGGAATGCTCTTCTACATTCCACCCGGGCCTCCCGGTCACGACAGTTGGGTGGTGGGCAATGAGCCCTACGTTTCGCTCCATTTTCTCGGAGCTGCCCACTACGCCAGCAAGTAGGATACGGACGGGCAGTCTGGGGATCGTGCAACCGAACTGAAGAACTGAGACCAACGTTGAAAGCGTTCGTTACCGGCGCAACCGGATTTCTGGGCTCCCACGTCGCGCGTGTTCTGGCCGACCAGGGCGCGGACCTGCGGCTGCTGGTTCGTCCTACCAGCAATCTGAAGAATCTTGAGGGGCTCAAGGCTGAGACTGTAACGGGTGATCTGCGCGACGCCGCTTCTCTGGAGAAAGCCATGTCCGGTTGCGACACCGTGTTTCATGTCGCGGCGGATTACCGGCTCTGGGTGCGGGATCCGAACGAGATGTATCGTTCGAACGTCGATGGGACTCGGGGGTTGCTGGAGGCGGCTCGAAAGAACGGTGTCCAGCGCGTGGTGTACACCTCCAGTGTGGCGACTGTTGGATTTACGAGCGACGGGTGTCCCGCCGACGAGGAGTCCCCTGTATCTCTCGCCGATATGATCGGACACTACAAGCGGTCGAAGTTCATGGCCGAACAAGTCGCGATGGAAGCCGGGCGCAGCGGGATGCACGTGGTGACCGTGAACCCGACGACTCCCATCGGCGAGCAGGACGTGAAGCCGACCCCGACCGGGCGAATCGTAGTCGATTTTCTCAAGCGGAAATTTCCCGCCTACGTCGAGACCGGGCTCAACCTTGTCGACGTAAGAGAGTGCGCGCAGGGACACGTCGCCGCTCTCGAAAAAGGGAAGTCAGGGGACCGCTACATTCTTGGCGGAGAAGATCTGACCTTGAAACAAATTCTCGACAAACTTGGCCAGATTACCGGGCTGCCGTCGCCAAGAATCAAGTTGCCTTACATCTTTGCTTTCGCTGCCGGGGTAGTCGACGAGGCGGTGACCGGCCTGCTATTGCGGCGCGAACCGCGCGCAACGGTGGACACCGTGCGCATGGGCAAGAAAAAGATGTTCGCCAGTTCCGCCAAGGCTCAGCGAGAACTGGGATGGAAGATTGTGCCGATCGATAGCGCGCTACGGCGGGCGGTGGAATGGTTTCGGGCGAACGGGTATGCCTAGACTCGCGATCGTGGCCGCCTTGGAACGCGAAGTGAGGCCGCTGGTGAAGAGTTGGCGCATCACCGAGAAAGAGTACGATGGGCGGCGCTTCCGCTTTTTCGAAAACGGGGATATCGTCGTGGTCTGCGGCGGAATAGGCGCAGTGGCCGCTCGCAGGGCCTCGGAAGCGGTGATCGCAATCTTCGATCCGAAGGTTCTCTGCTCGGCGGGTTTTGCTGGCGCACTTGATTCCAGACTGAAAGTTGGGGACCTGATCCGGCCGAGCACGGTAATCAATGCGGGCGACAGCAGCAGAACGGTTGTAGATGGTGGCGAGGGAGTACTCGTCAGCTTTGGATCGGTTGCCAGTCCGGCGCAGAAGCGCAAGTTGCGCGAGTCGTACGGCGCAGAAGCGGTGGACATGGAGGCTGCCACTGTGGCCCGCGCGGCCGAGGTCCGAGGCAAACTGTTCACGGCCGTAAAAGCCGTTTCGGATGAAATGGATTTCGAGTTCCCCGCGATGGAGCGTTTCGTTGACGCCGAAGGTGAGTTCTCACAGGGACGCTTCGCCTGCTACGCAGCGATCAGACCCTGGCTCTGGCCGCGGGTGACGCGCCTGGCGCTCAACAGTAGCCGGGCTTCGCGTGCCTTATGCGCGTATTTGGGCACCATCACAGCATGAACTTTTGGTTGTCGGATGGGGTTCGCGTGGAAAAGTAAAGCCCACTATTCATCTATAATTAAAAGAGGCGTTCTCCCAAAAACGATGCATTTTTTTCCCTTGCCAGCAGTGTTCGTCGGCGGCGAAATCGTCGACATGCTTTCCAACACGGGCGCGGTGGCGAAGCTGGTTTTGCTCACGCTCCTCGCATTCAGCCTGATCTCCTGGGCGATCATTCTGACCAAATGGAGCCTTCTGCGGCGAGCTAAAGCGCAGAGCGGACGCTTTGTGCGCGCCTTCCGCAAGGCGCAGCGCTTGCAGGATATTGTTGCGGTGGCCGATCAGTTCAAGCCCAGCCCGCTGGTGGGCGTGTTTGAAGGTGGATACGAGGAATATCGCCGCCAGGTCGCGTCTTCGGGCGGGCTGCGGAGCATGGTCCCGATTCAGCGCGGCATGCAAATCGGATCGTCAGAGGAGATCACGCGGCTCGAGCGCAACGTACCGTGGCTGGCGATCACAGCTGCGGCGACTCCCTTTATCGGGTTGTTCGGTACGGTGTGGGGCATCATTGACGCGTTTCATGGGCTCGGAACCGCCGGCGCCGCGACGCTGCGTGCAGTGGCGCCCGGTATTTCCGAAGCGCTCATCACTACTGCTGCCGGGTTGGCAGCTGCGATTCCCGCGGTCATCGCCTATAACCTGATCGGCGCCTCGATCCGCGAATTTGCAGCTCGCTGCGACGACTTCTCGCTCGAATTTATGAACGCCGTCGAGCACAACCAGCCGCAGAGTTCTGCCGCGGTCGCCGCGGACGCGAGGCGCTGATGGCGTTCACGACCTCGAACGGACGAACCCAGTCCGCCCTCGCCGACATCAACATCACTCCTCTGGTCGATGTGGTGCTGGTGCTGCTGATCATCTTCATGGTGACGGCCCCGGTGTTGCAATCAGGCATTGACGTCGCGGTGCCGAAAACGAAGACCGTGAAAGAGATCACGGAAGAGCGACTGGTTATCTCCATCAACAAGGATCAGCGGGTATTTCTGGGGAACGATCCGATCAACGTCAACGAGATTGGGAACCGCTTGCGGCAGAAGATTCGCGATCCACGCCGTCAATCCATTTTTGTGCGCGCCGATGAGAACGTTCCCTTCGGCGCTTTCGCGACCGTAATGGACTCGGTGAAGCAGGCGGGCTTCGCCAACGTGAGTATCGTGACCCAGCCCATGGATGCAAATGTCGGCAAGCGCTGAGATCTATTTCGAGCACGACCGCTGGGGACGCGCGCTGGCGTGGTCGGCGGGGCTCCATGTGGGAATCACTGTGGCGCTACTGGTTTATACCGCCTTCGTGACGCGAGGCAGTGGCGACACGTGGGGCTCAGGCGGAGGTGGGGAAGCCATCGGCGCTACTCTCGTGAGCACAGTTCCGCTGCCGGCCAGCCCTACGCAGACGCAGAATGTTCTGGCCAACGAGTCGAAAGGTATCACTCAGTCGCAGCCGAAGATCGAACAGAAAGAGCCCGACGCGATCGAGATCGCGGGCAAGAACAAGAAGATCAAGCCGCAGAAAAAGCAGATCACCGAATCGAAGTCGAAACCGCAGTCCGCGCCAGAACCAGAGGAGAATCAAGTGGCGTTCGGCGAAGGCGGTCCGGTGAGCGGTCCTTATGGAACATTCAGCGCGGCCGGAGCAAAGGGTGGATTCGGAATCACCGGGGGTGGCGGCGATTTCGGCACCAAATACGCCTGGTACGTACAGGTCATCCAGCGAAAAGTCTCGGAGAACTGGCTGAAGTACGAGGTGGATCCGAGGATTACCTCTGCCCAGCGGGTTTACATCACATTTGACGTGGCGCGAGATGGGCACCCGACCAATGTTCGGGTAGAGCAGTCGAGCGGTGTTCCGTCGCTGGACATCTCGGCGGCGCGCGCGCTGCAGCGGATCGACACATTCGGTCCATTACCCCCGGATTATCCGGGAAGCAAAATTTCTGTCGAGTATTGGTTCGACTATAAGAGGTAAATCAGATGTACCTCTGGTCCGTAATCAACCCGGTACCTCATGGGACGGGAGCGGAAAAGAGCGGAGAATAGGGACAATTGAATGAAGGGAACCGGTTTATCCACATACGAATTCTTGCGCAGCAATACATATCGGGCTACGATGTTGGCACATACGAAATCTTTCCTCCTGAAGCGAATGGACAAGCCTGCTAGAGCAGGTGGGCGACAGGCTGCCAGAAGTGGCGGTTTCGCGCATGCATTCGTTCTCCTTGCCTGCTGCCTGGTTTCCTCGGTTGCCGGGGCGCAGGATTGGGTGAAAACCGGTACGAGCCTGGGAGTGGCACAAGTCCGCCTTGCGGTCGCCGACTTCAAGCCCGCCACGAACGATCCGGCGAACGCCGCGCTGCTCAAGACATTCAACGACACGCTGTGGAACGATCTGGATGTGTCCGGTGTGGTCGAGCTGGTATCGAAGAGCTTTTATCCGCTGCAAGTTCCCGGGCAGCCGCCGGAGGTGAACTTCCTGGCGTGGAATGCGCCTCCTCCGAATGCGGCGATGCTGGCGTTTGGAAACCTGGGTGTAGCCGGTGGCAGGCTGACCGTGCAAGGCTGGCTGTTCGACGTCAAGAACATCCAATCGCCGCAGATTCTCGGCAAACAGTACTCTGATGCCGCGAGCGACGCTGCGGCGCGGGTGATGGCCCACAAGTTCGCCGACGAAATCATCTTCCGCCTGGGCGGCGGCATTCAGGGTATCGCCGAGACTCAGATTTATTTTGTGAGCGACCGGAGCGGTCACAAGGAAATTTGGGCGATGGATTACGACGGCTCGAATCAGCACCAGATTACGCATCTGGGTTCGATCGCGCTGTCGCCGCGGATTTCACCCGACGGGTCGCGGCTCGCATTCAGCGCACTGACGAAAACCGGATGGGAGATTATGATGTATTCCCTCGACCTGAACCGGGCAGTGGGGTTCCCGCATTTTGGCGGGACGAACCTCTCGCCGGCGTGGTCGGCAGATGGGACGAAGATGGCATTTTCGTCGTCGCGGTCAGGGGAATCCGAGATTTACGTGGGGGATGCCTCGGGTGGGAATTCCCGTCGACTGACGACTGACAAGGGGCCGGATGTCTCCCCCGTATGGAATCGGAAGACCAACGGGCAGATTGGGTTCGTCAGCGGCCGTACGGGTTTGCCGCAGATTTACACGATGGAAGCCGACGGCACCAATCAGCAGCGCATGACCGACCAGGGATATGCGGTTTCGCCGAACTGGTCGCCCAACGGACAATTCCTGACGTTCGCCTGGGTCCGCAAATATGGGCCAGGAGATCCTGGGGCGCTCGATCTGTACCTGATGGACATTGCCAGCAAGCAATGGGTCCAGCTTACCCATGACGGCGGGAAGAACGATTTTCCATCGTGGTCGCCCGACGGACGGCATATAGTGTTTCAGTCGAACCGTTCCGGAAGTTTGCAGATCTGGAGCATGCTGGCGGACGGCACAAAACTTCAGCAGTTGACTTTTACCGGACGTAATACGCAGCCTAATTGGAGTTGGAAATAGTACATAACTTCGTCTGGCCCTTTTTGGGGTCGTAGGAGGAAACAAGTGAAGCAATCAAGTATGAAGTGGGTTGTGCTGATCTTTGCTCTTAGCGCTCTCCTGATGCTCGGTGCGTGCAAGAAGAAAGCCGCTCCGCCGCCGCCACCACCTCCGCCACCGCCACCGGCTCCGACGGCCTCCATTTCGGTGGCGCCGGCAACCATTCAGGCCGGACAGTCTGGTACCTTAACGTGGCAGACCAGCAATGCCACTGACGTGTCGATCGACGGCGTTGGCGCGGTGCAGCCGAACGGCTCACAAAGCGTCTCTCCGACGGATTCGACGACGTATCACCTCACCGCGAAAGGTGCCGGCGGCACGCAGGAAGCTACGGCTCGGTTGACGGTGACGCAGCCGCCACCACCGCCGCCACCTCCGACGCCGACAGTGACCGATGAAGACTTGTTCAGCCAGAATATTAAGGACGTGTACTTCGATTATGACAAGTCCGACATTCGTGGCGATCAGCAGTCTTCGGTGCAGGCAGATTCGCAGTTCCTCGCGCAGCACACGAATATCAACATCACCATCGAGGGGCACTGCGACGAGCGTGGATCGACTGACTACAACCTGGCCTTGGGCGATCAGCGCGCAAGTGCCGTGAAAAGCGCTCTCGTCGCGGCGGGTGTGAATGCCAGCCGCATCAAGACAATCAGCTACGGCAAAGAGAAGCCGTTCTGCAGCGAGAGTAACGAAGCTTGCTGGCAGCAGAATCGCCGCGGGCATTTCGTGTACCAGAAGTAGCGTTCATGCGGGGGACGTTTCGACGTCCCCCGTTTCTTTCTGACGTTGTGACCTGCTTGCGCCGACCGTGACCAGTCCTGCGGTTGCTTGGCGCCAGTTGAATCTTCCGGTTCCCACAGCCCTTTCGGATGTCGAATCCCCCCAGCCCTGTGGGACAATCAAAGCATCTAAGAATGCGTATCCAGGGAAACATGCTATGAAAACACACCGTATTTCGGCGCTTGTGGCGTTATTTCTGATCCTTTGGTTGAGCGTGGCTCCGGCTTTCGGAGTAAACAAGGAAATGGTGCAGTTGCAGACGCAAGTACAGCAACTGCAGGAGCAGATGACCGCCATGCAGCGCAGCTTCGACGAGCGCATGGGCGTCATGAAGAACCTTGTCGAAAAGGACACCGACACGGTTAACAAGCTTGCCACTGCCCTGAACAACCTGCAGACAACCCTGCAGAAACAGCAGGAAGGCGAGGGTTCAAAGTCCGACCAGCTTTCCGGCCAGATCCAGGCGCTGAACGACACTATGGACGAGATCAAGGTGCGCCTGGCGAAGGTGACGAAGCAGTTGGAAGACATGCAGGCGGCGCAGCAGAGTTTTGCCGCGCAGCAGGCGACGACACAAGCGCAGCAGCAGCAAATGGCCTCGGCGCCGCCACCCGACGTGCTATATAACAATGGCCTGCGCGACTACAACGGCGGCAAGAACGATCTGGCCACGCAGGAATTCTCGGATTACATCAAGTTCTATCCCAACACCGATCTCGCCGGAAATTCCTACTATTATCTGGGCGAGTTGCAGTTCAAGCAGGCAAATTACCAGCAGGCGGTGCAGAGCTACGACCAGGTTCTGCAGAATTTTCCCAGTGGGAACAAAGCGGCTTCAGCACAGTTGAAAAAGGGATTCGCTCTGCTTGAACTCGGCAAGCAGGACGAAGGAGTGAGCGAGTTGCGGCATTTGATCCAGCGGTATCCGCACTCGCCGGAAGCGCTACAGGCGCGGGAGCGGCTGCGGAAGGCCGGAGTGAGCAGTTCGGGTCGATAGATTCGCCGATCGATCTTAAGTCCGACTATACCGACCGGTAGTGCCTGTGGCGGGCGTGGTGCTTGGCAGCGCGGCTGGCATGGTGGCTGGCGTGGTGATGACGATCACGGTGATTCACCGAAGTCAGCGAGGCTTGGGGCACGTCGGCCAAGGCAAGTATGCTGAACAAGCAGCACATCATCAGAGAGAAGAGAATCTTTTTCATACTCCGACAACCTTCCTTTAAGAAAACTATTCTATTCGAGGTTTGCCAGGAATAGACTTACTTTTAAGGGGCGGCTCTTCTCCGGCCATGTCCCAATCATTGCAAGAAGGCGGACTCATGACAGAGAACAAGGTTGACCAGGATACAGCGAAGGGCGCGACGGAAACCGAGGATCATAAGATTCCGGGCAATATTGGCTTGCAGTTGCAACTCGGACATCGGGATCAGGACCCGATGATCAAGGATGCGGATACCGATTTCCCCGAGCCCGGCGAGAACCCAGAGCATAGCGGGGAGCCGGAGTTAAAGACGGCGTAAGCAGATCAGCAATGAAAAAATGAAAGGGCCTCGATTCGAGGCCCTCTTTTCTTTAACAAAGAAATTAGCGCAGCTCTTCCATGCACGCGTCGAGCACTTCTTTCGGCGGGCGCGTCACCGAATCAGGCAGCGTCGCCAGCGGCTGGTCGACGACATTCAGCATCTCAATGAAATTCGGTGCCTCGGGATTCACGTAGAACAATCCAGTCAGCACTTCACCTTTCTCGTGAGCTTCGGTGAGACGAGTAAGGGCTCGAATCTTGTTTGTGGGATCGTAGTCCTCCTCCAGCTTACGGAGGTGCAGACGCGATCCGTCATGCATGGTGACCTGGATGGTCGAGCCCGGGTCGTATTCCACGTTGATGTCCTCAAAGTGCGGGATGAAGCTCACATCCTGCAGCGTCTCTTCGTGTTCCTTCACGTACTTGTAGGACTTGGTCGACCCCTCGTGATCATTGAAGGTCACGCAGGGCGAAACCACGTCGAGCATGACCGTACCCTTGTGCGCAATGGCGGCCTTCAACATGGCGCTGAGTTGGCGCTTGTCACCCGAGAAGGAGCGTCCGACGAGCGTGGCGCCAAGTTGGATCGCAAGCGCGCAGGTGTCGATCGGAGGAAGATCATTGACCACGCCGGTCTTCAGCTTCGAGCCCAAATCGGCTGTCGCGGAGAACTGGCCCTTGGTAAGCCCGTAAACGCCGTTGTCCTCGATGATGTAGATGACCGGTAGATTGCGGCGCATGAGGTGCACGAACTGGCCGATACCGATGGAGGCGGTGTCGCCGTCGCCGCTAACCCCAATGCAGATCAGCTTGCGATTGGCAAGGAGCGCGCCAGTTGCCACGGACGGCATACGGCCGTGCACAGCATTGAAACTGTGCGAACGGCTCATGAAATATGCAGGCGTTTTCGACGAGCACCCGATACCGCTAGGCTTGATCACGAACTCAGGCTCAACGCCCATCTCGAACATGGCCTCGATGATGCGCTCGGAGATCGCATTGTGGCCGCAGCCTGCGCACAGGGTCGTCTTGCCGCCCTTATAGTCGATGACGGTGAGGCCGATGCGGTTTGTCTTTGGTCCCGGTGCGGCTGCGCCGGGCTCAACACTGGTGGTTCCCATCTACTTGCCCTCCATGCTGGTCAGTTCGTCGGTGATGGACCGCGCATCGAGAGGCAGTCCGGTGATGTGGGCAATGCTGCGCAGGCGCGGCGTCAACTCAGGTTTCAAATCGAGCTTCAGCAGGCTGAGCATCTGTGCGTCGCGGTTCTGCTCCACCAAGTAAACGTGCTCATGCTGCTCGACGAACTCGTGAACCTCGCGGGTGAAAGGATAGGCGCGGAGGCGCAGATAGTCGGTCTCAATGCCATACTCGGCGCGGAGTTGATCGCGGCTCTCGGTGATGCCCCAGTGCGAGGTGCCGTAGCCGATGATGCCGATCTTGGCATTGTTGCCCTTTGTGATCTCGGGCCGCGGAACGAATGAACGCGCGGTTTCGAACTTGCGGTTCAGACGCTCCATGTTGTTCTCGAAATCATCAGCGCGCTCACTGTACTGAGCTCTTTCGTTGTGGCCGCTGCCACGCGCGAAGTAAGCGGCTGCAGGGTGCGGCGTGCCGGGCAGCGTACGGTGACCAATGCCATCGCCATCGATGTCCTTGTAGCGCGCGAATCCGCCGAGGCGGTCGAGGTTTTCCTTGCTCAGCACTTTGCCGCGCTTGATCGGTGTTGTGGGATAGGGGAACGGGTCGGACATCCAGTTATTCATGCCGAGATCGAGATCGGACATGACGAAAACCAGAGTCTGGAATTGTTCCGCAAGATTGAATGCATCGGTCGCCATCGTGAAGCATTCCTCGACGGAGCAGGGAATCAACATGATGTGCTTCGTGTCTCCGTGCGATAAGACGGCGGTCGAAAGAATATCGCCTTGTGAAGTACGGGTAGGAAGCCCGGTTGAAGGACCAACGCGCTGGATGTCCCAGATCACGCCCGGAACCTCGACGTAATACGCGAGTCCGGCAAACTCGGACATAAGTGAGATGCCGGGCCCGGCGGTGGCGGTCATGCTGCGCGCGCCTGCCCACCCTGCGCCGATTACCATGCCGATTGCGGCGAGTTCATCTTCGGCTTGAACAATGGCAAACGTTGCCTTGCCGTCGGGGCCAATCCGGTATTCCTTCATGTATTCGATCATCGTCTCGACCAGCGACGACGAGGGCGTGATCGGATACCACGTCACAACCGTGCATCCCGCGAACATGCAGCCGAGCGCGGCGGCGGAGTTGCCATCGATGATGATCTTGCCGGCAGTCTTGTCCATGCGCTCGATGTAGAACACCCCACGCTTCTCGAGGTTCGCTTTCGCGTATTCGAATCCGGCCTGCGCCGCCGCCAGGTTCAGGTTGGCGGCTTTTACTTTCTTTGCGAACTGCTTGCGGATCGCCTTCTCCACCTCGGCCATATCGATGGTGAGCAGAGAGGCCACCACGCCGACGTAAACCATGTTCTTGACCAGTTTCCGCAGCTTGGCTTCCGGGCAAACCGGGGCGACGATCTTGTCGTAGGGAACGGAGTAGAAGATAAGGTCGTTTCGCAGTTTGTGGAGCGCGAGAGGCTCGTCGTAAAGCACTGATGCGCCCGGCGCCAACGACATCGTATCTTCGGTCGCTGTCTCCGGATTCATGGCCACGAGGAAGTCAATTTCCTTTTTGCGGCCGATGTAGCCGTTCTTATTGGCGCGGATCGTGTACCAGGTAGGCAATCCTGCGATGTTCGACGGGAACATATTCTTGCCCGAGACGGGCACGCCCATCTGAAAAATGCTGCGCAGCAAAACTGTATTTGAACTCTGCGAACCCGAGCCGTTCACCGTCGCGACCTGAATGCTCATGTCATTGACGATGCGCTGCTTGTTCATGCCTCCGGCGGATTCCCGGGGCACGACATCCGATGTGGCCATCCCAACACCTTCCTTTGGTCAACGGGCCGAACGCTGTCGCCCTGTCTTGTGGATTGCGAGGAGGAAACCATTTCAATTATACGGCGGCATGGGCCACGCGTGCGGCCTTTCGCCCTTTCCTCCTAGTGGCTGACATGGTCCTTGTGCCACGCTTTCTCTGCGTGCGAATCCTCGGCGCGCTCGGCGGTTTACGATTTTGACCGCAGGGTTCGCCGAGAACGGCCTCGCGGAGAACGCAGAGGGGAGTGTGCCGACAAGCTCACGATTCGGTCTTGAAGAACTGGGCGATGGTCCGGAACTTATTATATCGTGATGCGACCAATTCTGCCGGGGGGATTTTCTTCAGTTCGGCGAAGTGCTTCTGCAAGCTGGCATCGAGCAGATTCGCGGCAGCCTCGTGATCGCGATGCGCTCCGCCTTCGGGTTCTGGAACAATGTCGTCGATGCAACCCAGTTCGCTCAGGTCGGTCGCAGTAATGCGCATGGCCTCGGCCGCCAGTTCTTTCTTGCTGGCATCGCGCCACATGATGGCGGCGCAGCCTTCGGGCGAGATCACAGAGTAGATAGAGTTTTCCATCATCAGAACGCGATCGGCGACCGCGATGGCCAAAGCGCCGCCGCTGCCCCCAACGCCAATTACGGTGGCGATGATCGGGACTTCCAGTCGCGCCATCTCACGCAGGTTATACGCGATCGCCTCGGCTTGTCCGCGCTCTTCCGCGTTGATACCGGGATAAGCACCGTCGGTGTCAACCAGCGTGAAGATCGGGCGGTGAAACTTCTCGGCAACCTGCATCACACGAATCGCTTTGCGGTAGCCTTCTGGATGCGGCGTGCCGAAGTTGCGGAAGACACGTTGCTTCATATCGCGGCCCTTTTGCGTGCCGACGACGAGCACCTCTTCACCGTGGAAGCGGGCCATGCCGCAGACGATGGCGGCATCGTCGCCGAAGCCCCGGTCGCCATGAATCTCGCTGAAATCGGTGAAGACGCGCTCGATGTAATCAAGCGACTGCGGACGCTGCGGATGCCGCGCCAGTTCGGTCTTTTGCCAGGCTGTGAGGGGGGCGTTCATCTCGCGGCGAAGGATATCAATACGGTCCTGCAGTTTGGCAATCTGACGGCGGGTGGCGTCGTCAGTTTCACCGGCTTCCATCTCGGCGACTTGCCGCTCGATCTGTTCCAGTTCCTGCTGTGCTTTTTCGGTGGCTGCCATTGTCGGCAAATCGGCGCTAAAGGCGCGTCTGTTTCCTGACCTTGACGGCACGGTTGAAGCCGCACCCTTTCAAAACGGCCTTGCGCCAGCTTATTCAGCTGATGATGCGGACGCTGCCGCGCCCGCACAACTGTTCGACCCGGGCGATGAAACTTCGGTCTGGAACGACATTATAGCCTTCCGCCTCCATCACCACCATGAAATCCCCTTGGCGTTCCACGTCAAATAACACTTTGGCCTCACCTTTGCGCTCCAAAAACAGATTGTGCAGGCTGTCGATTGTCGCTTCGCCCGAAGATTCGAGCGGAATGCGGACGCGAATGGCGCGGGGCAGCGGAACCTTGGCGTCTTCGAGCGGCATGATCTCGGCCGCCGTGATCTTGGGGTTCGCGCCTTCTTCGATACGAACTCCCGCCTTGACCAGTACCGGAACCTCGAGCTTCACCTTCTCACCGATGCGTTTGTAGGCCTCGGGGAAGACGATCATGTCGATCGATCCAGACATATCTTCGAGGTTGGCCTGCGCGTAGAAGTCGCCCTTCTTTGACTTCAGCACGCGCACGTTGCTGATGATCCCGGCCGTGACGATGGTCTCGTCTTTTCCGGTGGACTTCGTCATCGCAGCGATCTCTTCCACGCTCAATGCCTGCAGATCCTGCAACTTGTCTTTGTATTTTTCCAGCGGGTGTCCTGTGATGAAGAATCCAAGGATTTCCTTCTCAGCTGTGAGGCGCGTGTGCTCGTCCCAGTCGGGGATGTTGGGCAGGCGATCGTTGGAAGTCTCTGGCTCTTCCTGCTGGAACACGCCAAACAGGCCGTGTTGGCCGGATTCGGCGTCGCGTTGAGTCTTCTGCGCCTGCTCCATAGCCTTGTCGAGAACGGCCATGAGTTGGGCACGGCGGCCGAGCGAATCCATGGCACCGCTCTTGATCAGCGACTCCAGTACGCGCTTGTTGAGCAGGCGAAGGTCGACATTTTCGCAGAATTCGAAGATCGATTTGAAGCGGCCAAGCTTTTTTCGCGCCGCAACAATCGATTCGATGGCATTGCCGCCGACGTTCTTCACCGCAGCCAATCCGAAGCGGATGTTTTCGCCGTGAGGTGTGAAGTTTGCGTCAGAGACGTTGATGTCCGGTGCCTCAACGGCAATGCCCATCTCCCGGCATTCGTTGATGTACTTGACCACGTCGTCGGTGGATCCTGTAACCGACGTCAGCAGCGCCGCCATGAATTCGACTGGATAGTGGGTCTTCAGATATGCCGTGTGATACGCGAGCAGCGCGTAGGCCGCTGAGTGCGATTTATTGAAGCCGTACCCGGCGAACTGCGCCATTAGATCGAAGATCTTCTCGATCTTCTTGGGCGGATACTTGCGCTGCGCTGCGCCCTCGACGAAGCGCTCGCGCTGCTGCGCCATCTCCTCCGCTTTTTTCTTGCCCATGGCGCGGCGGAGCAGGTCAGCTTCACCCAGCGAGTATCCAGCCAGGCGGTTCGCAATCTGCATCACCTGCTCCTGATACACGATCACGCCCAGCGTCTCTTGCAGAATCTCCTGCAATTCCGGCAGTTCGTACTCGACCTTCTTGCGTCCATGCTTGCGGTCGACAAAATCGTCGATCATGCCGCCCTGGATTGGACCGGGACGGTAGAGCGCATTCAGCGCCGTGAGGTCCTCGATCGAATTCGGCTGGTATTTGCGCAGCACGTCGCGCATGCCGTGCGATTCAAACTGGAAGACGCCCGAGGTCAGTCCCTTGTGGAAGACCTTCTCGTATGTTTCGGCGTCCTGCAGCGGAATCTGTTCTAGCGTGAGCGGCGTGCTCCGCGTCTGTTCGATCAGCTTCATCGCGTCGGTGAGAATCGTGAGCGTGGTCAGGCCGAGGAAGTCCATCTTCAGCAGGCCCATCTTTTCGATGGCGACCATGTCGAAGGCGGTCACGATTTCATCGTTCTTGGTGCGGTGCAGCGGGACAAGGTCGGTGAGCGGCCGCGGAGAGATCACTACGCCGGCGGCGTGCACGCCAGAGTTGCGGACCAAGCCTTCTAGTTTCTTGGCGGTTTGAAACAACTCGCGAATCTGACCGTCTTTTTCGATCGCCTCGCGCAATTGCGGAGAGTCTTCAATCGCCTGTTCCAGTGTTATGTTCAGCTGGGTTGGTACCATCTTGGCGATCCGGTCGACGTCGGCGTACGGGATATCCATCGCGCGCCCGACGTCTTTGATCGCGGCCTTCGCGGCCATGGTGCCGAAGGTGATGATCTGCGCAACGTTGTCGCGGCCGTATTTCTGGGTGACGTAGTCGATGACCTCGCCGCGCCGGTTCATGCAGAAGTCTATGTCGATATCAGGCATCGACACGCGTTCGGGATTCAGGAAGCGCTCGAAGAGCAACTCATGCTGCAGCGGGTCGATGTCAGTGATGCCGAGCGCGTACGAGACGAGCGATCCCGCGGCCGATCCGCGGCCTGGACCAACCGGAATGCCGCGCTCTTTGGCGTAGCGGATGAAGTCCCAGACGATGAGGAAGTATCCGGGAAATTTCATCTGCTGAATGATGCCTAGTTCGCGCTCCAGGCGCTGCTCGTAATCGGTGAGTGAATGCTTCAGCTTGCCTTGTTCATGCAGCGGGCGCAGCGATTCCAATCGGCGGGCGAAACCCTCACGGGTGACGTGCACAAAGTAGCTGTCAATCGTATATCCGGATGGAACTTCGAACTGCGGGAACGGATTGGCCACCTTTTCCAATCGCAGGCTGCAGCGCTCGGCGATGTCGAGTGTTCGCGTGAGAACGTCCGGCGAATCCTTGAAGACGCGATACATTTCGTCCGCGTTCTTGACGAAGAACTGCGAACCCTCGAACTTCATGCGCGCGGTGTCGCGAATCGACTTGCCGGTCTGAATGCAGACCATCACGTCTTGCGCATGGGCGTCGTCTTCGCACAGATAGTGGCTGTCGTTCGTTGCCACCAGCGGGAGCCCGAGATCTTGTTCCAGCTTGAACAGGCCAGGATGGATGCGGTGCTCCATCTCCAGGCCCTGATCCTGG
This sequence comes from Terriglobia bacterium, assembly GCA_020073385.1. Lineage (GTDB taxonomy): Bacteria > Acidobacteriota > Terriglobia > Terriglobales > Acidobacteriaceae > Sulfotelmatobacter. Next base: position 103,823 of record JAIQFH010000009.1, on the reverse strand, counting down.
ATTTCGAGGAAGAAGTTGCCTTTGCCGAAGATGTCGGCGAAGGTGCCGGCGGCGGCACGCGCGGCGTCGTAGTTATTCTCCATCAAGCGCTCGGCGACTTCACCCTTCAGGCATCCGGAGAGACCGATCAGGCCTCGTGAATGCTCCGCCAGAAATTTCTTGCTCACACGCGGCTTGTAATAGAAGCCATGCAGCGAAGCCTCGGAGGTGATCTTGACGAGGTTGCGGTAGCCCTCTTCATTTTCGGCCAGCACCAGCAAGTGGTTGTAGGTGTCGCCTTCGGGCGCGGCGCGGTGGTCGTCCTTTTTGCAGATGTAGAGTTCGCAACCGACGATCGGTTTCACCCCGTGCTTGTACGCCGCATTCACGAAGTGCACGGTGCCGAAAATGTTGCCGTGGTCGGTCATGGCCACGGCCGGCATGCCCAGCTTGCTCACATGCTCGCAGAGCTTTTCGACATCACAAGCGCCATCGAGCAGGGAGTAGTCGGTGTGCAGGTGCAGATGGACGAATTGGGACATGGGTCTGTCCGTAGTCTAACGCAAAGGCGATGGAGGAAAGGTGTGGATGGCTGTGCGTTTCAGGGCAGAAAACTTCAGAAGATACCTTGATATGGCGTCGGCCTTGCCACCACTTATCAGGGGTGACACAAACCTTTCGGAGTCCAATCGTGGATCACAGTAGTAGGAGGCTTCGACGATTCGTGAAGAATGAGCGTCAGCGCTCGGCGCTGTTCCGTGCCGGTGGCTGTGAGCAACATGGGCGGGCCTCCAGGCACGATCACTGGCGCGCCTCCTGCTGATCCCACCAGTTTGCCGTCTGGAGTTTCCAGACACGTCTCTCCGGCCAAGGTGTACCAGGCTTCGGGTCCCGAGTGAACATGAATGGCAGAGGTCATCCCGGGATTAGTGACCGCCTCCATAAACAACGCCGAGTATTGTTCCCCGGCGGTTACTGGAAGCGGACCGATTTCGGCGATGCGTTCCCCTTTAACGTCCGGTCACCATCCCGCCTTTTCGATCGTCAGCAACCACACCTTTCCCAGTGATTCGATGACGGTCCCACGTGGTCCCTTCGCCTTCTCCGCGGTTGAACGCGTTGGATAAACATCCAAATGCCAGAAGATTTGTCCTTGGTCGATCCGCCCCACGGGTTGGTCGACCAGGATCCAACATCCCATCTCGGTCGTGCGCTCGCTGACTGGCTTGCAGACGCCGAACGAAGGCAAGTGCGAGTTTGACTGAGCGCACAGCCAAACCGGTGACATCAGCGAAACGACGAACACCGCTGCCAACGAGGCACAAAATCTCGTCACCCATTGCATGATCGGCCCTCCGGAGGGCAAAGCGGGGCTAGCATACACGAGATGCGTGGCCATGCCAAAGATCGTCACCACGATCGAATTGGAAACTGAGCAAGCTAGGACTCTTTCCAGAGTGGTTGGTCCCAGGGGTTCGAAAGAGAGGGTTACGTCAGTGAGGAGACTAGTCTGCGCCCGCGCCCGCCGCCTGCGCCTTCTGCAACAGTTTGCGGGCCTGGCTGATGAGTTCGGCCACTTCGAAGGGCTTCACCAAGTAGGGAATGCTATTCTCCTGCAGGAAGGTGCGTCCATCGCCCGGTTCCACACTGTTGGAGAACGTATACAACACGTGAGCTTCCATCCCAGGACAGTTTTCTTTGAGCCACGGGTAGGATTCTTTGGCAGTCCACTGGTTCGCCATCTTGCCGCTCATGATGACGGCGTCAAACGGTTCAGAGAGGAGGCGAGTTTTGACATCCTGCGCCGTCTTCGCTGTAACCACCGCAGCGCCAGCGCCAGCGAGCACGTCGCGCTCGAATTCAAGAACAGCTTCTTCTTCTTCGACCAGTAAGACACGTCCGTGAACAGCGCCTTCGTGCAGGCGGGGCGCGGGCTTCACGGCTTCGGGTTCGGCTGCGGCAGCGACTGCCGCCGGCAGCTTGACCTCGATGGTTGCGCCGCCCTCCGGATTGTTACTGGCGAGGATGTCTCCGCCGTGTTCCTTCACAATCCCATAGCAGATGCTGAGTCCAAGGCCGGTTCCTTTGCCAACACTCTTGGTGGTGTAGAAAGGATCGAAGATGCGTTTGGGATCTTTGATTCCCGCGCCATCGTCAGAGAATTGTGTACAGATGTTTCCGCCAAGGGAGCTTATACGAATCTTCAACGTCCCGGTGTGTCCCGTCTCTAGAATGGCATCGACGGCGTTATTGATGATGTTCAGGAAAACCTGCTCCAGTTGATGCGGATCGGCAACGACCATCGCAGCTTCCGACGGAACGTCACGCTCGACCTTGATGTTATTGATCTTGAGATCGTAGTCGCGCAGGGTGAGCGTTTCTTCGAGCACCTTGCGGATATCGACCTCATCCCGCTGCGGCTTGCGCTGACGCGCGAAGGAAAGCAGGTTCTGAACGACTCGATGGGTCCGCTGCGCCTGCTTGAAGAGCTTGGTGACGAAATCCTGGGCGCGTGGGTTCAGTCCTTCGGTCTCGAGAAGTTGCGCGTAGCCGAGAATGGCAGTCAGCGGGTTGTTGAGCTCATGGGCAACGCCGGCGATTAACTGCCCGACCGCTGACATCTTCTCACTTTGCAGTAACTGCTCCTGCGTCTTGCGCAGATCTTCATAGGCGCGGCAGGTTTCTTCATACAGCCGGACCTTTTCGATGGTCGTGGCCAATTGGCGGCTGATGGCGACCAGCAAGTTTTCGTCATTCGACGAGTATTGATATCCGAGATGGCTGCACAACCCCATCAGACCGACCGGCGAATCCTTAGCCCAGAACAGCACCCAGATCCAGGAGCGATCGGATTCCGATCGCAAGAACTCGGCAACCTTGGGAGGCAGGTGCGGCAGATATTCGGTAGTAACGACCTCGGCGCGTGAGCGGATCACCAAATCGCCAAAGCCCTCAGGGAAGGAAATTTCTGAAGGACGTCCCTTGTCGCGGCTACGCGGTCCCCATGCGGCCCGCCGGCGATAGGTCGGGCTGTCGATGTCCGAGAGATAGACCGTTCCGCTCTCGGCGGCAAACAGAGTCACCACCTGCCGCAGGGTCAGGTTGAGAATCTCGTCCAGGTCGAACGATTGCGCCGCCACCACAGCCATCGCATTCAGCGCATTCAATTCGCGATTGCGGCGCTGCATCTCATCTTCCGCGCGCCGCTTTTCCGTCATGTCGAGAACGAATCCCTGGTAGCGCTCCACCGCGCCTGTGGCATCGCGCGTCGCGAAGCTGCTCTCGACCGCAAGCAGCAGCGTGCCATCCCGGCGGCGCAGCGTGACTTCGAAATTGCGAACGTAGTTGTGGGTTTCGATCTCGTGCCGGAAAGTCTCACGCTGGTTGGGATCAACGCAGATTTCCTTGTCCAGATTCAGTACCAGCAGTTCGTCGCGGTTGCTATAGCCGAGCATGTGGACGAAGGCATCGTTGCAGTCGATGAGGCGGCCCGTCGGATCAGCGACGTAAACGCCTTCCTGCACCTGTTCAAAGAGCAGCCGATAACGTTCTTCGGCGGAGTGACGGTCCGTGATGTCGCGAACAACGTGAATCGTGCCTTTTTGCTGCGTGCCCTGATCGGTGTAAGAGGAGGTCGAAACGACCGAGAATCCGCCAAAGCAGGGGTCGGCTCCTTCCGTGAATTCCTCGTCACCGCCCATGGCGCAGTACGGGCAACCGGTCCACTCGCCATACGTATGCGGCAACGCGGACTCGCAGGTGCTGCCGATGACGTCGGCCGGGGCCTGGCCAATCTGTTCCAGCAAGACCTGGTTCGCCTTGATAATGCGAAAGTCGGAGTCGTGGGCGAGGATGACATCGTGGATGGAGTCGAAGGTATTCATCCACTGGCGCTGCGAACGCAGCACCTGCTCGAGCAGGCGGAAGTTTTCGACGGCCAAGGCGAGTTGCCGGGCGCAGCTTTGCAGGAAATGGAGTTCGTCAGTGGTCCACTGGCGGCTGCTGGAATGGCCGATCATCAGCAGTCCGACCGGGGATTTGTTGCCCACGACCGGTGCGATCACGAACTGGCGAATCTTCTCGACAGCGAGACACTCGGCGGGCTCAGTGGCGGCGTTTTCCGCTCTCTGCGTTTTGGGGGCACGTTTTTCCCATAGTTTCGAGACGTCGTCTGTGATCTGAGCAAAGCCGGCGTCGCGCAGGAACTCCGCAGAAAGGCCGGCTGCGTGCGTGGCGACGAGATGGCCGCCTTCACTGAGGCGGAACCAGCAGGCGCGGACGCCGGCAACGCGCTGCAGTTCTTCGACAGCGCACTGCACCACACTCCCGTATTGCTGGGCGCTGGCGATGCTTTCGGTAATCGCCTGCATGGCCTGCAACCTGCGGGTCCGGGCGCGCATTTCGCCGAGTACCAGCAGCAACATCGTGATCGGCAGGGCAATTTCTGACGCGATGAGCGCTACGGCCGGAACCTGCCCGGTCAGCGGAGCCCAGGAAAGATGCAGCGCCAGCAGGCACAAAGCCAGCAGCCAGGCCGAGGCCTGCCAGCGGCCGCGGCGAGCGCGCAACAGGGCAATTGCCGCAACCAGCAACACCACGCGATAGCCGACTTCCAAAGCGAAGCGCAGTGGCAGTGATTCGGACCACAACAGCACCCGTGCGCCAGCGAAACCGACCAGCACCGGCGTGATCACCATGAGCGGAATGATCAGATCGCGAACGCGCGCATACAGCAGAACTGCTCCGGCCAGAAGTCCAACAGCGAGGACAAAGGTTGCCTGCACCACTACCAAATCGAAGGGCGCGGGAATCTTGGGTGCAAAGCAATGCTCGGAGAAACGCGAAACGACAAACGTCGCCCAGCCCAGGACCCAGAGCTTGAAGTAACTCTCGCGAAACGCGCGAAGCGCGAGGACCGACGCCGCCAGCAGAATCAGCAGCGTCCATTCCGTGGCCGAGGGCCGGGCCAGTCCCAGCCTCCCTACCGCGTTCCAAACTGATAAGAGGAAATCGCTCATCGCGTTCCGGGCGTACGGAGTCCTCGTTTCTGAATATCATGGAGGGCCGCAATCTCGATGGAGTTTCCGACCCTCAATGATTACTTTCGGTATCTCGCCGAAAGGGTACAATCGCCGATAGCCTTTCGTGCAGACCATGCCAGATCGAATTCTTGTTGTTGACGACGAAGAGCCGATTCGGGAAATCGTCGCGTCCATGCTCGGGACCGCCGGATATGCCTGCAAACAAGCCAGTTCGGGCATGGAGGCGCTCGCCGTTCTGAACTCCGGAGAAGACTTTGAACTGATGCTTTCCGACCTGATGATGGCCGATCTGGATGGCATCGGACTGCTGGAGCGCACCAAGGAAAAATACCCCGACATGCCGGTTGTGATGGTTACCGCCGTGCACGACATCTCGGTCGCGCTGGCAGCCATCCGGAACGGTGCCTATGACTACCTGCTGAAGCCATTTGAGCGCGAGCAACTGCTCAACACCGTCAGCCGGGCGCTTGAGAACCGGCGACTAAAAGTAGAAAACCGGAATTATCAGACGAATCTTGAATCCCTGGTCAAGGCGCGCACCGAGCAACTGCAGGCGACCGTGCGTGAGTTGGAGCGCTCCTATGACATGACGCTCGAGGCCTTGGGCGACGCGCTGGACATGAAGGATGCCGAAACCGAAGGCCATTCACGGCGAGTCACCGCCTTCACGATCGTGATTGCCAAGGCTATGGGACTGCCGCCGGAGCAGATTCCGACCATCGCGCGCGGCGCGTTTCTCCATGACATCGGTAAGCTGGCGATCCCAGACGCGATTCTTCGAAAGCCTGGCAAACTAACTCCGGATGAGATGGCCATCATGCAGGAGCACTGCTTTAAGGGATACCAGATTGTGAAAAAGATCCCTTTCCTGGTCGAGGCCTGTGACATCGTCTACTCCCACCAGGAGCGTTACGACGGAACCGGCTATCCCCGGAGATTGAAGGGCGAGGAAATTCCACTGGGAGCACGAATCTTTTCGGTCGCTGACACGCTGGATGCAATGACCGTGGACCGTGTCTATCGACCGGCGCAGCCTTATCAGGCGGCGCGGGAGGAAATCATCCGCTGGAGCGGCAGGCAATTTGATCCAGAGGTAGTCAGAGCTTTTGTCGAGATACCGGAAGATATCTGGGATCGTTTGCGAAAAGACATAGATTCGCAGATTTCACGCATCGCATATTCCGCAGGGGCCAAAGGCTAACTCCGCTCGCGAAGGTGGCACAGGTGCAGGGCCGCAATCACTTAAAACTTCTATTTTGGGTCACGGTAGTGTTCACGGCGCTGCTTACGGCGGGCTGTCTGTTGCTGCCTCGAGGTATGACGGCCGTCGTGGTAAGCGACACGTTCGGCACATTGCTGATCGTATGCGCCATGCTGGCCTTTTCCTGGAACGCCCGGGCTGCGAAAGGGCGGGTGCGGTGGTTCTGGATGCTGCAAGCCGCGGGCTGGGCGCTGTGGCTGGCCGATCAGATGGTTTGGGATTACTGGGATCTTGTGATCCGGAGAAGGCTCCCGGATATGTATCCGGCCGACGCTTTGCTTTTCCTGGCCGGCGCGCCGATGGTGGGTGGCCTGCTGCTCCGTCCACACCGGCAGCCGTCATCGCGGAGCATACGGTTCGGACTGCTGGACTTCCTCCTACTAGTTCTCTGGTGGCTTGATCTGTATGTTTCGTTCGTCGTGTGCTGGCAGTATCCGTCGCCGAACGTGGCCAACTACAGCCGGAACTTTGATCTCCTTTCCGAAGCAGGGTCCATCGTGATGATTGGGGTTTTGCTCCTGTTCTGGCGGGAGAGCCCGGGAGCTTGGAAGCGGTTCTATGCTTTCTTTTGTGGCGCGGCGATTTTCAATGCGGTCGCGTTTTTCCTGATTAACCGCGCTCTCGGGCAGGGACTGTATTACACCGGCAGTACCTACGACATAATCTATTGCGGGTCTTTTGCGGTTTATACGGTCGTGGCGCTCGGTGGCCACGGACTAACGGCGATACCGGAGACCGCGGGAGACGAATCCTATGGGTCGCGGATGGCGAACCTGGCGATGATGGCGGTTCTGTCGTTGCCCATCATAGCGCTGGCTGCGCTGCTCGATCCGCGGCTTCCCCATCAGGCCTCGAACTTCCGCGTGCTGGTTACGTTAGCCACCATATTTCTGATGGCCTTTCTGATCTTCATCCAGCATCGCAAGCTGAACCGGGAGTTAAGCCTCACCAACGTCGTGCTGCAGGAGGCTTCGCTCACCGATCCCCTCACCGGCCTTCGCAACCGGCGTTATTTTTCGGCGACGATTGATGCGGACGTGGGCCAGGCCCTCCGCTCGCACGCCGACAATCACGACCGGCACACACGCGATCTGGTTTTCTACCTGATCGATGCTGACAACTTCAAGGAAGTGAACGACGAGTATGGCCATGATGTCGGCGACACCGTACTGGTCGAGATGGCGCGGCGTCTGAGTTCTTCGGTTCGTCACTCTGACGTGCTCGTACGCTGGGGTGGAGAAGAGTTCCTGATCGTTTCCCGTTACACCGATCGCGCGGAGGCCGAGTTGCTGGCGCAGCGCGTTCTCTCGGCAGTTGCTGACACTCCATTCAGCCTGGGACCGAGTGGACAGACCATGCGACGAACTTGTTCAATGGGCTGGGCGGCGTTTCCCTGGTTTCCCGACGATCCGCGTGCGGTGAGCTACGAAGAGGTTTTGACCATTGCAGATCGCGGATTGAATCGCGCGAAACAGGCAGGCAAAAATTGTGCGGTCGGGATGTCGCCGGCGAAGGGAAACTCTCCCGCCACCACGGTTGCCAGGTCGCACTCCTCGCCCCTGGGCATCGATGTACTCGCCGTGGCCGGTCCTCATTCGACGATTCAGTCGTAAACTAAGGCAAAAACAGGATCTTATCTGCGGGCAGTAAATTCAAGGTTGCCCCGCATCCAAATCGCCTAGCGACGTTCCGTCGAGAGAGGGATATCTATGTCCAAACGCATGCTCCGCATCACAGGTTTGATTTCCGTGCTGCTCATTGGTTTCTGCGCGACGACGTTCGGGCAGGATGCGCCTTCCATCCCAGCCAATGCCGTGGTACAAGGCACGACCGGCCTGATCCAGTTGACTGACCGGCTCGACACTCGCACTGTGAAAGCTGGTGATCACTTTCATGCTCGGTTGGCAGAAGCTTTGATGGCGTCGAATGGAATGACGGTTGAGGTCGGGCGCAAGATCAAAGGACACGTCAGCGCGGTCGAACCGGGCCTGCACACCCGACTGCTTCTGAGCTTTGACGAGATCGAGACCGCGCATGGATGGCTGCCTCTCATCGCGACGGTGACGGGCGTTCCCGGAGAACACGGACTGAAGCAGATAGGAGAAGAAGGAGAGATCGGACGCAAGGGAATGACGAAAGAGGAGATCGCTGAAGCGGTGGTGATTGGTGCGGGCGAAGGCGCGGCAGCAGGAATGCATTCAGGAGGCAAGAAAGGTGCGGCCGCTGGAGCTGGTAACGGCGCTGCGAACTCGGCGTACACGGCGTTTGAGACCGGTCACGATCTAGTCCTCGACAAAGGGACCGCCCTCGAAATCAGGCTGGATCGCAGTTTGATGATTCCCTGATTCGAGAGAGGCTAGTCCTCAACGCGCAAGATCAGTCTCAGCAGGCGTTCTTCTGAAGGGACGGCTTGGGGAATTCATTCCCATGTCCGATAATCCTGTCTATGAGGAACGCCATGAAATCTGCATTCGTTCTTTCCGCAATTCTCGTCTTTTCCATTGGAATGTTTGCGCAGGAGCACCCGGCGGTCACGGCGCAGCCTAACACCGTTTATGTGGGGGCTGACGGAAAGTTCGAAGCCGCTCCGGATACCGCACACGTCCAAATGAACCTCTCGGTGCAGGATGACAGCCCGCAGGCGGCGTATCAGCGCGCATCGAAAAATGTAGATCAGGTGCGGCAGGTTTTGCGCGCCAATGGGCTGGATACAAAGCTTGCTACAGTTGGATTCCTCTCCGTGCAACCGATCTACGAGTGGAAACCGAAGCAGCGGGTCATTGGCTATCGCGTCACGACCGACGTCACACTCAAACTCAGAGACTTTTCCAAGATCGGGCCCATTACGCAGCAGCTCGCCGAAGCTAACGTCAGTGAAACCCAAACGCTAAACTACGTTCTGGAAAATATGGACGAAGCCAAGAATCACGCGGTGGAAGACGCCTACCGGCGGGCGCGGAACTCCGCTGAAACCGTGGCCCGCGCCAGCGGAAGGGCTTTGGGCGATCTTTCCTATGCTTCGGTAGACACTTTCGAGAATCCGCGCATCGTGATGCCGCGGATGGCGCGTGCCATGTCCGCTGCCTCGCCCAATGCAGCCCCTCCCGCCCCGACGGAAGATTTCACACCGCAGACCGTGACCGTCACGGCGCACGTGAATGCGCTGTTTAATTTGAAGTAGGTAAAACACTCACCACAGAAGGCACTGAGGCACACAGAGAAATTCCTCTGTGTGCCCCTGTGTCCTCTGTGGTGAATCAAGCCAATACGTGATGCTCGGGTGGTGATGACGGGACGGCCAGCGGTTCAACCTGCAGCGTGAGGCCATCGATTCGGCGCACGACTACCAACTGCCCAATCGGTACGGGAGTTGGTGCGATCGCATCCCAGAGTTCGCCGTGCACGAAAACCTTTCCTTGCGGCGAGAGTGCAGTCTGCGCGACGCCGGTTTCGCCAACCAGGCCTTGTTCTCCCGTGACAACTTTGTTGCGCCGCGCTTTCAAAGCAATGCTCATCAGGAATGCAGTAATAATCCCCAGAGGAACGCTTACGGCCAGCGCCGTTGCCAAGTGCACGCGCATTTCTGGGATGGGCGCGTCCACCAGAAGAAGCCCGCCGAGTGTGAGCAGTACGATGCCTCCTGCTGTGAGCACTCCGTGAGAAACGAACTTGGCTTCCGCGGCAAACAACGCGAACGCGCCGAGTATCAGGCCAAGGGCGGCAAAGCGGGTTGGCAGCAGGTTGAGCGCGAATGCGGCGACCAGGATGAAGACCACGCCCACCGTCCCCGGAATGACTGCGCCCGGATGATTGAACTCGATGTACAGGGCCAGAGCTCCAATGGCGAGAAGCAGGAAGGCCAGATCTGGCTCCATGAGCGCGTCGAGGATTCGCTCCTTTAACGTCATATTGAAAGGAACAATCGGCTGTCCTTCGAGGTCAAGCGTCGCCGACTCGCCGTTGAAGCGCTTAAACGATTTTCCTTTCATCTGCCGGAACAGATCTTCGGGACTCGAGGCGACATAGTCGATCAGATGCTGCGCCATCGCTTCCTGGTCAGAAAATGACTTCGACTCGCGTACCGCTCCCTCTGCGGCCTCGATATTGCGACCGCGCTTTGAGGCCACGGAGCGAATTAGCGCGGCCGCGTCGTTCTCGATCTTGCGGTTCATTTCCTCGTCGGGCTTGAGTTGTATTGGACCAATCAGAATTACGGGATGCGCGGCACCAGCGGCCGTGCCGGGCGCCATGGCCGCTATGTCAGCGGACACGAGAATGAAAATGCCTGCCGAGCCTGCGTGCCCGCCCGTGGGGGTTACATACACAATCACCGGAACCGGTGAGGTAGAGATCTTTTCGATGATCTCCCGGGTCGAACTGACCATGCCTCCCGGAGTATTCATCTCGATCAGTACGGCCTGATCGTTGCGGCGCGCAGCCTCGGCGATGGCGCGCGCGATGTATTCCCCGCTGATGGGCTGAATCGTGTCGTTCACGACGACCTTGAGGACCTCAGCCGACGCAAACGAGGAACAGACGACTAACAGGATTGAGCAAACGAACGCGCTGATGATGGCAAGTTTCTTCATGGCGTCACACGCGCCGAATCCCGGCTCACTGAGGGCGCTCACTATTATTGTCCACCTATTTTGGCGTGCCGGAGTGAATTTCTTGCACCACGTGCTGCTCGGAGGTAACTGTCGATCCGGGGCTCGATGCCGTCCATCCCGGCAAATACGTGCTGCCTGTGATCAACCGGGCGCCGCGTTCGTACGTAACATAGGACCAGGCCCACTGAATGAATACCAGCAGACGGTTCCGGAAGCCGATCAGGAAAAGGATATGCACGAAGAGCCATGACAGCCAGGCGACGAATCCAGAAATATGAATCTTCCCGAATTGCGCGACGGCAGCGGCTCGTCCGATAGTGGCGAGGCTGCCTTTGTCCCAGTAGTGGAAGGCCATTCTTTGAGACGATCCATGTCCAACAGGCTTGGAGCCAGATCGCCGCACCTCTTCTCGAATCAGCTTTGCAACGAACTTTCCCTCTTGAATGGCGACCGGCGCGACGCCGGGGAGCATTTTGCCTTGCTCGTCCTTGGCGGCCGCGAGATCACCGATGACAAAAACCTCCGGATGTCCAGGCAGGCTCAAATCAGCTTGGACTGGTACTCTTCCTGCTCGATCGCAGGCAGCGCCCAGTTTCTTGCCGAGCGGAGACGCAGCGACACCGGCAGCCCAGAGCACGACTGTCGCGGGCAGGCGGGTTTCGCCGATGTCAACCGCTCCTGGTTCAATCTGGGTCACGATCGCTGAAGTCCGACATTCCACTCCGAGTCCGCGCAGTTGCTCTTCCGCGCTGCGCGAAAGATCTTCGGGATAAGTCGGCAAAACCCTCGCCCCGCCTTCGATCAGCAGGATGTGCGTTCGCCTCGGATCGATGGAACGGAATTCATGAGCCAGGGCGTGACGGCTGATCTCGGCGAGGGTGCCAGCAAGCTCCACGCCGGTAGGGCCTCCACCGACAACGACGAAGTTCAGGGGTAATTCCGATTGTCCGGCCGCCGCTTGGCGTTCCGCCAGTTCGAACGCCAGCAGCACGCGCCTCCGGATCTCCAGCGCGTCTTCAATGGTCTTGAGCCCGGGGGCGAAAGGCTCCCAGTCCTCATGCCCGAAATATGAGTGAGTTGCACCTGCCGCGATGATCAGGTAATCGTAGGGAATTTCCGCGTCCGGAATTTGCACGATCCGTCGCTCGAGATCGAATCCCGTGACCTCGCCCATCAGCACCTCCACATTCTTGTGAGAACGAAGGATCGAGCGGATCGGCGCTGCGATCTCACCAGGGGAAAGCCCGGCGGTCGCGACCTGATAGAGAAGCGGCTGAAAGGTATGAAAGTTCTTGCGATCGATTACGGTGATCCGCAGTCCGGCCTTGCCTAAAGTACGGGCGGCGTTCAGGCCACCAAAACCTGCACCTACAATTACAACTCGAGCCTTGCTAGTCATGTTCCTGCTCCGTCACCTTGCTGCACGCGGCCTTACATATATAAGATTCACGCGATGGCAGACGGTTCCAGAAGTTCTTCGCTCACAGGTACTCAGGAAAACGCATTACTGCCCTGGCTGATGCCGTCCGTGGCGGACCTGATTTTTGTCGCGCTCCTGGCCACGTTGCTATTCACTCCGCTGTCCGTGAAGTTGTTAGGGGATGCAGGGATCGGCTGGCACATTCGCACCGGACAGTTAATTCTCGAGACGCACGCGGTTCCGCACGTCGATCCCTTCTCTGCGCAAATCCGCAAGCCTTGGATCGCCTGGGAATGGCTGTATGACGTTGTCATGGGCCGCCTGGAACGCTCAGCCGGTCTGAATGGAGTGGTCTGGTTTACAGCTCTCGCGATCGCCTCCGTATTTGCGGTGGTGTTTCGGTTGCTGGTCAAGCGCGGGGCCGACGTTCTGGTCGCGCTGTTCATGACCTTGCTTGCCATGTCAGCCTCGACAATCCACTTTCTGGCCCGACCGCACGTGTTGAGCTGGTTGTTCGTTCTCGTCTGGTACCGGATCCTTGACTCGGTGGAAGCTGAAGAGCGCCATGGACGTAGGCGTCTTTGGCTGCTGCCGCTTCTGATGCCGATTTGGGTCAACGTGCACGGAGCGTTTCCTCTCGGTTTTGTGCTTCTGGGAATTTTCTGGCTGGCATCTGCGTGGACGTGGTTGCGGTTGAGGGAGTCACGCATCGAGGAATCGCTTCAGAAGATCGCAGCCGGGAAGCGGGTGCGGCAACTAACGCTGGTAGGGCTGGCTTCAGCGGTCGCGAGTCTCGTGAATCCGTACGGATGGCATCTGCACGTGCACATCTATTCCTATCTCTCCAACCGCTTCTTCATGGATCACATTGATGAGTTCCAGTCGCCCAACTTCCATGGCATCGCGCAGAGATGCTTTCTTGTGCTTCTGCTGATTGCAGTTGCTGCGTTGGCTGCTCGCGGCGGCAGCCTGAGACTCAGTCATATTCTGCTCGCGCTGTTCGCGGTGTACGCGGCGCTGTACTCCTCGCGCAACATTCCGATCTCTTCCATCTTTCTGGCAGCAATTGTCGGACCGCTAATCTCTTTGCCAGGCACTCGGAGATTCGTGCAAAGAATGGGCGTGATGGACTCGACCCGGCGCGGTCATCTATGGCCAATCGTAGCCACAGTTGCGACCTTGATGATCGCTCTCAACGGTGGGCACGTCGGCTCAACGCCTTTGATGGAGGCAAACTTTGATGCACGCAGAATGCCCGTCGATGCCGTCAGCTTTGTCGCACAGAGCGGCGTACGCAGTCCGGTGCTCAGTCCCGACTACTGGGGTGGTTATTTGATTTACCGCCTGTATCCGCGCAATAAGGTTGTGATCGATGATCGGCATGACTTCTACGGGGAGCCATTCCTCCGCTCGTATCTGACTACGATGCATGTGGAACCGGACTGGGAAGATTTCATCAAGTGGCGCAGTTCTTGCCTGGTGCTGCCGAGAAGTGCCGCGCTGTCTGCCGTCCTCAGCAAAATGCCGGAATGGAAACCTGTTTATTCCGATGACGTGGCGATCGTGTTTGTTCGAAGCGAAATCGAAGCGGATCGAGATCGTGTTGCGGACCACTAAATTCAATTGCGCCCGCATCCAATTCCGCAGATGATGGGAGCAGTCCCAGAAGCTCTACATCGCATCGTATGACGAAACCAGTCGTATTCAACTCCAATGGGTGGACCCTGTGCGCCATCTTTGCCTTCACGCTCGCGCTGAGTGCCTGCGGCGGTTCTTCGTCCACGTCCACGCAACAGGGAAATCCTGTGGGACCGAATCTGATCCAGGTGAGCTCCGATCCGTTCACCGTTGCACCCGGTCAGCACGCGACTGAGGTCGAACCGCACCTGCTGTCGAATGGCTCCACGATGGTGGCCACGTTCCAGGTAGGACGAATGCCTTCCCAGATCCAGACTGGCGGCGCGACCGATATTGGCTGGGCCACCTCGACGGACGGCGGCGTGACCTGGACGCAAGGTTCGCTGCCGGGCCTGACCACCGGGGTGGGAACCGGCCCCTACGACGCGGCCAGCGATCCGGCGGTCGCCTTCGATGCCAAGCACAATGTGTGGATGATCGCGTCGCTGCCCGTGAGCGCGTCGCAAACACCGGCGGTTGTCGTCAGTCGCTCCACCGATGGGCTGAATTGGGGAAACCCGATCGCCGTTGATTCCGCTTCAGTAAGTTCCGACAAGAACTGGATCGTTTGCGATTCATGGCCGAGCAGCCCGCACTACGGGAACTGCTACATGGAGTGGGACGATCCCTTCAACAACGACGAGATCCTGATGAGCACATCAACGGACGGCGGGCTGACGTGGGGTGGTGCAACTCCGACGGTGAATTCAGCCGACGGCATCGGCGGCCAACCGCTCGTGCAGCCGAACGGAACTGTCGTTGTGCCGATTGAATCTACTCAAAGTCCGATTATGGAAGCATTCGTTTCGACAAATGGCGGCGCGAGTTGGACCGCTCCGGTCACGATCTCGAACATTCAATTCCATGCCGACGCAGGAGGGATTCGCAGCGGCCCGTTGCCTTCCGCTGCTGTCGATGGTGGCGGAACGATATGGAACGTTTGGGAAGATTGCCGTTTCCGGTCGGGCTGCTTAACCAACGATCTGGTTTACAGCACGTCCTCAGATGGAGTGACTTGGAGCGCGGTCACGCGCATTCCGATTGATGATACTTCGAGTACCGTCGATCATTTCATTCCAGGGATTGGAATCGATCCGGCAACCTCGGGAGCGAGCGCTTACATAGCGCTGCACTACTACTACTACCCGCAAAGCGGCTGCTCAGCAGCGACCTGCCAGCTTTTCGTGGGATACATCTCGTCGGCCAATGGCGGAGCAACCTGGAACACTCCGACAACCCTGACCGCTGCCCCGATGCCGCTGAGTTGGCTGCCGACTTCGCAGAACGGGTTGATGGTAGGAGACTACATCGCCACTGCATTTTTGAACGGCGTGCCGCATGGCGTGTTTGCCGTCGCGCAGAAGAATAATGTGGGTTTTGGCGGGACTCCTACCTTCAAGGAAGCTATGTATACCGCCAAGGGGCTGAGCGTAGCCGCATCAGCACACCAGCTTTCCTCCGTGCACGACAAGCCATTGCACAAGCTTTCGGACAAGATTGAAAGAGAAGTGCCGGAGAAAGGAATCATTCCGCCATCTCGGCGTCGAGCCCGACGAAGCGCGAAATAGCGCAACAAAGAGCTTTAACCACAAAGGACACGAAGGTTCACAAAGGAAAGCCGAAAGCTGGGCCTTCGTGGTACTTCGTGTTTCAGCTTTAGGCGTATGCGACTACAAAGTCGCGGGGAGGCAGTTGCGCGGGCATCGGGGGCACTATAGTCTCGTGGGTTCCTCTGCACCGCACGGCGCGGAGGGCGATTGTGTCGCAGTCAAACCCGCAATCCATTCGAGGAAACTGTGCGAAAACTCTTGCTGGCCGCCCTTCTCCCAATTCTTTCTTCGATGTCCTTGGGGCAAACGGATGCCGCTTCGTTTGCTGCCGAGCTATTCCGTTACGAAGTTGAAACCAACATCGTCTATCACACAGCAAACAACTATCAGAACAAACTCGACGTTTACAGACCCGCCGCGGCTGCGCAGCCGACACCCGTCGTGGTGGTGATCCACGGTGGCGGTTGGGTCGAAGGCACCAAGGAAGAGCGCGTGCTCGAGATGATGCCTTACCTGCAAATGGGCTTTGCCGCGGTGAACGTTGAATACCGCCTCGGACGCATCTCGCTCGCTCCCGCCGCAGTAGAGGATTGCCGTTGCGCACTGCACTGGGTGTTCGCGAATGCCAAGAAATACAACTTCGACCCCACTCGCGTGGTGCTCCAAGGTGGTTCCGCGGGAGGCCATCTGGCTCTCATGACCGGGATGCTCACGCCGGCGGCGGGGTTCGACCGGGAGTGCCGCGGGCCTATGGACAACTATTGGAGCGAGAATCCGGGCACGAGCAAAGACCCTCGCGTCGCTGCGATCGTCAATTGGTTTGGCATCACGGACGTTCTCGACGAACTCCATGGACCGAACGCCAAGGGATATGCCGTCGTCTGGCTGGGCGATCAGGCCAATGCGGATGAAATCGCCAAGCGTGTGTCCCCTATCAATTACGTGACCAGCGATGTGCCTCCGATCATCACCATCCATGGAGACAAAGACGCACTCGTTCCGTATACCCAGGCGGTGCGTTTGCACCAAGCACTCGATGCGGCCAAAGTTCCAAACCAGCTCTATACGGTCCCGGGCGCGAACCACGGCGGATACACGTTCGAACAGAATCAGAAGGCATGGGAGGCTGTGCGCCGCTTTCTGGGGGAACAGGTGAAAGGATTGGGAAGCGCAGCCGCAGGGCAGCGATAAGACTTTTCCTCAGCGATAAGAACTAAGGCTTGTCATTCCGTGAGGAATCTGTGTTTCCTTGCTGACGGCAAACAGCAGATTCCTCGCCTGATGAAGCCCGGCTTCGGAATGACAAACCTTATGACCCGATTAGAAGCGGTCGCTCGTATCAATGCCAAAGCCGATGATCGCGGTTACCTCTAGCGGCTGGTTGTTTCGCGTGGCAGGCTGGAATTTCCAACTGCGAAGGGCGGCCAATACCTTGGCGGTCATTTGAGCGGGACCGGGCTCGAGCACACGGGGATTCTTTACATTTCCCGACGCGTCTACCTTGCAGGTTACGACCATGCGTCCGCGGGGCAGGCCCTCCGGAAGATCACTGCGGAGCGCGGCAGGAGCAGTGAGGGTCCCACCAAAGGCATGGGTCACATCCGCTTCGTCCGAAAATTCCATCACAACCGTGCCTAGTGTCGTGTCGAAATAGGTCGTGTATTTCTCGCCGCGAAGAAGATTCTTGTAAGGCTCGAAAGCCCCCGCGGAGCCGGCTGTCGCAACGATCGTCACATCGAGCGTTTTCTTGTGCTGGTTTGCCGACGAGCGCCCCGGTGTTGCCGGGCTGTTGACCGACGGATCCGACCCGAAGCTTGGAAGCGTGACAATGCCATTGCCGCCGCTGATATCCACTCCGGGAACCGGAGGGTTGCCGGAGGGAGCATTGCCTGCGCCACCCGGTCCGTTCGCAGGAGAAATGCCGCCGTGAGCGTTGGGATCAGAGCCGTGTCCCGCACCGGTCTTGCCCGCGCCCGTGCCAGAACTCGTCATTCCGCTGCCTGGGCCATTGCCGCGCCCGATGCCAGTCCCTCCGCCCGCGCCGCCAATGCCGGGCTTATCGGCGCCAGCCGGAGACATTGCAAGCGACCCGGGTTTCGGGTCGGGCGGCATGCCAAGCTTTGTGCCCGGTTGGCTCGACATCACAGTGCCGGCATCTTTGCCGCTGCCGCCGTTCGCAGGCGGCGTCAATCCTGATCCTGCATCGAGAGGCGCGCCAAGACCGGGCCCCTTTCGCCCCAATCCCGAGCCCGTAGTACTGGCCCCTCCTCCCACCGACGGGGGTGGAGGTACCACGTTATCGGCCAGCAGTCGTCCACCAGCGGCTCCTGCGCCGCCGCCAGTCTTTCCAATTCCCCCGCCCGCCCCAGCGAGCGCGGGCGGCGGTGCAACAACGCTGGGATTTCCAACATATGGTGCGGCTGCGGTACGGGAAGTTCCCGTGCCTCCGTTTAACCCGACGGATGCCGGCGGAGCCACAACATTCGGGGCTAACGACGAGCCCGTACCGTTGCGATTGCCGCGTGGACTGCCGCCACCGTCGGCAGATACAGAAGCTGGCGGAGGCGCGACGTTGTCAGCGAGCGTGGGCCGCGTTCCGCTGCTCGTCCCCTTCGCATTCACAGAGGTCGGCGGAGGCGCGACCACTTCCGTCGGACCGAAGATTCGGCCGATCAAGTTGCCCATGTACGAGCCGCTGGCCGAGGGCGAAGGAGGAGGTGGCGCAATTGCCTTCGAAGGATCGGGAGCGGTGGCGCCGGTCAGGCGCCGCATATCGGCAGTGACATCGCTCGAAGTCGGCGGCGCGACTACAGCGGGCGACGGCAAGTTGAGCTTGGAACGTCGCACATCCGCTCGTTCCGGCGCGGAAACTGGCGGAGGAACTACGGAGGGATCCATGGTTTGAATCGGTGCCGCGGAAAGTTGCCGGCTTACCGCAGCGGGAGTCGGAGGAGGTACCACGCTGGCGGCCAGCGTTGGAGCGGCGCGGAACGGGTCGCGCTGGACATTTTGAACGGGCGGCGCGATGGACGGATCCAAAGACGGCGCAATCAGGGGATGCTCACGCGACACAGCGGGTGAGGGAGGAATTACCGCCGCCGCAAGCGCTGGGGCGACCAGCGTGTGATCGCTTGAGACATTCGGCGCGGGCGGAACCAATGTCGTGCTAAGACTGGGCGCTGTCAGAGGCTGGTTGCGCGTCACGGATGGCGCGGGAGCAATCACTGGATCAAGACGGATTCCGTTCCGCGTGTAGTCACGAATGACGTTCGGAGCAGGCGCGACAAGAGTCGCGGTCAGATTCGGCGCAGAGCGTGTCGAGCGCAGCCCTTCGGACGGTGGCGGACCGGGATCGGGCCTGATCGCCAACAAGTTGGCTACCGCATCCCGCGAGGAAGGCAGCTTCAAGTTCGGGGCATCAACCACCTTGGGTACAAGCGAGCCTCCGCGCGCCACTTTGATGGTTTGCGTACGGTGGTGCGCCTCTTCGCCGCCGGCTTCTCCAGCGCGCCCCGCTTCAGCGCCGCCGAGATCCTGGGTGCGTGGCAGCTCGTCGCCGCTGTAATAGATCACATCGTGGCTGGAGATTCTGGGCGCCGCATACGGCTGCAATTCGTCGATCTTCACCTTCACGAAAATTGCGGCTGCGATCAGGAAAGCCTCCAGCACGTAGGAGGGAACCATGATCCGCAGGGGAATCAGCCCAAAGGGGGCCTCACCGGCCAGCCGGGCTTCCGACCGGGTCAAAGCAGGTTTGATGGAGCCGACGAACTCCTCCCAGCGCGAGGACCATTTCACGAGCAACTTCGGCGTTGCGTCGCGGGCCTTGACCGCTTCTTCGAGTTCTAAAGTCGGGCTCATGCAGGGAACTGAGTGCAATCCTTGGGGAGGGTTATCTCAATTGTATCGCCCACGGCGGTCTTTGTTTCAGCTGCGGTACCGCACGGGAGTTCCAGTACTGACGCGGCCTTGCGCAAAACCGGAGTGAAACGCCAGGGCCGCACTTCAGATTGGATGCCTACAACCTTCAATCCATGATCCAGATACAGGACATCGATCGGAAAACCCATACCGAGAGTGTGAACGCCATGGCAGGGGACAATCCAGAGCCCCGAGCCGTTACGGAAGTCATCGGTACCGAGGCCGAGCAGGCCACGCAAACGCGTCCAGTGCGTGTTGGCGACGGCGAGAGCCGTGGCCAGATGCGCCCGGCGAGTCAGATTGAATGCCTTCCCGTCGGCGGGGAAAAAAGCCATCTATACCCCGTGTCTTCCAGATTGCGATCCCGGCCTACTTGCCGCCCGAAATAGGTCCCAACTGCCTAACGAGCTCGATGACGGCGGGACCGATCGTGACGAAAATAATCGACGGCAGGACAAAGATCACCAGCGGGGGAACCATCTTGATCGTGGTTTTAGCTGCTTGCTCTTCGGCGCGCTGCCTTCGTTCCGTACGGAGGGAGTCGGAATGTACCCGGAGGGCCTGAGCCACGCTTGTGCCGAAGCGATCCGTCTGAATCAGTGTACCAACCAGGGATCGGATATCGTCAACCCCGGTTCGATCCACGAGATTACGCAGCGCCTCAGCGCGGGGCTTGCCTGCCCGCATCTCGAGGTTTACAAAGTGGAATTCGTCGCTCAGATCGGGATGAGCGTGATGCAGATCCTGACCCACCCGCATCAGCGCTTGATCGAGCGCCAGGCCGGCCTCGACGCAGATGACGGTCAGGTCGAGCGCGTCCGGCAATCCCAGGCGAATGCGATTCTGACGTTCGCGAATCATGCGCTTCAAAATGAAGCGCGGCAGCAGAAATCCCAGCGCCGTGATGCCGATGAGCAGCGCAGGATTGTCGAATCCCATCGTCAGCGCCACTGCGAGGAATCCGATTGCCGCGGTTAAGATTCGGGCACCGAAGTAGTAGTTGACGTCGATGGCATCGCGGAATCCGGCCTGAATCAGCCAGCGGCGAGTGCGGGTAACGTCGGCGGGCGAAAGCGGGATCGCCTTGCTAATCGGATCGAGGGCCTGCTCGATACGTTCGCGAATCGCCGGTTTGTTCTCAGCCTGACGCGGTTGCTGGCTTCCCAAAGCGCGCAGACGTGCACCCAGCATCGAACTGGGAGTGACCACGGCCGCACCGAAAGCGAACACTGCCGCCACGACGGTCAGGAATACGACGATAACCAGGGCTAAGAACGGCGTCATAGCTGAGCTACACCTGAATCCGGATAATCTTTCGGATCACAAAATATCCAATCGTCTGCAATGTGATTCCCGCGACCAGCAAGAAATGGCCGATGGGATCGGAAAACAAAGGGCGAATGAAACTCGGGTTCAGCAGCAACATGGCGGTGACGATGATGGGGGGCATTCCCATCAGCAAGGCCATGGTGAGCCGGCCTTGCGCCGTATACACGCGCACTTGGCGCTGAATCTTGAAGCGTTCACGAATCACGTAGGACAAATTGTCGAGAATCTCCGCCAGATTGCCTCCGGTTTCGCGCTGCAACATCACCGCCGTGACGAAAAACTTCACGTCAACCAGCGGCATACGTTCGGTCAAGTTCAGAAGCGCATCCCGCACCGGCATGCCGAATTTCTGTTCTTCGTAGAGCTGGCGGAATTCTCCCGCTACCGGCTCGGAGACCTCAGCGGTAATCATTTCTAGCGCAGTAGTGAAAGCGTGTCCGGCGCGGACTGCGCGCGCAAGAGTATCAATGGCCTCCGGAAATAGTTCTTCGAATTTCTCGAAGCGCTTGTTGCGCCGGATCGATGCGTACGAGTAAGGCAGCACAAAACCGACCAGCAGTGCGATCCAGGCCACCTCCACGCGCTTGCCGATGACATAGGCGAGGATCGTGGCTACGACTCCAGTCACGGCGGAAATTCCCAGGAAATTGCTGACGCGCAGGGAGATATCCGCCTGCGCCAGCATCTTCTGCAAGTCCGAGACTCGCGTGGAACGCCGCAGAAGGGTGTCGAGAGCCGGGATTTCGCTGAGGTGCTCGTCTCGCAGCAGGGCGAGTTCTTCATCAGGGGCGCGCTCCGGGGCTTTGCGCTCGGCGGCTAACCGATCTTTGATAATGCGGGCGCGCGAGTTGCGCCGGTCGAGCAGCCACGCCACCGCGAACGTCGCCACCGCGACGATCACCAGAACCGCGAGCGCCATGAGCTTGGCAGCCATATCGGAAGCCTACACCTCAGCCTTCGATTCAAACAGGGCGGGCCGCAAGCGCGCTCCCGAGGTCGCCAGCCGGTCGGCGAACTGGGGACGAATGCCGGTAGCCCGGAACATGCCACGAACCTTGCCATTTTCGTCGATGCCGGTGCGGTCAAAGACGAAGATGTCCTGCATCGCGATACTCTCGTCGTCCATCCCCGTAATCTCCGAGACGGTGACGACCTTGCGCGTGCCGTCGGAAAGGCGCGCGATCTGGACTACTGCATGAACCGCGGAAGCAATCTGATGCCGCACCGCCCGCTCCGGAATATTAAGGTTAGCCATCGAGACCATGTTCTCGACACGGGCCATGGCATCACGGGGCGAGTTCGCGTGCACCGTGGTGAGAGATCCTTCATGGCCGGTGTTCATGGCCTGCAACATGTCGAAAGCTTCCTCGCCGCGCACCTCACCCACCACAATGCGGTCAGGACGCATACGTAAGCTGTTGATCACGAGCTGCCGCTGGCGTACTGCGCCTTTGCCTTCGATGTTGGGCGGCCGTGTTTCCAGGCGCACCACGTGTTCCTGCTTCAACTGGAGTTCGGCCGCGTCTTCGATAGTGACGATGCGGTCCGAGTTAGGGATATAGCCAGAAAGGACATTGAGCAGGGTCGTCTTTCCGGCGCCGGTTCCGCCCGACACCAATAAGTTCAACCGGCCCTTTACCATGGATGAAAGCAATTCCAGCATAGACTCCGTAAGGGTCTGGTTCTCGATCATCTGTCGGGCTGTGACCGGATCGCGTCCGAAGCGGCGAATGGAGAGACAAGGTCCATCGATGGCGAGCGGCGGAATAATCGCATTCACACGAGAGCCGTCAGCCAGACGCGCATCCACCATCGGCGACGATTCGTCCACACGACGGCCCACCCGAGAAACGATGCGCTCGATGATCTGCATCAAGTGGATATTGTCTTTAAAGGACAGCGTGGTCAGCTCGAGTTTCCCGGCCTTCTCGACGTAGACACGGTCGTAGCGGTTGACCAGAATGTCGGAGACAGTGGAGTCTTTCAGCAACTGCTCTAGCGGGCCCAGCCCGAAGATTTCGTCGAGGATTTCCCGGGAAAGCCGCTCGCGTTCGGCGAAGCTGAGGGGTATGACTTCGCCGTTCACGACGGAGCGGATGATGACCATCACTTCATCGCGCGCCGCGTCGCCCGACGTCTTGCCGAGCTTTTCCAGGTCTAGACGGTCGAGGACCTTGCGATGCAGATCGGCTTTGATCTGCTGGGGCTCGGTCCGCTCAAAAGATTGAAGATTTGCCATTGAACACTACACTCTACACCGACCTGAATAACTTCCATGCGTCCCGCTTCACGTCGGCGTCGTTGCGGGTTAACTCCTGGGCCAATCCAGCGAAACAGCGGGCGATCTCAGAATTCCGCTGATCCATTACCGGCGTGCCACGATCGATGGCGCTGGAAATGGCGAAATACTGATTCGGCACCCGCCACAACACCTTGGCCCCCACTGCGGTTTCGGCATCGGCCTCACTGAATCCCGGAACCTTGCGGAAGCGATTCAAGATCAGGCGAACCCGTTCCCGGCTGCCGGTCTCTCCCAGATACTGCTGCACTCTGGCTGCGCTCCAAAGAGAAGCGACATCGCTGCATGCCACCAACAGCACGTTTTCCGAAAGGCTGGCGATGAGCCGCGTGGCAGCATCGAATCGCGAGGAGGAATCCACGACCACATAGCGATAGTGCGTCACCAGCATGTCGAATAGCCGCACGAATTCAGCGGTCGACGGATCCATCGCAGCCGGAATATTCGTTCCCGCCAGCAGTTGCAGCCCGCCGCTGTGGCGGGTCATGAAGCTTTCTAGCAGGGAAGAGTCCATGCGATGCAGGTTGCGGGTCGCATCCGCTACGGTGAACGCCGGCTTCAGGTTCATGTGCAACGCCGCGTGGCCGAGCGGTGCGAGATCCACCAACGCCGTCTGTCCGTACGCCGACTGCAAAGCCAGAGCCAGGTTGACGGCTACCGTGGTCGCGCCATTTCCACCCTTGGCATTGATTACGGAAAAGACTTTTCCTCGCAATCCTTCCTGACGGCTGCGTCGTTGCGCCGTCGTCAGCCGGACGAATGCTTCCAACAGGTCGGTGGTGTTGGTGGGCCGCTCGATGAATTCGCGCGCGCCAGCTCGCATGGCATTGACAATCACCTGGGGCTGGTTGAGGTTGCCGATGGCGAAGATCGCGCTTTCGGGCACCTCCTGGTGCAGAAGTTCAATCGCGCGCAGAGCGAATTGAGTGTTATCGGTTGGAATGTCGACCAAGGTCACATCCGGATTCGCCGCCCGCACCCGACGCGTCACCGGATCGGCGCCCGCTACCGGGAAAGTGGAGCAGGTATGGGCCGTCCGCGCGACGCTGGTGCCATCCACCAGCACCTGCAGCAGCGCGCGCTGCTCGTTATCGGTTGCGACAATGACGACGGATAGCTCTGGCATGTCAGCCTGACATTACACGAGAATCTCGTGTCCCCAAACTACTTGCGGCTCTGGTCGAACTTCGCCGGATCCATATACGGCTTCGGCAACTTCGGTCCCGGGGGCGGTTCGTTGCTGGGAGAGATCCGCCTCACGGTGCATAGCACCATGAGTTCGGAATTGCTCTTCTGCAAGCTCTTGCTGCGAAAGAAGTTGCCCAGAATTGGAATGTCCCCCAGCCCAGGAATCTTGTTATAGATATCGGTGACTCGGTTGTCCATCAATCCGGCGATCACGAAACTCTGCCCGTCCTGCAATTCGAACTCTGTTTCGGCGCGGCGCGTACTGAGCGCGGGCACGGTGAATCCGGAAATCGTCAGCGCATTCGCGAAGTCCAGTGTGCTGACCTCGGGCGCGACCTTCAAGTGAATATATCCGTTGGGTGTGATCACCGGCGTAAATTGCAGACGGACACCGAATTCCTTGAACGAAATGGTTACTGCTGTGAAACCGTTTCCTGGTTGCACGATCGGGAAAGGGAACTGGCCGCCTGCGAGGAAGCTGGCCTCCTTACCGTTCACTGCGATCAGATTTGGCTCGGCCAGAATCTGCAGGAGATTCTTTGTCTGGAGCGCCTCGATCACTGCGCCGAAGTTGATGTCGGGACGGAACAGGAACAGGTTCAGGACGTTGTTTAGCGTTTCACCAGTCGTTGTAGTCGTTGTGCCGGTAGCACCCCGGCCTTGCGTCAGGGTCTGAGTTCCAAACCCCCCGAACTGCCCCGTGGTGACGGTGCCGATGGTATTGCCGCCACCGGTCGAGAGGAAGTTCACTCCCATCTGCGTGAGCGCGGTGCGGTCGACTTCGGCGAACTTGACCTGCAGCAGGACTTCCTGCGCACCCACCGGCCCGAACGTCAGAACGTTCACAACTTTGGGCGAATAGGCGCTGGCCAGTTCTCCGGCGCGCTTGGAGACATCCTCGGTGGAAACATGGCCGGAGAGAACGATCGCCGCTCGCGAAGGCGTAACCGTGATCTGCTCATCGGGAAACACGCGATGTTCCTCTTCCGCGCAGGCGCTGACGTCCACATCGACGCGCAGATCGAAGCTTCGCGAGCGTTCGAGTTCATCCCAAATCAGCAGAGAAATCTCACCCGGTGTCCTGCCGTGAACCAGAATCTGCGTCGGGGTAATCACTTGGGCCCAGGCAATCGAGGGATCCGTTAGTGCGATCCGTTTCAACCGCTCAGTCGTGTTAATGAGCAGCGACTTACCGACCATCACGCGCAAGGGTGCTGAACCGGGCGCAGGAGTTTGTGCGGGCAGAGTCGTGGTTTGCGTGCCGCTTGCAGGCGGAGTCGGGGCCTGTGCTCCGCTGTCGGGCTGCTGCATGATTTCGGAATAAGCCGGCACAAACGATGTGACCGCGAGCAGCAGCGTCCCGAGCAGAGTCTTGCAGACGTTCATGTTCCGATGGGTCTCCGTGTGAGGAAACTTCCGGTCGAGCAAGGCGGTTTTCAGAATGGGCCCCTTCGGTATCACTTGGTGTCAGAGCCCTCTTCGGGAAATTTAACTTCCTGTTTCTTGTCGCCCTGGTATACCTCGATGCTAACGCCCGTGGACGCTGGGGGGGCGGTCGTGGGTTTGGCAGGAACAACATGGCGAACGGGTGTGTGCACAGCCGCTGGGATGGGCAACCCGCGGTACAAGCCTCTCGAATTGGAGGCCGGCACCTCGTCCTGTTTGGTATCGAGCGGATTGCGCAACGCTAGCTGGATGTGCCCTTCGGTGCTCGCAAGGGTCAGGCGCTGGGCGTCATCAGGCGTGACCAGCAGCGTAATGACGGCGGTATTCTGCGCCTCACCGCTGGAGGTCCGTTCCAGAGTATGCCCCGAGGCCAGCACCGCCACGTTCTGCAGCACGGTGGTGGTTTGCTGCTCGCCCGAACCGCCGGGTGCTCCGGTCAGCAAAACATCCACGCGCGTACCTGGTGTTACGAATCCGGCGACCGAGACGACTTCGTTCACTCGCACCGAAACGGCGCGCATGCCGGGCGGAATCAGCGCGGGCAGTCCCGCGCCGGCATTCTCGCCCGCGAGTCGATTGGGAAGAATGAACTCTCCCTTGGAAATTGGGATGATGACGCCATGCCCCACAACGTCAGCTTTCTTTCGCGGCGCTCCGGGTGGCATATCGGTATTCGGAATCTGGATGATCTTGATGTCATGATCCTCAACCCGGGCTCCTACCTGCAGATCGTTGGCCGCGACCATAACCTGCGCCATGTCGGCAGGCATGCCACTCTTCGGCTGCAGATTCCTGTAGACATAAACAGCCGCAAGGAACCCGACCGCGAGCGCCAAGACTCCAATCATCAATAAGCGTGTGCGATTCATGCTTCTTCCTGGGACAGACTCCTACAATCGACAGTCGACAGGCAAACGATGCCGGTTCCACGACCGAGATCGATTGCGCTAGTGTATCGAGCTAGCAACGTTGGAGAACACGTTGTTGGCATTGGACCCGATCAAACGGATCGTTCCGACGACGATAACGAGAATCACTGCCAACATGACTGCGTACTCAGCGATGTCCTGCCCGTCTTGGTCGAACCATAGCTTCAACGCAAGCTGTTTGAACATTGTCCCTTTCTCCTGCCAGCGCTATTTTGAATGGTCGATAGGGGATTGGTTATTCGGAGCCCAGGCTGGGACTCCTACGTGAATCGGCCACCACTCGACTAGGCTAATCATACCTGCAACAGGCTCGAAAGTGACAAATTCTTGCATATCCTGAGGTAATCGCCAGTAACCGGAAGTATGCTGCCCACTTCTGGGTGGATACCCGGGAAAACCCTGTGAAATCGGGGAAATGTCGTCTATTTCGGCCGTGCAGTGCCCCAGCAGTCATAGCGATAGCAGCGGCGGGCGCGTTAGAATCTTCTACCGCCCTGATCACTGAACAAAAATCGACCTCAAGGCTGTGGAGGCGCCGAAAAGCGCTTCTGTGGGTCTTTGTGGCCGCAATGATCGCCACCCACGTTTTCTTTTTATGGCGCGTTCGCGACCGGATTGCCCGCGGCGACCCGGATTTCACGGTCTTCTACACCGCTGCCAAGATGCTGCGTGAAGGACAAGGAGCGCAGCTTTATGACTCACGCGCGCAACTCGCTGTCCAGGCGGAGTTCGCCAGAAATTCCGATATTCGCCGCGGACCCCTGCCTTACATCCACCCGCCCTTTGAAGCCTTGTTCTTCGTGCCGTTGACGTTCTTACTCTACCCAGTGGCATTTGCAGCGTGGAACCTGATCAACCTCGCGATGCTTTTTGGCGTGGCTATGCTGCTGAAGAAGTCCCTGCTGTCTCTGCAAAGAATCCCGGTCTGGCAGATGGTCTTGCTCTGTCTCGCATTTTTTCCTGTTTTTGCGAACTTTCATCAAGGCCAGGATGCGATCTTGTTGCTGCTGGTCGTCGCACTGAGTTTTCGAGCTCTCGATCGCGATGCCGACTTCCTTGCTGGATGCTGGCTCGCCTTTGGACTCTTCAAATACCATTTGATCCTTCCCCTAGCTGTTATTCTCGCGCTTTGGCGCGGAAGAAAATTCATTCTCGGATTTGCGTCAGTGAGTTCAGCAGTGCTGCTGATCTCGTTAGGCATCGTGGGTTGGAAGGGCGCTCTGCAATATCCTATTTATGCGTGGCATGTGGTTTCTCAGCCGGCGTTTGGAGGCATACCGCCCGGGCAACTCCCCAGCTTATTCGGATTGCTCGCTGGTTGGCCTTTCGCGCACAAGATCGGCTCGGCGATGCATGTTGTCGTGGCTGCAGGCTCTGCTGCACTGCTGACGATGGTTGCAGGCCTGCGGAAGCACGCACAGCATGGAGTGATGTTCCGACTCTGCTTCGCGAGCGCGATCATCGCAGCCCTTCTCGTGGGATACAGCACCAACAGTTATGACCTTTCCTTGCTAGTCGTGCCGGTCGCGGTGATCACGAATCGCCGATTAGAAAACCCGCCGGAGGTGAAGGCAATTCTTGCACCGGCCCTGCCGCTATTGGTAAGTCCTTTGTGGTTCTTTCTCTGGATGCGGTGGCAGAGAATCAACGTAATGGCGCTGTTTCTCTTGTGGTGGCTTTTCGCCATGATGGCCGAGGTTCACCGTTTGAATCGCCTCAAGGAAGAGCCGTTTCCCAAGTCGCCACTGGTCGCGAATGCTTAGACAGACTTATCTTGTTTTCGGGGCGCTGCTGCTCTCCGCGTCCATGTGGATATGGGTGCAGAGCATCGCGGTGCCACATCAAATGGCGAAGTCGGCCGAGCGTGGCGCTCCCCGGGGTAATCTCTCTGATCTCTATCCCCGCTGGCTGGGTGCGCGCGAATTGCTGGTGCACCACCGGGATCCGTATACCGCCGAGATCACTCGCGAAATTCAGATCGGTTACTATGGACGCCCTCTGGACCCCACGCGTCCGAACGATCCGATAGACCAGCAGGGCTTTGCCTATCCAATTTATGTGGTCCTGATGCTGGCTCCCACCGTAATGCTGCCGTTTCCGACTGTACACAGGATTGTTTTCTGGCTGTTCGTCGTTCTTACGACGATGTCGGTCCCGCTATGGTTGGGCACGCTCAGATGGCGACTCTCAAGATCTGCGATGGTTACTGCGATCCTGCTGGCCCTGGGTAGCTTTCCCGCGATCCAGGGGCTGAGGCTGCAGCAGTTGACGGTGTTAGTGGTCGCCCTGATCGCAGGTTCGATGTACGCGATTACCCACCGGCGATTTGCGCTGGCAGGCATATTGCTGGCGATGGCTTCGATTAAACCGCAACTGGTCTTCTTGCTGATCCTTTGGTTGTGCATATGGTTGTTGGGCAATTGGCGTGAGCGGCAGCGCGTGCTGTGGAGCCTTGTGGTCAGCATGGCGGTTCTTGTCGTCGCCGGAGAATTGCTGCTGCCCGGCTGGATTACGGAATTCCGCGCGGCCATGAAGGATTACTATCACTACACCGGCGGTGGAAATTCGTTGCTCAATGGCTTCCTCCCGCCCATCTGGGCACGAGTTGCCTCGGTAGTATTGGTCGGCATGGTCCTCTTCTTTGCCTGGCGGAACCGGCACGCCAGTGAGGAAACTCCCGCGTTCCAGTGGTTGCTGTGTTTCACCCTGGCAACAACTCTGTTGGTCATCCCGATGTTCGCGCCCTACAATCAGTTGCTGCTCCTGCCTGGAGTAATGATGGCGCTGCGCACGAGACGCGAACTCTGGCGGACGAGTCGCTTCTCGAAGTTCTTTTCCTGCATGACTGCGGGGTCGATCGGCTTTCCATTTTTGGCCGCAGCCTGCCTGGTGATCGCGCTGGCGTTCCTGCCCGGCACCACCGTTCAGAAAGCCTGGGGACTGCCGTTCTATCCGAGCTTCGCGATCCCCATAACAACATACGGCCTGCTGCTGGTCTCCAGAAATGTCTTACTCGATCCGGATCGAGCTGCATTGCAGTGAGCCAAGGGTATTTCTCAGCGGCCTCTGCGGTTGTTCTCCGCGATCTCGGCGGTTAAGAGCTTCTTACCGCAGAGATCGCTGAGAAAGTCCGCAAAGGACGCCGAGGTAAACCCCAAACCACGCTTGCGTAACCAGTTCGCTAGCATATTCTGCACGGCTTGCGGCATGGCGCGGCGTCAGAGTAGTCTGTTGGCTGAGTAGGACGCGACCCGTGTTTGCTGCGAACGACGCGGCGAGCACGCTTTTTGCCCGCTAGCCCATGGCCCTCAATACAATCAGCCAGAGCCATCACAGCTCCGGTTCCGGAGTGTTTCCCGCCCTTGTCTTTGTACAGGGCAGCGAGCAGAAGAACATCGTCCTGAATCGCACTCCGTTTACCGTCGGCCGCAAGGTAGATAAGGACCTGGTCATCGCCGATCCGCGAGTCTCGCGCGACCACGCCCAGATCATGCAAGAGGGCCAGGAATTCTTCATCGAGGACCTGGGCAGCAAACACGGCACGTTCTTGAACGGGGAACGCATCCAGCGCCAAAAGCTGGAGCGCGGCGATCGCCTTGAATTCGGCGCCCGCGATTCGGCCTACATCCTCTTCAATCCTGCGCATGCGACTTCCAACACGGCCCGCGAATTTCTAAGCCAGATCTCGGTCATCGGCGGAATCAAGCCTGAGACCACGGAACTGGAGACACTGCGTCTGTTCCTTGAAGCCGCGCGCAAGCTGAACACCGCGGGTGTTCTCGACGAAATCCTGATCACCATGCTCGACGTGACCCTGGAGCTGACCAAGGCCGAACGCGCTTACGTTTTTCTGAAAGATGAGGACGGCAAACTCAGTCTCAAAGCCGGGCGCAATTCCAAAAAAGAGCCACTGCTCGACGACAAAACAATTTCGCATTCGATCCTGGAAGAGTCGATGCGATCAAATTCTGAGTTTCTGCTGACCGATACAAGCCAGTCGCTCGATCTTTCGGGACGACACAGCATCGTTGCCTACGATCTGCGGACGGTCGTGTGCATCCCGCTGCGCAAGCTGCAACTGCAGCAGACACGTGATGCCCAGACTCCGGCGCCAGGCATCGCCGCGCAAGCCATGGGTGTTCTCTATGTCGATTCCCGGTTCGCCTCGCGCGACATCAGCGACATCAGCCGGGACATATTGCACGCGATCGCGACAGAAGCTGCGTCGCTGATAGAAAACGCTCGGCTGGTGCAGGCCGAAGAAGAAGCCCGCCGGTATCAGCAGGAATTGAGCATCGCGGCCAGCATTCAGCAGCGGTTGATGCAGGTGAAGATCCCAGAGGTTCCTTTCGCCCGTCTACGCGGCCGGAACCTGTCTTGCAAAGAAATCGGTGGAGACTTTTTTGACGCGGTGAACACTAAAGAGGGCCTGGCCGTGGTGTTGGCCGACGTCAGTGGCAAAGGCGTGTCCGCTGCGTTGCTGGCTTCGACGCTGCAGGGAATGATTTATTCGCATCTGAGCGCGGGCATGCCACTGCTGGACGTGGTTTCGGCTGTGAATCGCTTCTTTACCGACAAACTCGTTGGCGAGAAGTATGCCACCGTGCTGCTGGTGCGGTTGCGGCGCGACGGCGAACTCGAATATGTGAATTGCGGCCATGTCCCGCCGTTGCTGGTCTGCGCCGGTGAGGTCATCCGTCCCACGCATGGGAATGTTCCGGTCGGACTGCTTGCCGATGCCACTTTTGAAAGCGCGACTTGTCAGATGAAGTCCGGCGACCGTTTCATTCTGGTGACCGACGGTGTCACAGAAGCCGAGAACGCCATGGGAGATTTCTTTGAAGACTTCCGGCTGGAAGCGGCAGCCTCCAAATCCCCGACGCTGGAGGGAATCTTCTCGGCGGTCACGGAGTTCTGCGCGGGGAATCCGCTGAGCGACGACTGCACCGTCGTCGAGTTGTGCTACGCCAGCGCGGAATCCTAAAGCCAGTCTAATCAGAACACCTCGACTCGCGCCGCATGGCCGAAAGCGCTGGAAAGGCGTGCATCACGTGTGACCAAGGGTGCGCCGAGCCTTTCCGCAAGAACAACGTAGGCAGCATCGTACGCCGACAGGTTGTGACGATGCTGCCAGATTTGCGGCAAAAATACGACATGCGGATAGCGAGAGACCCTCAGGGCTGCCAGATCCTGAAGAGCTTCGTCGCCGCGCCGTACTGATATCGTTCCCTCCCGTACCAGACGTCGCAGCACTTGGGCAACCTCAAGATCAAGAAGGTGAGGGGAGTGTAGGGACTCGTTTCGAGAATAGATTCGTTTTTCTATCTGCAGGCCAGGGCTTGTCTGAAGCAACCAATCGACCGCGGCGGACGCGTCGAGAACGATCACCGCGCGTCCCGCTCCTCGCGAATCATGCGCGCGCTGTCCAGTTTCGTCAACACTGGTTCGCGTTCATGTAGACGCTCGCGCATTTCGGCCAGAGTAGGCCGTTCCGCGATCTCCTTGATTTCCGATAACAGATAATCGGAGAGAGACATTCCCGCCATCGCAGCGCGGGCTTTCAAGTGTCGGTGCAGGGCATCCGGTACATTGCGAAGTTGGATCATCTTGGCCATGTGTCTAGCATATTTTCATGTGTTGCACATGTCAATGGAGCTTCCCACAGAGAGCCGTCGCGAGGGCAGCGCTACTCTACGACTACTCGATAATCCGTCCCCTCCCACCGGTTCTCACCTGGCCAGAAGAAGGTGAAGACGGCCTCTCCTCCCGGCGGCAGGGAAGCCGTGGGTAGATCGAGCACGTGAATTCCCAGCCCAGTGTCCCGTGCCTCCGAGTCGTGCGCGGTCTTCCAGTTATCGATGCTCCAGTGCACGCGGCCCGGTGACAGCAGCACGATCCGCAGAGTTTTATTCCGCAGAACGCTGCGCGTCTTGTTGTTGAATCTCCAGCCGAAGAACTGGCGGACATGCTTCTCCTTCAGATATCGCTGCACGGTTTGCGGAGGCTGGTCGAAGATCTTGCCATCGCGGATTGAGCGCCGCAGCTTGATGTATTCCGAATGTGCCCAGACCAGCGGACAAGCCGAACCGGTAGGCCTTCCCCGGAATAATTCGAGAGCCGGAATGTCGGCCGCATCCCAAACTTGCTCAGGAAGTAGACGACCGTTGCCCAGCGTAGAATTCTCCAAGACAGTCAGCATCGCTTCAGCCTCATCCCGGTGTCCGCCCGCCAAAGCGTAATGTGCTCGTTCGCCCGCCAAAAGAGGCCAGGGACGCCCGATTCCCGTGCCATCAAATGCCGATCCGTCTTTATGTTCGCCGTAGCCGTCGCCGTTGTAGCGATACCAGCAGGGCCCCTGCGGCAGTTCGACGGCGAGCAAGGCGTCAATCACGCGGAGCGTATTCAAAATCCGCGGATCGTCGGCGGCGCGCAATCCGAAGCGCACCAGCGCCAGCGCATCCGGGCTGATGATGTGATACGCACATAGTCCATCCTGCCCGGGTGGTTTGTTCTTGATGGGAACGAATCCCTGCGTCGGCGACGCTGCACCATCGGTATCCGGCGGAGCGATGCGCACGTAATATCCGGGGATCCCGAGCTGCTGCGCCAGGTCGCCGCCGGTAGCGTAAGTCCAGCGCTCGATATTGTCATTCCACGCGTCGGCCGCGTCGCGCATGGTTTGCGCCTGGTCGGAATGCCCGGTAAGATCCGCGATGTCCGCCCCCGCCAGCAGCGCGGAGATTTCCGCCGCCAGCGTGAACGGAGAATAACCGGCGTCCTCCTCCCATCGATCCTGCTGCGTGACTGGGCCGTTGCGAATGATGAAGCTCGCCGCCTTACGCACCATCGGCCACCAGCGATCGAGCTTCCCTAGAGCTTCCGGCGCTTCGCGCCGCATCAGATCGATCAGAAGAATTGGAAAGGCGGTCTCGTCCATCTGGATGCCGCTCCAATACGGACGCCCATCAAGCCAGAGGTTCTGCGCCCAGTTGCCGGCGTCCTCTTGCGTAGCTTCGAGATATCGCAGCACCCGGACCGCGTCAGTGACCGCCCCGGCAGCCAGTAACGCACCCGCGGTTTCGACCAGATCGCGCGGCCACACCAGGTGATATCCGCCAAGATCCTCGTCGCCCTTGTTGAACCCCCAGGGAATAGAAAGACTGGCGATGATCCCGCCGAGGAAATCCTTCGACTCGTGGGTGCGCAGCACGGCAGTCGAGGTACGATAGAGGTCGTGCTGTCGCCGGGGATCATCCAGATTGAGCAGCTTTTCGTGCCAATTCCTCCACTGCGAGATATAGTGGACGCGTACCTCGCCGTAGTCCTCGAACAGGCTGGATCGCGCTTGTTGCCCCGCCTCCGTCCACATCGATCCGAAGCCCAGCGCCAGAACGAATTGACCGTTGCAAGCCGCAAGATCGATCTCTCCTGTGCATGCGATGTTGCCGTTCTCGGCTCGCGTGTATTCCCATTCCATCTGGAAATGCTGCGAAACATCCTGCCAGCCATCGGAGGCGCCGACAAACCCGACGGACATCTTCTTCCACGGCGCCGATGAAGCAAGGCTGAGTGTTGCGCCACCGTGCTCGGCGAAAAACATGGGGAAGCCCTTGTAGTCGCCGATCCAGCCCGTGTTGCCGTATCCGCAATTGGCCAGATGGGGAGAGAGCAGGGCAAACAATCGATAGTCGGAAAACGCACCCTTCAAAGGCTCAAAGCGGACTTTCTGCAGGACGACATTGCGATAGGGATCGGTGAGTACTTCTTTGTGGATGCGGTATCGGCCAGAAATATCGGTGTTGGTCAACTCGTACACCGGGATGCCGGGTTCGCAGGGACGGTTCTCAAACGTGCAATGCCGCTTTTCTTCCGAGAAGAACTCGTGCCCGTGTGTCACGATGAATCCCATATCGCGCGTGCAGGCCTGATCCACGCGCGGGAAATAGACTTCGTTGAGAATGCCGTGGCTCAGCGTGAACCAGACTTTGCTATGCTGATTGAGCGCCGTGCCGACACCGGTTTTGGCGCTTGAAGTCCATCGCGGTGGAATGCCCGGCCATCCGGGTGCGTAGCGTATTTCAGACATAGTCTTAATCCCTAAAACCAAGCATCCTTTGTGGCCGATTTGACAGAAGAATTACAAACTGGGGCCAAATCTTCTGCTGCGTCTGTCATCGAAGTAACAGGTGCCCTAAAAGCTTTTGATTGCAACTAAACGGAGTTGAACGATAATAGACCAGCGCAGGCGCAGGAAACATGCGTAAAACAATAGATGTTCGAGGTTGGGTGTTGGCCGCAATCTTCGGAGCTTGCTGCGCTTTGTGCCCCCCCCTGCAGGCGAAGGACATTCCCGGAGTCACCGCGGTGTCTCCACTGGACCACGGCTTCTCCGGCCTCTACAACCTCGACTTTGGCGGGGCGCAGGAAGACTTCACGGCGTGGCAGAGACTGCATCCTGACGATCCCATGGGCCCGGTCAGTGAAGCGGCGGGATTCCTGTTTTCTGAGTTCAACCGCCTGGGAGTTCTGGAAGCGCAGTTCTATGAAAACGACGCGGCATTCTTCGACCGCCCGAAGCTGACTCCTGACCCGGCCCTGCGTAATCGTTTTCAGAGTGCGATCCAGCGGGCTGAGGTCCTGGCACATGCAAAACTGGCCAAAGATCCCAAAGACCGCGATGCTCTATTTGCCCTGACGCTCTCTTCTGGATTGCAGGCCGACTATGCGGCCTTGATCGAAAAACGGAATCTGGCCTCGTTGCATTTCACCAAGCAGGCCTCCGCTTCAGCCCAGAATCTGCTCGCTGTCTGCCACGACTGTTACGACGCGCTGCTCGCCACCGGCTTCAGCAAGTACATCATCGGCAGCATGTCAGCACCCGTGCGCTGGATTCTGCGCATGGGAGGTCTTCCCGCCGACAAGCAGGGCGGGATCGCTGATCTCCAAACGACGGCCGAGCATGGCCACTACTTGGCTCCGTTCGCACGCATCCTTCTGTCGATTGCCTACGTGCGCGAGAAAAATCGTGCGCGAGCCTTGGAACTGCTAGCCGGATTACAGCGCGAATTTCCCGGTAACACGTTGTTTCCCCGCGAAATTGCACACCTGCGCTCTACTCACTGAACTCCGGCTGCGAACCGGAGTGCGACACTCCACGTCTCGCGCCCAGACTTCATTTTTGCCCCGCGGTCATTCACCAGAAATTCACTCGTTTGTAACCATCCTTTAACACAGCGCCGATAGAACCAGTCCATACATCCACAGAGGAGGAACTATCTAGCGATGCGCAAACTTGTGCTTCTGGTCGTGAGCATGCTCCTGGCCCTGCCACTTTTCGGGCAAACCACGCTTAATGGAGCCGGTGCCACCTTCCCTTACCCCATCTACTCGAAGTGGTTCAGCGAGTACGCCAAGTCTCATTCAGGAATTCAGATCAACTATCAGTCGATTGGCAGCGGCGGCGGAATTCGCCAGGTCACCTCGGGCACAGTGGATTTCGGCGCCAGTGACATGCCGATGACCGACAAACAATTGCAAGACTCAAAGATCAAGATACTGAATCTTCCGACCGTACTCGGCGCCGTCGTCCCTGCATACAACATCCCGGGAGTGACCGGCGAAGTGAAGTTCACGCCCGATGCCTTGGCCGGAATCTTCCTTGGCAAGATATCCAAATGGAATGACAAAGCGATCACATCAGTCAATCCTGGAGTCACCTTTCCCGACAAGGACATCATCGTCGCTCACCGTTCCGACGGCAGCGGCACGAGCTTCATTTGGACTGACTATCTATCGAAGGTCAGTCCCGAGTGGAAGGGTTCCGTGGGCGCCGACACGTCGGTCAAGTGGCCCGTCGGCTTGGGTGCCAAGGGGAATGAAGGCGTATCTGGGTTGGTTCGCCAGATGTCGGGATCGATCGGATACGTCGAGCTGATTTACGCCGTGCAGAACAACATTCCCTACGGCAGCGTGCGGAATTCTGCGGGCGCGTTCGTGAAGGCCTCTCTGGAGAGCGTAACCGCAGCGGCAGCTTCTGCTCCAAAGATGCCGGCAGACTTCCGGGTCTCGATCACCAATTCTCCGGGGAAAGACGCCTATCCCATCTCCAGCTTTACCTGGCTTCTTGTTCCGCAGCAATCGAAGAATGCCGCCAATGCCAAGATTCTGGCCGACTTTCTGAACTGGATGGTCACCGAAGGCCAGCAGATGACCACTGCACTAGCCTACGCGCCGTTGCCTGATAACGTGGTTGCCAAAGAGAAAGAAGCTATCAAGCAGGTCAAGTAGAAGCGGAGAGCAGGGAAGCAGGAAATTGGTTTTCGACGAAAAGAAAAAGGAGAAGAAGAGAATGAAGTCCGCATGGACATTCTGTGCGACGTTACTGCTGGCGACAGGATTGGTTGCACAAACCACCGCTGCGCCGAAGACTACCAAGAAGGCGGCGGCGCCCGCGATCACTGCGGCTGACGTACAGGCCCTCAAAGACGCCATCGCATCGCAGCAGGCCGCGCTGGCCCAGCAACAACAACAACTCCAGGAATTGCGCGATGAACTGCGGCGCAAGGACCAGGTAGTCCAGCAGGCGCAGACCGCTGCTACTGATGCCGCCGGAAAAGCCGATGTCGCTAAAACCGCTGCTACGCAGCAGCAGGCTGCGGTGACCGAATTGAAGAGCGATGTGACGGACTTGAAAAGCTCGGTAGCTAGCACGGTTGTGAATTTGCAGGAGGCACAGAAGACTTTCTCTGAGTCTCCTGCAGCCCTTCATTACAAAGGCGTGACCATTACCCCGGGTGGTTTCATCGCGGCTGAAACGGTGACCCGCCAACGGGCGAATGAGTCGGACATTAACACTCCGTTCAACAGCATTCCATATGAGGGGAATGCGCTAGCTCACATTAATGAAAGCAGCTTCACCGGTCGTCAGAGCCGCCTTGCGCTGCTTGCTGAAAGCAAGGTTGGGGCTGCCAAACTGACAGGATACTGGGAAGCTGATTTTCTGGGAGCGGGCGTGACTTCTAACAATCGGCAGAGTAACAGCTACGTGATGCGCCAGCGGGTTTTGTACGCGCAGGCTGCACTGGATAGTGGCTGGATCTTCACGGGCGGCCAGCAGTGGTCGCTAGTGACGGAAACAAGAAAAGGAATCGCTAACCGCACGGAAGTCCTGCCCATGACTATTGATCCGCAATACCAGGTGGGGTTCGGTTGGGCGCGGCAGTATGGCTTCCGAGTGGTGAAAGACTTCGGTGGCAAGTTTGCTCTGGGTTTTTCGGTGGAAGCGCCGCAGGCAACGATCGGCGGACGAGGGTTTTCGAGCGTTACAACCACCAACCAGGGAACTGCCTCGGTTACCACCATTGGCAACGCTTTCGTGGATGGTCCGGGTTCCGGCGGCGGCTTGCTTAACTTCGCCGACACCACCGGATATTCGTTCAACAAGAGTCCGGACTTTATCGTCAAGGCAGTGGCGGATCCCAAGTGGGGCCATTACGAGATCTACGGAATTTACAGCGCCTTCCGCAATCGCGTGTATCCATGCGCCGTGGTGGGCACGAACACAACCGACACCACTCCTGGCACAGCATCGCTTCCTTGCCTGATCGACGGCTCTCTCACACCCAGCGTTCTGGGAGCGTATAACGACACGCGGTCCGGCGGCGGGTTCGGCGGCAACTTCCGGTTCCCGGTTGGCGGGAAGAAGGCTGAATTCGGCATCCAAGGAGCCTACGGGGATGGCATCGGCCGCTACGCGAGCGCGCAGATCGCCGACTTAACGCTGCGTCCTGATGGGACGCAAGCCATGATCCGCACCGGGCATGCGCTTGCGGAGGTGGTGTTGCACCCCAATGCAAAATGGGACATCTACGCTGACTTCGGCGGCGAGTACGGCTGGCGAACGGCCTTTACGGGGTACGATAGCATCGCCATCGTGAAGACCCCGGCGATCCCGGCCAACGCGACAACGGCTGCGATTCCGGCAACCACGACCACTACGATTAAAACAAACGGGATCGGTGGCTACGGCTCGCTGTTCGCCAACAACTCGGGCTGCAGCACTCAGGCCCCGCCGGCGAACCAGCTCACTCCTTCCGGCGGCGGTACCTGTGCGGGAGACACTCGGATCATCATGGAGGGAACGCTTGGGTTCTGGAACAAGCTGACCCAGGGACCCAAAGGCGGCCTTCGCTGGGGGATTCAGTACTCCTACTTTACGAGGAGCGGATGGTCGGGGGGCGGCATTTCGCCCAAGGCCGTGGATAACATGGTCTGGACCTCGTTCCGGTATTATTTGCCGTAACCGGGCGTGAATCCATGCCCACAAGATATCGGCACTCGGAGAATTCCGAGTGCCGATTTTCTTAGGCACGGCAGGAATCGCCCCGCCACCGTGAGATGCTTTATACTATGGTCCCGCAGCGTACGACGGGAAGCTCGCGCAGCGGACCACCCGATCGGAATCAACCCGTAAGCGTCCCATGGCTCGCATCTCAATCGACAACCCTCAATATTTTCTCAACCGCGACACGTCCTGGCTCGCATTTAATCGTCGTGTGCTCGAGGAAGCCGAAGATGAAGGTAATCCTCTTCTCGAGCGGCTGAAATTCCTCTCGATCTCTGCCAGCAATCTCGACGAATTCTTCGAAGTCCGCGTGGCTGCCATGATGCAGCAGATCGAAGACGGCTACAACGAATCCGGCCCTGACGGCCTGACGCTCACCGCCAAACGAGACATTCTCGCCAAGCTGACCCACGAATTTGTCGACGATCAGTACGACTGCTGGAACTCACGTTTGCGCCCGGCGCTCGCTGAGCACGAGATCCGAGTGCTTGGACTGCATGAGTTGGACTCTGAGGCGCTGCGCTTTGTCGACGACTACTGCGAGAGAGAACTCGACCCACTGCTGACACCGGTGACCGTCGACCCCGCGCATCCGTTTCCCCGGGTGATCAACAAAGCGCTGTGCGTAGCTTTCCTGCTGCGGCGCCGCCGTCGTTCGGCGCTGACTTATACAGGAGTGGTTTCAGTTCCGCGCGTGTTGCCGCGATTGATCCGCCTGCCCTCTACCGATACTGTCGACTTCATCTTCCTGGCGGATCTCGTGGCTCATCACGCGGTGCGCATGTATCGCGGCTATGACATTGTCTCGTCTGCGCCTTTCCGCGTGACCCGCAACAGCAACTTGTATTTGGCCGAAGAAGAAGCACGCAGCCTGCTGGAATCCGTCCGCACTGAACTTCATAATCGCCGCAAGGGCGACGCCGTTCGCATGGAAATTGAAGCTGACGCTGACCCCGAGATCATCGAGCGGTTGCGCACCGTTTTTGAACTCGATCCCTGGCAAGTCTTTCCGGTCAACGGACCCGTGAATCTCGTCCGCCTGTTTAATGTTTACGAGCAAGTGAAGCGGGCCGATCTGAAATACCGCAGCTTCTCGCCCCGCGAACTCCGCTTGACCTCGAAATCAAAGGATCTCTTCGAAGAGCTGCGTGGGCACGACATCCTTCTACATCACCCGTTCGACTCGTATGATGCAGTGGTTTCTTTCATCGAATCGGCGGCCGAAGACGAAAACGTTCTCTCGATCAAGCAGACACTCTATCGCACCAGCGAGCACTCCCTGATTGTCCCCGCGCTCATCGAAGCCGCGTCGCGGAAGGAAGTGACCGCGGTCATCGAATTGAAAGCGCGATTCGATGAAGCCTCGAATATCCGCTGGGCGCGCGATCTGGAGGATGCCGGAGTGCAGGTCTTCCATGGCCTGGTCGGACTGAAAACGCACTGCAAGCTATCGCTGCTCGTACGGCGGGATCCTGATGGAGTGACGCGCAGCTATTGCCATATCGGCACCGGAAACTACAACGCGACCACCGCGAGAATCTATACCGATCTGAGTTTGTTCACTGCCAACCCGGAAATCACGCGATCCGTGCACGATGTCTTCAGTTTCCTGACCGCCTACGCGGAGAATCCCAGCTATGAGCCGCTGCTGGTTTCTCCCCTCGATCTGGCGGAGAAGACCATCGCTCTGATCGACCGTGAGGCCGAGCACGCGCGGCAGGGAACCCCGGCCCGCATCATCGCCAAGATGAATGCGCTGCTCGACAAGAACGTTGTGCAGGCCCTGTATCGCGCTTCGCAGGCGGGAGTTCAGATTGATCTGATCGTGCGCGGTATTTGTGCGCTACGTCCCGGCGTACGCGGTGTGAGCGAGAATATCCGCGTGCGCAGCATCGTCGGACGCTTCCTCGAGCACAGCCGGATTTATTACTTCGCGAATGGGGGCGAAGAAGAGATTTACATCGGCAGTGCCGACTGGATGCCCCGCAATCTATACGAACGCGTGGAAGTGCTGGTGCCGCTGCGCGATGAGATGCTTCGCAACCGCGTGCAGCACGAAATACTTGACGCCTACCTCGCGGACAACCGCAAGGCGCGAATTCTGCTCCCGGATGCCAGCTACATCCGTGCCTGGCAGCCGGTTCGGGGTAAGCGAAATCGGCGCCAGCCTACCGGAGCCGCAGCGTTCAGCGCACAAGATTTTCTGATGACCGTCGCGGAGGGTAAAGCTCCGGCCGCGTTTCCCGCGCTGGATGCACCCAACAAACGCAAGGCCCTGACGGGAAGAGTACGATAACCCAATATGATCCTCTATTTTTTTCGCCACGCGAGCGCCGGCGAGCATTTAACCAATCCGAAAAAAGATGAGAAGCGTGCCCTCGACAAGGAGGGCATCGAGCAGTGCGGTTACATCGGCCGCGCGTTGGCGGCGCTCGACGTCCAGGTGGATGTAATCATCTCCAGTCCGCTGAAACGGTGCACGCAGACCGCGGCACTGGTCGGAAACGAGTTAGGATACGAAGGCAAGCTGCAAACGGATCCCGGACTGCGCCCGGAGGCGGGCCTCGCCGACTTCCGCAAAATCCTCGAAAAGTACTCGCGGCAAGAAGCGGTCATGGTTGTGGGTCACAATCCAAACTTGAGCCAGTTTCTTGGATCGGTGATCAGCGACTCAGGGTGCGAAGCGTCGGTGGAACTGAAGAAAGGCGCAGTGGCGAAGGTCGAAATGCGGCGCAGTTTCGGGACGCTGCAGTGGTGCCTGACGCCGAAAGTCTTGCGCGCTCTCTACGACGCCGCCGTGGAAAGCTCCCGTCCGAATACTTCCCGGAAATAATCCCGCTCTTTTTCGAGTGCCCACAGTTCCAGGTCCATTCCCATGCGCCGACGCGGTACCAGCGCCAGTTTCACTTCAGCGGCGCGCACGCGGACGCGGACATTCTCCACGGCACGGCTCCGGCTCAGGTTGAGGGCACGCGCCATGCGCAACAACACGATCGCCTTTTGTACGTTCGGCCGCTCGACGCTGTCGATAACTTTCATGGGCACATCCTCGACCACCGGCCGCGACTTGCCCAAATAACGGGCAATGGCCGCGATGATGCGCCGTTGTTGCGGCGTGTAACCCAGAATTTCCGAATTCGAGATGATGTAGTACGTGTGCCGATGATGGCCGCTTCGATTCAGGTAATCACCAACTTCATACAACATGGCCGCCGCCGAAAGCCATTCCTCATATTCCGGGGCCAAGCGATGGACAGACCGCAGCGCAAGAAACAGGGAAGTGGCGGCA
Organism: Terriglobia bacterium; assembly: GCA_020073385.1. Lineage (GTDB taxonomy): Bacteria > Acidobacteriota > Terriglobia > Terriglobales > Acidobacteriaceae > Sulfotelmatobacter. The sequence goes on along the minus strand of JAIQFH010000009.1, from coordinate 61,540 downwards.
TCGCGCACCGCCATCGCGTGCTTGCGGTCGATGTGATAGTGATCGACGGCCTTTAGAATCGATTCCCAGCGCTCCGACTTAATCTGCTTGCCCGAGCGCGTGCTGCGGTCATAGTCGGCCGCCATCTGGGCCAGAACTCCATCCCGCAAGCCAAGCGGCGAATAGCGAAATCCTTTCAGGCGCAGACGGTCGAGCAGTTCGTGGTAGACGATCGCTCCGGCAATCACGATCTCGGCCCGTCTCGGACCAATGCCCGCGATCTTGCGGCGTTCGGTCACGGGAAGCCGCGATAGCCGCTGGGCGATACGGCTCATCTCCGCCCGTGAGACCATCATTCTCTGCCGGTTCCTGCCTTGCCGCAGGTGACTCGCCACCGCCGCCAGTGCCGCAGCCGTGCCTGAGGTCGCAATGACATTCCCCACGCGTGCCGCTCCTATGCGCATGACGATGCGGTTGACTTCGCGGGTCACAAAGCCACGCAGGCGCTTGAGTTCCCCCTTCCGGGCCGGATCGTGAGGCAGGAATTCATTGGTCAGGCGAACCGCGCCCAAGGGAAGGCTGACGGCATCACGAATGTGCCCGCGATGCGAGACGGTCAGTTCACAACTGCCGCCACCCAGATCCATCATCAGCGTCGGAACGCGGTCCACCGGCGAACCGGAAACCAGCCCCAGGTGAATCAGCCGCGCTTCTTCCACGCCGGAGACGATTTCTACTTTCCATCCCGTCGCCGAGCGGACCCATTCTAGGAATGCCTGGGAATTGCGCGCGTCGCGCAGCGCACTGGTGGCGACCACCCGCACATTGTCGGTGACGATCTGTTGCGTGGTGCGATGAAAACGGCGGAGAACTTTCACCGTCTCGGCCATCGACTCCGGTGTCAGAAATCCCGAACTGAAGACTCCCTCGCCAAGACGGGTGACTTCGCGGTCCTCGTGTAAGGCTCGCAAGCGGCCCGCCTGCAGCCGCGCGATCTTCAGCCGGACAGAATTTGAGCCTATGTCGACTGCGGCGAACGTGGGCATGGGAAGCCCCACAGTTTACATGCTGGAGGGAACTGAGAAACAGGACTTTGCGGAAGCCCCAGCGGAAATTCGCGCCCTATGCCGCTGCGCCAGTGTCCCGCTCTATCGCGGCGTTTCTCCCGGCAGTTTTTCGAGCCGCCCGGAGTTCTCCACCACTTGGTTGAACGGCGTGGGATTCCGTCTTCGCCGCTGTAACCGCGCTGACCGCATGCCGAAACTTTCCCCGGGTTACGTTGTGAAGCACAGCTACAAGTGAGGACTGGCTGACATCGCCCAGCCGCTCCATCGCGGTATGAGTCAGCGTGAGCCAGTCATGCCAACTGCCCAGAGCGTCCTGCAACCGCTTCAGTTCTGCCAGGAATCTTGTGGACTCCGCCGATTTCGGTGCGAACTCCGCAGCGTAGCGCGCACGCTTTACCGTCAGGCGGTATCGATGAAGCGTTTCTTCATCGACCGTTCCCTGCGGAATGGTTACGCTGTCGAGCATCTGCCTGGCGACCAATAGTGGATCACGGTTCGAGTCGAAGATTACTGATCCCTCGGTCCTTCTCAGACGCTTGCGTACGTCCTTAATATCCTGCTTTTTCAGTAGTTTATTAAGATTTTTCTCGTGTTGCGCGCGAACTTCAATGAGGGCCTGCACCAACTGAGTCTTGCGCCGAGGTTCCTGTGGGACTTTCAAACTGCGCAGAGCCTCGAGTTGCACGTCAACGTCGCGCACCTTGCCCGCAGATTTGCGGATCCGGTTCAACGTTTTCAGTAGCTTTTTATGCTTGCGATGGTTGTCCGTGACAAGTTGTTCCAGAAGGGTCTGTAAGCGCCGCGCGGCCGTGCGGAAACCATGTACCGCTTCGGCTCGGCGGCCCGAAGACAGCCGGACGAGTTCTTTCTCCGTCTTTCTGAAGATAGACTTGCCACGCTCCGCGGAAATCGCCATAGCCGAAGTGAGAGAGTAAGAATTGAGCGCATCCGGAGCGGATCGAAACCCACTCGGAACGCGCCGGGCACGCAGAAAAAGCGTCGCCTATTTTAACACCTTTGTAACAACCGTCTGCTAGGGTAACGTCGATGGCCAATCCCGCATTCCCACGGCCTGATATGCCCGGTCCGCAACCCGTTGCAGCAGCGAAAGTTAATGCCGACGCGGTGCAGTCCACGCCGCTGCTGCAGAGCTCGGGCGGCGAGGCCACGGATCGTATCTTTCGTTCCGCGATCACGGCCTGTGGTCTCGCGGTCTTGGGCGTGCTCGCCCTGATCGTTTATGAACTAGTGACCAGCTCGCGCTTGTCTTGGCACGCTTTTGGCTTAAAGTTCTTTGTTGGCAGCGACTGGGACCCGGTTAGCGAGCAATTCGGCGCGTTGCCTTTTGTCTACGGCACCCTGGTTTCCTCTCTGGTAGCGTTGGTTATCGCAGTCCCCCTTTCCATCGGCGTCGCGGTTTTCACCACTGAGATGTGTCCGAAATCCTTGCGCGGGCCGCTTTCGTTCTTCGTGGAATTGCTGGCCGCGATTCCGAGCGTCATTTACGGACTATGGGCCATGTTTGTGCTCGTGCCCCTCTTGAGCGGTTATGTGCAACCATTCCTGGCAAAGACGTTGGGATGGACGGGACTCTTCGAAGGCCCTCCCTACGGCATCGGAATGCTCGCCGCCGGGATCATTTTGTCGATCATGATTATTCCCATCATTTCCTCGATCAGCCGCGAGGTGCTCACAGTCGTGCCGCAGCATCAGCGCGAGGGAGTTTTGGCTCTGGGAGCAACGCGCTGGGAGATGATTCGGGTTGGGGTGCTTCGCAATGCCCGTGCCGGGATTGTGGGTGGGATCATTCTTGGACTTGGCCGCGCGCTTGGAGAAACCATCGCGGTCACCATGGTGATCGGAAACCGGCCGGAGATCGCGAAGTCCTTATTCGCGCCCGGCTACACCATGGCCAGCGTCCTCGCCAATGAGTTCAGCGAGGCTACCGGCGACGTGTACCTTTCTGCCCTGGTGGAGATTGGTCTAGCTCTGTTTCTGGTCACGATTATCGTGAATGCTCTGGCCCAGTTGCTGGTATGGACCGTAACCCGTGGCCAGCCTGCGAGGGCGAATGTCTGAGGCCATGACCAACACGTTCTCCCAAGCTCCGGTAACGCCGATCAGTCTGCGCCGTCGCATAACCGACAAAGTCATGACGGGCGCGGCTGTTCTGACGGTGCTGATCGTGTTGGCTCCGCTGGTTGCCATCTTTGCCTACGTTGTATACCGCGGCATTGGGGCCATTAACTGGGCCTTCCTTACCCAAACTCCCAAACCCGTGGGTGAAGCTGGCGGTGGCATGGCCAATGCGATTGTGGGATCGGCGTTGATTCTTGGAATTGCCAGCATCGTTGGCGTCCCGTTCGGAATCGGTGCGGGTATCTATCTGGCCGAGTTTGGCCGGAATCGTTTCGGGAGCGCGATTCGTTTCACGGCGGATGTGTTGAACGGAGTGCCGTCCATTGTGATCGGCATTGTTGCCTGGTCAATCCTGGTTCGTGAGCGGGGATTTTCGGCCCTCGCCGGCGGACTGGCGCTGGCCATCATGATGGTCCCAACCATCAGCCGCACCACCGAGGAGATGCTGCTGCTCGTGCCACAGGCCTTACGCGAAGCCGCTTATGGGCTCGGTGTTCCGCGCTGGCGCACAACCCTATCCATCGTCTTGCGCACCGCAACCTCCGGCGTAATCACTGGAATCATGCTGGCTTTCGCGCGTATCGCGGGCGAAACCGCTCCACTGCTTTTCACTGCCCTGGGCAACAGTTTTTGGAATTTGCACTACAACCAGCCGACTGCCGCCCTGCCTCTGCAGATCTATGTGTACGCGAATTCTCCGTATGACGACTGGCATCGGCAGGCGTGGGCCGGTTCGCTCGTACTGATTGTCCTGATCGTGTCATCGGTCGCGGCGGTGCGCTACGTAGTTCGCCGAGGCTCGTTCGGAACGGCATAATCTATGGGCGTTGGAATTCAAGTCGAAAACCTGAATGCCTGGTACGGCAAAGGCCAGGCGTTGTACGACATTAATCTGAAGGTCGCAGCCAATCATGCCACGGCCTTGATTGGGCCTTCGGGATGTGGCAAGTCCACCTTCATTCGCTGCATCAACCGTATGCACGAGACGATTCCCGAAGCGCGAGTCGAAGGGCGCATTCGCATCGGCGAGATCGACGCCTACAACGGAACCTCTCCGACGCAACTTCGCCGTCGCGTCGGCATGGTCTTCCAGAAGCCCAATCCCTTCCCCACGATGTCGATTTACGACAATGTGGCCTCGGGACTGAAGCTCAATGGATTCCGCGACCGGCGCAAGCTTGATGAAGTCGTGCAGCGATCCCTCGAAGTTTCCGCGCTCTGGGAAGAGGCCAAAGATCATCTGCACAAGAAATCCGGCGCCAGCCTCTCCGGCGGCCAGCAGCAGCGTCTCTGCATCGCTCGCGCGCTCGCCGTCGAACCGGAAGTTTTGCTCATGGACGAGCCCTGTTCGGCTCTCGACCCGATCTCAACCGGGAAAATCGAAGAGTTGATCTTCCAACTCAAAGAGCGGTATACCATCGTAATTGTGACTCACAACATGCAGCAGGCCGCCCGAGTGGCGGAGTTTACCGGGTTCTTCCTGCTGGGTAAGTTGATCGAGTTCGATAAGACAGAAAAGATTTTCACCAAGCCGTCCGACAAAAAAACGGAAGATTACATCACCGGGAGATTTGGATAAGAAGTTCGGACAAGGGGTTTGATAAATGCGCACGCGATTTCAGCAAGGGCTCGACGATCTGCGGGAACGGTTGCTTCGCATGGGAGGACTGGCGGAGCAGGCCGTCGACCGCGCTCGCCAAGCCTACGTCGAGCGCGACCTCACCCGCTGCCAGATGGTGCTCGAAGGCGAGAGCCAGATCAATACCATGGAACGCGAGATTGACGAAGAGGCTTTCGACCTCCTGGCCATGCAGCAGCCAATGGCGGTGGATCTCCGCTTCATCCTGGCGGTCACCAAGATCAATTCCGATCTCGAGCGCGTGGGCGATCAGGCGGTCAACATCGCCGAGCGCGTCATGGACATGGTTGATTTGCCGCCCGCCGACCTGCCAGTGGACATCGCGCGCATGGGAACGGCAGTTAGCGCGATGGTTCGGCGCGCCCTGGAGTCTTTCATTGAAGGAAAGGTTGAACTCGCCCAGGCCGTCCTAGAAATGGACAACGTCATCGACCGCATGCGCGATGATGCTTTCATCCAGTTGGTCAAGACGATGAACGAGCGTCCCGACGTCGTGCGTCAGGCGCTCGATGCGTTGCTAGTCGCCCGCAATCTCGAGCGCGTCGCCGACCACGCCACCAACATCGCCGAAGACGTCATCTTCTGGGTGCAGGGCTCGGACGTTCGCCACAACGTCCACCCGGAAGAATCAACGCCGGCAGACTCTGTTCAGCCCACCTCGCGCGCCTCGGGATTGTAGCGGCGACGCCCAAACAAGATTCCCCGCGAGCGACGGTGCCCGCCTCTGCCATGCTACCGACGCGAGCGATGATCTTGGTGTCACCGTGGAAGAGCGGCCCTTTAAGGGCCGCGTTAGCCGGTGTAGTTCGATTGGGCTTTAGCCCCTGTGTTTCGCTTCCTTCTTCGTCCTCTTCGCATTATCCTGAACGCCATCGCGGAGGACCTGTGATTCCTGACCTTATTCGTGCCCTTGTTGTCGTCTGCCTCATAACCGCCGTCACGCACGCACAAACTTCCGGCAACGATCGTCCGCCCATCATGCTCCCCACGAGCAAGATGCTGACCGTCCCGTCGCCCGGCCGCATCGGCAGCACCAACAGCTTTCCCGCCACGATGGTGCTCAGCCCGGATGGCCACTACGCCGCCCTGCTGAATGACGGCTACGGCACTCAAGAGACGCTCGCGCGTCAATCCATCTCCGTTCTGAATCTCGATACGAATCAGATTGCCGAGTTTCCAGATGCGCGATTCACTGACGAATCCCACCAGAGTTATTTCATTGGGCTGGCATTCAGTTCTGACGGAAAGCATCTCTACGCCTCGGTCGGCTCGCTGACGGATCCCACAGGCGCCAAACCAGGAGATCTCGGAAATGGCATCACGGTCTACAGCTTTTCTACAGGGAAGGTTGCGCCAGAACGATTCATTCCCATCCCGCTGCAGCCCTTGTCCAACGGGAAGAAACTGGCGGTCGGTTTGACGGCCCCGCCCCATATGTCGATTCCATATCCGGCAGGCATGGCGCTGATCGCAGACGGCAGCCACGACAAACTCCTGATCGCGAACAACCTCTCCGATAATGCCGTACTGCTCGATCCCGCAAGCGGGAAGGTCCTGCAGACCTTTGACCTGAGCACAAACAGTCTCGTTCCGGCATCGTATCCGTATACATGCGTTGTCACGCGTGACGGCCATCGCGCTTGGTGCAGCTTGTGGAACGCTTCTGAGGTGGCCGAGTTGGAACTGACGAGCGGCGCGGTTGCGCGTTGGATCACCCTCATCGAGCGGGATGATCGGATCGCGCCAGGATCGCATCCTACGGCCATGGTTCTAAGTCCGGACGAGAAGACTTTGTACATCGCATTGTCGAATGCTGATCTGGTAGCCGCCGTGTCGACGACGTCTGTGCCGCCCGAGGTTCGCTTATCCACCAGCGTTCCGGCACATGAACAGGGTGGAAGCAATCCTACTGCACTTGCTGTTTCTCGGGACGGCCGCCGCTTGTTTGTGGCGGACTCTTCGCTCGACGCGGTTGCCGTTTTCGATACCTCCCAGCAACTTGATTCGTGGAAGGATCTCGCCGGAACCCGGCCACTGCTCGGTTTCATCCCCACCGACTGGTACCCCTCGGCTCTCGCCGTCCACAGCGATGATCTCCTCATCGCAACCGCCAAAGGCGAAGGCACGCGCGCCAACAAAGACATGGGCAAGACAGTCTACGAGACCAAACACAAAGAGCATCCTTACATCGCCACGCTGCTCAAAGGATCGATCGCCCGCCTGAACATCCCTGCGACCCTCGAAAGGCTACCGCAATACACGCAGATGGTGGAGCACGACAACCTTTTCCACAGCGATCCCGGAACCATCACCTTCGCGAGCGGCCAGAATCCCATCAAGCACGTCATCTACGTTCTCAAAGAGAACCGCACCTTCGACCAGATCCTCGGCGACCTGAAAGTCGGGGACGCCGATCCTTCGCTCACCATGTACGGCGAAGACATCACTCCCAACGAGCACAAGCTCGCGTTGCAGTTCGGCGTGCTCGACAATTTCTACGACAGCGGCGAAGTCTCCGGCGACGGTCATGTCTGGTCCACCGCGGCCATCACCTCCGACTACAACGAAAAGACCTGGCAGATCGCTTATCGCGGCAAAGAGCGCACCTATGATTACCAGGGACAGAATGCCGATGAGTTTCCGCTCGATCACAACCTGCCGGATGTCGACGATCCTTCCACCGGATTCATCTGGGACAATCTCGCAACCCACCACGTGAGCTTCCGCATCTATGGCGAATTCGTGAATGCCTTGTGGTGCAACGAGAAGCAGAAGGCGGCGAGCCCGAAGCAGGGAACTCCTTCGGGACAGGAGGCAAAATGCCCGCGCACCGCGGTGCAGCAAGGTGGCACGCTGCCGCCGAACGTGGGAAGCCCGCACGGAGGCCTCAGCCCATGGCCATGGCCCGTCCCGGTTTTCAGCGGAGTCAAGCCAACCAAGGCCGCGCTCCGCGATCACTTCGACCCACTGTTTCCCGACTTCAATACCGACTATCCTGACCAACTCCGCGCCGATGAGTTTCTGAACGAATTCGGCGCATACGTCCGCGCACGCGAGTCGCACGAGGGTGCTGATCTCGAACTGCCATCATTCATCCTGCTCTATCTCCCAGACGACCATACCGGAGGCACGCGCCCCGACCGCGCGCGCCCGGCAGCCAACGTAGCGGACAACGACCTGGCGCTCGGCCGCGTGGTCGATGCCGTCTCGCACAGCCCGTACTGGGATGACACCGCCATCTTCGTCCTCGAAGACGACGCGCAGGATGGCGCCGACCACGTCGATGCGCATCGTTCCATCGCATTCGTCGTGAGCAAGTACTCCCCGGGATCGGCCGCAAAGCCTTACGTCGAGCATCGCTTCTACACCACGGTCAACATGATTCACACCATGGAGATGCTGCTGGAGCTTCCGCCCATGAATCAGAACGATGCCTATGCGCCGGTGATGAGCGGGTTGTTCAGCGGGCAAGGTGATCAGCCCCCATACAAAGCCGACGATCGCAACTTGAAGAACGGACTGATTTACGAAACAAACAAGCGCGACTCGCCAGGCGCGAAAGTTTCCTCGAAAATGGATTTCTCCCGCCCCGACGCCGCCGGTGCCGCGCGCCTCAATCGTGTTTTATGGCAAGACCGCAAAGGATCAACGCCCGTTCCCGCGCCAAAGCATAAGGTGATACCAGTGGGCGGCGAGTGATCTCATGAATCCACTGGAAATTTCATCGAGCCAGTTTCGCCGACTTGCCGAACGCGTCTCTCAACTGGCTGCAGACTATCTCGAGCATGTGGATGCCATGCCCATAGCACCCGCCTTATCAGGCGAGAACTCCGTTCGCCTTTTCGAGACGATCCTGCCGGAGCAGGGAATCGGTGAAGCTGCATTTGACGATCTACCCGAAGTGCTGCGCGCGTCACGTGCGCAAAATGGGCGCTTCTTCGGCTATGTTCTCGGCTCAGGCGAGCCCGTAGCCGCGACTGCCGATCTCATGGCCAGCGTCCTGAACCAGAACGTGACCGCATGGCGCTCGGGTCCTGCCGCCGTCACGATCGAAAAGACCGTGATCAACTGGCTGTCGCAGGCAATCGGCTGTCCGGGCTTTCGAGGCTATCTCACGGGCGGCGGATCGGCCGCGAATTTTATGGGACTGGCGATGGCGCGCGAGGCCCTCTCGCCCGCCAATGAACGAGGAGTCACGGCGGGCTCTGTGGTCTATGCTTCCCAGGAAGTTCACATGTCCATTCCGAAGAGCGTGGCCCTGCTCGGCATCGGACGCGACAATCTGCGATTGATTCCTACGGATTCATCGCTGCGCATGGACACCGCCCAGCTCGAGCGCCAGATCGCAAACGACAAAGGCGCCGGAAGAATTCCCCTCGCGGTAGTGGCCTCTGCCGGAACCGTTAACACCGGTGCCATCGATCCGCTCGCAAAGATCGCCGAGATCGCGCACCGGAATGGCGCATGGTTCCACATCGACGGTGCGTATGGCGCTCTCGCCGCGATTGCCGAGCGCAGCAAGTTCGATGGCCTGGAACTTGCCGACTCAATTTCTCTTGACCCGCACAAGTGGCTCTATCAGCCGCTGGATTGCGGCTGCCTGCTCTACCGCTCCTCAGAAGCAGCGCAGAAAGCCTTCTCCCATAGCGGCGACTACACGCGTGCGTTGAGCGCAGATCCCATCGAAGGATTTGCCTTCTTTGAAGAGTCTATGGAACTGTCGCGTAGATTTCGCGCTCTGAAGCTGTGGCTTTCGCTGCGCTATCATGGCCTGGCGGCGTTTCGCGAGTCGATCCGAAAGGACCTGGCGCACGCCCGCCGCCTCGCTGACGCGATCAAGACCGAACCTCAACTGGAGTTGATGGGGCGCGGGGAACTGAGCGCGGTTTGTTTTCGTTATCGTGGAGCAATAGGAACTTCCGAGGCCTCACTCAATGAGCTAAACGCCTCGATCCTGAAGCGTACCCAGAAACGCGGCCGCGTCTATCTCTCCAATGCCACGCTGGCGGGGAAGTTCTGCGTGAGGGCGTGTATCGTCAACCATCGCACGAGGGACTCTGACATCGACGCCATCGTCCCTGAGGTGCTGCAAGCGGGAAAGGAGGCGTCCGCCCTAAAAGGACAGTGTCGGACTTAAGGTCGATGGCTTGTGATGGTGCGCACAGTACTTCCCTAGAGCGAGAACTATGCTCGTCCGCATGAATTGATCGAGGCGTTGGAGAATGGTATGAAGCGCTCTGTCGGTGTGACTGTTATAGCGGTGCTTTCACTAATCGGGTCGATTCTTGTTCTTTTCATGGGTGTTGCGATGCTTGCGGTTTTAGCATTTGCGCCTCCTCCTCCTCAGGCAGGTGAATTCCCAGTGTCGCCGACAGTTTTCAAACTTATCCTCGTCTTCGCCGCCATGATGTATATCCTGCCAGCAATTTGGGGCATCGCTACCAGCATTGGCTTGTTTCGGCTGTCGAACTGGGCACGCATCTCAATTATTGTCTTCTCTGTACTGTTGATTCTAATGAGCGGATTCTCTGGTCTGATGTCGCTCGTGATACCCGCCCCGCCATCACACTCTGCGGTGAATCCGGCGATGATGTCTTCGATTCGCGCAGTCATGGGACTTTTTTTGCTCACGTTGCTAGGTGTCGGGATATGGTGGTTAGTTTTCTTCACGCGTGCGGCGGTGAAGCAACAATTCGAGCCGGCCGGTCCGCCACCCAGCCCGCCAACGCCGGAGATGTTTGCTAGCAGTTCTTCACAATCCTCAGTTCTGCCCGCAATTCGGAGCGCACCTCGTCGTCCTGTGAGTTTCACCGTCATTGCCTGGTTCTTATTGATAGGGTGTCTGTTTATGCCTTTGAATCTGGCATTGCATTTTCCCGCAATTTTCCTGACGAAATTCCTGACCGGCTGGTCGGCGGGGCTGTACTACATCGCGATGACCGCGCTAAGTCTGTATGTAGGGATTGGACTGTTGCGCTTCAAACCGCTCGCACGTGAGGTTGGGATTGCCTACTTCGTGTTCCTTCTAGTCAACGCAGGTATCTTCTATCTTGCCCCTGGCAGTCACGGTCGCATGAGGGCATTGCTCGATCTTCAGTCAACGATGTTTCCGTGGATGCGACTCTGGCAGAGTCGACCAGAACTGCAGTTTGACATGATGCCAGCACTCTTCCTCGGCGGGACAGTGGGAATTGTCTTTCTGGCTGTACCCATCTACTTCCTTATAACCCGCAAGCGGGCGTTCGAGTCAGCCGCAGCAATGCGGTAGACTGCGGCTAACTCGTTCACTTCTCAGTTCAAAGTAACGGTCTGCTTTAGGGGTAAATTTTCCGAAGACCCGCCCACCATTAACCCGTACTCTCCCGGGAGCAATTGCCAACCGTTCTGTTCGACGTTGAAGATCGAGAGGTATTTCGGATTGACCTCCACCGTCACTTCCTTGCTCTCGCCGGCCTTGAGCCAAACTTTGTTGAAGCCTACCAACCGTTTCGGAGGCTCCGTCGCCGCCGCAGGCAGTGCTGCATAGATCTGAGCAACTTCTGCACCGTCTCGTTTGCCCGTGTTCTTCACCGTGAACGTGACCTTAGGATTCTTCCCGGGCGTGACTTTCAGGCCAGAGTAGGAATACGTCGTATAAGAGAGTCCATGCCCGAAGGGGAAGAGCACCGCTTTCTTCTCCGCGTCATACCACTTGTAGCCGACCTTTACTCCTTCATCATAGGTGACCTGGAAGGGAGCCAACCCAGCCGCAATCTGTTTCCACACCTCGGGCTGTGTGTCATTCGGAATCGACTCCGGTGGAGGCTGCACAACTTTCGGATGTGGCAGATCGGCCTCACTCCGTGGGAACGTCAACGGGAGCTTCGCGCTGGGATTGACATCTCCGAACAATACGTTCGCCACTGCGTCCGATCCGCTGCTACCCGCAAACCACGCTTCCAGAATCGCGCTAACTTTATCGGCCCACGGCATGGTCACCGGTCCACCGCTCTCCACCACGACTACCGTGTGCGGGTTCGCCGCGGCAACCTTCGCAATCAGATCGTCCTGATGCTCGGGAAGCGCCAGACTTGGCAAGTCCATGCCCTCGCTTTCCCACTGGTACGCAAAAATGATGGCCACATCGGAGTTCTTGGCGAGAGCCGCAGCCGCTGACGGATCGGCGCCCGAATCAAACTGCACCTTCGCCCCAGCCGCCTTCGCCCGAATTGATTTCAACGGCGATGTCGGAAACCAGACCGGCTCCAGCCATCTCGTCTGCCCCTTGCCCGGCGGCAGAATGGCGTTTCCCACCGGAGGATCAACCTGCGCCGAACCTCCGCCCGAAATCATCCCTACATCTGCATGAGGTCCGATCACGGCGATGCTATGAACCTTCGCCGCATCCAGCGGAAGCTGCGACTTCTCGTTTTTTAATAGAACGATGCTCTGCTCCTCTAGTTTGCGCGCCACTTCCAACCCGCCTAATACGTCCGGCACACTCCTTTGCACCGGGTCGTCCATCAGGCCCGTGGCAAACATCGCCCGCAAAATCCGATGCACGTGATCATCAAGTTCGGCTTGCGGCACTTTGCCGGATTCGACAGCCTTCTTCAGATCGTCTCCGTAGAAAATCCACCCAGGCTGCTCGTGATCCATGCCTGCCGCCGAGGCCTTTTCGACGCTGTGTGCGCCGCCCCAGTCGCTGAGGACGAATCCCTTGAAGTTCCAATCCTTCTTGAGAACCTCGGTCAGCAGATATTTGTTTTCGCAGGCGTAGTCGCCATAAACGCGGTTGTACGAACACATCACACCGGCGGGATCGGATTCCTCAATTCCAATCTCGAAAGCCAGCAGGTCGCTCTCCCGCGCCGCGCGCTTGTCGATGGTGATGTTCACCGCATTGCGTCCACTCTCTTGATCGTTCAGGGCATAGTGCTTGATGTCGCCAAGCACATGCTGCGCCTGAATCCCCCTGATCACCGACGCCACCATCTTGCCGGCCAGCACCGGGTCCTCGCCCATGTACTCAAAGGTGCGGCCGTTGCGCGGCTCCCGGGTCAGGTTTACGCCTCCGCCCAGCGACATGTTGTACCCCTGCGCGCGCAGTTCGCGCCCGATCAACGCGCCGTATTCGAATCCGCCCTGCAAATCCCAACTGGCAGCGCCCGCGACGCACGAGGGTAGCGCTGTCGAGTAGCGCCCATTTTCGCCACTCATACGCACGCCGTAGGCCGCGTCCGACATCTGGATCGCCGGAATCCCCAGCCGCGGAATCTCGACCACGTAACCCGCGCCCCCGTTCGAATGCACCGCCAGCGGGCTCATGGGGCTTAACCCAACCATACCAGTCCCATGCATCATCTGGATTTTCTCGTCGAGGGTCATCTCTTTGACAACCATCGACGCACGCTCGTCAGGGGAGAAACCAGTATTCATCCACGCATGGGACTTGCCGTCGGACTGAGCGGAAGCGATAGATATGAGTGAAGGGGTCAGGAGTAGAGAACAGAAAAGTACAAGGCACAACTTCTGGGACGGCCTTAGCAGGGGCATCAAACTACCTCCGGATTGTACAAAATCGATATTGTAGCAGGTTTCGCAAGTCTTCCTGGTAAAAGATGAATCTGCGTTCGAAATCCGAGGTTCGCAAGCCCATGGCGAGAGGCTTTACACTTAATTTGTGAAGATCGCGCTTGGACAGATCAATCCCACGGTCGGGGATTTCTCCGGCAACGCCGGCAAGATCATCGATTTCGCGCAAAGGGCCAGGACCGCCGGCGCCGGACTGATTCTGTTTCCGGAATTGTCAGTGTGTGGCTATCCTCCCCGCGACCTGGTCGAGCGCCCCGCATTTGTCGCACGCAATCGGGAATCGGCAAACCGCATCGCCGCTGCCACCACCGGCATCGCCGTCATCTGCGGTCTGGTGACACCCGCTGATTCCGACACCGGCAAGTCAGTGATGAACTCCGCCGCCCTGTTGATGGACGGCAAGATCGCGTTCCTGCAGTCGAAAATGCTCCTGCCCACCTACGACGTTTTCGACGAGATGCGCAACTTCGCGCCCGCGAAAAGCCAGCAACTCTTCCCCTTCTGCGGCAACCGCATGGCGCTGACCATTTGCGAGGATGCCTGGAACGACAAACAATTCTGGTCCAAGCGTCTCTACACGATTGATCCCGTCGAATCGCTCATTCACGAAGGCGGAACTTTTGTGCTCAATATCTCCGCCTCGCCTTTTTGGATCGGCAAACGCGAATTCCGCCGTGACCTGCTGGCCAGCATCGCCCGCCAGCACAAGGTTCCCGTTGCTCTGGTGAATCAAGTCGGGGGCAACGACAGTCTGGTCTTTGACGGCTCAAGCCTGGTGCTCAATGGCGAAGGCAAGGTGATCGCGCAGGGGCGTTCGTTCGAAGAAGACCTGATCTATTTCGATTCCCAGGATCTCACCGGCGAGATGCACGAACAGATCCCAGGGGATGAAGGCAGCGCCTATTCCGCCCTGGTGTTGGGCACGCGCGATTACATCCGCAAGTGCGGATTTCAGAAAGCCATCATCGGCCTCAGCGGCGGCATTGATTCCGCGCTGACGGCTGTCATTGCCGCCGATGCCGTCGGTCCCGAGAACGTCATCGGCGTCGGTATGCCCGGGCCCTACTCGTCTCAGGGTTCCATCGACGACGCCCGTACGCTGGCCAAAAATCTCGGCATCCGCTTCGAACTGCTTACGATCAATCCAGCCTACGAGGCTTACCGCCAGACGCTGCAGGATGTGTTCTCCGGATTCAAAGAAGACGTCACGGAAGAGAACATTCAGTCCCGCGCTCGCGGCACTTTATTGATGGCGCTCTCCAACAAGCTCGGCGCCATCGTGCTTTCGACCGGCAATAAGAGCGAACTCGGTGTCGGATACTGCACACTGTACGGCGACATGGTCGGCGGTCTGGCGGTCATCTCCGACGTCCCGAAAACCCTGGTCTACGGCTTGGCTGAATACGTGAATTCGCGGCGTCCCGTGATTCCGCGGGCCTCCATTGAAAAGCCGCCCTCAGCAGAGTTGCGGCCCGACCAAAAAGATAGCGATTCGCTACCGCCCTACGAGGTTCTCGATCCCGTGTTAGAAGATTATGTGGAAGATTCGCACGCTGCCGAGCGCATCGCCGCCGACCGCGGCATCGACGTTGAGACCGTTCGCCGCGTGATCCGGATGGTCGATCGCGCTGAGTACAAGCGACAACAGGCCGCCCCTGGCCTCAAAATTTCTCCCAAGGCCTTTGGCTACGGCCGCCGCATTCCCATTGCCGCCAAGTCGGAAATATGAGCTGCGAATCTGACGTATCCTAGGTAAGTTGTAACCGAGTTTCCCGAGATCCATGCACTTATGACACGAAAGGAATCCATGCGCGTTCTGCTTAACACGACCTCCATTCTTCTTCTGCTCACCGGCAGCCTCCTTCTTGGCCAGGCTTCGCAGAAGACTACACCCGCATCCAAGCCTGCCGAGAAGCTCGGAACCCACGCCACTGCCGATCTTCCCTCGGAAGCGACGGTAGAGTCGTTCCTTCACGAGCAGTTCGGATATCAATCCGACATGACGTGGAAGATCTCCAGCATACGGCCTTCTCCGATTCAGGGACTCGCTGAGGTCACAGTCGTGCTTGCCAGCCAGCAAGGCCAGCAGGTGTCACGGTTTTACGTGTCGCCGGATGGTGAGCGCGCCCTGGTTGGCGACATCATTCCTTTCGGAGCCAAGCCCTTCGATCCCGCCAAGAAGGTCCTCGAGAAGGGAATCACCGGCCCCTCTCGCGGACCCAAAGACGCGGCCGTGACCATCGTGGAGTTCGGGGATCTGCAGTGCCCGGCATGCAAAGCCGCGCAGCCCACAATCGAAGCACTCGTAGCCGCCGAGCCGCAGGCGCGGTTCGTCTTTCAGAACTTCCCGCTGGAGATGCACAACTGGGCCGCCAAGGGCGCCGCCTACTCCGACTGCGTCGGCCGCGCATCGAACGACGCTTTCTGGAAATTCATTTCGAAAACCTATGAGACCCAAGCGGAAATTACCGCCGAGAACGCCGACGAAAAACTCACCGCGCTGGCTGATGGCGCGGGCGTCAAGGGTTCTGAGATCGCCGCTTGCGCCACGCAACCGGAAACGAAAGCGCGCGTTGATGCCTCCATCGCTCTGGGCAAGAAAGTCGACGTGAGTGGCACGCCCACGCTCTACGTCAACGGCCGCAAGATCGGCAGCTTTGATAATCGCCTGTCCGAGGTTTACAAGAGCCTGGTGGATTTCGCCGCAAAAGAAGCGAAGTAGAGAGGAGTCTGGCGTCCGGCAGATCGGGGATCGCTAGTCGAAGTCGCCTATGAAGCCCGACGCCTCACGTCCGACGCCGGTTTTGCTACTTCTCGCTCAGCCAGATCTCGTTCGTGCTGCGGTCGAAGTTGGAAATCACATGCGGCGTTATGGCGATCATTAGTTCGTCGTAATCGATCTGCTTGGTGTTATTGGTCATGGCCATGTTCAGCCCGGGAATGAACCCGAGCCCCGGAAGCCCGCTCATGGACTTTACGTCGCTATTGGAGACCTCACCCGCCACGAAAGCAGGCTCACCGTCGTTCAGATTGATGCTCGCTTTGTACTCGCGGTTCGAGATTACCGGCACGCCGTTGTCGGATTGTCCAGTCAGCGAGCGCACCTGCAATTCAAGCTGCAGGCTGACTGTGCCATCAGCATGAACGGTGGGCTTCGCTTTCAGATTCAGTCCAAGGTCCTCGTAGCTAATCGAAGGAATCGGCGGAATATAACTTTGGTTCCCCAGCACCTGGGAAATCTGCGGCGAATTGAAGATGGGCGCATAGCTCGCATTCAAAATCGGATACCGCTGCCCTAGATGGAAGTTTGCATCCGTTCCCTGGCCGGCGCGCAACGATACATCGTCGAGACTACGTACCCACGATTCGTTGACCGACAATTGTGCCGCGAACTTATCGAGGCTCAGCCCCATGAACGTTAGGCCGCCTCCGAACGTCGCCAGCGGCTGGCTGAAGATCGAATTCTGTTGCCCGGTGAGCTGCGAGAGCAAACCTGCGAGCGAAGTGCTGCCTGCCTGGTTGATTCCACCCGAAGCAATTAACTGGTTAATCAAGTCCTGTATGTTTTGTCCGCCCAGCGCTGCCAGCGCCCCTGCCGGAATGTTGTACATGTTGAACGTGTACGGAATGTGCACTCCGATATTCCGGGTGAGCATGTGACTGATCTGGTAGACGCGCACATCGATCATCACCTGCGGCTTGGGATTGCCGAGTTGGCCCAGCAGCCGGGCGCAGGCCTCGACCGCCCGCTGCGGTCCGCGTACTTCTACCGTGTCGGCGGTTTGCCCTGAACTCAAGTTGCGCAGATCAAAAATCTGCCGCATCGTATTCACGATCTCGGTCGCTTCTTGAGGCGTCGAATGCGGCGGCAGAATGAATCTCCGCAGTGACATGCGATCGTATTGCCTGTGGTTCTCTGCGTTGTTGGCAAGAATCAGCATCTGGTGGGCATCAAGAGCCGCCCACATAGTCTTGCTCACCTTGCTTGCCAGGTTCAGCGCCGTGAAGAAATCGACATTGTCAACATTGAAACGTACTTGGCGTGTCTGCAAGGAATCGTCAAACTGCACCGTGATCTTGTAAGCGGCAGCCAGTTCGCTGAACAGCGACTTCACGTCGCCGCTGAAATGAAACGTCGCTAAATCATTGGTTGGTTCGAGATGGATCTCCTCGGATTCTTCCCAGTGCCCAGGCACCTTTGTCTGGAGGATCGGCGAAAACTGCTGTGTAGCCTCCTGCAACCGTTCCTGCGCAAACTGATTCTCCGGATCCAGAGCGAGCGCCGCGCGAAATTCAGTAGCAGCCCGTATTCGCGCCTCTTCCAGTAACAGGGCATTCCCACGTTGAATGTGATCAAACGCCAGCTTCGATCGGAGCACTTCGCGCGCGGTCAGATACTCCCGGCTTTGTGGAACCAGCCGCGTCGCCTCGTCAAACTGAGCCAAGGCATCTTCAAATCTCTGACTCTTATGAAGTTTGATACCTCGCTTGAAGGCTTCCTGCGCATTCTTGAGGTCTTTCTTGGTTGTGATGCAACTGACTCCGCCCGGAACTCCATTACTGCAGGTAGCGGGAGGCGCTGGCGAAGGTTCGTTGGCCAGCGCGAACGAAACCCCAATCGTTGCAGCCAGTAATCCTGCCGCCAAGATGGGCAACTTAAAGGACATTGTTTCTGATTTTATCGTGCTTTTGTTCCGTTGATGAGTGACCGGTAGTCCGTAGTACCTCTGGTCACAACCCAAGAACGCCAAAAAAGCTCGATCTTGCGCGGTGGAATGAATACTTGCTAGTTGTAGGAGAAAATCTGAGGGTGCCCCATTCTTGTCGCGTTTTGTGCGACAGAGCCTGCCCTGAGCGAAGTCGAAGGGACGGGGATTTTGACTTTACTAAAGTCGGTCAGCGTTGGTGAAAGATCAGGCAACCTAAGTCAACATCAACCGTTCGATCTTCTGCGACTTGCCAGTCGTCTCGTCACACTCAATGACCACAGCGCACAGCCGCACATCGCCGGTCGCGGGCTCAAACCGCACCGGCATTCCATTCAGGAACTTGCCCACGACCAACTCCTTCTTAACCCCGATCACGCCATCATAAGGCCCGCTCATTCCGACGTCGGTGATGTACGCCGTTCCGTTCGGCAGCACTCGTTCATCCGCCGTGGGCACGTGGGTGTGCGTGCCCACCACCGCTGTGACTCTCCCATCCAGGTACCAGCCGAGTGAAATCTTTTCCGAAGTTGCCTCCGCGTGCATGTCCACGAGAATCACCTTGGCCTTGATCTTCTGCAAAAGTTGATCCGCAACGCGAAAAGGATCATCGTTCGATGCCATAAACACGCGCCCTTGCAGGTTGATCACCGCGTAAGGAACTTTGCCCTTCATGCCTTCATATAGGCCAGATCCGGGCATATCGGCGGGATAATTCGCTGGCCGCAACACGCGCCGCGCCGGCCCGTGCCCGTTTCCTTCGACCATCTGGAAGTAGTCGACGATCTCACGTTTGTCCCAGATGTGATTCCCGGTGGTGATGACGTCGATATTCAGTTCGAACAATTCCTCGGCAAGTGCCGGAGTGATGCCAAAACCTGCTGCCGAGTTTTCCCCATTCGCGATGATCAGATCGATGTGGCGCGAACGTACGATCTCCGGCAGACGGTCTTTCACGATCGTGCGTCCCGGCCGTCCAAAAATGTCCCCAATGAAAAGAATGCGCATAAGATGCCCAAAATTCGATAGTAACAGAGAATGTGGGGACAGCCGCCATCGGCTGTCCGTCAAGCGCAGCTCGACAAGTTTTTCTTCGACGGCATGAAAGCTATGTAATGAGTGGTTTTGAAAGGGCGCGGCTTAAGCCGCGCGGTCCACCGACAGAGATGATGCGGGCTTTGGCCCCCGAAGGTATCGCTTTGGTCCAGACACCCGATCTATACACGAACTCTAGTCTGCTACTGAGGCAACTTCGGCAAGTCCGCACGTGCCAGCACCGAGCCCCAGCCGTCGATCACGTACACATCAGTCCACTGGGTCCCAGGCTTTTGCTTGGCCACCAGGTCCGCAAGCTCGAATACGACGGTGGTTCGAGGAGAGGTACATCCGGTCAGCTGCCGGACTTCATACTCGCGATCTTCCGTATCCGAGAGTTCTCCAAGTCGCATGATTTCTTTCCGCCCCGGATCGGCGCGCACAACCACTTCCACCGCCCCCGCCAGATTCTGGCAGTGCATCGGTATCTGGATCTCCCACTCCTTGGAGCCATGCTTCTTGACTAACGGTGAATCGGCGAACACGACGACTGGCGGATTTCCTCCCGGCGATGCATACCACTCGCGCCATCGGTGCTCAAATTCGATGCTGGCTTTCGTGTATGCTCCGCCCAATTCGTGATCTCGTTCCTCCCAGCACGGATGCATCGCGTACAACGATGCAGTCTTAGGCCCGCTGCTGTGCGCGTGCAGAAGATGGTGCAGGGCGGGTACGAAATCTGGATGGTACCCGGCCCGCGCCATCAGCATCAGCCCTTCATGGTCGGCCTCCAGTTCCATCTGCCGGCAAAATCGTCCCAAGTCGGCGGAAGCCTTTTCCGAACTACTCCAGCTAGCCTGAGGCACTCCGGGATCACCCAGCACAATATTCTGGCTGCCGCTGGTTTCCAGGACCTTCTGATACAAGTATCGCCGTGCCCAATCGCGGCGCACGACGTGCGCGATCTCGTGGGACAGGATCGCAGCCCAGAGTCCGGCGCTCGGTCCCACCATCGTCGCCAGCCCATTCTCCAGGTAGACGGTTCCATCGGGCGACGAATACGCGTTGAGTCCATCGTTTTCGACGATTCGCAGCTGCCACGTGACCTTGACGCTGGACGCAGGTTGCACCTGCTGGATCAGCCGCTCGAACACGAGCCGTCCCGTCGCATAGTGCCCGGCAGCAGCTACGCTCTGCGCCATCAACTCGGGCTTCAGCCGTGCCGCTGTCTCCATGTCGAGCTTGAATTGGGAGGGAACTTCAGGAGTACTGGAAATCTGAGCCACAGCCGTCAGGGCCCATAAGCAACAAACGCAAACCGAAAGATGGAACCTTGATCGCCAGGCTCCGGCGTCTTTCACGGCATACCTCGAGGAGCACGGCTCCTGAATCGCATTATGCTCCTTTTGCGAACCGTCGGAAGCAAAATGTTGTGGGCAGACCATTACTGTGGTTCGATTTCGGAACTGCGCACTTGCTTAAGGGGCAATGAGTTCCGCGGTGCGAAGGAAATCGAAATTCCCCGCCGGATTCAGCCGCAGGTTCCGCACCCGGTTGGTGTGCACCATGACATTGTCGAGATACCACAAATTGATGTAAGGCAGATCCTGCGCCAGAATGCTCTGCACCTCGGCGTATAGCGGCTTCCGCGCCTTCGGATCGATTTCCCGCCGTGCCTTGTCGATCAGCGCATCGACCTTCGGGTTGGAATAGTAATTGCGATTTGCCCCATTCGGCGGAAACTTCGAAGAGTGAAACGCATATTCAAAGATGTCCGGATCTTCGTTCCCGCCGATCCAGCGCAGCCCATACATCTGAAACGCGCCATGCTGCACGTCGGAAAAGAACGTCGCGAACTCGAAGCTGCGAATGTCGAGTTGAATTCCGACGTCGCGTAACTGCTGCTGCATGACCGCCACCATCAGCCGGGTGTTCGCATCGGTTGAAGTCTTCATGGTGATGTGAAACCGCACGCCATTTACCGCCGGATATCCCGCTGCATCGAGAATTCGTTTCGCCTTCTCGGGATCATGCTCGTACGCCGGTACGTCTCCGTTGTAAGCCCAGCTCTGCGCCGGCAAAATGCTGCGCGCCGGTTGCGCTAGACCGCGCCACAGGTACTCGATCATGGGCCGCCGGTCGAGCGCATAGGCAATTGCTTGCCGCACACGGACATCTTTCAGAATCGGATCACGAAGATTGAAGCCCAGGTAAGCCAGCCGCGTGCCGCCACCGTGCTCCACACTCAGGTTGGAGTTCTTTTGAAGGGTGACGACCGTATCGGGCGTGAGCGCGTTGATGGCGATGTCCCCGCTCCCCTTGCGCAATTCCAGCGCCTCGGTCGTCTCGTCCGGCACAACCGCAAAGCGCACTCGCGCCAGCTTCGGCGGACCTCCCCAGTACTCATCGTTTCGCTCAACGGTTACTTCTCGATCCGTTTCGGCGCTGACGAACTTGAATGGCCCCGAGCCAATCGGATGAAGTGTGATCTCGTCGCCGCTCCCATAGGGCACGATGCCCATCGCCCCGTCGGAAAGATTCCAGAGCAACGTCGCGTCCGGCTCTTTCATGTGGAAGGTGACGGTGCTTTCGTCCGGCGCCTCGATTCGATCGACATACTTGTAGACGGCCGCCTTAGTACTGCGAATCTTGCCCTGCAGCAGCGAATCAAATGTCCACTTCACATCGCGCGAGGTCAGAGGACGCCCATCGTGAAACTTCACCCCGGCGTGCAAATGAAACACATAGGTCAGCGGATCGGGGATATCCCAGCGCTCCGCCAAGCCAGGCGCGACATTCAAGTCGTCGCCTTTGGTCAGGAGATCGTCAAAGATCAGATTGTCGATGTTCTCCGATTGCCCATCGATGCCCACGCGCGGGTCCAGATTCGTTGGACTCGACTCAATGAGCATGACCAGCGTGCTTGCATCAGGCTTGGAAGAGCAGGAGAGAACAGGGAAGAGGAGGCAACAGAACACAACCGCGAGAAGCCATCGGACCTTAGACCTCGGGTCTCGGCTCCCGACGTCTGAGGTCCGACGTCCGAGGTCAGCGATTTCACGCATACGAAATCTTCCCTAACACAGCCCCCCGTTTCGCCCCGGTAGCCGACGGCACATTGGAAGTCCGCCGATTCCATGTCTCATAAGCCAGCACTGCAAACGCCACCGCTTCCTTCGCGTCAGAAGGCAGCCCAAACTCGTCCGAGAACCGCACCACAATGCCCAGAGGTGCCAGCAGTTCCGCAAGCATCCCGACGAGCGTGGCATTCCGCGCCCCGCCACCAGAAAGAATAATCTCGCGAAGACCCGCCCCGTTTTGGGTGCCCCACTTCTCCCCGGTTTTGGGAGAAGTGGGTCTTCCTTGAATCACAAATCGGCGGATGGCATCTGCAATCGACCGCGCAGATAAGGCGGTCGCCGTCGCGACCACATCCTGCTTGCGCGTTCCGCGACAGAGTCGCAAGAACTCCACCACAAACTCGCGCCCAAATTCTTCCCGTCCCGCGGTCTTCGGAGGTTTCGCCCGGAAGAATGCGCCACTCAGAATTCGCCTGAGTACGGGCTCTATCAATTCTCCGAAGGCCGCAATCTTCCCATCACGATCGAACGCTTTACGGAACAGCTCCTGCGTGACAGCATCGATCACCATGTTCCCAGGTCCAGTATCGAACGCAAGAACATGTTCGGGACGCGCTCCCGCTGGAATCGCCGTCAGATTCGCGATCCCGCCGATGTTCTGCACAATCCGACCAACCCGTGCATCGCGAAACCACATGTAATCAAGGAACGGAACCAGAGGTGCACCCTTGCCCCCCGCCGCCATATCGGCGGGACGGAAATCCGACACCACCGGCACTCCCACTCGCGCCGCAATCATCGCCCCTTCGCCGGTCTGCCAGGTCGTCGCTACCTTGTGCCCCAGAAAACTCTGCGCCTCTCCCTGATGATAGAGAGTCTGTCCGTGGCATCCGACGAGATCCGCTTGCGCTCGGAATCGCCGCTGCGTGTCCAAAACTGCGTCCGCATACAGTTCCCCGAGCAGAAAGTTGAGCCGCGCGAGATCGGCGACGCTAGCGGTGCGCGCATTCATCGCGCCGAGTATGCTGGCACGAACTTTTGCAGGATAGGGAAACTGCATGTGACCAAGAAACTTGATGGCGTGGGCACGGCCGACCCGCGCGTGCGGTTTAGATTTGGTGATCTGGACAAGCGCCACATCGATCCCATCCGCGGAAGTCCCACTCATCACCCCGGCTACGATCATTCCGTTCTTGCTCATCCCCTCCGCCGCCGATCTTCTCTGCGGCTCAAGGGGCCCAGCCGCACCTGTTCGCCAAATTCCCAGAGGTTCCGCGTCAACTTCTCGATCGTTGCCGCCGAAGGTGCCTTCCCAAGCTTTAGCAGCGGCCCGCACTTCCTCTTGAAACCAAGCACACGTCGCGAAGATTCCGCCATGCGCGTGGCGAACTTCCTGTCACGCTTGGCCGCTATGAGCAAGGCCTCATGTGCCTCAAGAATGCGATCCTCGCGATGGCAGATCAGGCACAGATCGCCGCCCGCCCGAATGAACTCGACCGCCGCCTCACCCACAGGCGCCGCCGACAAGACTCCGCCCATCTCCAGATCGTCCGACACCACCAACCCGCGGTATCCGATGCGCTTCTTCAGAATGTCGGTGATCCATATCTTCGAGAGCGACGCCGGAATTCTGGTCTTCGTGACTTGTGGATACGCCGCGTGAGACACCATCACAAAGGGAAGTTGGCGCCGCAGCACACTGTAAGGAACGAGATCCTCGGCCCAGAGCTGCTTCAACGATTTCTCGATCACCGGCAATTCATGATGACTGTCCAGTTGGCCCTCGCCGAGTCCCGGGAAATGCTTGCCGCATCCAAGCACCTTCGCGGCCTTCAGCCCAGCAAGAAACTCGCGCGCATATGCCACGCTCGCATCCGGATCCGCCGAAACCACCCGCGAGCCCATGACCGGTCGCGATGTTTCAAACGCCAAATCAAGCACCGGAGCAAAATCGACATTGAAGCCGAGTGCCCGGCAGTTCTCTCCGATGATCCGCCCGTGCCTGCGAAACAGCTTGGGATCATCCACGGCAAACACCTCTGCCGCCGAAGGAGCAGGCCCCAACGCATCGCGAAGCCGATCCACAGTTCCGCCTTCAAGATCAATGCAGGTAAACAGCGGCGACTCAACACACTTCTGGCACTCGCGCAAAAGCTGCCAGGTCTGCTCAGCACTCTTGATGTTGCGGGCGAAGAGGATGACGCCGGCCGGCTGCAGTCGCTTCAGCAGAGAAGCAAGCGGCGGCGTGACCTCCGTGCCATCGAACCCGACAATCATCAATTGTCCAATATTTAGTGCCAGAAGCCCCCCTGTGAACCTCTGTGTCCTCTGTGGTTAGATCTCTTTCTTCAACTCAGCCAGCAAATTCAGCGCCTCCAGAGGCGTCAGCCGATTCAAATCCACATCCCGCAATTTCTCCAGCACCGGCTGCGAGAGGGGTGTAAAAATCGTCAGCTGCGCCGCCGGATGACTCGCCCCCGGCGACAGATGTGCCGTTGCCTGCTGCTCGGCGAACTCATGCTGCACCAGTACCTCGCGCGCCCGTTCGACGACTTCATTCGGCAAGCCAGCCAGCTTTGCGACTTCAATTCCATAACTGCGATCCGCCGCCCCCGGCTCAACCTTCCTGAGGAAGACGATCCCGCCACCCGTCTCCTTTACTGATACGTGATAATTCTTCACGCCCTCCAACTGCTCGGCCAGTTCGGTCAACTCGAAATAATGCGTGGCAAACAAAGTCTTCGCCCGCACCCGCCCATGCAGATGCTCCACCGCCGCCCACGCAATCGCCAGTCCATCATAAGTTGAGGTACCGCGCCCCACCTCATCGAGCAGGATAAGCGACCGAGCCGTCGCCGTATGCAGAATCGCCGCTGTCTCCGTCATCTCGACCATGAACGTCGAGCGCCCGCGAGCCAGGTTGTCGCTCGCGCCAATGCGGGTAAACACTCGGTCGACAATACTGAGCTTCGCCGACCGCGCCGGAACAAACGATCCCATCTGCGCCAGAATGACAATCAACGCGGTCTGCCGCAAATAAGTCGACTTACCACCCATATTCGGCCCGGTCAGCAACAGAATATTGTGAGTTGTGTCATTCAGGTAGAGATCATTGGGCACAAACCGCTCACTACCACCGGCAAGTTCCTGCTGCTCTATTACCGGATGCCGGCCCTCGATAATCTCCAACTCGCCGGACTTCTCGGCAAACTGCGGCCGGCAGTAACTCCGCAGCGCCGCAACATGCGCTAATGACCCGAGCACATCCACCTCAGCCAGTGCCAATGCTGTTTGCCGGATCCGCTTTGCCTCCGCCGCAATCGCCGTCCGCAACTCGGTAAAGAGCCGCCGCTCGATCTCGACGATCTTCTCCTGTGCGTCGAGAATCTTCGCTTCATACCCCTTCAACTCAGGAGTAGTAAACCGCTCTGCCCCGACCAGCGTCTGCTTCCGGTCATAGTCCTGCGGCACCAGATGCAAATTCGCCTTCGATACCTCGATGTAGTATCCGAAGACAGAATTAAATTTCACCTTCAGCGAGGAAATTCCCGTCCGCCCGCGTTCCCGCTGCTCGATCTGCGCCAGCACGGCCTTGCTGTTGCGCGAGAGTTCTCGCAGTTCATCGAGATCGCCATCGATTCCCGCGGCGATCACGCCCCCGTCGGCAAAACTCAACGGCGGCTCTGCCACAATCGTCTTCTCAATGCGCTCGCGGAGATCGCTCAATTCATCGAGCGCCTTATGCAGCGCCTGCAACCGCGCCGCCGTCAGACGCGCTACCGCTCCTTTGATCGCAGGAATCTTCCGCAGCGACGCGGCCAGAGCCAGCACGTCCCGCGGATTCGCCGTCTCCAGCGTGACGCGGCTCAGCAGTCGCTCCAGATCCAGTACACCATCCAAAGCCCGACGCAATTCCTCGCGCGCAATGATGTCCTTGACTCCCGCCTCAACCGCATCCAGCCGGGCATTGATCTCCGCCAAGTCCAGTGACGGCCGCAGCAGCCAGGCCCGAAGCAATCGCTTTCCCATCGGTGTTACGGCCGCGTCGATCGAGCGGAACAGAGTCACACCCGCATCGGTCCCGGCAAAAAGCGGTTCGATCAATTCGAGATTGCGCACGGTCACCGCATCGAGCACCAGGCAGTTCTGCCGCTCGTACCAGCCAATACGGTCAACGTGATCCAGCGACCCCCGCTGCGTCGAGCGCACGTAATAAAGGATGGCCCCTGCCGCCGCCGCCGCCGCAGTTCGTCCAGCCAGCCCAAAGCCTTCCAATGACAACACGCCAAAATGATTCTCGAGCAAAGGCAGCGCGTGGTCGGGCGAAAAAATCCAATCCTCAAGAGGAGTTTCAGTGAATGACAAACTATGTAGCGACAGCCGGCTCGGCTTTCCCGTGACGCCTGCCCTGAGTGCGGTCGAAGGGGCGAAGCCAAGCGGCTTAGCCCCGGCGTTCTCGAACAAAGGTGCCGCCGACCCAAACAGCAATTCCTTCGGCCGCAGTTGCTCCAGTTCTTCCTGCACCCGCCGCATCGCTCCTTCCCCGGAAAACTCCGTAGCCCGAAACTCCCCAGTCGACAAATCCAACGCCGCAAACCCCACGCAGTCTCCTACCTGCGCCAGCGCGGCCAAAAAGTTGTTCTCTTCAGATCCCAGCGACGAATCCGCCGCCGTCCCCGGCGTGACAACTCGCGTCACCTCCCGCCGCACTAACTTCTTCGCCAGCCGCGGGTCCTCCATCTGCTCGCAGATTGCGACCTTGAATCCACGCCGGATCAATTTCCCGATATACCCCTCCGCCGCGTGATAGGGCACGCCGCACATTGGCACCGCGATTCCTTTTTCTTTGTTGCGGGAAGTCAGCGTGATCTGCAGTTCTTTCGACGCCACGATCGCGTCATCAAAAAACAGTTCGTAGAAGTCTCCCAGGCGGAAGAACAGAAGCGCAGTGGGATGTTCTTTCTTGACGGCAGCATACTGCCGCATCAGCGGAGTGGACGGCTCGGTCATCTAAGCGGGCTTCGGCGGATTATAACAAACGTCTATTCCTCTTCTCTGTCCGATTTCCCATCCGTCCCTCGCAAATTTCCGCACCAAATGGCAGTTGACGACCCTTCTCCCTCGGTGTTCTCCTTGCCTGTTCACATGGAACTTCGTAAAGATCCCATCACGCGGTCCTGGGTTATGACCGGGGACGATCCGGGCGATGCCGGATCGCGTCCCGACGCGCCTTGCCCTTTCTGTTCCGATTCCCACCTGCACGTCATCGCCAAAACTCCGAGTGCCCCGGGCGCTGCGTGGTCGGCGCGTTCCGTGGTCCACCCCAAGCCTCTCTACCATATCGAAGGCGAGCCTGGTCGCCGCGGGGACGGCCTCTACGATCGCATGCACTCAGTGGGGGCACATGAAGTGCTGGTGGAGAATCCGAATCATGACCGCCACCTCTGGAATGCCAGCGACGAGGAAATCGCCCACTTCCTACGTCTCGCCGCCGAACGCATCCTCGACCTCAAGCGCGACCCGCGCATCAAGTACGTCAGCCTCTTCAAGGATTACGGCAAGAATGCGGGACAGGAGTTCAGTCACCCCACCTCACAGCTCACGGCAACGCTGTTCGTTCCGCGGCGTGTTCTCTACGAACTCCGCGCCGGACGCGAATACTTCGTCGGCAAAGAGCGCTGCGTGTTCTGCGACATCATCCAGCAGGAAGAGCGCCAGGCCCTGCGCGTTATTGAGGTCCGCGGCGACTACCTGGCCTTAGGTCCCTACGCCCCACGCGTTCCCTACGAAACCTGGATCCTGCCGCGCAACCACGACTCTTCTTTCGAGCGTACGGGCTTGAACAAACCGGGTCTGCGAATGAATCTGGCCGCTCTCCTTCGGCGGACTTTGCAGCGAGTTCGCACCGTCACTGAAGATTTCCACCTCGTCCTGCACTCCTCGCCCAGCACCCTGCATCCTTCGAAGAATCTGGGATACTGGAAGACCATCGACGACGACTACCACTGGCACATCGAGATCATGCCCGTGGTGCCCTCCAAGGCAAAGTCGTACACCTTTAAAGAGGTGTATTACTCTCCCGTCACCTCTGAGACCGCGGTGAGGCAATTGCGCGAAGCCAAAATCGAAGGCTAAGTGGTGTTTGTAGGGACAGCCGCCTCGGCTGTCCCCTGAGCGAGCGAAGCGAGCAATAGGGATACGAGCAGGAGCCAAAGTCCATGCCAGCCACGAAGTCGTCACGAGACATTCGCTACTGTTTCTCGCTCGGAGCCGCAGTCGTCATCTGGTGAGCCCAACTGACCGCTTCGTTAAACGCCCTGTTCACAAAAGGCAATGACACATTGAGCTTCTTCGCGTGCCTCGCCACGACGTCCCACTCTCCCATCTCGCGCGACACCATCAGTTCGTAAATAGGAGAGAGCGGAGTGTCTTTCCCCGTCTTCATTCCCAGCAACTCGGTTCTGGTCTCGGCATCGAAGGCGAGACCTTCGATCACTACGCCCATCGGGACTTCCAGGATCGCGTCCATTAGAGAGAACATTCCGATCAGGAAAAGGTCGCAGGAACCGTGATTCACCTTGGGCGCAATAAGCTCGCAGAAGCGCGCCCGCACCAGCGACGCCAGAACCAGGTCGGAGCATTTTTCCTGCCCCATAATCAGCGTGGTCGCCATCCGTATCCATCGGACCAGTTCGCGCTGTCCCAGCAGAGTAATGCCGTGGCGGACGGATTGCACCGTATTCGAAATTCCCAGCATCGGCGAGTTCAAGTAGCGCAGCAGCCGGTAGCACAGAGAGGCATCCTGCTTGATCAGCTCTTCCACCGCGTCCAGATCAACTTCCGGAGCCGAGACGGCCTTCAGCAGCCGCAACTGGCTAGCCTGGTTCGCAGGAATGTGCCGCGCCCGCATCCGTTCGGGATGCCGGAAAAAGTACCCTTGAAACAGGGTGAACCCGTCTTTCAGCGCCGTAATGAACTGCAGACGGGTCTCCACCTTCTCCGCCAACAGGCAGACCTTGCCCACATGCCGCGCGAGAGCCGCGCACTGCTGCTGCGTGGCCCGCCGGATATCGACCTTGAGATAGTCGGCGTAGGGAAGCAGAACTTCCCGCGGATCCCCGGGCACAAAGTTGTCGAGCGCAATCTGGTAGCCCGCGAGCTTGAGCCGGTCGCACGCCGCGACCAAACCGTCGTCGGCCGGAACACTCTCCTGGATCTCGATCACCGTCTTTTCTGCCGGCAGCAACAGGAAAAATTCCTTCAACAACATCTCGTGCGTGCAGTTGATGAATGCCAGCCGTCCATCACACACCACATCCAGGCCCATGACGTTGAGCGTGTCGATGATGCTGCGGGTGCCTCCTTCAAAGTCGGAGTTGAATTGGTTCTCCTCGAGGCTTTCCCGGAACAAAAGTTCGTAACCCAGCACCTTTTCGTCCTTGTTCAGAATCGGTTGTCGCGCCAGGCAGGAGCCTGGTTTCTCGGCCGGAGCGGTTTTGACGGAGGCATTCATGGTTGCTCAGTTTTCTCATCGGCAAGTAGGCCAGAAATGTTAGGAAGGGGGCACAAATTCTGACGCGGTGCGGAAACCTTGGACTCCTCCAAATCGAGACCCAGATCACCTATCGCACCGGCTCCGATCCCTGACTTCCCCCTGCTACAATCGTCTGCTCTCGGAAACCGCTGCCATGCAACGTCTTCTTTGCTTTTTCTTACTTCTCTCGACATGCCTCGCCCAGAGCGCTCCCTCGGCCAAACAAAAGGTTCTCTGGCAGAAACTGGAATCAAAGATCGAACAGGTTGACCGGAACCTCGACGGCGTCATGGGAGTCGCAATCGAGGACTTGACCACGGGTGATCATTACTTCCTGCGCGAAGACGAGGTCTTTGCCCAGGCCAGCTCGATCAAGATCACGGTTCTCGCCAACCTCTATTTGCAGGCCCAGCAGGGCAAGCTCAAGCTGACCGATCTCTACACTGTGCAGACTTCCGACCTGGTTCCGGACAGCGACATCGTGAACGGCCTCACACCGGGCGTCACGCGTATCACGCTGCGCGATCTCGCCACCATGATGGTCGCCGTCAGCGACAACTCCGCTACCAATGTCCTGATCGATCGTGTCGGCATGCAGAACGTCAATGCCATGCTCGACGGACTCGGCCTGTCGCATACGCGCCTCCGGCGCAAAATGATGGACCTGGAAGCCGCCAAGCAAGGCCGAGAAAACATCTCCACACCGCGCGAGATGATGACATTGCTCGACGCCATCTACCACGGCAAGCTGCTGAACAAAGAGTCGACCGGCGATTTTTTCAAGATGCTCAGCACGAACAAGCAGTCATTCATCCCGCGCGACCTCCCGCCTGATCTCAAGGTGGCCAATAAGCCGGGCGAACTCGAAGCAGTCCGCAACGATTCCGGCATCGTCTTTGTTGAAGGCCGTCCCTACGTGATCTGCGTGATGACAGGTTTTCTGCGCAACGAACGCGACGGTGAAGAAGCCATCACGAAAGTTTCCCTCGAAACCTGGCGCATGTTCGACCGCCTAAGCCGCGCGACCGAATACGGCCGCGTAGTCTCTCCCGGAAACGGTACGAGGTAGCCTTGTCATCCTGAGCGCGCTGTTTTGCGCGCGTAGGATCCATGCAACCCGCTCGAAGCGTAATCGTGTTAAGAGCGATCAAGCCCGTTAACTCGTGCCCGCGCTCTTCCTCGACACGAACTGCTGCCGCATGAAGATCAGTGCCGCCTTCGCCTCCATGGGCTGCGAGAAGAAATATCCCTGCCCGTACTCGCATCCCAACTCGATCAGCCGCTCCAGTTGCCGCGCTGTCTCGATGCCTTCGGCGATCACCTTCAGATTCATCTTGTGTGCCAGCAGGATGATCAACTCCACTATGTCCGACGCACTGCGGTCGGTCTGCATCTCGCGAATCAGTGACCGGTCGATCTTCAGCGCATCCACGGGAAACTGCGTCAGCCCGACCAGCGAAGTCGATCCCGTGCCGAAATCATCCAGCACCGTGCCGATCCCGAAATGTTTCAGATGCGACAGCACGGTCACCGTCAGCTTGGGATCGGCCGACGCGATCTTCTCCGTCATCTCCAGTTGCAGGCGGGATGGATCGATCCCGGTTTGCTGCAGCGCATCCTGAATATCGTTTGCCAGCCGCGCATCGGCAAACTGCCGTGCCGAGACATTCACGGTCACATTCATCGGTGATCCGGAGCGGTCGTTGACCTCCCACTCGCGCAATTGGTGGCACGCCTGCACCATCAGCCAATGCCCGATCGATACCAGAATGCCGGTATCTTCTGCCGCGTCGATAAACCGGTACGGCGAGATCAATCCCTGCGTCGGATGCTCCCAGCGCAGCAGCGCCTCAAAGCTCATGATCCGGCGCGTGTCGAGTTGCAGAACGGGCTGGTAGTGGATGCGGAACTGCCGCTCCGTCAGCGCCATGCGCAGGTCGGACTCCAGCTTCAACCGCCCGACCGCGCGCGTGTGCATGGCCTCGTCGAACACTTCACAGCGCGAACCGCCCATCGCCTTCGCGCGGCGCATGGCCACATCGGCGTCTTTCAAGATGTCTTCCGGTCGCACGTGCGCGGCCGTGGTGAGCGCAATGCCCACGCTGACCGAGGCTCGTACCTCGCGCGATTCGATCGGGAAGGGCGCAGCGACCGCTTCCTGCAGCCGGCGGGCAATGCGCATGGCGTCGCTCGGATCGCCCACGGTTTCCAGCAGGATCGTGAACTCATCGGCGCCCAGACGGAAAAGCGATGCGTCGCTGGCTGCGCCGCGATCTCGCGCAGCCCCATCATCCTGCCGCATCTCCGCCGAAAGCCGGCGCGCAATCTCGGTCAGGATGTGATCGCCGGCTTTGGTCCCCATCGCTTCGTTGAAGACCTTGAAGTGATCCACATTCGCCAGCAGCAGGGCATAACTTCGTCCCGTCTCGCGGCGCACGCGTGCGAACGCGCTCTGCAAGCGGTCCATGAACATGCGTCGGTTGGGCAAACCCGTGAGCAGATCGTGGAACAGGTTGTACTCCAGTTGCTGTTCGGCGCGCTTGCGCTCGGTGATGTCGCGGTTCACGATGACCAGCTTGGCCACGTCGCCTCTCCCATCGCGAATCGTGCTGGCTACCGATTCCAGGACGCGCCAGCTTCCGTCTTTGTGCTTGATGCGGTACTCGAGCCGCTTGCCGACACCGCTCTCGCGCGCTTCCCGCGCCGCCTCCAGGACTCGCATGCGGTCGTCGGGATGAATCTGCTCGAACGACGACGTCTCGCTCAACTCCGCGGGAGAGTAGCCGAGCACTCGTTTGTACGACGGACTGTTGTACAAGCGATGTCCCTTGACGTCGACCAACGCAATCATGTCGGCCGCGTTCTCAGTGACCGCCTGGAATATCTCGTCCTTTTTGCGGCACTCGCGATCGACCTTGAAGATCCGCAGCTCTTCGCAGATCACAAGGACGGCCAGCGCTCCCAGCGCAATCCAAACCCACAAGGGCATCGATAGCACTCCCTGAGAAAAGCTATCGGCAAAAGCGTGAGCAGGATAAATGGAGGTTGTTGGCGGGGAGAAATCGAGAGCCAAAGCGTTGAACGGATGAGAGAGTTCGCGACGAGCAGGAAAATTCGGAAGCCACGGAATCTTCGAAGAATGTTGTCGGTCGAGTTTCCCAAAACGGGACGCAGGCCTCATCGTCCGGGAATACCCCCTCTCCCCCTGGTCTACTGGAATCATCGACTTAGCGGGAAATCGCAAATTAATTCTTGAAGAGCAATCGCTTAGAGGCAAAATCTTAATTTCAAAGAACTTAGTACCGTGTATTGCAGAACAGAGTTCCAAAACGGGACGCTCTACGCTTCGGCACACCGTCACGGCCTCGACGATGATTGCGCGGACGCGCCTGTGGACGCAAGGTCAGATGTCACATCACGCTGTGGAAATGAGCACAATCTGAGTCCGCGACTCTCGTCCTGGAAGGACGTCCGAGAATAGCCCGGCGCTTTCAGCGCCGGGGACGTTGAGGTATGGAACCCGCGTCCTGAAGGAACGCTTGAACCGCTATCACAATCTTTCAGTCGTGCCTACGGCACGGCCACAATCCATGGGCCATTCCCGCCAGCGGAACTGGCGGGCTATTTTCATTCGTCCCTCCGGGACGGAGAAAGCAGAAAACGTTCCTGTCCCCGGTTGTCCCCTCCATGCGCCCCGGAGGCGCGGAAAATCGCAGATTCTATTTGCCGATCGTGGGTATAATCCTCCCGTCTAAGTGATGCGGTATGGCTTACTTCAAGGGCATTCTCAGCGGATTGGCCGCGATCATCTTCGCCGAATTAGTGACGGGTCTTCGGTCACTGTTTAGGTTCACTCAAGACACACCAGGAATGGCAACGGATATGTTCGGGGTCGGGATTTACCTCTGGAGGGCTGTTGTTTCGCCTCTCTT
Source organism: Terriglobia bacterium (assembly GCA_020073385.1). Classification (GTDB taxonomy): domain Bacteria; phylum Acidobacteriota; class Terriglobia; order Terriglobales; family Acidobacteriaceae; genus Sulfotelmatobacter. Next base: position 27,855 of record JAIQFH010000009.1, on the reverse strand, counting down.
CTGGATCTTCGCCGTCCTCTTGTTTGCGCTGTTCTTCATGGCCAGCCGATCCGGCAACCAAATATTGCGGGTCGTTTTCTTCTGGATTCCAAGCGTGACGATTTCTTGTGTCGGGATGATAATTGCGTCGTTCATTGCCTACCAGTTCGTATTGATACTGATCAAGAGCCATTGATCAACCGCGTAAAGGGCCAAAAGGCAAGAACCACAGAGGACACGAAGGAACACGGAGGAATCTTTCAGGGGCCTTTGTGAACCTTAGCGTCCTTCGTGGTTGACGCTCTTCGCTGGTGTGGCGGTCGCCAATTTCGCTGACGGAAACTGCAAAGACGCGGTGTGATCTTGTCATCCTGAACGGCGACGAAGGCGCCGTGAGGGATCGTATTAGCCAGCGAGCTTTGATGTGGTGGATGCGGATGCCCAAGGCGCATGCAGGGTGCGGGATCTTGGCCAGCACACTGCGGCCTTACGCGCTTCGTACGGTCCTTCGGAGGGCTATCGCCCTCCTCAGGATGACAATCGCGAGAGCGTGACATCGCGAAAGAACGACAATGGCGAACGTGTGACGTTGCGAACTCCGCGGTACGAATGTTTCGCACGCGACAGCGAGCAACGGAGTTCTCACACCAGTTTCATCGTCTCTGGATCCCACTTCACCACCATCCCGTGGTCGATACTTAGATTGCTGAGCAACGCTGCTCCGGCGGCGCGATACCCAAACACAGCATCTTCGACCACCGGCTGGCGTGAGCGAACGGCGCTGAAAAAATTGGTGAAGTGGTCGTAGCTGTCGCGATATCCCTCGGGAGCTGCATACTTCTCGACGGCGACCGCAGGCGGACCGGAAGGATGGGATGCGGGATACCTCTCGTGATAAGCGTCGCGAATCCGTTTCTGCATGGCCTCGGTGTAGGTCCCGATCATCAGGCCCGGTTCTTTTTCGCGCGGCGTTCGGCTGACGCTGACGAAGTTGTAACCGATCTCCATCGTGCCCTCTGAACCAGTGAAGACCAGGCCCTCGCTCTCTTCGCCTCCATCGACAAAGTTGACCCGCAGGCTCAGGTTGAAGCCTTGCGGATAGTCGAACAGTCCCATCAGCACGTCGTTGGCGTCGCGGCCGTCTTTCCAGAAGCGCAGCCCGCCGGTAGCCATGGCGCGCGTGGGGCCGTTGCTGCCGGTGATGAAATGCGTCCCGCTAAACAGGTGCACGAAGAGATCACCTGCGACCCCAGTGCCGTAGGCTTTCCATTTTCGCCACTGGAAGAAGTGCTCGGAGTTGAAGGGAACTCTGGGCGCGGTGCCGAGGAAGCGGTCCCAATCGCAGGTTTCGGGCGAGGCATCGAGAGGAACCGTGTAGTTCCATGCGCCCATGGATGAGTTGCGGTCCCAGTGCGCGCTGACCATGTTGAGCTGGCCGATCGCGCCGGAAGCGAGCAGCTCTTTGGCCTTGGCGTAAACAATGGAGCTGACTCGCTGGCTTCCGATCTGCAGGATGCGGTTCGTTGATTTAGCAGTCTCGATCATCTCGGGCCCTTCGGAATGAGCGTGGATCATCGGCTTCTCGCAGTAGACGTCCTTGCCGGCTTTCATGGCGTCGACGGCAATCTGCTTGTGCCAATGATCGGGCGTGCCGATGATCGCCGCGTCAACATCTTTGCGCGCCAGAATTTCCTTGTAGTCGCGCGTGGTGAAAATGTCGTTGCCCCAAAGCTCCTTGCTGTGTTCGAGACGGCCGTTGTAACAGTCGGCCACGGCGACGAGCTTCACGCCCGGGACCTGAACGGCGGTCTTGGTGTCTCCCTGGCCCTGAATGCCTGCTCCGATCAGGGCGAGCTGGATGTGGTCGTTGGCGGCGATCGGCGCGGCGGGATTCAGCGGCAGCACCTTGAGTGCGTGCGTCTTGACTCCGAGGGCGGTAGCGGCAGTAGCCGAGCCTGCAACTTTCAGGAAGTTTCTTCGATTCAGCATAAGTACATTTCTCCCGCGTGGAAATGGACGTGCGCCTCACACAATATTCTTCTTTGCGAGATTTGTCTCGGAGAGACTGAGATCACCACGCAGGACACGAAGTTCCACGAAGGGAATTGAGCGTGGGGGTTGCTTCGTGAACCTTAGTGCCCTTCGTGGTAAATGCTTTTGTTGCCCGCGACAAAGAAGCGGCCAAAGCTCCATAATGTCCGGATGACGGTCCGCCGACTGAAGACCTATACCGGTGCGCAGGGCTACGTGTACCAGTACTATTTTGTGGGCAAGCGCGCGGCCCTGCCCGATGATGCCGAAGCTCCCGCTACGGAGTTCATCTTCGATGTGACCTCCGACCGCAAGCTGACATATTCCGTCAGCGTCTTTTTGCCGCAGGGCCCATTAGCAGAGTGGAGTCAGAATCATGGCCGCGACTTGAATGACGCCGAGCAATACGCCGCCGTCAAGCTGCGCCTGTTCCGCGGGTTCGATGAACTCGAGGACGTCAAGGCCGACGGACGCCGCTTGCGCATCGACGCCGCCTTGCTTGAAGAAGCGTTGTCGAGCTTGGGTGTGGAGTGAGCACGTGGAAGAGCGGCCCTTCAGGGCCGCGTTAGACCCGGTTTGACATGGACTTTAGCCCAGTGCTCCCGATCGCACTGACGCTGGTGATATAACTTCTGGCGGAGATCCCCATGAAAAATCTCAAATCCGCCGTCATCGTTGCATTTCTATTTTCCTCTTGCTTTGTCTGGGCCCAAACTTCTCGCTGGTCCGAGCAAAAAGCGAATGACTGGTATGCTCAGCAGCCCTGGCTGGTCGGCAGCAACTATGTCCCCAAGTCCGCCATTAACGAACTTGAGATGTGGCAGGAGGACACCTTCGATCCGACACAGATCGACAAAGAACTTGGCTGGGCCGAATCTCTCGGCATGAACACCATGCGCGTCTTCTTCCACGACCTGCTCTGGCAGCAGGACGCCGCCGGTTTCCAGAAGCGCCTCGATCAGTTTCTGACAATCTCTTCGCGCCATCACGTCCGGCCGCTGCTCGTGCTGTTCGATTCCTGCTGGGATCCTGCACCGCGCCTGGGCAAGCAGCACGATCCCATTCCAGGAGTGCATAACTCTGGATGGGTGCAGAGCCCGGGCGCCAAGGCCCTCGCCGATCCCGCCCAGGTTGCGCGCCTAAAAGCCTATGTGCAGGGCGTGGTCGGAGCCTTCGCCAAAGACGACCGCATTCTCGGATGGGACGTCTGGAATGAGCCTGACAACTCCGGCGGTGGCGACTACGCCAACACAGAACTGAAGCCAACGGAAAAGAGAGGCCGCGTGGCTGTGCTGCTGCCGCAGGTTTTTGCCTGGGCCCGCGAAGTCAATCCTTCCCAGCCTCTCACCAGTGGCGTGTGGGACGTGGACATCTCCAAAGACGAAAACGCACAGCACGAGATCGATCGCATCCAACTCCGCGAGTCAGATGTCATCACCTTCCACAACTACAACTGGCCCGAGTCCTTCAAAGCCGAGATCACCTGGCTCAGACAATTCCATCGCCCCATCATCTGTACCGAATTCATGGCGCGCTCGGTGGGTAGCACGTTCGACACGATCCTGCCGATCGCGAAGGAAGAAAAAGTCGGCGCCATTAACTGGGGATTCGTTGCCGGAAAGACGCAGACATACTATCCGTGGGAGTCGTGGGATCATCCCTACGTGAAACACCAGCCTCCAGTCTGGTTCCACGAGGTCCTTCACCCCGATGGCACTCCGTACCGCCAGGCGGAAGCCGACCTGATCCGAAAACTGACGGGGAAGAATTAAGGAGTGAGTCACTACAGCCCATGTGGGAACAGCCGCCTTCGGCTGTCCCGCAAAGGCGAGGCCGAGCGGCTTGGAGAAGGGATCCCATCAAAATGGGTAGTGGCTATTTCTGGCTAGTCGGTTTACAACAAATGGCACTTCCGCAACCTTCCCCCGAGTGCACCAGGATTTACAATTCAATTTCTATGAAAAACCTCCTCCTCCTCCTCTCCACGCTCCTTGTATTGGCAGCTTGCAGCAAGTCGAACGCCCCGCAGACCTCGTCGTCCCCGAGTGCCGCTCCTTCCAAGGCGCCCGACGCCGTGCAACTCAAGTTGCAGGAATACGGCGGAAATTCCGCCACGAATTGCGGACGGCTGGATGTCCACGCCCCGGAAGCACAGTCGAAGGGAGCCGCCGATTGTGCGCTGCAGGCCAGCAAGGCAAAACATCCGTTCTATGTCAGCTACGACATGCCCGGCATGGTTGTCGGCGTCGCGGGCAACGCGGAAGGCAAACTGTTCACCGCGCGCTCGGAAGGTGGAGGGGTCAGCAGCGGCGCCTGCCCGTCGGAACTGCGTCTGGCTTCCAGTGGACGCGTGACATGCTTCGCTCCCGGCGATATGGGCTCCATGGGCGCTGGTCACACCGCGATCCCGCAGGGCATGCCCAACCCCCACGCATTGCCGAAGTCGAAATAGCAGCGGACTCGGAGAGACTGCATTAACCGCAAAGGGCACGAAGGTACACGAAGGAACCCTGAGGCTTCTCAGTTTCAGTCTGTGATTCTAATCACACACTTAAGTGACTATCTTTCTTGGCCTTAGACCAATCCAGCCGGACAATGGCATCGTAGTACCAGAGGAGTACAGAACCTCTGTGGATTTGCGGTAAACTCAAGAAACTCCGTTTTTTCTTGAGCTTCCGTGCCCAGGTTGTCCGGCGAGGGGTTGCTGAGAACTGGGAATTGAGAACTGAGAACTGCATGTCACTGCTTTGGCTGCGTTTCGCGCTGGGGTGCTATTTCGTGGGCTTGGTCTACGCCTTCGTGGCGCTGACTCGCACCAGCGATCTCTTCAGCCGCATCGCCCTGCACGCCGCCACCATGGGCATGGTCTTCCACTTCGTTTCCCTGACCGAACTCTTCCTGTCCGGGCAAATCGTGTGGGCCTCGGTTCATAACAGCGAATCGCTCCTGGCCTTCTTGTCGATGATTTTCTTCCTGGTCATCTACGCGATTTATAAAACCACTTCCCCTGGAGTCGTTGTATTTCCTGTGGTGTTCTTCCTGACGTTTGTGGCGGCGCTGGACGAGCAGCCGGTCTTGCTCACGCAATTCGTCTCGCATAAGGGATGGCTCATCGCTCACATCATGCTGATCTTCACCGGCTATGCGGCACTGCTGGTGAGCTTCGGCGCGAGCCTGCTCTATCTGCTGCAGGAACGCCGCCTCAAAGCCAAGAAGTCGACGAGCCTGATCGCCTTCCTCCCGGCGCTCGAAGTCATCGATCAGATCGGCTATCGCTCGCTGCTGCTGGGCTTTCCGTTCATGACGCTGGGCCTGATCACCGGTTCGGTCGTCGCCATTACCGCGCCGACAATCGGACGCGTTGACTTTCTCGACCCCAAGATTCTGCTTTCTGTGCTGATGTGGGCCGTGTACATGGTGATGGTGTTCACCCGCTGGAACTCGGGATGGCGCGGGCGCCGCGCCGCATTTCTGGCAACGTTCGCCTTCGTGGCCGCGCTGGCCGCGTGGGCGGCAAACTACTTCTCAGCGATGCACAGGTTCGGGACCTCATGAGATACCAGCTCATCGGCTTGAATCACAAGAGCGCGCCGCTCGAAGTCCGCGAGCGGCTGGCGATCCCCGAATCGCGCCTGCCTGATACCTGCCGCGACCTCACCGCCTATCCGGGAATTGAAGAGGGTATGGTGATCTCGACCTGCAATCGCGTCGAGATCGTTACCCACACGGTGAACGGTCACGCCGATCTGCGCGGATTCCTCCACGACCACTTCCACCTGAAACCCGAAGACCTGGACGCTCACTTGTACGAATTCCGCGAGAAAGACGCCGTGCGGCACCTGTTCCGCGTCGCGTCGAGTCTCGATTCCATGGTGGTGGGCGAGGCTCAGATACTGGGCCAGGTAAAAGAGGCATATGCCACCGCTCGCGCTGTGGGCGCGGTCCGCGGACAACTCGACCAGCTCTTCAGCCGTGCCTTCGCCGTAGCCAAGCGCGTGCGCAGCGAAACCGCGGTCGGTTCGTCGTCGGTCTCGATCGCGTCGGTCGCGGTTGAATTGGCGAAAAAGATTTTCGGAACGCTGCAGGGAAAGAAAGTCTTCATCGTCGGTGCCGGCAAGATGAGCGAACTCGCTGCCCGCCACCTGATGGCCCACGGCTGCGCCTCGATCTTCGTGGCTAACCGCACTTACGACCGCGCTATTGGACTAGCGCAGAAGTTCGACGGACAGGCCATCAAGTTCGAGGATCTCTACTCGACGTGCGACCGTGCGGATATCGTCATTACTTCAACGGGCGCGCCACACGCCATCTTCCGGCGCGAGCATGGCGAACAGTTCCTCGCCCGCCGCAAAAATCGTCCGATGTTCTTCATCGATATCGCGGTGCCCCGCGACGTATCGCCGGAAATGGGCAAGCTCGACGGCATTTTCGCCTATGACATCGACGACCTGCAGCAGGCCGTGTCGAGCCACGTCGCCGACCGCCGCAAAGAAGCCGAGCGCGCCGAAGCGATCATCGCCAGCGAAGTTGAAAAATTCGAAGCCCGCCAGAGCACGCTTGACGTTGTGCCGACGATCGTGAGCCTGCAGGATCATCTGGAAACTATCCGGCAGGCGGAAATTGACCGCGTCCGCGGCCGCATGGGACAACTGACCCCAGAGCAGGAAATGGCAGTCGAAGCCCTGACGCGCGGCATCATCAACAAAGTGATGCATACCCCGATCACGACGCTGAAGACGGCAGCCAAAGAATCGGAAGCAACGACGGTAGTGGATGTGGTGCGGCGCTTGTTCAATTTGCAGGTAAAGCCGAAAGAAACTCACGCCGAGCCTGCAGACAAGAAAGCCGAAGTGGGGACGCGGCAGTGATGTCGGCGCCGTGCAGTCTTCTCGACTGGAATCGCATCCCAGCCCCTTGTCATCCTGAGCGGAGTCTGGCGGTGAGCGAAGCGAACTACCAGACGCAGTCGAAGGATCCCTATCAGTTAGGCATAACCCTCGGCGATGCGAGGAATTTCCGTGTCGTAATCTCCATCTTCGATGAGCACCAGATCCAGCACCTACGCGTCCCTAGCCGCGAAGCGGCGGCATGTGAAGGCCCGGTACGGAAGTGCCGGGTGCGCTCCACAAGAAGGGATGAGTCCCGGAGGGACGTTACGCTCGCGCCCTTTACGACAAAACAATGACCTCTAACGGCAATCCCACCAAACTCCGCATCGGCTCCCGCGGCTCCCAGCTTGCCCTCTGGCAGGCCAACCACATTTCCGCCCTTCTCCGCGCCCGCGGACACGAGGTCGAGATTGAAATCATTCACACCACCGGCGACAAGATCACCGACGTTGCCCTCGCCAAGGTCGGCACCAAGGGTATGTTCACCAAAGAAATCGAGGAAGCCCTCGCCGCTGGCAAGGTCGACCTCGCCGTCCACTCGCTGAAAGATCTGCCGACGGAACTCCCCAAGGGATTCGAGATCGCCGCCATCACTGAAAGACAAGATCCGCGCGACGCCTTCTGCTCGCGCCTCTATTCAAGAATCGAGGACCTGCCGAAAGGCGCGCGCGTCGGCACCTCCAGCCTGCGGCGCCAGGCGCAACTCAAAGCCATCCGCCCCGATCTCGATATTCATCCCCTGCGTGGCAACGTCGATACACGCCTGCGCAAGCTCGAACAAGGAGACTACGACGCCGTCATACTCGCTGCGGCCGGCCTGAAGCGCCTCGGCAAAACGGAACTGATCAAGCAGATCATCCCGGCCGAAATCATGTGTCCTGCCGCCGGACAGGGAGCGCTAGGCATCGAAATCCGCGAAGGCGACGCGAAGACGCGCGAACTCCTCAGCTTCCTGAATGATTCCAACGCCCGAGCCGCCACTACCTGCGAACGCGCTCTGCTCAACAGCCTCGGCGGAGGCTGCCAGGTCCCCATCGGCGCCTTCGCCGAGATGAAAAATGGCACGTTGCACCTGGAGTCGATCGTTGCCGACCCCGACGGTTCAAAGTTGCTCCGCGACTCCCGCGACGGAGACGATCCCGAAAAGCTTGGCAACGAAGCCGGGGCGTCCCTGCTGAAACGGGGTGGCGATGCCATCCTCGAAGCTGTTTACGGCCGCGGCCTGGCGGTTCCTCCGCAGCCTTGATCTCATCTAGAACTGTGAAAGTCATGAACCACAAAGGGCACCCTTCGGCTAAGCTCAGGGCAGGCGAAGGTTCACGAAGGGTATGACTCGTAACGTCCTCCTCAAACTTCTAGGCGGCTACAACAATTCCCACGCACTTCGCCGGGCCGTGAATTTCTGGCCGCCGTTCCTCGGTGCCGGAATTCGCGTCAAGCACATCGCGCCCGATATGAAAGCCATCGACGTCGAGATGAAACTCCGCTGGTGGAACGCCAACTATGTCGGCACCCACTTCGGCGGATCGCTCTTCGCCATGACCGACCCCTTCTATATGCTCATGCTGATGGCAAACCTGGGCCGTGACTACGTCGTGTGGGACAAAGCTGCGAGCATCCGCTATCGCAGGCCGGGAAAGGGCACGGTCCGCGCCGAATTCCGCCTCACTGACGTCCAGCTTGACGACCTTCGCAATAAGTTGAAGAGCTTGCCGAAATACGAACCAACCTTCAAAGTAGAAGTGAAAGACGAGCAGGGAACCGTGATCGCCGAAGTAGAGAAGCTGTTGAATGTGCGCAAGAAAGAACCGGTGTAGCTCGTCCGGGCATCAAAACATCTTCACCAGCGAGGGCACAGAGGCGCACAGACGAGCCTCTGTGAACCTCTGTGCCCTCTGTGGTGATAGTTTCGCATCGTGAGGCAAGAAGAAACGGTGTACATTCCCGAACACTTCCGCAACCAAGATCGCGCCACCGCGCTGGCATTCATGCGCGCTAATCCATTTGTCATCCTCATCTCGAATACCAACGAAGGTCCGTTTGCCACCCATGTTCCCGTGGTCATCCGAGAATTGTCCGATCAACTGGTGATCCGCGGCCACGTCGCCAAGGCCAATCCGCACTGGCGATATCTGCAAAATGATCCGACGTGCCTGATGATCTTTCACGGTCCGCACGCCTACATCTCGCCGTCAAACTACGACACCCGCGACGTTGTGCCAACGTGGAATTATGCTGCGGTGCACATCTACGGCAACGCGACAACCTACGCCGAACCGAACCAATTGCTGAACATGCTCCACGATCTGATTCCCACGTTCGAAGCCGCGTATGAAGAACAGTGGGCCAGCCTAAGCGAGCCGTACCGCCAGCGCATGCTTAGCCACATCGTCGGTTTTGAGATCGCCATCACCAAGCTCGAAGCGAAGCTCAAGCTCAGCCAGAACCGAACCAGAAACGAGCAACAACACATCATCGATTCCCTGAGCAGCGCCTCCGACACAGCGGTTTCCGGCACCGCCAGCCTGATGTGCGAACATGGACTGGGCCTGAAGAAAGAAAGACCCTGAGCCTGCAGTGTGGTGCGGGCAGTCCTGCCCGCGAAAGCTAGGCATGAGCAAGAAACGCAAGAAATCATCGAACCAGCCGCTAAGAGGTGTGCGCGTACTCGTAGGCCGGGCCCGCCATCAAGCCGGATCCCTCTCCGCCGAACTCCGCAAGCGCGGTGCGCAAGTGCTCGAAATTCCCTTCATTGAGATCCGCAAGCCCCGCTCGTTTCATGCCCTCGATTCGGCTCTGAAGAATCTCGAGACCTACGACTGGCTGATCCTGACCAGCGTCAACGGTGTCGAAGCGATGTGGAATCGGATCGAAAAGGCGATGCAGAGATCAACCAGGCCCGAATCAGCGTGGAAGAGCGGCCCTTCAGGCCCGCGCTCGCGCAGAAAGAGTTCCTGGGTCTTAGCCCGTGGTTTGCGCGTCGCCGCCATCGGTCCCGCGACGAAGAAAGCCATCGAACAACGCGGCTTGAAAGTCGACGTCATGCCTAAAGAATACGTCGCCGAATCCGTGGTTCGCAGTTTAAAAGGGAAGGTGAAAGGGAAACGCGTTCTGTTGGTCCGTGCCAAAGTCGCTCGTGACGTGATCCCCCGCGAACTGCGCAAAGCCGGAGCTCACGTCGATGTCGTCGAAGCCTACGAAACTGTAGTCCCCACAAGTTCGCGCCGCCGCCTGCAGGCTGCACTGAAGAATCCGAACCAGCGCCCCAATGTAGTGACCTTCACCAGTTCTTCGACAGTGAAGAATTTCGTGGAACTGCTTGGCACGCGGCGCAAGTTAAAGCTGCTCGATGGTGTGAAGACTGCATCCATTGGTCCCGTCACATCCGCCACGCTCCGCGAACTAGGCCTTCCGGTGGACATCGCGGCCAGGGAGTTCAACATCCCTGGCCTGGTCACCGCCATTGTGCAAGCCATTGCACCCGTCAGCCATTAGAGGCCCCCAGGAGTTTCCGTCAGGCTAATCTGTCACTGTAAGACTCTCAGCACCTTCACGGAATTCTTTTCGTTGACCCGGCTTACGTACCCGATCGCCCCGGGTGTCGCTTCCACGTAGTTCAGCAGTTCTGCTTCTGAGCCGAATTCCTTCGGCATCGAACCCTGTCCGGTGAAAACCGCCTTGTGCCACCGGGTGCGGAACTCCTCCGGGTTATCGCGGACATAGTGGTGCAGGAAGACTTCATGAACCGCCCCGCCCTTCAACAGAACCGGGACCGTCCGCGTCCCGTCATTTAACCGCGATCGAACTCCGGTGAAGATCTCGCGCAGTTGTGCCTCGCTGATCTGGGAAGCGACCACGCTCCGATTGGCGACAATCACCACGTCCTGGGCTCTGGCCGCCACACACGCGAACGCTATTCCCATCACCGCCATCCAAAGCTGAGTTTTCCGCTTCCCGGTCATTGCCATCCCCTGCCTAAAAGGTGAATCCGATCCTCGCAGCCAACATATTCGCGTTGGGCTGCAGGCCGTTCGGATTGGTGCTCGTGTAGTACCCCAAGCCTGTTCCGCGTAGAAAGTGTCCCTCTACTTTCCCGTAGAAATACTGATTGAAGTTGTAACGCCCCGAGACCACCCAGTCCTTCGAGTAATTTTCCGCCAGCGAAGTGTCCGCAGCCTTGTTGACGTTGTGGCTGTAGTACGCGCCCACCTGAAGCTTCTGCGTAACCTGGTAACTGGCCATGCCATACAACGCTCGCTGGTCGAATGCTGCCGCAAAAACTTCCGGCCCCAACGTCAGGACGGGACACATGGGGCTCCGCCAGTATTCCGCTTCGAAACTCGCCTTCCCCTTCTTCCACTCCGCGTAATATGCGGGCAGGAACACGGGAGCCATGTGCAGGCTCCCCTCTGGTCCCGCGCCGTCCATTGCCTGGCTCTGCGCGCTCGCCCCCACCATCAAGCCCCACAGCGGAGTCACCCAGCGCAGGTCCCCGCCGAAATCCCTCCCGCTGGGAGGATGCGGAAACGTTGCTCCATACTCGGATAGCTGCAGGAGATACCCGCCGTCGGGGTCGAGCGTGCTCTCGCCGTAGTAAGCGCTGTACTGCACCCGCCCGCCGCGTGCGCCCAGGCTCCGCTCGCCATAAGCCTCGACTCCCAGCAACGCCAGGTCATAGTCGCGGTTGTCTACCGGATAGATCCCCTGCGGCAGGAGCGTCCATAGAAACAGCGAGTCCACGTCCTGCGCATCGTTATACAGACCCATCGGTAGCTTGATCTTCCCCGCGCGAAATCCCAGCTGGTCGTTCAGCCGGTAATCGCCCGACGCCCAATCTACCGCAATACGTGGACCGCCAATCTGCCCCATCTGATACATGTGGATCTGCATGCCCACCCGCAGGCTGTCGCTTAGCGAATCGTTCACACTGATCGCGCCTTCGGTCCACTGCAGGCTCCCGTGGCTTGACGGCATCGTCAGATAGTTATTGGCCGAACTGTATAGGAAGCCTTGCGTGGCAAATCCGTGAATCTGCAGGTTGCCCAGATCCTGGGCCGCCAGACGGCCGGCACACAGAACAAGCAGGAACATCAGAAGCGTGCGTCGAGGCATAACATTCTCCCCAACGCTATCTATCGGCGCCGTAAGTCAAGGCTTGAGTGCGACGACAGAAATAAATGGCGTGCCGGCTGCCTACTTCTTCTTGTGCTGATCGAACCAGTCCGAAACGTAAAGGATCTTGGCAATCTGGTGACTCGGTCTTGCGCTTAGGCCGTGCGGTTCGCCTGGAAATCGGACAAGCACAGACTCGACTTTGCGCAGCTTCAACGCGGCGTAATACTGCTCTGCCTCCGAGATCGGCGTGCGAAAATCGTCTTCACCGGTCGCCAGCAGCGTTGGCGTCGTAACCTTGTCGACGTAGGAGAGCACCGACCGCTTCACATACTCATCCGACTTCTCCCACGGTGGGCCCGAAAACCAATAGAGTGTCCCGAACGACGGCAGATCCGAAGTCAGCGCCCAACTGTACCAGTTGATGACCGGATACAAGCTCGCCGCCGCACGGAAGCGCGTCGTGCGATCGATCATCCAACAAGTGAGCACGCCGCCTCCCGAGCCGCCGGTGACGAACAAGTTGTCTGGGTCGATATAACCCTTCGCGATCACAGCGTCCACACCGGAGTTCAAATCGAAGAAGTCGTCGCCGGGATACGCGTGGTGAATCAGGTTCGCGAACTCCTCCCCGTAACTCGTGCTGCCCCGCGGATTGATGTACACCACCACGAAGCCTTTGGCCGCCCAGATCTGCTTGTTGGTATCGAAGCGGTCTCCGTAGTTGGCGAAGGGGCCGCCATGAATTTCCAGAAGCAACGGATACTTCTTCGCGGCATCAAAGTCCGGGGGCTTCACGATCCACCCTTGCACCTTGCGCTTGTCGACCGATGATTCGAACCAGAATTCCTCCACCGCGCCCAGCTTCTTTTGCATGAACAGTTGCTGGTTCATCGCGGTAAGCACCCGCGTCTTGGAATCCGCAATGGATCCAACGGAGATATCCCCGGCGTCCGTGGGCGTGTCGTAAGACGCTGCGAACGCCCCATTCTTTGCCACCGTGAACGAAGCGCCGCCCGAGTAGCTCGAACCTCCGCTGCCCACGTGTGTCGTGAGATCTTTGACCTTCCCTTCGAGAGAATAGAAGGCCAGCCTGGTGTCGCCTTGGTCGTCGTACATGAAGTAGATGCCGCTGCCGTCCGGCGCCCACCGCGGTTCTTCCACGTCGCGATCCAGTTGCGGCGTCGCCACGTGCGGATTGCTGCCGTCCCGGTTCATCAAATAAAGATGAGTCGTCTGATGACCCTGGTAGCGATCATCGAAACCCACGTACGCGATGGTCTTTCCATCCGGCGATACCGCGGGAGAGTTGTCCGGGCCCTTGCGACTGGTCAACGGTTTGACCTGGCCATCCGCCAGAGACAGTTCGTAAATCTCGCTGTTCAGCGGATCGTATTCGTAATCCGGGTGCAGATTCGCGGAAAAGATCAGATACTTGCCATCTGGCGTCCAGGCTGCGCGACCACCTCCAAAGGCTCCTTCAAAGCCGCCGTAAGGAAAGTTGCCGCTGGTCAACTGACGTGGTGCGCCACCGTCGGCTGACACGACGAAGCGCTGCATGAAGCCAGCCTTCAAGTATCCGCGGCCATTGAAGCGGTAGATGAGGCGGTCGTATGCCTTCGGCGGATCAGCCCATTTCGCGCCCTCCGGCGCCTTCGGGAGATTCGCAACCTTGGCGGGCTCCGACGGGACCAGCATGGAAAACGAAATCAACTTGCCGTCAGGCGACCACACGAGTTCCGACGGGCCGTTCTCCAGGTTCGTCAATTCCGCCGTTTGCCCATTGTCCATCCAGCGCACGTAGATCTGCGGCTTGCCGTCGCGATCCGAGATGTACGCGATGCGCGTTCCGTCCGGTGACCAGCGCGGCGAACTGTCGCCGTAGTTCCCGTTGGTCAGCGCCCGATTCTCGCTGCCATCAGCGCTGATCATCCACAGGTTCGATTCTCGCTTGTCATTCATCAGGTCGCTGAACTGCCGCACGTAGACGATGCGCTTACCGTCGGGTGAAATCTGCGGATCGCCGGCGTACTGCAGATTGAAGACGTCCATCGCAGTCAGCCGGTCGGACTTTTCCTGGCTCTTGTCTTCTTTCTTTTCTTGAGCCAAGGAAGAAATGACACACGCGAGCAGCATGAAGATGGCGAAAGTCGATCGAGAACTGAGACGCATGGCGGGCTCCGGGGAGTGGGTTGGAAATCGCGGGAAGTGTACCGCAGGGAACTGCTCACAACCAAGTGCCATAAGCTGCTCAGGAGCGTGTCGGGACGGACGCCTCGTCCGTCCCGCGCGCGCAACCAACAATTGTTGCGAAGGCAAGGACAAGCAGATTCCTCGGCTTCGCCTTCGGGATGACAACTTCGTTAGCTTCGGAATCACAACTCGGTATTGCTGCAAAATGACAATTTCGCGTGGATGGGGATACGCTCGAAACCGTGAGAAACTGCTGGATGATCCCTAGGAGCGTTCGATGACCAAGGCACACCCTACTCGTTCCCCGGAATTGCCGGAATGCTGGCCTGCATTTCGGCTGACTGACTGGAAAGACACTTACACCACCCTGCACATGTGGACCCAGATCGTCGGCAAGATTCGTCTTGAGCTAACCCCGAGGGTGAACCATTGGTGGAACGTTCCACTCTATGTCACTTCACGCGGCCTCAGCACTTCGATCATTCCTTACGGAAATCGCCACTTCGATATGGAGTTCGACTTTGTCGAGAGCAAGCTGATCATTCGCACCACGGACCCGAAGACCGCGTCAGTCGCTCTCGCTCCACGTTCAGTCGCCGATTTCTATCACGAAGTTATGTCCACGCTGCGCGCGCTCGGCATCGAGGTGAAGATCTGGAAGATGCCGGTGGAAGTGGCGGATGCCATCCCTTTCGACGAGGACAAAGTGCATGCTGCCTACGATGCCGAATACGTCCGGCGCCTTTGGCGAATTCTTCTGTCGGTGGACGAGGTCTTTCAGGTCTTCCGTTCGCGTTTCGTGGGGAAATCCAGTCCGGTGCATTTTTTCTGGGGCAGCTTCGATCTGGCGGTCACGCGTTTTTCCGGACGACGTGCGCCCGAGCGCAACGACCCCGATCCGGTCCTCCGCAAGATCATGCAGGAAGCGTATTCGCACGAGGTGATCAGTGCGGGATGGTGGCCGGGCGGCGGCGAAATCAAGGAAGCTGCGTTCTATTGCTACGCCGCGCCCCCCGCCCCGGGATTCGCAGAACAAAAAGTCCGACCCGACGGCGCGTTCTATCACTCGGGTATGGGTGAATATTTGATGATGTACGACCAGGTGAGGAACGCTCCCTCACCCAGCGCAGCGCTGCTGGATTTTCTGGAGAGTACCTATGCAGTTGGCGCGACGACAGGGAAGTGGGACCGAGCAGCACTCGAAGCAAAGTAGAAATAGACTGTGTAGGGACGGACGCCTTCGTCCGTCCCGCGAGCAGAGCGAGCGTGTAGTCGCGCAGGCTGCACAGGACCGTATTACTGGAGAGTTTGAATGAGCGCTTTTGACGAGAATCGCCGATCCTTTCTCTTCGGCTTGGGGAGTCTTGGTATCATCCCCATCGTGCCGCGACACTTCCCCGGAACTCAGTCCACACCACCGCGAGGGCAAGGATATGTGCTGGCATCCTCCGAGGGCGAACATCTCGTTCATTTTCGTGACCAGGGCAATGTCTTTATCAAACTCGGTTCGGCCACAGGATCTGAAAATCTGGCGCTGGGGACCCAGCAAGTAATGGCCGGTTCCGGGATTCCGATCCATCGCCATTTCCACATGGACGAAGCTTTTTACGTTCTGGACGGCAGCGGAACAGTCACCCTGAACGACGTTCGTCATCCTTTCGAAAAAGGCGCGACGATCTTCATCCCGAAAAATACCTGGCATGGATTCGAGAATCCCGATCACGAACTGCTTTTACTCTGGGTTGTAACACCCTCCGGCCTGGACGACTTCTTCCGTGAAATCTGCAGTCCGCCGGGCGCAACGCCCAAGCGACTCACTCGAGAGCAGGTCAAGGAAATTGCCCTGAAGTATGGGACGGAATTCAGATAAAACAACTCGCAGGGTTTGGGTGGCCCACCGTTTGCGCTTTGTGCTAGTGAGCATTTCGGAAGACTGGCCGCACGAACTCGCCACACGCACGGACGACAGAAGATCCTGCCCCACCCGCCGCACGCAGCTTCTGCTATAGTTTCGTTCCTCGACCGTTGAGTTGGAGGGACCCATGCCTCGGATTGTCCGCTGCGCTCTCATTCAAGCCAGCAACGCACTCAGCACCGATCGCCCGCTGGAGCAGATCAGGAAGGCGATGATCGACAAGCACCTGAAACTGATCGAGCAAGCGGCGCGGAAGAAAGCGAAAATCCTGTGCCTGCAGGAGCTTTTCTATGGCCCGTATTTTTGCGCCGAGCAAAACCCACGCTGGTACGAGCTGACAGAGCGCGTGCCGGATGGGCCGACGGTTCAACTCATGCAGAAGGTTGCAGCGAAGCACGAGATGGTGATGGTTGTTTCGGTTTATGAAGAACACATGCCGGGCGTGTATTTCAACACGGCCGCGGTCATCGATGCCGACGGGCGTTATTTGGGGAAGTACCGCAAACATCACATTCCGCATTGCCATCCTGGATTCTGGGAGAAGTTCTACTTCACTCCCGGAGATCTTGGCTATCCAGTGTTCGAAACCAAGTACGCGCGGGTGGGCGTATACATCTGCTATGACCGCCATTTCCCCGAAGGTGCGCGAATCCTGGGCTTGAATGGGGCTGAGATCGTGTTCAATCCTTCAGCGACTGTGGCGGGATTGTCGGAATACTTGTGGGAGCTGGAACAGCCTGCTCACGCCGTCGCCAATGGATATTTTGTCGGAGCGATCAACCGCGTTGGAACCGAAAAGCCATGGAGCATCGGCGAGTTCTACGGAAAGAGCTATTTCTGTAATCCGCGGGGCAAGATCATCGCGCAGGCCAGCCGTAAGAAGGATGAAGTCGTCGTTGCGGACTTAGATCTCGACATGATCTCTGAAGTGCGCAAGGTTTGGCAGTTCTTCCGCGACCGCCGTCCTGAGACTTATGGAGCGCTCACGGCGCAAAGTGTTGCCGCGGCGGCTGCCGATTGAAGTAGTGAGTGGCACCACGAAAAGATGACGACCCAGCAACTCCGATCTCGAATCGAATCCAGCCCCCTCTACAACCGCGACCTCGCGCCCACGAGTGCCGAGCAGCGTCATTGGGGAACGTACAACTTCGCGGCGCTCTGGATTTCGATGTCGGTGAACATCCTTACCTACATGCTGGCCGCAAGTCTGGTGCAGGGCGGCATGAACTGGAAGCAGGCCATCGCGACGATCTTTCTCGGTAACACAATCGTGCTGGCGCCGATGCTGTTGAATTCGCATCCCGGCGCGAAGTACGGAATCCCGTTTCCAGTTCTGGCTCGTGCATCGTTCGGGGTGTTGGGCGCAAATGTCGCCGCGGTTTTGCGGGCGCTGGTGGCGTGCGGATGGTTTGGCATCCAGGCATGGATCGGTGGCGAGGCGATCAGCACTTTGCTGGCAACGCTGGTTCCGGGATGGAGAAACTTTCCCTACGGCGCTGCGGTTTGTTTCTTCATTTTCTGGCTGATCAACCTCGCCGTGGTTCTGAAGGGAATTGAGTATATCCGAATGCTGCAAGGCATCAGCGCTCCCATTCTGCTCGGAGTGGGATTGCTCCTCCTGGGCTGGGCCTATCACGCCGCTGGCGGTTTCGGCCCGATGCTTTCGGCGCCCTCGCGCTTCACGAGCTTTCGCGAGTTCCTGAAGTTTCTGATTCCCGCCTTGAACGGTACCGTCGGTTTTTGGGCGACAGTTTCCTTGAACATTCCTGACTTTACGCGCTTTGCTAGAAACCAGCGTGAGCAGGTGATTGGTCAAGCGTTGGCTCTTCCCACGACCATGACGCTGTACGCGTTTATCGGAATCGTGGTGACCTCGGCGACCGTGATCGTCTATGGCACTGCGATTTGGGATCCGGTTCAACTGCTGAGCCGTTTCCACTCGCCGATTGCGGTGGTGATATCACTCGTCGCCATTCTCTTGGCCACCCTCAACGTAAATATCGGTGCGAATGTGGTCTCGCCCGCCAATGACTTTTCCAACCTGTGGCCCCGGCGAATCAGTTTTCGCACGGGAGGCGTCATCACCTGTTTCATGGGAATCGCGATGATGCCCTGGAAATTGCTGGCCAACTACAAAACGTTCATCCTCGGATGGCTCGGCGGCTACGCGGCGTTTCTTGGGCCAGTGGCGGGAATCATGATTTGCGATTACTTCCTGATCCGCGGACGGGTGCTGCAGGTCGACGACTTGTATCTCAGAGGCGGGCTCTACGAGTATTCACGCGGATTCAACTGGCGCGCGATTGTTGCTCTTGGATTGGGAGCAGGAACGGCACTCGCGGGGCTCGAGCTCCCATCGATCCGCGTTCTGTATGACTATTCCTGGTTTGTCGGGTTTGCGGTTTCTTTTGTGGCGTATTACGTGATGATGCGTATTCAGCGTCAGGGCGTGCTTGCTCCACAGGAGGCAGCCTAGCAATCGTCTACGATTTCTTCGCCTTCAGGAACTCCGGCAGAACATCTTTCTGATAGATGTCCAGCGTTTCTTCCTCTTCGCCACACATCAGATAAATGTTAAATTGCGTGACGCCGACCTTCGCTAGAGCGCGCAATTTCTCTAGATGCGCTTTCGCTGTTCCGAGCAAACAGAACCGGTCGACGACGTCGTCCGCAACGAAGTTGGCATTGTCGCTTTCCACCTCGCAATGGTGCTGATAGTCGTAGTGTCCGCGATCCTGCACATACGAAGTGAGTGCTGCAGGCAGATCTTCAGGCTTGTACTGCCGGATCAAATCCATCACATGATTGGAAACTAGAGCCGGAAACCATCGCACGCGTTCGCGTCCCACATTCAAGTCATCTGAAACCCATACGGGAGCGGCTGCCATCACCTCAATTCGAGACGCGTCGCGTCCTGCGGCGCGAGCGCCTTCTCGCACAAAGCCCATGCACCAGTCGATCAATGCCGGGTCGGCAAATTGGAGAATGATGCCATCGGCAACCCGGCCTGCCATGTGCAACACCTTGGGCCCATAACCGGCGATCCAGACGCGTGGAGGGATTTTGGCCCAAGTCAGTCGGGTCGGCTGTCCATCGTGCTGGACCTCTTTTCCAGATGTGAGATCACGAAATTCCCGGACCGCGGCTTCCAATTGCGACCAAGTCACCGGTTTCTTCCCCATGACGCGCCGCGAGCTGTCTCCGCGGCCGATGCCGAGTTCCATACGTCCACTAGAAATCAGGTTGAGTGTGGCGAATAGACTTGCAGTCACGGTGAGGTCGCGCGTCGCGGGATTGGTGACGCAGGTACCCAGGCGCATGCGCTGCGTGTTGGTTGCCATCAGCGTAAGCAGCGGATATGGCTCCATCCAGAGCACGTGAGAATCGAAGATCCAGGCGTACTCGAATCCGGCGTTTTCCGCTCTGCGTGTGAGTCCCACAATGCGCTCGATCGAGATGTCAGGCTTGAGCGTGATGCCGAATTGCATGGCGGGTCCCTTTCAATGCACAGTCCGGAAGAGGTTTGTGAAGAACTAAAGTGCCGCAGTGTAGCATAATTTCCTTCTCGTTCCGCCGCTGGAGGCCTTGATGAGCTTCGACACGATCATTCGAAATGGTTCCGTCGTGACCGCAACCGATACGTATCCGGCAGACATTGCCATCGCCAATGGAAAGATCGCCGCCATCGGCAAAGATCTGCCAACGCAAAACTCCTCTCACGTGTTGGATGCGGGTGGCAAGCTCTTGCTGCCTGGAGGCATTGACGTACACACGCACCTCGACATGCCGTTTGGAGGCACGACCAGCGCTGATGATTTCGAAACGGGCACGCGAGCCGCGGCCTTCGGTGGCACGACCACGCTGATCGACTTCGCCATTCAATACAAAGGTCAGCCCTTGCGCCAGGCTTTCGACACATGGATGAGCAAAGCCTCCAACAAGGCAGTCTGCGATTATGCATTTCACTGCATTGTGACGGACGTTTCCGGCGGGCAGCTCGCGGAGATGAACGATCTGGTTCACGAAGGCGTGACCAGCTTCAAGCTGTTCATGGCTTATCCCGGAGTTTTTATGCTCGACGATGGCAGCATCTTCAAAGCGCTGCAGACCACGGCGAAGAATGGCGGAATGGTCTGCATGCACGCCGAGAATGGAAGCGCGATCGATGTGATCGTGCAGCAGGCGCTCGCAGAAGGGAAGAGGGCGCCGAAATATCACGCACTCACTCGCCCGACGACTGCAGAGGCCGAGGCTACTGCTCGCGCTATTGCACTCGCGGAGATGGCTGGGGCTCCGATCTATATCGTGCACCTGAGCTGCAACGATGCTCTCGAGAAAGTTCGCGAGGCCCGCGACCGCGGGCTTCCAGTTTATGCCGAGACGTGTCCTCAGTATCTGTATCTGTCGATTGAGAACTTCGATGCGCCAGGTTTCGAAGGAGCGAAGTATGTGTTCACGCCTCCGCTGCGCGAGAAATGGCATCAGGAGAAACTATGGAATGGCTTGAAGTGCGATCACCTGCAGGTAGTTTCCACCGATCATTGCCCATTCTGTTTCAAAGAGCAGAAAGAAATGGGCCGCGACGACTTCACCAAAATTCCCAATGGCGGTCCTGGTGTCGAGCACCGCATGAGCTTGATCTATTCCGGAGGCGTTGCGAGTGGACGATTCAGCGCGAACCGCTTTGTGGAATTGGTTGCAACCGCGCCGGCGAAACTGTTTGGACTCTATCCGCGCAAAGGGACTATCGCCGTCGGAAGCGATGCGGACCTGGTGATCTTCGACCCCAGACGAAAGCACACGATCAGCGCTAAAACGCACCACATGCGCGTCGACTACTCGATGTTCGAGGGCATTCAGGTTACGGGAATGCCAGACGTCGTCTTATCGCGGGGCAAGGTCGTGGTCGATGGGGACAAATTCCTAGGGCGAGCGGGACAGGGGGAATTCTTGCGACGCGCGACCTACGCTCAGGTGAACGGGTGAGGTCAAGGCAGCGGCCGCGAAGAAATTATCGTGGCGTGAAATTCCCGAAAAGGGAACTGAACGGCGCGTGAGGGTATCCCCCCTCCCCCCTGATGTATTGGAATCATCGAATTGTGGGGAATCGCAAAATAAAATCTTGCGGCACAATCACTTGCGGGCAAAATCTTGATGTCAAAGAACTTGCAGGCTGCGCATCGCTGACGCTGTCCCAAATCGGGACGGAGTGCGACTTCCGCGCATTGTTGCTGCCTCCATGATGATGGCGGATTTCGATTGTGGAGCGCAAGGTCAGATGTCACATCGGGGTGTGGAAAAGTGTATGCGTTCGTTGCAAAGATGGTGGAATTAAGCGGCCAGACCGTTTACGCTAAGCCAGTTTCTTGCCTGTTCGGCGGAGGCTCGCCCTATCGTGATTGGAAACCTGCCGCCATCGCCCAAATTGGCACTCACCGAGGGCAAGGGCCCCATGATGGTCTGGAAGGCATGGTTTATTCGCTTTTTGGGGAGAAAGCCGTTTTCGCCATAAACCCCATAGTCAAAAGTTGGAGTTGGTACAAAGCCTTTGCCTGGCCCGGTGATAGTGAGCCAGAACGTAAGTGTGAAGGCTGGAACGTGGGCGAGCACAATCGTGCTCTGCACGGCGGGTCGCAGCAGTGCTGGAATGAATGCGTCCCGCAAAGCTTTAATTTGACTCGAGCCGGCTGGGAGCGAGAACAGGCCCTTTTTTCTGGCGACAAGCCAAGTCTGAAAGCAGAGCACTTTCTCTACGCGGTTGAGCAGTGACCCATTTCTTCGCAGGAGGACTCCTCCCGATGGCTGATCCCACATGTCCAGCAAGTTCGGCATATTATTCACCCGCACTCCACTGGTACTGGAAGGATCGAGTAATTCGCCATAGCCTTGCGAAGAGTACCAAATGTGCGTAACCGCCCGTGTCTTTCGCCTGTTTGGACCGAGTTCGGGGCTCGAATAGAACGGACGGTCGAACGAGTTATCCAGGATGTCAACGGTCGGGGCGGTGAACTCGGTGCTGAAAACAGGAACCCCCGAGTATTCAAAAAGTATTCTCTCGAAGAGGAGATTCTGTACGATTCCGATCTCCCAAAGCTCCGAATCCTGGGGTGCTCCTCCAATGCCCTTGTTCGGGTCTGGATCAAACTTTATAGCGAAGCTTACTGCCCATGATGGCATGTCATATACAAACTGGTTGAAGCCGAGATCGCTACTGGTGAGTATCGTCGGAGCTTCAAAATGAGCGTCCGAATTGGCCAAATCCACTACGATCCCCATCGGCCACTCCAATAGTGCCGTCGAATGCGGCCTTCGACGCACAATAATGATGTCCTATCGCAAAAATCGCACAATGCCGTTGTTTCCCTAACTGGCCCTAGTCAGCCCTGATGCGGCCAGAACAATACACCTCAATCGGATATGAGTCAATTCACGCTAACTAACGTTCACTTGTCAACAACAGCTGGCTCTCCGCTTGAGTCGGACGTAGAGGGTTGGTAGGCCAACGTCGGAATAGCTGTGTGAAGAATCTTTCCAGTTACCCACACGACGAACATCGCGTCGTGTGGGCCACCTTCTGCATGACATCCTTCACACATTATCTCCAGACATTCTTTACACTCCGGCGCGCACAACGAGTGCGAAAGGAAGGGGCACACGCCCGGCGCTCTCGAAGAGTCCCACTCAAGCCAAACCCGGGCTTGAGTGGGCCACCGCGGTTACAGGTTTTCTCTGAGGACACGAGGCGTTAGCCCTCAGCGGCTGAAGCCGCAGTCGCTATCGGGATCTTACGCGACGCTGAAGCGCCGCTCTTCCACGGTACGGTTGGCGGCAGTTGTCCTGGGCAAGCTTCACGAGTCACCCGAGGCTGGTGGCTTGAGTCGGGATGTAGAGGAATGGTCGAGCCAACGTCGGAATAACTCGGTGAAGAATCCTTCCAGTTACCCACACAACGAACATCGCGTTGTGTGGGCCACCTTCCACACCGTCGTTTGGACGATGCAGTAGAACCGCACTACCCGGCGGAGCGAAATGCACCTGCAACTGACGGCACGGTTGGCCACTTTTTCGTGGGGACCCAGGAGAAGCCCTCTTTTACCAGCGCTGCCACAGGCGTATTGAATGCCCGCAGCATATACGACTGGAGGACTTTGTCGGGAACGGGCAAGTAGGGATTCTCGGGATGTTCCATCATGCTGAAGATGGAAAAGCACCAGGCAAAAATAACTGTGCGCCGCGCACTGAGTTCGGCCAGCGCAAGAGCCTTCAGAGCTTTCAACGTGTTGTATGGCGGACGGCCGACATCGATCACCTGAAGGTGTAAATCGTCCAGGCGTTCGTCCAAATCGTCTTTTTCAGCAAGGTCCTGAGTGTAGTGCGTCGGTTCGGCTACGCCGGGACCAAACTCTCCGGTGCTGAACTGAACGAGTTGCCCATATTGGTCGCCATGCCTGCCTGACAAAATGGTGAACTCGCGGTAACCCATCTCGTGCTCGTGTTCTACCACCGGTTTCCAGGACTTGTTCCCAGTGAATGTCAAGGACACGAACAGGTTCCCGATCTGTACCCACGGACAGTTCCGCTCACTGGCGTAATTGTTCGCGTTGTAGATGGCTTGGGGGGATTGGATGCTATCGCTCGCGATGATGTTCGCCATGGTTTGGTCTCCGGCATAATTTTCGAAGTTCGTTTGCTTTGCGTCAGTGACGCGGGTCACCTTGTCCTAGTTCGGCGGCAGAGTGAAAGCTTCACTCGGGCTCAGCCTACGTGGGATCCTTCACTTCGCCTCGCTCCGCTCGCCTCCGGCTGAAGAGGGAGGAAGAGCCCCACGCAAGCCAAAATCGGGCTTGAGTGGGGCACCCGTTGGTTATCTAATCAGCCCTAAACGGATAAAATCCCCACTTCTGGCAAAGTCGGCCAGAAGTGGGGCACCCTTAGGTGTGCTGGGGCGGAAGTCGGGCTAACTTTCGGGGAGCGGTTGCGTCCATTCTAAATCTGCAGAGTTCTCTGAATCATCAGGAGGCGGCATGAATCAGCACAGGCCTGGTAACGGACAGAGCGTGTTGGTCGGCTCTTCGTTTGTGTCCGCTGAATATATCTGGCGCGACATTCTCTTTGCTGTGCGATCGCTGCGGAAGGCGCCCGGATTCACGGTGGTCGCGATTCTTGTGATTGCGGTTGGGATCGGCGCGAATACCGCAGTCTTCTCCGTCATTAATACCGTTCTGCTCAAGCCGCTTACTTATCCGGATCCACAGTCGCTGGTGCACCTGATGAACACCGGCGATCAAGGTTCTTTTCCCGGCGCGAATGTGCCCAAGTTCAATATCTGGCGGCAGCAGACGGGGATTTTTCAGCAAGTTGCGGCCTACGACAGCGGCGGCGCCGGATTGAACCTCACCGGCAACGATCAGCCGGAACAGGTGCAGGGCGTGCATGTAAGTGCCGACTATTTTTCGGTCCTAGGCGCGCCCGTGATTGCCGGTCGGACTTTTACCGCGGCGGAAGATAGCCCACACGGCGGAAATTTCGCGGTGCTGAGTTACGGTCTGTGGAAGCGGCGATTTGGCGGAGACCGGGGCGTCGTTGGTAACAATATTCAGCTTAACGGACAGGCGTATCAGGTGGTGGGCGTGATCGGGCGCGATTTTGTTACGGATAATCCGGCCGATCTCTGGCTGCCCTTTCAGTTTGAACTCAGTTCGCAAGACCAGGCGCACTACTTCGGCGTGATGGCGCGGTTGAAGCCGGGCGTGACTGTGCCGATGGCCAACGCGCAATTGAAGCTCGCCGCCGATCAGTATCGTACGACGTATCCCGGGACCCTGGGGCCAAACGGCGGCTTCGGCGTGATTTTGTTGCAGGAATTGATGGTCCGCGATGCGCGGTCGTCCCTTTATGTGTTGCTGGGGACCGTGGGACTTGTGCTGTTGATTGCCTGTGCCAATGTTGCGAATCTGCTGCTGATTCGCGCCACGGCGCGCAAACGAGAGATCGCTACGCGCTCTGCGCTTGGCGCTGGACGCTGGCACATCATTCGTCAGTTGCTTACGGAGAGTCTGGTGGTATCGCTCGCCGGCGGAGTGCTTGGACTCATTCTGGGATTCGCTGGGGTTCGGTTGTTGCTCGCCATCAATCCCGGGAGCATCCCGCGCATTGGCGAAGATGGATCGGCGGTCAAGGTCGACTTGAATGTGCTTTTGTTTACGCTTGGGGTTTCGCTGCTGACGGGAATTTTGTTTGGATTGATGCCTGCAATCAGCGCCTCCCGTAAGAATCTTGCGGCAGTTTTGAACGAGAGCAGCAACCGGGCTGGAGTGGGCTTCCGCAGCGGCAAGGTGCGTTCTGTTCTGGTGATCAGTGAGATGGCTCTTGCTCTGGTGCTGGTCATCGGGGCGGCACTGCTCATTCGCACGTTTATGAAGCTGCAGGCGGTCGATCCTGGCTTTGACACGCACAACGTGCTCACCATGGCCATGTCGATCAGCGGCGACCGGTTTCTGAAGACCAGCGGTGTGGCGCAGGTCATTCACGACGGCACCGAGCGGCTCAATGCGGTTCCCGGTGTGACGGCTGCTGCCGCCGCATGCTGTCTGCCGCTGCAAGGTGGCTTTGGGCTGCCGTTCAACATTGTGGGGCGGGCGAACGGCAACAATCCCAATACCGGCGGAGCGGGATACTTCCCGGTCTCATGGAGCTATTTTGATGTATTCAAGGTGCCGGTTGTCCGCGGGCGCAATTTCACCGAACAGGACAACGGATCAGCGCCGGGTGTGGTCATCATCAACGAGGCGATGGCGCGACAGTTCTGGCCCAAGGGCGATCCGCTGAACGACCGCGTCGAGATTGGAGCGGGCATGGGGCCTGTCTTTGTCGAACCACCGCGGCAGGTGATCGGCGTTGTAGGAGATACGCGGGATGGCGGACTGAATCAGGACCCGGGTCCGACGATGTACATCCCGGTTGCGCAGATGCCCGACAAAGTGACGGAGCTTAACTCGCGCATCGCGCCACTGGAGTGGATTGTGCGTACGCGGATGGAGCCCCACACACTCACGGCCGCCGTGACCAACGCGATCCGCGAAGCTACTGGCGGGCTGCCGGTGGCGCACATTCGCAGTATGGATGAGATTGTCGTGCTCACGACATCGCGCGAACGCTTCAACATGCTGCTGCTCACGTCCTTCGGCGCTTCGGCTTTATTGATGGCGGCGATCGGCATCTATGGATTAATGGCTTACTCGGTACAGCAGCGGACACAGGAACTGGGCGTGAGAATGGCACTGGGAGCGCAGGCTTCTAATATTCGCAATATGGTGATTCGCCAGGGAATGCTGCTGGCGGGGATTGGGCTCGTCATCGGGATTGGCGGAGCATTCTGGCTGACGAAGTTTTTGACGGGATTCTTGTTTGGAGTAAAGACATGGGATCCGATGGCATTTATTCTGACGCCCATCTTCTTGTGCGCCGTGGCATTCGTAGCGGTCTGGGTGCCAGCGAGAAAAGCGACGAGGGTCGATCCGATGTCAGCGTTGCGGTTTGAGTAATTGGCGCCCCACTCAAGCCAAAATCGGGCTTGAAAGGGCCACCCGTGGGAGGGACGACACGCGTCCAGCGAAGACAATCGTTCGCGCTTTCTATGACGCGTTCTTGACTAAATGCAGACGGGCGCGATGCTGTTCCTTCATCTGTTCTACGGAACGAACTCGTCGGCCAAGGTCCGAGAGTTTTGCCAGCTCGCTCTGGATCGCTTGTAAGCGTTCATGCCTTTGGCCGTGAGCAACCTGAGCGTGCGTCTCATTTCGGCCTTCACGTCGATACTGGTCATTCATTTCTCGAATCTGCGCGATCTCGGCGCGGAGACGGCCGATCTTTTCCCGAAGCACTTCTAAATGGTTCATGCCATCAGGATAGCTCATCAGGAGCGATTGTCGGACGCCAATCCCTTCCGCTGCTAAGGTTCCCCTACCAGGTAAACTAGCGTACCCCTAGAAACGCGGGATAGAAATGTGGGGACGAGCGGGACGAAGAGCCCCACTCAAGCCAAAATCGGGCTTGAGTGGGCCACCGTCCACCCGTCGGGAACAACCTGTTGACACGCACATGGTCTGTTACAAATTCCGAACAGAAATTTGTACCTCGGTCGATCCGACAAAACTCTGTGAGAACCTTAGGCTTGGCAACTCCGGGCTCAAGGCCTGAAAAGGTTTCGCGGGGAGGTACTCGCATCCCATGCGAGATTCCCGTGACGCTCACCAGCCTCGATCCTGTCGATCCCTTCTCGGCGCCGTGCCAGGTCATCCTTGCTAATCTGGGCGGATGCGCCGTGCGTTCCCCACGTCCCGTGTCCCCGGGGACTGTCGTTTACCTCAAAGGTCTGCCCACCGGCATCGAGGTCGCGGCACGCGTGGTGAACTGCATCTCTCTCGGAGAGTTCGAACGCCTTTGGCTTCTGGGACTGGCCCTGAACGAGTCCGGGAATGTGTGGGGAATTGAAAGCGCGCCCGAGGACTGGCGGGAGTAGTGAGTCGGACAAGCCATCCTTTACCGTGCGCAATCTGCCGTGATATTCTCATAAACGTCACATAGACAATCGATTAAGAACAGGAGTGCACCAGTTTAGTGTTAGCCAGAGAGCAAAAGAAATCCCTCATTGACCAGTACGGAACCCATGCAAGCGACACGGGAAGCCCAGAAGTCCAGATCGCTCTGCTTAGCGAACGGATTGGCCAGTTGACG
>JAIQFH010000063.1 GCA_020073385.1 Terriglobia bacterium | reverse complement strand
ATGATATCGATGCAACCGCATTATGCCAAGAATCCTGACGGGCTGTTGTTGTCCAGTCTCGATGAACGGAATGTGGATGAACCTGCGCAGCAGATACAGATGACGTTTGAGTATCTCGAACAGGAAGGTGTGCATTTGCCGGCAGGGTTCGGTTCCAAAAGCCAAGATCCCGGCGGCACCGTCAGCATCCCTGCAAAATTCGACCACTATCAAATAGGAAGGCCCTAACGACCCGCGCCCGGTCAACCTGTGTATCGCATTCAACTTGGGTCTGAAGTAGTTGTTGACCGGAGGAAGTGTCCCCGATAACGGCTTGGCCAAACCGAGTACCAAGAATACCGTGCCAATGCCAGGCTCATTTGGAGCAACCCGATCACGACTTTGCCAGGCTTTACGAGTAGCCTTCAGGTGCAATCACTGCCGTCGTGCCCGCCAAGATGAGGGTTTCTGACCTCTGGGACTTTTACGGACACCGAAATGACAACATCGCTCGATGCGTTCTGACTCGATTTGAGTGATCCCGAGGGATGGCAATCTTATCAGGATGTGGTTGTTGGGGTGCCTTACTCGCAAGAAATCCTTAACCGGTTGCTGACGACCCCTAAATCCGCGCCAGATTTTCCGCCTGAGGCGCCGGCGTGAGCCTGCCCAGGCTCGTGTCGCGCGCAGCTATCCCAATACTACGCGGTAAGATTCGTCGCGCAGAAGTATGGCAATGGTGAGAGTCAGTTCTTTCTCGTTGTCCGTTCCTACGAGAAAGCCATTTGAGCAGTGCTTGAACCGTTAGCAGGTTAAGCTTTCTTTCAGCCAATCGTCCTTTTCTTGTCCAGCGCACTCCAACGTTCAGCCAGATCGACGATCAGCAATGCAACCGAGACACTCAAGAGGGGGCCGGCTATGCTGAAAATCGGCCGTGCCACTGCAGGTCCCGCATCTCGGGCGCTATTGTGATATGCCGTGAAACCCATCGCCACTAGCGCTGTTATGAAAGATGCCATGACCCATTCGCGTGGCAGATGTTTCAGCTGGCACAACCCAAGAGGCAGTAACCAGGCGAGAACGTACCAGAAGTTGAGGTCTTTCAGAGCTGCCGCTGCAGTCGCGGGGCTTGCGAGGTTCGATTTCAACATGCCGGCATACGTCCAAGGAAAAAGCAGATATCCATTTGTGCGTGTCAACACAGCTGACAAAGAGGCGATGCCTGCCAATCCAGTTGCCACAAGCCACATGACCGGCTTTCCTAGCGGTCTCTGCTGCCTGTTCATGACCATCCAAGTTGCAGCAAATACCAATGCAAAGGGAAGGAATGTTTCTTTTGCGAGCGACCCCAATACGGCGGCGACCGGGAGGAGAAAGAACCACTCGGCGGACAATATCCCCACTAAAGCCATCAGGAAAAATGCTTCTCCCGAGTCCACAAGACCCGCTAGCAGGAGATTCGGAACGGCGAAATTTAGCAAGTATATTGTTGAGCTGAGCAAGGCGATGGTCGGCGTCCCCATATTCCGAGACACCACCATGAATAGCAGGAATGCCGTCCCAGAAACAAACCAGCTATTCACGAGCAACAGCGCAAAATAGGCGGGGTTCCATGAACCCACCCGGCCACTGGCGGCGCGGAATATGGGGCGGGCGAGGTAGGGAATCAATACGCGGTGCCGGAAATGAGGTGCAACACCCTCCTCGCTTCTCACCATTTTCGAGTATTCCGAGGCGTCGGGGTTACGTACGCCGGGGTCATAGCGATTCAGGGTTGGGTAACCGAGCCCGACGCAGACGGCGAAAAAGAAGATCCACAGCGTCGTCATTGCGAGTGCGGAAAGCGATTTGTTGAACATCTGAACAGAGTTTACCTCGGGTCGGGGCCTCTCAGAAACTGCCAAGAGGATGCCGCGAAGTCCAGTCTGGGCGAGAATGAATGGGAATGAAATTGCGGTGGAGTGTTTCTCGCATCGTCGGACAATTGAAAGAATTGAATCGCGACGCGAGAATTGATCTGCTCCACGCTCATCTCCTACTGCCTTGCGGTCACGCTCTGATGCTTCTAGCCGAGAGAACCGAACATTTGGTAGTGGTGCAGTTTGAAAATCCACGGGGCTAGCGCGGCGAGCCGACCTGTGGGAAACTCTTGGCATGCCAGAGGGTACGCTCAGAAAGTTACTCCTCATTGCCGAACCAATCCCATACGGTGTCTGTCGGGACTGTGGCCGAAGGTTCGATCCTGATACGTCGCAGAGCGCTGGCTGGAGAGCACAGGTCACTCAACAGTACGATGCCCACCGCAAGCAGGGAACTTGCAAGAGTGAGGATGCCAGTCGAGCCGCTGCCCGTATCGTGGGAGAAGCTACCGAGCAAAAGTAAATTCCATTACTTACCCACGACCGAACATGCGCTTCGACCTCGATGGTTTATCCTCGGTGCGGGCTCCCGAAGGTTCAGGGGCGGCGCAGTCTTGGTAGCACAGCACGCTCCGGCACTCTGGATCGATTCCTTCTGGCACGCCGAAAATCTCGGACGAATCTGCTGGGATCGGTGACATCAAGCGGCACGCACCAATCCTGACCGGTATAGGCGCTGTGACGGGTAGAGATCGAAGAGAGCAGACCGAAGGAGCGCGATGCATCTTTCGGGTTTGTCTCCGGAAAAGTCTTTGTGAAGCACGCTACCCGATTTTGGCAGGAACTACACGGTGCGGCTTACGCAATAGATTCCCGATAAATTCGACCCAGACTTTCTGCTTGATGCTCCAAAGTGAGCCCACCCAGAATCGTGTCGCGCGCCGTCGTCGCGAGTCTGCGGCGGAACGGTTCATCGCGCAGAAGCATAGCGATAGCCACAATCAGTTCTCTCTCGTTGTCCGGTCCTACGAGAAACCCATTTGAACCGTGCTGGATGATCTCGGCGTTGCCATGGCCACGGTAACCGATGACCGGTTTGCCCGTAGACATCGCCTCCAGATAAAGGTCTCCCAAACCTTCGCAGCTGCTCTGCAACGCGAACGCCGAACATCGTCGCACGGCTTCGGCAATTTGTCGGCGAGATTGGCGTCCGAGGAAGCGCACATGTTCATCGACGCCAAGTTGCTTAGCCAAATTGCGCAGGCGAGAGCGTTCTAGTCCGGGCCCGATGAATTCCCAGCGCAGCGAGGGAAACTCCGAAGCGAGCGACGACGCCGCACGCACCAAGGTTGCCGGTCCGTCGATTGAAAGCAGGGTCCCACCGCTGAGGATGAGGGGCGAGTCAGAAGACGGCTCTTCGCCTGGAGAAAACAATTCGGGATCCACGCCGTTATAGACCACCGAGGTCCGGCAAGTCGAGCCTATCTCCTCCAGCACATGTTCTCGGACACTTTCGCTCACGCAGATTACGCGACGAGAGGAGGCGTACACACGCCGGGATATACGGCGGCACCATGCTAAGGCTCGACCCGTAGCCTTCTCCGAGGAAAGGGTATCGAAGCCATACGCTGACACAACGTAGGGTATGCCCAGTTCGTGGCTGAGCAGCATTGCCGCGTGGCCGCAAGGCAACGATGCATGAGCGTGGATCAGGTCAATGGGTTCTACGCCATGCAGTGTCCGCACTCTTCCGACGATGCGGGCGAAGACGAAAACACCGGCAATCGGAGTTCCGAAAGCTCCAGGCAACGCGAAATGACGAAGCCAATCAGCCGAAACGCCAGAATCGTTCGCTTGATGTCTTTTCCGATAGAGCGGTTGCACCGCAAACACCGTATTGCGGACACCAATTTTGGCGAGCCATGCAAGCGGTTCGGAAACAAAGCAACCAGTCGCATCGTCGTTCCGCGAGGGGTAAAACGGTGTAAGGGTTAGCACGTGGAGCGGCCTACGGGAATCTGTTTTCATGCGGTTAGATCGCGGATGTAATCTGCCAGTAGAAGAGTTTGTAACGCCGTATTACAAATTCCGAACAGCCTGTTGAGTCTGCTGAGCAGTGGTTTCGTGGTGTGTTACCCTGCCGTCGCCACAACCTCGTCCAGAAAAAGCTACCATTAGACCGCGACTGGGAAGCATCTTTACCAGCCATGCGCCGAAGTGTCGCATGAACGTTGAAGGGATTCGACCTATGCATTTTAACAGCGCAAATGACGCGAGTGGCCGAGATGATGGCCGCCCATCCAAGAAGAAACAGCCGTACATTCCACCGAAAGCGACCGTGGTCACCCCTGATCAGGCCGAAGAGGAGTTAAAGGCCAAGGCGGCAACACTAAGTCAGGAGTTCGAGGCCTGCTCCGAGCTCATTGCAGAAGCTCGGAAGCGCCAGGAACTTGGCCGAGATTCAGTTTCACGAGGCGGGGACAAGCTCCGCCGTACAGACGTTGCTTGACCCTCACCCCGACCATCATCTCCTAGTGTTGATGGCAACCAGGACTCCCCGCGCCTCCTTGCCGGCAACACATTGACCACTCTCGACCGGTTCTCCTTTCTGCGCCATCGCAGGCTCCTCAGCGCCGTCGTCGCCATCTGGATCTGATCGTTGGAGGTGCACCGGAGCTGGATCGTTAATGCCGATTTAGTTCCTTTTACTTGTATGACCGCTCGGAGCGCGCTGTATGCAGGAGTGATAAACGTGCCAGTCCCAAGGCATCTCTGGGGTCAAACTAGCTCGGAACCGGGTAGGAGGTCATTATATTTGGCTGGGATTGAGGTCCGAGCCCCGGTCCGTGCTCGATGTGTCACAAGAGGTAGTGTCACAAGACCGCATTACTCTGCGATAGGGAAGGGCCCAGTGGTTCCAGCGACGGAAAAGCCACTGAGCCCCTCGTTGCGTATACCAGAGAGTGTACACCGGAATTTGAGAGGACTGGTACGCTCGGAATTGCTCGGTGATCTGAATCCTCTAGTCGGGACTGAAGCCCTATCCGTGACGAACTTTCCAGTCAGCCGAGACAAGATGCCGTAGGGTTCCGGTTCCCGAATCACGAGCACCCTCTTCAAAAATTCCTTTTGCTATGCCCTGTGCTCTGGACAGGCGCGGAGCCGTCCTGGAGGTTCAAACTGCGTCGCTGCGGCGGAGTGTCAGCGCTGAGCTTCGGCCTTTCTTGCGCTGACGTTGGCGTCCTGAGCGCAGGGAAACATCAATCCCAGAATTCCGCTCCTTGCCGGCCCGCGTTGACGCTCAACGAGGAGGGCCTTCTGCCGACTTTTAAATCAGTTTCGAATTGATTTCAGCTCTGAATCGAGTGTCTAAAGTGAGTTACCAAAAACGGATCAGATCTTAGAAGAGAAATCCTTGGCAGAGGTTCCAGAAGTCTTTGCTCGGGCGACGACTCCGACTCTCCTACTGTGCCGCCGCAAGGCTTGTCAAGGCTTGCGCTACCTTCTGAACCTGGGCGTCGGTTATTTCTGGGTACAAGGGCAACGATAGAACTTCCTCGGCCGCTTTCTCGGACTGTGGAAATGCTCCACGAGAGTATCCTAGATCAGCATATGCCGGCTGCAGGTGTACCGGCAGGGCGTAGTGCACAGCTGTCTGAATTCCTTCGGCCTGGAGAGCCGCCTGCAAAGCGTCGCGGTCTTTCGTTCGCAGCGTGTAGATGTGGTACACGTGTCGCGCCCAAGGCATTTCTCTCGGAAGCTCGACTCCGCAGTCAGCCAACAATCGGTTGTATTCGCTGGCCGCAGCGCGGCGCAGCTCCGTCCACTGATCGAGGTGACGAAGCTTCACCCGCAGGATGGCGCCCTGCACGCCTTCCATGCGGTAGTTGAATCCTCGTAGCAGGTGATGATATTTCCGGTCCTGTCCCCAATCGCGCAGCATGCGAATCGTTCGAGCGTACTCGGCGTTACCAGTGGTGACCGCTCCGCCCTCCCCGTAAGCGCCCAGATTCTTCGTGGGATAAAAACTGAAGCAGGCGATGTCACCGAGGTTCCCGACTGGACATTCTTTGTACCTGGCGCCGTGGGCTTGTGCCGCATCTTCGATCACAGTCAGCCCATGTCGTCGCGCCACTTCCAGGATCGGATCCATATCAGAGGGATGGCCGTACAGATGGACTGGGAGGATTGCCTTGGTGCGAGGCGTAATGGCAGCCTCAATATCCGATGGGTTCATGGTGAACGTGTGAGGATGGATATCCACCAACACCGGCCGCGCACCAGCATAGAGGATTGCTGCCACACTAGCCACGAACGTGAAAGGCACGGTGATGACTTCGTCGCCGGGACCGACTCCCGCCGCCAGCAAAGCGAGATGTAAGGCACTTGTCCCGGAATTGAGGGCGATACATTCAGCAGCGCCGCTATAGGTGGCGAATTCCTTTTCAAAGGCAGCAACTTCGGAGCCGAGTACGAACTGACAGTTGTCTAGGACCCGGGCGATAGCCTCATCAATCTCAGGCCTGATGTTCTGATACTGCGTTTTCAAATCGAGAAACGGGACTTTAGTGTTTGCCATAGCTGCCCATTAAATCTGAATTCTATTGTCTCATCCTCCGGGCCTAAACCAGTCGACTCGTGACGAACTCAAAAGCGCTAGATTCCCGCTTTACTGTGCCATCGACTGGAAGGTGCTGTGCCGACCTCCAATGCATCTCACAACCGCTTTGCAGGATGCCAACAGTTTCTCTGTGGCGCGACGAGGAAAACCGTGAACGAGGAGTTTCGGATTCCCAGCGTATGAGGCTGTGCGCCGTAGCTTGGCAGGAAGCGGAGGGTGACCGCCGCTCCTTCTGCCGATCTAGCGGTTCTGTCGGAGCCTAATTCATCAGGCCCAGATGGTAGTCTTCATCTGACTTGGTAACTTCCATGATGGACGGCGTTCCACAATCACAATCACTCTCGTGGCACGGGCCGTCTACGAGACAGCGAAAGTCCGAGGGAAGCGGGCCGAACGCCTGCTGATGATTAGCAACGACGATGGCAAAGGCTTGGCGGTGGTTGGCAGCGAAACATGGATAAAGATAAAGACGTCCATCGGCATGGATGGCGACCGCGTACACGTCTTTTTGGGGTTTTTGGTTCTTGGTCATTAACGACCTCACTGACATTGAATTTGAGAAGCGAAACTCTGCTCTCATAACCTCTAATACCCAAGAAAAGGCGCCGACCGCAGTCCAAGAAGTCGTTTACGAGCGAATTATTTCCGCGCGGGAACGTGGTAGGTTTCGAAAAACCGTCGGGGGAGACTGGCGTCCACCCATTTTCCCAGTCTTAATGGAAAATCGATGAATCTAGTTCACCCGAAAGGAGCTGTGATGGGGACGTAGCTTAAAACAACACAATGACCCCGACCCTGCCACTCATAGCGACAACGGTCGCTTCGTTGAGGAGTTAATGGCAAGGAGCGTCGAAATTACCCGCCGAGCGTGTTTCAATTGTCCGAGGCGGGAGAATGGCGCGGCCAGCTTCGTTTCGACAAGGGCCTGATCGTCGGTGCGCTCGTGGCTCGTTCGAACTCTGGCGTGTTTGCCGACTCTCGTGCCCGTTGGCGAAAATATCGGTGAGGTTTTGCATTCGCCCCTCGGCTTCGGGCTGTGGGTGGATTTTGAGACGGCTGGCGGAGGAAACGCCTTGGACTAAGTTGGTGGCTCTGCTCAACACTGAAAGTACAGCTGTTGAGAGACTCTTGATCTTTCGGTCCGCGCCAGATAAGGACTTCTACATTTCCCCGAAGTGCGAGTGGCTGAAGTCGGGGATCGAATTGCGCGATTTGCGGAGCTTCTGTGAGGTGGTCAGGTCGGTGCGTTCGGCGCAAAGGAAACGTCTCCCTTGATCGCAATCGATGGGCACTTAGGGTCTCGGCATCAGCGAGGGTGCCCTGACCGCGAAGAGGCTCCTACGGAAGTTTGGGCGGCGGCGGGGTCTTGCCCGCTAGACGCGACGGTCCGTCCAACGTCCGCATCGGACTGGGGCGGGCGTTTCGGGGGTTGGTGCTGTTCCAGGTGGCACTCGTCATCGCGGAGAATACCCGTCATCGCCTTCGCTGCGATCAAAATTGCTGACACGTGCCCAGAGGTTTTCGGTTCGGGTGGGGCGATTTCTGATATCAGCTGACAGCGCCCGATCACAACGCCGAGAGAGTTGCGTAGGTCGTGCTTGGCCTTGCACAGTTGCGTGCTGTGGGGTGCCTGGCCGAGGGCCTTGTCCTCGATTCGTATCGAGAGGGTCTGCGGGGCTGTGGTGTTGTTGGCTCGGATGGCCCTCAGCTCTGCGTCGAAGCGAGCGCGGACAAGTTCGCGCTCTCGCTGTCGGGCGAAGTAGGCTGCACAGTCGGCGGCACTTCGCTTCTTGCTCCGGTAATAGAACCGGTCCAAGTCTTCGATCGCGGCCAGTTCGGCTTCGTAGCTTTTTAAGATCGTGGCTTCGTCGTCCATGGGGCAATCTAGCCGGATCGGGCTGTGAGAGTCTGTGACTGATGTCACGGTGGCCTGTGGAAATCCATGGAATTCCCGATTTAGGAACGATCTGATTCTGGATTTCTCTACGAGGCGTTTGTGGCGTCGCCGGTCGGTCGGGGAGTAGAGACTGAGTCGCGGCGGTGCTTTCGATCGTCGGCGGTGTCGATCGCTAGCGGGATCCACTCGAGCTTTACGGCGGCGGCGATCAGGGCTTCGTTGGTGGGCAAGTTGTAGCGATCGCGCATGCGGTGAAGTGCGGCGGTGACGGTGCGCGGCGTGGTGTCGAGGTGGCGTGCGGTGTCCTGCGGTTTCCAGCCTTTCGGCCACGGAGGCGAGGATCTCGCGTTTCTTGGCTGAAGGATTCGGCTGGCGCTGGTGGATGGGGAGGCGTGCGGGCCTCATGCGGTGAAATATATTGCAGGCGAGTGGGCGGGCGTGTGATGTCGATCACTCCTGCTTCGCCTTAGCTCTCGCACGTATGTGGAGGTCTGTGACAGATGTCACAAACGTCCTGTGGAAATCCCTTTTTGGGAACCACCGTCACGGCGCGGTGTGAGTTAGGTCACAGGGGTGCCAATACTCTTTGCGTAATCCTGGATCGTCCCACACTACCGTCCCTGACTATTTGTTCGCGATGCACGGGTTAGTGAACCTGAAATTTCTTGCTGTTTCCACATGGGGTCCCAACCGGCGAGGAAGTCAAAATGCCTGACTATGCCGGCTCATAGGGAGCCCGGATGGACCTCTTCCTGTCCTTGAAGGCGGGCGAAAATCTCCTGCAAACACCTTTTTTGACTATTGCTCCCCTTATATAGATCGGCTCGGGTCCCAGACGAGAAATGCTGGGTTCGGGACCGTCGCGAACAAGGAGATTCGCATGCTTGAAGAGACCCAAATCATGACAGCAAGTAATACAACTAACCAGCCGGGATCCCCAGACCAGGCTAGTAACCCCTCACCGAGCGTCGACTCAGCCGCGGTCGCTGAGGGTGGTCGGAAGCAGGACCCCGAGACCAACGCGGCGACGAACCGCACGCCCTGCCCGGCAGAGACCCCGCAAGCTGGCGACCAGCTTGTCCCCCCTCCCGACTCAGAGGCAGCAGGTGATGGCCAAACCCCGGAAGAGCCCCAGTCCGCCGCTGCATCTCTGCGCGCCGAAACGGCCCGGCGGAACGGTTGCAAGTCGCACGGACCGACCACCGAAGAAGGGAAGAGCCGCAGCCGGCTGAATGCGCTCAAACATGGGCTGCGCTCCGAAACCATTCTTCTCGAAACTAGCAGCGAAGCCGAGAAAGCTGTTTTCGAGGACTTGCGGACCCGGGTAGAGGAGGAATTTGCGCCTCGCACCTTCGAAGAAAAGCTGCTGCTCGAGAGCCTAGTCCACGCGATTTGGCAGAAGCGGCGCTGTTTGCACTTCGAGACCAAAGAACTCCGGACGGACTTCATCTTTCACGGGCCCGTCATGGACCGCATTCTCCGCTACGCCACCTCGGCCGACAAACGTTTGTTCCGTGCTCTGAATGAGCTGAAGCGCCTTCAGAAAGAGGATCCTCCTCAGCCCGATGACCCTGATATTGCCCCGCAGGCGGAAGGAGAGTGACATGGCTGCGTCGACAACAACATCCCGCGCACCAGCGGCGGTATCGCCGAGGTCCTATTACTCGCAGATCCTCGCTGCCGCGGAAAATCCTGATTTTCGTTCAATAGATTTTGTCCGGCTGGTCCTGATTCAAATGTGCATTGTCTGCCTTGAACTGGGCGAGGCGGCGGAGCACTCCTCGCTCGCGTTCAAGGTCGGGCCACTTGTGGCCCAGATTCGCGCTTTGCGCGATCTGGCCGCAACCGCGCGCTTGGTAACCGAATTCACGATCCAGGAAGATGTGGTCAACCTGGACGGCGCGAAATTTTCGTATGTATTGGGACGGCTGATTCAGGTTTTTCGCGAGAGTGTGACCGAAGCTGGTTGTACACCTCACCTCTGGAATAGCATCTGTCGTCTTATGGCAGACAACCTCGGAAAAGCTGAGCCAGAGATTCGTAGGGACATCAAGAGGGCACATAAGCTGCCCGAGCCAGAAGGACTCCCCTGGTCGCCGACGAAGACCACGGGTTCGTAAACGACAATCAGCCGGCCGATGAGGGGACCTCAGAGACCGTAATTTGCCGAACGAACCCAACTGTGCCAGCAGGCGAGTTTTGGTCGGACGGGGCCCCTAGGACCACTCTTGTTGTGAGATGGTCAAGGCGAGGAATCTTCTTCAGGGGGTTGTATTATGCCCACTGATCGAGCGATTTCGCCGGCAGCGCGCAATCGTCCACCGAAAGTGGCTGCCGATCCGAAAGTGTTTAGGAGAATGGACCGCTTCAATGCACAAAGAAGCCAGTCCCAGCCAGAATAATTCCGATCACGCCCATGAGCATTCCGAACAGCCAGAAGAACCGGCGACCGGAAAGCAGTGTGATTGAGGTGATCACCAGTCCCACTTCTAAGAAGACCTCCGCCAGGTCAAACCGATCGGCGCGATTCCTCTCCGTCGCGACTTCTGCTTCCAGTTCTCTTGCCTTGTCCTCGATTTCTTTTTGATCGTCTTTGTAGCGCGACGCCTCGCTGGAGTATTTTTCGCGTAGTTTGGCCAGAGCGGCCGCATCGGTGGTGGTCTGAACCGAGGCCAGGTCGCTGAAAATCTCGTCCTCGTGCCGGCGGATATTTTTCGCCTGATAGTACGCCCATTGATCTGATGCCTTAGCTTGCTGCACAACCTCTTCCGTGTGCGCGCGGTGACCCATCAGGGTGACGACTGCGACCAGTACCGCGAGTATGGCCATGGTTACCGAGATCGGCGCCAGTGTGGGGTCTTCCTTGGCATGTTCAGCGTGTTCCTTCAGTTCGTTCAGTTCTTCCGACATCGCGTCACTCTCCCATGACTTTTACGATGAGCCGCTTGTCCCTTTGGCCGTCAAACTCAGCATAGAAAATTCGCTGCCATGTTCCCAGATCGAGCTTTCCCGCGGTGATAGGCACGATCACCTCGTGATGAATCAGCAGTGCTTTCAAATGAGAGTCACCGTTATCCTCGCCGGTCTCATGATGCTTGTAGTCCTTGCGAAATGGAGCCAGGTGCTCCAGCCACTCATCAATGTCTTCGATCAATCCACTTTCGTTGTCATTCACATACACGCCGGCCGTTATGTGCATGGCGGAGACAAGTACCATACCTTCCTTGACTCCACTCTTACTCACGATCTGCTCCACCTGCGGCGTGATGTGAACGTACGCCCGATGCGCCTTCGTATGAAACTTCAGATATTCCGTGAACGTCTTCATAGCTCTGAAAATTACGTCAGCGCCCCAGCGATTTTGCCACTGGCGATCAGTTCTGCCGTTCGCGCAAGATCGGTATACATCACACGATCCTTCTCAATACGCGGACACACCCTTCGTATCGCCGCATGCGCTGCTTGCCCGCGCTTTGAGGTCTTTAGCGGAGCGAGGAAATCCAGTGCCTGGGCGACTGCCATAGCTTCGATCGCCAACACATTCCGCGTGTTCTCGACGACGCGCCGCAACTTAAGTGCCGCGGTCATCCCCATCGAAACGTAATCCTCCTTGTTCCCCGAAGTCGTGATCGAATCCACCGATGCCGGATGCGCCAACACCTTGTTCTCACTGACCAGCGCGGCCGCCGTAACCTGCGGCAACATGAAGCCAGAGTTCAGGCCGGCTCCTGGAGCAAGGAATGGCGGCAGGCCTTCGCTCAGCGCAGGATTCACCAGTCTCTCGATTCGACGCTCGCTGATGCCGGCCAGCGCGCTTAGCGCAATTGCCAGGAAATCCAGCGCAAACGCCAGCGGTTCTCCATGGAAATTTCCGCCCGAGACCACGTCGCCCTCGCCGTTCTTTGGATCGTTCACGAAAACCAGCGGATTGTCCACTGCCGAGTTGGCTTCGGTCTCAAATACTGATCGGCAATGCGCAAGCGTGTCACGGACAGCGCCATGCACCTGCGGTATGCAGCGCAGCGAATAAGCGTCTTGTACTCGCCCGCACTCGCGGTGCGATTCGCGAATCTGGCTACCTTCGAGCATCCGACGAAGATTCGCGGCGGTCTTTATTTGTCCGCCATGAGGACGCGACTTGTGAATGCGCTCATCGAACGCCGTATCCGTTCCTTTCAAGGCGTCGCATGAGAGTCCACCGAGAACATCGGCAGTGTCCACAAGAATCTCGGCCGCCAACAACGCGAGAGTGCCGAGTCCCAGCATGGCCTGTGTGCCGTTGATGAGAGAGATCGCTTCTTTGGCTTCGAGTACCAGCGGCTTGATCTGTGCTCGCTTCAAGGCCTCTGCGGCCGGAAACCGAGTTCCGGTTTCGTCGTGACATTCGCCTTCGCCAATCAGAACGAGTGCCAGGTGCGCGAGGGGAGCCAAATCTCCACTCGCGCCGACGCTCCCCTGGGACGGAATCCAAGGGGTGACGCCCCGATTCAGCAGTTCGCAGAGTGTATCGATCACGACTGCGCGAACGCCGGAGTGGCCCTTTGCCAGGGAATTCGCGCGCAACAACATCATCGCGCGAGTCTCCGCATGGGGAAGAGGAGTGCCCACGCCAAACGCGTGCGATCGTACTAAGTTCACCTGCAGTTCGCGGATTTGGTCGCCAAGGATCCGAACGTCACTCAGTTTGCCCACTCCAGTAGTAATCGCATACGCCACCTTGTTGCCGGCCACAATTTCGTCGACCACGTTGCGCGCCAGATTCACGGCCTCGCGGGCATCCGGCGAGAGCAGAACGGGCTGGCGCGCCATTGCGACATCGCGCACGTCTTCCAGCCCAAGATCATTTCCAGTGATGTGCAGAGCGTTCAAAAGAATCCCCAAGTTGACTTGCTATTTCCCCGCCGCGGCACGGAACACGCTGAGGTACTTATCCGGCAAGGCCGAGACCTTCATCTCTGAATTCGTAACAATATGTGTAGTCTCGCCTTCCGCCAGCAGTGCGCCCGTGTCGGCCCGAGTCAATTCGTAACTGAACTTAATCACAGATTCGCGCACCGTCTTGAGTCTGGTGCGCACAACCACTTCCTCGTCGTAATACACCGGGGCACGGTATCGGCACCTGGCCTCAGCGACTGCGATGAAAAGCCCGTCCTCGCGCTCCATGTCGCGGTAGGTAAATCCCATCTGGCGCATCAGTTCCACACGGCCCACCTCGAACCAGATCAAGTGGTTCGAATGATAAACGACGCCCATTTGATCGGTCTCCGCATAGCGCACGCGCAGGCGCGTTTCGTTGGTTGCAGGTTGATGGTTGGAACTCATTTCCCCGTCCAGACCGGTTTGCGTTTCTCTAAGAATGAGCTGATTCCTTCGCGGAAGTCGGCCGTACTGCGGATCGCAGCGTTTTCCCGTACCGCCGCGTCGATATGGGCGTCGAGTTCCATGCGCGCGTGATCGGTGAGCAACTGTTTCGTGGCCCGAAGCGATGAAGCGCTATTTTCCATCAGGAGCGCAGCTAATTCCCGGGCGCGAGCTATCAGGTTTTCGACGGGCACTATCTCGTTGATCAATCCCAAACGCATCGCTTCCTCTGCTCCGAAGATTCTTCCCGTCAACAGCAGATCGCGCGCCTGTTTCTCTCCTACTTGTCGGAGCAGAAAGGTCGACACAATAGCCGGCACAAACCCGATCCGGACTTCTGTGTAGCCAAACTTCGCATCCGGAACTGCCAGCGTAAAATCGCACAGCAGCGCTAACCCGGTTCCGCCCGCGATAGCCGGTCCATTCACAGCGGCGATCGTCACCTTCGGGAACTCGTAGAGCGATCTGAAAAGCTGGACCATCGTTTGAGAGTCCTGCAGATTCTGTTCCGGAGTGCGGCCAAGCAGTGCTTTCAGATTATCCAGATCCATGCCCGAACAAAAGGCTTTTCCCGCTCCGGTTACGATCAGCACAATCGCATCCGACTTCGCCACTTCTTTGAGCGCCCACACCAGATCGTCGATCAGTTCGAAGCTGATCGCATTGCGCTTCTCCGGACGATTCAGGGTAAGTGTTGCCACCCTTCCTTCGTATGCGAGTTGAACGGTGTGGTAGCTCATAACGAAACTATGCCCGGTGCGTCTTTCCCAATGTTCGATTGCGATTAATCCGCGACTTGAGATTCCGAATACTTCGCCGCAATGCCCCCAGTCGCCTTCAGAAGAGTATCGAGTGATTTCAAGGCTGGCAACTGGGCACCCCGCTGTTGAAGCGCCTCAATCACTTTTTCTGTCGGAATATTTCCCACAAGGGCGTCTTGCGCGAACGGACAGCCTCCCAGTCCCCCGATTGCCGAGTCGAACCGCCGGCAGCCTGCGTCGTATGCAGCAAGGATCTTTTCTGCTGCCAGCTCAGGGCGGCTGTGCAAGTGCACGCCAATCTCGAGATAATCATATTTCGTATGCACGGCTCCAACGAGTTCACCGATTTGCTGCGGACTGGCCATCCCTACTGTGTCTGCGAGCGAGATCATATGCAGGTGTTCGCCTTCGAGCAATTCCACCGCATCCACGACTTCCTCGACGCTCCACTGATCACCGTATGGATTGCCGAAGGCCATAGAGATGTAAACGACCACGTCGAGACCGGCATCATCGGCCTTCTTCTGAATTTTCTCCAATTCCTCGAGTGCATCCTCGGGCGACTGATTTTGATTCTTCCTCAGGAACGTTTCCGATATGGAATAAGGGAAGCCCAAGGTTGATACGGCTTGTGTCTCGATGGCCCGCTGAGCGCCCTTTTCGTTGACAACGATTCCGATAATCTCCACATCATCCGGAGGATCAAGTTCCTTCAACACCTCTTCGGAGTCTGCCATCTGCGGGACAGCTTTGGGCGATACGAACGAAACTGCGTCAATGTGCTTGAATCCTGCGTTGATCAGGGTTTTCAGATAGTTCGCCTTTAGATCGGCAGGGATCACCCCCTTCAGCCCCTGCCAGGCATCGCGAGGACACTCGATCAATTTGACAGCCTCGGCCATAGAATCTCGGTCATGAGTTAAAACGGATTATCACGAATCTGAGATCAAGTTGATCTGCTTCCAATCCGTGCGCATCCGCGTGAATCCGTGGCAAATGGAAGTTGTTCTTACGTTTGCAGCACTCCCACTTTGAACTCCGGCACATCCGGATTCAATGCGGCTGCTTCCAGCGCCTCGGTGATTGCCTCCCGCGTTTCAATCGGATCGATGATTTTGTCAATCCACAATCGAGCCGCCCCGTAGCGTGGATCAGTCTGCTCATCGTAAGTCCGCTTCACGGATTCGTAGAGTTCCTTTTTTTCCTCGTCGCTCAACTTCTTCCCACCGCGCTCGAGTTGCTTGACTTTGATCTCGACCAGAGTTCCGGCCGCCGAGTCTCCACTCATGACCGCATAACGCGCTGTTGGCCACGCGAAAACAAACCGCGGATCATAGGCCTTGCCGCACATTGCGTAGTGTCCAGCCCCAAACGAACCGCCCACGATCACCGTAATCTTCGGGACTACAGAATTCGAAACTGCATTCACCATCTTGGCGCCGGCTTTGATGATGCCGCTCCATTCCGCATCGCGGCCCACCATGAACCCATTCACATCATGGAAGAAGACAAGCGGAATCAGATTCTGATTGCAGTCCATGATGAAGCGAGCGGCTTTCTCCGCCGACTCGGTGTAGATCACTCCGCCAAACTCCACCCGCTTGTGCCCCTCGTGATCTGTCTGCTGAGCGTGCAGTTTCTGATTGGCGACGATGCCGACAGCGAACCCACCAATCCTGCCATACCCGCAGATAAGCGTCTTCCCGTATTCGGGCTTGTATTCGTCAAAACGGCTGCCGTCCAGAACGCGCGCCA
Source organism: Terriglobia bacterium (assembly GCA_020073385.1). Classification (GTDB taxonomy): domain Bacteria; phylum Acidobacteriota; class Terriglobia; order Terriglobales; family Acidobacteriaceae; genus Sulfotelmatobacter. The sequence continues at coordinate 23,768 of JAIQFH010000063.1, read as the reverse complement.
GTACCTCTTTCATGTCATACGGGCGCGCGGGCGACGGATCATAGATTCCATAGATCTCCTCCGCGGCCAAGACGGGCTCCACAGGTTTCTTGCGATCCCATGGCGATAGCCGTCGATATCCCCATTTCTCAACGATCGAGCGAATTCTCTCGATGCACGCCTCGTCATTCGGTTCGCGAAAGTCGACGGTCCCGCTGATCGCCGAATGCATCGCTGCGCCACCCAGTTCTTCGGCTGATACCTTCTGTCCAATGGCTGCCTGTACCAAGGCCGGACCCGCGAGGAACAGTCCGCTGCCGTCCGTCATCAACACGTGATCGCACATGACCGGCAGATACCCGCCACCAGCCACGCACATCCCCATGATCGCGGCAATCTGAGGAATGCCCATTGCCGACATCACCGCGTTATTGCGAAACACCCGTCCGAAGTCGTCAGTATCGGGAAAAACATCTTCCTGTAAGGGAAGGAAGACTCCAGCGGAGTCGACCAGATAGATCGTGGGGATGTGATTCTCAATAGCAATGTTCTGCGCCCGGATTACTTTCTTCGACGTCATTGGGAAGAATGCGCCAGCTTTGACCGTAGCATCATTCGCGATGATCATCACCAGTCGCGTATGCACTCGCGCCATGCCCGTAATGACCCCCGCGGCAGGTGCTCCACCCCATTCCTCGTACATGCCGTGCGCTGCATAGAGCCCAAGCTCAGAGAACGTCTGCGGATCGGCTAGTAGCGCGATTCGCTCCCGTGCCGTCAGACGGCCCTTGGCATGCTGGCTTTCGATGGCTTTGGCGCCTCCACCCTCGCAGATCTTCTCTTCTTCATTTCGCACTTGCGACATGAGATCGGCGAGGAAGCGCATGTTGGCTTCAAAGCGAGCCGAGGTGGGATCAACCTTCGTCGTCAATACACTACCCGCGGGAGATGTGTTTACAGGCAAGGTTTCATTTCGGTTAGCCATGGGGTCGTAGACGCGGACTGTTTACGGTATACCAGCCGGGCGGAACCGCGCAATGCAGCGTAGTTGGGATGATGGAGTCAGCGAATGTCACGGATCCTTCGACATGCTTCCGCAACCGGATCGTTCGCGATCCGGTCGACCAAACCCAACCGAAGAGCCTGCGCTGCACCTACCTTTTCAGCCGCCACGAACATTTCGAGTGCACGCGCTTTTCCGATCAATCGAGGTAGCCGCTGCGTTCCTCCCCAGCCCGTGATGAGCCCTAACGCGGCTCCTCGATGCCCGAAGATCGCATGGCGCGCCGCAATCCGGCAATGACAAGCTAAGGCGAGATCGAGCCCGCCCCTCATGCAATATCCGGAAATAGCGGCACACACAAGGGCAGGGAAGTTCTCGATCGTTCTCATTAAAGCCTGTCCTACTCTCGAGAATTCGTAGGCTTCCGGGCCGCTCAGTGCGGCAATTTCCTCCAGGTCCGCTCCAACGGAAAAGAATCTGCTGTTTCCAGCGATGATCAGGCCGCGCGCTTCGCGTCTCAGTCCGTGCAGTTTTTCGCTGAGCGAAATGACGCAGGCGCGGGTCAGGCGATTTGTGCCGTCGTATGATTTCAATCGCACTACACTTACACCTGCGTATTCTTCGACCTGAAATGAAGTCTGCGACATCGATGTTAACGACCGGTCAAAAGTCTGCGTAGCCTAGGGAAGCTCTGATTAACTCCTTTTCATTCCCTGTGTTCCCCTGTGTCCTCCGTGGTATAAGCTTTTCTTCGCTGGCTTAATCAGAAGTATTCGTAGGTCTCATTCCCTTAGTGGGAATCGTCATCATCATTTTCACGTTTTCGATTGACTCCCACATTATTTTTCTGCAACTCTGAACATACGTGCTCGATCTTTGACAGCACTAGCGAGAGGTAACTCCTTGTCGCTCGAGATTTTGCCCCTAAGTGATTGAGCCCCAAGATTTAACTTTCGATTTTCCTCCCAAGCCGATGATTCCAATAGACCGGGAGGGAGGGGGAGTAACCGAAAGCAAGACACAGGTTAGTCAAGAGTCAAGATCGTTCGATCCACTCCTCCAGCCGACAACCGTCTTCTTCCAGCAGAAACGTCCCCACACCAAAGCACTCACCCAGAATGCGTTGCGACTCCGGATCTCGAGCGGCTCGCGTAATCCACTGCTGCCCGACCTGATACTGCGCAGCGGTGAACCACTTCTGCGGCAGCACTTCCACCAACCCCGCCTGCAGATAAAAGACGAACAGCGCGAAAGCCGGATCGTCCGGTGTCATTGGCTTGTAGCTGGTCGGAACGATCAGTTCATCGATAGAGGAAAAAGCAGAAGGAATCTCAATCTTGTGCGTACCCGCAGTCAAAGACAGCGGAATTTCGAAGTCGGCAATCGGAGCCGTGGCTGAGTATATCCGCTCTGAGGATTGCTTGAACCAGCCCGCCACCTCGGCCACATCGAACGCCTTGAGCTGATCCGGATCGAAGCACACCAGGCGAAGGTTTCGTCCCTCGGGACACCACACGCCGAGAAGATTCGGAGTCACTAGAAACGGCCGACAATAGGTATTCAGCGCGAGACGGACCGCCGCGGTCTCCTGCTCCAAGCCAAGCGTAACCAGATGAGCGACAGGTCCTTCGGTTCCGTGATGCGTCCACGTGAAGCGCTGTCTGGAATGCGATTGAAAGCTCGGAAACGTCTGCCAGTACCAAGGAGCCGGTCCGACTGTCTCTGAGAGAATCTTTCTGGCCCTGGCCGCGTCCATGCTGGGCATCACGCCGTCGGCACGCCCGGACCCTTCACATGCGTGCGGATAAACTTCACGATGTCATCCATAGCCGTGCCCGGCTGAAAGATTGCGGCCACGCCGGCTTTCTTGAGCCCCTCGATATCCTGATCGGGGATGATCCCGCCCACCAGCACGATCACGTCATCCATTTTGTTTTGTCGGAGCAGGTCCATCACGCGCGGCACGATCGCGTTGTGTGCCCCGGACAGGATCGACAGCCCGATAACCTGCACATCTTCCTGGAGAGCGGCGGTGACGATCATCTCCGGCGTTTGCCTCAGGCCGGTGTAGATCACTTCCATCCCCGCATCGCGCAGAGCCCGGGCAATCACCTTGGCGCCCCTGTCATGGCCGTCGAGGCCAGGCTTTGCCACTAGCACACGAATCTTCGCGTCTGCCATTTGACAACCATTTAACCACAGAGGACACAGCGGAACACAGAGTTACAAGGTTTTGGTATCCAAACTCCGCCACATATACCAGCAGGCGATGCTTCGATATGGCTCCCATGCACGGGCAATCTTCTCCATATCCTTCGGCTTTGGCAGCTTGCGTTTTCTATAGTGCTTTTTCACGGCCATCTGCACGCCATAATCCCCAGTCGGCAGCACATTGGGACGCCGCAACGAGAACATCAGGAACATATGAGCCGTCCACACACCAATGCCTTTGACCTGCGTGAGATGCTTGATCACTTCGTCGTCCGACAACGCCGGCAGACGCGAAAAGTCGAGCAGGCCAGACGCGGTTTTCGCTGCCAGGTCTAACAGATATGCCGACTTTTGTTTAGAAAGCCCCGCGCTCCGGAGTTGTGCATCGGTGAGTTTGAGTATGCCCTCCGGCGTGATCGGCTCTCCAGTGAGGACGGCGAAGCGCTTGAAGATCGTCACGGCTGCCTTACCGTTCAGTTGCTGATAGACGATCGCTTCGGCCACGCTGGAAAACTCCGCTGGGCCAAACTCCATACGGCACGGGCCTACACGTTCGATAATCGCGCGCAGGACAGGATCGGACTTCTTGAGATGAATGACCGCCTTTCGCATGGTCTATACATTTATCACATTTCACACGTGGGAGGCGAACAAAAGACGAATAACGCTGGTCTACTGTGATCGTTTGACTGCTATCCCCAGCACCTCGTAGTGGCCGTTGCGAAGCAGTTTGTCGGTTCCGATGAAAGCCCGCGCCGGAAAGTCGCCGTGAAAATAAGTCTTGTAGACCGCATTGAACGTGTCGTAGAGCTTCAAATCGGTACAGAAGATCTGCATGGAAACCAAGTCGTCCATCGACAGGCCCGCCGCCTCCACTGTCTTTTTGATTCCATCCATGACCAGATGCGCTTCGACTTCGGCGTCGGCCGGAGCCATCCCGGTTTTCGGATCGAGTCCAATGTGCCCGGCAATGTACAGCGTATTGCCCACCAGCACGGCATCGCTGAACGGCAGAGCCTTCGTGTCAGCGGGGCGCGGGTTCACGATGAATTTTCGGTCTCCAGCGTTCGCTGCAACCGAGAACGTCAGTAAGAGAACAAAGCAAGCGATCCTGCGTAGAGTCATGATTTTCCTCCAAATGATTCTGAGTTTTGTTAGCGGACAGATGCGAGCAACAAGCCTACAACACCACCACCCAGCACAATCCACGCCGGACTGATCTTCCATCGCGACAGGAGTGCCAGCGAGGCGACCGCAATCAGCCATGCCGGCCATCCTTTCAGGGCATCAATGCCCAGGCGAACCGTCACTCCGACCATGAGAGCCACGGCGCACACATTCACCGAATCGAGGAATGCCGCGATCCAAACTGATTGCCGCAACCGAAACAACACGGGGGCCAGTAACCCTACATAGAAAAACGATGGCAGGAATATCCCCACTGTGGCGACCACGGCTCCCGGAACGCCGCCCAAAATATATCCGATGAACGTCGCCGTTGAAAGGACCGGACCCGGAGTGAATTGCCCGATTGCCACCGCGTCGAGCAATTGCTGTCTCGTCAGCCAGGCGTGCTGTTGTACCAATCCCTGCTCCAGAAAGGCCAGCAGCACGTATCCGCCGCCATAGAGCACTGCACCAACTTTGAGAAAGAACAATCCAATCTGGCTAATCGACGGGCGGAGTGCGAGAGTCCCGGCGGCGATTGATCCCGACGCTGCGTAGGCAGCGAAGCGCAGCGACGGAGGGAAGCAGTTCTCCCGGGGTATGAAGATGAAAAGAGCCTCAGACCGAAGGCTTGGAGTTCGCTTTGCCAGCATGCCAAGAAGCCCGCCGCCGAACAGAATCAGAATTGGATTCAGCCCGAAGAGGAATGCAGCCAGAGAGACCGCGCCCAGCAGGCCCAGCCCCACGTCCTTTACCGCAGTCTTTCCCAGACGCCAGATCGCGATTGCGATCACGGCCAACACTGCGGGTTTGATTCCCGCCAGGACCGATGCCGCCTGCGGCAACGATCCGAAACGCATATACGCCCAGGCAAACGCTCCCGTGATGAGCGCGGCCGGAAGGATGAAGCTAGCGCCGGCCACGCATAGCCCGGCCCAGCCCGCGCGAACGAATCCGATGTTGATCGCCATCTCGGTGGATGTGGGCCCAGGGATAAGGTTCGCCGCTCCCAGCATGTCCAGGAATTGTTGTCGCGTTACCCACTGTCGCTTGCGGACAACCTCTCCCTCGAGGAGCGCAATGTGCGCTGCTGGTCCACCGAAACTGATCGCACCTAACTTCAAGAAGAGGGCTGCCAACTCGCGCAGTCGGCCGAGTTGGGTTGGTGGTTGGCGTGTTCCCGCCGGACCGGCATCCGCGCTGTTCACGCGCTTTGGTGCTCGCCGCGGCGGAAGTTTTCGATCAGATGTTCTGAGGTGCGAAGCGTAAACGCCAGAATACTGATCGTAGTCGTCTTGTCGGTGCAGCTCAGAAACACGCTCGCGTCGCACACGTATAGGTTCGATACATCGTGGGCCTGGCCAAATCGATTGGTCACGAATCTCTTCGGATCATTCCCCATGCGGCAGGTTCCAGTCTCATGCAGGCTAAATCCGGGAATCTCCGGAGCATACCCCGATTCCTCCAATTCACCTCCGGATGCTTTCAGCACCTCGGCGCAAACCTGCTTGGAGTGCCCCCACATCTTCAGTACGTTCTCGTCCCACTCGAAATGCATACGGGCGACCGGGATGCCGTAAGGATCCTTGACCTCAGGATCGAGATCCATATAGTTCGCATCCGATCGCAGCGTCGGCGCCTGAATCCCGAAGCTCACTGGCGTGGGATAACGCCGTTTGATCTCGCGCTTGAACGATGAACCAAAACCGTCGAGTGCATTCGCGTACCAGGGAAACTCCGTGCACCCACCGTCGGGATAGATTGAATATCCGCGAATGAACGACTCTTCATGAGGGTCCTTCAGGTTTTGCCAGCGCGGCATCCATGCGATTGTGCTATCGGCAACGTGGTCGGGAAAACTGGTCTGTCCCAGCAATTGCGGCAGGTATCCGCGCGCCGATTCGCCGTAGAGATGATCGCATAGGTTGCGCCCCAATTGGCCGCTGGAGTTGGCGATTCCGTTCGGCCAATGCCGCGATTTTGAGTTGAGCATGATTCGTGACGACTCGATGCAACCTGCCGCGACAACCACTGCACGTCCGTAAACCTCCACTTCTTGCTTGGTCTTGCGATCGATATACGCGACGCCCGCAGCCTGCCCGTTTTCGTCCACTATGATGTTCTTAGCCAAAGCGTTGGTGCGCAACTCGAGATTCTTCGTGGCCTCTGCCTTAGGCAGAAGAAAATATGGTGTCGAGAAAAACGCGCCCACATCGCAGCCTGTCGTGCATTCTCCGCAAAAATGGCACGCGGGATGGCCTTCATGGGGCTGCGTGAGTTGAGCGCAACGATCCGGGAGGTACGGCACTCCCACCTTGTTGCAGCCCGCCTCAAGGATGTAGTCAAGACAGCGGAATTTGAATGCTGGCAAATAAACCCCGTCGGGATTGCTCGGACGGTTCTGCACCGTGCTGGCCACGCCAATCATCTTCTCGACGCGTGTATAGAAAGGATCGATTTCGGCATAGCTCAGCGGCCAATCCACATCGTGACCGTCGAGCGATGACGCCCGAAAATCGATATCACCGAAACGGGCTGAACTTCGGCCCCAGAAATTCGTCTTCCCTCCAACCGCATTGCACCGCGGCCACATCCACTTCGTTCCAGACGCGACTGTGAAAGGAATCTCGTGATCCCATGCCGCTTTGGTGTACTCGTTATCCATGTATCCATAGGATTCGCCGCGCCGCTTCGGATCGTCGAGCCCGCGAAACTTCATGTCCCAGGGCATGCGGTGGTAGCGGAAGTCCTTTTCTGGATCCAGTCTGCGTCCCGCATTTAGCGCGCACACCTTCATCCCAGCCTCGCACAGCGTTTTAATGGCCATGCCGCCGCCGGCTCCGGTCCCGATCACAATCACGTCGTAGGTTGGTCTCGCCATGGCAGTATCAGGATTTCACCTGCGACAGATGTTTGTGCTCGCGATCATCCTTGTGCGGACATTCTGGTGACTCGGCATAGAACTTCAACGCGGGATTGTCTAATTCCTTAAACCCGATCTCGCTCGTATAGAACCCGGTAACGGTGTATTCGCGCATCATCGAAAAGAATCGGCGCCCATCTTCTTCGCCGGGCCGAGCCTTGTCTTTGTAGCTGAGCGGTTCAAGCAGGGAACTCTGCTGTTCGGCGGGAAGTTCCAGGAATTTCTTGCCCGCCCTTCGCTCGCTGTGCGCATTCAGCCAAGTTAGTCCCGTGCGAAACGAATATTGCACTTCAGGATCGCTGGCCGCCATGAAATCGATAAACTCCGCAACCCCCGCTTCTTTTGCTCCCGGAGTCTCATCGCTCGGAAGAATCATCTCGGCGAGTCTTTCGACCGTTGCGTACTCCGAACCACTGAAAAATGCCGGATGATACGACGCAGGTCTGATCGACAACGCCGGGTTTCCCACGTGCCCACACGCGAATACCCACTTACTGAATCCCGGAAACGTCGCCGCGGAGGCAGCTGTCCCCAGAATGCGCAAGACCTCGCGCCGCTGAATTCCCTGTCCTGCCATGAATCTTGTCCCTAATCCCAGAAAACCAAGGCTAACCCTTCGCGGTTTTCGAAGGGTGGATATCTAGAAACTCCAAGTCACTTAGGAGAGATACTTGATCGTGGCTTCCACCAGCGCTGCCGTCGCCTTGTAAGGATCGCCGGGAGCATCGTACTCGATCGAGCAATATCCTTTATAGTTGTGTTTCTTGAGAGCGGCAAAAGCCTTAGCCAGATCGACGTGTGAAGACTTCCCCCGATCGTCCACTTCGCCATCCTTCACGTGGCAGATGCCGTAAGCATGGGCGAACATGGCTTCCATCGCACGATCCTGAAAGGCCTCGTCATGCGCCGCCAGTGAATTACCAAAGTCAGGCAGCGCGCGCAGCCAGGGACTATTGACCTTCTCAATTACCTCGACGATGAAGAACGGATCCTCGCTGACTGGGTTGTCGTTTTCCAGATGAATGACAACGTTCTTGTTGGATGCATACTCCGCCACTCGCGCCAGCGTATCCGCCGCCCGTCCCACATCTGGCTTCGAATCTTTCGCTCCGTCGATGTGGGTTCGAATACTGGGAGACCCCAAGGCCACTCCCACATCCACCCACTGATTGCTCGACGTGACAGCCTTCTCCCGTTCAGCCTTATCCAAGGCATACTGGCTGTGCCCACCATCCACAGCGACATCAACGACGCTCGACTTTGCTTTGTCCACCGCCGCTCGGAATTGCTCAAGATACTTCGGATCAGTCGAAGGGAAGATCGGGCTCCACGGTTCGATATGGTGCACATTAAACTTCTCAGCTACGTGCGCTGCAAAATCTTTCAACTCCATCTGCTGCTCATGCGGCACCTTGCTCGGAGTGTTCCCATCCCACCCCTTCCATCCGACGATGAACTCGCGAAAAGGATAAGCCGCGACTGCCACCCGGTCCTGCGGGTCAGAAGGAAAATGAATCGAAGGACCCGAACTCGCCGCACCAGCAAATGAGGGGAGTAGCATTGCGCCCGCTGCCGCACTCGCGCACTGTTCGACGAACTGTCTTCTTGTAGTAGGGCTCATGCGCGAAAGTGTAGCAGAAAGCTTTTTGAGGGTAGTGATTCATTCTTCAAGAAATGGTAACCGTGAGGGATTGTTCCGGTGAATGCCAGACGAACCCGGCCCCTGATCTGCGACCAGGAAGCTTTTCTTGTGGCACGCTTGCGCGATAGCCTCCCCGCCGACGATACTGGAACAACTCACTGATCACTGCACTCCAAATATGAAAACGACAATTTCTTCTACTACTCCGTCCGCCCTTGAAATCGAATGCCTGGTTGCCGTTGTACTTGATCACTCAAATTCGGCATCCAACGAGAAAAACAAGAAGCCGGAATTGAAAGTCGCCGCGTCAGACCCAGCGGTAGCGGCAGTCGCAGCCGACTTGCTGGAGAGCGGCGAAGTAAGCGGCAAGCCCTTTGAGACGAATCTTCTTCATAAGCCCGCTTCTCTGAAGGCGAAGCGTCTGCTGCTGATTTCGGGTGGAGGGGTGAAGAAATTTTCCAGTTATGACCTGCGTCGGAGCGCGGGGGCTGCCGTGCGGGCGCTGAAGACGCGCGGAATCCGGAGCTTTGCCTTCGTCGCTCCCCAGGGGATTCCGGCGGAAGAGTCAGTACGCGCCATTGTTGAAGGCGCGCACGTGGGAAATTTCGATCCTGACTATTACCGCAGCGACCGGAAGGACCAGAAGATCGAAGAAGTGACCATCATCGCAAGCGGAGATACGGGTGCGCTCGAGAAATCAGCCAATGAAGCCCGGATCGTCGGCGAATCGCAGAATTTTACTCGCGATCTCGTGAACGAACCGTCGAACCGCATGACGCCGACGATTCTTGCCGAGCGCGCGAAGAAGATGTGCGCCGAAGTCGGGTTGAGATGTGAGGTGTATGGTGCCGACAAGATCAAAGAGATGAAGATGGGCGCCTTCTGGAGTGTTGCCCAGGGTTCCGACGAGCCTCCGGCGCTCATCGTGATGACTTATGAACCTGCTGGAGCGCCTGCAAAGCCGATGCTCGGTTTGGTCGGGAAGGGAATTACGTTCGATACGGGCGGCATCTCCATCAAACCCGCCGACGGCATGGAGAAGATGAAGTATGACATGGCTGGGGGCGCGACGATGATTGGTGCCATGCGCGCCATCGCGCTGCTAAAGCCGAAGGTGAAGGTCATTGGCATTGTGTGCGCGACGGAGAATATGCCGTCCGGAAAGGCGCAGAAGCCGGGAGACGTACAGATCGCGATGTCAGGCAAGTCGATCGAGATCATCAATACTGACGCCGAGGGGCGACTGGTGTTGGCCGATGGTCTGTACTACGCGCGGCAACTGGGATGCACACATCTGGTCGACGCCGCAACGCTCACCGGGGCAGTCGTAGTCGCGCTCGGATACAACAACGCAGGAATCTTCGCCAATGACGATGAGATGTACAACCGCTTCCACGCGGCCAATGCGAAAGCCGGCGAAAAGATGTGGCGCATGCCGCTGGACGACGAATACAAAGAGCAGATCCGTTCGACGATTGCCGATATCGTCAACTCCGGCGGACGATGGGGCGGAGCGATTACCGCTGCGATGTTCCTGAAAGAGTTCGCCGAAGACACGCCATGGATTCACCTCGATATTGCGGGCACGGCCTGGATGGAAGAGCAGAAGCCCTGGATCGCGAAAGGCCCGTCGGGCATCGCGTTACGTAGCCTTGTGGAATTCGTGAAGAGCTTTGGGTAAGGATCCTTTGGCCGATTCTCCGAGATCACCGATGGAAGGCAGAGAGTGCGTGGTCCGCATCAGTCCCCGATTTGACTTCGCCAAGCTCTGCGTTCTGTCGACGTTGAGGGAATCAGAAGCCATTGCTATAATCTAGTGCGTCCCACGCGCTTTCCGTTGGTCTTCAGTCGTTCCTCCCGCCAGACGGGCCAAGGGGGCGTCCTAGCAGACCGCAGGCAGCGGCTCTGGAAACGTGGCCAGGTAGCTCAGGTGGTAGAGCGCAGCCCTGAAAAGGCTGGCGTCGGCGGTTCAACTCCGTCCCTGGCCACCACATTTCAAAGGCTTTAGCTATCCCAGTCATTTCCGCTCGTTATGGGTTGCAACCCACAATAACCACGAAATCGTGGGTTACGCACTTACATCGTGCGTGTGCTCGCGGGTTTTGCGGTCGCGAGCGCAGCTTTCGAGCTTTCCGTCAGAAGTTGCTGCATCACCCATCCTTGAGCCTCCATCTTCGCCGGTGTTGTCGAACGAGCGTAAGCGTCAAGGGTGATCATTGGGTTAGAGTGTCGCAACAATTCCTGAACGAGCCTGATGTCACTCCCGTTCGCTACCAACGCACTCGCTAACGTGCGTCGCAACGTATGGAAGCCGATTTGTCCGTTTATCCCCGATTTTCGTGCCGCAGGTTGGAGTGGTCCGCTACCAGCATGTTCGCGCGAGGTGGTTTTGCACCCTTCAACCTGAAGCTTGGGAAGACGAAGTCGTCGTTTGTCGGATACGGTGTCTCTTTGCGCCATGCCGCGAGCGATTCGGCTAACAGCGGATGCAAAGGAACGGGCTTTTTTGATGCTCTGCTCTTCGGTGGCCCGAACTTGCCGTACACGTACGCACGGGTCACGCGAATGCACGAATGGGCCACGTCAATATCCGACCAACGCAACGCCAGGATTTCGCTGATGCGAAGACCCGTTGCTGCGTCAGCCAAAACCAGCACGCGATGCATACCGGTGAGGTTCGCCAAGATGTCAACGCACTGCGCAAGCGTGAGCACGACAGGCTCATAGTTGCTAACGGATGATTGCCGCACGAAGACCATGGGATTTGCTTCTTGCGTTCTCGGCAACAATCCGTAACGTTGTGCATGCTTGAATATAGCAACCATGACGTTGCGTACCTTCACCAGCGTGGAGTTCGACAAGTTGGAATGCACGCGCAAATCACGTAACCAGCTCTGAATTGCGATGGGTTCCATCTCGCTTGCACGCATCGGCTCCCAACGCGACAGAATATGCCGATTGATGTAGCGTCGATACGTTTCCACGGTCGAGTGCGCTTTCGGGACTGCAGCGTTAGATTGATCGATTGCCAGTTCCACTCGAATGTAATCCTTCGCCAGTTCTCCGAAAGTGATTGGTTTGGCTGTTGTGGTGACAGAAGAATTCGGGTTGAAGTTCATCTTGCGAACTTTCGCCCACGCTCCTGTTTCCGTTTTCAATTCGGTAACAGATCCCACGACGAAGTTTGCTGGAATTCGCTTACCATCGACGCGGGTTTTGTAATACCGATATTCAAATACATCTCCCGATTTTCGGGAGAGAACACGCATACTGCCGTGTTGATTCCGTTTCCGTACCATTTAATTCGTTCCCTTTCCGGTACGGACGGCTGCGTCGCTGCATTTTACCGCACGTGGAGCGAGCGCCGACGCGATTTCTGATAATCGAAAACGCCATACACGACGTTGACCGTCGCCGACCGGATACGCGGGAATCGAACCTGCACGCGCCAGTTGCAACAAGCGACGCGGACGCAAATTCACGAATTCTGCTGCTTTCGTCGCGTCAACAAACGGTTCAATTTCCACAATTCACCTCAATTCGCGCACGTTTGCGTTTGCGTTGCGCATATTCTTGTTGACGTGCGTTAGAGTTACGCGTGTTTCGCACACATTTCGTCGAGTTGCTTCAATAACCCGTCAAGCCGTGTTTTCAGAGCATCACGGGCTCGCACCTTGTGTTCGTCAGGGAAAAAGAACCCGATTCCGTCGATCACCTTCGTTATTTCTGTTTTTGTTCCTTCAATCTCGGTCAGTAGCACTTGCAGTTCGAAAATGCGTTCTGCGCCGTGCTGAAATGCGACTGCATGGCGTTCGGACGTGCGCATCAGGTCTCGCAATCGTGTAATTCCTTGTTGCCTGCGTATGAAGAGTTGAATTCCCGCACGGATCGCACACGAAGTACGGTTTGTTGTGTTTGTCCGTTCGTTGTTGCAATCTGTTGCCACACAAAAGGCAGGGAAGAAATGGCATTGATGAGCACCCCACAACGTTAATGTTGAAAGAAGTCGTGCCTCCAAAGTTAGAGAATGTTTCGGCTTAGATTTCTCTCGCAACCTCCATTTGCAGCAATCTTTCCGATTTGGTCCTTATTAATGTTCACGCGTGTGACTGCAGTTCGGTGCTCTCGCGTTGCTGTTGGGTTGTTGACGAGCAGCCGGTAACGCCCATTCATGAATTCTAGGAACGCCGTGTGCGTCAATGAAGATTTGATTGGGATAAAGGGTATGCGCAATCAGGGTTAGGCACGGAGAATCGCAGTCGGGGCAGCGCCCGTGTGGCTCGTCTTCGATATTCAAACCGTACAGACAGCCGTATGTGCGAATGAACCGTCTTCTGTGCGTAGCATCGAGGAATTCTTCGACTGCACGGGGAACATCGATGAAGTCCAATAGCTTAGTGACGTACTTCAATAGTTCGTTCGCTGTGCCACGGTCAACAGGTCGTATGAATGCAGTGCGGCCCCGTCCCTCGGTCGCACGGATCCACGCATCACGAAGTTGTTCAAAGGGGATGTACGGCGCGTCGAAGACAATGTTTAGGTGCGGATGCCAGGGCAACCGTTCACCTCTGAAGTCAGGCTCCATCATTTCTCGGTTGTAGGTGATTTCAAGCGCGACGATCGCCCCTCGCACCTGACGAAAGATGGGCATCTTGCGAAATCGGTCCCAACTTTCAAAGAGATGTCTAATTCCTTCGACGAGTCCACCTGTGGGTGCGTTTCGTTCCGCCAGTACTAAGTACTTTCCTTGTGGAAGCCCTTCGATCATCGAACGGAATCGATGGAGTGCACGCATCGCTCGTGCGCGCATTTCCCAAGGGCAAAGACGTACAGCGCACGAGCTCGACGGCGTCGCATGAACGTGCCCGTTGGCGCATGCAAAGCCGCGGAAGAGCTGGTGACATGAGCGGACGGCGGGAGCGAGCTTTCTGTACCTAGTGTGCTCAAGGGTGAAAGCGAGCAAGTCGGCAAGTTCACGAAACTGCTTCGAGCGTTGTTCCACACAGCGTGATCTGGAGTTTTCTGGTCGTCGAAGTTCGTCCTCCGCAAGGACCCCCTCCAGCCAGCGAGCATTGCGTCCGGGAGCGGCACCCATGGTAAGGGCACGGCTCAACCGTTCGGAATCATCGACTGCGTCACCTGCACCGACCAGGGAGCTGGCAGCCTCAGAGCCGGACTCCAGCCTGGCCGCACGCCCCGTGAGACCTTCGCCCAACTGTGGTCGAAACTTTTCAAATACTTCCACCATCTCCGGAGTTGATCGATTTGTCGACATTTCACGGCTCAATCTTTGTGACAGAGCACAAGCTTGCAGATTTACCTCAGTGCCTGCAGCACCGTTCTTTGACCCGGTGTTGCTGACGACTTAATCCCTGTTATCAAGTAAAGGGGCTGCTCCGCTGCGCTCCGCAGCCCGGGAAAAGGCGCACCTGGATATCAAGAATGGTTTTTCATCCCCATTACGCCCTCTGCCGCTCCACCCGGCCAGAGGTTTTCTCTCGGTCTGCGTGGAGTGTGCCGTTGCTCCTCTTTTGCTACCTTCGCTCAGCCCGGCAGAAACCGCCGGGCTTCGCTCGGCACAGACTCTTTACTCCGCTCTGGGCATGACTCACAGAGCTGACCAGCTCGGTCCACCGCCTGCCCGTCGCGTCGCCGTCGAATGGTCTGTGAGTCCTTCGTAGCGGCTCTTGAAAGGGACAGTGGACCGGGCTTGTTAGCTTTTCGGGCAATCTCATTCTCTCGGGCCTGCGGCTGACATCCGCGCCTTCCTACGGCGGAGACGAGCTGACGCTTCCCGAATGAGTCGCCGGAGACCACGCTTCAGTTCGTTGGGTGTGCGGGGACTCTTCACGGCTGCCCGCCAACCCTTCACTCGAAGAGCTAAGTTTGTCTTGATTGTGTTTCTGGCCACTTGCACCTCCCTAGCCCTGGCCCTAGCGCTAGCCTTGTCGAGCAGTTGAATCAATTCGCTACGATATTCGTGAAACACCTGTGAATCCGTAACTGACTGGCAGGAAAATGACGTTACGGTTCCAAGTGGCAGATGGACCTAGAGATGAAGGCTGAACAAAAAGGCGAAATTGCGTGGGCAAAAGAAGATGAAGTTCGTTGGGTCCAATGGCGAGTTCGGGAGCGTAAAGCGCTTGAGGCTTGTAAGCCGACTGCTGAAGCCTGGCGGATCAAAGGGAAATTTAGACTTGTGGACTACCAGGCATGGCTCCTTCGACAGAAAGGCGGGTTTGCAGAGATCTCCGCCACGGAGATGTTGGAGCTATTTCCGGCTGAAGTGGCAACCGTTCAGCCCGAAGTTCTGCCGCTCTCCTATCAAAGAATCGGGGATCTACTGTTTGCTGAACTGGATGACCCGGATAATCGTAAGAAGAGAGCCGCCGACGCCCATAACCGAGTCGAATCAGAGTTTCGGCGAGGATCACTCAAGCGAAGTAGCAAACCAATAATAATAGCAAGGGAGCGGCTTTGACGAATTCTGGCGCCCTTATCTACCTGATTACACTTATCTACCTGAAAGCAATCCTTGCCAGGCGCGGGTAGTGAGATTGCTTTTAGTCGCCAAAAACCGTTTCGAATTGAATGGTATTGAGATCGCACGTTATGGTGGACGAGTACTCCCAGCCGGAAATGCTGCGGTAGTTGCAGTCGATCACCGCACGACCACTCTGCATACCTGCCTTGTATAGCTCTTTGACGTCAAACAACGGCTGTCTCTGATTGGGGCTAAGATAGCCGAAGCTGTGTTTCAGCTTGCTGTTCCTGAGTGTCCACTTCACGTCCATCGCAGGACCGTTCCCGATGTTTTCGAGTTCTGGCAAGCTGCTAGTGCTGCCGTCATGTTTTACGATCACAGCGGGGCGAAAGCTGGCCTCAACCTGTTTCTGGGATGATTTCCTAATTCCTTGTGTCTCCAGAAGGTACCATCCGATGAGAACCGCGTTGAGGGCCAGAAGGACTGTCTGCCAGATCGCGCATAGGGCGGATACATGCTGGTCGTTCATGCGCCGGAGTCTAGGATAAGCATTCACGAGTAACAAGTGATCACCCAGACACTTGCTGCACACTCTGACGGAGTGTCCAAGCGCTGGTAGTGAGTCGGACAACTGGGGTGAAAGAGAATTAATCGCGGCGATTGTGTCGGCTAACGATTTGGTCTGTGCGAGCTTGTCGTGAACGTATGCGTAGTGGTCGAACGGTCCCTTTTTCCATTGCCATGCTTCCATCCGCACTCTCGAGGAGCGATTTGTTTCGCTCGGTGCATGTGGGGCGTTCTCAATTCAGCCGGTGCTGCTATCTGTTTGGCGACCTGTCGTTGCACTCAAGAGCGGAACGCGGCCCAGGCGATTAACGCAGTCACCGGAACTCGGCTTTGGCTTTTGTCTTTTCTCTTCCTGGAACGATTTTGATTTGGTTTTGCGTTTTGCTTTTTACGCGGCCGCCGCAACAATAGTGATCTGCCTTTGCCGCCCGATTGGGTAATGAGAAGAATACGACGTGCTCGGCGAGAACCCATGAAGACCACCTCTGAACGCGAATTCGAGCGGTTCTTGACCGAAAACGGGTTGCCGTTTGAACGGGTGGAAGAACAACCCACGCGACGACCTGACTACTTGGTGCAGATCGGCGACGCGAAGGTGTTCTTTGAAGTAAAGGAAATATCCGAGGACGAGAACTTCGCTGCACCGACGTACCGACGCACACTGGGCGACCACATTCGCGCAAAGATCGGTGAAGCGCGTGGGCAAGTGCAATACGGTGCCGATCAGGGCATTCCCTCTGTGCTGGTGATCTACAACAATCTCGACCCGTTTCACCTGTTCGGCACCGAAGACCAAGACTTCATCAGCGCAATGTACGGGGCTTACACGGTCGTGTTCGACCCTGAACGCATGAAAATCGTCGATCACTTCCACGGGCGAAACAAGTCACTGGATGAAAACAAGAACACGTCATTCAGTGCTGTGGGCCGCCTGTATCCAGTGCGCACCAGGCTCGGAGTGACGCTTTTCGAGAACGCATTCGCGAAAGTAAAGCTGCGGTTCGATTCGCTGCCAGCGTGCTTCGATGTGAAGAGAGTACGAATAGAATACGTAGAACACCTCTGACCGCGCGGTCGGACCATGTTTCGCGAATCGCAGCCCAGCAGACGCCGATCGCACGGAAAGGAATGCCTTCGGCCGTTGTGCTCATAGGTTCTTCCACGGGAAGTCGAGGTGCGGATAACGGCGATCGCAGCGATTCAGGACAGATAGGCGACAAACTTCACGTTTTACTTTAGTGTTGACCCCCGTGCCGCAGGGGATTATGAGTGAAATCGCGATGTTGGTGCGCCGGGCTAAACCGGTATGAAGCAGAGGAGGAAGAAGCCTTACAAAGAAGGAATAGCGATCCACTTTGACCCCGAGTTTTGCGTTGGGCATCGCGAGGTGCACGGCGAAGCGTAAACAGGGGAATAGGCGGGGTGGGAGATTGAGCTGCGAAAATATACAACCCGGACGCCGACGCAGTAAACATGTGCGGAAGGCAACACGGACAATGGCGATAGCGCGAGCCCTTGTTGGTCCGGCGTAGTCGAAGGCCCCAGGCACGCCTAGAAACTTCATACACGAGAACCGGGAGACCTCGGAGACGCCTGCGGCGACGGTTAGCCGCAGGACGGCGGGAGAAGGCTTAGGCCGTACGGCCCGCGCGCACGTCTGCGAGGAGTCGGACAGCGGCATATTACCGATGAATCATTCGAACAAAGACGGAAGGCTCGTCGGCGGAGAGTGAGGAGGGAAGGCTGCTGATCAAGGAGAACACTTTTCCATCTGACACGTTCCCGACTCAGAGCGGGGTCTGTACGTGTCCCACGGATGGGCGAGTGTACGGACAAGCCCCAGGCTTGGCCGTCATTCATCTGCGATAAGAGCCGCATGCGCTAATGAGCGCTCGTGCGGATCCGCGCGGGGTTGTGCCTTGAAAGCTCATGGAGTTCAGTTTCCTGAGATGGAGACCGCGGCAAAGCCTAGCTCGCAGCCGCGTACCGAGTCTTGCGTGATGTCCGGCAACGGCCATTGCGAAGCGGAGACAGGGAGGTTGCAGGCCGGAATATCAGTGAACGACAAAATAGCCCCGAAATCGATCGTGATGGAAGTAGCCGACCTTATCCCCCAACGGGGAAGGCAGAAACGCTGGATGCGATATGGCAAGTATCCAGGGATGCTTCCGGGGTTCATACCGCCAGCATGCAGCCAAAGGATTCTATGGGAACAAGGGAGATCCGGCGGGTTCAAGCGCAACTAGCTTGTAAGGTCAGACAAGCCGACAAAGCAAGGACGACCTGATGACTCGACGGAAGTCAGACTGACTGATACTACTCTGCGGTCGGGAGAGCCGACTACATGGGGAAGCGGTCAGCGGAAGTTGAACAGTTCGAAGGAGACATGGGCTCCATCCAAAGGGAGGATTCGGCCTTCTATGCAAAGAGAAGAATCGCCAACCATGACAACGGCACTCGAACGAATAGCAGCGAGAGCTCGGTGTGAACCAAAGCTCCGGTTTACGTCTCTGGCCCATCACATCACCAAGGAACGAGTTTGGGAGAATCTCTGTCAGATCACGCTCGACTCGGCCCCTGGGGTAGATGGACAGAGCGTGCCGGAGGCGAAGGAGAGCTTTGAGGTATGGATTGAAGCCATGCTTCAATCGGTGCACCGCCAGGGATATGCAGCGCCGAATATTCGGCGAGTGTATATCCCGAAACCCGGGAAGCAGGAGAAGCGCCCGTTGGGCGTTCCTTGTGTTGCGGACCGGGCGCTCCAGAGAAGCGCCGCGCAGGTACTGTCGGCCATTTATGAGCAGGACTTTCTGTCATGCTCGTTTGGCGGACGGCCTGGGCGGGGTGCCCATCAAGCGCTGGCCAGCTTGCATGAAGTGATCTCTGGCCGGAAAGTGGAATGGGTGCTGGAGGCGGACCTCAAGAACTTTTTCGGGAGCTTAAGCCACGAATGGATGCTCCGCTTTGTCGAACATCGGGTGGGAGACCCGCGTCTGATCAGCCTGATCCGGCGCTGGCTGAAGGCAAGCATTCTGGAAGATGGGGAGGTCCATGCGAACGAGGAAGGCACGCCCCAAGGTGGTTCGATCAGCGTCTTGCTGAGTAATGCGTATCTGCACTATGTGCTCGATCTGTGGTTCGAGCGGGTGGTCAAGCCTCGGTTACGGGGCGAAGCCTACATGGTGCGCTACCTGGACGACTTTGTGTTGTGTTTCCAATATCGCGCGGATGCTCTCCGTGTCCAGAAAGCACTGTGCCAGAGACTGGGAAAGTTTGGCTTGACCCTGGAACCGTCAAAGACCAAGCTCGTCGAATTTGGTCGCTATGCGCAGAGACATGCGAGCAAGCGTGGCCGTAAACGCCCGGAGACGATTTACTTCTTGGGGTTCACGCTGTACTGCACGCGCAATCGGAAAGGCAACTTTCGGGTTGGGCTGCGTACAGAAAAATCACGCCTGCGGCGTGCGTTGATGCGCTTGCAAGACCAGATGCGGCGGATGCGGCACTTGTCGCTCCGGAAGCAAACCGAATGCCTCAATCAAATGCTCCGCGGTCACTATGCGTACTACGGCATCGCCGGAAACATACGGGCGTTGCGACGAGTCCATCGGGCCGTGGAACGTTACTGGCGCAAGATGCTGAGCAGCCGGAGTTGGCACGGGCAGGTCTGGTGGAAGCAATTCCAACAGATCAAGGAGCGGTTTCCATTGGTGCGACCCAAGCTGTATCTCTCATACTCGAAGATGCAAGCGATCGCGGCGCTGTGAAACAACTTCTGACGAGCGTAGTGCGGGAAATCCGCACGCTACGTTCTGTGGGAGCCGGGGAGCGGGCGACCGCCCCCGGCCACCCGGTGGCGATCAGCAATGATCGTCCCTACCGCGACCGCCAACTACGACCATTGTTTAAAGCAGATGAACCCACATACCCGGACACAACACAAAGCCCCTAGCAATCGACCGCTAGGGGCGTTACGTATTGCAGCAACGGGGGAAGAACCGAAAAAGATAGCACAACCCGTTCGCTCCGTCTGCACGCTACCGTACATCAGCATGACAAAGGTGACTGCTGTAAAACAGTGTAATCGGGTAAAGGTTCGTCGAGTTTTTCGCAGGGTTGCCAGCTCAATCCATGTCGCGCTCATTGATGAACGAGATCAGGGCACGAAGGTAAACCCGAGCCGCTCTGACGGCTCTGGTGTCCTCTGCGTTACCATTCGAGCGTTTCTGAAGCTGGGCCGCAGCGTAGGCCACACGGGGCAGTTCGGCCCCTAGCTCCTGCCTTAAATCGTGTCCATCGCCAGTATCGTGCCCCCGCTGGTAGAGTTCGTAAGCGCGGAACTTGATTTCATGGTGGAATGCAAGATCAATGATGTCATCTGCGTCGATTGAGGAATGGTTTTCACGAGAGCTTTCGGGAATCATGGGGAAGGCACCTCCTATCGAGGTGGGTGATGAAATTCAATTCCAGCTCGGCTATTGTCCTAGTTCAACAGGACGCAACGCGGAATTCAGTGACCCGGCGCACTAGTAGAGGTGACGGGAAGATGGGGTTGTGAAGCGCCCCTCGCAGATCGGGCTGATGACGTGCGGGAGCGTACAGACAGTAGCCACGGAAAGGAGTAAGGGTTAGGTGTGAACGCTCATACACCCAAAACGATCAGCGAAGCAGCGGACGAAATGGAGCGGATTCAACAAGAACTGTTGCGCCTTCAAAGGGCCTTAGAGAGAATGGAAAGGGCCTCGACTACTAGTCGAGGTTACGAGCGAAAAAAAGCTACCCGCCAAAACCCCGAGGCGAATGACCCGATAAAGTGAGGTGGGCCGTGAGCTTGAAACTTCCAATCGGCATTGACGACTGCCTCACTTGCCCGGTGAGAGGGGAAGAATATCCTTTCTGCAAACTTTCTGTTCACGCCGGGGAACGCCTCAACCAGATCAAATCGACAGCCATTTACCCCAAGGGTGCCATGCTGTTCATTGAAGGCCAGCGGCCCGATGGCGTCTTCGTGTTGTGCGCCGGAAAAGTGAAACTCTCGACCTCATCCCGCGAAGGCAGAAGGATCATCACGAGAGTCTCCGAGCCAGGAGACGTGCTTGGTCTGAATGCCGTCATCTCCAACCGGACTTATGAAGTCTCGGCCGAAATGATGGAACCCGGACAGGCCAACTTCGTCCCCCGCGACTGCTTGCTGCATTTCCTCAACGATCACGTCGAAGTTGCCCTGCGCGTAATCAAACTACTGAGCTGTAACTACTACACCGCTCACGAGCAAATCCGCACGCTTGGCCTCTCAGTATCGGAGAGGGTTGCTAAGTTCCTGCTTTCCGGGTTGATGAAAACTGCCCACAATAACGACGCCTCGCAGATCACGCTCAGCCACGAGGAAATTGCTGAGAGTATCGGTACTACCCGCGAGATTGTCAGCCGATTGTTTTCCGAGTTAAGGAAAGCCAGCTTGCTTTCGTTAAGAGGATCAATCAAGCACAAAAAATCTCCACGACTAATCGAATGAGTGACGAGAACTTCAGTGTCGAAGAGAGCGCAGCTTTGCTCCACGCGATCTTCCCGAACTACCCAGACACATATGAGATGAAGCCCGTTCCAGAGATCGGAGGGTTCTTACGGGGATTGCGAGTCGGAGACCCCTCGAAAACTGACCCTGTGGGACAAAAGCCCGCCGACCGGCAAGGGTGGGGGAGTTGACGCTAATAACGATTTCGCTCATTGAGGGGTTAATGAGATGGTCCGCCGCCGAGTAGCATAACTCGGCGGTTTCAATGGAGGATCATCGTCATGCACATCGCATCCATCGGCATCGATCTGGGTAAGACCACCTTTCACCTGGTTGCACTGGGAGAACACAGCAAGGTTCTCGTTCGCAAGAAGTTTTCACGTACGCAAGTGCTGGCCTATACAGCGAATCTGCCTTCCTCACTGATCGGTCTGGAAGCTTGCGCCGGAGCGCACTTCATGGGTGCTGCACTACGAGAACAAGGTCACGAAGTGCGGCTCATCCCCGCTCAGTTCGTAAAGCCCTACCGAAAGTCCAACAAGAACGACTTCATCGACGCGGAAGCGATCGCCGAAGCCGTGACCAAACAGAACATGCGCTTTGTACCGATCAAGACCGAAGAGCAGCTCGATGTGCAAATGATTGATCTGAAGGTTTCGCACTTCGTACTGGACGCGCCTGGATCGCGATTTGGACACGATAGGACAATCGTAGAAAAGAAGAAGTTCGCACAAGGCGACACGGTCATGTTTCTCGACACCAGCCACGTTAGATGAGCAAAAAAAGGTTACCAACTACTTTTACCAATTTGACCTCGAAGTAAGCAATGGCATGGAAGTATTCGGAAATGATCTTGCCGTGACATGCAACCTGTTCGCAGCCCCAATTCCTGTCCGAAAGAAGGAAACACCACATGCGAAGCTCGTGATTCCGCATCGGACAAAGATTGTCACCGATACCGAAATAATCCACGTCGTCAAGCCTAATGAATTTCTTCGAAAGATCGCCACGGAACTACGGTGATGCCGGCAAGTGGACGGTAATTTATGAGGCTAACTAACAAGGCAATAATTGGCACGAATCCCAATCTGATCTATCCTGGCCAGCGCCTAAAAATACCGGAGTTGTAGAGCGCGACAAAGATCATGGTGACGCCGCGCTCTCCGTGGTGCGCCTCGTGATTGCGCCAGGACCTATTCATATACGCACGCTCCTTATGCGGCAGTCTGCGCAGATCGGATGCTGTGATGAACTTCATTTTACTCTGGCGCTTGAATCCATACTGATCTAAAAGAGGCGTTTGCGCTCAGAACCCCCTTTACATCCTCGACGCTTGGGACACCCATTCTGGCCTTGACCTTGGTGAGAAAATGGGTTTATGGACGTATGGCTGCAAACCGGAGGAACTACCAAGAGCGATTCCTTCCGGCTTCGTCTTGCTCGCAGTCCCCAGCAAGCGACCGCAATGAGCCAGAATAATGCCCGTGAGGCAATGCAGAGAGCGAAGCGAGATTACCCTGAGTACGCATGGGAAATGGAATCCGGGTTTAGCAGCGGCGAGTTCATATTGCACGGACAGAACAAAGAGAAGGGCTCCCGGAATATAGTGCCAGTCATGCCGCAAAGAGAGACTTCCGATTCGTTACGTAAGCAGATTGATGAATTGCGGATCGAGGCTGCCCGCTTGCTGTCGGAATCCGAGAGAACCAAACGCGCTGCGGAGAAACTAGCCGAGCGAATCGAGCGCCTCGAAAGAACTGCGCTCTGAAGCCGAAATCGCAGTGCTCCACATGGCAGCCCGCACAGTCCCCCCAGGTCAATGAGTTCTATAAAAAGGGATGTCAAGAAAAAAGTTCTCCCTCGACCGGAGGCCGAAAACAGTTTTGTCTCGAGCTCCAGCCCACTTCACTGTAAGAGTGCCTCCCGACTTGCGCGAGAGGTTTTGCTTTTGAGTTGTCTTCCATTCCTGTAGGTTTCATGGTCCGGTGGTGACCACGCCAATCGAGTCTTGATACATGGCAAGCGAGACGGATACTTAAGTGGCAACCATAGTTCTATCGGAGGCTCGTGGCCTATCGCTATTTCTGGTTATCCGAGGAGGCATAGCGTGTAATGGGTGACTCGGTGCCGAAGCACACAGGGCCGATCTCATTGACTGATACTCACCTCGAACCGAGCATCTTGAGAACCCGACCGACCACCACCAGAGAGAATCGTCGGAGATGGAAAGGCCTCATTCCGCAAGACACTCAAGCTGCTTGCCGATTCAATTGTTTG
>JAIQFH010000127.1 GCA_020073385.1 Terriglobia bacterium | reverse complement strand
GATGAACGTTTTATTCCACTGGGAGCAAGCATTTGGCTCACTCCCAGTGCTCATCGGCCTCGATGAGTTCCAGCCGGCTATTCCTTGGCAGGTTGCTCTCCAGCAGAGCCTGCCTCCGCTTCGCCGACCGTGTACGATTCTCCAAAACAAAACCTCGCCGTACAATGATCTTTCAGCGAACGGCAACAACCCCCTTAACTCCGTGTCTCAGCACACGGGTGCACTCCATCTCTTTCCCTTCTCCCGCAAGCGACTGCAGCACCTTCCAACGGCCCTTGAACTCATCGATCTCGGCAATGAGCTTTAGAATTTCGGCCGTGATCGTGATGTTTCTTGACTTCGTCGGTGCGGATATCCATTTATACCCATTGTCACCCGATCGTTACCCAAGGCAAGTACATCCATTGTCACCCGTCTGCACCCTTTTCGACTCGGTACCGCGTTTGCGTTGGGCATCGCGAGGTGCACGGCGTACCGTAAGCAGGGGAATAGGTGGGGTGCCCATCAAGCACTGCAGCCTGCATGAGGTGATCTCTGGCCGGCAAGTGGAATGAGTGCTGGAGGCGGACCTCAAGAACTTCTTCGGGAGCTTAAGTCACGGATGGATGCTCAGCTTTGTCGAACATCGGGTACAGGATCAAATGCGGCGAGTGTGGCATTTGTCAATCCGGGAACAGGCGGGCATCCTCAATCAAATGCTCCGCAGCCACTATGCGTACTACGGCATTGCCGGGAACATCCGCGCATTGCAACGGGTCCATCGGGCCATAGAGCGTTACTCGCGCATCATGCTCACCAGTCGGAGTTGGCAGGGTCAGGTCTTGTGGAAGCAATTCCAACAGATCAAGGAGCGGTTTCCATTAGTGCGACCAAAGCTGTATCTCCCTTACTCGGAGTTGCAAGCTATCGCCGTGCTGTGAAGCACCTTCTGACGAGCGTAGTGCGGGAAATCTGCACGCTACGTTCTGTGGGAGCCGGGGAGCGGGCAACCGCCCTCGGCCACCCGGTGGGCGATCAGCGATGGTCGTTCCTACCGCGACCGCATCGGCACTCTACCGGGCCTCACCCTCTTTCCAATTCTGTCGAGCATATTCTTCACAATCGTGCGCATCGAATTGCTCTTGAGCGTTTGCACTATGCTGTTGTGGCGTTGCTTCAGTGCCCAGCGTTATATGCCAACAACAGCGCTCGCAAAACCACCCCAACCACGTTGGGGTGGCTGCAAAGGCTAGGCGACGCTTGTAATTCCACTGCATGACGGTGGCGCGTGAAGCATGTTCACTGCGACTGTGCGCTTTGAACGATTCGGACAAGCTAGCATGGAATGGGCTGCCTTGCTGCCACAAATGGTGTTTGTTCGCAAATCCGAACGAACTCTGAGAACCTCACATGGCATCATGTCGCGATTACCTTCGGCGATCTGCATCGGCTATTTTTTGAATCTGGGCATCAACACTGGCTTGCTTCTGTTTCTTTGATGAAACAGGGCAATCGAGACTGATATGGTTGGGGCCGGTCCATTGCGCAAGTAATACTTCGTCGGCACAGCCCCACATTTTAAGGATCCGCTGAAGCATCGAACAAAGGATGGAGTGTTAATCCGGGGCACGGAGAAGCGACTCAAATATGAACTGTGAGCACAGGACAAGACCCCAACTGTATTACTCGGTAGGTGGTGGAACCAAAGATGGCTGTGTCCAACGCACCACGACCACGTACTCCCATGATCACCAGGTCCATTTGTGCTTCGACGGCTAGTTGAATGATTTGCTGGTATGCCTTGCCGATTCGCACCATCACCTTGACGATGCACCCCTCGCGCGTTTTGGGCGCAATGGATTCCTCTAGTTGGCGTGCCACCTTCTCAGTCGCGCTTTCAAGCTCCGTCAACCTCGAGACGTCTTCCAGCACGTGCAGCAGCGTAAGTTCTGCGCCGCACTCCTTGGCCATCGAGACTGCGTACTCCGAGGCACGGTGACCATGGTCTGAAAAATCGGTACAAAGAAGCATTTTTCTCAAGTGGACTGGCTCGGGATCGTGCGCGGAGCTTGCGACGTGATGTGCGGGCTTTCGTACCGCTAAGACCGGACATCGCGCTCGTCGCAGTACTCTCTCTGTCACAGATCCCAGCATCAGCCGATCAACCCCCCGCAACCCGTGAGTTCCCATTACGATGAGATCTACTCGCTGCGCTTCAGCCAGAGAGAGAATCAGATCCGTTACCAAACCATCCTGCACGATGCATTGGGGCCGGATCTCGCGCCTCGCATGGAGCCTCGCAAATTGCTGAAGTTTCTCCTGGCCTTCAGCGCGGAGTTGCCGAGCGATCTCTTCGTAAGAATCGATATTGCCGTCATAGCGTGCGAAACCGCTATAAAGAGGATACAGAACGTGCTGAAGGATCAAAGTCGCCTTGTAGTGCCATGCTAGCGACCGCGCGCACTCGTAGGCATTGACTGAAAACTCTGAAAAATCGACGGGGCAAAGAATAGATCCAATTTGCGGCATATGACGACCTCAAGTGGTTTCGTCAGCTTGGAGACGGCTTTCTTCCTTTATCGCACTGAATTGCCCGGCCGAATATGATCCTCGTCACATACTCCCGTGGCGCTTATGGCACAGGTTCTCCGGCTTCGATGAGACTTGGCGAGCCCTGGATCGAGACCCCCAATGGGCCTGGACAAAACATATTTCAGATCGCACTCTGTGCTTGGTGTCATTGCGAAAAGCTGACGGGAGGCATAACTTGAACTTGAAGCAGTCAGCACACTCCGCCCGATCGGGATCGGGCTTGAGAGATGCCGCCTCGATCACAGGCCCTTTGGTTTTCACCAAAGAAAGGAGAGTCTCTGTATGGTTACTCGCGTTCTCGAAATCGCTCCGAAACCCGACAAGAAGGAAGAGTTGGTCAACGCCCTGAATCAGCTGATAGTCCCGATCCTGAAGGAGCAGCCGGGCTTTGTTGAAACCCTGGTGTTCGTACCGGAAAGCAAGACTGACCGGATGATGTCGATCACGTTCTGGACCGAGAAACGTTTCGCAGAGAAGTATGCCCAGGAAGCCTATCCGACGGTGACGCAGATCATGACACCCTTCCTGGCTGTTCCAATAGCCGTCAAGACGTACACAGTTGAGTCCATGCTATCGAAGCACTGGGTCGACATCCTGGACGCAGCGGCATAGTAAGAAGCATGCACGTAACCCCGGAGCTGTACTGCCCCGGCTTTTTGCTGCAAAACGAATCGTGCTGGGAACGTGAGGGGCGCCCGATTGTTCGCGGTAGTCCTGTCCCGCCACTTCTTGCACGACCTCAAAATTGGCTACTGACTCAGTTTGAATATTCACAGGGATGGCCAAGGTTTGATCGGCTGTGGGAAACTGTGAGCATGGCAAGGAAGCGAACCAAACTTGAGAGGTCCCAGCGCCAATCCGACCGATCGGAGAAGAGGCTAAATGTCACCCGCCGCGAAGCCGCCAAAAGGAAAGCCCGTGAGGACGTAAACCAAGCGGTTGAGCGGATAGTGAGAGAATAGTCGCAATCGGATGCGTTGCTTCTGTTTCAGGGTCACTATGGGCAAGGGGAGGACCTTCCCGCGATAAGGGCTGAGATCCTCACATCATTTGCGTGCTGTACTCGATTGTTGGCGTAACAGTGCGCCGTGAAAAGGCGCTGGACTTCAGCGGGTGCAAGAGTAGGGCCTGCTTACAGCAACTCGTTGCACGGGAGGACATAGGCAATGGCATTTCCTAATGATGACCCCACGGTCCAACGCGGTGACCGCACAATACAACTGATTGACTGGCTGGTGGGACGATTGGAAGAGTGTCTCGGCGAGGTTCTACCGCTCCAGACGGATGATCTTTTGAAAGACTATGCGAAGGATGCTCGTAACAGCATGGCATCAGCAATCGAGCAGCTGAGCCTTGCACGAGTTAAAAAAGAGCAGCAACTCGGGGGCCGCACCAGCTAGAGACACGCACACTACACGGACAGTGCTTTCACTGCCAATTGCGCTTTTGAGTTCTGATGGGCCAGTGGCCCACCCATAGGGATCAAAGCGCGTTCCTAAGGTTCATTGATTCCAAATAGGCGGGAGCACCGTGAGGCAGCCGAGAAGTTCTACCGTGAGCTGGCTGCCCAGGGAGCGAAGTTGACGGCAGCTTTGGCAGCTTGATTGAGAATGCGGCGCATCTGGCGGTTGCCCTTCGGAGAGTGGCGGCTCTTGTTTTACGCCCGCGCTCTCTTCCTCTCCCGGGCATGCTCCCACCCACGAAACGAGATTCCTTGGCTGAGGCAAACGTGGCTGCCTTAGCACCTCCTTCGGCAATGATCTGCTGTGCCGAATCCACTCCTCAACCGGGCACCTCCGCCAGCCGTTGGACCGCATCTTGATGCTCGCGGAGCAGACTCGCGGTCTCCTGGTCCAGCTCTGGCCGATCTGCTCGATCAATTACAAGTCCGCAAGTGCCACTCACCAGCCGACGGTAGACCGGGTTGAACTCGGTGCAGGCACCTAGCGCGTCGCGCAACTCCGCCGGCGTGGCACGCAAGCGTTGATCGGCCAAGGCGACCACAGCCGCCGGATCGGTTTCTCCGTCCGCCAGTGCCTTCAGCATCCGTCTGGCACTGGCGCCGAGCAGGTCCGAAACCAAACTGGACAACTTAATATGGGCTTCTTCCAGCAGTGCTTCCAGTTGATTCTGCAGCCGGACTTTGTCCCGCGTCCGTTGATACCGCGTGTGCGTGAGTGTCCGCCACAAGCGTTGTTCGACATCGGGTACGAAACTCAAGATTAGCTCTGCGATACGAGCCGCTTTACTAAACGCTCGGCGTCTCGAAAGTCTCTCTTGCGCCCGCGCCGCCCACGATTGGACAAGGCTTGCGCCAGATGTAGGGTTCCCGACATCCGGCCTGCTCCTTCCCGCTTCTGACACATTGGTTTCCAGCACCGTTCCAACGCGCTCCATACTGGTTTCCAGTATTGCGCGATGGATTCCATCACCACTTCTTCGACTTGCTGCTCGATCAGCCATTCGACCAGCCGTTGCTACTGCTCGGGTTTGCTTCCGTACCGGCGTCGCTCAAACTGGCATTCCTCCTCGACTTCAACGTCCGCAACCACCGCGGCCAGTTTCTTCTTATGGACATCAATTCCGGCTATCCTATACGGCATAGGCTTCCTCCTGGCGGGAGCGGAGAGCGTGCCGGAGATTACATTAAGCAGGGTCTCGGGCTATCGCCGTTCCCACAGGGGGAGAGACAACGCACCATTGATTCGCTCTATCACGCACGCTCCGGATCAGACAGCCACACGGCCTAGCCTTCTCCACTGTTGAATCAATCTCGCCGCTCCGAGCCATCGTGGATCATGGCTCGGCTCTGACCGATTTTCATACGCTTTCGCGGGCACCAGCCCGAGCTGACAGCCACGCCTGTTATTGCCAGTTGCTAATCGAGCAGGCGTAAAATCGTAATAGGGACTGCGTCCGAGGAATTATGCTCCACGCCGTATTGATTGCGATCTGTTTGGTTGCAGTGGTTTTCTTCCCAATCTGTATTTACGGCCTCATCGTGGATCTCAGAAAACAGAAAGGGCTCATCGGAGACCTGACACCAGAAGGCCACAAACACCGGTAGGCCCCTTGACCCGAATTTCACCCACGCTGGCCTGATTTCAGAAGTTGCTCGCGTAAGACAGGGGTCGCTCGCTGCACGGTATGACAGTCCCGCCGCCGGACACTGTGAGGGAGTCGGGGCACTGCCCCGAGGTGCTCCGCGTCACAGACGAGAACATGTCGAAGGAGGATCATGGAAGATGGGGATCGGGCCGTGGTTCAGGACCTGTAAGCTCCAACCGCTGCGCACTGGAGGAACGGCCCGACAGAGCCATGTCCGGGACGTACGAACGGCACGGATCGAGAAGGCGGCCAAAATCTGAGGGGAGGGAACAACTTTGCCAGCCAGCCCGCCCGCACCAGCCTGAAAACATGATTCTCGCGGAACTCCCCCGAGATCAGTACAGCTACCTGCGGCGGTACTTGGACTTGGTTCCGTTGAGATCTGGAGACGTACTCTGGGAACCCAACGAGACTGTCGAGTCCGTTTATTTTCCGAATGACGGGATGGTTTCTTTCGTAGCTGTAATGCACAACGGAGCGATGGCTGAAGTTGGCATGACAGGTCGCGAGGGGTTTGTCGGACCTCTGTTTCTTACAGTGACGCTTGGCAAACGAGAAAGCGCGTAAGATTAAACATGTCAAGGAGCGCGAACAATGAATCATCTTCTACATAAGCTATGGCGGGACGACGCGGGCCAAGACATCGCCGAGTATGCGGTCATGCTGGCCGTGATTCTGGTGTTGGTGGTTGGTACGATTCGCCTAGTCGGAAGCAATGCGAACAATGCGTTTTCGTCGGTAGCGAGTTCGCTTCAGTGACAGTCCTCGCATGAGCGCGGTTTTGACTACGACAAGTATCGACTGTTCAAGATCGCCGCGTGGAATGTGACCGTCGAGCGAGGGCAGGAACTGCGACCCAATCTTCGTCATGGTGGTCATCCGAACCAACACTAGGACTGCTTCCGAATCTCCTCGTCCAGTTTCTTGATCAGGCTTTCTCTTAACTGCTGACCCACAGCCACTTTTTTATCAAGCTCTGCTTTCGTTAGAACGCCCTTCTCTATTAACAACTCGGCCAAGGCGCCGGACTGAGCAAGAGATTGCGTCGCAAACTTCATCGTATCGGCTAACATGGGAATTAACGCGGCCAACTCGCCGCTCATCGGCTTGTTTACGTCCATTGTTTCGTGCTCCTTTCGGGGTCCGCTATGATGGGCACATGAAGTCTAAACCTGACACTAGCCAACCGCTGAGGTAATCGTCTCAAGTGGTGAAATATCTCTATAGCACTCATCATCGCGGTCAAAACGTTCTATAAAAAGGGATGTCAAGAAAAAAAGCTCCGCCTCGACTGGAGGCGAGATTTCTTTCTCGAGATCCAGCCCACTGAAGTTTCACTTCTCTGGAGAAGTTTGGCTTGTTGTCCATTTTCGTGAGTTTCTCTGCTGCTGGTGACGCCGCCGTCGAGTTTAAAGAGAGCAGCAAGCGAGCTGGTTGCTTCCGAGGCAACCATGGTTCTATCCGAGGCTCGTGGCCTATGGCTATTTC
>JAIQFH010000126.1 GCA_020073385.1 Terriglobia bacterium | reverse complement strand
GTCGCCGGGAGAAGCACACGATGCTCCGGTGGGCCGGCAACTGCTGCTGGAACTCGGTCCGCTGCCGGTCGAAGTTCCGCTGGTGATGGACCGGGCCTACGAAAGCGATGAAATCCGGCAATTGGTGCTGGAGTTGAACATGATTCCGGTGGTTCCACCCAAATCGAACCGGCGCGAACCCTGGGACTACGATCACGAGCTCTACAAGAAACGGAACCAAGTGGAGCGCCTATTTCGACGGCTGAAAGGCTTCCGTCGAATCTTTTCGCGCTTCGAGAAACTCGACGTTGTGTTTCTGGCCTTTATCTACTTCGCATTCATCATCGAGGCCCTGCGATAGTGTGAACAGGCCCTAGATATCTCCTTCGGAGGAGTTCTTGGAGGGGGTCACGCCCACTCTTTACTAGACGCGACTCCTTTGAGGCACTTTCTCAACGAACATCTCTATTGCGAGCGAATCCAGGACAATATCAAGCGTGGGCATCTCTACGCACTCGCTATTTCGGCAACTAACCTTAACTCAGGGGAAAGTTATCTCTTCATTCAGGGGAAAAAAGGTCACCCGATGTGGAACCGGGTCCGGCTGGTGACAGTTGCGACAAGGATCACTATCGACCACATCTGCGCGTCGGCTGCTATTCCTTTGATCTTCCAGCCTGTACGACTAGAAATCCCGCCGCGATCGCTTTTTTCGGTGATGGCTGTGTGCGCCTTCAACAACCTCTCAGCCCGGTCATTCGCCTGGGGGCAGAGAAGGTTTTCGCGATCGGTGTCCGCTGTGAGAACCTCGAACATCACAAAGAGCCCACTGATGAGCGAGATCCTTCGCTCGCGCAAGTCATGGGAATAATCTTCAATGTGATGTTCCTGGACCATCTTGCCACTGACATCGAGCACCTTGAGCGATTGAATCAGCGGCTCAGCAATGGGCACATCATTCACCCTGGCATTGAAGGATATGAAGAGCTGAGGCCTCTGACATCATTGCTCATGACGCCTTCGGTCGCTTTGTCACAACTGGCAGAGCAACACCAGAGAGACATACCTTATCTTATCCAGTACTTTGTAAGCAGTTTGGGACGAGATGCGGCTTCGTGTGCGGATCTGATGAGTTACTTACTGTTCGCCTCCAAGTACACCCGTGCTCTCATTGACATTGGTTACGATGACGCTAGCCAGCGAATCGATGAGATCGAGAGTTTTCTCTATTCCACTGATGCGGCGACCAAGAATCCTCCGGCCAGAATAGTTGGAAAGAACAAGTCGCGACGGATCGACTGAGCGGAACGGGCCTCGAACTCGGTCAGGTCCCGCGGTTAATCCCTCTGGAGAGATTTCTTTGATAAGAGAGAAAGCAACCGTCACCCGCATTCCACTCTGGAAGTACTACGGTTTCACGGTGCCGACTGCGGGCGAGCCAGAAGTCGGCTTGTAGCAGATCATGGTTGATCTCCTCCAGGCCCGTTTCGGGCCACTTCCGGTTTGCCGAAAATCTACCCTGGAATGCAGTCGCTAAAACGTATTCCGTTCCCGAACCCGGTCAGTTGATTACCACAACGTCGTACACGTCCAGTTCGGGCAAAACGAACTCGACCTTGGCTCCGCGCACCGACAAGACTTCAATCGCCTTTGCGCCGCCATCGGGCGAGAGAACTTTAATCTGCTTGTTGTCGATCTGTTTGAGCACTCCATCCAGGTTCACGCTTACCCGAACATTCTTGAGAGGGGTGTTGTAATTGACGAAATGCACTATGATCCGGTCACTGTCCGTCTTCCTAACTACGTTAGCGGCTACGTAGTTGGTTCCGGGAATCGTGATCACCTGCTCCCCGGATAACTGCCTGATCTTGGCCAGCAATTCCCGGCGGCCGTTCTCATTCTCCGCTTCCTCGAGCATCGAAGCTGGAGATTGCACATCAGCAAGTTCCCGCAGTTCGTGGCTGCTTCCGATGGTGTAGATCTTCCCCCCATTTTTCCTGTATGTACGGATAGCCTCAATCTGGTCAGCATCCATCCACGGGATGTTGGGGATGACGATCACTTTGTACCGAGAAAGCAACTCGGGCGTTAAACGGTGCAGAAGGACAACCTCGTACATCACATTGCTCTCCGCCAGCGCATTGTAGAGATTGGCGCGTTTCAGCGTGACCTCGAAACTTGGAATGTGCGGTGGCGAAACTACGCCAACCTCGCGGACGCAAGTGACATCCGTGTAGAGGTCCTGCTGATCGGACAGAAAAGTGAAATAGCGTCTTATGTCTCCCCACGTCTGCACGGCGATGGGGTTGTCCTGCATGATCCAGCCGTGCAGCAATTTCTCGCTGGCCTCGGCGATGGCGAAGTGAGACTGAAAGGCTGAGGCCTCGGCGATCGGCTTTCTCCATCCAACCTTCATTCCATCGCGCACGTCTTGTGCCCCCGGATTCGGCACTCCGGGGTCGGCACCCTCATACTTGCTCTCGTAGGACTTCACCCCGTAACCGGAGGCGTAATAGAACCTGGCCTGCGCAATGTTGTGTACCCATTTTCCGTCCCACACGCCGGCTTCGCGGGTGCCCTCGGTCTTGACCAGGTCCGCAACTTCATCGACCAAGATGTTGCCTTTGCAGTTGCCGAAGATCGAAATGCTCTTGTTCTTGCTGGCGGCGAGTTGACGGACTTCGTCCAGGAAGTGGATGACGTCGCCTGTCCCGCCAATGGACCAGTCGTAGTACAACTCATCAACGCCGGCGTCGATCGCGATCGCGGCCTGCTTCAGCAGCACGTCGCGGCGGTAGTCCTCATTCTGCAGATCGGCAGCGAAAGTGTTGTTCGGCGCGCGCCAAACTAGATTCCCGAATTCGTCCCGGCTTATCCAGCTTTTCTTTTCTGGGTGCATCAATATGTCGCGAATTCCAAGGCCACCCACAGAGTTGAAAGCGGTTACGCGAATATTGTTCGCGTGGCAACGGTCAATGAAAGCTTTAACCTGCCGATACTCTTCGCTCGATGTATCCATAGGTACGTGCGTCGCGACGAGATTGATATGGGCTTCCGCAAACATCGCGAACATGCGATCAAGATGACTCCAGTCGATTCCTGCCCGATAGAAATTCACCTTGCCGCGCCGTGCCCACACAGGGATGTCTTCGAGCGAGCGCTTCTTTTCACTTCTGTAGTTGAAAACGAAGTCGAAATCGCGGATGGTGGAGCTTCGTCCCCTGCCCAGTAAATGATAGGTCTGGCCGATTAGCGTGGGTTCAGTCTGCGGGACAGATTGAACCGCGACATCAATTACCTCGTAGCCAGCAGCACCGGGGCTTTTGAAGAATTCGATCTCATTCAGTCCCGCCCGGAGGTGGGTGGGAGTCAAGGGGACGACGACTTTTCCTATGATGTCGTCGCCACTTGAATAGGAATACCAGCCCTCCTTACCGGGCTGGTTCTTTTCCGTGCTCCGGGATGGCGCGCCCACCTCTCCCATCAACCCAGGGAGATCGTACGCGTGGCCGTTCACCGTCACGTGACCTTGCCCCGGTGCGACGCCACTGACGAGAACCACCAGGCCGGGCGAAGTCAACTGTTCTGGCACGTCAACTATGATGACGTAGCCCTTGACCCTGTCCGTGCGGCCGGACATTTCGTAGTCGTACGAGGGCGCCACAACATATGCCTTGTGGGAGTCGTTGACGGGCTTGGAAGCGTCTTGAGCGTGGCAAAGAACTGTACCTCCCACGAGCGCCAACACCAGAGCTCCCATGAGCGTGCAAATGCTTCTTTTTGTCATCCCATTATCCTCAACGGCATCCTTTCACCGTGGAGGGATGCCGTTTCCTAATGTTCCGGCAGGAACGATTGGTCGGAGCAGTAACGCACACAAAGTCTTGCTTCATAGGATCCCAATTGTCTGTGATTTCTATCACGGCTGGTCCGGCTGGACACCTGTCGGTCAGTTGTCGCGCAGGAAGCGGTCAATCTGGCGAGTGACGAGCAAACCAGAACTTACGACGGTGAGTAGCCTGGCCTAATCCGACAGCAGGCGTGCAAGGTCAAGTTCGCCCACGGAAACCTATTCGATTCGACTATCCGTAGAGCGACACACGAGGGACACGATCCATACCAAACGGCCTTTCGCCGAACAGCAAGTATTACCTGCCTGCCACCTTCGGGCCATTTTCACGAGACACTGGCGCAGTTAGAATGTACGTAGCATCAGGACAGCGCGAAAGCGCGACCAACCGACTTGGAGAGCACGGTGGTTTGGGCTTCGGCCCGATGCGGCATAATGCAAAAGTTCTCCACGAGCCGCCTGATTGTGGGCGGCATTTCTTTTTCGGTACCTGATGCGCGTTCGCTCGAAGGAGACACGCGCACGCCACGAAGCAACTCTCATTTACTTCAGTCTCAGCACACACTAGACGTTCTCGTCCGCAACGAGGGAACTGTCTTCCTATTCAACCCGCTTACGTCGAGAGCGAAGGAATGGATGGAAAAGAACGTCCACCCCGACGCACAGTGGTTCGGCACCACCTTAGTCGTCGAACACAGATTTGCATGGGCCTTGGCTCAGGGGATGAAGGATGACGGGCTGGTGCTCGCATGACACCGGATCGCATTGATTCTGGTTTGGAACAATTATCGCGGCTGGCCGCGTCCGGTCGCATCGACCTGAATCAGTATGGACTGATCGCACCGGGTGACGTGACGGCTCGGGCGGAACGTCTGCTGCGGCTAATCGAGGTGTACGTTGCAGCAATGCCAACAACATCGAAACTTGACCGGGCACTGCGGCGGGCAATTCGGCATGCGGAGGGAAAATGTGCGTAGACGATAGCTACTCAGAATGGTGCCTTGGACGCCTTGTCCAGCGTGTCCGTGAAGGCTGGATTTACGTCGATATCAGTCCAAACAATCGCTGTTTGATTCGCCCTGACCGTGACTGCGACATTTCATCCTGCCCGCAACGTGGAACGGTTCATCGTCACCAGCCGACACTCGCAGATCGCGAAGAAGCATACGAATGCATCACAGACTGGTTGGCGATGGAATTCAGGCGCGAAGAGAAGCGGAAAGCTGTCCTAGAGTTGAAAAGGATTTACGCTCTCGTACACCTGCGACCATCAACTCCATCCGATCTTCGCGCAGAGGCCCAGCGGTTGATTTGCACAGGCCAGATGCCCAGCCTCGACGAACTGCTGAAGGCGATAGCGAAGACGCGTAGAAAGTACCGCGATCAGATCATCGCAGCCCGGAAGCAAGGAAGGAAACCTGCACGCGGCTGATCCACTTCGGGGAACACATTTTCGCACGGCGCTGGACGAACTGAACAGGATGTATGCGTTGCCGGACACCCGGACGCCGAGGTAGCAGACTGACGGACGAATTGAAAGGACTTGTTGCTGAGTTCCCGAGTCAATGTGTAGTGAGGATTTTTCGCCAACAATCCCCTTCGGTTTGAACGGTGACGAACATCACAGACAGTGGCGCTCCCTTCTGGGAGTCTTACGAGCAGTGGGGGAAGAGCGGGACAGCCATGTCAACCATTGAAGAAGTAAGGGCAGCCGAGACGAGGGTGCAAAAGGTTCTGGACGAACTGAAGAGGGCGGATGCGCGAGACGCGAACGACCTCAGCGCCGAATTAAGGAGCGCGACTGACGAGTACGCAAGAACGGTTCGTGAATTACGCTCACAGTAATCCACTATCCGGTCAATGAATGAAATGGGGATCTATCGCCAGCCAAGCCGAGCAACTTAGGATGCGCTGCAATTCCCGCGGTGCATCCAAATGCCGATCCGAATGATTACGAACTCAGCCGGTTTCACTGGTGCCACACCTATCACGCAAATCAATCGCCCATTATCAAGGTCATCCTGCGTCATCGTATCCCGGTCACACTTGACGAAGAATGCCTCTTCCGGTTTTGCACCCTGCAGCCCGCCTGCTCTCCAGAATCCCACCAGAAAATTCTCAATCGACGTACGGACCGCCATCCATAACGCCGCATCGTTCGGCTCAAACACAACCCATTGCAGCCCCCGCTCGATGGACTGTTCCAGGTAGATCAACAACCGCCGTACATTGACGTATTTCCATTCCGAATTCGGTGACGTCGTCCGTGCACCCCACACCCGGATTCCCTGCCCAGCAAATCTCCGAATGACATCGATTCCCGAGGCATTCAACGTCTCGGAATCCGCGTCGTTGAGCTCCTGCGATAGACCTGTGACACCCACGAGCACCTCATCTGCGGGCGCCTTCCACACTCCACGCTCTGTATCGGTCTTTGCATACACGCCAGCGATATGCCCGCACGGAGGCACCATAAGCTTCGACGTCCTATCCAGTGAAGGTACCTCGAGCCATGGATGGTAGTAAGCCGCATAGGACGACTGTACCGGTGGCCGGTGCGTTGCCAGTGGCACTACTGCCTGCGCCGCCTGCAAGATGCATACCCGATCCTTCCGCGCCTCGCAATACCGCGCCATCACTGCGGCAGTCGCGATCGTCGCATCGTCCGGGCAGCACACCACGGAAACATCGTGTCCATCGAATGCCCCTAGCCCCGACTCCAGCGGATCACCCGGCGCGATCTGCGAAACAAAACACTGCCGTCCCCCGTTATCAAAGAAACCACGCAGCGCCAAAGTCAGGTTCACTCCGGCATTACTCATCCCCGCCTGCTCAAACTCCATAAAACTCGACAGCGGACCCAGCAATGGCCCGCGGCCACTAACCCCCACAAAACCTGTTGTGCTCGTGGAGACTCCCTCGATCGTATGTGAGCCGAACGAAACCTCCTCCACGTAAACGCCGGGATATCGGTACTCAACCATTGCTTAAGACAGCCCTTCCGTTCTGTGCTCTCGGTGTCCTCTGTGGTTAAAGCCTTTCACTCGATAGCTCGAATATCGTAGCGTCGCTTCTCGTCATGCTAGAAGGGGACGTTTCTCCCTTCTTAAGAACTGCTGTCAGATCGCTCAACAGCCGTCCTGCAATGCGACAGCCCGAGCGAACTGCTCACCAATGCTGCGTTTGTCTCGGGTGTTCACTGGTGTGGATTGTACGTCACATGTGGCAACTGTTGAGAACAGGCGTGGGTAAAAGTAAGTTTAGAAGATGCTCTTCCCTTGGCTCTGGACGCTGCTGTTGTGCGGTTTGTTCTCTTCGAGAGTTTGACTACGAGGTGGCGGGCAGAGTAGGGGTTGTCGGTTGGCTGAGGAACCGCACTAGCCGCTTGATGTTTTGGGCCGCCGCTGCCAAGAAGAACTGCTCCCGCACGAACTTCAATCGCCGCAGGCGCAAGCGGCGCAGCCCGATCTGATTCTTGA
>JAIQFH010000008.1 GCA_020073385.1 Terriglobia bacterium | reverse complement strand
CCCGGTGGCCGAGGCAGGGAGATTTCGCGGATGGTCGCAGCGCGGAGCCCCATGGTCGTCCGATCGCTCTGGATCGCCCTGGTCTTCTTCTCCTGGTCGCAGCTCGCGGCGCAGCGGCCGCCGAGCACACCGTTCGTGGAGCGCGGAGCGTGCCCATTCGAGTGCTGCCAGCTGGGGCATTGGACCGCCCGCGATACGCTGCCGGTATACGCCCGCCAGCAGGCGCCGGAGACGCGCCTCTTTCTCCTCGCGCCGGGCCAGGGCTTCGTCGCCGATTCCGCGGACTTCCACACGCTCGCGCTCGGCATGATCCTCGTCCGCCGCGCCTTCAGCCTCGCCGATTATCTCGCGGAGGATGAGCGGCCCCCTCGGCCCGTGCCCGCGGACTCGGCCCGGCTCACCGCCCTGCGCAAACCGCTCGCACCAGGTGACACGGTCTACCTCGTTGGCGAGGTCTCCGAGATCGGCGAGCGGGTGTGGACGCGTGGGGTGGAGGCCACCGTCGAGCCCTTCTGGTCGGAGCCCGAATTCGAGAAAGCCGGCGCGCCCGCGGTCCTGATCCGCCCCATCGAGCACGAGTGGTGGGTACACATTGACGCTGGTGGCCGCCTCGGCTGGATTCAGGCCTGGAATCGCAACATCGACGGAACCGATGCCTGCGGATAGCACCGACGCCTGGCACGCGCCGCGGGCGCGTGCCAGATTGGAAACGGCCACTCATCGCCGGTTCCCGCGAGGCCCCCTTGGCCGAGCTGCTTGCACCACCGGATACACGCCGCCACCGGCATCGGCACCTCACTGCCGACTTGCTTCTGGCCGGCGCATGCATGGCCGGGTACGGCTTGGCCGCGTCGGGACGGCTCTGGCCGGCGTGGGCGCTCACGGCGGCCGCCGGGGCCATGTGCCTGAGATACTCCGCGCGCCATCGCCGCCCGCTGCTCGCCTACCGGCCCTCGACGTTCCCGGCCGCCTGGCTCCTGCTCGGGATCTCCCTTCCGGTCATCGGGCTCCTCGCCCCACCTCACCTGGCCCGCGCCACCCGCTGGTGTTTCGTCGTCGGACTCGGCGTGATGGCGTTCGCCTGCTATTGCGTGTCGGTCCGGGCGCTCCTCAGAACTGCGGAACTTGCCCGCCTCCACCAGAGGTCGGTGGAGGATGCGGGCGGCCCAGGAAGCCCGTCGCTCCGATACTGGCTGACCGCCGTCGCGCCGGCTCTGCTCGCGTTGCTTCTGGTCGGCGTCAGCCAGGCGCTGGCGAACCCGCAGGTGGCGTGGTCGCCCTGACCCGCCGCCGCGGCTCGCGACGCCACCCGGCCGGATGATGGGCGTCGATCCGGCCGCCCACTGGCAGCGGCTCTACGAGACCCGAAGCGCGGACGAAGTCTCGTGGTACGAGCCGGTGCCCGAGGGGTCGCTCGCGCTGATCCGGGCGACGGGCATACCGCTCGAGGCGCCGATCCTGGACGTCGGGGGTGGGGCGAGCCTTCTGGCGGATCACCTGCTCGCTTCCGGCTACACCGATATCAGCGTGCTGGACCTCTCGCCCGCGGCGCTGGAGCAGGCGCGCGCTCGCCTCGGACCCGCGGCCGGGCGGGTGACTTGGATCGCCGCCGACATCACCAGCTTCGTGCCCGAGCGCCGGTATGTGCTCTGGCACGACCGCGCGGTGCTCCATTTCATCCTGCGCCCGGGTGAGCAAAGGCGTTACCTGGCCGCGCTCCGGAAGGGGCTGGCTCCGCACGGGCACGTGGTTCTGGCGACCTTCGGTCCCGAAGGCCCGGAGCGCTGCAGCGGTCTCCCGGTCCAGCGCTACTCGGCGGCGGCGCTCCAGGTCCTGCTCGGCCCCGGCTTTCAACTGCGGAGCAGCCGGATCGAGCAGCACCGGACTCCGGGAGGAGAGACCCAGGAGTTCCTCTACACCTGGTGGCAGGCCACCCCCTGACCCGCGGTATCTTCCCTGCATGACGCCGATTCCCGACCGCCGTTCCGTGTTCCGCCGGCTGCACGAGGCCGGCTGTTTCGTCATCCCGAACCCCTGGGACGTGGGCAGCGCCCGGCTGCTGGCGCAGCTGGGCTTTCCCGCGCTCGCAACCACCAGCTCCGGGTTCGCCTGGTCCCTGGGCCGGCCCGACAACCGCGTGTCGCTGGCGGAGGCGCTGGCCCACATCCGGTCCATCGCCCATGGCGTCGAGGTGCCGGTCAACGCCGACTTCGAAGGCGGATTTGCCGTCGCACCGGCCGAGGTCGCCGCCAACGTCGCCGCCGCGACCGGCACCGGGGTCGCCGGTCTCTCGATCGAGGACTCGACCGGCGACGCCTCGAGCCCGCTCTTTGACTTCGCGCTCGCGGTCGAGCGGATCCGGGCCGCCCGACAGGCGATCGACGCCAGCGGCACCGGCGTCCTGCTCACCGGCCGGTCGGAGGGATTCATCGTCGGCCGCCCCGATCTCGCGGAGACGATCCGCCGGCTCACCGCCTACGCCGAGGCCGGTGCGGACTGCCTCTACGCGCCGGGCATCCGCGCCCGGGCCGAGATCACGGCCGTGGTGCAGGCGGTCGCTCCCAAGCCGGTGAACGTGCTGGTCGGAAGCGACTTCACCACCGTGGCCGAGCTCGCCGGGATGGGCGTCCGCCGGATCAGCGTGGGCGGCGCGCTCGCCCGCGCGGCCTGGGGCGGCTTCCTCCATGCCGCGCGGGAGATCGCCGAGCGGGGAACGTTCACCGCGCTCGCTCGCGGCGTGCCCTGGGCCGAGATCGAGGGGGCCTTCGCCAGCCACGGGGTCCTACCAACCGCATGATGCGGAAGGCGCGGCGGCGCTGGTCGCAACGCGTCACCGAGACCAGCAACGCCCTCGATCTCGAGCAGGGCGTCTTCACGCTCGATGATCCGCGCGCCATCGCCCTCTCGCTCAAGCGCTCGGCCGACGGAGACTCATGTGAGATTGGACGATTCTCGGGCGCGGTCGGTTAGCACAGTCGGCAGAACCATCGAGAATGACGGAGATTGAGAAGATTCGTCTTGGCTGATCAAGCGCCTTGGGGAGGAAAATACCGGACCATGTCACTAGGGGATGAAATCGTCGTAAGTGTCGACAGCGCCGGGGCGAATTACCTACGTTACTTTCGACCTGCACGGCACAGCGACTAGCATTTCTTTAGAATCGCTGGGCTGTTAGGGATGCCGCCGAATAGGAGCAAAATCAGGCGGGGAGAAGCTCTGTAAGTCAGAGTGGCCTGCGAGAATCCTTCGCTCGACTGGAAACAGCCCAGTCACCTTCCGATTGCTCTCTAGCAGGCTAATGTCGAGTATTTGTACTTCCCCGATGGCGCCCTACTTTATTTGCGGAAATGTGCATTTTTGCACAGTCGAAACGTGATGGTCAGTCCTACCCTCACTATGATGTGGTGGGGTTCCTGATAATTCCTGTCTTTCAGGATCGTTGCCAAGAAAAGCGACTTCGTGAGACGCCTGTAGGTGTTCTCGCGTAGATGTGAGCAACGGCCATGAAATCGCCCTACGGCCTCAACGTCCTCGACAACTGCACGACGTGCCCAGTGCGGGAGCAGCATGTTTTCTGCAATCTTCCCCCATCGTTAGTGCAGAGACTGAATGCTATTACGTCCCCTGCGATTTATCCCCGGGCCGCCGTACTGTTTCTCGAGGGACAACTCGGACGTGGGACCTTTGTCCTTTGCACCGGAAAGGCAAAGCTATCCACCACGTCGCGTGAAGGCAAGACCATCATTACCAAGATCGCCGAGCACGGAGAGGTGCTTGGACTGAGTGCGACAATTTCCAACCATCCCTATGAAGTCACAGCAGAAATGATCGAACCGGGACAGGCTAACTTCATCGCCAGTGATGCCTTGCTGCAATTTCTGTATGACTATGGGGAAGTTGCCATACGGGTGGCGCGGCAGTTGAGCCGCAACTACCACGCGGCCCATGAGGAGATCCGCACCCTGGGATTGACCACCTCCCCGGCGCAAAGGTTTGCCAAAGTGCTGCTGGGCTGGTCTGCGGGGCGGGGAGACTCAATTCCTTCTCTACACCTGCACTTAGTGCTGACGCACGAGGAAATCGCAGAGATGATCGGCACAACGCGAGAGACCGTCAGCCGCTTGTTTGCCACTTTCAAGAAGAGGCAACTTATCCAATCGAAAGGGTCAAGTCTGGTGATCCTCAACAAGTCTGCGCTGGAAGGGATGGTACAGGCATGAGTTGCCTCGAAGGTTGTGTGGGGTCTCGCAACAAAGGTCCACACCGGAGGCGGTTTCTAATCGGGCACTACTGAGTTGGTCTGGGAGGTTCAAATGGCATTGATAGAGGCCCACAAAACGTGCCCTATGTCGATGCATGACGAGGACATTCGGGCTGCCGAAGTTCTGAAACTCCGAGAAGCCTTGAAGCTGATATATGACCTTCTCGAAGATTATGCTCCCTCATGGTACGGAGAGAAGCTTCACGACAAGGCGGGGGCCGCTCTGCTTGTGAAGTGACGGGAGCGAGAGATCTGGATGCGAACTAAACACGCCGGATGGTCTCCTTTTCAGCGTGTGCAATTTTGAACATCTTTCGGCCGGCTGTGGCCTGTACGATTACCGCCCAAATGCAGGTTACTCGCCTCGGTGGCGCATCCCTTCCCCCTCCACAACGGGTGCGCCACACTTTTATTACAAGGCAAGAAACTGCCGAAGAATGCCAGATAATGTCCCGGTCAATATTTTCGCTGGAAACAACGAGAGCGCAATGGCACAATGATAATTAAGAGAATCTTAAGTCCCATTGGGGCTTCGGAGGCTTCCCATGTCATCGCTTCGTGGGTCGCCGACACCACAGCGCTGCACCCGGAAACCCGCCAACCTCTTTGATCCCAAAGCCTTTCTAGCAAGTGCTGGAGTGGGCAAGACGGTTCATCGCTACAGCCCAAGACGCGCCATATTTTCGCAAGGGGAGCGTGCGGACGCTGTGTTCTACATTCAGGAAGGGAGCGTCAAGCTCTGCGTGTTGTCGAAACAAGGCAAGGAAGCAACCATCGCGTTGCTGGGCCCGGGTGACTTCATTGGGGAAGGATGCCTCGCCTCCGACCAACCGCTCCGCTTAGCCACCGCTACGGCCGTTACACACTGCTCGATTCTGAAGATCACAAGGAAAGAGATGCTGCGAGTGCTCCACGAGGAACACGCGTTGTCCGACCTGTTTGTCGCGCACATGGTCGATCGTCATAACCGCGCACAGGCGGACTTGGTGGACCAACTGTTCAATTCGAGCGAAAAGCGGCTGGCACGAGCACTCTTGCTACTGTCCCGTTTCGGAAAAGATGACAGGTCCGAAACCATCGTGCCAAAAATCAGTCAGCAGACGCTGGCAGAAATGATCGGCACCACCCGCTCCCGAGTGAATTTCTTCATGAACAAATTCAGAAAGCTAGGCCTCATCCACTACAACGGCTACAGCGGCGGGTTGCAAGTGAGCAGTGCGCTTCTTGATGTTGTCCTGCACGAGTAACTGCTGCTGGTCCGCAAGCGCACGCTCCGTGAGGCCGAAAATCAGAATGCGCCCGATCTAGTGCAATTCCAAGTCGGGCGACATTCTGGTGGTGACCAGCAACTCCAGCAAAACGGCGCTGTCGCGAATATTTCCCGAGATGGCGAGGAGCGCCTCGGAGACAGCGGGATATTGGTCCGCCAGAGAGTCGAGGCGAGCACTGACACTGCTGAGGTGTTGAGCTTCGTTCAG
Organism: Terriglobia bacterium; assembly: GCA_020073385.1. Classification (GTDB taxonomy): domain Bacteria; phylum Acidobacteriota; class Terriglobia; order Terriglobales; family Acidobacteriaceae; genus Sulfotelmatobacter. The sequence goes on along the minus strand of JAIQFH010000008.1, from coordinate 170,851 downwards.
AATTTTGGTTGCAGGCATTGGCTAATTGATCTCGCAATATGTATTCAGCAACAAAGCGACGCGCAGGCCAGCATCGAAGTCGCGCTCGACGCCACGTGCGCGTCTGGGGGAGGGGCCTGTCAGCCCGCGCTTTTTAGAACTTGGATCTTGCTGGAAATCCTAGGATGACTACTAGCAGGAGCGGATGCGCTTGTCGGTCCGCCTTAGAACCCGTGAATGTACGCTGCCGCACGCATGAGGCATTGGGTCGGAGGGAACTCTGCTGAACGCAATTGCGCTTGCGTCCTTAAAAGATCACGCGACCCCTGGGGGAGAGCAGGTTCGGAAGAGGGGTGACAAGGCTCGAGAAAAAAGGCGGGAAAAAATTGAAAGGGCCGTGACATTGGTTATGCCCTAGCCGCTAGCTCCTGCGAGGGAGCCCACAGCGTGGAAGCATGTACCGTCACAGCCCCTTGATGCGATCACTGCTTTCGCAGTTCCGAACCCCAACTGAACCTCGCAGATCCGTCGGTTTTTTCAGGTCCGGTCGCCTTGCGGGTCACCCCGCCCGGCTGATCACTCAGTCTACTTCGGGCCAGCTCATTTTATTGTGCCAACCCTTTCGACCGTCGACGTAGGCAAAGTTACCAGAGTAACTAGAAAAGTCAACGCAAACTATTGGTGCAATCGCGATGGTCCGAGCTGTGCATAATCGAAAATGCAAATGGTTGTAATGGAGAAACTTAGTCCGAGGCGGTTCTTTCTGGTACGGCTTTTGCACAGAAAGATTCACAATGGCAAGAGCAACTGCAAAACGCTGAAAGGGAACCAAATAATAGTCTTGACGGTGAGGTTCGATGAGGGCACAGTGCAGAGTAGACTTGGAAAAATCGAAGTGACGTCAGAACTGGTGGCCTATGTGGACGGCGGATGCCTGGGAAACCCGGGTCCGGCGGGCATTGGGGTAGTGATCAGCGGTCTGGCGGACGGCCCCGTCCGGATCGCCAAGTGGATCGGGCGCCAGGACAATAATGTTGCCGAGTATGCCGCTTTGATGGAAGCCCTGCAGTATGCAGTCCAGCGGAAAGCCCAGAAACTCCACGTTTATTCCGATTCCGAAGTTGTAGTCCGGCAGATGACTGGGGAGTATGTCTGCCGCAGCCCTCGCCTCTACTCCTTGCATTGGACCTGCCGGAAACTGGCGCGCTCGCTGGCATTCTCCATTTCCCACGTGCGGCGGGAGGAAAACGCCGAGGCCAATGAACTGGCGCAGGCAGCCCTGCGGCGGAAGTGAGAAATCAGCAATTGGCACTCAGCACCTGGCATTCCGCCCTTTTCGTTCCCTGGAGAATCGTTCCATTGCAAGTGCCTTTGCATCCCTCAATTCCCTGTTGAGCGGGTGAATGCAGACTGCTGAAGGCTTCGCTACACTTTTGGCTTAACACCTCTGCCCATAAGAAACCTTGACACACTAGTTCCGGCGAGGGAGACTCCAAAGTAAGTATCCCTACAAGTTATAGAAGATGAGGGGCGGGCCATGGTCCGCCGGGGAGCATTCTTGGAAGAGAACATCCCAAGTCGGCGGCAGGGTGTGTCGGCAGCGCTGGCGGCGCAGGCTGCTCTGGCCGCCTCAGTGCGTTTTCCGGGCGAAGATGGAGGACGCTCACTGGCCGAGATGGCGCAAAGCGATCTGGACGCAGCTCTTCAACTGCTTGCCGATCGTGCGCAATACATCACAGGCGCCAGCGGGGCCGCGATTGCGCTGCGGCGCGATGGACGCGCTGACATGTTGTGCCGCGCCAGCTCGGGGACGAACGCGCCGGAGTTAGGCGCGCTGCTTTCTACCGAGTTCGGACTGTCGGGCGAGAGTGTGCGCACGCGCCAGCTATTGCGCTGCGACGACGCGGAACGCGACGCGCGGGTGAATCGCGAGGTGTGTCAGCAGATGGGAATCGCATCGGTGCTGGTCATGCCGGTCGTCAACGACGATCAGGTTTTAGGGGTTTTCGAGCTTTTTTCCGGGAAAGCGAACGCTTTTGGAGAGCGCGACCTCTCAGCGGTGCAGAGACTGAGCGAGATGGTGGAAACGGCGGTCCGGCTGGCCCATGCTACGGAGACTCTACCGGAGCAGTTGAGCGAGCGGGAAAGCTCGGTGGCTGAGGCGGTGCATCCGGAGGTTTTTGAAGGTCAGTTTCTGAGCGATCTGGTCGTTGAAGAGGTGAGGCAGCATCCGGAAGGGCAGGCTCCGGAAACGATGGCCGCGGCAGCGCTGGAATCGCCGGTAGCGGCAACAATTCCACCTCTGGCGGATGCAACCCCGCAGGTGATCTTGCCGGAGCCGCAGGCGGCGTCACCGCAGATACAGGATGCGGCGGCAGCTGCGAGTCCTGATCCGGTCAGTCCTGGTCCGGTGAGTCCTGATCTAGTCAACCCTGGGCCGGTGGCCAAGAAGTCCCTGTTCTGGTCGGCTGCGTCTGCGGGCGACGGCGAAGAGGTGAAGACCGGCGGCGCGGACCAGAGTCACGTGCCTCCGGTGCTGCGAGGGCTGCGGAAATGCGAGGCTTGCGGGTTCCCGATTTCGGCAGGGCGGATCCTGTGCGTGGAATGTGAAGAGAAGAAATGGCGGGGACAACTGCGGCCACAGGCTGCGGGTCGAAAGCCACCCACCGGGGTGTCTGCGGTTCCGGCTTCGAACTCCTCCGGAGGAGCGTTCGCTGCGGCCGCCGCCTCGATGGCTAAGACCGCTGACGTCCCGACCCAGCGCGCCGCCGATACGGTGTCGAATGCGGCTCCACCGGTGCCTGATCCGTTTCCGGTTGAGAAGATGGTTGCGCCTATTTTAGCGGGCGAGATTGCAGCGCCTGCGGAGGTTCCGCAACTTGTTCTGTCCGCTGGACTTGAGCCTTCGCGGTCATGGTTTTCCTCCAACAAATACATCGTACTGGCTCTGCTGGTGATTGGGGCCGCGTTGGCCGCCTTCCTTCTAATCCGCTAGGGCAGTTTTCCACTCGTCACACTACGACAAGAAGGCCCGACGGGGCTGGCGAAACCCTTGACAATACAGGCAACTCTGCTAGAGTTCGGGGGGAAGGTTCGAAACCATCGACCATAGTGCGGGTGCCATGACCATGAAAAACGTGTACGAGGTATTACGACAGAAAGAGATGGAATTGACGCGGTTGGAGAAAGAAGTGGAGGCACTGCGGCTGGTGGCTCCCCTGCTATCGGAGGAGAAGGAAAGCATGTCTGAGATGGGGAAGCCGGCCTTGGCTACCGCAGTAAACGGGCCACAGGCGACCGCGCGGATTCCGGTTCCCACCAGTCCATCGATTCCAGCACCCCAGCCTGTGCGTGCGGCGGGATGGGAAGATACGGCCAAGCGCTGGCCGTAAACGGCGTCGATTTTCGTTGCAGCCATTTGATCAGCCCGGGATACGTCCCGGGCTGACGTGTTTCTGGAGTTACTCCGTCGCGGGAATTTGGGGGTACAATTGTGCGGCTTTTCGGGCCAGGGATGCATGTGGGTGGGTTCGCGGGGACGATCCGAAATCGATCTTGAACTGACGAGGAGGGTGTATGCCGGGATTCTGCGTGAGTTGTGGCACGCCGTTGACGGGGCCGTTTTGCAATAACTGCGGAGCGAGAGCAGTTCCTCCAGGGAGTCCGGTGCAGGCAACGCCGCCCGCGCCAGCGGCGCAACCGCAGGCGAGCTATCAGCCCGTGGTGATGCCGGGCGCTCCTTCACAGCCAGTCTCGGCGATGCCAGTCCAGGGATATCAGCCGGTTCAGGCGCCAGTCAGTGCAACGCCCAAGGGTTCGGGACTCGGAAAGGTGCTGCTATGGGTGGGAGGCATCTTTCTAGTTTTGTTCATGATTGGGGCGGGTGCGACGATTTACGGTTTCTATTGGGTTAAACACAAGGTGTCGGACTACGCGTCAGCGATCAGCGGCGGCTCGAGCGACAACGTGAAGGTGGTGGCTTCTGGAAATAACTGCCGGTTGCTGGCAACGGCGGAATTGCAGAAGATCCTCGGAGTGAAGATCGAAAAGAGCGCGGAGATCGTAGACGACAACCAACCGGGCTGCGCATATTACACCGATGCGCAATCTGTGAGCCAGTTGCAGCGGATGGCCATGGCCCAGGCGAAGAGGCAGACCGACGAAGTGAACCGGCGGCCAGGCCCGAAGCCTGACAACCTTCCGGCTCTGATGAAGAACGCAAATGACTTGGAAGGGATCGTCAAGACGCTGGGGATGACTCAGCCGCCGGCGGACGGTCGAGTCTTTTCCTTTACGGTGGAGCGCGGGGTGAGCGCGGATGCCTGGGCCGGAATGCGCGTGACAGAAGCGGCGGTTCCGGGCTTCGAGGAAGTTCCGGGAGTCGGAGATCACGCGATGATTGGAGCATTTGGCCACGCATTCTATGTGCAGAAGGGCGACGCGGTCATCACGATGTCGACGATGTTTGTTCCGGATGCGCGCATGAGGGGATCGCAGATTGGGAAGACGATTTTGGGGAAGCTGTAATGGTGGTGATATTTCCGTCGCGCAGATTCAATTGATCAACGTTTCGTGATCGGCGATGCATTGCCACTTTCCATTTCTCCTGATCCAGGTATTCGTGAAGCGCCCATGGTGCTGGAAGGGCTTGCCATTGTCCGTGCCTTTGGTGCGATAGGCGCTGGAAACGATGGCGGTGTCTCCGTAGATGTAGACACTGGTTTCGGAGTTGGAAATCTCCTCAGGATTGTAAGAAGGGTCCTTGAGGTCGGCTAGGTATTGGGACCTGCTCAGAAGTTTCCCATGATGGTCGACGCTGATGAAAGTGTCGGCCATGAGCGCGGCGGCTGCATTGGTATCGTGATGGATCTCAGCCTGGTTCCAGGCGCTTTCTAGCGCGAGGATCATGCTCTTGTCATCGTTTTGTTGCTGTGCGACGGCGAGCAAGGGTAGTAGTACGACGAGAAGGCGAATGCGGGTCATGAGAACTCCTTACTGCGCAAATCTCAGAGAGCCGTGGAGCCGATTGAGGGCGATCCCCTATTTAATCTGAATCAGGGTCGAAAATGTAGTGCGCAGTTGTGAACTTTTGGGTGGCGGCGAGACGCCGCCACCACAGCCGCTGAGGGCGGCGGCGCTACGATTTACTCTCCACGATTTCGTGGAGGGCGGCTAGGAAGCGCTCGACTTCGTCCGTGGTGTTGTAGTGAACCAAGCCGATGCGGAGGAAGCCTCCGGATTTTTCTACGTCGAGGTGCTCGGTCAAGTTCAGGGCGTAGTAGTTGCCATCCCAGGTGAAGAATCCGCGGTCGCCTAGCTTCGTGGCGAGTTCGAGCGGTGTGTGCCCTTCGATGCGGACCGCGAAGGTGGCGCAGCGGTCGTTGAAGCGGGCGGGGTCAGTGATGCCGTAAATCTTCAGGCCGGGGATTGTCTTCAGACCGTTCATCATTCGTTCCAGTAGCGTGCGCTCGTGCTCGTGGATGGCGGCGTAGGCGGCTTCGATGGCTGCGCGACGGGCGGCTAAAACCTGTCGAGCTTCGCTCGACGGACGGCCGAGGCGGCCGTCCCCACATTCGGCGGCCCGGCGACCGAGATCGGCAATGTAGTCCACGCAGGCTTCAATTCCGGCGATGCATTCATGGTTCAGTGTGCCCCACTCCCAGCAGTTTGGGATCGCGTTGGTGTTCGGGCGGACCTTATAGGGACGAAAGCGCTTGAGATGCTCGCGCTTGCCGTAGAGCACGCCCATGTGCGGGCCGAAGAATTTGTATGTGGAGCAGGCAAGGAAATCGCAATCGAGCGCCGCGACATCGATCAGGCCGTGGGGGCCGTAGTGGACGGCGTCGATATAGCAGAGCGCACCCGCGGCGTGCGCGAGTTGGGTGATCACGCGGACGGGATTGACGGTGCCGACCGCGTTCGAGGCGTAGCCCACCGCAACCAGCCTGGTGTTGGGATTGATCTTCGAGGCGAGGTCGGTTATGTCGAGGGTGCAATCTTCATCGTGGATCTCCGCCCAGCGAACAGTGACGCCGCGATCTTCCGCTATCGCGAACCAGGGGGAAACGTTGGCGTCGTGATCGAGTCGAGTGACGAGGATTTCGTCGCCGGGCTTGAGTTCGCGGCCGATTGCGCGGGACATCGCGAAGGTCAGGCTTGTCATGTTCGGACCGAAGACGACTTCGTCGGCGCCGCAGTGGAGGAAATCGGCCATGGCGCCGCGAGCCCGGGCGATCATCGCGTCGGTGTGGCGGCTGGTGGCGTAGGCTCCGCCGGTGTTGGCATTGTCGTGGCCGAGGTAGGAGGAGATGGCGTCGATCACGCGCTGCGGGACCTGCGTTCCACCGGGGCCGTCGAGGAAGGCTGCGGGATGGCCGTTCAAGGTTTGTGAGAGGGAAGGAAACTGGGAGCGGACGTACGTAAGATCGAGGGCGGGCGCGGTGGTTGCGATGGTGGACATTGTGGTCTGAATATTTCTATCACGAGTCCGGTTATTGCGAATTCGAAGTTCGCGTGACATGACGAACCCCTGCGAAGATCTTCGGCTGCAGATATAGTGTCAGCTGCAGCGGAGGAGAACCGGACGGATGCCTTCCAAAACCAGATTAAGATTCGCAAGAGTGCTGGCGGTAATTGTTTTGTCGTCTCGACTCGTTGCCGCGCAGGATTCTGCGGCGGATCTCGTTCTGATTCACGGCCACATTCTCACTATTGATGCCAAAGACTCAGTGGCGCAGGCCGTCGCCATCCGACGCGCTGTGATTGTGAAAGTTGGCAGTGATGCTGAAGTGCTCGCGTTCGCCGGTAAGAATTCCGGGATCCGCATCATCGACCTGCAGGGCCATACGGTCACGCCCGGCCTTATCGATACGCATGCTCACATCGCCGAGGACGGGGCGAAGGAGCTCTATGGCGTCGGGCTCTCCGATGCTTCATCGGTGGCGGAAATCGTCGCTCGGGTGAGGGCCAAGGTTGCCACGGTCAAGGCCGACGAATGGGTGACTGGCTCTGGTTGGGACGAAGGGAAACTCGCCGAACATCGCTACGTCACGGCTGCCGATCTCGATGCCGTGTCGCCAAATAATCCTGTGTGGCTGATGCATACTACCGGTCATTACGGAGTGGCGAATTCGCTGGCGCTCAAGATGGCGCATGTCAATTCGGCGACAGCCGATCCGCCTGCCGGAACGATCGACCGCGATGCGCACGGCAATCCCACCGGCGTTCTCAAAGAGGGGTCTGCTATGCAGCCGGTAGTGCGGCTCATTCCGCCCATCACGCTGGAGCAAATGCGCCAGGGGATTCTTCACATACAGGAGGTGCTGCATAGCGAAGGCATGACAGGTGTCAAAGATCCGGACATTCAGCAAATCCATTGGGACGCTTACAAATCTCTTCTCGACGAGGGGAAACTCAAGGAGCGCATCTGCGTGCTGTGGCACGCGGGATCGACAATGGAATCGGCGCGCAAGGCGCTGGGCGAGATCAACTCTGTTCCTCGTCTCCCGGCCACGCTCGGCGACGATCGCCTGCTCTCGTGTGGAGTGAAGATGTACATGGATGGATCCGGTGGCGCCCGTACCGGGTGGGTCTATGACGACTGGCTACGAAATGGCACGACTTCCGACACGACGAGTTCAGGCGCGGGCAATCGCGGGTATCGGCAAATCGATCCTGCGGTTTATCAGGAGATGGTTCGCCTTTTTCATACAAACAGTGTGCCTGTGGGGACGCATGCGGTCGGGGACCGGGCGATGGATTGGGTGGTGGATACGTATGCGCTCGTCGAAAAGGAGCAGCCGAAGCCTGGTCTACGGCACAGCATTATCCACGCCAATCTGCCGACTCCGCATGCTCTCGAGGTTATGGCGAACCTGCAGAAGAAATACGATGCTGGCTACCCGGAAATGCAGGCCGAGTTTCTGTGGTGGATTGGGGATATTTATGCGGGCAATTATGGTCCGAAGCGCGGACAGAGTCTGGAGCCGTTCAAGACCCTGCATGAACGGGGGATTCTCTGGTCTGGAGGTTCGGATTACTCCGTGACGCCGCTTGCAGCTCGATATGGCCTCTGGGCTGCTGCGGCGCGTCAGACCGCGAAGGGCACCTACGGCACGAACCCGTTTGGGACGGCGGAAGCGATCGACATTCATACGGCCTTGCGCAGCTACACTGCGTGGGGCTCGCGGCAGATGTTTCTGGAAAACAAGATCGGGTCGCTTGAAGTCGGCAAGAGAGCTGACATCGCGGTCTGGGATCGCGACCTTTACATGGTGCCCACGGAGCAGATCAAAGACATGAAGTGCCTAATGACGTTGATTGACGGCGAAATTGTGTACACCGCAGCGGGATCGCCGGTGAGAGTATCCGGGCCATGAGCGAGTCAAGGGCTGAAGAGTGTGCGTGAGAACCGCATTTCAATCCGTGCTGTGGGACACTGGGCGCGTCCCGGAGGGACGCCTGAGAGTTCTCACGTACACTCTGTAGCCCTTCAATTTCAGGCGCTGAACGTCCTGAAGGGCCGCTCTTCCACGGTGACTGTACGCCTCTATATCAACCGTCGGTTGTTTACGCCAATCACCAGTGGCACGTTCTCGCTTCAACGCGCGTTCTAGTCTTTGACTGCTCTTACGAAATCCGCCAGCAGGCCATAGGCGGTCGCGTAGAGGCCAGGATTTTCTTCGGTGATCGCGAGGCCGGGGAAGATGTCGGTTTCGAAATAGATATAGGAAGACGTGTCCGCCATCTTGGCCATCGGTTGAGTGCTCAGGATCTTTTCTGGCTTCACGCTGGCTTCGATACCATTTTCGGTGCGGCGGGCGCGGCAGACTAGTTTGAAGGGCCATCCGTCGCGCTTCGCGTTTCGGACGGCTTGCGGTGTCAGCTCGCGGATGCCTTCGCGCTCGATCTGATCGAGGCGGATGGGCGTGTCCATCAGAACTGTGATCAGGGCGGCGGTTTTTACCGCGGCGTCCCAGCCGTCGATGTCGTGCGTTGCGTCGGTTTCGGCGACGCCTAGTTCCTGCGCTTTTTTCAACGCTTCGTCGAAACTCAGGCCTTGTTCCATCTGGCTGAGGATGACGTTTGTCGTCGAGTTGAGGATTCCATGAAAGCCTTGCAGGTGGATGGCGGGGAGTTGGTCGAAGAGAGAGAAGATGGGGACACCGTCCATGACTGTAGATTCGAAGAGAAAGCGTTTGCCTTTAGCTGCGGCCAGGTCGCGGAGCTCGCGGTAGGCGTGGACGATGGGGCCTTTGTTGGCAGTGATGGCGTGGGCTCCATGATTGAGGGCGGCGCGGATGTGGTCGACGGCGGGCTGGCCGGTTTCAACGTTGAGGGAAGTCGCTTCGAATAGGATGTCGGCTTGGGCGTTCTTTAACCAGAGTTCGACGCTTCCTGGTGAGATTTCGTGGGCAGGAGTGCCCGCGCCATACTTCTCAGGATCGATGCCGGTTGGATCGGCGATCCATCCTAAGCGGCGGGAGGCTACGCCGGTGATGCGGAACGTGATGCCGTAGCGGTCGCGGAGTTCAGCGGAGCGGTGATCGAGAAGGCGGACTAGCGTCCGATTGACGTTTCCGTAGCCCAGGAAGCACAGGTTGTAGGAGCGGATAGAACCTCACACGGGGGCTGAAGCCCCATTTCTCTCTCGTCTGAACGCGGCGCTGAAGCGCCGCTCTTCCACGTTTGGCATATCGACCCCCGGTGCCAGCCGCAATCCTCCACATTCAACGTGGACGGTGATGAAGCGCCGCTCTTCCACATCTTTAGGTCGGCATAGAAGCGCTGATTTTATACGGTGCTGCCTGCCGCGGAAACGCTGTCCGGTGCCTGCTACCTGCGCCGCGATACTTCCGGGCCACTGGACAGCCGAGGCGGCTGTCCCCTGCATGGTTCGTGCTGACTCCAGCAGCTATCCCATTACCGTGGTGTGTTCGGGCTTGATCTTGTAGAGGACGCGGACTTCGCCGGGCTGGCCGTAGGGGTATTTATCTACGCCAAGGTACTTCTTGGCCAGCTTGTTGATGCTGTCGTCGGCGCCTTCCTCGGTGATCTCGGTGACTCGGCCGCGGATTTCCAGATAGCGATAGGGATTTTCAGGATCGACGATAGCGAGCGCGACACGCGGATCGCGGCGGACGTTCTTGTCCTTTTGGCGGCCACGGGCCGAGTTGAAGATGACATGCTCACCGTCGAAGTCGACCCAGACCGGAGTGACCTGCGGGCGACCGTCGGGCATGAGCGTGGCGAGGCTGGCAAAGGCCCGTTTCTGGAAGAGGTCTTTGTATTTTTCGGGAATGGCTTGCGGCATTAGAGCCTCCACATAGAGATCGAGCAGCGGAGTGTGCTCAGCAGGATTATAACTGGGCCGCGGCGATCAGAGTGGAGTACTACGCTTTCCTGCGTTGTAAAAGTTTGTTTAGAATCGAATGCTCTGAACAATGAAAGACTGTGGGCGTCTATTCGCCGGTCGTGGGGGAAAATCCAGAAACCCCTCGGTGCTGAACTTGGGGACAAGGGAGAGGTTGATGATTTCATCTTCAGTCCTTCGCGGGCAGTTCCGTGTCCGAAACACGATCGCCATCACGCTCGTGATTCTCTTGCTGACGATTTCTCCGTCAGGAGCGTGGGCGGCGAACGATGCGGGGCAGAAGTATCCACCGACCATCGTATTCATGACGGATTTCGGAGTGCTCGACGATTCCGTCGCGATCTGCCGCGGGGTGATGTACGGGATCATGCCTGACGTCCGCATCGTGGATCTCACGCATCAGGTGACGCCGTTTTCCATCTTCGAAGGAGCTCGCTATCTCTTTGGAGCGACGCCGTATTATCCCAGCGGAACTGTCTTCGTCGTGGTGGTCGATCCAGGAGTGGGGAGTTCACGGAAGGCGATCGTCGCCCATTCGAAGAAGGGCCAGTACTTTGTGTTGCCCGACAATGGCGTGATCACGTTAGTCGAGCAGCGGGACGGGATTGACGCGGTTCGGGAAATCACCAACACGGAGTGGATGATTGGCGGCAAGCTATCGTCGACGTTTCATGGGCGCGACATTTTTTCGCCGGTGGGGGCGCACCTGGCGCGTGGCGACGACTGGAGCAAGGTTGGACCGGCGATGGCGGTGAAGGATCTGGTGCGGCTGGATCTGAAGATCGCGAAGATCGACGAGCATGGATTGAATGCTTCGGTGATTGCTACGGACGGGCCGTTTGGAAATCTCGTGACCAACGTGGATGGGAGCGACTTTCTGAAGCTTGGCTACAAGCGCGGCCAGGAAGTTCCGGTGAAGGTCGGCGACAAAGAGTTGAACATGAAATTCGTGAAGACGTTCAGCGATGTTCCGGTGGGGGATCCACTGCTGTACATTGACTCGCGGGGACATCTGGGTCTGGCTGTGAATCAGAAGAGTTTTGCTGAGACGTATGGGATCAAGCCGCCTGCGGCGCTGGTGATTGCGCGGGCTGGGCAGTAAGTTTATCGAATTTTGAGTCAATAACTAACTAATGGGCCGCTCGGCTTCGCCTTCGTGGGACGGCCGAAGGCGGCCGTCACCACACCAGCCGTTTAGCCGCCGACTTCGTGTGCGATTCTCGGCAAGACTGCCTTGAGGAGTGACTCGAAGGTGGACTTCACTCGCTCGCCGGTTTCCATTACTTCTGCGTGGGAGAGCGGTTGGTCCAGGATTCCCGCGGCCATGTTTGTGACGCAGGAAATTGCCAGCACGTTGAGTCCCATGTGACGTGCGGCGATGACTTCCGCCGCCGTTGACATTCCTACCAGGTCCGCGCCGATGCGGCGGAGATATTCGATCTCCGCGGGTGTCTCGTAACTGGGCCCGAGAAGCGCGGCATAGACGCCTTCGTGCAGAGTAATTCCCAGCTTGATGGCTTCTTCGCGGGCGACCTGACGATATTCCTTGCAATAGGCGCGAGTCATATCGGGGAAGCGGACGCCGAAGCGGTCGTCATTGGGTCCCACTAGGGGATTGGTTCCCTGCAGGTTGATGTGATCGCGGATGAGCACCAGCGCGCCTTGCGAGTAGCCGAGATTGATGCCTCCGGCGGCGTTGGTCAGGATTACGGCCTTGATTCCCATGCGGGCAAAGACGCGGATCGGGAATGCGACTTGCTGTGCGGAGTATCCCTCGTACAGGTGGACGCGGCCCTGCATGGCGGCGACCGTGACTTCACCGGCTTTGCCGATGACCAGGCGGCCGGCGTGTCCGATGGCGGTGGATTGCGGGAAGGAAGGAATTTCAGAGTAGGGGACGCGGGTAGCGTCGCCGAGTGAGTCGGCGAATGCTCCGAGGCCGGAGCCCAGCACGAGACCGATTCTGGGTCGGAGCGGAGTGCGTTTCAGGATTAGTTGTGCGGCGGCGTCGGCTTGGGTGAATTGGTCGCTCATGAAATTTTCTTGGCCTGTCATCCTGAGCGGAGTGGATGCCCCGTTTTTAGGGGCAGCCGCGGAGTCGAAGGATCCCTACCCTCTCGACTGTCGATTCGGGGTAGGGATCCTTTGACTTCGCGAACTCTGGCTCCGCCCAGGATGACAAACCGTTTACAAATCGCTGTCGGATAGGTGGCGGCCGTGGCCGTTGCGGTCCAGCCAATCATACAGAAATGTCTGGTAGAGGTAGGAGGCGACGATCTCCTCGCCGAGTTCGTGGGTGTCGGTGCAGATGAAGGGGAGGCGCAGGCCAGTGAGCACGGCGATCAGTGATTGCGTGATGCGGTTGGGATTGGCGGCGCGGTAGGGATATTCGGATTTGATCTCTGACAACGACGATGTGACCACGAGCAGGCTGTGCGGGCGTTCGGCCATGCGGCGGAGTCGATTGACGAAGACAGCGCGGTTCGTGGTGAACGAGCAGATCAGGTCGGCCAGATCTTTGCGTTCGACGACGCAGGTGTCTTCCATGCCTTCGACGGAATAGTCGCCGAGTGGCAAGGCACGGTGTTCGATCTTCGCGAACCATCCGCGAAAGCGGCGGAAGGAGAGCGGATTTTGCTCACGCGTGTCGATGATGGCGACCGGGAGGGGCGTGCGGAGTTGCGTGCCTCCACGTTCGGCGACGACGGGGAGTGGCGGGTGCGGGACCGGGAGGTTGAGCGTGGCCCATGCTAGCGGGGACGGGATGAGTGTGCGTTTGCGCGGCATGGGACACACGGGGCTAAAGCCCAGATTCTTTCGAACACTAACGCGGCGCTAAAGCGCCGCTCTTCCACCTAATACTTCTTCTCGAACTCGACGAAGACGGCTTCCAGCTTCCACTGCTCGCGAGCGCGTTCGTTCGCTGCGAGGAACTTTGTGCATCCCGCGGACGGTTTTCCGGTTCCGGTTTTATCAGCCGCGCAGGCGGCGACGGGCCGGAACACTGCTTTCGTCTCAGCCCAGAGGCTTTGTCCCGGGAGAAAACTGTGCTCGACGCTCTGCCGCGTCATTCGCTTCAGGACAGTATAGGACAGATGGTAGGACTCGACGGCGCGCAGATATTCGTGCGTCATGTCAGAGCGGGCGACGCCTTCATCGTCCGTTGAGATTGCGACGGGAACGCCGTACTTCATGTAAATCGGAAGGGGATGTTCGTCGCCGCTGATGCCGAGTATCTGATCATTCGAGGTTAGATTGATTTCGACGAGCACATTGCGGGCGGCCATCTCTTTCATTAATCCGACTGGATCTTTCTCGAGCATGACATCCACGCCGTGCCCAATTCTCTCGGCGTGGCCGCGCTCAACCGAGGCGCGGATGTGGAAGGAAAGATCCTCAGGCTTCACCAATCCCATGGCGATTTCGCCGGCGTGAAGAGTGATGTGGATCTTCGGATAGACGCCGTGCAGGTAATCGAGCATCGCCATGTGCTGGTTGAAGTCATGGATGGGGACGTACCAGTCTTCCGGCATCACCAGGTTGAGGCCGACGAAGTGAGGATCGGACGAGGCCAGTTCGAATCCCAGAACGATCTGAGAGAACACGGCTTCGGGAGGAAGCCCGCGCAGGACCTGGTAGAGATAGCGGACGGTGACACTGCAGCCTGATTCGGCTTCCGGGGTTCCGCACTTCAGTTCCGTGCGCGCTCGCGCTTCATCCTCGGTAAGAGCCTTGCTGGTCGCAGCGGCAATGTCCTTCAATCCTCCAGACAAAAATTTCTCGCGCATTTTTCCGAAATCATCATCCCATCCCAGTTTCAGGCCGAGTTGGGCCGCGGCGCGGCCGTCTCCGGTGTGCATGAACTCGATGTATTGCACATGCTCCTTGGCGGCGCGGTTAATCACGCTGGCGATGGCTTCCGGAACATGGTTGTGCGAAGTGAGGCCGAACTTGTCGAAGGTGGCGAAGAAGTGGTCGTGGCCCGATTCTTCTCCGGCGCGCCAGTTGCGCATGGACCAGGCGTCGATGATCTGGTTGTAGAGAATGTGGTCGTCGTAGGCGCAACGGATGGCGGGCTTGGGCGTGTAGTGTTCGCAATCATCACAGGGCGGGGCGAGCAGACGGGATGTCGTGCGGTCGATGCAGTAGTTGTCGGATGCAGCGAAGTCGATCAGATCCTCGGCGTACAAAGCGCCGTCGAGATGGTTGTGGAGGTCTCCGCCTTTCGGCATGTCGTGCAGGAACGCCAGCAGCAAAGAGGGCTGGTTGCGGATGGAGTCAAGATAGCGGGCGGCTTTCTGTTCGGGAGTTTGAGCGCGAGCCAGCACTGAAAGAGCCAGGACTGGTAACAGGCGACGGACGAACTGGCGCATCGGTAAAGAACCTCGGGGAGGGCATTCTAATTGACTGTGTGCTGGGCAGCCAACGCCATTCACCGCAGAGGGCACAGAGGAATTCTCCGTGATCCTCTGTGCCCCCTGTGGTGAAGCCTTTCCGTCGTCTGCTACATTGATTCGCTATGACATCTGCAAAGATCACTCGTGGTTTCGCCAGCGACAACAATGCCGGAGTTCATCCGGAAATTCTGGAAGCAATCGCGCGGGCGAACCAGGGACACGTGGTGGCCTACGGAGACGATCCTTACACGCGATCGGCAATCGCGAAGTTCCAGGAGCACTTTGGCGACGACATAGATGTTTTCTTTACCTTCAATGGTACCGGCGCGAATGTGCTGGGGCTGCAGGCGCTGAACCGTCCTTACCACGCGGTCTTATGCAGTGACTATGCGCATATTTATACGGATGAATGTGGCGCTCCGGAGAAACACACCGGATGCAAGCTGATTCCGCTGCCGCATCGGGATGGCAAGATCACGCTCGACTCCGTCCGGCATGCCTATCACGGCGTCGGGGATCAGCATCACGTGCAGGCGCGGGTCATCTCGATTACGCAGGCATCGGAGATGGGCACGGTGTACCAAACCGAAGAGATTCAGGCATTGGCGCGGTTCGCGCACGAGCGCGGGATGTTCCTCCATATGGACGGAGCCCGCATCGCGAACGCGGCAGTGAGCCTGGGTCAGACCCTGCGACAGGCTACGCGCGATCTGGGCGTGGATGTGCTTTCGTTTGGCGGGACGAAGAACGGCATCATGGGCGGGGAGGCGGTGGTGTTCTTCAACCGCGCGCCCAGTGCTGACTTCCTCTATCTCCGCAAGCAGGGGATGCAGTTGGCGTCGAAGATGCGATTCATCGCCGCGCAGTTTGAGGCGCTGCTTACGAATGATCTGTGGAAACGTAGCGCCGAACATGCCAACCGCATGGCGCGGGTGCTCGAAGCCGAGGTGCGAAAGATTCCTCAGGTGCGCATCGTTTGGAAGGTCGAGGCCAACGGCGTGTTCGCCCAGATCCCGAAGCACGCGATTGAGCAGATCAAGGAGAAATACTTCTTCTATCCGTGGATCGAGGAGGACGGCATCGTGCGCTGGATGTGCTCGTTCGATACGACGGAGGAAGACATCAAGGATTTCGTGAAGGTTGTGGCTCAGGCGGTGAGAGAGTGAGTTTACACAATCGCACACTCACTCACTCAGGAATCGTCTCGACACCAGAAGCAAAAGATACACGCTGAGGCCAAGTAGCGTTAGTCGGGCTAAGGCAATCAGCAAGTTCGTCATGGAAATGAACTTCTCGAACTTACCCACTTTCCTCCTTTTCGGGTTCGCAGTTCACTCCTAGTAGGTGGCCGTTACTGTCTTCAGTGATCCTCCTGCTGTATCGGGTCTCACAGTGAGGATGCACACATTGGCACGAACAGGAGGAGGGGGGAAGTCGCAACCGCTCCAAAGTGCTGGCGCCGTTGCGGTTAGGGTGATGCCAGTGCCCTCATTAAATTCCGATGCGCACGTCGTACCGCAGTTGATACCGGAGGGCGAACTTACTATTGACGCAGGGTTGGAACCCGTCTGGACGATGAGCAGTTCTACCGAGTTGATTGGGGTACAGGAGACAGTCAGTAAAGTGGTCCCAACAACATTTTGGTCCTCCGCCGATATAGTGGTCGTGCCGCAGGAAACGGCTGTTGCTTTTCCGGTACTGTCGATGCTAGCGACATATGTGTTGCTGGAAAGCCATGCCACTGTGTCGGACGTTTTCTCTGTGCCATCGCTGGATGTTTCCACTGCCACGAATCCAGTAGTTTGCCCAATCTGAGGAATAGTCGGATTGCCGGGAAGGATCGTAATGGACTGCAGCGAAGGAGGCGTACACGAGACGGTCAACTGGGTCTGGCCGACGGTTCCCTGATATGCGGCTGAGATCGTGGTGGTCCCGCAGGCATGGGTTGAAATTACGCCGGGACTTGTGATGCTCGCGACAGTGCCATTAAGCGAGTTCCAAGTGGCGCTTTTCGTGAGATCGTTATTACTTGACGACGGGGAATATACGGCGAGCGCATTGAACTGAACAGTTTGGTTCGCGGCAACCGTTGCGTTAGGGGGATATAGGCTGATTGACTGCAGGACAGGAGGCGCACAAGTTACGGTTAATTGCGTCTGACCAATAACGCCGTTGTCCTTGTCTTGGGCCGAGATTGTAGTCGTACCACAGCCGATTAAGTTCACTTGCCCAGGATTGCTAACAGTTGCAACGCCCTCGTTGCTCGAACTCCAATTGGCATTCGCGGTAACATCAGGATTGGGCCCCGAGG
This sequence comes from Terriglobia bacterium, assembly GCA_020073385.1. Taxonomy (GTDB): domain Bacteria; phylum Acidobacteriota; class Terriglobia; order Terriglobales; family Acidobacteriaceae; genus Sulfotelmatobacter. The sequence goes on along the minus strand of JAIQFH010000008.1, from coordinate 153,792 downwards.
GCGACCACAGAGCGAATGCAGTGAACGCCGGAGGCGACTGTCCTAGAGGAACAGTAGGATCGGGCGGGTAAACGCTGATTGACTGCAATGTTGAGCACGAGACCGTCAATTGCGTCTGTCCGATGATTCCCTGGAACTCAGCGGAAATTGTGGCGGTGCCACAGCCAACAGCGGAGACCGAGCCAGGGATGCCCCTGCCAGACGAGCCTACCGTCACCACGCCCGTGTTGCTCGACGCCCAAACTGCAGCGCTTGTAAGGTCTATGCTAGGCGGCGGCGAGTAAACGCCGAAAGCTGTCAATGGGGTCGGAGGATTTCCGAGAGGGATCGTCGGATTGCTTGGATATACCGTAATAGATTGCAGGACGGAGTTTCCCCCGGGAGCACTGCAGGCCACGGTTAACGTCGTCTGCCCCATCACATTGCCGTCCTGCGCGGTTACGGTCGTTTGTCCACAACTGACGGCCGTTGCCAGTCCGCTGTCACTCATCGTCGCCACGCTCACGTTGCTCGAAGACCACGTAACCGAGTTTGTGAGCGTTTCCTGGCCCGCATTCGGATGGTTCGTCGCTCCGACGGCCTGGAACTGAATGGTTTGTCCTATCGCCGACACACTCGGATCTGCGGGCGTGATAGCGATGGAAACTAAGTGTTTGTTGCTACAACCGCCGATGAGAAGGAGGGCGGAAAGCGAAAGGCAGAGAAATGGGACGGCAAAGCGACTCGCGGGCGTTTTCATACCTGAGTACTCCCGGCGCGGACGATTCGACGCAATCCGGCCTTGCACCGAAGGGAAGGGACCTGGGGCGCCGGAGCACTCGGTTGGAAAGAGCGCCGCGCGCCGCATCTAGATAGTGGATGGAGGCCGGGGTTCAGGCCGTGAGCAGAATCACAAAGGCGTGTGATTAGGAAAGCGCGAGTGGAAGAACATTCGCGCCTTCTTTCATTCAGCATCCCCTAACAGCTTCCTCAGCGTGGGCTTGTGCTTCTCCGGTTTCTTCTTCTTCTCGACAACAATCTTCTCTGCCGGTGGCGCGCCAACGCGCTCGCGGGCTAGTTCCTTTACCGCCGTGACTGCGCGGAAGCGTTTCGGTTTCTTCTTTCTCGCCATTCGAATCCTGTTGCTGATGCTCGGATAACAGGAATTCTAGCTTAGGCAAGGAAAACCTGAACCACCGAGGTCACGGAGATACACAGAGGAATGCGCTCGCTTAAGTGTGCAATAATTCATGTTTGTCCGAGCGCCGCTGAACTGGTGCTCCCACATTATGGAAGAGCGCGATTTTTTTGATGAGCGTCAGGAAAAGAAACCGGCTTCGCTGAATTGCCCGCATTGTCATCAGGCGGCGGAGTATGAAGTAACCTGGGTGGTACGCACCAAGAAGAGCCAGCTTGGCGGGCGTGCCGATGAACGCGACCGTGCCCGCTTCGCCAAATTTCGTTCATATATGGTGCGGAAAGACGACATGATGGCGTGCAAGAACATGCGCTGCCGCAAGCGGTTTGAGTTAACCGGGCAGTCGACGGTTATCATGGAATGAATCACTGTTGCGTCCATCGCTTCCATGGGCCCTTGGGTTGTTTTTCTCGGGCAAGCGCTGCGGAGCTTCGCTCCGCCGGACAGCCGAGGGCGGCTGTCCCCGCATGTTTCATATAAACCTTGACGCTGGCGCTACTCTGCAGGGTTCGGTTTTCAAGCGAACGCGGGGTTGAGGATTCCAGGCAATCCTTCGAGCCCGGTAGGTTTCCCTTCGCGCTGGGCAAACGCTATCAACTCTCTTTCCGCCTCCAACGGCAGGGGATGGCGCTCATACGCGGCAACCAATTCGTCGACGCGATGGCGGGCACGCTGCAGGATGTCGGGACTGGTTCCATCCGGGACTGGAAGTCCGCGATCGATAATTGCCGACGGGAAGTGCTGCTCTTTGCGGAAAAGCGCGCGGGTTTCCTTCAATCTCAAAAAATCACCCTGCAGGCCGGTCTGGGCGAACATGTCGACGGCCAGGGAAACGCCGTGGGGCTGAATGCCTTCGATCAGTCGCTGCGCGGATGCGATGGCTTCGGCATCGATGACGAGCTTCTCGATGCTGTGGCACGCGAGGAAATCCAGCATGCCGGCGCCTGAAATCATGTTGATTCCCGCGAGCGCTCCGAGCGCCGCCGACATCCCGCTTTCCATTTCCACCTGCGCGTCGACAAAGCGACCATCACCTGCGACTAGATAAGCGTGTGTCGGCAGACCAAGATACTTTCCGACTTGCGAACAGGCCAGGTCGAGCATCGCTGTTTCAATGGCGCCCATCGGCGTCTTGCCGGAACGCATGTCGAAGATGGCGGGGGCGCCTCCCCAGACTATGGGAGACCCGGGCTGCGCAAGCTGATGAATCGTAATGCCACTGATGCACTCGGCCGCATGTTGCACGACCGAACCAGCGAGCGTGACCGGGGCGGTTGCGCCCGCCAGGGGCATGCTGACGATTTCGGCGGGAACTCCGGCGCGGGCAAGATCCACAAGATTCTGGGAGGCGAACTCCGACCAGTTGAGGGGCGGGGACGGGCAGACATCGAAGATGGCGCGGGGATTTCGCCGAAGTGTCTCGCGGCCTCCGCTTTCGATGGCGAGAAGATCGATCAGGGTATGCAGGCTTGAGGCGGAGAACGCTCCGGTGACCACCGGCTTTTCTGAATACCAGAGAACCAGCAGCAGGCGGTACCAGTCTCCGATTTCGGGCGGGATGTCATTGCAGACCATCGCGGTGGACTGGGCTGCGAATTGAGGCAGCATTTCGGCGACTTGCACCAGGCGCACGAGATCAGCGGACATCGCCGGGCGGGGCTGCTGCGCTTCGGGATCGAGAATGTTCAGGCACGACGAGCCCGGATCGAAGTGAACTGTGTCTCCCGAGTAATGCACGGCCGGTTTTCCCAGGCGGTCGTAGAGGCAGAATCCGCGTGGAACGAGGTCGAGCAGGCGGCGAGCCAGGACTTCGGGGATGTGCGCGACGCCTTCTTTGACGGTGATGCCGGCGGCGCGCAGCAGGTCTTCGACGTAGGGGGCGACACGCACGCCGGGGTCTTCGATGAGTTGGAAGGCTTCGTCGAGGATGCGCTCGATCAGCGGCTTGTCGAGCAGTTCGAGTTTGGGTCGCATGATTTGTGACCTTGTCATTCCGAGCGCAGCGAGGAATCCCTACTCCCTGCACGGCGTCGTACGCTGTAGGGATTCTTCGACTCCGATGGCCGCGCGCTTCGCGCACGACCATCTCGGCTCAGAATGACAACATGAACAGCACACATTATTGTTGTACCGAGACTGCTTGCAGTTTCTGCTGCATCAACTCTTGCGCCAGCGCTACGGCGCTCATGGCATCTTTGGCATAGCCGTCGGCGCCGATTTCTTCAGCCCAGCGGCGGGTGACTGGCGCGCCTCCGACCATGACTTTTACTTGCGAGCGCAGACCGTCTTTCTCCAGCGCCTCGACTACACCTTTTTGGTTGCGCATCGTCGTCGTCAGAAGCGCGGAGACGCCGACGATGTCCGCCTTGAGTTCGCGCGCTTTGGCGGCAAACTTGTCGCCCGCGACGTCGACTCCGAGGTCGTGGACCTGGAAGCCATGCGCGGTCAGCATGGTTCCAACGAGAATCTTGCCGATCTCGTGAATGTCGCCTTTGGTTGTGCCGAGGAGAACGATCCCGGCCATCGGGCGTTCGGTGCCTAGCTTCTTGAGTTCCGGATCGAGCACGGCCATGGCGGCGCGCATCGCCTCGGCGGAGGCCATCATGTCGGGCAGGAACATCTGTCCGCGGGCGAACTGCTCGCCGACGTCGTGCATTCCGGGGACGAAGCCGTTATTGATAGCATCGATGGGCGGGATGCCGGACGCGACGGCTTCCTGTGCCAGGCTGGAAGCGGTGTCGGGCGCGCCGTCGATGATGCTCTGCCGCATGGAAGAGAAGTGGTCGTCGGGCATAAGGTCTCTCGGTCATGCTGACGGAGGGAGCGGAGGGAGTCTGTGATTAGGATCACAAGAGGCTGATCGTAGAGACGTTGCTTACAACGTCTTGTTCCTGGCGAATTTTTTGGGCGGGCTCCTGTATTTCCCTCTGCGCTTCTGGGTCATTTATACTAAATAGTTTTGCCGTGGCTGACGCACGCCACTGGTTCGTGGAGAAATTATCTTGAAGATCCTAGTTTGTATGAAGCAGGTACCGCAGAAGGATGCGCCCCTGAAGCTCAATGAGTCGGGCACGTGGATTCGTGAGGATGTTTCCTACGAGGTCAACGAGCCGGACGCTTACGCGCTCGAAGAGGCGCTGCGGCAGCGCGAGAAGCACAAGGGCGAGGTCGTAGTGATCACGAGCGGTCCGGCGCGGGCGCAGCAGGTATTGCGCGAGGCGCTGGCCAAGGGCGCGGATCGTGCCATTCATCTCGAAGATGACAAGTTCGTTGGTCTCGACGCCTTCAACACGGCAAAGGCCATTGCGGCGGCGATCAAGGACGAACAGTTTGACCTGATCTTCACCGGGCTCCAGTCGGACGATTACGGGTATGCGCAGACTGGCGTCATTCTGGCGGAGCTGCTGGGATGGCCGCACGCGACCATCATCATGCAGATCGAGAAGAACGAGACCGGAATTCGCGTGAAGCGCGAACTTGAAGCGGGATTTTTCCAGTTTGTCGATATGCCGACGCCTGCGGTACTGACGATTCAGTCGGGTATCAACAAGCTGCGCTACGCCACGCTGATTGGCATTAAACAGGCCAAGAACAAGCCGTTGCGGAAAGTATCGCTGGCCGAGGTGCAGTCGGCTTTGGGAGAGAATCTCCAGAAGATCGAGAAGTTGTACATCCCGCAGAAGACGAAGAAGACGGAGCACATTGAGGGTGCCCCGGCGGAGATTGCTAAGAAGCTGGTGGATAAGTTGCGGAATGAACTGAGAGTTTTGTAAGTGTAGCCGCGGACGCCTTCGTCCGCGGGCCGAGCTTCGCTCGGCGGCAGCCGAAGGCGGCTGTCCCCACATGTTTTCGTTAGGAGCTAGGAGCAGTAGCTGATTATGGCTGACACTATTTTGGTTGTTGTCGAACAGCGCGAAGGCAAGTTGAATCGTGTTTCGTGGGAAACCATTACTGCCGGGCAGGCGATTGCCGCTGCGACCGGATGGACGCTGGAAGCTGCCGTTGTGGGCAGCGGAGCCGCGTCCATCGCCGCCGAAGTCGCGGGGAAGAAAGTCGCGAAGGTGTATGCGATCGAGTCGGCAAAGCTTGAGCCGTACACTCCGGATGCATTCGCTGCCGCACTTAAACAATTCCTGACGTCGAAGCAGCCTAAGCTCGTGCTGATGCCGCATACGTACCAGGTGCGCGACTTTGTGCCCAAGCTGGCAACTGCGATGGGGCGCACCGTCATCAGCGACTGCATTGGATTCAAGCACGAAGGCGGGAAGCTGGTGTTCACGCGGCAGATGTTTCAAGGCAAACTGGCGGCCGATGTCAGCTTCACCAGCGGCGCTCCATGGTTCGTGACATTTCAGAACGGATCGTTTCGCGGGGACAAGGCCGAAGCTGGCGCAAGCACGGCTCCGGTTGAAACGGTTAGTGTTGACATTGCCGATGGCGTGATCCGCAACAAGCCGCAGGAAGTCTTCAAGGAGGCCAAGCAGGCGGTCGATCTTACGCAGGCGGAAGTGATCGTCGCTGTTGGCCGTGGCATCAAGGAGCAGAAGAATATCGAGATCGCGAAGCAGCTTGCCGATGCTCTTGGCGGAGATCTGGCGGCATCGCGTCCGATCTGTGACTCAGGATGGCTGCCGATGGATCGCCAGATTGGATCTTCGGGACAGACGGTGGCTCCCAAGCTGTATCTGGCCCTGGGCATCAGCGGTGCAATTCAGCACATCGTCGGAATGAAGGGCTCGCGGGCCATCATCGCCGTGAACAAGGATTCCGAGGCGCCGATCTTCGAGATTGCTGATTACGCGATTGTAGGCAATCTGTTCGACATCGTGCCGCCGCTGATTGAAGAAGTGAAGAAGGCGAAAGGATAGTTTCGAGTTTCGTGTTTTCAAAACGGCAGTCGGCTGAGGCTGGTTTGCTTGAAACTCGAAACCTGAAACTCGAAACTTATGTTGGTTTTCCGCAAACCGATCGAAGGTGTTGAGCGTCCGCAGATGCCGGCTGATGTGGTCATTGTCGGCGGCGGGCCGGCTGGGATGGCTTGCGCCCTGCGGCTTTCGCAGTTGATCGACGCTCACAATGCCGCGCACCCGGATTCACAGCTCAGCAAAGAGAACATCTACGTGCTCGAGAAGGCGCGCGAGGTTGGACAACACTGTCTCTCGGGGGCGCTGCTTGATCCGCGCGCGATCGCGGAGTTGCTGCCGGACTTCAAGAAAGATGCGCCGCTCGACGCCGAGGTCACGAAGGAAGCGGTTTATTTCTTTACCGAGAAATCGAAATTCAAGTTTCCGATTACGCCGCCGTTTCTGCGCGACCACGGCAACTATGTCATCTCGCTGAATAAGTTCGTGAAGTGGCTGGGCAGCAAGGTCGAAGAGACCGGGATCACGGTGTTCACCGGGTTTGCCGGGTCCGAGCTTCTTTTCGATGGCGATCGCGTAATCGGTGTTCGCACCGACGACAAGGGAGTCGACAAAGAAGGACATCCCAAGTCGAATTTCGAACCCGGGTACGATCTGCAGGCGAAGGTGGTGATCCTGGCCGAAGGCCCTCGCGGATCACTGACCAAAGACTTGATCAAGAAGTTCGATTTGGCGAAGGATGCGAATCCGCAGACTTACGGCGTCGGCGTCAAAGAGCTTTGGGAAGTCCCTGCGGGCCGCATCGCTTCCGGCGAGGTCATTTACACGATGGGCTGGCCGCTGACTACGCGCGAATACGGCGGCGCCTGGATTTACGGATCGAAAGACAATATCGTTTCGCTGGGATTCGTGACCGGGCTCGACTACGGAGATCCGCGGCTCGATCCGCAGCACGTTCTGCAGGAGTTCAAGAAGCATCCATTTGTTACGAAGCTGCTCGCGGGCGGCAAGATGATCCGCTACGGGGCGAAGGCGATGCCTTACGGCGGCTGGTGGGCGATTCCGCCGGTAGCGGGCAACGGATGGATGATCCTGGGCGACTCGGCCGGCTTCCTCAATTCGGCGCGGCTGAAGGGAATTCATCTCGCGATCAAGAGCGGTATGCTTGCGGCCGAGACCGCGTTCGAAGCGCTACAGAAAGATGATTCGTCAGCGGCGTCTCTCGGCGAATTCCAGAAGAAAGTGGAATCGAGCTGGATTAAAGACGAGCTCTGGAAAGTCCGCAACCTGCACCAGGGGTTCGAGCACGGTATGTTCGCCGGGATGTTCCACACTGGGTTGCAGATGATCACCGGCGGACGCGGATTGAACAATCGGTATCCAGCGACGTCTGGGTACCAGCGGATGAAGAAGCTGAGCAACTTGCCCGCTGACGGCGGAGCTGAAGCTCACATGCTTGGTCCGGCGAAAGGCGATGGCAAGGTCACGTTTGACAAGCTCACCGATCTTTATCATTCGGGCACGAAGCATGAAGAAGATCAGCCGGCGCACCTTGTCATTCAGGACACGAATGTGTGCAACGAGCGCTGCGTGAAGGAGTACGGCAGCCCTTGCCAGAATTTCTGTCCGGCGAATGTGTACGAGATGGTGGATGACTCCAGCCAGCCGAACGGCAAGCGCATCAGCTTGAATCCCTCGAACTGCGTGCACTGCAAGACCTGTGATATTGAGGATCCGTACCAGATCATCAACTGGGTGCCTCCGGAGGGTGGGGGCGGGCCTAACTACGACGGGATGTGAGGTTCAGTGTCTGCACAGACATTGATGTGGTAAGGAAGTCTCTTCCTGGCCAGTTCTGTGGTTCGCATACGCCTCGCTCTGCTCGACTGGACGGGCGGAGGCGCCCGTCCCTACACATTCCATGCCCACTCCCTGCGTGTCTACTCTGGACGGCCCGTGTAGTGTTCGGTCGTGTGCACATGCTCGTGATCTTCTAGCGACTCAAGATGGGTTATGACTTCGGCAGGCTTGCCCAGTGCAACGGGCAAGCGCTCTTCCAGAGCTGTTGCCAGGCGATGCGCCTCTCCTACGGCAGTGGCATGGGGAAACAGCAGGTGTACTTCGATGATCTCGCGGTATCCCGTGGTGCGGTAACGGACGCCGTGGTAGTGAATGCCGAGTTCACTGCAGATCGTGTCTAATCTTTCGCGGATCTTTTTACCCGTATCAGGGTCTGAATAATCCAGCAGGCCGACGGCCGAACGCCAGGCCAGCCTTCCCCCAGACCACAATATGTTGATCGCCACAGCGATCGCAAGAATCGGATCGAACGGCTTCCATCCCGTGAGGATCACCAGGCCCAGTCCTACAACTACCCCGAAACTGGTGTAGCTGTCGGTGAGCACGTGTTTGCCGTTAGCCTCCAGGATTAGCGAATGCGTGCGTTTTCCCACGCGCAGCAGATACCAGCCGAGCCATCCATTCAGCAAGGCGGCTCCGAGGACCATCAATGTGCCCGGTCCGAGGTGCTCCAGTTGCAATCCTGCCAGCCATTTTCTGGCCGCTTCGACGATGATGTAAATCGCGGCCACGATGATCATGGCGCCTTCAAAGCCGGCGGAGAAGAAATTGATGCGCTCATACCCGTACAAGAAAGTCGGCGCGGCGGGCTTGGTGCTCAGCCTCAGGCTGAATGCGGCAAACGCCACCGCAATGACGTGCACGACAGACTCAGCGAAATCGGAGAGAATGGCGGCCGATCCGGTGAGGTAGTAGGCGGTAGCCTTTCCGAGCAGCATCACCACGCCGACAGCCAGCGACAGGCGCATGGCAAAGCGCGCGGCACGCAGTTCGCACTCATCGCGAGAGAAGCCTGCAGTTTGGGAAATTGGCGTTGTGATGGAGTCAGACACGGCTTTGTGCGAATGCAGTATCGTCACATGCCGGTAATGGCGTGGAATGTGATGGAAATCACACCGCCACGAGCGAGAAGTTCGCCGCCCCAGACTGCTGTGATCAGCGGACTCTCACTGCGAGCGAATGGCAGACCACTAGCTCGTAGTGGTAATGCTGACCGTTCTACTATTCACGCCGCACAAAGTGGCGGACACGGTGATCGTGCTGGGGTGGCCTGAGACCGTTGTTCCATTGCCAGAAGTGTCGATTGACGCGAGTACAGCCGTGTCGGAGATGTTCCATGTCACATAGGCATTGACCGGGTTGTTGCCAGTGATTCCGTTGAAGGTCGCCTCGGCGTCAAATGTCAGAGCAGTATTTCCCGGTACATTCACGCTCGTTCCGCCGTTGACGGTGACCGTCAATGTCTGTACGACGGGGCAAACAGTTACCGTCTGGCTGGAACTACTCACCGAGCCCAGCGATGCGCTGACGCTCGTGGTCGCGGGCAGGGTGGGAAGGTTAGAAAGATCGGCAGCCTGGAGGGTTCCGGGACTAGTAAAGCTCGCAACGTTCGAACTCGTAGAGCTCCATACCGATTTCCCGCTAACATCGTTGGTAGTGCCGTCGCTATAGGTTGCCGTTGCGACCATGTGAAAAGACGTGCCCGGTGCGAGCGAGAGATTCGCAGGACCAATTGCCAACGAGGTAACCGTTGGATTCACAAAGAACCCCTTGCAGCTCACGGCCAACGCTAAGCTAAGAAGCACCGCGAACGAGCCGATCAGTTTCAATTTCTTTGCAGGCATGTTTTCTGGGACTCCTTGGGCCGCCGGTTCAGGGGCTGGGGGTGCGATCCTGTGGCTAAATTGTAGCAGAGAAGAAATTTCATTCGAACTACACTTCCGTGCCATAGCCCGGGATCGTTACTGCAATAGAACGCTGGCTCGAGGGAAGCTTGCGCAGGATTTCCTATATCAAGCCATCTTATGGAGAATGTGGGGACAGCCGCCATCGGCTGTCCGCGGAGCGAAGCTCCGCAGGTTTTCAAGAGGTTAGAGCCAATCCTTTAGGACCTTAGGCCCTATCGAGTTCGACCCCAAAGCCGGGCTGCGCCCTGGGCACAGCCGATGGCGGCTGTTCCCACATTCCTCCACGCCGGTCTTAAAACCCCTTGCCGTGATGCGGCCCCGGCGGAGGCGCATGCTGCTGAGGCGGGGGGCTGGAGCGCTGCGGAGCCGGACGCGGTGCCTGCCGCAGCGGTGCCGCCTCGTGGTGCTGTTGGGGTGGTCGGCTCTCGTTGTATCGGCTCTGATTGCCGCGGTTAGTGGTGCTCCCCTGATTTCGGTTGTAATTCTCGTTGCTCCGTCCATTTCCCGCGTTGTTTTTCGCCGGCGGGGTGAAGGAGCGGAAGCCGTCATTGGATCGTGCCTTATTGTTAGTAGCGTTGTTATTGCCCGGACTCATGCGGTTGACATTATTCGAGTTCCCGCGGTTGGCGGGGGGCGGGTTCACGCGCGCCGCTCTCGGCGACATAGCGGGCGCATGGTATTCTCCGCCGGCTGCCCGGGCCGGAACCGCGGCATGGCGGCTGAAGTCACCGGGCAGCGCCGTGGCGGCGATCGCCGGACGCCCATGATTCTGGGACGCCAGGTTCTCCCGGTTCCCCGCGGCCGCGCGCTCGTGCTGGCTCTGAACGTTAAGGGGAGCCGTGTGCCGCTCGCGTCCGTATTCTTCTTCCCGATGGGTAGGTCGAACCTGTACGCCACCCGTTCCGCCGTTGAAACTAGTCGTCGATCGATTGTTGACGACGACCGTCCGGTTGTAGACGTTGGTCACATTGGTGACGCTGACATTGGTCACGGAGCGGTTGTAGTAAAACGAGCGGCCGCGCCATTCGCCGCCGCCAAAACCTACGCCGCCGTAGCCGAATCCGTAATTGATCCCGCCGTAGAAGCCGACGTGCGGACCCCAGTATCCGGCATGCCAGACGTAGAATCCCCCACCCCATCCCCAATATCCAGGCGTCCATAAGAGGCCAACCGGGGCGACCACCCACGTTCCCGGTACCCAGTAATAGCCGTCGTCATCGTCCCAGGCCCAGTAACCGGGCGTCCAGATGTATCCGGGGCCGGGGCAAATCGGCTGCGCGTATACGGGCAACGGGGGTGGTCCAACGCGGACCGAAATACCCACCGCAATCTGCCCGAACGAAGCCACGGAAAAGCTCAGAATTACTGCCCCCAACATCACCCAACGAATGATCGACCGGTTCATGATTATGCCCTTCCCAAAATATTGCTGCCCGCGGGCCAAGAGTCCAGTGCAGAACTCATTGTGCCGCAGAAGGCCCTGCTCAGCCTACTTATGTTCCTCTCTTATAAACACAAGATTCCACAGGATGTTTCGCGGTGGAAAGCGTTTGAAATGAGGTGGTTTCGGACCGATCCGAGTCACCGCAGAAACGAGCCGACCAGAGAGGGTGCTGAAAGCAGAACTGAAAGCTGAGAGCTAATTCACCTTCTTCGCTTTAGCGATTCGTTGATCGATGGGCTTGCGTCCGGCGAATCCCTCCTGGACTCCGTGCCAGTGGGTGATGGCTTTTTCCCCGAGCTTCCAGCAGAGCAGAATGATTTGTCCTTCGACTTCGCAGGGGAAATCGAGAAGTCCGATATTCAGGTCTTTCACCTGCACCCCGATGGAATCGATTTCCGCCAGAGCATCTTTGGCGCGCTGTTCTGCCTTAGCGCGTTCTGCTTTACGGCGGGCAAGCGGCACGATTTCGAGAAACATTCCACCATTGAGAAAGACGCGGTGCTGCAGAGCCTGCTGCTCGGCATCGGCTTCATCGACAACCTTCTTGGCGTTGATGGCCGTGCGCAGCAGCGATTCCAGTACGGGTAACAATGATTGGGCTTCGTCCAGGGTAAAGGTGCGGTCGGCCATAGGTTTAAGCTATTTTACCGCACCTGGCCTTTTTCCCTTAAGGTTTTGCGGGCGTTGTCACAGCAGCCAGCGCGCGCGTCCCCAGCGCTAGTACGTCAGTCACGATGCGGGCGGAAGCCTGATCGAAATTCCTGTTCCGGTTGCCCTGCAGTATGGCCCACTGCACGTGCTCGGTGAATGCCCATAGAAGAGCGCTCGTTTTAGGATCGCGAATCTCCAGGCGGAATTGAGGGTCAAGGGTGGATCCGATGCTATCGCCCTTAAACACCTTTGTGGTGCTGGTACTCACCGTGAACCGGATCTCGAAGAGCAGATCTGCCTCCGCAGGAGAACCAACCAACTCGTAACGCCCCGCGCTCTTCATCGCGGCATAGAACTGGTTGTAAGAACGATCGACTCCGCCGCTGAAAATGGGTTCGTCGATTCCGGGGTCATCTCCCCCAGCGTTGGCGATGAAGACTTTCTTCGCGAGCTGAATCTGGGTTGGGATCGGCGCGGAAATGGCTTGCTTTGTTTGCGCCGCTATGAAACCGCTTGGCAATGAAAACATGAGAACTGCGCAGGAAACGAATAGTGCCATCCTACGGTTCATATATTCCTCCAGCACACATCCACTGCGTGAGAGATGCACTCGCCCTCTTTGACGCAGGCTCACTATATAGACGGACTGCGATCTATGCTGCTGTAGATTTTCGCAAAGTTACGTCAATTCTTCGTCACGATTCAGGGAGAGAACTCGTTCACTACAAAGGACACGAAGGTGCACGAAGGAAAAGCCGCGCGGTTTAGTGGGTGCGGCCGTGGGAGGGATCTGCCGACGTGGCTGTGTTCAGGTCAACATGAAGACCCTGTGCCGGATTCGTTCCCGGCGGATAGCAGTTTCCGTCACGGCTGTAGTTGGTGCAGCGATCGGCGACATCTTTTCGCCGTGGCGATTGCGCGAACTGCCAGATCTCTGCGAAGGCGACGCCGCTTTTCGACGGGCTCGGGGATGGGAGCGAAATTGAGCATCCGGGCGATGGCGGGCAGCCGTCGTTGATCGCCCAATACGTAATCTCTCGCGACCCGGCGGTCTGGTGGATGTCTTCCGCGGTCACGGCGTTTTCGCCATCGGTGGAGCGGATGCCGGAGCAATAAATTCCTGCTCGGAATCCTCCGGCGCTGATGGCATCAACCCAGGCGTAGATGTAGGCCTTCTGCTCCGGCAGCATGCGGCCGCCCTGTTCCTGATCGAGGAAGATGATCGTGCCGCGCGGAAAGCCATCGCGACGGGCAGATGAAGCGGCGATGAGGGCGTCTGCCCTTCCCATCCGCTGTGCGTTGGCGACGGTCTTCAACTCGGCGTAGAGACGTCCGTTGAACAAAACGAGGAAGCCGAATCCGGCGGACTCCACCGCGGCGCGATGCCCAGCCCAGGAATTCGAGGTCGATCCGGGAGGATTGTTGAGCCAATACCCCGTATAGGAAAAAGTCTGGCGCAGTGTTTTGAGATTGGCGTCGCCGGGATAGTCGTTGCGGTCGAAGCCGAGGTAGTTTTGTTGAGCCGGGGCAGCGGCGAGAAGAAGGAAAACAACCGCGGCGGTCGAAAGTAAGCTCCTACGGTTCACAGATCGATCTTATCGTAGAGACGTTGCTTGCAACGTCTCTCTTGCCACATTTGAAATGCTGACGGCAAGACGTAGCAAGCTACGTCTCTACAGCTAGCCACCCAACAGCTAGCCGCCGATGTGGACCATGGTGCGTGAAGCGGGTACGAAGTCAGGCTCTCCGATGTGGTGGCGTTCTTCTTTCTTCGCGACCACTCCGTGGATGAAGTCCGCGAGTTCTTCATCGCTGGCTCCGCGGCGCATCTGCGCATGCAGGTCATGATCCCAAACTGAAAAAAGACAGGTGCGGATTTTGCCGTCGCTGGTGATGCGGATGCGGCTGCAATGTCCGCAGAAGGGATGCGACACCGGGGCGATGATCCCGATCTCTCCCACACCATCTTCAAAACGATATCGGCGCGCGGTTTCCGAGCGGGCATGCGGAATCTCGACTAGCGGACGGTATTCGGCCATGCGGGCGAGAATCTCATCGAGCGTGACGACGGTTGAGGGCGCCCAGGTGCGTCCCTCTTCAAGCGGCATGAATTCGATGAAGCGCACGGTCACGCCCTCTTCACGCGCGAACATGCCGAAGGGAATGATCTGGTCTTCATTGAAGCCGCGCATCAGAACGCAATTCACTTTCAGCGGCCACAAGCCGGCGCGTCGGGCGGCGCGGATTCCGGCCAGCACGTGATCGTAGCCGTTGGGCACCCGCGTGATGCGGGCGAAGCGGTCGGGGTCGACGGCGTCCATCGAGACGGTCACGCGGGTCAGGCCCGCGTCCTTAAGCGGTTGCGCCATTTCCGCCAAAAGGTGCCCGTTCGTCGTCAGAGCGATATCGAGTGGCTCGCCGATTTCTCGAAACGAACTTTGAAAGGGCGCGGCTTCAGCCGCGCCGTTACCACTCGTAGAAGACGGGGGCTTTAGCCCCTGAGGCCGCAATTTTGCCAACTCGCGCACGAACTCTACAACGCTGTTGCGCAGCAGCGGCTCGCCGCCGGTCAGACGGACCTTGGTGATCCCCATTCCCACCAGCACACGAGCCATGCGCAGATAATCCGAGAAGGGAAGATCGCCATAGAGGGCTCCTTCATTGCCCGTGCGGCAATAGACGCACTTATAGTTGCACCGGTCGGTGATGGAGATCCGCAGGTCGGTGATCGCGCGGCCGAATTTGTCGTGAAGAGCCACCGTCGTTGGTCGTCGGTCGTTGGTCGTTGGCCACCGTTCGCGACACTCTCGCCAACGACTAATGACCACCGACTAACGACGCTATTCGAAAGGAGACAAGCAGGCAGAAATTCCAGCAGGCTCGTTTCCTTTCCAATGCGTCCTCGCGAACGCGGGAGGCGCCGGCGTTTCCACCGGAACCCTCGGTAAATGTCGCGGGCGCCATCGCTCGCGCATTTTCCCTCGCCGCCGTAGCCTCAGGTATGCCCACAGGCCCGGGCGGTCGGAAACTCGTACTCCATTATAGAGCTTGTCAGGGCGTCAAAGATTCACCGGATGGCCGCTTCTCGCTAAACGGCCAACGGCTATTTCATCGCCTTCTGAATCGCCGCCTCTGCCAGAGGCGCCATGATCCTGTAGCCTGCATCGTTCGGATGCAGCCCGTCATCCGCCAGATCTTTCTTCAGAAGGCCCTTGTCGTCGACGACCGGCGAGAAGTAGTCGAGGTAAACGATGTTGTTCTTTTCGCAGTATTCCTTCAGCCACTTGTTGAGTTCGAGAACTCGCGACATCGGACGCTGCGCAAAGAAATCCTTCGATCGCTCTGTGTAGTTGTGCACCGGCAGAATCGATGAGTAGACAACGCGAATGCCGCTTGCGCGCGCCAGTTCGGCGAAGGAGGCGTAGTTGGCCTCGATGTCCTCATTGCGCATCGGCCCGGTATTTCCTGCAATGTCGTTGGTGCCGGCAAGAATCACAACCACCTTGGGATGCAGATCGATCACATCCTGCCGGAACCGCACTAGCATTTGAGGCGTGGTCTGCCCGCCGATACCGCGGTTGACGTAAGGCTTGCCGGGGAAATAATTCTCCAGCTTCCAGATGTCGGTGATCGAATCGCCGAAGAACACGACGCGATTCTCGCCCGCCGACGGGGGCCCGAGCTTGGTGTTGGCCTCGCGATAGCGCGCCAGTTGCCCGTAGTCGTCGGTAAATACGGCGATGCGCGAGGCGCGGTATTGGTCGAGCCCGGCGAAGCCGGTGGAGGGAATGGACGGGGTTTGAGAAGATTGCTGCGCGAAGGCTGAAAGAGCGACAAGAGCGATGAATGCGGTTTGGGCACTTCTGGACAGGCTCAGATGCATTGGGTTGGCCTCGGAAATCGGAACGGAAGGCGATGATACTTCCCCGCGTCGCGTCTCGCAACTTCTCTGGCGGGCAGCTTATCGGGCTGCTTCAGGCGCGGCAAGTCCCAGGGTTTATCCGTGTGAATCCGCGTTAATCCGTGGCTAGGAAGTTCTTTGCGGCTCGGTCCGTGGCTCGCCTACGCCTCGCTCCGCTTGGCTGGACGGGCGAGGCGCCCGTCCCTACACAAGCCGCCCTACTCCTTCATCATCGCATCGATCGTTGAGTAGAGCTGGTTGTTGTCCTTCACCTCGACATAGGGCTTGCTGGGATTGCGGCTGCTTACGATGTAGACCGTCGGGGTGTGGTCGAGCTTGATGGCCTTGCCCAGGTCGCGGTCGGCGTTCACTTGCGCGGCCAGCTTGCCGCTGGGATCGATGACAAAGGGCAGTTCGACTTTGTGGGTCGCCGCAAACTTCTCGGCGAACGAGCGCAGGTTCTGCAGGTTGACTTCGAGCTGATTCTCGAAAATGTAGTCGCGGAACTCGTTGCCCAGCGCCTTGGAATGCGTGTCGAAATAGCGCGCGATTACGGCCGCCTGATACGACCACGGGTGCATGGGCAGCGGAAAGTCGTGGCGCACGACTGGAATCTTGTACGTCTTCGACGCCTGCTCCACCAGCGGCGCGGTCCGCCGGCACATGGGGCACTCCAGATCTTCAAAGATGACGATCGCGAGTTGCGCTCCCTTGGGCGGACGCAAAACGGTGTCCACCGTGTCCTGTGCTGCGGTGCAGAGGCTTGCGATCGCCAGAAAGATCGTAGTGAACGACGAAAACACAAAACGGTTCCAGGTTGTGCTTCTCATAAGTTAGTTTCTTTATTTTCAGATCTGATGGATTCGACGCCGTACTCCCCATTCTCTTAGACGCCGAAAGCGAGCTTGCGGCAACCTGCTGTTGCCAGCCAAACCGTAAATCTATGGTAACCGAGCGGGAGTGCCGTTGTCTCCCATCTACAGGACAAGGGCTCGGGGTGTACCAGGTGTAAACCTTCGTGCCGCTGAAGGTGGCTGCAACGCGCTATAGTGAGGAGTTCGCCTGCCTCCTCTTATGAAACTGGGTCCATCGCGGACGAAATGGCTGGTTGGTGTTCTTGCCCTGGCCATGGTGGCGCTGGCGGCTTGTCGAAACCGTCACCGCGTCCTCGAAGTGGCCTATGTTTCCGCCCCGCAGGCGACCCTGCGCGATCAGGTGGCGGCGATCTACAACCGCGTCGGCACCGTGAAAAATGGAGAGCGTGTCGAGATCGTCGACCGCGAAAAGCGATTCGCCCGCGTGCGCACCGCCAGCGGGATTGAAGGCTGGGTCGAACAGCGATATCTCGTGGATCAGAAAACCTTCGACGGCCTGCAGAAACTCACCCAGGAAAACCTGAACGCTCCGGTGCAGGCTCCGGGCGTTCTACGCAACGAGACCAATCTTCACATCACTCCCGGACGCGAGACCGAGCATCTGTACCAGCTGGTCTCCGGCGCGAAAGTGGGCATTCTGAAGCGGGCAGTCGCCGAAAAGCAAACTGGCGCTGCACCAGCCGCCAGGTCGGTTACCACCAAACCGGGCGCCAAGGCTCCCGCCGGACCGGTGCTGGAGGACTGGTGGCTGGTGCGCGACAGTCAAGGCCGCGTGGGATGGGTGCTGTCGCGCATGGTCGACGTCGATGTCCCGCTTGAGGTCGCGCAGTACGCCGAAGGCCAGCGCTTCGTCGCCTTCTTTGTGCTGAATCAAGTGCAGGACGGAGACAAGAAAGTCTCCCAGTACCTCTGTGTGCTCACCGAGCCGCATGACGGCTCGCCTTACGATTACGATCAGATCCGAGTCTTCACCTGGAACGTCCGCAAGCACCGCTACGAAACCGCCTACCGCGAGCACGGTCTGGACGGAGTCCTGCCCGTGACCACCACCCAGGAGACCTTCGACAAGGAAGGAACCCTGCCCGTCTTCATCCTCCGAGTGCAAGACGACGCCGGCAACGTCAGCGAGCGCAAGTACAAGCTGAACACGCCCATCGTCCGGCGAGTGCTGGCACCGGGGGAAGTAGCTACCCGACCAGCCCGGAAACGGCGCTAATTTAGCCTTTTCCAAGCGCCAAACTTACTAAATGTCATATGATCCGGCGGCTTCTCTACTATTTTCGGTAATCCCATTCGAGTTCAACACGATAACAATATGAAAATACAGCTGTTGGCTTTTATTTTGTTTGGACGAACAGTTGCATGGAGGCTGTCAAATCTGTTCTGTGCAAGCAATTTGGCTATAGGCAGCGGGTCTTATTTTCTTGGGTAGCCTACGCCGGGTCTCTAAGTCTGCAATTTTCGAGAAGTTGAGAGTCCCTCGGATTCTGCGAATGCTGTGCTATGTGTGCGGTCGGATCCGAGGTGCAGGGTGTTTCCCGAGAAAACATTCCCCGAGGAGGAAAGAGATGCGATTCATTGCGAGGTTCCGTGGAAACTGCAAAGTCGTTAACGCAGGCAGGTTGAACCTAGGTTCTCAACGCCTGAGCGGTTGGTTTTCGTTGCTCGCCCTGCTGACTCTATTGGCAATAGTCTTCACCTCCGCAGCCACCGCGCAAACCACGCTAAGTACGGGCAGCATCGTAGGGACGGTCACCGATCCCACGGGTGCGGTTGTCGGCAACGCCAAGATTCTCATCACCAATCTTGGAACTGGCCAGAAGACAGAGCTTACCAGCAATGCTTCTGGAGCGTTCAGTTCCGGTCCGCTTGCGCCGGGCAGCTACAAAGTGCAGATTTCGGCAAAGGGCTTTAGCACAGTGAGCCAACAGGTCGCTGTACAGGTCGGTAACACGGCGACCGTGAACCCAAGTTTGATCGTGGGGCAGGAGAGCACCATTGTTGAGGTACAGGGATCAGTAGTGCAGGTGAATACCGAACAGGCAACTGTGCAGGGCGTTCTAAACTCGTCGCAGATCGAGAACCTCCCTGTGAATGGCCGCAACTTCCTTGACTTGGCGCAGCTTGAGCCGGGCGTCCAGATTCAGGATGGCCAGAACTTCGATCCCACGAAAGCAGGCTATTCGTCCATCTCCTTCGGCGGACGCTTTGGGCGCACGGCCCGTGTTAACGTGGACGGCGTCGACGTGAGCGACGAGACTGTGGGAACTACTACGGCAGATATTCCCGCCAGTGCGATTGATGAATTTCAGTTGAGCCAGTCATCGCTGGATCTGTCGCAGGACCTGACTTCTTCAGGCGCGGTCAACGTAACTACCCGTTCCGGGACCAACGCGCTCCATGGCGAAGCGTTTGGTTTCTTCCGCGATCACTCCATGGGTGCGGCCGCGCCCGGAGGCAACGACTTTTACAACCAGCGCGATCAGTATGGCGCCCGTTTGGGCGGACCAATCATTAAGAATAAGCTCTTCTTCTTTGGCGACGGCGAACGTACCAAGCAAGCATCCTTTGCGCCGGTGGTCCTGGTGGGAACACCCTATGCCAACGTTGGTCAGGGTTTTAGCTCCCCTTTCATCGAGGATAACCTGATCGGCAAGCTGGACTACAACCTCGGCAATGGTGCCAAGGCGTTTTACCGATATTCGTACTTTAAGAACTCGCTACTGGCGACCTTTGGATTAGGGTTTTCGCTCTACGATAACCGGGACATCACCCGTCAACACGTCGTTGGCTTTGATTTCGCTTCTGGCAGTTTCAGCCATAGCATTCGCTTCTCGTACTTGAAATTCCAAAACCAAATTGTCGATTCGACGGTGAACAACTCCGCCCTGCCATTTTGCTGCACCGGACTGGAAATGAGTTCCGGCTCGTTCTTCGTTGGTCCTAACCTCCTGGCGCCGCAGAGTACGCCGCAGTCAAACCGCGAAATCAAGTACGATGGGAGCAAGATTTATCACTCCCATACCATCCGGTATGGCGTCGCGTTCAACCACATTCAGGGCGGCGGATTTGCGGACTTCTATGGTACCGCCCCTCGAGTTTCGTGGAGCACGAACGGAGGTGGTTGCACCGACCATGCGGGAGACTTTACAGATCCATGCCCCGGGTCAACCGAGTATTTCGCCAACCAAGGATCAGCTGCTGGCGGAGATATGAATCCTCTCAACTACCCGGTCAACCGGCTGCGTGTTGGCAACGGTCAGGGTTTCAGCACTTTGGAGCCCGCCCTCGGATTCCCGGCAGGTGGCTTGGGTCCGGACAACCGGATCGGATTGTACGTGGGTGATTCCTGGAAGATCAAACCGAACCTAACCCTGACCGTTGGATTGCGTTATGATCGCGATACCGGTCGCAGCGACAGCGATCTTCCGCCAGTAACATGCACTGGCTATACCGGAGGCCCCTGCGTTGATCTCAACGCCGCCTTCCCTGGCTACGGAAACAAAGTAAATCAGCCCAACTTGAATTTTGCACCGCAGATTGGATTCGCGTGGGATCCTAATAAAAACGGTAGGACTGTCATCCGCGGCGGGGTGGGCCTGTTCTACGAGAACGCGATCTGGAATAACGTTCTTTTCGATCGTCCGGCACGTCTGCAGACGGGTGCTTTCAACGCGGTCACCAGCGCTTGCCTTAGTGGTAGTCCGGAGCCGGTTCCGGTAAGCGGCGGTTCGATCACGCCAGCTGCCGGAATCTGCGGCAACAATGTTCACGTCGGAGATGTAATTCCGCAGATCATGACGTTCTGGCAGCAAGTGTTGGCGGGCAACACTTTTGATCCCCACACTCCCAATCCAAACTTCGCGGGAACGCTCTTGGCGCAAGGTCTCGGTCAACCGGCGTTCTTATATGCCCCGAATTACAAGAGTCCGGTGTCGGTGCAGATGAACATCGGCATCCAGCGCGAGATCCGGCATGGCATGGTGTTCAGCGCCGATTATCTGCGCAACATCGAAACTCGCAGCCTCCTAGCTATCGACGTGAACAAGGTCGGTGACATCTCTACGTTCAACCTCGGAGGCGCGCAGGCTGCGATCGCCGATACCAACGCCGCGTTCGAATGCGCTGACGTCGATTGTGCTATTGGTGCTGGAGCGACGATCGACGACTACGTGGCCAACGGCCTTGGTACGCCCAACGATGTTGCCGGCGCGGGATGTGCCCAAGATCCCTCTTTGGGAGGCCTCAGTCGTCCCTGCGCCTTCGGCGGCGTAAACTCAAGCCAGAATTCAGCATTCTTCCTGAAGCCAATCGGACGTTCGGTCTACAACGCTTTGCAGATGAAGCTTGTGGAAAATGTGAACAGCCCATTCCGTGGTGTCAAAGCATTGAACTTCCAGGTGGCCTATAGCCTCTCGAACTTCAGCAACACGGGTGGCGCTCAGCTTACGGGTACCCCGGCCGACAGTGATCAGGACTTCGTCCTATCAGCCGCGGACAATAACAATCCTGGTAGGTATTACGGGCCGGCGCTGCTCGATCGTACCCATCAGATATCGTTCGGCGGCTACGCTGATATTCCCGGGGGCTTCCGTTTGGGCCTGATTTCGCACTTTTACAGCCCCTTGTCCAGCGCCATCGTGTCACCGAACTTCGGCGATGTCGGCGAAATCTTCAGGACAGACTTCACCGGTGATGGAACCACGGGCGACCCGCTGCCGGGAACACATCTCGGTCAGTTTGATCGTGGAACCAATGCAGGTTCGCTGAATCCGGTGATCAGCAAGTACAACACCAGCCAGGCAAATCAGCCGACTCCAGCGGGCAACGTGCTGATCCAGAATGGCTTGATGACGGCCGACCAGCTATTAGCGTTGGGTGGTGTTTCTCCGACCATCGATCCGGCTCCCGCTGGTCAGGTGAATTTCACCTGGCTTCGCGCAATGGATCTAAAGTTGGCTTGGCGGCACACATTCCATGACCGGGTGACGATCGAACCGAGCGTGGGCTTCTACAACCTGCCCAACTTCAGCAACTTCAACCTGCCGCCGAACACAATGAACGGCATCCTGTTCGGAGCCGGCAACGGATCGATCAACGGCACGACCAAACCAGACAATGAGTCGTTCCGCGTCGGCAACGGCACGGGCGTTTACGGTCTGGGCGCGCAACGGCAGATCGAATTCGGTCTGCGGATCGTGTTTTAAACCTCTGTTCTTTTGTTCTTTCTGCAAGGCCACCAGACTCAAACGCTGGTGGCCTTTTCTTATTGTGTGGAGAAAATGTGCTCTTCGACACGATCTTGCGGCGTGCCTGGGGTGAGACTACTATTTCGCCCGGGAGGATAACCCGATGTTCCGTCAAGGCTGTCTTGCCTGTTTTGTGATCGTTTCTTTCGCCGCACCGCCAGCTGCGTCCGGGCAGACTGCAACGACTGCGGCGTCCGCTCCTCGAGCCCTGAGGGACAAGATAGTTTTCGTACGCGCCGATCCCTCGATCGGAGTGTCCTCAATGCGAAGCATCACGGTGGCTGAGTCAGGCCCCGGCGCGATTGGCGACCCGGCGAATGAGGCTACTGGAGGGGCTAGCCAAGGCGGGATGGTAACGGTGACTCATGATGCCCCAGACATGCAAAGCCGCTCGGTCGCGAACCCGAAAACGAGCGAAATCGCGCTCATGAATCCAGATGGCTCGGGCGTGACTCGGCTCAAGGTGTTTGGTTCCGATCCCATGCTTTCTCCCGATGGTACGAAGATCGTTTATTGCTCGTTGCGGGACACGATCTACTCACAGATCTACGTCATGAACTCAGATGGAACCAGCCCCAAGCGTATAACGGACCACAAGAGCGGTGATGCTTGTGGCCCAGTGTGGTCGCCTGACGGAAAGAAGATCTCGTATTACGCTTTTGCCCAGACGCAACCCAGCCGCAATCCTGAGATCTGGCTCATAGACGCCGATGGGTCCAATCCAAAGAAACTCACGGACCATGGCATGGATCCCACGTGGTCCCCCGACGGCCGCGAAATCGCGTTCGAGTCGCGCCGCGACGGCATCTTCCAGATTTACGCCATGAATTCCGATGGATCGAACGTCCGACGGCTTACCAAACACAATGCGGAAGACTCGAATCCTGCTTGGGGACCGGATGGGAAAACGATCGCCTACATCTCTGCCACGTCCAATGATCGCCGCGGTTTGTTCGTGATGAACGCCGACGGCTCGGAGCCGCAAGGATTGGTACACTCCAAGAATCAGGACTTCTGTTTTCCCTCATGGTCGCGAGATGGCAAGCTGATTATCATTTCCTCGCTGAACCGGTTGGGGTCGCAGGGAATCGTTCCTGGCGAGGAAAAACCGCGCTGTGAGCAGTGGAGCGGCGAATATCAAATTTTTGCCGTGACCGACGATCTGAAGATGAAACTGCTGAGCGATACCAAAGTGATGGGCACACGCCCATCGTACGGCCGGATTTCTACTCCGTGAAAACTGCAAGGGGAGAGTGGGTGACCGCTTCCCCTTGCCGATCTTCTGTCATGGTGAGTGAAATCGAGCTACTTCCCAAATATCACCGTGCTCCCAAAGTGCGACGCGGCTGCCATGTAGAACAACATCGGGACTGACAAAAAGAAATTCGTCGCGCGAGGCCAGGAATGCCTGGCGGGCCAGAGCCGCCGCATTCGCCGGAGGCGCCCCGGCCAGCGTGCCGCGGATGATCTTCTTATTGTTCGGCCAGATGATGCCCCACACGTTAAATAGCATCACGATGCCCATGCCGCCGCCCACGCCAATGGCGATCACGTGCTGATCATCGCGGCCCACCGGCGTGTAGTGTGCCCGTGACCATCACCCAGGAGACCTTCGACAAGGAAGGAACCCTGCCCGTCTTCATCCTCCGAGTGCAGGACGACGCCGGCAACGTCAACGAGCGCAAGTACAAGCTGAACACGCCGATTGTGCGTCGCGTGTTGGCGCCGGGTGAAGTGCCGACGCGAGCCAGGAAGAACCGCTGATTTCCTAACCCTCCTCGCCACCAATTGCTTTGAGAAGAATGCTTTGAAGTATTCCGTTTCTCATAGCCAAGCGACCTGATCTTACACTTTTCAATAGTCTCCGGCAACCAAACTGCACTAAGACAATGCAAACAAAACGTTTCATTGACGTTTTGTTTGGATAAGTAATTGCATTGACACTTTGTTTGCAGTATTGTTGCTCGTTTTTGTTGTGACGAAAGCCGCTGTTTGAGTGCTCGGGTCAGCGCGTTTTTGATTCCGGTTCTCTGTAGTCTATTTAGACAAGTCAGTTCGATTGTCAGTGGCGTAGTCCTCAGACCGCGAAGCCAGGGGCTTGGGTGTTTTTCTGAGATTTTCAACGCGAAACAGGAGGCAGAAGATGCGATTCATAGGGTCGAACAGGCTGCTTACTTTGTTGGCGATCATTGTGGTAACACCGCTGCTGTGGGCGCAAGAAACCACTGCAGGCCTGCAGGGCGTAGTAAAGGACAAAAGCGGCGCGCTCATTGCGGGCGCGAACATCGAAATCAAGGGCCCGTCTCTCCTCGGCTCCAAGACGGCCGTGACCGATTCGGCAGGGTTCTATCGCGTAACCGAAATCCCTGCAGGAACCTATTCCGTGAGCGTCAACGCCAAAGGTTTCAGGCCTGTCAGGCTTGAGGGCATCGTGCTCGCAACCGGCCGATTGCCGAACGTGGATGTCCAATTGGAAGTTGGTGCAACCAACGAGGTCGTGGAAGTTACTGGCGCGGCGCCGCTGGTGGACGTCGCCCAGAGTAAGGTCCAGACCAACGTCACGCAAGACATCCTGGCAAGCGTGGCGACCGGACGCTCCTTCCAGTCGGTGATCCAGTTTGCTCCAGGAGCGCGTGCCGAACCCCTGCAGGGCGGACCCAACAACGGCAGTGTGGGTTACCAGATTGACGGGTCTGGCAACTCGGAAAACTCCTATTTGGTCGAGGGGCAGGAGACGGCCGACGTTCAGAACGGTGCGGCCAACACCAATGTGCCTATGGAATTCATTCAGGAAGTCGTAGTCAAAACCAGCGGCTTCGAGGCTGAGCACGGCGGCGCTTTGGGCGGAGTGATCAACGTCATCCAAAAGCGCGGCAGTAACACATGGCACGGCAGCGTCTTCAGCTATTACGAAGGGGACTCGCTGGATTCGGCGCCCGACCAGGTTCTACGCCGGGACCCGACAACTGCGGCGACTGGCGATCCTTCTGGCACCCCTACTCCGTTCCTGGATCAGACGGCGCAATATGTCCAGCCTAAGAAGGACCACTACCGCCTAATCGATCCGGGATTTGAGGCGGGCGGTGCGCTCATGAAGGACCGTCTCTGGGTGTTTCTCAGTTCCGTGCCGCGCCTGGAACGCCGGGAGCGCACAGTGAACATGACCACGGGCCTGCGCACGTTTCTTGAAACCAATGACACGTATTATTCCCTCGCGCGACTAGATGCGCGGGTGAGCGACAAAATCCGTGTCTTCGGCTCGTGGCAGTACGACTACGAAAAGGGACATGGCGCAAACTTCGCCGGTGGGCTAGGCCCACTGACACTTACCCTGCCGAATGCGGACTATGTCTACGGGGGTTTGAACACCACCGCCGGCAACAATCCAGACAACTACAACATTGGCATCGGTTTTGTCAGACCTAGCGTGATTTACAATGTCGGTGGTGACATCAACTTCAACCCAAACGTCGTGTTCACCGCTCGTTTTGGTCGCGTATACAACGACTACCAGGATCGTGGCATACCACAGGGCATCCGTTACTTCTATCGCGACACCACCTACCCTTATGCCACTGGCAATGCGCCAGCGGCCGCCAATTTGACTTCGCTGGACGGCCAAACTCTGGGCGTCGCAGCGCCGGAGTCAGTTCAGTCCACCGCCTTCACCAATATCGGGGATAACACAGCCACGCTGTTCAACCCCTTCGACCGCAAGAGCTTTAACGCTGACATCGCCGTGTTCAAGAAAGGATTCGGAGCCCACAACTTCAAGGGAGGCTTCGGTCTGAACCGGCTCAGCAACAACACATCCAATGGATATAACACGGCGGACGTGTACGTCGGCTTCGGACTTGCGTGGTCCCCCTCGCTCAGTTCGCCCGCGTGCACGGATGCTAATGGGGATGCGATCCCATGTCCCGCTGATCAACGAACCGCTCCCGGGGAGCACTGCGCCGATGTCGAAGCGGAAAATGCAGCTATGTTCGGTGCCGTGGCGGGTGCCGGTACCTGCCGTGGCAACTGGGGCACTGTCAACCTGCGCGAGCTTGGAACGACTGGCAAGGCGGCGAGCAAGAACTATGCCTTGTATGTGCAGGATGCCTGGACGGTGGGTCATGGCGTGACCCTCAACTTAGGCGTGCGCTTCGATAAGGAGCATGTCCCAACGTTCGTCGAGGGTAACCCCGGCATTAGCTTTGGCTTCACGGACAAAGTCGCTCCTCGTCTGGGCGCTTCCTGGGACGTGTTGCAAAACGGCAAAGTCAAGCTGTACGGGAGCTTCGGTTACTTCTTCGACATCATGAAGTACGAACTACCACGCGGTTCCTTCGGTGGCGACTATTGGCACGACTGCGCATACGCTGTCGACGACCCGCACGTGTTCACGGCGATCCTTCCGTTGCGCGGCAGTGATGGCCACTATTGTCCCCGTACGGGTGCGGCCGAGGGCACGATCACGGGCGCCCGATTCATCGCCAACGAGGACTTCCGTTTGCCCGTTAACGACGTCTCGCAAGGCCCCTCGGGCCTTATCGATCCCCACCTCAAACCAATGAAGCAGCACGAGATGGTGGTCGGTGCAGATTGGGCACTGGCCCGCCATCTAGCGCTCGAAACCCGTTATTCGCGCAAGCGCCTGGATGACACAATCGAAGACGCAGGCACCATCCTGCCCAACGGAGAACAGTATTACCTGGTTAACCCGGGGAAGGGGTTGAACGCCACGAAATGCGACGGCTGCCCGCCGAACCCGATAGCCAGTCGTCGATACGATGGGGTGGAGTTCCGGCTGACCAAGGCCACTTCCGCTAACTGGTTTGGCGCTGTTTCCTATACCTACAGCCGTTTGCGCGGGAACTACAGCGGCCTGACTGCCACTGACGTCAGCGACGGGGGTGGCGGGCGCCAAGGCTCCAACACCAGCCGCGCCTTCGACGAGCCGTTCATGTCCTTCGACGCGCATGGCAAAGTGATTGACGGTCCTGAGGCGACCGATCGCCCGCACGGCATCAAGGGCTTCGGCTACTATCGCTTGAAATGGTGGAAGATGGAAACCCTGCTCGGAGGCTACCAGGTCTGGTACTCCGGTAGCCCACTGACCAGCTACATGAGCGTGTGGGGTGCCCCAGTCTTTGTCGAGGGCCGTGGTAACTTTGTCGACGTGACTCGCGATCCCACTACCGGCGACTTTGTGCTGGGTGGGGTCCACTCGCGGCGCACTCCTAGCTTCAGCCAAACCGACGCGAGCATCGTGAACGAGTTCGGCGTCAGCAAGACGAACGAAGCTCTGAAGCTCGGCTTCGAGGTGAACATCCTCAACCTCTTCAACCAGCACAGCCCGACGTTCTTCGACACGAACCTGGTCCGCACGGGGTCTGTCCTGCCGCCTCTCGATTATCAGGTGCTCGAAACAGGGGCCTACAACTACATTGACGCCGCTAACGGCACGGCGGGATACGGGAACACTCACCGAGTGCTAAACAGCATGTATGGTTTGCCATACGGCTGGCAGTCTCCACGGGGCATCCGTATGAAGGTCAAGTTCGTCTTCTAGCTTCGTGGGAGACGGTTTGAGATTCTTGGGGGGCCGGCTGCAAACGCCGGCCCTTTGTTCTTGGTCACGAACGCTCGATGTCGCGCCGCGAATCGGAGCTACACTTGCCGTTGAGGGTGAAGGCGCCCGGCGTCCGGCGCCGCCGTTTCGCGAAGGAGTTTTCTTCATGCGCAAGCTTCATGTGCGATCGGCACTATTCGTCTTCGCCGCCTGCGTTACCTGCCTGTCCCAACAACCACGTTTAGCGGCGCCTCGTCCTGTCCGCTTGCGCATCACGGTGACTTACGATGGGCAAACCCGGGTCCGTGACGCCACCGTTGAGTTGCAGGATGGGCTCGGCTTCGGCACTGCGATGAACCAGAAAGTCACCGATCAGGACGGGCGCGTCGAGTTCAACACAACAACCGGCGTGCACCGCCTCCGTATCTCTGGCGCTGACTTCTACCCTTTTGAGGGGGAGCTCGAGATAACTCCCGTCGAGGACTTTCACGCTGAGACCTTTCAGGTCAAGCGCAAGACAGACGCCGAAGCCACACCTCAGCCAGAACAAAGCGTGGTTCCAGCAATACGTTTGAAGATTCCAGACAACGCACATAAGGAGTTTGAAAAAGGAAGCAAGTCGCTGGAGGATCACAATTGGTCGGACAGCCGTAAACACTTCCAGGCGGCTATTGATCTCTACCCGGAGTACGACTTGGCATATAACGGACTTGGGGTCGCCTGCTCGCAGATGAATGACACGACAGCCGCACGCCAGGCCTTCGTGAAGGCTACCCAGCTCAACGATACGTTTGCCGGCGCGCAGCGCAATCTGGCGCGCATCCTCCTTTCCGAACACAACTACGCGCAGGTTGCCCTACTGCTCAACCAGTCCCTCAATGTTGAACCCGAGAATGCTTGGGCCCTCGAAAATGCAGCCTACGCCGAACTCCAACTGCACCGATTCCAGCAGGCGGCTGACCACGCGGTGCGCGTCCACCAACTGCCTCATCAAGGTCTGGCCAACACGCATATGATCGCCGGCTATGCGCTGGAAGCCTTGGGTCAGAAGGAGCAGGCGGCTGCGGAACTCAGACTCTACTTGAAGGAGGACCCGAAGGGTCCTAATGTCAGACGTGTCCAAGAAATGCTGGAAAGAATCGCCGGCAAAGGGAAATAGGGAATGGGGCAATTCTGCCAGAGATCATGAGTTTCGGTAGGGGAAGCGCCGCATGCACCAGTGAAACTCGCATTCGCAAACAAGCGAAGCCCCACCTCAGGGTGGGGCCCTTTTCAGCAGAAACAGGTTTTTACTTTCCGAATATCACCGTGCTAGCAAAGTGCGAAGCCGCCGCCATGTAAAACAACATCGGCACCGACAAAAAGAAATTCGTCCGCGAGGCCAGGAATGCCTGGCGAGCCAGCGCCGCTGCATTCGCGGGAGGCGTCCCGGCCAACGTGCCGCGGATGATCTTCTTATTGTTCGGCCAGATGATGCCCCAGACGTTGAACAGCATCACGATGCCGAAGCCGCCGCCGATGCCGATACATAACACGTGGTTGTCGTCTCCGCCGACGGGTGTGTAGTGGACGAACAGCCATCCTGCCGCGTACACAACCACGGCCGTGATCGCGCCGAGCACATACCCGTTCGGAGTGGCCTTCTTGATCACGAAATACAGCAGGAAGAAGACCACGATCCAGATCAGCAGGAACAGGCCCATGGTTTTGCCTTCGCTGCCGCCGTCCCGCTGGGCGTCCGGTGCGACCAGAAATTGCCCCCAATACCAACCGCCCACGAACACCGTCACCAGCGCGCTCCAGCGGAACCAATTCAGCGCGGGGAGCGTCATGTTCTCGAAGATTTTGGGTTTGACGGCGGCGTCCACCGTTTTCATGAACGGCACATTCACCAGGTTGAAGAAGTACAGCAATCCGATCCAGGTAATGCCGGCGATGAGGTGAAACCAGCGCAGGATGAACTGGGCCGCCTCCGCTCCTGAAATTGTGGGTTGGACCAGGAATGACATGACGAAGTGGTGCATCGATCTCCTCCGGAAATGCGAAGTGCAGATTGCGGTTCCGCAACGCCAACGGCAGGAAGGGCATTCCGAAAGCCGGCCTGTTGTTAAATCGACCGCAAGTCTGCTCTCGCCGCGGCGGTAATGTCAACAGGCACTGTTGTGCGGCAACTTTCGGTTGAAATGCGCCGCGGATCGCCGTATCGTACTGACATCTCCCCGCTGGGGATGGCCGAACCTGTAAGTCTGGGTCCAGCGGGATTGTCCCCCCTTGTTCCTGTAGCAGCGGGAAGGCTTCCAGGAACATGCTGTTGCTTTGCGCCTGCCCATTGCGCTTGTGGGCCGGCAGTTGGAAAGTCGCAGTTTACACAATTGAGGAGATCGGCTATGGACAGCAATAAGCCGGCGCAAAATATTCAGGATTCCTTCCTTAATACGGCCCGCAAAGAGAGAGCCAGCATTACCATTTACCTGCTCAGCGGAGTCAAGCTGACGGGCCGCATCCGCTCTTTTGACAAGTACTCCGTGGTGCTGGAGGCGAACGGTCAGGAGCAACTCATCTTCAAGCACGCCATCTCCACGGTTGTCATGGGACGGGTGGCGTCGACGCACGTGACCCATGCGGTGCATCCGGAGAAAGCGCAGGCCGCAGCGTCGTCTGCTGGTACGGCTGCGAGTGCCTCGGGCACCGAAGGATAAAGACAGGCGTTTTCGGCTTTGCGAAGTCCTCATCGCAAGAAATCCCGCGACTTGGCGCGTGAGCGAGGTCGTGCGCCGTTCGGCACGGTCGCAACCACGGAAGATCCCGATCGCGAACGTGCGTTCCTGGTCGGATTGGATGCGCGGACGCGCAGCCGAGGCGCTGCCAAGCGCGCGGTCACAGCTCAAGCATCAGCGGCACGCGATGCGGTCGCTGCCTCTGGCGCCGCGCCGAAATCCGACGGGCGGCCCAGCATTCCCGAATTCGATGCCGAAGAATCCCTGGCCGAACTGCGGACCCTTGCAGAAAGCGCGGGCGCGAGAGTCGTGGGCGAAATCCTGCAGCGAAGGGATCGGCCTGATCCGGCAACTTTGGTAGGCGCCGGCAAGCTTGAGGAAATTGCCGGGGCCGCTGCCTCCGTCGATGCCGAACTGCTGCTGTTCGATCACGATCTCAGTCCATCCCAGCAACGCAACATCGAGAGGATCATTGAGCGGCGGGTGATTGATCGCACGCAGCTTATCCTCGATATCTTTGCGCGTCACGCGCGAACACGGGAAGGCCAGTTGCAGGTCGAACTGGCGCAGTTGCACTACATGATGCCGCGTCTGGCTGGACACGGTGTTGAGATGTCGCAACTGGGCGGCGGCATCGGCACGCGAGGCCCTGGCGAAACCAAGCTGGAGACCGACCGCCGAAAGATCGCCCGGCGCGTGCGGCACGTCGAACAACAACTGGAAAATGTTCGGCGCATTCGCGCCCAGCAGAGGCAGCGGCGCGAATCGGCTCCGGTGGCCACTGTCGCACTCGTGGGATACACGAATGCCGGCAAGTCAACGTTGTTCAATGCGCTGACCCGGGCGGGAGTGCTGGCGTCGCCGAAGATGTTCGCAACTCTGGATCCCACACTTCGGGCAGTGGAATTGCCGTCCAAACGCAAAGTGCTTTTGTCCGATACCGTCGGTTTTATCCGCAACTTGCCGCATACGCTTGTCTCCGCGTTCCGCGCGACCTTGGAGGAAGTGCAGCGCGCGTCGCTCATCTTGCATGTGTCCGACGCCAGCAGTCGCCTCTCGGCCGAGCAGGATGCCCAGGTGGAAATTGTCTTGAAGGAACTGGAAGCGGAGAAGAAGCCGCGTCTGCGGGTGATGAACAAAGTCGATCTTCTGGACGAGGAAGTCGCGGAAAACCTGATGGCCGACGCCGCGCGCGAGAGCTCACGAACACTGTATGTCTCGGCGGTCGAAGGCACGGGCTTGGATACCTTGCTCGAACGGATCGACAAGATGGTCGAAGAGGATCCGGTGAGCCGCCTGCATCTGCGCGTCCCGCAGAAAGAAGGCAAGATGCTGGCGATGCTGGAAGCCCGGGCACGAATTTATTCTCGGGAATACAACGACGGCGCAGTCGAGCTCGAAGTGGAGGCGCCGGAGTCGGTTGTGCGCCGCGTCCGCGGGTGGGTCGTAAGCAACGGCACCTAATACAAAACATACCTCGCTCGCGTTACACTTGCCCGGCGCAATTTCCACCGGAGGCAAACGATGCCTGCACGTCGATCCGTCGTGATCTTTTGTGCAGCAGTCGCAGTCTTTCTGTCAGCAGACGTTTTTGGCAGCGACACCGTTCTGATTCACGGCCACATCTACACCGGCAATCCCAAGGCGCCATGGGCACAGGCTCTGGCTATTTCCGGGACTCGCATCGAAGCCGTGGGAACGGATCAGGAAATCCTCACCCAGAAGCAACCGCAAACGAAAGTGATTGATCTGCAGGGCCGGACGGTGATCCCAGGCATCTCCGACTCGCACGTCCATATGTGGTTCGGTGGACTGGAACTGCATGGCCTTAATCTGTCGACACCCGACGGGACGATTACTCCCGATAATCCTGAAAAGTTCGTCGAGCAGATCAAGGCGTACGCTGCGAGTCATCCCAACGGCAAGGTGCTGATTGTCCGTGCAGATTTCAGCACCACGCCTCCTTCCACTCCGACGCATGAACTGCTCGACCGAGCCGTCCCGGATCGGCCGGTGATCGTGCATCACACGGCGGAACACTCTCTTCTGCTTAATGCAAAGGCTCTCGCCTTGGCGGGGATCACAGACCAGCCGGTCGCCGATCCGGAGGAAGAGAAGAACATCATTCGCGACGCCAGCGGACATCCCAGCGGACTGCTGCTCGAAGCGGCCATGGCCATCATGGAACGCGCGTTGCAACCTCTGTTTCCGGAGGAGGAAAAACTCAAGTTCCTGCGTGATGCCGCTCATCACCTGAATCGGTTCGGAATCACCAGCGTCGTGAATGCGACTGGAAATCTGGCAGAGATTCAGCTCTACGCCGCGTTACGCGATCGCGGCGAACTGACCGTCCGCACGCGAACATCGTTTGGCGCTGTGGCGGTGAATCATCACCTGACGCCCGAGTTTCTGGCGGACCTTGAGAAGGCGCGGACGCTCTATCACGACGACTGGGTTTCAGCGAACCTCGTGAAATTTTTCGTCGACGGTGGCACCGGACTCATCCCGCCCCTGACCTACCAACCTGCCGAGTACAAGAAACTAGTGCTCGATTTGGACAAGCGCGGATTCCAAATCATGACCCACGCGTATCGCCCCGACTCCACACACCTGGTGGTCGATACCTATGAGGAAGCCGAGCGGGTCAACGGCCCGCGCGACAGGCGCTTCCGCATTGAGCATGGAGACTTCCTACCCGCGGCAGATATAACGCGCGTGGCCAAGCATCAGCTGATCACCAGCATGCAGCCAAGTTTCTGCTGCGATGAGAATGGCTCGAACTACGATCCCAAGGACCGCACCACGACCGACCGCTGGCAGAGCATCGAAAAAAGCGGGGCGCGGCTGGCCTTCGGCAGCGATTGGCCTTGTATCTGGCCTCCCAATCCATTCATCGCCATCCAGGAGGCGGTCACACGCCAAATCTGGAAGCCAGTCAGCGGCAGCGATTTTCCCGGAGGCGTGTTCGACGGCGCAGGCCAGGCCGGGTACTTAGCCACCAAAGATGTCTACACGCCGGAGGAGCGCATCACGGTCGAACAAGCTGTGAACGCGTACACGCAGGGTTCGGCCTACGCCAGGTTTTCGGAAGATAAACTGGGAACACTCGAAGTGGGGAAAGAGGCGGATCTTGCGGTGCTGTCCCAGGATATTTTTTCGGTGAAGCCCGAAGACATCTCCAAGACCAAAGTCGTGACGACTATGGTCGCGGGCAAAATTGTGTTCGCTGGAGAATAAGCCGCAATGACAAAGGACAACATGAAGATGCCGGCACGGCTGTTCATGATTTCGATGTGTTTGGCACTAGTTCTACAGATGGCCGTAGCTCAGACTCAGAGCTCCGGCGCGTCTCCATCGCCGACGCGAGGCTGGACTAAGGACCGGCCCGAAGCCGTGGGACTCGACGGAAAAGTGCTGGCGGCCTTCGATGCCGACCTCGCCAGCGGTAAGTATTCGCTAGTAGACAGCTTTGCTGTCTACCGCTGCGGGAAGATGGTGTTTGAGCAAACGTATCCCCACGACTACGCGCACATCTACGCAAAAGAAGCTGGGGAGCGGGGCCCGCTGAACGCCCACCTCACCGGTTGGTACAACTACTTCGATCCGGCGTGGCACCCGTACTATCACGGAACAGGCCTGCACAGCATGCAATCCGTAAGCAAGACGGTATCGTCGGTGATCATCGGGATTGCCATGACCCGCGGCGATTTCAAAGCCGGCCTCGACACTCCTCTGCTGAAGTACTTCGACGTCGCCAAGGTGAAAAATGTCGACGACCGAAAGCGGCGCATTACGCTCCAGCATGTTTTGACCATGACGACCGGACTCGACTGGAACGAAGAAGTTGCGTATGACGATCCCAAGAACGACTCAAGCCTGATGGAAGCAGCTGACGACTGGGTGCAGTACGTCATCGATCGTCCGATGGCGCAGGAGCCAGGGAAGGTCTTCAACTACAGCAGTGGTGTCTCGGAATTGCTGGCACATATCTTCGAGAAAGAGACTGGAAAGGACATCGAGCAATACGGGGCAAAATATCTGTTCGCTCCGCTCGGCATCGAGTACTTCTGGAAACGAACGCCGCTGGGGGTGGTCGATACCGAGGGCGGGCTCTTCCTCAAGAATTCGGACCTGGCCAAAATCGGATCTCTGTATTTGTACGGGTGGCATGTGGGACGGGCACCAGATCGTATCGAAAGAGTGGGTGCGGCAGTCCCTGGCTCCGTCTACCGATGCCGGAGAAGGCTTCAAATACGGATTCAAGTGGTGGCTGCTGCCGCGCACGGACCGAGCGGCGTATGTCTGGATGGCACGCGGCTTCGGTGGCCAGCGGCTCATGGTGTTTCCTGAGGAAGACATGATTGCCGTATTCACGGGATGGGAGATTCTGAAAGATGAGGCCAAGGATCGCGATTTGATGAACCGCATTCTTCCTGCGGTACGGGCACAGGCGTGCCCAGCATCCCGTTAGCTCCTCTTGGACGATCCTGCAAAAATTTAAATGGGCCGGCAACCAAGAAGCGGTGACATTCCTTGGCTATCGGCCCATTCGATCCTGAATTGGATCGGAGGTGATATCTACATGCTAATCCTCTTTACTGCGAAGTCAAGGGCTATGTGCAGAAATCTGCGACTCCGCCCGTGCGATAAAGTTCAGTAAGGTAAATCCCCTATTTTCAATAGTAATCTGGTGGTCACCTGGAGTCGTCGCGACGGCGATTCGCCGTGCTCGCGCGCGTCCTAAACCGATCTTCTTGCGTTGACATTAAACTTCTCCGGACGTTAGACTTAACAGTTTTCATAGCCCTCATTTCTCGATCTAGCTCAGCACCACATGGATGAGACACTCCAACAACTAGGCAAATTACTGCTCGGAGCGGTTCCGACGGTAATTATGCTGGCGCTGTTGTATGCGCTCTACAACGCGATCGTGCACAAGCCCCTGCGGCGAGTGCTCGAGGAGCGGCACAGCAAGACTGAGGGCGCGATCGAAAAGTCCAAGGCGGATATCGCGGCAGCCGAGGCACGCACCGCCGAGTACGAGCAGAGTCTGCGCGAGGCGCGGGCGGCCGTCTTCCGCGCCCAGGAAGCGAAGCGTCAGGTGGCGATGCAGGCTCGAGCTAAAGCCGTCGCTGAGGCGCGCAGTAGGGCACAGGCCCAGGTACAGGCGGCCAAAGTGGCTATCGAAAAAGATCGCGTTACTGCCGAGCAGGGATTGCAGGCCGAGGCGGCAGCGCTTGCCCGGGAGATCGTGCGCCGCGTTCTGCAGCCGGCGGGAGCGGGGCGCTGATGAAATCGAATCGGGTATTGCGGATCAGGATTCTCGCGCTGCTGCTGCTCGGTTGTGTCGGCGTTACGCTGCGCGCGCAAGAAACACCGCCCCCTGCCCAGCCAAAGCAGGCCGGCACGGATGAGGTGCGAAGGGGGCCAGGGCGCCAACTGGTGCACGAGAGCCGGGAAGCCGCTGGCCAAGAGAAAGATGAGATGGAGGAGTTCAAGCACTCGGCCTCCGTCCAGGCTATCCATCGCCTTACCGGATTGAGCGTCCAGCAGTCTTACTGGGCCTGCTTCGTTTTCAACTTTCTTGTGATTGCTGCGCTCATCGTCTGGGCCGGACGCAAGTTTCTTCCCGGTATTTTCCGCGATCGCACCGCCGCCATCCAGAAGGCTATGCAGGAGGCGCAGAAAGCCAGCGAAGAAGCTCGCCGCCGACTCGCCGAAATCGAATCGCGTTTGCAGAAGCTTGATGTCGAAATCGGTATGATGCGCAATGCCGCTGAAAAAGAGGGCGAGGCAGAAGAGGCGCGGATTAAAGCAGCCGCTGAAGAAGACGCGCACAAGATTGTCGCCATGGCGGAGCAGGAGATTGTCGCCGCCGTCAAAGCCGCACGCCGCCAATTGACGGCCCATGCCGCCGACCTTGCCGTTGGTCTTGCCCAGAAACAGATTCATGTCGATACCGCCACCGATCAGGCTCTGGTGCGCAATTTCGCCGGACAACTGGGCTCCGCCTCCGAGAGTTCGGGAAAGGACGGAAACTAGATGGCTTCGGTCGCGACCACCTACGCACGCGCTTTCGCCGACGTGGTGTTCGATGCGCATCTGGATGCGGCCCGCGCCATCGGCGGATTGCGGCAGATTGCGGCGCTCTACGGTGAAAGTGTCCAATTGCGTAGAGTCTGGGAGAATCCTGCCGTCCCGGCCGATCAGAAACGCAAGTTGCTGGATGCCATCGTGCAGCGAAACGGAATCGAGAAACCCGTTCGCAATTTAGTCGCTGTGCTCATGGACCACCGCCGCTTGTCGTTTCTGCCGAGAATCGTTGAACAGCTCGAGAAAGAACTCGACGCGCGGCTGGGATTCACAGAAGCACAGATTTCCAGTGCCCGCGAACTGGGCGACGCCGAAAAGCGGACGCTGGAAACGCAGATCGAAAAGGCGACCAGCAAGAAAGTTCGCGCAAGTTATGGATTGGATCCGTCGTTGCTGGGCGGCGCGGTAGTCCGCATCGGCAGCACGATTTACGACGGATCCGTGAAAGGGCAGTTGGAAAAGATTAAAGAAGCAATAAGCTCCTAGTCGTGAGCTTCGAGCTCTGAGCTACGAGCTTATGCTGTGGTTGCTCGAAGCTCGCAGCTCATGGCTCGAAGCTGAGAGCTGATGGCTGAAAGCTGAGAGCTTTCTTATGGCGCAAATCAAAGCAGACGAAATCACCAAGCTAATCCGCGAGCAGATCGAGAACTACGAGACCAAGGTCTCCGTGGACGAGACGGGCACCGTCATCACCCTGGGCGATGGCATCGCGAGGGTTTACGGTCTCGACAAAGTCATGGCCGGCGAACTGTTGTCGTTCCCGCACGGCGTGGCCGGTATCGCCATGAACCTGGAAGAAGACCAGGTCGGCGTCGTGCTCCTCGGCGAATTCACCGAGATCAAGGAAGGCGACGAAGTCAAGCGCACCGGACGCATCATGAGTGTGCCCGTAGGCGACAACATGATCGGACGCGTCGTGAATTCGCTCGGCCAGCCTATCGATGACAAAGGTCCCATCTCGACCGACAAGTTCATTGCGCTGGAGCGCCTCGCTCCCGGCGTCATCGATCGTCAACCGGTGCGTGAACCGATGGCCACTGGACTGAAAGCCATCGACAGCATGATCCCGATCGGCCGCGGCCAGCGCGAACTGATCATCGGCGACCGCCAGACCGGCAAGACTGCCGTTGCGCTCGACACCATCATCAACAGCAAGGGCAACGATCTTATCTGTATTTACAACGCGATCGGACAGAAGCGCTCGTCGATTGCCCAGGTCGTCAAAATTCTGGAAGACGCGGGAGCGATGGAGTACACCATCGTCGTCGCCGCTTCAGCATCCGAGCCCGCCCCCATGCAGTACATCTCACCCTACGCGGCGTGTGCCATGGGCGAGTTCTTTCGCGACTCCAAACGCCATGCTCTCGTGATCTATGACGACTTGTCGAAGCATGCCGCTTCGTATCGCGAGATCTCGTTGCTGCTGCGCCGTCCGCCCGGCCGCGAAGCGTATCCGGGAGACGTTTTCTATCTCCACTCTCGCCTGCTGGAGCGCTCCGCCAAGTTGAGCGACAAAAACGGCGGCGGATCGCTGACCGCTCTGCCCGTCATCGAGACCCAGGCCGGCGACGTGTCGGCGTACATCCCGACGAACGTCATTTCGATTACCGACGGCCAGATTTATCTTGAAACCGACTTGTTCAATCAGGGCGTGCGCCCTGCTGTGAACGTCGGCTTGTCGGTGAGCCGCGTCGGCGGCAGTGCCCAAATCAAGGCCATGCGGCAAGTCGCCGGCACTCTGAAACTGGAACTCGCGCAATACCGCGAGCTGCAAGCATTCGCGCAATTCGGCAGTGATCTCGACAAAGCCACGCAGGCC
Organism: Terriglobia bacterium; assembly: GCA_020073385.1. Lineage (GTDB taxonomy): Bacteria > Acidobacteriota > Terriglobia > Terriglobales > Acidobacteriaceae > Sulfotelmatobacter. Next base: position 115,680 of record JAIQFH010000008.1, on the reverse strand, counting down.
CAGTTGAATCGCGGCCAACGGCTGGTGGAACTGCTGAAGCAGGATCAGTACTCCCCGCTTCCGTTTTCGAAGCAGATTCTGATCATCATGGCCGGCACCGGAGGCTTCCTCGACGATATGCCGGTCGCGCAGGTACGCGAGTTCGAAAAAGAGCTGTTCAAGTACGTAGATTCAACCAATCCCGGAATCCTGCGCGCGATCATGGAGAAGAAGATTCTCGACGATCAGTTGAAAACGCAAATGCAGAACGTGATCAAAGAAGCGAAGCAGCAGTTCGTTTCGCAGAGGGAAGCAGTAGCGAAATAACAGTTCTCAGCAAGAGCATTGAGGCCGAGTGGATTCTTAACTGAGAACTGACAACTGAGAACTGGTTTTCAATGGCTAACATTCTCGACATCCGGCGCCGCATCCGCAGCGTGATCAACACGCGGCAGATCACCAAGGCCATGAAGATGGTCTCGGCCGCGAAGCTTCGCCGCGCCCAGGAGCGCGCTCTCTCCGCTCGTCCCTACGCGCAGATGCTGACGAATGTCCTGAAATCGCTGGTTGCCCGCGCCGAGATCTACGATCCCGAGACCGGAGAGCCGAAACATCCTCTGCTGGCCCAGCGGGAAGAGAAGACCATCCTGCTGATCATCGTTACCGGAGACAAGGGGCTCGCGGGCGCATTTAACGCGAATATCCTCAAGGCGGGCGCGCGGTTTCTGGAATCGAAAGCCGGGAAGAACATTGACATCGAAGCAATCGGACGCAAGGGACGCGATTTCCTGCGGCGTCGCTATCCCGCGGCTCCGATACAGACGCGCAGCCTGGCCGAAGCGGAGGAACTCGAAGAAGTTGAGCAGGCAGCCAGGGAACGCGCCGCGGCGCTACAACTCACCGGAGAACACGTTGGCATTCTGGGCAAGGTTGAGTTCGCGCAGGCATCGGCAATGGCGGAGAGCGTCATCCGGCGGTACTGCCGGGAAGAAATTGATTCGGTCTACGTGGTGTTCAACGAGTTCAAATCTGTAATCGCCCAACGGCTGATTGTGGAGCAGATTCTTCCCATCGAGCAGATCGGCGAGCAGGCAGTGCGCCTGGCCGAGGAGATGACGGAAGAAGAAAAGAAGAAAGCCAAAGAGGCGGCCGTCAGCGCTGGGGCCGGCCTGCGCGCGACCGATGGCGCCGAGGGATCGGTTTCGCAGTTCGGCACTTCACAAGTGGACTACATTTATGAGCAGCCCCCGGCAGAGTTGTTCCGCGCGCTGCTGCCAAAGTACGTAAGCATCCAGATTTTCCGTGCGCTGCTCGAGTCGGTGGCCGCCGAGCATGCGGCTCGTATGACCGCGATGGACTCGGCCACCAACAACGCGACTGACATGATCGATTCCCTGACGCTCGTTATGAACCGCGCCCGTCAGGCGAAGATCACGAAAGAGATCATCGAGATCGTCAGCGGCGCCGCAGCGATGTAGCGAGTAGCGAGTTGCGAGTACAGTGCATCGAGTAAGGGCAGTTAGCAATTAGCAGTTGGCATTTAGCCATTTTGAATTTAGAAAAACTCCCCACGGGCTAAATGCTAATTGCCAAGTGCTAAATGCTGACGGCTGAAAGCTGACAGCTGAGAGCTGAGTTATGGCCCAAAACGTAGGACACGTCATTCAAATCGCAGGACCCGCGGTCGACGTTCAGTTCGCCGAGGGACAACTGCCTCCGATCTATCAGGCGGTCGAAGTTGTGAGCGACGGCTTCAACGTTCCGACGCCGATCAAGGTCATCCTCGAGGTGCAGCAGCACCTCGGCGAGGGCCGCGTGCGCTGCATCGCCATGGAGGCCACCGACGGGATGGTGCGCGGGATGAAGGCCATCGACCAGGGCGGCCCAATTTCTGTTCCTGTAGGCCGCGGCACGCTTGGCCGCGTAATGAACGTCATCGGCGAACCCGTCGATCAGCTTGGCCCGATCGAGTTCAAGGAGAGAATGCCGATTCACCGTCTTGCGCCCGCATTCGACGAGCAGGCGACGAGCGCGGAGATGTTTGAGACCGGCGTGAAGGTCATCGACCTTATCCAGCCGTTCTTGAAGGGCGGCAAGATCGGATTGTTCGGCGGCGCGGGCGTCGGCAAGACCGTCGTCATCATGGAGCTGATCAACAACGTGGCCAAGCAGCACGGCGGGTACTCTGTGTTCGCCGGCGTTGGCGAGCGCACTCGTGAAGGCAACGACTTGTGGCTGGAAATGTCGGAGTCAGGCGTCATCAAGCCCGGCAAGCCCGCCGAGTCGAAAGCTGCACTGATCTACGGACAGATGACCGAACCCCCAGGTGCGCGTCTCCGGGTGGCTCTAACCGGACTCACCGTCGCCGAATACTTCCGCGACGCCGAGGGCGCCGACACGCTGCTCTTTATCGACAATATCTTCCGCTTCACGCAGGCAGGATCCGAAGTATCCGCTCTGCTCGGCCGCATGCCCAGCGCGGTCGGATATCAACCGAACCTTGCCACGGAAATGGGCGAACTGCAGGAGCGCATCACGTCGACGAAGAAAGGCTCAGTCACTTCGGTGCAGGCAATTTACGTGCCCGCTGACGACCTCACCGATCCCGCTCCGGCCACGACCTTCGCTCACCTCGACGCGACCACGGTGCTGTCACGCGCATTGACCGAGATCGGAATCTATCCCGCGGTCGATCCTCTGGCATCGACCTCACGCATTCTCGATCCCCGCATCGTCGGTCAGGAACATTACGACGTAGCGCAGATGGTGAAGAAGACGCTGCAGACCTATAAAGACCTGCAGGACATCATCGCGATTCTCGGCATTGACGAATTGAGCGAAGATCAGAAGCTGACCGTCGCCCGCGCCCGCAAGATTCAGCGATTCCTCTCGCAGCCGTTCCATGTCGCCGAGCAATTCACCGGTGCGCAAGGACGCTATGTGAAGATCGCCGACACCGTAAAAGGCTTCAAAGCAATCGTTGAAGGCAAGTACGACGACATCCCCGAGCAGGCCTTCTATATGAAGGGCCCCATCGAGGAAGTGCTCGAAGCCGCGGAGAAGATGAAGGCAGCAGCGTAAAGCGGACGTCGGACCTCAGGCTTCAGCGGAAGGATTCTCCGAGGTCCGACGCCAGATTCGAAATGGCTGATACTTTCCAACTCGAGATCGTCACGCCGGAAAAGAAAGTGGTCGAGACGGCCGCCGAGGAAGTCCAGATTCCCGGCAAGAACGGATATCTGGGAATTCTTCCCGGACATGCGCCGCTCATCACCGAACTTTCCGTCGGCGAGATCACCTTCCGCGAGAACTCCACCGAACAGAAACTCGCCGTGGCCTGGGGCTTCGCGGAAATCCTTCCCAACAAGGTGACGATTCTCGCTGAGACCGCTGAGCGTCCGTCTGAGATCGACGTGGACCGCGCCCGAAAAGCGAAGGAGCGCGCAGAACAGCGCCTCACCAACGGCGACACCTCCGTCGACGTTAACCGCGCTCTGGACGCGCTCCACCGCGCACAGGTCCGGCTCGACGTAGCATCCGGAAAATAACAGGGTAGCGCCGGCGTCCCGCCGGCTGTCGCGAGGGCGTCTCGCCCTCGCACCACGCAATCTCGAAGCAGCAGGCAGCAGCTCTCCGCGTGGTCCTAATTTCGTCTCCAGCTATACAATTGTCCCTCTCATCGAAGGAGCCAGCCATGAAGCTTCACTCCGCCCTGATTCCCTTCTGTCTTTCCCTCGCCTCCACTTTAAGTCTTGCGCAAGATGCCAAGCCCGCGTCTCCTCCTCCGCAAACGCCTCCTCCTGCGCTGATCACGCCCGAGGTGCACTCCGACAACAGCGTAACGTTTCGCTTCCGCGCACCCAACGCACAAGAGGTGAAACTCACCCGCGAAGGCGCCCAGCCACTCGCTATGCAAAAGGACGAATCAGGCGTATGGACAGTCAACACAGCCGCTCTGCCACCTGACTACTACGGATACTCAATCGTCGTTGACGGGCAACGCTTGATTGATCCCTACAACCCTCTCTTAAAACCGAATCTGCTCTCCACTGAGAACATGGTCCATGTGCAAAGTGAGCGATCGCTGCCCTGGGAATTGAATGATGTGCCTCACGGAGAAGTGCACCATCATTTCTACCGGTCAGCGGTCGCAAACGACGATCGCGATTTCTACGTCTACACGCCGCCGGGCTACGATCCCGCCGCGAAGAAGACGTATCCAGTTCTGTATCTCTTGCACGGATACAGCGACGACGCCAGCGGATGGACCGCGGTCGGCCGTGCCAACATCATCCTCGACAATCTGATCGCGCAAGGAAAGACCAAGCCGATGATCGTAGTGATGCCACTCGGCTACGGCACCATGGAAGTGATTCGCGCCGGTTGGGGAGGTATTTCCAACCGTCCCGATGTGCGCGAGCAGAATCTCTCGAAATTCCGCGAGGCGCTTCTGACCGAGGTCATGCCGAAAGTCGAGAGCGAGTATCGCATCACCAAAGACCGCAACTCGCGCGCGATTGCGGGACTCTCCATGGGCGGATCGGAATCGCTGTTGACCGGCCTCAATAATCTCGACAAGTTCGCCTGGGTTGGAGCGTTCAGCGCCGGAGGGCTTCCGGATCCGTTCGACAAGGATTTCCCCGGTCTCGACAGCAAGGCCAACCAGCAGTTGAAGCTCTTGTGGATTGCGTGTGGCACCGAAGACAGGCTCATCACCGCAAATCGAAACCTGCGCGAGTGGCTGAAAACCAAAGGCGTACAACACACGGACATCGAAACTCCCGGGATGCACACGTGGATGGTGTGGCGCAGAAATCTGACAGAATTTTCCGGACTGTTGTTTCGCTAGGCGGATCCACAACTCCCTTATGGACGAGTCTTGAAAGGGCACGGCTTTTAGCCGTGCCGCGGGAGCGAAGAAGATCTTGGCTTCAGCCCCTGAGGTGACCGACGCGTTGATGTGACGAAATAATTCTCGCGGATGTCAATTTTTCCTCTTGCCAAAAGCTAAGAGTTATGGCATCTTCAGACATCCTCAAAGGAAAGGACGCCCAAATTTGTCGATAAACACGCACAAATCGCTTAGCGGGCTGACAAGGCCTTATCTATGCCAAGTCAGTTTCAGGGCGTCGTCCAATTGCGCTAATTAGTTCCTCGGCGCCCTTAACGCAAAGCTAACAAAATAAAAAGTACGCTGGGTGGCGAAGGCAGCGGTTCCTTCGACTGTTAATCGACCATTGCCGCTGCCGTTCATTCCCCCAGCAAAACGCACTCGTGTACACCGGATTGTGTAGGTGCGGACGCAGCCTGCCCTGAGCGCAGTCGAAGGGGCCGCCCTCCGAGCGAAGCTCGGATAACACAGCCGGTTAAGTTCGGTCAGTGGTGAAAGGCAACGGATACTTCTCTTGGAAAGAACAGCCCGCTCTCTTCGGAGATCGTGTTGCGAGGTTCGACCCCTCGGGGCGCAAGCCCAATCCGTTACCGACCGTTCCCTGACCAAAACGGTTCGTAAAACGCGCGGACGTTTCGGCGCCAACCGAAATTCAGTCAGTGGTGAAGTTCACGGCAACTTCGCGGCGTGCCTGGTAACACAGGCCGGGGTTCGAGCCCCCAACCGTGATTCCAGTTCCCTGGCTGCGACCGCAGTTGCAGCGCGGGTCTTTTCGCCCGCGCTGCACGCAATGGAGGCAGGACGAGTTCGAGTTAATTCGTGATTGGGTGGGGCACGAGTTTACTCGTGCCGTTGAGGCGCACTTTAGAACCCGGCTTTAGCCGCTGAGGTGCATCGCTCCACAAGTTTCGCCGGTGGTGAAGAGAAGAGTTACTTCGCGCCAAACGATGCGACGAAGCCGGGTAGCGAGCCCTGCCGAGGTGCTGCGCTGCGGGAATGCCGGGATCCGCAAGGGTCTGGGGGCGTCGTCCCGAAACACAGGGTTGCCGCAGCGATCGGCCTCGAGTCGATTCTCTTCTCGCTGATTCCCCGGCGAGAGTTTGTTACTTGTGTAGCCTTCGAAGTTGCGCAGATGCCTGGAGGTGGCACGCATGCGTACCCTAACGTGGAAGAGCGGCCCTTCAGGGCCGCGTCCAGCGCGGAGTTTGATTCGGGCTTTAGAGTGTGCGTGAGAACCGCATTTTCAATCCGCGCTGTGGGACAAGCGGGCAGGATTTGCGCCCCGGAGGGGCGTCTGAGAATAGCCCGGCGCTTTCAGCGCCGGGTAAAGTGGAACACTGAGCGCGTCCCGGAGGGACGCCTGAAAGTTCTCACGCACACTCTTTAGCCCCCGTTTGGCTTCAGCCTATGCAAGTTCGGCCGGTGGTGAAGACGAGGGTTCCATCGCCTCTTAAGCGGGTGGTCGCAGGTTCGAATCCTGCCACGGGAATTGTGCCCGTGTAGCTCAGTGGATAGAGCACCTACACCTTTGTCGCTGATTCCCCGGCTGATTAATTTAGAAATGCAACTCCGGCCAAGTGCCGGTTAGAAGAGAACTGTATGACAGTCGTCATCCGAAGCGGAAAGCCGCAAACAACCGAGTCGCTGTGCAACTCGTGCTACTGGGCGCACATCCAGCGCGGATTCGCGGAAAGCGAAGAGATCATCCTCTGCGCGTTTCTACGACCAGCGCACGCGGTACCGTTCAAGGTGAGCCAGTGCACCGACTACAACGACAAACGTGTGCCCAGCAAGGCCGACATGGAAGAGATTGCCTGGATCATCCGCACGAAAGACGTGAATCGCCCAGTCGGATTCGCCAACGAAGCGGAAACTGAATCGAGCGAAGAGGACGAACCTGAAATCGTGCCCTCCGAATGACTGAACGCACGACATGATCGAATTTCTCAGTATGTAGAAGAGGAAGTCGAATCGGTGCTCGCCTCGCCAGCATCAGCAAGTCTCGCCGGTGGCGAAGTCAACGGTTCCTTCGAAGGTCGCAGGTTCGAGTCCTGCCATGGTCCCAACCAGGAGCATGTAGCTCAGTTGGCAGAGCAAAACCGTTGCCGCGAATTCCCCGGCGAGTTTTGTCACGATGAGGGCACTGCGGACGTGTGATGTAGGTTCAGTCTTTTGTCGGAGGTTTCGGCGGGGCGAGTGCCGGCGTTTCGAATCCGATGCGCCGGTTGTTGGCCGGCAACGGTGCGATGAGTTCCTGGATGGCCCCGACAAGTTCCTGAAGTTCGGAATCGTGGCCGTCGAGTCGTGCTTCGAGTTCGGAGAGCTTCGACACGACATGCTGATTCACGGCCATGTCTTGGCGCATCTGCACGAAGGCGCGCACAACGAAGATGCTCATTTCGATGGCGCGCTTCGAATTCAACACGGTCGCAGCCATAATCGCGCCGTGTTCGGTGAAGGCGTTCGGCAGATAGCGGCGTCCACCATGGGTTGAACTTGAGGTCGCATCTTGCGACATCAAGTTTTGGTATTCCTCGCTCGTGAGGGTGAAAAGAAAATCGGCCGGGAATCGCTCATGGTTTCGTTTGATCTGCTCGTTCAGACGCTTGACCGGAACGCCGTAAAGTTCGGCCAGATCCGAATCGAGAATGATCTTTTGATTGCGCAGAATCAGGATCTTCGAACTGACTCTCTGGGCGAGAATGATTGCAGTTTTGTTCATGGGTGATAACCAAACTTGAGGTCGCAATTTGCGACCTCAAAAAAAGCAAACGATTCATCATAGCAAGCCAAAAGCACGACGAGATCGAAGAACGCGAAAGTTCTAAAGCTGCCGTGCTGGAAAAATAGACTACGAGGACTGCAGCAGTTAGGACAGCAGATTCCTCACCGCTACGCGGATCGGAATAACAAAGAGTTTGCGGGGCTAGAAGCCAGAACTAGAAGCTCATGGCTCAGCTCATTTGCTCACAGCTCACTGCTCAAATCGAAAGGAGGCCACAAATGGCTCGACTCAACCTACTCAACCTGAACTTTGGTCCGCGCACGCACCAAGGTGCTCCCGCGCGCAACATCTCCACGGAGCTGCAACTGCGGCGCTCGGTGCTGGCTTGCCTGCTCTGGGAGAGCCAGTTCTACGAGGACGGAGTCGAGATCGCAGGCCGCATCGCGGAACTTGTTACCAAGGTGTCGGCCGAGAAGGTGGCTGCGCTCGCCGTCGAGGCGCGCGAGAAGATGAAGCTGCGTCACGCGCCGCTTCTGCTCGTGCGTGAGATGGCGCGTCACGCCACCCATCGCAGACTCGTGGCCGAGACGCTCGCGCGTGTCATCCAGCGTGCCGACGAGCTCGCCGAGTTCGTCGCCATCTACTGGAAGGACGGTCGCGTGCCTCTCTCCGCGCAGGTGAAGAAGGGGCTGGCTGCGGCCTTTCCGAAGTTCGATGCGTACGCGCTGGCGAAGTACGATCGCGGCGGACCCATCAAGCTGCGCGACGTTCTGTTCCTCGCTCACGCCAAACCACGCGACGAGGCGCAGGCAGAAGTGTGGAAGCGCCTGATCGCCGGAGAGCTCACTGCTCCTGACACTTGGGAAGTGGCGCTGAGCTCTGGCGCCAACAAGCGCGAGGCCTGGGAGCGTCTGCTTCGAGAGGAGAAGCTCGGCGCGCTGGCTCTGCTCCGCAACCTGCGCAACATGCGCGACGTTGGTGTGAACGAGGATCTCGTTCTCACCGCGCTCGGCTCCATGAGCACTTCGCGCGTGCTGCCGTTCCGCTTCCTGGCTGCGGCGCGATACGCTCCGCAGTGGGAAGAGGCGCTCGAGCAGGCGATGCTCAAGTGCGTTGCGGGTGCCGAAAAGCTGCGCGGCGACGCATTGCCTGGGAAGACCATTGTGCTGGTCGACGTTTCCGGCTCGATGACCGCTTCGCTCTCGCAGCGTTCCGAGATGCAGCGCACCGACGCGGCCTACGGCCTCGCGGTGTTGCTGCGCGAGATCGGCGAAAAGGTCGTGGTGTTCAGCTTTTCCGACAAGCTGGTCGAGGTTCCGGCGCGCCGCGGATTCGCTCTCCGCGACGCGATCGACGCCTCGCAGCCGCACTCGAGCACCATGCTCGGCAATGCAGTAGCCGAGCTCAACCAGAAGCAGGCCTACGATCGCCTGATCGTCATCACCGACGAACAGGCGCACGACACGGTGCCTGGACCGAAGGGAAAGGGCTATGTGATCAACGTGGCCAGCTACAAGAACGGCGTCGGCTACGGCAAGTGGACGCACATCGACGGCTGGAGTGAGTCGGTCGTCGAGTACATCCGCGAACTGGAGCGGACGGCGTGACGACAACGGCCCCCATGGGACGGACGACCTTGGCAAAAACCATGTGGGGACAGCCGCCCCCGGCTGTCCGGCGGCCCGGAAGTATCGGGCCGCAGCGCCGTTGATAACACCCGGGTGGGGTGGCGTAAGAACGCAAACTCAAAAATCCCCTGTTGCGAAAGGCGCGATGAGGGTGGGGCTCCCACGCTTACCACTGCGCTCTGACCTTCTTGCCGGAGGTCGTCGAGAACTCGATGAAGTTTCGGCCGGCCGTGGCGCTTGCTGTGGTTGGTGGATCGTGGACTTTCGCGCGGTCGATGGTGAACGCAGAGCAAGGTGGATTCGCATGGCCAACAGGGAGAGGCAGGAAGCGCAGCGGGTGCCATTCTCCACAGTCGATGATTGTTTTGGTGGGTCCCAGAGAGACAAGGTAGGTTTCGGGCCGTGAGTCGTCGGTTCTTGTCAGCAGGAGAATAGTTTTGTCGGTGTTGGCGTGGAGGTATCCGGATGTCTTTTGCCCATTGATGAGAACTTGACCATCGACCCGGAAATACAAGCGGATGTACCCGCGCCAGGTGGAATAGATGATCGACGCGAGGACGAAAAGGAGTGCGACAAAGGCGATGCGTCCTAGGGCGCGAAGGAAGGTCTTCATAGCTGTCGTCCTAACAATGACAGACACCGCGGGGACAGGGGAAGTCTGTTTCGGGGGCCAAGACGTCGACGCAACCGTGGAAGAGCGGCGCCTCCAGCGCCGCGTAAAGCGCCTCAACTCTTAACGGGCTTTAGAGTGTGCGTGAGAACCGCATTTTCAATCCGCGCTGTGGGACAAGCGGGCAGGATTTGCGCCCCGGAGGGGCGTCTGAGAATAGCCCGGCACTTTCAGCGCCGGGTAAAGTGGAACACTGAGCGCGTCCCGGAGGGACGCCTGAAAGTTCTCACGCGCACTCTTTAGCCCCGGTGTTTCGAAGCCGCGTGGAACCGGCTTTACCTGCGGTCGTGGTCGGGCTGGCCGGCACTCTTGAGCGTGACCTGGTCCTGCGACACCTCGCCGCTCTTCACAACGGGCGGAGTCTGGGCGTGAGGATCGGGTTTCGGTTCTGCCGGCGGATGCGCGACCTGATGAACGTCGGTCGGGTGAACGCTGCTGACTGGAGTGATCATAGTGGTCTCCTGAAAGATAGGATCGGCAGCGGACGTGAAGAGCTTTAGGGAATTGGCAGGAGCGGCAGTCTTTGGTAAGGGTTACTTGGACTCAGTGGCAAGGAGCTTCGATGAATAGGGCACAACACTTGTTCCACAGCTGGCGCATCGTTTTCCCGATTCGGGAAGCACTTTGAAATTTCTCGTGCTCCAGCATTGACTTCGTTGCAGCTCGAGGACTAAATCTGATGTGTATACCCCTCCGCTCTTTGGCATTCCAAGTCGGCGTAACTCTTAGGGGCTCAAGATTTTGCCCCTAAATTATTGACGCCCATAGATTTTTTCGAGATTTTCCCCTAAACCCATGATTCCAATAGACCAAAGGGGGAGGGGGCCCCCACCGTTAGCAAAGAGTAAACATCCACCCAAAACGGAATGCCGCGCCTCACGCCCCCGCGCCGAAGGACTTCTCTTCGGGCTTGGCTGCCTCTTTTTCCGGAGCGGCTCCAGCCGCAACGTCTTGGACGAATTCGCGGCGGCGATCCTGTTGTCCTTTACGTTCCACCTGACGCACTCTCCGCGTGGGCATGTTGCTGGGCTCGAGGCTGACAATGCGGCCTTCGCGGACTACGATCTGCGAGCGGAACCAGTCGGTACGATACATGCGTCCGGCGGCGTAGAAGGTCATCGCGGCGGCGATGGGGCCTTCGAATTCGTATCCCGTGCAGGCGAGAAGGCGCTTGCCCATCTCCTGCGTCCAGGTGAGGCCTCCGACTAGCGGATCGTTGAGGCGGCAGCGCTCAAAAGGCGTGGCGTGCGTGAGCTTGCGCAATTGCAGAAGCTGCAGCAGGACTGATGTCTTCCCGAGGTTCGTGACGATGAGCTGGGCTTCGGTGTTCGAGACGCGCTCCATTTTGATGTGCAGGTCGGGATTCCATTCGCGCTCGAATTCTTCGCGGGCGAGGGCGAGTCCTTTGTCGGTGGACTCGACGTAGCGCAGGGTGGCGCGCGCGAGCACGATGCTGAAGAACGTGGTCACGATCGTAGCGATCACGGGGATGTAGCTCATCAGCGTCGAGAAAGGGATGCGGAACGAGTCAATCAACTGCATGTGCATAGATGGACGTGGCTCCTGCGGGCGCGGCTTGGGGAGGGCGACCGACGGAAGTGAGTGTAGCGGTGAGTGGTCGGGTGCTCCAGATGCGGTTGGGGAGTGGACGGTAACGGTTCGGGTAAGTGGACTTTGGTAATGGGACAAGAACTCGCCAGAGAGGTCACGGAGGATCACGGAGAGACTTTCTCTGTGTAACTCTGTGTCCTCTGTGGTGAGTGATTTTGCGTTATTCCAGGACGCTGTCGTCTAGCTTCTTCTTGCCCCAGTCGGCGGCGGCTTGGACGAAGGCCAGGACTAGCGGGTGCGGATTCTTTTCCGTCGACGACAGCTGGGGCTGGAACAGCGTCGCCAGATAAAAGCGGTGCGTGGGGGATTCGATGGCGCGGATTTCGCCTTGCGGGCCGCGGGCGACTACGGGGAATCCGGCTTCCATCGTCGTCCATTCGAAGTCGGGGTTGATTTCGAAGTTGCAGAAGAATTCTTCGGTGACGACTTCTTTGCCTTTGCCGTAGTACGTCTGCAGGTAGGAACCGGGACGAAGGCGAATCTCGGGTACGGCGCCGGAAAGCTTGGGGGCGTTGCCATTTCGGTCGGGGACGGCGCAGGCGACGGGGTAGATGATGATGTTCTTGGATCCGGAGTTGTTTTCGGCGGAATCGGCGTCGGTGATGTGGAGCACGTTGCGCGCGAATTCGATGAAGGCGTACTGGAATCCGCCGCAGGTGCCGAGGAAGGGCCAGTCGCGGCGGCGGGCGAACTCAATGCCCCTGAGCATGCCTTCGAAGCTCTTGTATGGGCTGCCGGGCGAGGCCCACAGTCCGTCGAACGATTCCAGGGTCTTTTCGGCGTCGGGCCTGATGAGGGACGGAGTCGGGATCCACTCGCCTTGCACTTCCATCTTGAGTTTGCGGGCGGCATGCTGCAGGGCGTCGTTGGTGGCGTGGTGTGAGCGGAAATCGGCGTTGAAGTCGCCCAGGATTCCGATGCGGACCGTGTCGCTCACGGGTTCGATTGTACTAGAGCGGATCGTGTGGACTACGTAACGAGCGACATGGATAGGGTTAGGAGCGTGGTGCATGCGAGAGTGCGCTCGGCGGCTTGCGAAACGGGGCACGAGCTAGCGAATGGTCAGGAAGACGATCAGGCTTATCAGGGCGAGCATCGAGCCACCCAGCAGAAACATTCTTCGAATGAGGCTTGAAGCGTGCGTCTGGATTGGAGCCTGGCCCGGGGTAATAGCGGGAGTCTGCTGCTCGGTTGCCGGCTCGCTCGACGGGGCCGGATTCGACCACGTGGCAGAGGTGGCGATTCCCGCTTTATCCAGAGCAGCTGCGATCTTTTGTTGCTGGCTCATTTCGGAGCTTCGAGTCGCTCCGGGGTTGGTGGTGAGGCGAATGATCTGTTGGGATGCGGCGGCAGATTGCACTGGCGGCGCTTGGGCAACGGGACGTGCGTCGGTGATTGGGGAATGGGCTTCTTGCGACGAGCTATGGGCCTTGCGATTGAGCCGGAGTCCTAATAGAACGACGATCAATCCGGCGCAGCTGCCGATAGTGCAGAGCAGGCGAACTCCTGCGAGGTTGAGCGCACCGAGGGCTGCGGCGGCAGAGGTCATGGAGGATTGGCAGGGAACCGCGGGAATTGGGTCCCTTTTATCAAGCTAACGAAGCCACAAGGTCCGTGGCAGCTTACGTTGGTAATCGAGGGCGGAGTGACTGCTGGTCGTCGGATGGTTGCGCTGCGATCTTGAAAGACTTCAACCACTAAGGACACGAAGGTACACGAAGGGAAACCTTACCTTCATTGATTTGAAAGTAAGCGGGCGGGATTGGCCGCTCTTCACGGACTTACGCCTTCATGACTTTTTGGAAGGCGGTTTGGAATTTCGTCATTTCTTCTTGTGTGCCCACGGTGATGCGGACGTACGTGGGCATGATGGGCCAGATGCGTCCGATCAAGACATTTTCTTTGGCCATGGCATCGCGGACTTCCTGGCCGGGACGTTTGGTATCGAGCATGAAGCAGTTGGACTCGGAAGGAACAAACGAATAACCGTTGCGGGTGAGCCAGTCGAATGTCTGCTGGCGGATCGTGGCGTTGATGCGACGGCGTTCGGAGACGAGGCTTGAATCCTTCAAGCTGGCGGTGGCGGCGACTACGGCGGTGACTGGCATGAAGTTGAATCCCCCGCGCTGGAGGACTTTGTCGGCGAGGTCAGGACGGGCGATGATGAATCCGCAGCGAATTCCGGCCAGGCCGTAGACCTTGGAGAATGTTCTGAGCACGATGACATCTTTTCCGGTCTTCACCAGGTCGAGCATGCTGGGGGCTTCGGTGAGGTGAATGTAAGCTTCATCGATCAAGACGATCGAATCTTTCGGCTTGTTGGCGACTAGATACTCAATGTCGGAGCGGGGCGTGAGGGTTCCGGTGGGATTGTTGGGGTTGCAGATATAGAAGACACCTGCATCGGAACCTGCGGCCAGCATGGCTTTGACATCGTGGGCATAGGTTTTGGTGAGCGGAACCTTGATGACACGCGCCCCGGAGTGGTCGGCCGTCATCATGCCCGTTTCGAATCCGGGATCGGCGGTGACGTAGCTCCTCTGCGGAGAGGTGAAGGCCAGCACACTCAAAGCTAGCGGCGGAGTCGAGCCGACGGTGGCGTGGATGTAGTCGGGATTGAGGCCTTCGATCTGGGCGAAGGTGGCGACGAGTTCGTCGGTGAGATTATCGAGATAGCGTCCACCCTGCGGTAGGATTGTGGCCATGGCTTCGCGCGCGGCCTGGCAGGGGCCGAGGGGATTCTCGTTGGAATCGATCATGACGGCATCGGGAGCGTGCGGACGTCGGCGGGCCGCAGCGGCGAACATGGGCTCGGTCATGACGCGGAAAGCCGTGGCAGCAGAAGCGGCAGTGGTGAGGTGCAGGAAGGATCTGCGGGAGAAGCGTGGCATGCTCGTGGCTCCTAGGAAGAGGAGTTTAGCAGAGAGTGCGTGAAGGCGATCTGCGTTGGCTGCCGAGGACGAGGGGAACTAGCACAGGGGCTTGAAGCCCGGAGTCTTTTGGGGCGCTTAACGCGGCCCTGAAGGGCCGCTCTTCCACGGTGAACTACGAGTGGATCCATGAGGATCGATGCAGTTCTGTGTGCTCGACAACGCGCGAGGGCGAGGCGCCCTCGCCACAGCCGAGATGCCGGCGCTACATTCAGTCTTGGCTGTGGGCGGCGTAGTATCCGGCGCGGGCCTGGATTTTGTAGTTTTGCTTGTTCTTGATCTCGAGCTTGCGATAGGTGCCGTCGAGTTGGAGATTCGTGGGGACGTAGCCCACGTTGTACTGGCTGCGGAGTTCGGCGGCGATCTGGTCGAAGGCTTCGCGAAGCTTGTCGAACTTGTTGCCGACGTTGATGACGCGGCCCCCGGTTTGCTCGGTCAGTTTACGCATGTCGCCTTCGCCGGTGTAGGACATGCCTGAACTGAAGTATCCTCCGCGATCGGCGCAGAGCAGGACATAGACGATGGCGTCGGCTTTCTGTGCGGCTTCGATTGCGTCGCGGAGTTTGAGGCGGCTGCCTTCATCCTGGCCGTCGGTGAGAAGGATCATTGCCTTGCGGCCGACTTCTTTGGCCAACATGTCGTGGGCGGAGAGATAGACGGCGTCGTACAGCAGGGTCCCGGGAGCGTTCTGTGTGGGGACGGGACCGCCGCCCATGCCGGGGATTCCCCCGCTGGTGTAGTCAACGTTGACCTTGGCTTTGTTCAGGGCTGTCTGAAGACGGCGCGTGTCGCGCGTGAAATCTTGCAGCAGATCGACGGTGATATCGAAGCTGATGACATAGGCCTCGTCCTTGTCGGTGAGAACCTGTTTGAGGAAGGCGCCGCCGACTTCCTTCTCCATGTCGATGACGTTGCGCTGGCTGCCGCTGGCATCGATCATCATGCCGATGGTGAGAGGCAAGTTCGATTCGGCGGCGAAATACTTAATGGTTTGAGGCTTGCCGTCTTCGGCGATCGAGAAGTCATCTTTGGTCAGGTTGGGGATAAGTGCGCCGTGCTTGTCTTTGACGTTGAAGAATAATTGGACGACGTTGACGTTGACCTTCAGGGTTTCGGCGGGGTTCTGGTCGGCTGGCTGCTGGGACTGTGCGGGCTGCGAAGACTGTTGGGACCAGGTAAATGGTGCCAGGGTAGCGAGGGCCAAACTGGGCAGAAGTCGGCGAAAGCTGGGGCTTTTGAGCATGGGGACTCTCGAGAGGTTCTTTTGTTAGTCTAATCCTGTAGGTTAGATGCACCAAACGGGATGGAATTGGCATCCCAAAGGGGTGTGGACGTGGATTTTTCGCGGCGGGCGGCGATGAGAGTGGATATCCAGGGTTTGCGGGGGCTTTTCGGACGGTGGAACGCGCATTTTCTTTCGCCCCTTCGGGGCTTGGCTGCCTTTGGCGCGGATACCCACGGCTTGCGCCGTGGGCTGTATTCTGTCGCCGCCTTGCGGCTGGGGGTTTTGGCAATAGCGTGTGTCTTAGGGATATCAGTCGCACAAGCGCAATCGGGCGGCTCGCAGGGGCAGGCACAGAGTCAGACATCAAATCAAACGCAGAGTCCGGCTAACGCTCAGTCGTCGCAGGAGATTCCGGATGCACCTTCCGCGGTGCAGCCGCCGCCGCCGAAACCTGCGCCGGAGCCGGAAAAGACACCGCAGCCGAGTCAAGCGCCGGACGCGGGTCAGCCCGCTACCAGCAGTTCCACCGAGCAGGGCGATCAGGAGAAGCCAGCCCAGCCGAAGATGCCGCCTGTGGAAACTGTTCCGCCCGGGAGTATGCCGGAGGCAAACTCCCAGGGTAGCGCACCGAAAAATCAGATCAATCCGACGGACGATCTTTACAAGATCTATACGCCGGTTAACTTTGTGCTGATTCCTGTGATGGTGAAGGACAAACAAGGACGACGTGTGGATGGGCTGCTGCCGCAAGATTTCACGGTGCTGGAGAATGGCAAGCCGCAGAAGCTGACTTACTTCACCAGCGACCCGTTTCAGCTTTCGGTCGCGGTCCTGATCGATCTCGGAATGGCTGACGTGTCGGTACAGAAGGTGAATCAGACGTATTCAGCCCTGGTAGGCGCATTCAGCCCCTACGATGAAGTGGCGCTCTACACCTACAGCAGTACGGTCAGCAGGGTAACGGATTTCACAGGCAAACCCGAGAGGCTGACGGCGACGCTAGACTCTTTGAAATTGGTGCGAGGACACAACAATGGTCCTCCGGTGTTGGGCGGGCCACTGGGACCGCAGCCACCGATGGTGAATGGAATTCCGGTGGGCACATCGGGACCGCCGCCAGTGTACACGCCACCGAAAGAGGCGCACGTATTGAATGATGCGATCCTGCGGGCGGCGCTGGACTTGAGCAAGCGCGACCGTACGCGACGAAAAGTGATCTTCGTCATCAGTGACGGACGAGAACTCGGCAGCGGAGCCAGTTACAACGACGTGCTACATGTGCTGGAGACGCAAGGTATCCAGGTGAAGGCAGTTGTGCTCGATATGGGTGCGCTTCCGGTCTATAAACAGGTGGAGAAGCTTCCCCACGTGTTTCGCCATGGGTACAGCGACATACTGCCCAAATACACTAACGCCACGGGTGGGGGTGACGTATTCACCGAACTCTCGCGGAATTCGATCGAACAGGCCTACACGCAGATTGCCTCCGAGGCGCGTAATCAGTACACGCTGGGATATAAGCCCAGGGCGGTTGCCTCCAGTTCGGCGTACCGCGACATTGAGGTCCGAGTGCTTGGCCACGGGAAGAACCTCAACATCTACACCAGGGCCGGATATTATCCAATCCCTCCGGCTCGATGATCGGTTTGGCGGTCGAAGGACCGCAAATTGGGGCGGCTTTGGCACCGGAGTCACCTGAGTAACCTGCGGTCGGTACCCCCCGTATGATATAAAGACCGCGAGCCTCCAAAAGGGACCGTTGTGCAGGCGGCAGCCCCGCGAAGGGGTGTCTGCCTTCGAGGAAAGCCTTTGAGTTTCATCAACTTCGCAGCCCGGGAAATCAATTGCAAGATCGTGTACTATGGCGCCGGGCTCGGCGGCAAGACGACGAATCTGCAGGTCATCTATCAGAAGACGGCGGACCAGCAGAAGGGAAAGATGATCTCGCTGGCCACCGAGACTGAACGTACGTTGTTCTTCGATTTCCTTCCGCTCGATCTGGGATCGGTGCGCGGATTCAAGACGCGTATCCACCTCTACACCGTTCCAGGACAGGTTTTCTACGACGCCAGCCGCAAGCTGATTCTGCGCGGTGTTGACGGGATCGTGTTCGTGGCCGACTCGCAAGAGCAGCGCATGGACGCCAACGTCGAGGCGCTCGACAACCTGATGTCGAACCTGAAGGAGCACGGCTACGACTTCAACAAGATTCCCTACGTGCTCCAGTTGAACAAGCGCGATTTGCCGAACATTCTGCCGGTTGATTTGCTCTCCACCGAACTCCGCAAGAAAAATGAGCCCATCGTCGAGGCGGTTGCCTTTCAAGGCGTCGGCGTGTTCGAGACGCTGAAGGAAATTGCCAAGCAGGTGTTGACGGAGCTGAAGGCCGGGGGATAGAAGTCAGTTCTCAGTTTGGGGCTCAGTGCCATCCATCCTGATCGACATTAAGAGAAATCAAAATCCCCACCCTGTCGCACAATACGCGACAAGGATGGGGCACCCTCGCGTTTCATTTGATCGGTGGCGTGAGCTACTCTACTGGTTCGCTCCAATCTACGACGCGTTTTTCGCGACTGCTTTTGTGAGAGAGGAGCAAGCCTCGCTGAGTGCGGAGGAATTGCTCTGGGGGCACTTCTAGCGGAGCTCTGTTTTCGATGGCGTCGCGCATGTTTACGTAGAAGCCACGGTAGTCGCCGGTTTCAGTTTCGATCTTGCGCGGGTTTTCGCCGACGCGGGTGAGGGTTCCCCAGTGTTCTTCGGTTTCGCGTCCCCAGCCTTTGCCCCAGTCGAGTCCGTCGGGGTACTTGGGGCTACGCAGGATTTCCTCCTGCGGATCCATTCCGTATTTTACGAATGAGCCTTCGGTTCCGTGGATGAGAAGATGGTGGCTCGGCGCGTAGGCAATGATGCGGGCGCGGAGTGTGACTCGCAATTTCGGATATTGCATGATGACGTCGAAGGCATCGTCGATCTCGGCAGTTTCACGCTGACGGAGAGCCGCGGCATAAATGGACTCCGGTTCGCCGAAGAGGACCAAGGCGCCGTCGATGAGGTGCGGGCCGAGGTCCCACAGAACGCCTGCGGCAGGAAATTCAGGTTTTTCGCGCCAGGCGCCGGGCTTGGAGTCGAGGCGGAAGCGATCGAAGCGCGCTTCGTATTCGGCGACTTTGCCGACTGCGCCAGCTTGAATCAGTTTTTTCACAGTCAGGAATGCGCCGTCCCAGCGGCGGTCTTGATAAACGCTGATGAGGAGGCCACGGCTGGCGGCGAGGCGGACTAGTTCTTCGGCTTCGGCCATCGTCGGGGTGAGGGGCTTGTCGACAACCACGTGGCGGCCGGCTTCCAGCGAACCCTTTGTGTACGAGTAGTGGGTGTCGTTTGGAGTGGCGACCACGACGAGGTTGATCGATTTGTCGGATAACATCTCGTCGAGAGTTCGGGCGATCCTCACTTCGGGATAGCGCGTTTTGGCGATGTTGGTTTTGCGTTCGAAAACGCATGCTAGCTCCATGCCTTTGACGCCGCGGATCATGGGAGCGTGGAATGCCTGTCCTGCCAAGCCGAATCCGATGAGTCCTACTCGAATCATGTTTCTTCCTTGGGTGCGTTAACGGTCTTTGAGACGACGGACGAATTTTAATCCAGACCAGACGTCGGTTACGGCGCAGACTTTCACGTCGACTAGTCCGGCGGCCAGGCCGATTTCGCGGACGATATTCTCGTTGAGGTCGGTAAGGACGCCAGAGGTCTTTTTCGGCCAACTGACCCAGAGCATGCCGGTGGGAGCCAGATTCTTTGCGAGTTGCGTGAATTCTTTGTTTAGAGACGCCGCGGATTTCGTGAAGAGCATGGCGAAGTCCAGCGGGGCTTTAGCGTCGCGGGCGAGCTTGCATTTTTCCAGCGATCGTTTCAGTGCTGCGACGACTTCTGGTGGAGCGTCGATCAGGCAGACGTGGAGGCCGTCTTTGATCCCGAGTTTCTTTGGGAGTGGAGTGCCGGAGTATCCGGGCATTCGAGTGATCCCCGACGAAAAAACAATAACCACTAAGGACACGAAGTTACACGAAGGGAATGCTTCTTCGCCAGAGGTTCGGAGCTATTGCGCTGGGGCGTACCACCCGCGGCGTGAGCGCACGCGGAGATTCTTGCGGTCATTGGCTACGATTTCGATGGTCCGGTAGCGGCCATCGTGCTTAAGGTCCGCTGGCTTGTAGGAGATGGCGTACTGGCTGCGGAGTTCGTCCTGAATCGCGGCGAAGGCGTCGGCTACCTCGCGAATCTGAAAAGGGAAGAAGGCGTGCCCGCCGGTAGCATCGGCGATGCGCTCGAGGACTTTGTCTCCCGCGCCCTTGGTGCCGCTGACGTTGGTGCTGATGGTGTAGACGATGGCTTCGGCACGCTGCGCCATTTCGATCGCTTCTTCGCGGGTGACGTGACTCTGGTTGTCGTCGCCATCGCTCAGCAAAATGATCGCGCGACGAACCGTTAATCCCTTCGCGTTTTTCAGAAGCTTGTCGCGACAGGCGTAGTACAAGGCGTCGTAGAGAGCAGTGCCACCGCCTGGGCGGAGTTCGTGAACGCCATGGGCCAGAGCCTCGGTGTTGTCGGTGAAGTCCTGGGTGACTTCCGGAGTGACATCGAAGCCAATGACGAATGCCTGATCTTTCTGCGGATGAATGGTCTGATTGAGGAACTCGATGGCGGATTCCTGCTCGAACTTGAAGCGGTCGCGCACGGAGTTGCTGGCGTCGATGAGCAAGCCGACCTGGAGTGGAAGATTGGTTTCGGCGTGGAAGCTGCGAATCTGCTCAGGGGGTTTGTTGTCGTCGACGACGCTGAAATCGTTTTGCTTGAGATCAGTAATGCGTCGACCCTTCTTGTCGGTTACGGTGAAGACAACGTTGACTTCGTCGGTGCCGGTCTTGATCGTAGGCAGGGACTGATCGCCAGGGTCGGCAGGCTTCTGATCGGACGTGCCCGATTTCGCTTGAGGCTGCGATGCGGGCGCGTTTGCCGGCGTGGAAGAATCCTGAGCCGACAGAGCCAGCGCGCTGAAAACAACAAGCGCAATTATGGAGAGCCTTGCCGCCAGGATAAGTTTCGTCCCCAAGGTGCTCATGGATACAGATATTATAGCCGCCCGGCGCAACCTCGTTTTGTTAGACATCCTTGCCGTCTTTTTTTTCCAAAACTTCCAGAAACGCCTGTAGTTCGCTGGGAAGCGCGCTGGTGAGAGCGATCCTGGCGCCCGTTCGCGGATGCGTTAGGTCTAACTCGGCGGCGTGCAGGAAATTCCGTGGGAGGGAGATTGTCGGTTGATTCGCTGGCTTGCCACGCGCAGGGCGCGAGCGCAGTTCGCGCGGGGCACCATAGAGCGTATCGCCGACTACCGGTTGGCCGAGGGAAGCCATGTGCACCCGGATCTGGTGAGTGCGGCCGGTTTCGATCCTGACTTCGAGCAGGGTGAATTTGCCGAAAACTGAATCAATGCGGCGCAGGACTTTGTAGTGTGAGATGGCTTCGCGGCCTCCGGCGTAGCGGGTGGTCATGCGGGTGCGGCGGACCCGGTCGCGGCTGATGCTGGCTGAAATTGTTCCCGCGTCTTTCTTCGGCCAGCCGTGGACGAGGGCGATGTATGTCTTCTTGACCTCACGGCGGGCGAACTGCGCGGCGAGCTTGCGGTGGGCGTAGTCGTTCTTGGCTACGATTATCAGACCGCTTGTTTCCTTGTCGAGACGGTGGACGATGCCCGGCCGCATCTCGCCACCCAAGGCGGAGAGCTTCGAGAAGTGATGAAGCAAGGCGTTGACGAGCGTGCCGCGATTGCGCTGGTCTTCGGTGGCACCGGCCCCGGCGTGGACCATCATGCCGGCGGGCTTGTAGACGATGGCGAGGTCGGCGTCTTCGTAGAGAATGTGGAGCGGGATGTCTTCGGGGATGGCTCGCAGCGGTGGCCGCGCTGCCGGAGACACGACGGTGATGCGTTCGCCACCGCGAAGTTTGAGGGATGCTCGGGCCGGTTCATCGTTCACCAGTACTTTCTGCTCGGCGATCAGTTGCTGGATGCGCGCGCGGCTCACATCGAGGCGGAGTGCCAGGAATTGGTCGAGGCGCTTGCCGGCGTCTTCCGCGATGACAGAAATCGGTGGTGGCGGCGCTTCAGACATTTCTAGTGGATGGAACCTGTCTCACAATGGCCCGAAGGAGTAAGTTGCGCTTTACCCCCGGGGCTAGAGCCCGCGTCCTTTGCGGACTGAACGGCACGGCTGACGCCGTGCCGTCTCAAAATCAGATCAATCGGCATTTTCAGCGGCTTCTGAAGCCGTGCCTACCCAAACCATTGTGATCTGGCTTCACAATATTAACCGCTTGCGACAGGTCATGATGGCTAAGGCGAGATCGACGGCTTCCCTGAGATCGAAAACAGCATCTAAGTCGGCCGATGATTACAGCCGGAAAGCCGTGGCTATCGAGCGTGATTTTTTGCGCCGTCATTTGTGTTCCCGTCCATCGAACTTTGGCCCAGGACAGTGACGGCGGCCTGCCGGATGCGCCCTCGGAGACAGTCTTTCATCCGCATCACGGAGGAGATCCAGCGTCAGATCGGGGAGTGTCGTGGCGATCGCTGCCGAAAGACTTTCTCCACGACCAGAAGAAGATTTGGCTATTTCCTGCGGAGTTAGCGAAAGGCAAGCACTGGGTGCCGACTCTTGCGATCGTGGGCGGCACTGCTGTGCTCATCGTGACCGATAAGAACACCATGCCCTATTTTCGCAATCATCAGGGGCAACTGGACGATGTGAACGATGTTTTCGATGCGTATATCACCTCCGCGGAAGTGATCGCGGTGCCGGCCACCCTCATGATTGCGGGCTATGCGCGGCATGATCAATATCAGGTGAACACGGCGATCCTGTGTGGCGAGGCCTATGCCGATTCTGCGATCGTGGATCTTGCCATGAAGGCGGTGACGCGCAGAAAGCGGCCCATTGACGTGCCTGCAGGCCAGCCATTTGATGACACCTTTTTCAGCGGGGGGAAGTCGCCGTTTCACGGCAGTTCTTTTCCTTCCGGACACGCAGCCGGAGTGTTTTCCGTGGCAACCGTCGTTGCCAGTCGATATCGCAACCACAAGTGGGTGCCTTGGCTGGCATACAGCTTCGCGACCGCGATCAGTTTCTCTCGCGTGACGACGGCCGCACACTTTCCGTCGGATGTGTTTCTGGGAGCGGCTCTAGGCTACACGGTTACGAAGTACGCCGTGCTGCAGCCGCGGCGATCTGACAATTAGCGGGTCGCGCTGACAGGACGTGCCGCTACTTCCTTGGACCCAGGACGGAGCCACCAGATCAACCCGCCTCCGAGCACCAAGCCGATCGCGATCAGTTGCGTGCCGCTCATGGCGCCGCCGAAGACGGAGCCGCGGCCGGGATCGTCGCGGAGATACTCGAGGAAGAATCTGGCGACGCCGTAGATGAACAGGAAGGCTCCGAAGATCTGCCCGTCGAATTTTCTGCGCTTGAGCAGCCACATCAGGAAGAAGAAGTTCGCGAGTTCCACGGCGAATTCGAAGAGCTGCGTGGGCTCGAGGGGAATACCGAGAGGCGTTCCGGTGATCGAATTGGCCAGGGGATTGTGGAACGTCACACCCCACCAGTGATGCGTGGGCTTGCCATAGCAGCATCCCGCAGCGAAGCAGCCGAGGCGGCCGATGGCATGGCCTAAAGCCAGCCCGGGGGCGAAGGCATCGCAAGTGCCAAGCGGTGGCATGTGGTGCCGGTGGACGTACCACGCTGCAGCGAGGAAGGCAGCGAGCAAGCCACCGGAGAAAACGCCTCCGGCTTGCAGCGTGTTGATGCTGAGAATCTCACGCGGGTGGGTGGAATAGTAGCTCCACTCGTTGATGACGTAGAGAACCTTCGCCCCAACGATGCCGCAGAGTACGACGAGAATCCCCAGGTTCCATGCGTTATCGCCGTTGTAGCCGAGGCGCTCGGAGTTGCGGACGCTGATCCACAGACCTAGAAGGACTCCGAGCGAAACCAGGAATCCGTAGGTCGGAAGGAAGAAGCTTCCGATGTGGAAGAGTTGTGGGAACACTGGTTATTAGATGCAGTGAAGATGGAATTGCTACAAGGATCAGTCTAGCAGGAATGCGAGGTGATTTGCGGGGCAACCGGCAGTTGTGGAGGGGCTGTCGAGCTTCGCTCGACCGGACGGCCGAGAGCGGGCGTCCCCACGTGAGCAAATCGAAGTTAGAAAACAAGCCGACCCACTGAGCCGTGTGACGGGGCCGAGAATGAACCCGTCGGTAGACGTTGGGCGCTCGCCGAGACCCTTTAGGCATCTCCGCATGGCGGAGCATCGCTCACCGGATCCTAGTTCGAGTCGAGCTCCCGTTCATTCTGCATTGGTTCAAATATCGGTTACCCGCCATCACCAACCTGGCAGGTCGGCCTTCAATGTGGATGCTAGGGAAATCGCGAGCGGTTGGCAAGTGGAGAGGCGCAAATAGTTGGCAGAATGCGTGCAACCAAAGTAACGCAGCGTTTACAAGAAGGGGACTCTCCGACTGGAACAGACCAGTCTTGAACCTAATAAGGACCGTTCCAAGTACTTGATTCTGTGGGCCAGTCTGTGAGTGTATACTCTGGGGCAAATATTGGGCCCAACGCGTGCTCGTCCGCGGATCGGCGAGACGCCGGAGCGGTATCGAAGGATGTCGAGGCTACGCACGTCCGCAATTGCGGCGGCGGCGATTCTTGTTCTCGTGCACGTAGGCGTCGTCGCGCTGCGGTACGGGAGCGATGCGGCATCGTTGTGGGGCGATTGGATTGACACGCTGGCGCCTCTGGTGGCGTCGGTTGTGTGCTGGCTGACTTCGAGGCGTGCCGGGCCGTTTGGCCGACGCGTGTGGCGGCTGGCAGCTTTTTCCGCACTGCTGAGCTCGATCGGGCAAGCTCTCTACACCGAATATTACGATTACCTGCATGCCTCACTGGGAACGCTGTGGCCCAGTGACGTGCTTGTGTTTTTCTGGGTCGTGCCCATCGTGATGACGCTGTTCCTGAGTCCGCGCGATCTGGGCAGCGGATATCAGTGGCTGCGGGTCTTTGACTTCGCGCAGGTTTGCACCCTCGTCTTGGCCATCGAGTTGTCGGAGATCTACGTTCCCTCGCGCTGGCAGGCTGCGGGTCAAACGATGGAGCTGCGCGCACTGCAAGCCGGAATCCTGTTTTTTGGTCTGGTTGTTGTGAGCTTTGCAGTCCGAGCTCTGATGAGCCGGAACCGCCTGGAGCGAGCGTATTTCGGACCCATGGGTGCGTACCTGGCGGTTCATTCCATTGTTCTGAACGGTACCCTTTACTCGCAAGCCTCAGGCCACTACAAACAGGGGGAGTGGCCTGATCTCGCGTGGACCCTGGCTTTCAGTTTTCTGATCTTACTTGCGGGCACGTGGAATAAGAACGAAGAGAAGGTTGAAGTTGAGTCGCAATCCAGAAGTTTGCAGCTTTTGGCGCAGTTTTCCCCGCTGGTGATCCCTGCCATCGTTTTTCCTCTGGTGCTGAGCATTGCGCGCGAGCAATTTTATTGGTCGGTGGTGCTGGTGCTGGTTTCATTTGCCGCAGCGGGCGGGCGGCTGTTCGTCGTGCAAAGCCAGTTGCTGGTGAGTTCGCAGGAACTGCAAAAGAATCTCGCACTGTTGCAGGGCATTATGGAGAGCACGATTGACGCGGTGTTCGTGAAAGATCGGGATGGACGATATGTGATGGTGAATCCCGCGGCGGCGCGATTTGTTGGGCTGACGGTGGAGCAAGTTATCGGGAAAACTGATGTGGAAGTGTTCACGCCCGATACGGGCAGCTTCATCATGCAGAAAGACCGGGAGATTGTCACGACCGGCGGTACGATCACCTACGAAGAGGTCGGCACTGCAGCGGGAACGAGCCGCACATTTCTTACCACCAAAGGTCCATACCGAGACGCGCAAGGAAAGATCGTTGGGGTTTTGGGGATTGCACGAGACATTACTGAGCGAAAGCGCGCGGAAGAGGAGTTTCGGCGGTCGCAACAGAGGCTGCGGATGCACATTGAGAACACGCCACTGGCAGTGGTGGAGTGGGATCTGGGCTTCCATGTTGTGAGTTGGAATCAATCGGCGGAGAAGATTTTCGGCTATTCGCGGGAAGAGGCGGTCGGGCAGCACGGCGAGTTCATCGTGCCCGTCCAGTGGCGTTCGCAAGTGGGCCACGTCTGGCAGGAATTGCTGAAGCAGGAGGGTGGAGGTCGCAGCACGAACAACAATGTCACGAAAGATGGTCGAATCATTTCGTGCGAGTGGTACAACACTCCGCTGGTGGATGAGAACGGCCGCGTGCTCGGAGTGGCGTCTTTGGTGCAGGATGTCACGGAGAGAGAAAGGGCGGAGGCGAAATTCCGGGGATTGCTGGAGTCCGCTCCCGACGCCATGGTGGTGACGGACCAGCAGGGCAAGATTGTGCTGGTGAATGCGCAGACGGAGAAGCTATTCGGATACAAACGGGAAGAACTCTTGAACCGGCCCATTGAAACGTTGATGCCTGAACGCTTTCGGAAATTCCATCCTACCCATCGGGCGGAGCTTGCCGAGCAACCTCAAGTGCAAGAAACGGGCAAGCGGCTGGAATTAACTGGGCTGCGCAAGGACGGGACGGAGTTTCCCATCGAAGTCAGCTTAAGTCCCCTGGAGACGGATCAGGGAATTCTGATTTCGAGCGGGATCAGGGATACCACGGAACGGCTGGCGCTGGAGGAGAGGCTCAGGCAGTCGCAGAAAATGGAGGCGGTGGGTAGGCTGGCCGGAGGGGTTGCCCACGACTTCAACAATCTGTTGACCATCATTCTGGGATACTCGCAGATTCTGTCGGATGGGGTTCCCGCGGGAAGCCGTTTGGCGGACAGCACGGGGCAGATCAAGTCGGCCGCGGAACGCGCGGCGGGGATCACTCGCCAGTTGCTCGCATTCAGCCGCAAGGCGGTGCTCTCGCCGCGGGTGATCAATCTCAACGACATCGTATTGAATCTCGACTCGCTCCTGCGGCGGCTGATTGGGGAAGACATTGAAGTCATGACTGTGCCAGCGAACGACCTCGGGATGGTCAGGGCCGACCCAGGACAGATTGAGCAGGTCATCATGAATCTGGCGCTGAACTCGCGCGATGCCATGCCGCAGGGAGGCAAGCTGACGCTGGAAACGTCCAACGCCACTCTCGACGAAACGTACGCGCGCGAACATCAGCCGGTGGAGCCGGGGCGGTATGTCATGCTGGCGGTGAGCGATACCGGGCACGGGATGGCGGCAGAGACGATGGGTAGAATCTTCGAGCCTTTTTACACGACGAAAGAGGTTGGCAAAGGTACGGGGCTGGGTCTGTCGATGGTGTATGGCATCGTCAAGCAGAGCGGCGGCTATATATGGGTGTACAGCGAGCCGGACCAAGGAACGACATTCAAGATCTATCTGCCGCGCGTTGACCAGCCGGTAGACCAGGCAGGAGCCGACAAAAGTCCGATCAGCGCGTCGCGGGGTACGGAGACAATTCTGCTGGTCGAAGATGATCCGCAGTTGCGTGAGCTCAGCTCTTCGGTTCTGAATCAGTGTGGGTATCGAGTGTTAACGGCGGGCACGCCGGAGGAGGGGCTCGCGATCTGCAAATCGAATCATCACGAGATCCGGCTGCTGGTGACGGACGTGGTGATGCCGCGGATGAATGGACGCCAACTGGCAGAGCGGATTCAGAGAGTGTACCCGAAAATACGAGTGCTCTACATTTCGGGCTACACCGACAATGCGATTGTGCATTATGGAGTGCTTGATCCCGGGCTGTGGTTCCTGGCCAAGCCTTTCACGTTATCAGCGCTGGTGGCCAAGGTACGCGAAGTCCTGGACGCCGACACGAGTTCCGCGCCGGTGGTGGGAGACTAATTCTTATTCGCATCCTCCGCCCAGTAACTGGTCCGCGCCAGCACGGTTCCCTTAGATGGATCTTTCAAACGGACGCGCAGCTGGTGCAGTCCGGGGCGGGGATCTTTGGGCGCGAAACTCAGCAGATAGCGGCTGTGCAGGTGGTTGGTGAAGTCATTCATCCGCACTTCGAATTTCTTTCGCGTGGTGAACAGTTCGTATTCGCCGCCGGTCATGGAGGTGACGGTAGCTGGGACATTTTTCCGCATAGCCTGAGCAGTGCGGTAAGCGAGGTCGAGTAAGTCCAGTGTCGGGTGCATTTCGCTCTTGTTCACTCCCCGGCCGGTGTCGAGGATATTGGAAATACCGGGAGAGAAGGCGAGGGCGTACATCATGACGTTGCCTTGACCCACGGCAGCGACGGCATCTTCGATCTTCACCTTACTGCCGTGATCGCGAGTTTCGCTGATCAGGAGCAGGACGCGCTGGCGGTCCTCCGGTTCGTTTCGCAGCAATTGGATGGAATAGGAGACCGCGTCGAGTATCGCAGCGCCATCGTTGCCCGGTTGCAGGTTGCTGAGGTCGTCGTCGACTAGAGCTTCGCGGTTGGTAAAGTTACGAGTCAACTCCACCTGACCGTCGAACTCTACGATCGCGATCCGGGAACTGCCGATGTCGAAGAGCGGACCGAGCATGGTCCGGAGTCCCTGCATTCTCGGGAATTCATAGGAGGCGCGGCGCCCGCGCTGGATGGCGACAACCAGAGAGATCGGCTGCCCTTCCGGCGCTTCGTCCAGGCGGACTGGTTGCTCGACGCCGTTGTCTTCCACGACGAAGTCATCAGAATGCAATCCGTAGACAATGGCTCCTTGAGCGTCTTTTATGAGAGTCGGAACCAGGACCAGGTTCGACCGGGTGCGAAGTGTCGTTTCCTGGGCGGAGGCGGCTGCAAGAAGCGAAACGCAGATGAAGAACATCACACCCGCGCGCGGACTATCCCACCTTGCGATCATCCTGCAGAACTTCATCGAGCGCATGTGCCAGTTGATGCGCGCGCTTCAGATAATCGGTTCCTCCGTTATCAATTTTTTTCTTCAGGAGGTGGAATTCGTCGGCGATGTTCAAGGCCGCCAGGACGGCGAGGCGGACGGTGTCGATGGTGTTGGTGGCGGCGGCGACGGCCCGCATCTTGGAATCGACGTATTCGGCGAGCTTGAGAATGTATTCCGGATCGGAGCCGCGGAGGTTATAGGCCTGGTCAAAAATCTCCACTCGCACGCTGGCGTTCTGGGCGTCTTTCACCGCATGATCTTTCGTCGCTGTCGCCATTCGATGTTCTCCGTGGAGAAACAGCTCTTCTTGAAACTCAATACGTCGGGGCTAACTGGCCTCGGCGAGCGACTCGATCTGGGCCAGCATTTTTTCGACGCGGCCGCGGATGTCCTCGCGCTCTTTCTTGAGTTGCACCGTTTCGCGACGAAGGCGTACGAGTTCTTCTTCGCGGTCTTCCATCTGCTGCCGCAGGCGCTGGGCATCGCGTTCCGCCGATGCCTGGGCCTGACGAGCCGCCTTGTACATCTCTATGGTGCGATAAATCTTCTCTTCCAGCGCCTGAAAATCGTCGGCTGGAACCTGATCTGGCACGGGTTCGACTGCATTGGACGCCATAAACGCATTTCCCCAAACAAAGAAGTTCGAACTTGTTCGCAGTATACTCCACAATCCTGTGGAGACCGCGGGCCGAAGGGAGCACTTTTTGGCAGCCCCTAAATGCTTTAACCACAAAGGACACCCTTCGGCCGCGCTCAGGGCAAGCTTCGGTACACGAAGGAAAGCTGGCGTGACGAGGATTTGGATCAACCTCGGATCGGGACTCTTCATCCAATGACCGTAGGCCATGGATTTCTAGGGTTTCAGGGCGCGTGACTTTCGATCGTTTTCCTGGGTTGCGATCATCGTGGGTCTGGCAGTACTGAGCGTCAGCGGACGGCCACAGGCAACCAGCCAGACTAACGCGAGCGCGAGATCCGGAAGTAACGAGAGCCGAGTCGCGCGCGGGAAGTACATCGTTGAGGGGGTGGCGATGTGCGGCAGGTGTCACACGCCTCGCACCGACTCGGGGAAGCTTGATACCAGCCATTGGCTGGATGGAGCCTCGGTGTGGTTGTTGCCGGCTCGCCCGACTGAGAATTGGCCATTGAAGGCGCCGAGAATTGCGGGCACGCCACCGGCCAGCGACGAAGACATGATTCGCCTGCTCACGACTGGCGTTTGGACTGACGGAAGTCATCTGCGACCTCCTATGCCACAATTTCGGATGAGCCGCGAGGACGCAGAATCGGTGGTTGCCTATCTGAGATCGCTGAGGCCCGGTCCTGGTGATTAATGCCTCCTATTCGGGATTCGCTATAATTTTCTCAAACCTTCAGGAGGCCAAATGAAGTCCTTTCCCCTACTCGCGTGCGGAGTTCTTGTCGCGCTCTTTGCTTTCTCATCCACCAGCGTCGGTAAAACCAAGATTGAATTGAAGGATGCCCAAGGCAAAGACGTGGGCAGCGTCCTCATCTGGGATCAGGGCTCTGGAGTGGCGCTCCAACTGCAGTTGCACGATCTCACGCCGGGAGAACACGCAATCCACTTTCACCAGGTTCCCAAATGCGAGGCACCGGATTTCAAGTCAGCGGGCGGTCATTTCAATCCGGAGGGCAAGAAGCACGGATTCGATAGTCCCGAAGGGCATCATGCCGGTGACATGAAGAACTTCACCGTGGGAGCCGATGGCAAGGCCAAGGCTAAGTTGGAGAATGCCGATGTCACGCTCAAGGACGGCCCGCACTCGCTATTGAGCAATGGTGCGGCGATCGTGGTCCATGCGAAAGGCGACGACTATAAGACCGATCCTTCTGGGAACTCGGGGGACCGCGTGGCGTGTGGAGTGATCACGAAATAGTTTCCGCTTCGAAACCCAAAACCGCAGAGGACGCGGAGGATTTAGGGTTTAACTTCCTAGACCTCGGCGTCCTTTGCGACCTTTGCGGTTTCTAGTTTCTTCGTTTCAAGCGCAAGTTTTCCCAACTTGCTGGATGCTTCCTCCAGGGTTTGTGGTTTCTTACAGAATGCGAAGCGGACTTGCTTCGCGCCATCTCTTGGATCGCGGTAGAAGCTCGAGCCTGGCACGCAGGCCACGCCGATGTCTTGAACCAGGTACTTCGCAAATGAAACATCGTCTTTGAAGCCGAAGGCGGAGATGTCTGTCATGACGTAGTAGGCACCGCGCGGGAGGAAGCAGCGGAACCCCGCTGAGGTGAGTGCTGGGATCAGTTGATCGCGACGAACGCGATAGCCCTCGGCGAGTTTCGCATAGTACTCGGCAGGGAGACTCAATGCGGCCGCGCCGGCTTCCTGCAAAGGAGCGGGTGCGCCCACAGTCAGGAAATCATGCACCTTGCGTATCGCGTTGGTGATCACCTCCGGCGCTACGGCCCATCCCACGCGCCATCCTGTGACGCTGTAGGTTTTTGACATGCCGTTGATAGTCACGGTGCGGTCGCGCATGCCATCGAGGGAAGCCATTGAAATGTGTTGGGTACCGTCGTAGAGGATGTGCTCGTAGATTTCGTCGGTGATGGCCAGTACGTCGAATTTGAGGCAGAGGTCGCGAATCAGTTCAAGTTCCGCGCGGGTGAAGACTTTTCCCGTGGGATTGTTCGGAGTGTTGAGGATAATCGCCTTGGTGTGATTGTCGAAGGCGCGGCGGAGTTCTTTTTCATCGAAGGTCCACTCACTCGATGCATCTTTGGGCGGGCGCAGTTTCACGAATTTTGGTTTGGCGCCGCTGAGCACCGAGTCGGGGCCGTAGTTCTCGTAAAACGGTTCGAAGATGACGACTTCGTCGCCCGCGTTGCAGACGGCGAGCAGAGTCGAAATCATGGCTTCGGTGGATCCGCAGCAGACGGTGATTTCTTTTTCGGGATCGACGGTGATGCCTTGCCAGACGCCCATTTGACGGGCGATTGCGTTGCGCAGGTTTTTCGCGCCCCAGGTGATGGCGTATTGATTGACATCGGCGGCGACAGCCTGCTGGGCGGCTTGCTTGATTTCGTTCGGCGCGGAGAAATCGGGGAAGCCTTGGGCGAGATTGACGGCGCCGTAAAGCATGGCCTGGCGGGTCATTTCGCGGATCACCGATTCGGTGAAGTGGGAGACCTTGTCGCTGAGGAAGTGCTTGGGGCGTGGCCGGTTGGTCGACCGCGGGTCTCGCGCAATGTTTCTTCGGTTCGTGGTTGAGCGCGTTGCCATGACAGGCAGACTAGCACAGCAACAAAGGGGCTAGGGATTAGGGGTTAGGGAGCAAATGGAAACGCCAATTGTGCACGTCGGGTGCGGTACTTCGGAATGGCATCGATCGCATGCAAATGAAATCCCTGACCCTAGCCCCTAATGCCTAGCCCCTGCTTTATGGCTTGAATCCTACGCTCTGCCAGAGTTCGGCGGTGTGATACATGGTGCCGTTGGTGATGACGTATTCGACGTTGCGGGTGTTGTGAACGTCCTGGAGCGGGTCGCCGTTGATCAGGATCAGGTCAGCGCGTTTGCCCGCTTCGATCGTGCCCAATTCCTTGTCGACGCCCATGACGTGAGCCGGCACGGTCGTGGCCG
Organism: Terriglobia bacterium; assembly: GCA_020073385.1. GTDB lineage: Bacteria > Acidobacteriota > Terriglobia > Terriglobales > Acidobacteriaceae > Sulfotelmatobacter. Next base: position 83,418 of record JAIQFH010000008.1, on the reverse strand, counting down.
CCTGGATCGCTTCCAAGGGTGTGAATCCGGCCTGGACGTAGAGTTCGAGTTCGCGATGCAGGCTGTGTCCGGGAACCGATTGATCTGTGCCGGCTACGATCGGAACACCGGCCCGATGCAGGGCGCCGACGATCGCCACGTCTTTTTGGAAGATCTTCTCCCTCACCTCGGAGTTTTCGTTTGGCGGCTCGACGTCAGTGAGTTGCCCGGCAAGCTCTGCAGGAATCTTGTTGATGCCGGGCTCGAAGCTGGCGGGCGGTTTCGCCGTCGTCCCGGTGAATAGTTCGTATAGCGCGATGGTTGGGTCAACGACCGTGTGATGGTCCTTAAGGAAAGCCAAGGCCTTTTGGGACTCGGGTGAATTCAGATCGATGTTGATGATGGCGTTTCTCCGGTCAGCTCGGGTCGCGTTGTCAGGCAAGGGCGAGTGCATGATGTCCGCAATGTACGAGATGTGGTTAATCTGGTCTTGTCCTGCTTCGACCGTTTGAAACGCGGTGAGCCCTTCTGGAACGTGGCCAGTGACGGTCATTCCAAGGCGGTGGGCTTCGTCGGCTACTGCCTTGACTTCTTCGAGTTTGACGGAGCTGTAGATCTTCATCTGCTGGAATCCGGCGTCGTGGTAGCGATCGACCCACGTGCGAGCCTGTTCAAGGGTGTTCACTCTCTCGACCCCAAGCGCAAGTGGGCCGGTGCCGTCGACGACGCCCGCAAGCAAGAGACGAGGTCCAAGCCCTCGCCCTTGGGCAATTGCGTCACGCACGGCAGTGATGAAGTCGAACTCATTGCCGCAGTCGCGAACCGTGGTGACGCCGGCAGCCAGATAGATCGGCCCCCACTCGACTTGTTCGAAGTGCGCATGCATGTCCCACAGGCCAGGAAGAATGAATTTTCCTTTTGCATCTACGACATTGGCGTCTTTGGGAATCTTCACCTTGGATCGTGGACCGGCGGCGGCGATGCGTCCTTTGTGAATTACGACTGCCGCGTCCGCGACCGGAGCAGCCCCGGTTCCGTCGATGAGCGTGGCTCCAACGATGGCAAGGGTATCGGCACGACTACCCGAAATGCCTTTCGAAATATCGGCCAGAGCGGCCATGCCATCAGCGCCGGCCCGTCCCACGAAGTCGCCCAACGCGCTTTCGTATCCCTCGCGAATTGCCTCGAAATGGTCGAATTCGGCGTCGGTCGAGATTGCAGCTACCAGATTGCGATTGGCGTCGAACCAGAGAGTCTCGCGTCCCCAGATCAGGCCCTCGACGGTGTAGCGGTCAAGCTTCTCTTCTTTCGCGCCGACCTTAATGGTGTCCTGTCCACGCGGTTCCACCATTACGGCTCCGCTGGGAAGGGTCGCCAGTTTCGTGGGCGATCCGTGCGAAGCCCAGTACCGCACCAGCAGCATCTGCATGGTCGTGGGAGCGTATCCGGCGATGGTGAAAAACGCTCCGCTCGGCGGGTCGAGATCGCTCTGCTTATCGCGAGTTCGGAAATGTACCTTACTGTTCTCAATACTTAACGATTCGTCGATCGAAGCCGTGCGCGCCGTCTTGCCCTTGATCTCGAAGGTTTGGGGAGTCAGATCCGGCGCACCACGAAAACTTGCTGTTAGCGGCACGGGTGTGGCCCGGTCGGTGAACTTGAAGTTTATTTTCACGGCGATCGAGTCGTCCTGCTTCCGAATCTCGTAGGTCTCCTCTCCGATGGGCTGCTCGAACTTGTGGAGGGTGAACTTGCCTTGCTCAACGACAGCGGAGTCGGCGGACGCAGGTTGCTGGGCCGCGCCAGGCTGCGAAGTTGCCAGGCAAACCAAGGCAGCGATGCCGAGGGCGAGGGATATCTGCGTTTGCTTTTTTATTTGCATGGGACAGTCGAATGGAATGGGTCTGCTCTGCCGGAGGATTGTACCGAATCTGCCAGAGTGAAATGCATTCACTAGATATGGGGTTAGCTTCCGAATCTCAGTGCCGCGCGCGCCTTCGCTTTTGCGGCTTCTTCTTCGCGATTCTTGGGCGGAGCCGTGGTTTCGAGCGATCGGAGAAGGCGTATGGACACCGCGGCTACTTCGTCGACGGCGGCCAGGAACACGGCTTCATTGGCCTTGGAGGGCTTGTTGAATCCGGTGATCTTGCGGACGAATTGAATGGAGGCAGCGCGGACTTCTTCGTCGGTAACCGGGGGATCGAAGTTGAAGAGAGTTTTAATATTGCGGCACATAACCCAGTCCTTGTTGGCCAAAATACGATATTGCGGAAGCGCTATAGCATCATTCTGACGGAAGAACAAAGCCGTGTCACGCGCCTCAAGGAAAGATTTTCGGACTGGAATCTATCGCGAACCATCATGCTATAATTCTTTATTCTCAGTTGCTTAGAGCACGGAGGACTGTATCGATAAACGTTTTATCCGCATCAATGATCGCATTCGGGCGCGCGAGATTCGCGTGATTGATGACGAAGGCAATCAGCTCGGCATCCTGCCGCCTTACGAAGCGATTAAGAAAGCCCGCGAAAAGAATCTGGACCTGGTTGAGATTTCGCCCACCGCGCAGCCTCCCGTATGCCGCATCATGGATTACGGGAAGTATCTTTACCAGCAGGAAAAGAAAGAGCGCGAAGCCAAGAAGCACCAGAAGACGATCACCGTAAAAGAGGTTAAGTTCCGCATCAATGTGGACGACCACGATTACGAGACCAAGAAGAATCATGTGCTGCGTTTCCTGGATGAGGGAGACAAAGTTAAGGCCACGATTTTCTTTCGCGGACGCGAGATGACGCGGACCGGGTTAGGCCGCCAGATTCTGGAGCGGCTGATCAAGGACGTCGAGTCCGAGAGTATTGTCGAGTTTCGCCCGCGGCAGGAAGGGAATACGCTGCACGCGATCCTGGCTCCGAAGAAGTCGGACAAGGAGCGCGAGAAGGAAAAAGAGAAAGAAAGAAAGCAGAAGGCAGCGGCGCAGGCCGCCGCCAGCCAGAATCCGCCTCCGGCGCAGGTCGCTAAGCCCGCGCCGTAACGCGGCTTCAGCGACGAGTTACAAATTCATCGCAATTGGTACTTAGCACTTGGCATTTGGCCGGTCGAGAAAATGCTTTGGGCGCTTTCCTGTTTAGGCTAGGTGCTAAATGCCAAATGCAAATTGAAGAGGGTTTATGCCGAAATTGAAAACGCACAAGGGCGCCGCCAAGCGCTTTAAGAAGACGGCGACGGGGAAAGTGAAGCGGGGTCACGCGAAACTGCGTCACATCCTGACGTCGAAGGAAACAAAAACCAAGCGCAAGATGCGCAAATCCGGTTTGGTGAGTGATGGAGATCTCGCCAAGGTGTTGCGGATGATTCCGTACCAGTGAGTTGGATTGCAGATTGTAAATTTCAGATTTTAGATTGAAGCCAGCGTTTGAGCCGGTTTCAATCTGCAATCGAAAATCTGAAATCTGCAATTGCTCCGGCGTGTGAAGAGGCCATCGATCGCCGCCAAGGCGAATCGTCCTTACCTCCAGCCGCCATAAAACGAAAGCAAAAAGGAGAGCACCATGCCTCGTGTAAAGCGCGGAACCAAACGCCGCCAGAAACGCAAGAAGATACTTGACCGCGCAAGCGGCTATTTCCTGACAAAATCGAAGCTGTACCGCTCGGCGAAAGAATCGGTCGAGCGTGGGCTGAAGTTTGCCTATGCCGGGCGCAAGCAGCGCAAGCGGCAGTTCCGCTCGCTGTGGATCGTGCGTATCGGCGCCGCGGCCAAGCTGAACGGCATGAGCTACAACCAGTTCATCCACGGCCTGAAGGTTGCGGGAGTCGAACTGGACCGCAAGATACTGGCGGACCTGGCCGTGAATGATCCGTCGGGATTTGCGGGGCTGGCGTCGCAAGCGAAGACGGCGCTGGCGTAGGACAGACGTCAGGCGGGGCAGAGCCATCGAAAGGCATCGATCATTTCGTTCCGCATTCTTGTATAACTTGTCATTCTGAGCCGTCCGCAGACGCGCGTGAGCGCGGAGAGGACGTGCGAGGAATCTGCTGTGCGCTCGTGGTGAGTGAACAGCAGATCCCTCGTCGCTATCGCGACTCGGAATGACAAAGCTCTGGGCGTGGCTTATGCCGTTCCCACACAAACTCCAGACATGGCTTACACCGTTCCCAAATTGACGGACTATTCCTCGGCGGCGCTGGACAGGGTCGCAGGTGAGTGCATTGCTGCGTGTGCGGTGGAATCCGGCGAGGTCCGTACAGATACCGATTTGAAGTCATTCCGCGACAGGTGGTTGGCGCGGAAAAATGGGATTCTGACGCAGATCAACGATTTGTGGCTGAAGGGCGCGCCGAAAGAAGCCAAGCGTGAAGCTGGAATCCGCGTTAACGAATTGAAGGCGCGGGTTACGGAACTGGTCGAGAAGGCGCATGTCGCTGCAGAGGATTCGCAGGCGGGCGAGAGCGTTGACGTCTCCCTTCCGGGCATTCGCCGGCCGATTGGGGCCGAGCATCCGGTGATTAAGACGATGCACGAGATTGTCGGGGTGTTCCAGAAACTCGGATATTCCGTGGCTGAGGGGCCCGTCGTCGAGACCGATTACTACAACTTCGAGGCGTTGAATTTTCCGCCAAACCACCCGGCGCGCGATACGCAGGATACGCTTTTCATCGCGGCGCAGCAGTCGAAGCAGCAACGCGAGCGATTGCTGCTGCGGACGCATACTTCTCCCGTGCAGATTCGAACGATGGAGAAGATGCGGCCGCCGATTCGTATCGTGATTCCCGGCACGGTGCATCGCAACGATCCTCCGGATGCGAGCCACTCGCCGATGTTTCATCAGATCGAGGGGCTGGCGGTCGATACGAACATCACATTCGGCGACCTGAAGGGGACACTCGATCATGCGATGAAGGCGCTGTTCGGGTCGTCGGTAAAGACGCACTTCCGGCCGTCGTTCTTCCCGTTCACAGAGCCGAGCGCGGAACTTTACGTGACGTGCTTCATCTGTGGCGGAAGCGGGAAACGCGGGGCGGACCCTTGCCGTCCGTGCAAGCAGACTGGATGGATTGAAGTGCTGGGCTGCGGGATGGTGGATCCGAACGTCTTCGAGTTTGTGAAGGATAACGGGTACGATCCCAAGAGGGTTTCGGGATTTGCATTCGGGATGGGCGTCGACCGGTTGGCGCTGCTGAAATACGGCGTGGATGATTTGCAGTACTTCTTTCAGGGGGATGTGAGGTTTTTGGAGCAGTTTGCATGAAGCGGATACAGCAGTCCGTTTCGGCCGCACTGTGCTAGCTGTATTCGAGTAGCGGCTTTCGGTCGAGGGAGTAGGGATCCCTCGACTCCGCTCAGATGACAGAACGGAAATGAAATTATCTACACAATGGATTCGCGATTACGTTGACCTCACGGTCGACGACCACCGTCTTGCCGAGGATTTGACTAACGTTGGTATTTCGGTCGAGGGGATCAGCGGGACGGGCAGCGACACCGTCTTCGAGATGGAGATCGGGACGAATCGTCCGGATGCGATGAATCACTACGGTGTGGCGCGGGAGGCCGCGGCTATCTACGATTTGCCGCTGAAGCCAATCGCGCCGAAGTTACCCTCAGCGGCTAGAGCCGCGACTTCGAATGCACCTGACGCGGCCCTGAAGGGCCGCTCTTCCACGAACAGCGCGCCCGCGACCACGGCTGAAGGCACGCCATTCCCGATCACCGTGGAAGAGCCAGCGTTTTGTCCGCGGTTCTCGGCTCGCGTGATTCGCAATACACACATCAAGCCATCGCCGGAGAAGATCGCACGTCGGTTGCAGTTGCTGGATCAGCGGCCGATCTCGAATGCGGTGGACGCCACGAACTACGTTCTCTGGGAGATCGGAAAACCGACGCACGTGTTCGACGCAGACCTGCTCGAAGGCGGACGAATCGTCGTGCGCAAGGCGCGGGCTGGAGAAACGCTGAAGACGCTCGACGGCGTCGAGCGCAAGCTGACGACAGAAGATCTCGTGGTCTGCGATGCGAAGAAGCCCGTCGGACTGGCAGGCGTTATGGGCGGATACGACACAATGATCACAGAGAAAACGCGGAACATCGTGATTGAATCGGCGTGGTGGGATCCGGGGATCGTTCGCAAGATGTCGCGGCGGCATGCTCTGCACACCGATGCGTCACACCGGTTCGAGCGGGGCGCGGACTTCGAGTCCACCGTCCCTTCCTGCGATCTGGTGGCGCAGATGATTCTGGATTCGGGTGGCGGAGAACTGGTCGGCGATGTCGTGGACGTAATCTCCAAGAAAATGGACCAGGCTCCGGTCATTCTTCATGTGAATGAAGTTCGGCGAATCCTAGGCGAGGGGTTGGATGCCGGTCTCATCTATCGTCTGCTGAAACGATTGGGATTCGAGCTGATACCGGAGGGCCAGGGGGACGCGCAATTTCGCGTGCAGATCCCGAGCTGGAGGCTCGATGTGGAGCGCGAGATCGACATCATCGAAGAGATCGCGCGGCTGCATGGCTATGACAAATTCCCGAATACTCTGCCCGCGTATAGCGGTGCTGTCGTCGAGTTGCCGCACGCGAAGATGGATGCGACGCTGCGCCGGCGCGCGCTGGCGCTGGGGTACAACGAAGCGTTGTCGCTGACATTCATCTCTCATGCCGACGCGGAGAGGTTTTCGTCGGGCGCGCAGGTGCTGGAATTGGAGAATCCGCTGAGCGAAGAGGCGTCGGTGATGCGGACGTCGCTCGTGCCGGGCATGCTCGACATGCTGGCGTGGAATTTGAATCGCGATGTCCCGGAGGCGCGGCTGTTTGAAATGGGCAGCGTATACGAGATGTCAAATGGTGAGCGTGTGGAGCCTCGGCGTGCATGTCTCGGTGCGACGTTGGACGCGGTACGTGGCGTTCTGCCCGCGAGTGGCTCGCTCGATGTGAGCAAGGGAGAGCATGCAGCTGCCGCCGAGGCGTTTCGTGGGTTCAAAGGCGACGTGGAGAAGCTGTTGGCGCCATTCGGTTGCAAGGCTCGATACGAGCCCGGCGCGACCGGGTATTATCACCCCGGACGGTCAGCACGTGCACTGATGAGCGGCGTGGTGGTTGCAGAGCTTGGGCAGATTCATCCCGCGGTCGCAGAGGAAAAGAAGCTGCGGCAAGATGTGTTCCTCGCGGAAATCGATCTGGAGCAGTTGTACGACGTGGGCTTGCGCGTGGTGAAGTTTGCGCCCCTGGGCAAGTATCCGGCGGTGGAGAGAGATTTTTCGTTCGTATTCGCCGATGATGTTGTCTTTGAGCAGATGCGGCGGTTAGTCGACTCGCTTGGCCTGACGACTTTGCGCGAACTGCGTCCCGTCGAGATTTTCCGGGGCGAGTCGATCGCGGCGGGGAAGTATTCGATCTTGCTGCGTGCGCGGTTTCAATCGAACGAGCGCACGCTGCGCGAGGAGGAAGTGGCGCAGTGGTCGGGGAAGATTGTGGATGCGCTGACCAAGTTGGGCGGGGTGCAGAGGGCTTAGAACGGCTGGCAGCTTCGAAGTCAAACGCACGAGCAGAGTCAAAGTCAAAATCCCCAAACCTGTCACACAAGACGCGACAAGGATGGGGCACCCTCGCTCGTCGAATCTCTTCCAATCTCTTCCCTGAGAGTGTCCTTATCTCTGAACTGAAGTCGCTGGTCGCTCAGATTTTTGCCGTTCCTGCCGATACTGATATACGTGGGCAACATGTCTTCAGGACAAGCTACAGCGTCGGCCCCGTTGCGCAATGCCCGGGCGATGCGGTATGTGGCGCGGCAGCCGATCTTCGATCGCGAGGAGAACGTGTTCGGTTACGAGTTGCTGTTTCGCGACAGCCTGGAGAACTGCTTTGTTGGCGATGCAGATGAGGCATCGCGAGCCACGCTCGACCGCTCGCTGGTGATGGGTCTGGATGTGTTGTGCGACGGTCGCCGAGCTTTCGTGAACTGTACGCGCGACACCTTGATCAAGGGTCTGGTCGGACTTCTGCCATCGACAACGACGGTGGTGGAGATTCTGGAAACGGTTTCTGCCGATCCCGATGTCATGACTGCATGTCACAGCCTGAAAGAGCAGGGATACATGATTGCCCTCGACGACTACGTCGCCGACGACCAGCGCGAACCGCTGGCCGAGATGGCCGACATCATCAAGGTTGACTGGCTGCTTACAACGCAAGAGGAGCGTGAGCGGTTGATGAAGCAGTTTGGGCCGTGGCGCTGCCGGATGCTGGCCGAAAAAGTCGAAACGCAAGGTCAGTTCGAGCAGGCGCGGGATCAGGGCTTCGTTTATTTCCAGGGATATTTTTTCCGCCGCCCGGAGATGATGGGCACGCACGACATGCCCGCGAACCGGCTGCATTACATACGCATGTTGCAGGAAGTATCGCGTCCGGAACTGGACGTACCGGGCCTGGAGAAGCTGGTGAAGGAAGAAGCATCGGTCTGCTACCGGCTGTTGCGATATCTGAATTCGGCTGTGTTTGCTTTCAAGAAGGAGATCCATTCTGTGAGGCATGCATTGTCGCTGCTGGGCGAACGCGATTTGCGGCGATGGGTACGGTTGATAGCAGCGGTGGGAGCAGGACAAGACAAGACCAGCGATCTGGTGCTCTCAGCGCTGGTGCGGGGACGGTTCTGCGAGTTGCTCGCGCCCAAAGTGGCCCATGGAGAATCGGATTTGTTCCTGATGGGCCTGCTATCACTGATCGACGCCATGTTGGAGACACCCATGCAGGCCGTGCTGGAAAAAATCCCGCTGGACGCAGCGACGAATGCGGTATTGTTGGGACAGCCAAGCGCTCTGCGTCCTGTGTTTCAGCTGATGCTGGCGCATGAAAGCGGGGAGTGGGAGGCGGCGGCTGCGCTAAGCGCGGGGTTGCGGCTGGACGCCGACGATGTGGCGGCTTGCTATTGGCAGGCACAGCAGTGGGCTCGTGCACTGTCAGTGGAAATCTAGGCTCAGGTTGATCTGATTAGCCGGTTAAGCGCACACTCGTCGTCCATGACCTCCTGTGCAAAATTGAGGTGGATGGGGGTCTTGCGCCCGTGGGCGAGGACGAGTACCATAAAAGTGTTCTCATTTAGGCCTCGTTCCCGCGAAGGCCTTCTGCGTCAGCCATTCCGAGGCGACGCCTACGGATCCGATAAACGGAAAATTGAAGCCGATTTGAATTTTCATTCGCGAGAGCGGTCTTTTGCAGGTTTGGGGTTCGTTCCAGGGTGTGTTCCGTCGTAATTCGCACTGCGCAGAAGAAGGATGAGAGTGTGCCCGGGCTGCGCCTTGCACACCGCTGTCGAGCCACACCCCAGCAGCATTTCGAGATCTGTAAAGCTTTGCAACTTCTGTGAACCAATTTGAGAGGACTATGAACGCAGGACCAGGAAAGAACTCCGGTGGCGGAGGAAGAAGGCGGCGGAGAGGCCGCCGTCAACACAATCAGAGGGGGCAGCGTCCCGGACAGGGCTTAAGCCGCGAGAATAAGGACGGCATCTACACGGCCCCTATGGACCACAGTTATCGCGCCGTTATGGGCGGAAACAATAATGGGCACAAGGGCGGACGTCCGCGGCCTGGTTTCCCGACGCAGTATCCGCAGCCCGACCCCGAGCCTCTGCCGGCGAACGTCGATGCGAATTCGCGCATCTTTGCCTTCATTGAAGATCTGTTCTTCATGGCGAAGATTCAAGAGACCGCGAAGAAGCTCAACGTGAAAGTGGAATTCGTGAAGAGCGACAAGGACTTGGTGGAGAAGATGCAGCTGAATGGGGAAGAGAAGCCGTCACTAATCATCTTCGACCTGAACAACAACAGCGTGAAACCGCTGACCTTGATTCCGAAACTGAAGAGCAAGCTGAAGAAGGGGACGTCGATTATCGGGTTCCTTTCGCACGTTCAAGGCGATCTGAAGCAGAAGGCGCATGAAGTGGGATGTGACATGGTTCTGCCCCGGTCGGCGTTCTCGCAGAATCTTCCGCAATTGCTGCGGCGCCATGGGGCGCCGGAAGACGCCGAGCCGACGGTGCAGTAGACGTTCTCGGTTGATCCACTCAGCTATTCCTGCTCGGCCACCTTAAGGCCGCGTCGACTTTCGTCTCTGTGATTTCAGTCCTTGCTCGCCCATTCCTGCGGCCTTAGGATTCCGCCAGTTCGAGGGAGGAATCATAACTTGGATCTCCAGAATCCTGACCCCGTTGAGGATCGCTGGAAGGGAATTTGCCGACTGGCTGCACTGGCTGCTCTGATCCTGTTCGTCTACTCCGTACTTACCATCTTCATACTCGTGTGGCTGGGCGGCGCGCCGGCCACAGTCCAGGAATGCTTCGATCTCCTCCAAAAGAAACGGATCGTTGCCCTACTGCGATTGGATCTGCTGACAATCCTCATCATGCCGCTATTCGGCCTTCTCTATGCAGGCCTCTTCCTGGCGTTGCGCCGAGACTGTCCCGGGCTGGCGACAATCGGAACGGTATCGGCTTTGATGGGAGTCACTCTCGTTCTCGCCAGCGCTTCCATCTTCTCCCTGGCTTACCTAAGCGATCAGTACGCCGCGACGGACAATGAGGGGCGAAAAGCGATGTTGTTGGCGGCTGGAGAGGCGGTGGTCTCCAACGACACCTGGCATGGCATGGGCGCGAAGATGGGTGGCTCCATGTTGCAGCTTGCGGGAGTGCTTATTTCTGTCGCGATGTTGCGCTCTACCGTGTTTGGCAAACTGACCGCGTATTCCGGTCTGGTCACGCACGGGCTGGATTTGCTCCACATTTTTGTTGGAGTCTTTTGGCCTTCGGCTGGTGCATTGCTGATGTTCGTTGCCGGCCCGCTTTATTTCTTATGGCTGCCGCTAGTTGCAATACGCCTTAACCAATTGGGACGTTTCGGGTCTGCTAGTACGGATGTCATCCCGGAGGCCAGCTGAGTGTGCGTCCACCGAGGAGGTGGACGTGCAGGTGAAAAACTGACTGTCCAGCGCCGGGGCCAACGTTGAGGACGGTGCGGTATCCCTGCTCGATCTTGCGCTGGCGGGCGATCATCGCCGCGGCCAGATGGCAGCGGCCAATGATTTCGGCGTCACTACGCTCCGCTTCTTTTAATCCTGCAAAATGTCGTTTGGGAATGATGAGCACATGCGTAGGCGCTTGCGGATGAACGTCTTCAAAAGCGAAAACGTGCTCATCTTCGAAGACCTTCTTCGCGGGAATCTTGCCGCCGATGATGCGGCAGAACAGACAATTAGGATCGGTCATCTTTGGTCACCTGTGCGGCAACGATAGCAAAGGCGCGACCAAGGTTCCAGCCGGATAAAGGACGGACGATGAAGGATGATTGTGAAAGGCAGGGAAAAAAAGCATAAAAAATGGTGACTGCGGTAACCGTGACAAAGGAAAAAGAGGGGCCCGGCCGGGATGCAAGAGTTACTCCCTTTCGCGTTCTTCCAGAGGTAGGCTGAGTCGGGCTGGGTTCGAGGCCCAGGAGCTACGAGACTCAAAGAAGAACTCTCGGGAAACTTCGGAGGGATCGCTGCCATGCGCGCTCGCTTGGTCTGCATTTTCGTCTTCTGCTGCAGTCTGTTTGCACAACAGGCTTCGCAACCATCACTCACCATCTATAACCAGGATTTCGCAGTGATCCGGCAAGATGTGCCGGTGGATCTGAAATCGGGCGTAAATCAGGTCAATGTAAATGACATCTCCATGCACCTGGAGCCGGATTCGGTGATCCTGCGGGATCCGTCGGGCAGGCATGTGATCAATGTGCTGGAGCAGAATTACCGCAACGACCCGGTTTCGCAGTTTTCATTGCTCTCGCTCTACGAGGGGCGCACCATTGATTTTGAACTGCCCGATCACTCGATGTTGAAGGGAAAGGTGATTCGCAGTGGGTTCGTGCGGCCGGACTACTTCAACGTGAACGCTTATAGCCAGGGCTACCCTGCACAGGAAGAACCGATCATCGAGATCGGCGGCCAGTTGCGCTTCGGTCTGCCCGGGACACCGATCTTTCCTGATCTCACCGGCGAGACGATCCTGAAGCCGCGGCTGGAATGGGTGATCGCCAGCGATAGAGCAGGGAAGTTTCCCGCGGAGCTTTCCTATGTCACCGGGGGCATGAGTTGGAAAGCGGATTACAACATTGTCGCGCCCGAGAAGGGCGATGTGGTGGACATTGTGGGTTGGGTCACGATGGACAACCGCAGTGGCCACACGTTTGAGAATGCCCGCATCAAGCTCATGGCGGGCGATGTGAACAAGATTCAGCCCGGGACGGAATACAGATATCTTGCCGCTAAGAACGCCGCCGTGGCGGCGGATGCCATGTCTCCCCCGGTTACCGAAAAAGCCTTTGACGAGTACCACCTTTACACTCTGGAGCACAGCACGACCTTGTGCGATCGCGAGACCAAGCAGGTGGAATTCATCCACGCATCCGGTGTTGCGACGAAGCAACTCTATATTTATGACGGGGCGAAGATTGATCCCAACCGGTACAACGGTTGGAACTGGGAGAATATTCGCAACGATCATTCCTACGGCACGGAATCGAATCCGAAGATCTGGGTCATGCGCGAGTTCGTGAATTCCGAAGCGAATCATCTGGGCATGCCGCTGCCCAAGGGGCGAGTCCGCTTCTACCGGCACAATGACGATGGCCAGGTGGAATTCACGGGCGAGAACATGATCGACCACACGCCTAAGGACGAGACGATTCGCATCTACACCGGTAACGCGTTTGACGTGACGGGTGAGCGCCGGCGCACGAACTACACCGTCGAGACGTCGAGGACTACGGCGACAGAGACATTCGAGATTCGAGTCCGCAACCACAAGAAGGAAGCAGTCGAGGTGCGCGTGGTCGAACATCTCTATCGCGGGAAGAATTGGGAGATCACCGCGAAGTCGGACGAGTACAAGAAGAAGGATAGCCAGACGGTGGAATTTCCTGTCACCATAGCGCCTGACGGCGAGAAGGTGATCACCTACACCGCGCATTACACCTGGTAAGGTGGCGCGCCGTAGCATGACCGGATCACACACCGTGAGTCACGGTTGTGATACAAAATTCTGTGGTCTTCCTAATTCCGACCAACACTATCTTTCCTCTGTTGCACAACCCAATTCATTTCGAGGTGGCAGGAACTCCATGTTGAGGGCCTTCTTCGTCCATCTTTCTGAGAATCGTTCTTTGCGCAATTTCGCCGAGCGCTCGGCGATCGGACAACGGGTCTCCGGCCGCTTTGTGGCTGGAACCGAAATCGCCGACGCGGTTCGGGTCACGCAGGCCGTGAATCGCAGCGGCATGAGCGTAAGCATCGACAATCTTGGCGAGAACGTTACGAATCCCGAGGAAGCGCGGCACAGCGCGCAGCTTTATCAGCAGATTCTTGATGCCATTGCCGCCAACGGGCTCAATGCCAACATCAGCTTGAAACTGACCCACATGGGGCTGGACGTAGACGAAGGGCTGGCTCGGGAGTTGGTGAGCGGACTGGTGGCGAAGGCCGCCTCGATGAATCCGCCCGGATTCGTGCGCGTCGACATGGAGGGCTCTCCCTACACGCAGCGCACGCTCGACTTTGTGCACGAGTTGCACGGCAGGCCGGGGCACGCGAACAGCGTGGGCACCGTGATTCAGGCTTACCTGAAGCGCTCGGAGAGCGATGTGGAGAAACTACTCTCGGAAGGGATTCGGATTCGCTTGTGCAAGGGGGCTTATAAAGAACCGGCCAGCATCGCATTCGAAAGCAAAGAGGATGTGGATGCGAACTACATCAAGCTGATGAAGATCCTGATGAAGAGCGGGATCTATCACGGAATGGCCACGCACGATGAGAGCATCATTCGTGAGGCGCAGGCGTTCGCGACCCGCGAGAAGGTCTCGCGCGATGCGTTTGAATTCCAAATGCTGCACGGGATCCGCCGCGATCTGCAACAGAGCCTGGTGCGCGACGGCTGGCGAATGCGGGTTTACGTGCCGTTCGGGACGGAATGGTATCCGTACTTCATGCGGCGGCTGGGGGAGCGACCGGCGAACGTGTTCTTTATTGCGCGGAATATGCTGCGGTCGTAACGCGGGGCGTCGGGCGTCAGGCGTCGGACCTCGGGCTTCAGACCTCAGACCTCGGGCCTCGGCGCCCTTCCCTCTAGTTTCGGGAGTCGGTGCGCGCGCAACACTCCTGAGTGCGCGGTCGGCAACGGTGCCAAGAAGAATCAGGATTGTCTTTACTGAGGGCCGGGGCCGACGCCTGACGCCCGACGCCGATTTCTAGTCCTGCGTCGCCGGTTGATCCCCGCTGTCGGCGGGGGCGAGCGGAAGCCGGGTGGCATCTCGCATCACGTCGCGTTCGTGATCAGAGAACATCCCTTTGAAGCGGTCGGAATTGATGATCTGTTCGCGCTGATCAGGGGGCATCTGGCGCAAATCGTCGATGGCCTTGTGTACCAAGCGCCGGCGATCCGGCGGAAGCTGCTGCATCTGGCCGAAGACCTGGCGTGCCTCCTGCTTCTGCTCACGCGTCAAGTGTTCCCACGTCTCCATGCGGTTCAGCATGCGAAGCTGCTGCTGGGGAGGAAGACTCGAGAAGCGCTCGAGCCGCCGCCGCAGCAACTGCTGCCGCGCCGGAGGAAGTTTCTGGAAGGCCGGGTCGTTCTGCAATGCCCGCTCCTGTTCGTCTGGAGGCAAGTCTTTGTAGCGTCGCAACCAGTCGCCGGCATGGCCTCGCAGCGGAGGAGAAGGCGCTGTCTGTGGACGCGGTGCCTGGGGCATCTGCGGGCGCGACATATGTTGCTGAGGTGTCGGAGCCGGCCGGGGTGGCGCCGCCTTTTGCGCCGGGCAGAGCATAGGAAGCATCGTCGCCACCAAGAAGACGCTGACCGCCAAGTGACCCGTGATGTGCGCTCTCCGGTTCATGACACTTCGCCGATTCGCGGTTGGTAGTATTTCTAGTTATCTGCGTTTTGAGAATTGTCTACGACATTCTGCTGCAGGTCCAAATCATCCAGCAGTTCAAAATCGGCGTACATCTCGTCATTCTTTTCCAGAGTCTGTAAATCGCTCACAGCGCTTCCCGGCCCAATATCGGCATTCGATACTGGCGGCTGGACTCGTCCGTTGCCGTGCATAAAGAACAGCCCAATGCCAACTCCCATGACTACTGTAAGCGCGGCGGCCAGCACGGGGCGACGGAACCAGTGCAACCATCCCGCTTGCGGCTTGGCCATTTCTTCCCGCAAGCGGGCTTGAAGTCGCACATCGAAATATGGCGATGGCTCGGGAACCTGCCACTCATCGAGCAGCGACATGGTCGATCGAATCGCCTTCAACTGCTCCGCACAGGCGGCGCAACTTGCCAGATGATTGCTTTCTTCCTTGGTGGGCTCGCGGAGGCCAGCGGCCACATCGAGTACCCTTTCGCGAATCTCCTCGCATTTCATGACTGCTTCCCCTTCACGCTCTTCGCCAATGTCTCTTCGCACAAATCAAATCTTGCTAAATAAATTCTTTTAACTGGTCCCGCAAAGTCTCATACGCCCGGAAGAGCAACGACTTTGTAGCCGACTCACTCTTCTTCAACACATCGGCAATCTGCCTGTAATCCATCTGCTGGTACTTATGCATGATGACCGCAAGGCGCTGCTGCTCCGGTAGCGCCTCGACTTTCCGCCGGATCGCCAGCATGCGTTCCCGGCGCACCATCTGCTGCTCGGCATTCAGTGACGCGTCCGGCAGTTCCAGCGTGGTGCCGGTATCGTCGTCCGGTTCGTCCAGGCTGACCTGAACCTCGGGGCGCTCGTGGCGCGTATCGCGCGCATGATTGACTGCGAGGTTCGTCGCAATACGATACAGCCAGGTGGTAAATTTCGCACTTGCTTCGTAAGTCTCTCGCGAGCGATACACTCGCAGAAAAACTTCCTGAGCCAAGTCCTCGGCCGCAGCCGAGTTCCGGGCCATTCGGTACATGAAGCTCACCATCGGACGGCGATACTTCTGCACCAGGTACTCGAAAGCCGACTGATCACCGGCTTTGACCCGGAGCATGATGCCGGCGTCGGACTGCGAATCCGCTCCTGGGCCGGCGGCAAAAACGCTCGGCACCTGCGGCGTGGCAGCCAACAACATGGCCCGATCAAGTGCGGCTGTGCTCACACCTGTTTGAACCCCATCAGGGCTGGAAAGTTGCGCCCCGCCATCGTCCTCGGGGTCGGACGAAGTCCCTTGAGATGAGATAGATAGGGGTGGCCGCGGCGGCTTGGGTTCGAACGTCATGAAGAAGCTGGGAAACCCATCAGAGGCACCGGTTGCAACCGGGTTGGCCTCGTTCGCTTTTAGGCTACCACGGGGAACGGGTGCTTCCAACCGAAGCGTCCCATGCGGGCCAGGAAATCGGATTTGGATACGTTCCGCGAAGAGCTTCGTTACGATGTCACGCGCCCGTTCCGCCCTGTCTTTCTCCTGATTCAGTTGGACTTGAGGGGCTTTGTGTTTCTTGATCGGGTGCCCGTGGCGGCGAACCTTGACAATGAGAAGCTATCCGCCTAGCATCGCTGGCCAGACGTAAACTTGGCCGCGACGCACAGATTCCTGTGGGGCGGTGAAGCACAAAGCGAAAAATTCCCCCTTGTATCAGGTGAGCCGGCATGAAGTTGCTGTCAAGAGTAGTGTGGGCGGAGGGGATGTACTTGGCGCCCCACCATTTCCAGGCGCAGAACCGGTATTTCGAGGAGTCTGTCCACTTTGCCACCAGTAGCCTGTGGAGAGACGCATACGGCCTGGCAGCTTGCCAACTGGATGCCGACGCCCTGCGCAATGGCACGGTAAACCTCCTGCACGCGCGCGGGATGTTCCAGGATGGACTGCCATTCGATATTCCGGAGTGCGATCCCCGTCCCGATCCGTACAACATCGTGGAGCAGTTTCTTCCGACCACGGATAGCCTGACTGTGGCGCTAGGGATTCCGCGGTGGGTTCAAGGACAGCAGAATTGCGACTTGGATCCGTTTCCGTCTGGAAATGCGCGTTATCTCAGTACAACCGAGATGGTTCACGATGAAACGACAGGCTTGGAACCAAAGCCGGTGCAGATGGGCCGCAAAAACATACGGCTGGCGGTGGTCCCCAACCGCGAAGAGAACCTGCTGACCTTGCCCATCGCGCGGGTGATGCGCGACCAGTCCGGCCATTTCGTTTACGATCCGACCTTTGTCCCACCCTGTCTTCGAGTGAGTGCCAGTGAACGCTTGGCTTCCATGCTGCAACGGCTGGTGGAGATTCTGGAAGAGAAGAGCGGGGTGGTAACCCAGGAGCAGCATTCGGGAGAGAAGTTTCAGACTGGGATGTCGGCTCGCCAGGTGGCGCAGTTCTGGTTTCTGCACGCGATCAATTCGAGCTTGACCCCGCTGCGCCATATCCTGCTGGCAAAGCACCGGCACCCGGAAGACCTCTTCCGTGAGATGTCCCGCCTGGCCGGAGCTCTTTGCACTTTCAGCCTGGATTCAAACCCGCGAAGTCTGCCGGTCTATGACCACTCGGACCCGGGGCCGGGCTTCAGCGCTCTTGAGGAACATATCCTGCGGCATCTCGAGATCATTGTTCCGTCGCAGGCGATCGTGATCCCGCTGAAGGCGACCGCGCGCTACTTCTACGAAGGCGATGTGCGCGACGAGCGCTGTCTGGGGCCATCGCGCTGGATGCTTGGGATTCGGGCACACGTAGGGGAAGCGGACCTGATCGCGAAGACTCTGCAATTGGTGAAGGTGTGTTCGTCGCAGTTCGTGCCGGAGTTGGTGAAACGTGCTCTACCGGGGTTGAAACTCGATCACCGGCAAGTTCCGCCCGCGGCAGTCGCGGCGAAGGTGGACAGCCAGTATTTCGTGATCACCCGGAATGGTCCTTGCTGGGAGCACATTATGCGCACGCGCACTGTAGGCGTGTACGTTCCGGGGGAACTGCCTTCCCCAGATCTGGAATTGATTGTTTTGCTTGAGAGTTGAAATGAGTTCAACACAAGTTACACCACTGGGAAGTTATCGAGGATCGAGTCCGGCGCTGGACCGGCGCGGTTGGAATCTCGCGCTGGGATTTCAGGAAGTCTTCACCGCCGTGGTTCGGTTGCGCTACAACCGGCAAGCCGTGTCGGACGCCGAGACTTTCCGCGCGCAAATGAGACAGGCATTGCGGGTTGCCGAACAAGAGGCGCGCAGCCGTGGTTGCACCGCGGAGGACGTGAAGCAAGTCATCTTTGCCGTGGTGGCGTTCCTCGACGAGTCGGTGCTGACTTCGCGGAACCCGGTATTCGTGAACTGGCCGCGGCTACCCTTGCAGGCGGAACTGTTCGGGCATCAATTGGCCGGCGAGATTTTCTTTCAGGAGTTGCAGAAGGCACTGAACCGCAGCGACTCGCAGGAGACCGCAGATCTGCTGGAAATCTACTACCTGTGCCTATTGCTGGGTTTCAAAGGCAGGTACGCGGCCGGGGGAGACCTTCGGTCGGTGATGGCGGCGACTCAGGAGAAGATCCGCCGTATTCGCGGGCCCCTGGGATCTTTGTCGCCGCGTGGCGCGATTCCAGCGGACGCGGTTCGCATGTCGCAAACGGATCGTGTGAGCCGGTGGCTCGGTCGTGTGGCGTTGATCACCGCCGGAGTGGCTGTGGTTCTCTTTATTCTCTACAAGTTTGTGTTGATGTCGGGTGCGTCGTCACTCTCGGCCTTGGCGGCTGGACTGCTGAAATAGGGGGTTGGGATGTCCTTGATGTACTGGGTGATCGGTTTAATTCTGCTGATCTACATGACCCTGGTGTTTTTCCTCGGCAGATGGTTACCCCTGCATGGCAACGATGTATGGATTTTGCGCGGTGCCCTGGCGCTTCTCGGACTGATTGGAGCCATAGTTGCGTTTTGGTATCAACGCAAGGTGAACAAGGCGAAAGAAGCCGCGGGGGAAGGAGAATCGGAAGAAAGCGCAACCGGTGATCTTGATGGGCTGGTTCGCGAGGCGATTCGCCGTCTGAAGCAGTCGACCCTCGGCCGCGGCACCGATCTCAGCAACCTTCCGATTGTTTTCGTGCTGGGCGACTCGGGCGCGACTAAAACGACCATACTCATTCATTCCGCCCTCGATCCGGAATTGCTGGCGGGGCAGGTATATCGAGACAACGAAGTGCTTCCGACTTCAGCCGCGAACTTGTGGTACACGCGGCAGGCAATATTCGTGGACCCGTCCGGTTCGATGATGGGACAGCGCGAGCGCTGGAGGCGGCTGGTAAAGTTGCTGCAACCGGCACGCTTCTCCGCCGCTGTAGGCAAAAAGGCGCAAGCCCCGCGCGCGGCCATCGTGTGCTTCGATTGCGAAACCTTCTTACAGGGCGGGGCCAGCGAAGCCAGCGTCTCGGCTGCGCGGAGATTGTCGGCGCGGTTGCAAGAGGTATCGCAACTTCTGGGAATCAGCTTTCCCGTGTACGTTCTGTTCACCAAGCTGGACCGCATCTCGTTCTTTACCGAATTTGTCCGCCAGATGAGCAAGGATGAGGCCGCCGAAGTGCTCGGTGCGACTCTGCCCATTCGGCCTTTGAGCGCGGGCGTCTATGCAGATCAGGAAACGCAACGGCTGACCAAGGCATTCGACGAAATCTTCTACTCGCTCGCTGAGCGCCGCATCATGCTGCTTCCGCGCGAAAATGATGGCGACAAGCTACCGGGCATTTATGAGTTTCCGCGAGAGCTGAAGAAGCTTCGTACGCTGCTGGTGCAATTTCTGGTGGATCTGCTCCGTCCGACGCAGCTGGGGACGAATCCGTTCCTGCGGGGTTTTTACTTCACGGGCGTGCGGCCGATTGTTGTAGACGACGTTGTGGCGGCGCCAGTTATGGTTTCGGAGCCGGCGGAAGCCTCCCTGGGTTCGGGAGCGACACAGATCTTTCGCGGCGCGGGCTCACAGGTCGCCCCGCCACCTTCGCTCAGAGGCGGCGGTCCCCGCCGGATGCCGCAATGGGTCTTCCTGTCCAGTTTTTTCAACGACATCCTGGTGAAGGACCGGGTGGCTCTGGCCGCCAGCGGCTCCAGTTCTCACGTTAGTCTGATGCGCCGCATCGCCTTGGCCTGCGCAGTTTTTCTGGTTCTCATTTTTCTCACCGGCTTCACCGTTTCTTTCTTCCAAAATCACGCCTTGGAGAGGCGGGTGCAAGATGAGATCACCGAACTGAGAACGCTGCAAACAGCGTCGGATCAGCGCCAACCGGCCACGATCGGTGATTTGCAGAAGCTCGATCGCCTGCGCGCTGACTTGGTCGACCTTTCAGACTGGGAGGAGAACGGTGCTCCGTGGAGCATGCGCTGGGGGCTGTATTCGGGCCACGAAGTCTATAGGGACGCGAAGCCGGTTTACTTCGATCGCTTTAATCGGCTTCTATTTACGGACACACAGAAGCGCGTCACGGACAACATGGCGACTCTACCCGATAGTCCGCCGGCGACTGTTCTCAATGACCCGCAATCAAATGATCTGTACGTGAAGACGTACAACGAGTTGAAGGCTTACCTGATCACGACTTCGATTACGCCTAACAAGTGTTACGACCAAAGCAAAGCGGCATTCTTGACCCAGGTACTGGCGAACCACTGGGGTGCTGATCGTGGGATCGATAAAGACCGGCAGGATTTGGCGACGAAACAGTTCGAATTTTACGCTGCAGAACTAGTCAGGAAGAATTGGCTTGTCTCAGGGAATTCTGCCACGCTTGTGTCGCACACTCGAGGTTATTTGAAAGGGTTTGTGGGAACCAATCTGCTCTACGCGCGCTTGAAAGCAAATGTGCCCGATCCGGCCGCGCGAAGCTTTAATGAGCGCTATCAGAGGTCAGGCGAGATCATCGAGAGCGAACATAGAGTCGCCGGGGCATTTACGCGGGCTGGATATGTGGCTGTGCAGAACGCCTTGTTGCATCCCTCGGACATCGGAGCCGACGAATGTGTCATGGGATCGACCGACGCGCTTGGTCTGGACCCACTTTCTATCCAGCACCAGCTGACCCAAATGTACAACGACGAATTTGTGAAGGAGTGGAATACGGTTTTGAAGACGTCGAGGTTTAGAGGCTATAAGGGTGATTGGCCCGATGCTGACACCAAGCTGCAGAAACTTACCGACCCCGGATCACCGCAGATGGAGTTGCTGTATTTCATTTCGCATAACGTGAATCCGGCTCTGCCGGACTTGAAGAAGCCTTTTGCAGCGGTGCAACAGCTGGAGGATCCGGCGCCAACAGACAGCGATACGCCTCCCGATAAATACCTTGGATCTGCGACCTCGAAATACATCGAGTCGCTAGTGGCGCTGGACGCGGCCGTTCATGCTCTGGCACAAAACTCGGGCGACCAGACTCTTCTCGCGCCGGCATCCGATGCAGCGGCAAAGGCTCGGCAGGCGGCGGGCACCATCAGCAGTTCTCTGCCTGTCGACCACTCGCAAACTCCGGGAAACGAGCAGCAGGTGAGTCGTCTGCTCACTGAGCCGATCAAAGGCATCGAAGATCTGATCAAAGTGGGCCCAGTGGCCGCAGCGAACAAAGGAGCCGCTTCTTTCTGCGGCCAGTTTAACGCCGCTACGCTAAACAAGTTCCCATTCAACTCCAGCGCGCTTCAGGACGTCTCGATCGACCAGTTGAACGCGATCTTTGGCGACGGATTCACGAAGTTTGCGGAAAGCGAGAAACAGTTTGCGCTGAAGAGTGGGAATCAATATGTTGCCAATCCGATGGCGCCAGTGACGCCATCGAGGGCATTTCTGCAGTCACTTACCACTTTCTCGCGCTTGAACGAAACCTTGTACCCGCCAGGGGCGACTTCGCCGAAAATGTCGTACACGCTCAAAGTTCTCCAAAGCAATCTTGAAGGAGTTGAGTTAAAGATCGGTGACAAGAAACTGGTGGGCACGGGGAACCAGGAGACATTTACTTGGACGGGAGCGCCGGATGTTATTACTGTAGAAAAGAACGGCGATCCTGTCGACACGGTGCCCGCCGGGCCGTGGGCCGTGTTCCGGTTTATCTCGCACGCCAAGCACATCACCTCGAATGACTGGCAGTGGGTGATCGAGAACAACGGCAGGGTGGTGATGCTTGCCCCCAATAAGCAAAAATCCTATGACTACCAGCTCCAGGTGAGCGGTCCTGCCAATCCGTTCACTGATTTCCCGGGGATGAGGTGCGTTGGTAAGGTCTCTCAGTAGAAGGTAACTGAGTCTTGCCAGTTTGCTGCAAGCGCCGCTTTCAGGTGGAGCTTTTCTGCCCCCCTTGAGCCGACAGCCGGCCGAAGAATCGATCTTTCCAGGACGGTGGGGTGGCTCGAATCAAGAGGCAAGTGATGTTGTCATCGCTGCTGCCCGCCTTAGCGGCTTCAATCAAATCGCTGCAGGCCTTATCCAGAGACTCCTGATTTACGGCCTCCGCGATCTTGTCTTCCTTCACATAGCGTGAAAGACCGTCGCTGCAGAGCAGCAGGACGTCTTCAGGACTGAACTCGTGGTCGGCCAGATCGGGTTCGACCGTGTCGTCGGTCCCGAGGGCGCGCACGATAACATTCTGCATCTTTGAATTTTCGGCTTCTTCCAGAGTCATCAGGCCGCGGCGGACCTGCTCCATCACCAGAGAATGGTCCTGGGTCAGTTGGACAACTTCACTTTTGCGGATTAGGTAGATGCGGCTGTCGCCGACGTTGGCTATCGAGAACAGATTGCCTTCGACCGCGACGGCCACGATGGTTGAGCCCATACCAGCAATGGTGATGTCCCTCGCGCCAGCTTCGTGAATCGCCTGATTGGCGAGTTGAATGGCGCCGGCGAGATCAGCGGCGCGTTGTGAGACGCCTTCGAATTGCTGCACTCCAGAGCGCGTGGTATCGCCAGTATCCCGGTAAAAACCCAGGACCGTGTCTACCGCTATCTTGCTGGCCAGTTCACCAGCCTGCTGTCCACCCATGCCGTCGCAGACGACGAAGATGCCCTGGCGCAAGTCGTATCCAAAGTTGTCCTCGTTGTTCTTGCGCACGAGGCCGATATCAGTCATGCCGGCGGCTTGGATTACGTAGCTCATGCTGAGTCAGGGAATCCTAACGTATCACTCTCTCACGGTAAACCCTGAAACGACAGAATTGAAGGGCCCGAAACTTTGTTGTGGAAAACGGCGCCCCAAGCCTAACTCCGCGCGGTAGATTTTGTACCGATACTGACTAACGCCGAGCCTTGCCCGCTTTCTTGCCGAGTGTGTGCCACTCGTTCTGCAGGTCTTTGCTGGCGAATTCAGCGAAGGCAATGACCGAATCCAGGGCCTTGGCAGCCTGTTTTTTGTCTCCGGCGTCGAACGCGGCTCGGGCTCGGTCGATCGCCGACGACATCTGACGATCCGCGACCGACTTGCGGCGGGACGCGAAGATGGGCACGATTCGGGTGAGCAGCGGAGATTGCCCATTCTCCTGCAGCGTACGTTTACCGCCATCCCCGTACTCCAGATAGGCGTAAGCGCTGCCTACAGCCTGCAGGGCAGTGGCTTCACTGGCGCTAGCTTCGCGCACTGTCGCCAGGGCTTTCTGTACGACTTGAGTCTGAAGGACCGACGGCGGCTGAGACTCCAGTAATCGAACGGCTTCAGCGTACTGCTCGTAAGTGCGGAGTTCCTCTGCGGCTTGCAGGGCAGACCCGATGGTTCGTTCGAAGGATTGCAGGCGCGCTCGGGCATCTTCCAGGACGAACATCAACGAAGCTGTCTCCGGCTCCTGCCGAATGGCGCCGAGCAGGTCGACCACTTCGGCGTATGCTCCACGCGCCATGAGTTCCTGCGCTTGCCGCATCAAACCTTGAATGTGGGTATTCTTCAGGCCGCGATCGGCCTCCTGACGGGCGAAGTCCATCAATTCGGCAATCTCGGGAGAGTAGATGCCTTCCCGCTGGCAGGCTTCCAGAAGACGCATCGCCTCGGGGTACCGTCCAGCGCTCATTGCTTCATGCGCGCGCTGCAGATACTGGGAGCGGTTCTGTTCCTGCGTGCGCTCGGAAATATGGCCGACAATCGTGGACTGAAGTGCCATCAGGCGCTCATTTCCAGGCGCTTCGTGTAGAAGTTGATGCACAAGCTTCAAAGCCTCTTCCGGAGAAGTCTCAATCAGACTGCGGCAGCGCAGGGCGACCTCGTCAACGCGCCGGCGGACCTCCTCATCGCGGAGTTTGCGAGCAAGGTTACCCTTCAGCTTGATCAGGCTGGGCTCATTGGGAAGGCGCTCCAGACCTTGCTCGACCAGTTTTGTAGCGCGAGTCAATTCCTCAACCGTTGAGGCAACCGAAACCTCGTTCTGAAGTTGTTCGAGGATGCGCCGGCGCTGCTCCTGCTCGCGGCCTTGCCTGGCAGCGGACTGCAGCGTGATTAATTCGGGATTTGCGGGATCAACCTTCTCGGCTTCGGCGAGGGCTTCCATGGCTGCCGTGAAATGCCGGGCTCCGATTTCCTTTCGCGCACTCTCCAGCAATTTCCTCGCTTTAGCCTGTCGCGTGGCTTCTTCGATCAGACGCGCCAGAGTCACATGAGCCGCGCGAACGCGTGAGTCGTCCCGATCGACCTCGAGAGCCTTCGCGATCACTGCTCCAGCAGCCTCCAGATCGCCGCGCTCGCGGGCCGTATCAGCTTCGCGCAGATATCCATCGATCAGTTCCCGGCGCCTCTTCTTCTGCCTTACCGATTCCAGCAGATCCGCAAGCTCCGAACTGGAGGGATCAAGCCCGCAGGCTTCTTCCAGGCAGTGAATCGCATCTTCGTAGCGCTTGTCTGCCGACGCGTCCTCGGCCTGTGCTTTCAACTGCCGGATTTGCTCGGCACGGGCCCTGAGATTGAGATTCTGCTGAACCTGCGCAATCATCTGCCGCGCTGTGATTTGCTGATTGTCGACCTTCAGCACCTGCAGCAGGATGTCTCTGGCGGAAGTGAATTCTTCTTCCTGCACCAGGCGCTCGGCCTTCTGAATCCACTCGGTGACCTGCTCTTTCCTCAGTTCTTGTTCAACAGATCCGATCTCCGCGGCCATCTCGTCGGCTGAGGAGTAGCGGTCATCAGGGCTTTTGGCGAGCGCGCGGTCGAGAATGCCGTCTAGTGCGAGAGGATATTTTTCGAGATACAAGCTGAGCGGAGGGTGCTTCTCCGTCAGGATCTTCTGCACGATGCTGTAGTCGCCGGTGAAAGGGAGTTGTCCGGTCAGTAGCTGAAACATCATCACGCCAACGGAGAAGATGTCAGACCGTCCGTCGAATGCAGCATTCCTCAGGCGCTCGGGCGCCATGTATTGCAGCGTGCCAATGACGTGTCCGGTGCGCGTCAAATGGCCTTCCGTTTTCTCCTGGCGAGCAATGCCGAAATCAAGCAGCTTGACGACGCCGTCGGACTGCACGATGACATTGGCAGGCTTGACGTCGCGATGGATGACGTCATTTCGGTGGGCATATCCCAGCGCGTAACAGACTTGCTCCACAATTTTCAGCTTGGAGGCAAGCGGCTGCGACTTGCCGGACTGGATCAGACGATCCAGAGGATCGCCGGACAGGTACTCCATGACGATGTAGGGGAAGCCGTCCTGCTCGCCCAGATCGTAGACCGTGACGATATTCTGATGTTTCAGGGCTCCGGTTTTCGCGGCTTCCTGGTAGAAGCGCTTCAGCATTTCCTCGTCACCGGAGAATCCTTCGGTGAGGGTCTTAATCGCGACCTCGCGATTGAGTTGCCGGTCAAAGGCGCGATAGACGAGACCCATCCCCCCGCGACCGAGAAGATCGATCACTTCGTACTTGCCGATGCGCTTAATATTCGGAGTGGTCACGGATGTAAGTCGCTTTGTCAGGGCGAAGCGGCACCCCGGGGAAGAAGTGCAAATGCTGTGTGGCTGGCTTACTGCTCTCCAGCCGATTTACAGCACTAGGATAATACAGGGCAAAACAGTTCTGCGCTAGGCGGCACCGCCCGGCCAAACCATATTGAACTGATCGTGGAGGAACTTCCTGGCTTCATCGCGTTCCGGAGTTTGAGTATCCGGAGTCGAATTGAGGTACAGGATGTACTCCTCTGCGCTGCCGTCAGTATCGCCGTCCATGAAGTGCTTGCGCGCCTGGGCCAGAATCTTGCTGGGCAGAGTCTGCACCTTCTCTTTTACTTCTTTGATTAAGTCCCCTCGGGCGCCGATCTCGACATCGCCGAGGAACTGATTCTCATCCGGCGTGGTACCCAGCTGCTTCACGCCCTTGGTGTCCTCTGGTTTCACGTTCTCCAAAACCATGAACTGCTTTTCCGCCTCTTTCTTGATGGAAGGATTGGCAGCCACGACACTGCCGCTGGAGTCGGTGATCCGAAATCCAAGTTCCACGACGGCGCTCAGATCGATCGTCTTTCTTGTATAGCTGTAGGGCTTTGTCACGTCGATCATTTTGGTCTTGGGGATGGAGTCGAGTTTGCGCCCCAACGTGTCCGCCTTCTTCTGGGCGTCATCGACCGCCTCCTGCGCCGTCGCAATGTCCTTCTTCTTGCCATGGGGCCGGGTGGCCTCGAGGGTTCTCTGCGCTTTCTGAAGGTCCTGGTTTGCCGCCTCATACTCGCGGTTGGCTCTATTCCAGTCGTCGTTGGGAATGTCCCTGGTGCCCACTAAGTATTCGGAATCGAGGGACTCGATGCTTGGTTTAGTGACAGGGCGATGTTCAAGCACGTCGCCGATCAACTGGAAATTCGGGTCGATGGGTGTGGTGTCAGCAGCGCGAATAATTCTGACGGGAAGCGCCGTGGTCTCGAGGCCCGTAGCAATGGCATCGGAAAGCTGGTCCGCAAAGCCGGAACTGTCACGCCGCGAGGTCTGGTCGCGGAATACCACCTTGATGGAAAGGGTGGAACGAATGTTGTGGACGGCGGAGTATTTGGTGCGTTCATCGCGAATATCGTCGCGATTGGGCTGGTATTGCTGCGCCTCCTGAAGATACAACCAGGCGATGCCGACTCCGGAGCCAAGCGGCTTTTCCAGATAAATCTTCGCCCGCGCCACGTAATAATCACTCAGCGTTTGCGAAACCAGGTCACGACGGAGTTTAAGGTTCTGATTGTCGGGCTCCAGAGTGCAAGCGCGCTGGAGATATGAATAAGCCTGCTGTACACCAATCTCGTCCGCCCGTCCCTGTATTGGGTTGTGAGCGTCCATCAGGCGCTTTGCCTCGTCGGACGCGCTCTTGACGTAGTTGGGCTCCAGCGCCTGCATGCGGTCCTTGACCAAGGCTCGCTGGGACTCCGGGAGATCGGCCAATACTTCGTAAGCCTCGATGAATTTCTTGTCCTGCTCGAAGGCATTGCTCTGTTGCAGAGCGTTATCGGCAGCGGCCTGATCGTTCGAGGATTGCAGACTCCCTTGGGCTTGCTTCAGAGCAGCGGTAGCTTCGGCGGTTGGCTTGATGGAGACTGCTCTCTGAAACTCCTGGACAGCGTCACGCCATTTCTGTCCGGCAATGTCGGCCTTGCCTTGCTCGATGTGATACTTGTAAGCCGTATCGAGAATAGCTGCGATGCGCGGTTCCTCGTCGGCGAAAGCGCGGAAATCAGAGACTGCGGCTACTGCTTCGTCGTAGTGCTGCGCGGCGATATTCGACTCTCCGCTTTGCATCGCCGCTCCAATCCGTTTCGTTTCCCCTCCGATTGCGTCTTCGAGGGTTTTACCCTGATCAAAATGGGGATCCACTCCCAGCGTCTGTTCCGTTAGCTGAAGGCTAATTCCCAAGTGCGCATATCCCGTGGTGTGATTGGCCAGTGCCTGGCGATAGGCCTGCAGTTCTGCGCGGATCTTATCCGCAACGAGCACTAGCTCGGAGTGCACGGTGTCGCGCAACTTGCTGGCATCGTCATTGGTGGGAATAAGCTCGTGGGCCTGTTCGGCGCGCAGATATGCTGTTCGAAGCTGAGCGTATGCGGGTGAACTCGACGAAGCGGAACTGCGATAAGCGGCTAAACCATCGCTCCCGTCTTTCAGGAGCAGGGCCACCAGGCTTTGTTTGCCCGCGTCGGTGTGGGCGGTTTTGGGGTATCGCGCCAGGTAATCCTGCCACTGCGCGATGGAGTGTGCCCGATTAGCTCGCAGGTATTCAGCGAGTTCGGTGTCCGGAGCCTGCACAAAGACAATCTTTACCGTGGGCTTAAAAGGCGGCAGAGCCGTAACGCCCTTTTCCGAAGAACTCAGCACCTGCCCCGACAGCACGACGCGGTCACCCAGTTGCGCCGGAGTAAGAGACTCATCTTTCTCGAACTTCAAGTTGGTGGGCACCACGCACTCCGACTCGGCGCCGCGGCTGAGCGTCATGGTCCCTTTGGCATCGCGCTCCAGAGAGGTCACGGACGGAGTGAGCGCTACTTTTGGCAGCTTGCCATAGTTCGATTTATTGATCTGCGCCACGCCCGCGCAGCTGCGCATTTCAGCCTTGCCATTGATAAGCAGTCCCGTCAATTGCACAAAGGCGGCCCCGTTGGGACCGTCATAGAGTTCAATTGCGGTGATGGGCACATCTTTCGATTGGACCGCGGGAACCACCAAAGCAATCAGGAGGAGTGAAAGACACAGTCTCTTCAGAAATGGCCAAAGACACAAAGCAGCATGAAGCATCGAACGTCGTGGCATAGAATCCCCGGAGTGACAGCTAACGTCATATGAATTCGCCCTGCGTAGTGCCCGTAATCATACTCAGTGTAGGTCTGAAGTCAAGCATTCCCAAGGGGGATAGCAGGGGCACGTCTGTGCCATGAAGCCGGCGAGTGAAATGTTTGCCACGCGTGGCATTTTGGCGTAACCTACTGTCCCGGACGTATCCCTCTTCCCCCCGAGTCCCGAGCCTCATGGTGCCTTTCGAACCGAAGACGGACAGCAAAGAGTTCGAGATCGCGAACCCCGAGCAGAGCCCAGCGACCGGGAGTCGGATTGCTGCTTCCGAAGCCGCGGATCTGACCATTCGAGTGTGGCGTCGAGACAACAGTGGCGGTACGGCGGCTTTGACCTGGAACAGCGAGAGCGTCCTCGTGTACATGATTACCGACCTGGTGGCGGCAAGCCACGGTCGCGCCGCAGGGGAGACGCCCGCCGCGATGGCCGCGCATTTCAGCAATTCACTACTGGCACTGGTGGCAGCAAAGCGTATCCAGACGGCAATCCTGGAATTTCTCGCCTGCCGACCGGGGGATTACCTGGGGGCCGCGGTATTGATCCATCCGCCCGTGACAGAAGGATTCAGTCAAGGGATGGCGCAGAGTGCGCTACGGCTGGCCGAGCCAGGGCAAATCATTCTCGCCGAAGAAGTCTCAAGGCGGTTCCAGAATCTTCCCGGGATTGAGCTTCGCTCAGTGCCCGCGCTCACCACGGGCGGAACCGAACATGCTGGACTCGCGGAGTTGGTATGGGCGTCAGCTGAGCAGTTGGCGAGCCTGCGGAATTCGGCAGCCGTGGCGCCTCCAACAGTGGAGATAGGTCCGCCGGTTGGGGCGACCATGATCGTGAATGCGCCTCGCAAGGACGCCGGCGCTTCAGAGAGAATGGACACCGCTTCGAGAAAGCCACCCGTTACCGATGGACTCAAAAATCGAGAGGGAACCTTCGAGGACGGACTGGCAGAGTTCGAGGAGCGGAGCGCCTTCATCACGCGTTCGAGAATGGTGGTCGGGGCGGTTGCGATCGTGCTGGTGGGTGTAGCGCTTGTATTGTTTCACCCCTGGTCGAGTTCCAACGTTCCGCCTAAATTGCCGGCAAGCGAGACGCCGGCAGCGACACCTACAACGGAAACCCCGACAAGTAGCGTTCCGCAGCCTCCACCGGTGGCGCAACCGGTTACACAGCCACCTGCAAAGCCGCAGCCCCCAGTTGCTAAGAAAACGGGCACAAACAAGACTCCGGTCGACAAGACGGCCAAGGACAATGTTCCCCCCAAGAAGCCGGAAGATACACCGATTGTGGGATTCGAAGGCAACAGTACGTACGATGGCATGACCCAGAAAGACATCTCGCGCCTGTTGCAGTGGGCCAGGTCGGACGCCGGCAATGGGAATTACGCGAAAGCCGCACAGGAGTACCGAGTCATTCTGCAATTGCAGCCGAATAATCCGGACGCGAGAGAAGGGCTGCGTAAGATTCAAGTAGCTCAGCAGCGGGATCAATAGAAGAAAGTCGGGGCTGCCTCATCTCCCCAAGGCAGCATTCTCTCGAGGAGTCTCCATGTCAAACCGTTTTGATTTTGGTGGCGTCAACTTGCGAGCCAGCGAAGAAAGCACCCTTGCGCGGCCCACCTCAGAGACGCCCTTCTGCATCGCGATACTTGGCGATTTCAGCGGTCGAGCGAATCGAGGTCTGATCGACCCGAAGACGATTGGTGAACGTCGTCCGAATCTGGTGGACTCAGACAATTTCGACGACGTTTTGTCGAAATTGCACCCTGAGTTGCACCTCCCCACTGAGAGCCAACCCCCGCTGGTGTTTCGTTTCTCGGAGTTGGACGATTTTCATCCCGACCGTCTTTTCGAGAACGAAGCCTTCCAGAAACTCAAAGGCCTGCGCGAGCGAGTGCAGGACTCGTCGGCATTCGCAAAGGTCGCGGAGGAGCTTGGTCTCCGTCCCGCGGCTACTGCTCAAGAAAAAGAAAGCCCGCGGATAACGCCGCCCAGTCCAGTTCGCCTGGCATCTGGCAGTCTCCTCGACGAGATGATCGAACAGACGGAGTCTCGCATCGCGCTGGAGCCTGCCCGCAAAACGGGTGAGGTCCATGAATTCGCGCGCCAGCTCGCGGCCAAGTATTCCGTGAGCGCTCCTGATCCCCGCCAGTCGGATGTGGTGGCGGCGGTTGACCGGGTGATTGGCGACTCTATGCGTGTCATTCTGCACCATCCTGATTTCCAGGCTTTGGAAGCGATCTGGCGTGCCACGTTCCTGCTGGTCCGACAGATCGAAACCGGACCGCAACTGAAGATCTATCTGATCGATATTTCGAAGCAGGAGTTGGCGACAGACCTGAAGACTTCTGAGGATCTTCGCAGGACGGGAATCTTCCGGTTGCTGGTGGAGGAAGCCATCGAAACGCCCGGAGGGGATCCGTGGACGGTTGTCGTGGGGAACTTCAAATTTGGATCCGAGGGTCAAGACACAGAACTACTCGCGAAGCTGGGTGCGGTCGCCCAGCGCGCGGGTGCCGCGTTCCTTGGGGAGGCAGATCCGTCATTGCTGGGTTGTGCTTCCCTCGAGGTTGCACCTCATCCGCGCGAATGGAACGAGTCAAAGGCGCAGGATTCCTGGAAACAGGTTCGTTTGCGGCCCGAATCCGCGTCTGTGGCATTGGCAATGCCGCGATTCTTGCTGCGCCTGCCGTATGGACGGGAAACCTCACCGCTAGAGTCTTTCGACTTCGAGGAGCTTCCCGGATCCCCATCCCACGGCGGGTATCTGTGGGGCAATCCGGCATTTGCTGTGGCCCTGTTGCTGGGGCAATCTTTCAGTGAGGCAGGATGGGAGATGCGGCCGGGCATAGTCTCTCAAGTCGAGAACTTGCCTCTCCATACATATCGGGCTGATGGCGACCCGCAGTCAAAGCCTTGTGCTGAGGTTCTCCTAACCGAGGAAGCGGTCGAACGCATTCTCGATCGGGGACTGATTCCGCTGGTTTCTTATAAGGGCCGGGACTCGGTGCGGGTAGGGAGGTTTCAGTCGATTGCCGATCCGCAGAGGCCGTTGGCAGGGCGCTGGCAAGCTTAAGTCATTGATCTTCGCCCCTGACTCCAGTCCTCGAGCCCTCTCCCTGGGGAAGGTCCGGAGGCGTGTTGCCTACTGAACCGAGTCTTCGCTAAGGCAAAACAAGGGAAGATGCACCAAGAAGTCGCTTTTCAGACGTGGGCCGAGAAACGTTCGTGTGATCTGGAACACTATCTCTTGTTGACCTATGAGACTCAAGAGAGTGGTTCTCGTATCCGGCCAATAGAAATTGCAGCAAAAAAGAGGCGGAGTACTTGACTGAGGTAGGGGCTTGTGATAAACCCTTGACCCACGGCCCATTTGGGCCTGTGGCAACAGGCCTAATTTCCTGTGAGGTTGGGCCACCTCAACCGCTTCCCCGGCGATTGCAAGATTTAATAATTCACCTATTAAGGCACTTCTCCGAAAACTCGAGAGGTAGGGAGCTAATATGGCAAAACCGAGCACTCAGCATAAATTGGACCGCGTGCGTCCGCCCCGCGTTCAGATCACCTACGACGTAGAGACCGGCGGCGCAATCGAAATTAAGGAACTGCCGTTCGTAGTGGGTGTTCTGGGCGACTTTACCGGCCAACCGGAACAACCTCTGCCGAAACTCAAAGAACGGCGCTTTGTCGAGGTCACGCCCGACAACTTCGATTCCGTTCTCGAAAGCATGAAGCCGCACCTCTCCTTCGCGGTGGAAAACAAGCTCAGTGAGGACTCCAACGCAGGACAAATCAAAGTGGACTTGAAATTCAAGAGCCTGGAAGATTTCGAACCCGAGCAGGTGGCTCGTCAAGTAAAGCCGCTGAAAGAGTTGCTCGATTTGCGCACCCGCCTCAATGACCTGAAGGGCACGCTGCAGACCAACGAGAAGCTCGACGAAGCGCTGCTCGACGCCGTGAGCAAGACCGACAAACTCGATAAGCTGAAGGCCGAAGTCGGCCCGAAGGGGGAACCCAATGCCTGAGACCCAGAAAACAGCCGGTAGTTCCGCAGTAGTAGAACAGGCGGCAGAATCGACTCTTCTCGATCAGATCGTAGAACAGGGCCGCTTTGCCGACCCCGCAGCTCGCGAGAGAGGCAAGAATCTGGTCAAGGAGTTTGTCGCCCAGGTTCTTGAAGGATCGATGGCTCTGGGCCGGGATGCCGACCAAATGATTTCCGCCCGCGTGGCGCAGATCGATCACCTGGTCTCGATTCAGTTGAATGAAATCCTGCACAACGCCCAGTTCCAGAAACTGGAAGGGACTTGGCGCGGGCTCAAGTATCTGCTGGATCAATCCGAGACCGGCACTCAGCTGAAGATCCGTGTGCTCAACGCATCGAAAAAAGATCTTCTGCGCGACTTACAGCGCGCACCTGAGTTTGATCAAAGTGCGATGTTCAAGAAAGTCTACGAGGAAGAGTACGGACTTTTTGGCGGTGAACCGTTTGGCGCGCTGGTCGGCGATTACGAATTCAGCAAGCATCCGGAAGACCTGGAACTGCTGGAGAAGGTCTCGCAGGTCGCCGCGGCCGCGCATGCACCGTTCTTGTCGGCTGCCTCGTCTGAATTGCTCAACATGGAAAGCTTCACGAATCTGGATCAGCCGCGAGACATCGGAAAGATCTTCGATAGCACCGAGTACGCGAAGTGGAAGGGCTTCCGCGAGAGCGATGACTCCAAATATGTCGCGCTGACCTGCCCACGCGTTCTCATGCGTCTGCCTTACGGTCGCGATACCTCCCCGGTCGAGGGGTTCAACTTCGAAGAGGGCGTGGACGGCACCGATCACTCCAAGTATCTATGGGGTAACGCTGCCTACGCGCTCGCGTCAAAGATGACCCAGGCGTTTGCCACCTACGGCTGGTGCGTGGCGATTCGCGGCGTGGAGGGCGGTGGTCTGGTCGACGGGATGCCGTCTCACACCTTCCGCACGGACGAGGGCGACGTCGCTCTGAAGTGCCCGACAGAAATCGCGATCACTGATCGTCGCGAGAAGGAACTGGCGGATCAGGGTCTGGTGCCGCTGGTTCACTGCAAGGGTACCGATAAGGCTGCGTTCTTCAGCATTCAGTCGTGCAACAAGCCGAAGCTGTACGATTCCGATTCGGCGACGGCGAATGCCCGCATTTCGGCGCAACTGCCGTACATGATGGCTACATGCAGGTTCGCGCACTATCTGAAGTCGATGATGCGCGACAAAATCGGCGGCTTCATGTCGCGCGACGACTGCTGGCGCTATCTGAACCGCTGGATCGGCCAGTATGTGACGCAGGACGACAAGGCCAACCAGGCAACCAAGGCGAAGTTCCCCCTGAGAGAAGCACGTATCGATGTGGAAGAAGTAAAAGGCAAGCCCGGAGTGTACCGCGCGATCGCGTATCTGCGGCCACACTTCCAGCTTGATGAACTGAATGTATCGCTGCGACTGGTGGCGGAACTGCCGGCTGCTGCCAAGTGATGAACGTTGTATAAGCCCAAGTTTCAAACAAGGCCCTAAGGGCGCTTGAATCTAAATGTTCGAATGAGGAGGAATTGCAATGCCAGGTGCTGCGTATATTTTGCTTAAGGGAATTGATGGCGAATCCAAGACGGTGGGAAAGGAAAAAAACATCGAGTGTGAGAGCTATTCATTCGGTGCCTCGAACCCGGCGAACCTCGGCAGTAATGGTCTTTCGGGTGGCACGGTGTCGCTCTCGGACTTCAGCTTTACGTGCGAGGTCGACGCGTCCAGCGCTCAGGTTCTAAACCAGCTCTACAACGGCAAGCCCGTCGACAGCGCGGTATTCACGCTGCAAGAGTCCGGCGGCGGTGCGAATCCGTATGACTATATAACGGTGACCTTCACCAACTGCTACATTACGAGCCACAGCATGGGCGGCGGCCAGCAGGGCAAGCCTACCCAGAGCGTGAGCTTCGCCTATGAGCAGATCCAATACGCGTTCAGCACCCAGAACAGCGCAGACGGTTCGGTGCAGAATGCAGGGAATGCGACCTACAACATCGCCACAGCTACGACCAGCTAACTGGGCGATGGCTTGATGTCGATTGAAGCTGGAGGCACTTCGGCGGCTGCGAAAGCAGTTAGAGCCGGAGTGCCTCCAGAGCTCTGTGGCAGCGTAATCGTTTTTTTGTCCCAGAAGAATTTGTTTCGAGAGTACTCGCAAAACTCATCCCCAATCGTGGGTGCCTGAATGAATCCACAAGAGCTATACCGGGCAGGCCGGCTGAGCGACGCCATCAAGGCGCTGGGCGCAGAATTGCGCGAAAATCCTACTGACGTGCGCCGCCGGACCTTCCTGTTTGAATTGCTGTGTTTTGCGGGCGAATATGAGCGCGCCGATAAGCAATTGGAAGTCCTCGCCCAAGCCGGGCCGCAGAGCGAGATGGGGGTGTTGCTCTATCGCAGCGCGTTGTTTGCGGAGCGCCAGCGGCAAGATGTGTTTGAGAGGGGAGAATTTCCCAGCGCGCAAACGGCGGAGGAGGATGATTCTCCGAGCCGAGGCGGAACGGCGAATGGAAAGTCTTTCACTTATTTTTCCGATGCAGATCCCAGAACCGGCGCCAAGCTGGAGATGTTCGCAGCAGGGAACTATTTGCTGCTGCCGCTGGAGCACGTAGCTTCGATCGAGATCCCGCCGCCGACAAAACTCCGAGATCTGATTTGGACGCCAGCCGCGGTGCGCACCACGCCTGCTTTCAAGGGTACCGAGCTTGGGGAAGTTCTTCTTCCAGTGCTCGCTCCGTTTTCGTGGCGTCATCCGGATGAAGCGGTACGCCTGGGACGCGTGACGGTATGGGAGAAGCCTGAAGGCGGCGAATATCAAGTTCCTTATGGCCAGAAGATGTGGGTGGTGGACGAGGAGGAAATCCCGTTCCTTGAACTGCGGGCACTCGAGTTCAATCCCGCCTCTGTGGCCGCCTGATCGAACATGCCCTTTCCTGACGATCTGCTGAATCCCATCGAGGGCCCCAATCCGAGCGGGGCCAATCTCCGCTACGACCCCGTCTACGACAAAATCAAAGAGGCGCGGCGCGAAGAAGCGCAACCGCCGCCCGGGATGACTGAGCAGGACCGCAAGGTCTCTGACAACGCGCAGGTAATCAAGCTCACCACCGAGCTGCTCACCACCAAAACCAAAGACCTGCAATTGGCGGCATGGCTCACGGAGGCGATGCTGAAGCAGCGCGGCTTTGGCGGGTTGAAGGATGGTCTGGCGCTTTGTTGCGGGCTGGTCGAAAAATTTTGGGACACGCTCCACCCCGAGATAGAAGACGGCGACGCGGAATCGCGTGGCGCTCCTCTCGGTTTCATCGGAGTCAAGCTCGACATTCCGCTCAAGCTGGTACCTGTGGTCGAGAAGGCCAAGTACGGCATGCTGGATCACAAGCAGTCCCGTGATGTCGGCTATGAAGACCAGGCCAAGAACGACGACGCAAAGAAAAAGCGCGCCCAGCTCGTGAAGGAGGGAAAACTTACTCCGGAACTTTTCGACAAGGCATTTGAAGAGACTCCGAAGAAGTTCTACGCGCAGGCTGAGAAGGATTTGGATGCGTCCCTGGAAAACCTGGCTCGCCTGAAGAAAAGTTGTGATGAGAAATTTGGCGACGAAGGGCCGGCGTTTGGTCCCCTGCAGTCCGGTCTGGAGGCGAGCCGGCATCTGATTCACGGTTTCCTGCAGAAGAAGCGCGAGAAGGAACCCGATCCCGTGGAAGTGGTTCCTGTCGCAGAGGGCGCGCCCGGCGCCGAGGGCGAAACTGCCGGGACGGCTGCGAGTGCGGTTCGTGCCGGTGTGATGATCTCTCTCGATGGCTCTTCGGAGCCTGCCGACCGCGTCGATGCGATCAAGAAAGTGGCGGAGGCAGCAGCCTTTTTGCGGCGTCGTGAACCGCAAAGCCCGGCCTCCTATCTCATGTTGCGGGGTTTGCGATGGGGGGAACTGCGAGCCGCGATCGAACTGGCGGATCCTACGAAGCTTGAAGCACCCCCCACCGAGTTACGCCGGCATTTAAAAAAGTTGTTTCTGGACAAGAAGTACGAAGAGTTGCTGGACGCGGCAGAAAGTGCCATGGCTCTTCCCTGCGGAAGAGCTTGGCTGGATATGCAGCGCTTTGTGGTCGAGGCATGCGAAGCGCTGGGCAGCGGTTATGAAGCTATCGCGCGTGCCATCCGCTCGGAATTGAAAGCGTTGGTCACCGACATTCCGCAGTTGCTGGATGCCACCCTGATGGATGAAACTCCGGCAGCGAATGCGGAGACCCGCGCCTGGCTGGTGACGTTGAGCCAGGCACCTGCCGCAGCAACACCGACGGCGGATGGGTCCGCGCGCGCCGCCTCGTCGAACGGTCTGGGCTCCGGATGGCCGGGCCAGCCTACCGATGCTTATGTTTCTGCGCTACAGGCCCTGCGCGAAGGCAAGGAACGGAAGGCGTTCGAGATTCTGCAGCAGGACATTGCCCGCAAACGTTCCGGCCGCGAGCGCTTCCGCCGGCGGTTGCAACTGGTCGAGATCTGCGCCAGCACGAATAAGGCTAACGTGGCGCAACCCATTCTCGACGATCTCGCGGCGGCCATCGAAAATCACAAACTGGACGAATGGGAAGATCCCGGCCTGGTAGCCAGTGCCTTGGCGACCCTGATGAAGATGAGCGTCAAGATCCAGGCGGACAAGGCCGCGCAACAAAAGATTTTCGAGAGGATCTGCCGGCTCGATCCGGCACAAGCGCTGGGAGACGCAAAATAAGGCATGCCCAGACGAGATGCTACCGGCCCCGTCACCCTCTCCGTGCTCGATCGCCTGATCGATCGCGATCCAAAGACGCGCTCGGAGATTCCTCTGTCGCGCGCGCAATCGCTTCGTGAGCTGAAATCGGCGCTGAAGCGTGATCTGGAATGGCTGCTCAATACCAGGCGAACCATCGATCTGGCTCCCGATTCTGCTCGCGAGACTAACCGTTCCGTCTATCACTATGGTTTCGCGGACGTGTCTTCGAAGTCCGTGCTGTCAACCCGTGATCACGCTGATCTGGTTCGCGACATGGAGGCCGCAATTGCGACCTTTGAGCCCCGGCTCAAGCGCGCGCGTGTGCGCATGGAACCCGTGGAAGGCAGCTATCGGACGCTGAAATTCGTGATTGAAGGATTGCTCTGCATGGATCCTGCCCCGGAACCGGTGCGCTTCGACACGGTGCTCGAGCTAGGCAAAGGTGAGTACGAGATCAAGGGAGCCGATCTTGCGCAATGAGCTGAGAGAGTACTACGAGAGTGAGCTCACCTTCCTGCGTCAGGTTGGGGCTGAGTTCGCCGATAAGTACCCCAAGATCGCTTCGCGTTTGCTGCTCGAATCAGATCGCTGCGAAGATCCTCACGTCGAGCGCATGTTGGAGGCGTTTGCGCTGCTCGCTGCCCGCGTTCATTTGCGCATCGACGACGACTTTCCGCTGATCACCGAAGCGTTGCTGAACATCCTCTACCCGCACTATCTACGTCCGGTGCCGTCGATGACAGTGGCCCAATTTCATAGCGACCCGGAAAGCGGCAAGCTGACGAGCGCCCTGAAGATTCCAAAGGGAACGGTTCTTTATTCGCGGCCGGTCGAAGGAGTACCGTGCAAGTTCCGGACCTCCTACGACACAACCCTGTGGCCTTTCAAGGTTTCGCAAGCACAGTGGATGACGCCAGACCGCATCCGGCCAGCCCTGCGTGCTTCTGAAGCCGCCGTCCTGCGAGTTGAACTGGAATGTTTTCCCGACGTTTCGTTTGAGAAGTTGGACCTCGAAACGCTTTCCTTCTATCTGAATGGTGAGAGTTCGGTCGTCCACGCAATTTACGAGCTGCTATGCCGGAACTGCGTGCGCATTCTGCTGCGTGATCCCGCCAAGCCGAAAGCTCCGGTGCGAGAAATTTCCGCGCGCAATCTTCAGCCGATGGGATTCGGGGAGAACGAGGACGTCTTGCCGTATCCCCGGCGATCGTTCATGGGATACCGCTTGCTGCAGGAGTACTTTGCGTTCCCTGAGAAATTCTTTTTCATGAGTCTGAAGGGGCTCTCTCAGTTGCAGCAAGCAGGCTTCACCTCGAAGGCCGAGTTGCTGTTCATGATTTCTCCCTTCGAGCAAGACGGACGTCATCAACGCCTGGAAGTTGCTGTCAACGACCGGACGCTGCGCCTGGGGTGCGCACCCATCATCAATTTGTTCTCCCAGGTTGCCGAGCCCATCCTTGTTGATCAGACTCGCTACCAATATCCAATCGTCCCCGACGCGCGGCGCCGTCAAACCATGGAGATTTACTCGGTGGACGAGGTGGTCAGTACCGACGCCGAGACTCATCAAACGGTGACCTATCATCCGCTCTACTCAGAGCGTCATGCGGTGCAGGGAACCAGCCCCGCATATTGGTACATCACGCGCTCGGTTTCCAATCGGAAGGGCGATGAGGGCACCGACGTGTTCCTTTCGCTGGTCGATATTTCAGTTCGTCCCATGGAGTTGGACTACGACGCCGTCACAGTACGTTGCACGTGCACGAATCGCGATCTGGTGGCTCGTCTGCCTTTCGGCAGTGAAGCCGGAGACTTCGAAATGACAGGCGGCGCAGCGATCAAGCGGATTGTCGCGTTACACAAGCCGACGCGCACCCTGCGCCCGCCACTGGATGGCAAGACCTTGTGGTCTCTGATTTCGCACCTTTCCCTGAACTACCTCTCGATCGTCGACGATGGCAAGGAAGCGCTGCAGAAGATACTCGAACTCTACGATTTTTCAGATTCCGCTGACATCAAGAAGCAGATCACAGGGATCACTTCGGTGAGTTCGCGGAGGCATTTCACGCGGGTCGCTTCCGAGCATGGGGTGGGTTTTGCGCGAGGCACGCGCGTTGAAATCGAGTTCGACGAAGAGCAGTTCAGCGGCAGTGGCGCGTATTTGTTTGCGAGCGTGCTGGAGAAGTTTTTTGGCCTCTACACCTCGATGAACAGTTTTACGCAGTTGGTCGCTCGCAGCCGTCAGCGAAGGGAGGCGCTGGAGGAGTGGACACCGAGAGCGGGACAGTCAATCCTGATCTGACGAAATCCGGGAATCAGCCGGGTAGCGAAATCGAAGAGAAGCTCCATCGCGAGCCGTATACCTTCGATTTCTTTCAGGCAGTTCGCCTGCTTGAGAGGTTTAGTCCGGAGAGGAAGTCGGTCGGGCAATTCGTCCAGCCGCAGGCCGAGGTTGCGCATTTCCGCGCGCATCCTTCCCTGGCGTTCCCCGCTAGCCAGATTCAGGAAGCAGAGTGGCCCGAGGATGGGCCGGTACGAATGCTCGTCAATTTCATGGGCCTGACTGGGCCGGAGGGTGTTCTCCCCAACCCTTTTACGTCGCTCATCATCGAGAGACAGCGCGAAGGCGACACATCGCTGCGCGATTTTCTCGACATTTTTAATCACCGAATCATTTCGCTCTTCTATCGCGCCTGGCGGAAGTACCGGATTGATGTGGCCTGTGAGCGCGGCGAGCGCGATCGATTTTCCCGGCAACTGCTGAGCCTGCTCGGGCTCGGCACCGACGGCATGCGCGACCGGCAGACCGTGTCTGACGAGTTGCTGGTTTACTACGCCGGCCTGTTGGGGCAGCGGCCCCGATCGGCCCAGGCTTTGCAGCAGATTCTGTCGGATTACTTCGACGTTCCGGTGGCGATTGAGCAGTTCTCGGGTGGGTGGTATCGCCTCGATCGTGAAACGCAATGTCGATTGGCGGAAGAGAACACTGACAGCGGCGAACTCGGGTTTGGAGCCGTGGTTGGAGATGAGATGTGGAACCAGCAGTCTCGCGTGCGGATCGTGCTCGGTCCGCTGAGCCTGGAGCGCTACGCGGATTTTTTGCCCCATGGACAGTCGTTCAAGCCGCTGAAAAGCTGGGTCCGTTTCTTTTCCAACGATGAGTGGGATTTTGAACTAAATCTTATTCTGGAGCGCGAGCAGGTTCCGGCTTGCACCTTGGGCGCGGCTGGCGTTTCCGGGCCGCAACTGGGGTGGGTGTCATGGGTGAAATCGGCGCCGTTCCAACGTGATCCAGGTGACACGGTGCTGGCGCTCGAATCAACAAAGGGGTAGCGATATGAATCTGAAATCTCTGATCGGTAAGCTGAACGACTCGACCCGCGGAGCGTTGGAAGCTGCGGCAGGACTTTGCCTGGCCCGCACGCATTATGACATCGAGGTGGAGCACTATCTGAGCAAGCTCCTCGATTCGACCGACAACGATGTCACCGCCATCTTTAAGCATTTTGAGATCGACACCTCGAGATTCTCCGGCGAATTGGCGCGTGCTCTCGACAAGCTGAAATCTGGGAATGCGCGCACCCCGGCAATCAGCCCATCGCTTATGCGGATGCTGGTCGAGGCATGGACGATCGGCTCGATCGATTACAACGCGGGACAGGTTCGCACCGGATTCACCATTCTTGCGCTGGCGACCCATGAAGAATTGGTGCGCCTGATGCGCGATATAAGCCGTGAATTCCAGAAGATTCAGCCGGATGCTCTGAAGAAGGACTTCGCATCGATTGTCGCGAACTCAGGCGAGGAAGTGCAGGCCGCCGCTGCTGCTGCCGCCGCCGCCCCGGGTGCGCCATCGGCAGGTCCGAAGGCAGGAGGGAAAACTCCCAATCTCGACCAGTTCACCATCAACCTCACGGAGAAGGCGAAGACTGGGAAGATCGATCCCGTGTTGGGCCGCGATTTCGAGATCCGGCAGGTAGTCGATATCCTGATGCGGCGCCGCCAGAATAATCCGATCCTGACGGGCGAGGCTGGCGTCGGTAAAACGGCTGTCGTGGAAGGATTCGCGCTGCGCGTTGCCGAAGGCGACGTGCCTCCACCGCTGCGCAACGTTATCGTGCGCACACTCGATCTGGCTCTTCTTCAGGCTGGAGCGGGAATCAAAGGTGAATTCGAGAACCGGCTGAAAGGGCTGATTGAGGAAGTGAAATCTTCGCCGATTCCGATCATCCTGTTCATCGACGAAGCCCACACCATGATTGGCGCTGGCGGGCAAGCGGGGCAGGGCGATGCTGCAAACCTGTTGAAGCCGGCCCTGGCCCGCGGCGAACTGCGCACGGTCGCCGCAACCACATGGTCGGAGTACAAGAAATATTTTGAAAAAGATCCTGCACTTGCACGTCGATTCCAGGTCGTGAAGGTGGAAGAGCCCATCGAGACGCAGTGCATGACGATGCTGCGCGGGATCGTTCCTTCACTCGAGAAGCATCACAAGGTGCGTATTCTGGATGAAGGACTGACGGCAGCCGTTCATCTTTCGCATCGCTATTTGGCCGGACGGCAGCTGCCTGACAAGGCAGTCAGCGTACTCGACACCGCGTGTGCACGGCTGGCTTTGGGCCAGAGTGCAACTCCGCCTGCGATCGAAGACAGCGTGCGCCAACTCGATGATCTTGCCGTTCAGAAGAGGATTCTCGAGCGGGAGGCGGCCACTGGCGCAGACCATCGTGAGCGGCTAGAAGCGATCGCGACGAAGAGTACAGAAATTGAATCGCGCCTCTCAACGTTGCGCACTCGTTTCGAGAAAGAACGGGATCTTGTAACCACGATCCGGGATCTTCGCAATCAGATCGAAGGCGCTGTTGCCTCGCAGAATGGAAAGGGCAACATTACTGCGCCGGAAATTCCTGGGGTCGCCGCCGAGGCAGCACCGCCTGCTCCAGCCGCAAGCGCAGTGGCAACGGAGACAGCGTCCGCCACCGCTACGGCGGTGCAGGAAGCTGCCAAGCCCGTCGATCCTGCGGAATTGCGCGCCAAACTTGTGCAAGCGGAGTCCGAACTCGCGGCTCTGCAGGGCGAATCCCCAATGATCCGAGTGGCCCTCGACGCACAGATGGTCGGCGAGGTCATCTCAGGATGGACCGGAATTCCTGTCGGCAAGATGATGAAGGACGAAATCTCCACAGTCCTTTCTCTGCCCTCAGTCCTTGGCCAACGCGTCATTGGACAGACTCATGCGCTCGAAATCATCAGCCAGCGGATTTCGACGGCGCGTGCGCGGCTCGACGATCCCAACAAGCCCATCGGTGTTTTCATGCTGGTCGGGCCGAGCGGTGTCGGCAAAACCGAGACCGCGTTGGCTCTCTCCGATCTTTTGTATGGCGGCGAAAAAAACCTGATCACGATCAATATGTCGGAGTTCCAGGAAGCGCACACCGTGTCGACCTTGAAAGGCTCGCCTCCGGGATATGTCGGTTACGGCGAGGGAGGCGTGCTTACCGAGGCTGTCCGCCGGCGTCCGTACGCGGTGGTCCTGCTCGATGAAGTGGAGAAGGCGCATCCCGACGTGCTCGAACTCTTCTATCAGGTGTTCGATAAGGGCAACATGGAAGATGGCGAAGGACGCGAAATCGATTTCAAGAATACGATTATCATTCTCACGACCAACGCCGGCACCGACACGATGGCCAAACTGTGCGCCGACCCCGAAACCATGCCGGGTCCAGACGGTCTGGTAAAAGCGCTCAAACCGGAGCTGAACAAAATCTTCAAACCGGCTTTCCTCGGTCGAATGGTGCTGATTCCTTACATGCCGATTCGCGACGAAAACATGAAGCAAATCATCCGCCTGAAGCTGGGCAAGATTCAGCGGCGTATCCAGGAAAACCACAAGATCGATCTAACCTACGATGCGGCCTTGATCGACGAAGTGGCCAAGCGGTGCACCGAGGTCGAAAGCGGCGCCCGCAACGTCGACAACATTCTGACGAATACGCTGCTGCCTGACATCTCTCGACAGTTGTTGACAGGCATGGCTGCTGGCGAAGCGATGTCGCGAATTAATGTCGGGATTGGAACCGACGGAGCATTTGTGTACCAGTAAGTTTCCGCCGCGCCAAGGATTGGCGTGAGGCGTCGGAACTGTTTCTGAGAGTTAGTAATCCGCAACGAAGGGTGGGGTTGTGCCAGACGAAAATTACACCCAAGATCACCGGCTATTTGCCATTGATACTCCGCTAGGCAAGGACGTGCTCCTGCTGCAGGAGATCACCGGCTATGAAGGCATTTCGCGCCTGTTCAGCTACGATCTCGATCTCCTGGCATACGACAACAACTCCATCTCCTTCGATGACATCGTCGGGCAGAAGGTCTCGATTAAGGTTCAGCTGCCCGACGGTTCTCCCCGCTATATCAGCGGTTTTGTGAGCCGCTTCACGCAAGGCGAAACAGATGAGCGCTCGTTCACGCACTACCGCGCGCAGGTTGTGCCCTGGCTATGGTTCCTGACTAGAGAGGCGGATTGTCGCATCTTTCAGAACATGGCCGTACCTGACATTATCAGTAAGATCTTCGATCCATTTGGTTTCAAGGATTTCAAGCTCAACCTGAAGAACAGCTATCCGCAGCTCGAGTATTGTGTGCAGTATCGCGAGACTTCCTTCAACTTCGTTTCACGACTGATGGAAGAGTTTGGCATCTTCTACTACTTCGACCACACAACCCAGAACAAGCACACGCTGGTTCTGGCCGATCAATCGAGCAATCTGCCCGCCTGTCCCAATTCTCCGATCAGCTACGACACGCAGGTTGGGGGCCTGGCCGACCCGGAAGTGATCATCAACTGGCACGTGGAGCAGGAGGTCAAGACCGGGAAGTATACGGTGACCGATTACAATTTCACGACGCCTTCGACCAACCTTCTCTCCAACGAACCCACGGTCGTGGAACTTTCTGCCAGCCAGGATCTGGAGTTGTATGACTATCCCGGCCTTCATACCACTAAAGATGAAGGCGACACCGTGGCCAAAGTGCATATGCAAGAGGAAGAAGCTGGGCACATGGTCGTCTCCGGAGCCGGGAATGCTCGCGCGCTCATGTCCGGATTTTCATTCCAGCTGAAGAATCATTACCGCTCCGATCAAAACACGAACTATGTCACCACAGAAGTTCGCCACTTCGGGTCTGCCGGGCAGAGTTACACAACGGCTGGTACCACAGGCGGAGAAACGTATTCCAACCACTTCACTTGCATCCCGGCATCCGTTCCCTATCGACCGCTGCGTGTGACTCCGAAGCCCTTTGTGCAGGGCCCCCAGCCAGCGTTGGTTGTCGGCAAGTCAGGAGAAGAGATCTGGGTCGATAAA
Source organism: Terriglobia bacterium (assembly GCA_020073385.1). Classification (GTDB taxonomy): domain Bacteria; phylum Acidobacteriota; class Terriglobia; order Terriglobales; family Acidobacteriaceae; genus Sulfotelmatobacter. The sequence goes on along the minus strand of JAIQFH010000008.1, from coordinate 38,567 downwards.
TACGGACGGGTTATTGTGCAGTTCTACTGGGATCGCCTGGGAGAGAAGAACGAGAATAGCTCCTGTTGGATTCGTGTTTCGCAGCCGTGGGCGGGCGGAAACTGGGGTGCCATCTGGATTCCACGCATAGGCCAGGAGGTCCTGGTGAGCTTTTTGGAAGGAGATCCTGACCGGCCCGTAATCACCGGTCGCGTTTATAACGCAGACCAGATGCCCCCGTACACGCTGCCTGATAACCAGACGCGCAGCACGTTCATGTCGCGGAGTTCCAAAGGCGGAGGCTCTTCCAATTACAACGAACTGCGCTTCGAAGATCTGAAAGGACAGGAACAGATCTTCATGAACGCCGAGAAAGACATGGACCTGCGAGTGGAGAACGACTCGCGGGAATTCATCGGCGCCAATCGCCATCTGATCGTGACCACCAATCAGCAGGAACAAGTGCAGGCGGACAAGCACCTGCACGTCCAGGGCAGCCAGTTCGAGAAGATTGACACCAATTTGTCGCTCAACGTTGGCGGCAATCAGATGGAGAGTGTCACAGGGAACAAGTCTCTCTCGGTTACTGGGAATCAGAGCGAGAGCGTGACCGGGAACGTATCGCTATCGGTGACTGGCGGTAAGAATGAGTCCATCACCATGGGATATGCCATGACTGCCATGAGTATCCATCTGACCGGACAGGCGGGCATCGTGATCGAATGTCCGGCGGGAATCACGCTCAAATCGGGGTCAAATTCCGTCGACATCAGCCCCGGGGGCGTATTCGTCACAGGCACTCCCTTTGTATTCCTCAACAGCGGCAGCATGCCCGCGATGACTAGCGATCCCAGTGGAGGCAGCCCGGATTCTCCCCAGGACCCGCAGGATCCCGATACAGCCGACGATGGCACCAAGGGAACGAAGCTGAATTAGTGTTCTAACGCCACAGTAGGAAAAGGAGGCTTGCGTGTCTGGTCCGTACGTGATCAACGACCCTGCTCTATTGCTTTCCCTAATTGGCAAAGATGCCGTGGTTGAGGATCCTGCCTACGGAGTCCAATGCGTCGCCCTCGTCAAGGTTTACGGTGTGAACGATGGGAGCGAGAAGTGCGCTCGGTCGCGCGATTGGTCTCAGGGGACATCCGTTAAGGAAGCCGTCGACGCTGGAAAGATCGAACGAGGAACTGCCATTGCGACCTTCAACAAGGACGGCAAATACCTAAGCTTGGCCTCGGGCAACCATGCCTGCTTCTTTGTGGAGGCGCAAAAAGACGGGAGTGGTTTCCTGGTTTTGGAGCAACACGTCGACCCGTTTCCTGACAAGATCCAAAACCGGGTGCTGAAGTATAAAGGCAAACCAGAAAACGGTGCGATCCAGATGAACAATGGCGATTGTTACTCGATCATCCTATGACACAAGCCAAACTGCAACGTGGATTGCTGGCGGTAGTTGCTTTGCTGCTCTGCAAGCCAGCAGTGTCTCAGTCGACTGACATCCACTGTCCGTCTACCCTTGTGGTTCAGGAATCGGCAAACCTGGCTGACCTTCCGGGGTGGAGCGCTCATGACAGCAGTAGGAACGGCATCCATCATTTCTATGGCGTGGGTTTCTCCGAGGGCCCCCCTGAGAAGCTGGTGTACCAGGCTCCTTCGAGCAGCACCAAGACCAAGAAGAGTAGAGTTGACACCTTTGATCTCTCTTCTGTCTCCGATGATGTTTGGATCTCATGTCTGTATAGGGATACATCGCAATCGCTGACCCAAAAGCTACCCAAGAAATTTCTGCGATGCGAGGTGGCTTATGACGAGAAGACCGGCTTTCGAAGTGTCAAGAAGATCAGCTGCTTCTAGAGCCGATAGCATGCGCTGAAACCGGGGCGGTGACTGGGTTACGGAACCATGACCGTGAACTCCCCCGGTGTCACAAACGTGATGACTCCCGCCCACATGCACATGAGTGTCGAGGTATTGTCGAGGGTGGGCATGCTCCCGAGTAGGACGGTAGGGGCACCAGGCACCCACGGGGCCACCGTCATGGGAATACACGGCATGGGGGTCAGCACGCCCATGGCCGCAGCGGTCGCTGCCGCCACCATCGGATTCGCGGGCGACATGCACATGCCAAACGGCATGATATTCACCAGGGGAATGTAGTCCATGATGTTGGCGTCGGGAACCTGATCGGTCATGACACGATTGATGGGAAGAACGACCAGCGTACTTGGCGCCATGCCCATCGTGCACATCATGGAGGCCCCCATACAGACTTGCATCGGCATACGAGAAATCCTCGGCGGGAAAGACTGCCGGAAATTCTAGCAGAGCCGGATCGGATTGCAACCGTCAGCCTTTGCAGTAGGGGTCGCATAATTTGCCTGTTGAGGGTGCATGAACGACTTCGTCAATACTGGTGGCAGAGGCCCGATCGGGACACCCACAAACAGCCCCATCAGTGACGGCGGCACCATGGCACGGACTCAGAACAAGGCTAACGTCTCGCAAGGAAGATCTGGTGATGTGGAAGGAACCGGATTGTTTTCTTCCTCGTTCACCGACGCAGATCGTCAATTCCTCTACGACATCCATCATTCGAAGCATCTGGATGGTACTCCGCTCCGCTTAGAGGAGTTGGTGTTCCTGCGTGGGGAAAACGTCCGCATGCAGCAGCAAGCCATTCGGGAGTTCGGGGCAGGCTCGAAAACAGCCGCGTGGTTTGAGGAAGTCATCGCCGCCTACGACGAGGAGATCGAAAGAGCCAAGTCTCCATTGGGGAGCGCGACCAACGCCGTTAGAGCCCTTCTCGCTGATCCTACCGCCAAAGAAGAGGATATGGCTGAGAAGATGACAACCATGCTTGGTGTGATGCGCCAGGAACAGTTGTTGGGCGTTGAGGATGATCCGGCTGCCCAAGAAGCGTCGGACCTGATGGTGAAGGTGATCGACCGTTCCGCTGAAAAGAGAACAGCAATCTTGGAAGACCTCGTCAAGCGGGAGAAGGCTTTTTCTGGAGCAATCCCTGACGACAAGTTTCGCGAGGCGATTGCGGTGGTCATGGGCATTGAGCGCCAGAGACAACTCATGGGAATGGCCGACGACGCGGAGGGCGCGAAGAAAAGCGAGCGGGTCAATCAGGCCGTCGTCGAGGTCATCCATCTTGTCTCAGAGCGCAGGATTAAGGCTCTCAAGGATCTGATCGACGAAGAGACGAAATCGATGGGCACGGTGTCCGACAAAAAGTTCCGGGAGTTGCTCGTCGCTGTGCAGGGCGACGAGCGGGAGAAACAGCTCATGGGACTGTCGGATGACGATTCAGGAGGACAGTCGGCTGTAGTCGATGTGTTCAATCTCATCCTGAAGAGAAGAAAGGCCGCAGTTGCAGAGCTATTCAGGAGACAAACCATTCCAGGCAGCGGCGTGACCAACGACCAGGTCAATCGGGCGATTAATGACTACGACGACATAAAGCGAGAGGCCCGCAGGCTCGGCATGGCGGTTCCGCATGGAGACTTCACACTCGGGACGCCGGAATTCTCGAAGGAGTAGTGGCCCACCGCTCGAATACGTCTAAGTCGAGTTCTGTGTATGCTTTATCTCTACCCCGTACCCCTCCCGTTAACCCCTTAAACACCTTAGTAACCTTGAAGGGTAACCAGTCATCCAACAGAATAGACGATAAGACCTAATAGAGGGGAGCCCCTTCTAGAAAGCAGTGGTATGGCAAAGAGTAAAGTCACCTCTGGAATGTGGCGGATTGACCCGCAGAAGATGTCGCGGGTCGTAGATCGGTGTGGACTGCCGGTGGCGTCGGTGGACGCAGAGGTAGAAGCCAATGCGAACGCCAGCCTCATCGCGGCTGCGCCCGACATGTTCGAATTACTCGAGAGCCTCGAAGTCAACGCCTCAATCCCCCAAGACGTGGTTGAGGAGATCAAAATCGTGCTACGCCGCGCTCGCGGCGACTTTGGCCTTGCCATTTTTTCCCGCAGCGCCAAGCGAATTTTCCGCGCCCGGACGCAGGACTGGATGCAGTTTATGGAAGGTCTCTGGAACTCTGACCAGGATTCCCAGGATTCCAAGAGCTAACTGCAAGCTGTCCAAATCCTTACCTTCAACGGCCATCCTCCGTTTTGCTCTGTCCTCGCCCGTTTGCCCTTTGCTTCCTGGCTCAGGAATTGTTATCGTGGGCAGCCGTATAAAAACGGCCCGACGCCCGTTTCCACGTCGATGCCGGCACGCTGGGTCTCATTCGCATGAAGCAACTCAAACCCGTTCTCTGGACCAAAGGCACCTTCCTGACGCCGCAGCACATGCAGGTCCAGGATCGCTTTCTCGAGGACACACTCAACTTTCGGTTGCAAGCGTTGAAGTTCTGTCCGTGGGGATTTCGAGAGTTATCGATCAACGGAGAGCTTCTTGCCGAGGGACAGTTTGCCGTTACGCGCGCTTCTGGAATTTTTCCTGACGGGCTTTTATTCGAGATCCCCGAAGCCGATCCTCCGCCGCCCTCCAAGTCGCTGGAGGAATTTTTCGATCCGGGGACCAAGAACCTCGACATCTATCTGGCAGTTCCCGATTACCGGCAACGCGGACTGAACGTCTCCAGCGGTAAGGAGAGCGGAACACGCTACCTGGCCGAGGTCACCTCTTTTCGCGACGAGAATACCGGCGTCAGTGAGAAACCGATCCAGATAGCTCGAAAGAACATGCGCTTGCTCGCGGATTCAGAAAACCGCGAAGGTTCGTCAGTGCTGCGCATCGCCAACGTTGAGCGGACGACTGCGGGCACATATCAACTCAATCCCAGGTTTGTTCCGCCACTAATCGAAATCGGAGCGAACGAATTTCTGGTCGGGCTGCTTCGCGGCCTGGTGGAACTTCTTTCCGCGCGCAGCACGCAGCTCTCCGCCGGACGCCGCCAAAAGAACCAGAGCCTGGCCGATTTCACCGCTTCCGACATCGCGAACTTCTGGCTGCTCTACACCGTGAATTCAAACTTCCCGGTTTTCTCTCACCTGTATGAGAGCAAGAAGGGCCACCCGGAGGAACTCTATGCGGCAATGGTCTCGCTGGCCGGGTCTCTAACCACGTTCTCGCAGAAGTTGCGTCCTCGCGATCTGCCGGCCTATGTGCATGAGTCTCTCGGACCAATTTTTGCCGAGCTCGACGAAAAATTGCGCGCGCTGCTCGAGACGGTTGTGCCGACGAATTTGGTATCTCTGCCGCTGAAACTGATGCCCGGCTCCAATTCGATTTATGCCACGGCGATCGAGCAGGACAAGTATCTCGCGAACACGCGGATGTATCTCGCGGTCAGTGCGGAGACGACGGAAGAAAACGTCATTCAAAGAGTGCCGCAGCTGGTGAAAACCTGTTCAGCTACCCACATCGAGCACCTGGTTCGGCAGGCTTTGCCCGGAATTCAGCTTCGCCACTTGACGAACCCGCCGAGTGCTATTCCGGTGAAGCTCAAGTATCAGTACTTCGCGTTAAATCAGTCCGGGCCCGCATGGGAGGCTGTCAATCGTGCCCGCAACTTTGCGGCCTACGTCCCGGGAGAACTGCCGAATCCCACACTCGAGCTGCTGATCCTTCTTCCCCAATCCAACTGATCTTGAAGTATCTCTCGCAGCGCGCGGTTGTTTTCCTCTAGTGTCTCAGCACGAAGTACAGCACCAGTATTACCGCGAGGACGAAAAGTACCGTCAGTGTGATGATCAACGGCCACAACGACACAGGCGGTGGTGCGGGGGCGTCGATTTTTGGAGCCTTTGGCGCCGGGGGTGCCTTCACTTTGGGCATAGGCGGCGCCTTCGGCATCTTCGGGATGGGCGGTGGCGCCGCCCCTGGAATTTTGGGCATCGCGGGAGCTGCGAACTTTCCCGCCCCTGCACCCGCGGCAGGCGCTTGCTCGGTTTCGCCTTCCTCGGCGGCCGCCAGTTTCGAACGCGAAATGATCTGCGTGTACGGACTCGGTCCACTGGGTGCTTCTACGGGGACTGACGTCGGCTCCGCGGTGTGATGCATGAATGCACCGGTAGCGCCGTCTCCTGACAAAGAACTCGGCCGTTGAGGAAGAGGTCTTTCGGCAGGCACGCTCGGGGATGGGGGAATCGCCGGTGTCGGAAGGTTTGGAATCGCTACCGGAACTGGCGGCGACGCTGCGAAAACGGGATCCGGCACAGGAGCGGCATTCATCGGCGGCACAGTGGGCAAAGGCTGAACTGACGGTGGCATGACGCCGCCCTGCTGCGGTGGGACATTGTGTGTTGGCTGGGGAGCCTCGAAGTCCTTAAACAACCCGGTAAAACTTGGCCCGGTGGCGCCGGGTGGCGCTGGCGTTGATTTTGGAGGCGTTGCTCCACCGAACAGAGCCGTAAACTCTCCCACATTTTTTTTCGCCGGCTCGACCGGCTGTGATGAGTACGCCGGCATGTCCGAGGGGCCGTCTCCACGGAAAGGACCCTGGAAGAAGCTGGTAAATTCGCCGGGCTTTGCATTGTCTCGAGCGACAGGAGGCGGCAACTCTGGGGCAATTGTTTTGGGCGGAACCGGAGGAACGGCGAAGGGAGGTTCCTTCGGCGGTGATGCAGCCTTCAGCCTGGAGGTATTCCATGGATCTGCCGCATGCACTCCAGACTCGCCAGGCAGACTGGTTGAGGGGGCAGGTCGCACAGGAACACTCGGTGGGATGGCGGGTTCCGAAGCCTTGGATTTTGCCAGCGAATCGAAATCGCGAAATAGCTGCGTCATCTGACCGGGAGCCGACGGTTCCTTTGGCGTGATTGTGGGTGCCAACGGCGGAGTAACAACCGGAGCGCTGGTTTCCCTCTTCAGTGCCTGTACCTTGGTCTCTTTCGTATCCTCGACATGAAGTTCGTATCGTCGGGTCCAAGCCTTCACAATATTCTCGTCTGCAGGCTTGGTGACGACGTAAGCGTACTTCGCGCCACTGTATTTCCCCGTTTCAAGCACGGGCCCGGGTGGCTCGGGAGCGAGTCTGCGGAACGACTCAAGTGCCCACTCCGCGGTGGTCTGCTCCGGCCTCTGGGGGGCGCATTCCACGATGTGCACCAGCACACGCTCACCCCGTACCCTGTCATTGGCCACGAAAGTCTCCACTGCGCCCGTGGTAAGCGATTCCAGAAGTTCGTACTTTTCGCTGAATTTCATTCCCTGATGGCTGTTCCCTTCAGCATTGGGTTCGGATTTAGGCGAAATAGTGCCCTTTAGGCAGGATTATACCCCGCATCGGCAACGGCTGACCGATCCGCCGGAGAATGCGCGTTTACACTTGACTGCTCCCCCGGACAGGACGAAGATTTGATCGCCACCGCCTCCTAGACCGAAACGAATCGCGAATTTCCGGGTTTCGCTCTTTTGAGCGAGCCGCAAGAGATTTGCGGGCTGACGTTCGGGTTGTGTGGCGATTCCCCCCGGGGTCCAGGGTTTTGAACGGGCGAAGGCCGTCTCAGAGGTCCGCAGATTCACGTCTGTGCGGGGCGCTCAGAATTTTGTAACGCAGCCTGACCAGCCATCACTATTTAGCCAGGAGTTTGTCATGAATCCAGTCGGAAGCCGTGGGACAGTAGTTCGGAGTTTGGTCTTGTTCATTGTGCTGGCCGGATTGATTGCCGTAGCCGAGGGCCAACATGACAAGAAGGGTAGTTCATCGCCCCCGCCCAGACCCGCGCCGGCACCTCACATGAGCGCGCCGGCTCAGCATGCGCCAGTCAACCGGACTGCGCCCACGAATCGTCCGCCTATGAATACCAGGCCCTCAACCGGCATGGGAAACAGGCCGAACACCACCATGGGGAATCGTCCGAACACCAACATGGGCAATCGCCCGAACACCAACATGGGATATCGGCCGAACAACAACACCATGGGCGGAAGGACGAACACTGGAACTACGGGGAGACCAGGATCGACGACTATGGGCAGGCCCGGAACTTCTGGAAACATGAATCGGCCCGGAACGATGGGCAATGCTCACGGGCCGATGGGAAATGCAAATGCAAATGCCAATGGCAGGATGGCGACCCGGATGAACCCGGTGAACCGCCCTCTGCCCGGCCGGCAAGTTAGCCTTCGCGGCGGTGGGTCCGCGGTAATTCGCCCGAACGGACAAATTCGCACCATCAATCGTAACGGCATGCAGATTAACCACGGAATGAATGGCAGCCGCACGATTGTCAGCACCCATAACGGCGCTCGTGTCGTCACCACAGGACGGAATTCTGGCTATGTTCAACGCGCGTATGTCACCCGAGGCCGTAACACGTATGTGTCGCGGACCGTGGTGGTCAATCACGTCACCTATACCCACGTCTATCGTTCCTATTCGTATGGTGGCTATTGCTGCTACTACCGATATCATCCCGCGTATTATTACGCTCCGGTGTACTACGGCTGGGCCTACAATCCCTGGCCGGCGCCGGTGTACTACGGCTGGGGCTGGGGACATTCACCTTGGTACGGATACTACGGCGGTTATTTTGCGCCGTATCCTGTCTACCCCTCAGCGGCGTTCTGGCTGACGGACTACCTCATCGCGACGAATCTGCAGGCTGCGTATGAAGCCCGGGCGGCGGCTAGGGCCGCAGCCGCTAACAGCGACAATGGAGGAGGAGATCAGCAACAGTCGCAGCCCTCGGGCGATGACAACTCCGCCACGAACTCTGGCCCCGTCACTCTGACTCCCGAAGTGAAGGAAGCCATTGCCGAGGAAGTAAAGGCCCAACTTGCGGCGCAGCAAGCTGAGGCACAGCAGTCTTCCTCCGGTAGCCAGGAGAGTCCTGCCGCCACAACGTCGCAAGATGTTCCGGCTGCGCTCGATCCAGCCCGGCACACCTTCATTGTTGCCAGCGATCTCACGGTTTCGTCGAATGGCCAGGAGTGCCAGTTGACTGCGGGCGACGTCATCAAGCGAACTTCCGATACTCCCGACGAGGATCGCAAGGTGACAGCTACTGTTTCCGCAAGCAAAAAGTCGGATTGCGCTGCGGGTCAGGAAATCGCAATCGGTGTCGATGACCTGCAGGAAATGCACAACAAGTTCGAGGAGCAGTTAGACAACGGCATGAAGGATCTTTCCTCAAAGCAAGGTCAGAACGGATTGCCGAAGGCTCCTGACACGAAAACCGTACCCTCGGATGTTCCGCCTCCGTCTCCGGATAACAACGCGGCCAAAACGCTGGAAGAACAGCAGTCCGCTGCCGATCAGACCGAATCACAAGTCGTGAAGGAAGCATTCAGTCAGGGATCGTGATCCATCCCTGGCGCATGTCTTTCGAGTGAAGTAGTAAGGAGGAGGATTTGATCCGTGGCAGAGTTCACCGATTTCCATAGCGGCATGATCGGAAGGCGGGCCCGCCAGGTAGAACAGCCATGAGACAACAACAGGGAAAATTCATTTTATGTGATGTTCCGGAATTTGCATCGTGGCTAGATACATCTTCGTTCAGCCGCGTCATCCAGCTCGTGCAGTGTCACCACACCTTTGTTCCCTCATACGAGAACTTTCATCAGACCAATCATTTTGACCTTCTCGGGGCCATGGAACGAGCACACCTGGAGAGAGGTTTCTCCGAGATCGCGCAAAACCTGACGACCTTTCCCGATGGCACGGTGGCCGTGTGTCGATCGATCGATACGGTCCCGGCCGGGATCAAGGGCGCCAACCGCAACGGAATCTGCGTCGAGAATGTGGGCAATTTCGACGGGCTCGATTCCATGACCCCTCAGCATCGTGATTGCATTATTAAGGTCTTCGCGCTGCTGTGTAAGAGATTCAATCTGTCCCCTGACTCAAACAGTTGTGTGTATCACCATTGGTACGACCTCAACACCGGGGTGCGCACCAATGGGACCGGGACTACGAAAACTTGTCCTGGCACTGTGTTCTTCTCGGGCAATACGGTCGCCGCTGCGGAAGCAAATTTCATCCCTCTAATCAAACAGCAATTGGCGGCGTTTGCGGCAGCCTCTCGCGGACAGACTCCTGCGCAACAGGCGCAGGTCCTATACACGGCGGAAGTGGGAGTGGATACGCTCAACGTGCGCGCTCAACCGACTACTAGCGCCATGGTCAGCAAGCAATTGAGTCGCGGCGTAGACGTCAGCGTGTACGAAGATCGCGATGGGTGGAGCGCGATCGATCCATCCAAAGCAAGCTGGGTCGACAATCACTTCCTGATAAGGAGCAGCGGGACGGCTAAGGTGGCCGCGCAATATGCGGCGCGGGTTACGGCCAGCGCGCTTAACGTCCGCAGCCTCCCTTCGTTGTCCGGTATAGTTCGGAACACATTGAGCATGGGAACTTCTCTCTATGTGTATCAGGAGCAGAATGGTTGGAGCCGAATTGATTCGGCCGATTCCCTGTGGGTAAACAGTAGTTATCTGGCCCGAACCGATAGCGTTCCGGCTTGAGATTGATGTCGATGCCCCGGAGAGATCCCCTTTCTCCTGAACAGCGCAAATTACGTGGTGGAGGATTCCAATGAAAGTCCGAATCAAGCCCGCTTTGACTTTTCTGGTTGGCGCTTTGTTGAGCCCCGCTATGGCATGGGCCCAGCAGCCGGTAGCGCCCGCTCCCGCTAACTTTGGAGTTTCAAAGGCAACGGTCTTCTGGGCGGCGTTTTGTATCATGACTCTGATCCTGGGTTTTGCATTTGTGTTCATTGTCGTCGGACTCTTGCGTAGCCAGAACTGGTTCCTCGGCGACGCTTTGTCGGAGGAAGCCGGCAATCAGCCCGATCCACTTCCTCCGGGAGTCAAGCCACTGATGGTCGCGAGTTCTAGCCGGCTGATGGCGCTTCTGGGACTGCTGAATATCCTGGGGGTCTTTCTCGGCTTCGGCTACTACTTTCTCTACTCCGCGTTCGCGGGCACGGTAAACCTGGCGGACATGAAATCCGTGATCTATTACCTTTTCAGCGGAGCTGTCATGTTCGCGCCTTACTTGGCCAATCAACTGCAAAGCGCCTTCAGTTCATTCGGTGGTGCCATCGCAGTGCCGCAAAACGTGGTGCAAGCTATCCAACCAGCTGTGCAGCCTGCGCCGGTACTGGTGCGGGGAAATGCTGTCGGGTAGTGCTGAGTAACGGACGCCAAAAAACCTGTCGCATAGATTTCGTTGGTAGGTTCGAGCGGTTGGGTTGTTGGCAGAAGGTGAACCGTGTCGTCAAATAGCTTTTTCTCCGCGAACTCGGCGGGGGTCCTCGGCGGCCTCTGCGTTTTGGGGTTTTGGCCAGACTGACGGGAAAGCAGAGGCTTAGATCGCGGAGCTCGCCGAGAAGGTCCGCAGAGAGCGCGGAGAAAAGCAAAATGCCTTTACCGTGGTTAAGTTTGTTGAATATGGGACCGCCGGGTCTCCACCACTAACGCCTTCTGCTCACAGTCCACTAGCGCCGCTTCTTCAGCAACTCTTCCTCTGTCTTCTGTGCCCGCCGTGCCGTCTCAAGCAATCCTTTAGCGCTTTTGTTGTTCGGATCATTCGCCGCTTTGGTGAAGCAGTCGATTGCGGTTGTGTAATCGCCGGCATCAAGAGAGGCCATACCTTTGTTGACTAAGGAATCCGAGTTGTCGGTGTTATTCACATTCGGAGGTGGAGCTATGGGAGGAACCACCTGGAGTCGATTGTTGACCCGGGTCACTCCTGCAACCATGGCGGACAAAGATGTCGCAGTAGTCGAATCCACCATGCTCGGCACGACCCCGTCGAGTATGACCTCGCCGGTGTCAGACACGGACACCTTAATGTGCGCCGCACGGACGGCGGGCGACGTTGCGTTCTTGAGGCTTTCCACCACCGCGTTCTCGATCTTCGTGCGCTGGAGGGTCCGGTACTTGAGATAGCCGACTCCCGCAATCACTACAAGCGCCAGACACAGTCCAATCAGCACCAGAATGTTCCTCGCCTTGAATGTCCTTTGCTGGACGAAGACGTGCTGCGCGGCGCTTTTGGGCAAGGGCGGCTGGGTGGACGGCGCGGAGGGAACATAAGCCGCGGGCGTGACGCCCGGCGATTGCAGAGTGACTGACGCGGAAGAAGGAGGTGTAATCGATGCCTGGTCTGATTGAATGGGCTGGGGCGTGGGCGGCGCCTTCACATCCTGCGAGCCAGTACTTGCAGGACTGGGGGCCGCACCTGAAAAGCCCGCAAGAGGCATTTCAACTCTCACACTGGAAGGAGTATCGCTTCCCACCTGCTCCAGGGCAGCAATAAATTCTTCCGCACTTTGAAAGCGCGACTCGCGCGCCTTAGCAATCGATTTCAGAATTACTTTCGAAAGTGCCGGAGGAATATTCAACTCCGGCACAAGTTCATCTGGCGGGCGCACCGTTCCCTGCATGTGCTGCATCATGATGGAGTACAGAGTGTCGCCCTCAAAGGGCAGCCTCGCGGTGACCATCTGATACAGCACGACGCCAAGCGAGTAAAGATCAGTGCGGCCGTCAATCTCTTCGCCCGCCTTCTTCCCCATGAACTGCTCCGGCGACATGTACAGCGGCGTACCCACAACCATGCCGGTCATGGTCATTCCCGATTGTGTGTCTCCGACGGACTGACGTAACTTGGCTATCCCGAAATCCAGAACCTTGGCGGTTTCCTGTCCCAGTTCATCCGTAGTGAGAATGATGTTCCCCGGCTTGATGTCCCGGTGAACGAAGCCAAGTTTGTGCGCGGCTCCGAGCGCCAGCGCCGCCTGGGTGGCGATACGAACGGCTCGCGGCACACGCAAGGGTCCTTCGGCCTGAAGGATTTCCCCAACGTTCCGTCCTTCCACCAACTCCATGACGATGAACGGGCGGCCGTCATCCGTGTAGTCAAAGTCATCCACGCGCACCGCATTCGGATGTCGCAGTTTCCGGGTTACAACCGCTTCGGTCTGAAACCGCTGCAGGAAGTTCGCATCGCCCGCGATCGAATCATTGACGACCTTGATGGCGCAGAGCTCGTTGAACGTGACGTGTCGTCCTTTGTAGACAGCTCCCATTCCGCCAATGCCAATCCGCGCGAGGATCTCGTATTTTTTGCGGATGATCATTCCGGGCTGAAACTCATGGCTACTTTGCAGTCCGGTTTGATCCGCCGGACACACGTTGTAGTCGCCCGGATAGGTTTTATGGCACGAGGGACAATATTTCATCGGTTCACGCTGACAGATCCGGCCGTGAGCTGGCGAGCACGCAATGAAAAGAATGCTCATGCAGAACCTGCCGCGTGTCAAGAGCTTGCCAACCGGACGCACAAACGCAGAGAATGGCTTCGGAACTCAACCGGCGCTCCTGTACTCATGCTTCTTCGGCTCAAATTCATCATGCATGTCGCCTCCGTGGCCTTGGCGACAGCTTTGGTTTCGGCCCAGACGGCCGACTTCGATGCACTTCGTCACAAGGCCGAGGCGGGAGATGCCAAAGCGCAATTCGATTTGGCCGATGCCTATTCCGAAGGAAAGGGCGTCGGCAAGGACTCCACCAAAGGGATGGAGTGGCTAAAAAGGTCCGCACTCCAGGGCTACACAAGTGCACAGGTCGTGTTGGGGTACATGTACCAGAAGGGGATTAACACGGAGAAGGATCCTTCAGAAGCGGCGAAGTGGTACAGGAAGGCCGCCAAACAGGGCGATAAAGATCTCAAGCACGCGCAGACTGCGCAGACTCACCTTTCCGAGATGCTGTCGGAGGGCTCGATCTCTGCCAAGGAAGCCGACTGGCATGCATCCGAGGCATCCACGACAATACCGAAACAGACGAAAACGAACAAGCCGCCGCCATTCTCATTCGGCGAAGTGGAAACCGGACTCAACGGTGGGATTACCAGCAAACGCATGGCGACCCTGGTCAATACCTACGGAGTTGATTTCGCTCTCAGCACCAGCACCCGAAAGCGCCTTGCAGACGTCGGCGCCGATGACAGCCTGCTGGCCACCATCGCCTCCTCGAAGCGCTAAGCGTGATCGTTCCGCCGCGAAGGCGCTACTGGAAAAGCGAGCACGGAGCCAGGAACTGCGGGCATCGCGGCCTCGCCCATCATCACAATCGTCTCTTCACTCAGCACCCTGAATTTGGTTCAGTAGATCGCGGGCTCGCTCCGATCCCTCACTATCGGGCTGATAGCGTAAGTAAGCTCTGAGTTCGGTGACAGCTTGCGGATACCTTCCGAGTCCTAGCAGTGCATGCGCCTTCGCGAGGTGCATCAAGCTCCCGTGTGGGGTCGAGCGCAGCGCGGCTTCGGTGACTGAGAGCGCCGTTTCATACTGCTTCTTGCCGATCATTGCGCGTGCGATTTCGTACTGCACATCCCACGAGTCGGCACCTTCCGAGAGCGCCTGCTGCGCCGCCTCTTGCGCATCATCGAAGCGTGCTTGGGCGTTGTAGATTCCTGCCAAGACTGCGTAAGCCGGGGAATAACTGGGATCGCTTTGAATGGCAGCCTGCAGGCTCCGTTCTGCCGACTCCCACTGCTGCAGGGAGGCTTGAATGCCTCCGTAGAAAGTGAGAGCCTCGGGAAACGGCGGATAGAGGTTCAAAGCTTGCTCAAGCCTACGGACTGCCTCCGCGGTTTTATGCTTCAACCACGCCTCCATAGCCTGCTGATAGAGTCGCCGGACTTTGCGAGGCTCCCGGAGACGTGTAATCGAAATGTGGCCGTCCGCCACTCCCCGGGTTCGTGCACGTTCACCGCTTCGAGCGGATTGATTGGCGTTGTTCAGCGCAGGTCCTGTGTGCTGATCTCCGAGCTCCTGAGCAGGGCTACCTACGGTGCACAGAGAAATGAAGGCAGAAACAACGATAAACCGAAACATCGACTGCTCCCCTTGGTCCAAAGATGGGGTGTGAATACCTCTTTTTCATAGCAGCCGTTGTTACCGCGGAATGTGAGTGAAGTCACCAGAAAGTGTGACTGAAGGCGCAGCCCAACTGATCTCCGCTAGGGGCTATGTGGCAGGGATTGCGACTAAAGGAAAAGGGCCGGCCATCTAAGCGGGGGCCGACCCAAAAATTTTATTCGCGTCTCTCAGACGGCGGTATCGCTCTGCTCTACGGCTTTAACTAGCTCCGCAGAGTCGGCAGCGAGGATTGGCAGTGCGTTGACCGGGGTGGGCACAGAAGGAGGGGGCCTCCGTCAGCGGAAGGCACCGTTTGAACGCTCGCTGCCAAGAATGCGCCGATCATTACGGCGGTCATAATCGCGATTTTCGCTACCAGCTTTGCATTCATCTTTTCCTTCATTGTCGTACTCCTTTGGGACCTGGGGAATTCTTGCTCGGTTCGGACCGTCGCAAGTGACTTTAGTAAAGCAAGCAGTGCTCCAAATCCTTGACAAGGCAGCTCTTCTTTGTAACAGCCGGAGGCTCATTGAAAAATAAGGGGTAATCCGTTTCCAGCCCCTGACCTTCTGGAATGGGCCTGGAGCTTTGACCGGGAAATCCCAAACAAAAACGCGAGGGCCTAACCTTTCTGTTAGGTGCGAGCACGGTGGAGCCTAGGGGGGCCGAGTATACTCATGGCGTCATGGGCTCGGGCGAACAAGGCGTGGCTGCCGGCGGCGCGCGGCTGGAGGCCGTCAGCGGACCCCTCAAGGGTAAAGTCTTTTCCCTGGCTGAGACGGAGGTCTCGATCGGCCGGGATCCCTCGAATCAGATTTCCCTCCTTGACTCGCTGGTATCCCGTCGGCACTGCATTATCCGCAAGGAGGCCGACGCCTTCCGGTTGGTCGATCTGGAGAGCCGCAACAATACCTTCGTCAGCGGCGTGCCCGTCCGGGAGAGAGTTCTTTTACCAGGAGACCAGATCCGGGTGGGGAACTCCGTACTGGTATTTCAGGGGCCAGGCGGAGAGTCCAGCACCGATGCTTTACTGCAGCTTGATGCCACTCCCGCGCCGGGAGCTGCAACGGTCATCCTGCGAAAACAGGATGCGCTCTACCTGCAGCCTCCACGGCCTGAGGGTCTTCCGGCCACTGCCAGAACCGTTCGTGATCTCAACGTGCTCCTCGATTTCAGCCGGACCCTGAATTCGGTGCGCGGCCTGGCGGCTCTGCAGGAAAAAGCGCTGGAGGCTGTACTTGGAGCGGTCCCGGCTGATCAAGCCGCCATTTTGTTGACGGAAGACGGGGCCGACGGATTTTCGTCCATCGCTGGCCGCGACCGCCGCCTCGGAGCTAACCATGCGGTCCACGCCAGCCAAACGATCTTGAACCGCGTCCTCAAAGAGAATATCGCCGTACTTTCGAGCGACGTCCAAAGCGACGACACTTACCGCGAGGCGGAAAGCCTGCTCGAACGCCGGGTGCACTCGGTCTTGGCTGTTCCTCTTGAAGTGCAGGGCAAGGTCTTGGGGGTGATGTATCTCGAGGCCAGTTCTCCCGGCTCGCGTTTCGACTCCGATCTCTTGCAGCTTGTCACTACCCTCGGAAACATCACCGCGCTCACCATCGAAAATGCCCGGCACCTGGAGAGGCTCGATGGCGAAAACCGCCGCCTGCACGAGGAGTTGAATATTCATCACAGCATGGTCGGGGAGAGCAAGGCCATGCGCGAAGTCTACGAATTCGTTTCCCGGGTCGCCGGGCGCGATTCGACGGTACTCATTTCCGGAGAGAGCGGAACAGGCAAAGAATTGGTCGCGCGCGCCGTCCACCTGAACAGCGCTCGCGCGGACAAACCGTTTGTCGCCATCAACTGCGCCGCCATCACGGAAACATTGCTCGAGAGCGAGCTGTTCGGCCACGAGCGTGGAGCCTTTACCGGCGCGGTTGCGCAAAAGAAGGGCAAGCTGGAAGTCGCCGAAGGCGGTACGGTTTTTCTGGATGAAATCGGAGAACTCGCCCTTCCCATGCAGGCCAAACTTCTGCGCGTTCTACAGGAGCGCGAATTCGAGCGTGTCGGAGGCACACGCCCCATCAAACTCGATGTGCGGCTGATCGCCGCTACCAATAGAGATCTCAAAGAAGCATCGCGCAGCGGAACATTTCGCTCGGATCTCTACTACCGGCTGAATGTGGTTTCGCTCCAGATGCCTGCGTTGCGCGAGCGACGCGAGGATATTCCGCTGCTGGCGGCATTTTTCGCGGCACAGCACGCTGAGAAGGTGAAACGGCGCGTGGCCGGGATCTCTCCCGAGGCCCAGGCTTGCCTCATGCGCTACGATTGGCCCGGCAACGTGCGTGAGCTCGAAAATGCCATTGAGCGTGCCGTGGTGCTGGGCTCGACGGAAGTGATTCTGGCTGAGGATTTGCCGGATTCGATTCTGGAGGAAACCGTCGCTTCGGGGCAGCCCGTGAATGCGCTGGCTGAAGGCATCCGCGAGGCGAAGAAGGTGTTGATCGAGCGGGCCATCGAGCAGGCCAATGGAAATTACACCGAAGCTGCGAAGATCCTCGGAGTGCATGCGAATCACTTATTCCGTTTGATTCGCACCCTGAACCTGAAGCCCAAGCGCGCGCGCTAAGGAGAAGGACTCACGGCAAGAATCCTTCGAGCTCCTGCCGATTCAATACCCTTCATTGACTTGCCCGTTTCTCAGACGTAAGATTCGCGCCAGTCGGGCGAATCATCTCGACGTACGGATTAAATCGAAACTAAATTGGGGGGCAAGAGTGCCACCGCCAACCAGACGCGAGTTCGTGCAGAGTTGTGCGGCAGCAGCATTTTGGAGCACAACAGGTACGAAGCCTTTTGCCTCCGACGAAACCTCGCGGTCGCGTGAAGAATTCACTTCGTTTCAGGAACGCCGCCGAAAGGAACTTTGGGGCTTGCTCGGTGATCTGCCATGGCAGCACCAGCCAGCAAAGCCAAAGGTGCTGAGCACCGAGAAGCATGAGGGCTATACCCTCGAACGCCTTATCCTCGATCTAAACGGCAGAGAGCCTGTTCCCGCCTTGCTGTTGATTCCCGACAAACGTCAGACACCCGCGCCTGGTCTTCTTTACATTCATTGGCACGGCGGAATGTATGGCCTTGGGAAGGAGCAACTTCTGCGGGGTGTCGATGCGCAGCCGGCCTACGCACCCGTCTGCGTTGAAAAAGGTCTGGTAACGCTCGCCATCGATAGCTGGTGCTTCGGCGAACGTAAACACGAGAGTGACGGGAAAAAAGGCGAGGAAGACACCTTCAAGCTCATGTTGTGGAAGGGCCAGGTGCTCTTTGGCATGATGATGTTTGACGAATTCCGCGCCCTTGATTATCTCGCCAGCCGTCCTGAGGTCGATCCCCAACGTCTAGGTACACTCGGAATGTCAATGGGCGCGACCAAAGCATGGTGGCTTGCCGCTCTCGACCCGCGGCTTCATTTGTGCCTGGACGTTTGCTGTCTCACTGACTATGAAGAACTGATCAAAGCTCGGGCTCTCAGCGACCACGCAATCTTTTATTACGTGCCTTCTCTGCTCAAGCATTTCCAGACGGCAGACATCAACGAGTTGATCGTGCCCCGCCCTCGTCTGAGCGTGAATGGGCGACAGGATCCTCTGACTCCTCCCCTTGGCGTCGAGAAAGTCCGCAATCACCTGCTTCCGCTGTATCGCGAGTATGGGAAGGAGGCGGATTGCCGCATTGAACTTTTCGAGGCGGCCCACGTGGAACTGCCGGAAATGAGGAAGCTCATCCTTGAGTGGATGGATCGCTATCTCGCCAAGACCGGGTCGGTCGGATAATTGTCGCGACGCTTTTGATGTGATCGGCGATCACTAAAAACATCTTTGCAGGGTCTTTGAGTGAAATGGGGAACGTGACACCAATCATGCGCTCCGTACACCTCCAGCAGTGACTCGTCCAAAAAATCATCAACATGCTCTCAGGCCAATCGAAGGCGGCTTCCCGGCGAAAGCCCCAGCATTATCCTCCCTAACTTAGGGACCTGCAGCGTCCGGCCATTTGCCCCGTCTTGCCCGCTCGATCCTTCCAATCAATGACCGGCCCTTTGTTTTCCTTCTGAGTTTTTATGTCGTCTTGTGCTCTCCGTTTGCGTTTATACGAATAGAGCTCGAGAAGTGGGCGGACCGAGCAAGGGCCGCAATTCGGAATTGGTCTCGATCTATCACGGGATCAAGGCTTGACGCAGGAGGTTACATGCATTACGAATCGCAGTTTGGGATCTGGATCGATCCCAGCTCTTATTTCACCTGGAAAAACCCGCCCATTCACCCGAAAGCCTGGGAGAATGATGTTCGCAAAGTCCTCGTGACGATCGGCCTCTCCAAGGTAGGGCGGGCGGTGCTCAATGCCATCCGGTTGCACGGGCTCGTGGTGCGAATCGTGCCCGATCCGTGGGATATCACGATCTGCTCGTCGTCTGAGGCCACAACGGTCGAAGGAGACGAAAAGCAGTTTGCATTGACCAAGGCGATAGCGCAATTGAACCGTGTCGCGGGCACCAAGCTTCCGGAGATGCGGGCCGTGATTACCTTTACCCCAGACAAGTGGAACAAGGGAGGAGCCTGCTACAAACTCAAAAGGCAAATTTCTCAGTACACCCCGTCCACCGACGAGATTCTGCTGCACGAACTGGTCCATGCACTGCGCATAGTTTCCAAGAAGCTGGTGCTGAACGATGCCACAGACAAGGGACTCATTATGTACGAGAACGACGAGGAATTTTTTGCTGTCCTGGTCGAGAACATGTACACATCGGAACTCCACAGCGCACCCCTCCGCTCCTCGCACACCGGCTTCATGGAAATGGATAAGCATCTGCAAGGCTCGCTCGAATTCTTTCAGGTCAGCGGAAAGGCCTTTGAAAAGGTCAAGAAATTCGCCATGGAGAATCAAGGCCTCGCCAAGGCTCTGTCTAACATCGAGGTGCCGTTCAATCCGTTGAACGCGTACTTCTGTCACACTGCCAAGGCCCGAGAGATGTCGAGGTCATCGTACGCGAAGATGCGAGACTTGGGTCCGGTCGGAATGGTCTTCGCGCCGCTCCTCAAGTAGTGCGAGGCCGCCCGGGCGCACGAAACATCATTCTGCTTCGCTCCTTTCCCGTCACACGGAACGCCGCCTAGTAATGAGATTCTATTCGCTACGATCGCGTAGCCAAGCCAGTTCGAGACCTCATGCGTGATCTGAAAAAGTGAATTGCGGCGAACCTTGAGCGAACCGATTTCTCCATTGGAATCGAAACTTATGTATAATCCGCCGAATGCAAGGAATACCGTGGAGCACATTTGCGTTCGGCTCGCTGTTGCTCATCTCGGCCGGCTCAAAAGGAGGACAAGACGTGCAATCTTCGCAACCTGAAAAGTCGAAGCCGCCTGTCAAAATGGAGCAGCGCGGGCGCATCCTTGGAATCGGCGGGGTCTTCTTCAAATCTGCTAATCGTGATCAGATGCGCGAATGGTATGCGAAGCATCTTGGACTCGCTGACAAAGGCCAAGGCGCGATGCTTCCGTGGCGCGAACACGACGACCCGCAAAAGGAACACGTTACAGTTTGGACTGTTTTTCCCGACTCCACTAAGTATTTCGATCCCAGCCCCGCACCGTTCATGATCAACTACATCGTGGACGATATGGATGCTTTACTCGACCGCTTAAAACAAGAGGGAGTAAAGATTGACGCCAAACGTATGGATGAATCGTACGGTCGCTTTGCCTGGATCTATGACGTGGATGGGAACAAGATTGAGCTCTGGCAGCCGCTGCCCTAAGCGCCTTCCATTGCTTACTTAATCGGTTTTCTGTGATGTTAGCAGGCGGTAGCGCTCACCGACGAGCGCCACTTAGTCCGGCCCTGTAAGAATTCCTCTCACCTCAGCCCTCGCACCAGGAAAAGATTCGCCAGGTCGCGTTGGAAGGTGCTGGCACAGGCCTTTCCGTCCGCCGATAGAGCCAGCGGTCCAAAAAACTGCGCGCCTGGTTCGGGAACCTTCACCACGAACCACGGTTCTTGATGGCTGGATGCAATCTCCAGGCGGCTGATCTTGATGCTGGTGGGTTCTCGTTGCTGCAGGAAAAGGTAGCGCCCATCGCTACTCCAGCGCACGACACTCTCTCCGTTTTGCAGGTCGACGACAGTCCTGGAATTCCCGCCACCTACAGGCGTCAGCAAGAGTTTGTGCGGGTCAACTGTGATAAACGACTTGCCGTCGGGCGAAACCCGCATCCCTCGCGTACCTTCTGGAGTGACCGGCGTCGTCTTGTTCGTCTCCAGGTCGTAGATCCAGGTACGCGTCCGGTGCCCGGTTTCGTTTCCAGTGAAGAGAATTCTCTTGTTATCGGGGAACCACTCCACCCCGTCGAAGTGCATTCCGTCGATCTTTGCGAATTGCGATTCTCCGGGACCGGTAGGAAGCAACATCAGACGGGAGCGCTCCAGTTCATGATGTATGCACGCCACCCATTTGCCGTCGGGCGAGAGGGAAGGCCGGTTCCCGTATCCAAGCTGTACCGCGGGAGAACCGTTCGTCTTCCTCAGGTAGATGGCAGAGTTGCGTCCTTGACCGTTGGAAAGCTCAACGAAGACCAGCGACTGAGCGTCGTTCGAGAGTTCATAAATCAAAGACGAATCGAGCCAGGCTAGGTCGCGTTGTGCTCCGCCGTTCGGCGGCGAATAAAGGATCCCCAGGCGTGAATTGACCGTGCTCAGCAAGACGCGGCCGTCGCGAGCCACATCCTGCATCACGATAATTCCGCCAGTTTGCGTCACCAGCCGCTGCACGCCCGAGAGATTAATCGCGAAGAGAGCCGGATCGCCGCCAAGCTGTCCTCCGGAGAACCAGACCTCACGATTGTCGTGCGACCAATTCAATGCTCCTATGGCACGCCATCCGTGCGACAAAACTTGCCGGGGATGACTTGGACCGACGATGCACAGGGAGTAGTCGCCGACTTCGACGTCGAAATCAAAAAATGCTACCAGCTTTCCGTCTGACGATACCCGCGGCGTCATGGGCGGGCGCTTCTCGGTTTCGTACAACACAGTGCCGATGGGATACTCCAGCCGGAACTTTCCGCCGACTGCGCGCACCACGGCAAGAGAGTCTCCGTCCGGCCCCCAATCCGCGCCACTCACGCCCTCCAGCACCTCTCGTGGTGAGCCACCACCAAACGGCACGCGAGCCAGTGTGCCAACATCTTCGCCGCCCAACAGGATTGCCATCTCCCCACTCGGCGAGATCGCCAGGACTCTCGCGCTGGGAAGCGGCAGCGCCCGCGCTTCACGATTGCCGGGCTGGGCGGAAAATAAAGTGGATGCGGCGCCGTCCCACTCGGCGCTGAAGACAACGGTCTCGCCCGGAGCGAATTTCGCCGAGGTGACGTCGCCGCGGCGGAACGTCAGACGCTGGAACGAGGGTGGCTCCGCGGGCCGCGAGTATGTCCGCTCATACGAGATGTGCAGCGCAACTCCGAGCAGGACTCCCGCCAGCACGCCTAAGCCCGTCCAGACTCGCGTCCGCGATGGGCGTCGTACCGCGGGAGACGGAATCGCATGCGCGACGTTGCTGGACTCCAACTCATCGCGCAACTCTTCGAGCGCCACCTTCACGTCGGCCATGGTCTGCCAGCGGCGCTCAGGATCTTTCTTCAAGCATCGCGCGATGATCCGGTCAAGTTCCGGTGGGATATCAGCAACAGCGTGCGAGGCAGGCTGCGGATCTTTGAAGAGCACAGCCGAGAGCGACGACAACTTCGACCCGCCGGAGAACGCACGCTGGCCCGTCGCCATTTCGTACACGACTGACCCGAAGGTGAAAACGTCGGAACGGCTGTCGACCTTCTTGCCGTCAGCCTGTTCGGGAGACATGTAAGCGACAGTTCCAAGGATCGTTCCCTCCTCGGTCAAAGGCGACCCCTCGCCGTGCATGGTTTCGGCATAAGCATCGGCTTCGCCCGTTTCATTCAGCTTAGCCAATCCGAAATCCAGGATCTTGACGACGCCCTGAGAAGTCACGATCACATTCGAGGGCTTGAGGTCGCGATGCACAATCCCAGCCGCGTGAGCAGCGGCCAACGCGTCCGCAATCTGGATTGCATATTTCAGTACATCGCGGATTCGGAGCCCCTTCTTCCCGATCAGTTGGTCGAGAGTTTCGCCCGCCACGTACTCCATGGCGATGTATTGCAGCGGCTTGCCATCGATCTCCTGTGTATCAATGTCATAGATCGTGACGATATTCGGATGGTTGAGAGAAGAAGCTGCCTTCGCTTCCTGCACAAAGCGCCGTTCCCGCTCTGCACTCAAAGCGGATGTCGAAAGGATTTTGATGGCGGCAGTTCGTCCGAGACGGGAATCGACGGCCTTGTAAACCACGCCCATACCGCCGGCTCCCAACTTGGCCTCGATGCGATACGAGCGAAGTGACTTGCCGATCATGGGTCCCTGTCGAGAGATTTGATGGAACTTGGCCAGGATAGCTGCCGGCCTCCATGCCATTTCTCACCACGAATTATAGTCACGCGACAGGTCAGCGGCGAGCCACTAAGAGCAATAAAAGAGCGCTACTCAGTCGATCCCTACGAGCACTCGGCAGGGGCAATCTAAGAGTGGTGTCTAGTCTAGATGGTCCAAGTTTCGGGGCCCCTGAATCAACCGAGAACTCACATGGGGATTTGTACGGCGAACGGGGGCACTTCAATAGCCGCTGTTCGACATTGGGGACAAAGCTGAGGGTCAACTCGTTGGCCACTAGGAGGTCGAGCGGGAACTGACTGGGCGGGAAACCGAACCAGTGAAGCGGTATGGCGGAGCCGGTCCAAGAAGAAGGGCAGCCGTAGTTGAAGAACGCCTGCGCGCTCATGGAGAGACTGTCACCTTGGCGGTTCCGTTGATGCCGGTGGCGTCATAGATGGTTGCGGATATGGTCTGATTGCCCGGAGTCACAAGGTGAAGCCGTTGGTCCAGTTTTGGGCTTTGGCTCCGGTGAATTCAACAACCCACACATAACAAAGGAGCTGTTGGCTTCGTTTCGTAAAATTTCGGGTACTCTCCATCGGTTCGAACCAAACGCTCGCAAATCTGTTTCTGCCTCGCTCGGATGGATGTGGAGTATACTGTGGAGTAGACTCGACATACATGGTTACAATCCAGATTGTTCTCGACAAGAAGTCGAACGTTTCGTTCCTCGTCCATGGGGCAGAGATGCGAGTCGCCGAAACCCGAGCTGTAAACCGAGCTCTGCGCAAAGCCTGGGGGATCGGTATCTGCTCGGTCGAGGAGATCGGATCCTTTGCAGAACCGACACCTCAGGCGCCCGATGCAAAGAAGCCTCCGCCACAACCTGCCAACGGGAACGGAACGAGCCGTACCGTCCGCGATCGCCTCTGCCACGTCATCCGCCAGCATCAACTGGATCCGAACCTGGTTAAGTCGTACGCGACTGATTTCTGCGCCGTGAAGACGCTTCGGAAGCCACGCGTGAACAGGTCGAGAACTTTTGTCCAGCATCTTGCCGACTGGGCCGAGAAAGACCGCAATGCCCTGCTCTGCCAGCTCAACAGTTATCTCGGCCAGAAAGAGGGTGCCGCATGAAACGCCAGATTACAGGTCTGCACGCCGCCGATCGCTGTGCCGCCGACCAGATCCCGGACGGAGTGTTCCTTGTTCGGGTGCAACGAGTCCAGTTTCGGCGGCAGGCTCCAAAGCCCTACTACACGCTCAGTCTCGTCGTCCTGGAGCCCGGCAGGCTTTCTGGCCACGTCGTTTCCAGCCGCCTCTACTGCAATCCGAAAGCGCTGTGGAAACTCAACTGGTTTCTGCGCGACTTCGGCTACGACACCGAACTGCTCGGACGCGATGAAGTGGACGAAACCCAGCTCGTAGGTCTGAAAGGCGTGGTCAAGATCAGCCACATCGTCTTTAATGGCACATCCCTGCTCCGGCTTGATGGCTTTGCTCCTGCCCGTCGTTGGGAAGAACTCTCTCCCGCAAACCTCGACAACCCGCAGGTGGCCTGATGACGTACAGTTTCACCCAGATCAGCCAATACCTCACCTGTCCGCGGCGCTATCGGCATCGCTATCTTGATGGGTGGAAGGAGAAGGACACGCGGGCGGCAATGCTCTTCGGTCGTGCCTTCGAACGATCCTTGGGTGCAGTCTTTCGCCGGGAAGACCCCGGCCCTGTCCTGTTCGCCGAGTGGTCTGCCTGCCAGGGCGGACGCCTGCATTTACTCCAACGGAGACTCCTGGGATCGCATGCTCCAGCAGGGAATCATGCTCTTGACCCGCTTCTGCCAAGACAGTCGCGTGCAGATCAACCAGCCTCAACGAAATCTGCAGATCAAGTTCACACGTCCCGTGGGCAACAAGAACGACTTCGTCTCCTATATCGATGCCATCGGAAAACTCGATGGCAAGCGCTGTCTTCTGGAGTGGAAAACGTCGTCCAGCCGATACCCGGAAGAGCCAGAAGGACTGTTGTCTCTGGATCCGCAGCTGGTTTGTTATTCGTGGATGACAGGAATTGCGGAGGTCGCGCAGGTCGTCTTCGTCCGCAGGCGGCTTGTCGAGGTGCAGTACCTGCGCACCACGATCACAGGCGAACAGCGCGAGGAGTTTGGCCGCCTAGTGGAGGGCACGGTCCGCCGAATCGAGTCGGCGGACTTTCTGCCGCACAGTGGTATCCGCTTTCCCCAGAATCCCTGCAGCAGCTGTCCGTATGTAGGGCTTTGCCTTGGAAAACAGGAAATGGTTGACGCCTCCGTCGTGCGGCGTCCAGGAGCCGAGAGTCTTGATTGGCTTGACGAGCTTAGTTACTGAGTATCCGCCTATGCCGCCGAAATTCAATCGTCGCCGTGCCGTATTCGTACTGGGGAAGATTGATGAGATTCTGGCCTGGGAACAGCGGAAGGAGACGGAGCGAGACACGAAGTTCGTCGAGCTCGCGCGCTATTTATGCGAGGTACGGGCGGGGCAGTACTGGCGGCTGGAAAGTTTGAAGTGTTTCGATGAGTTTCTGGAAAGGCGTTTTCCTGAATCGAGGAGGAAAGCCTACTACCTGATGTCGATCCATGAGAACTTGCCGCCGCAGGCGAGGAAACAGCTGAAGGAAGTGGGATGGGCGAAGGGGATCGAGCTGGTCAAGCTCGCGAGGCGGGACAGGCAGAACTTTGATTGTGCAACCTGGTTGCACAAAGCCCGGCAGATGCCGAAAGAGGACTTCAAGAAGGAGGTTGAGAAGGAACTAACAGGGCGGGAAACGGAGCCTTGGGAGATTGTCTACTTCAAACTGTACCAGAGCCAGATGCCCGTCATCGAGAAAGCGATCGAAACCGCGGCGCTGATGCTGGGAAGCGATCGATCGCGTGGCTACTGCCTGGAGATGATCTGCGCGGACTTTTTGGCCGGAGCCAACCTGGACAAAGGAGATCCAGAGACGTTGCTGTTTTCGATGACGCGGTTCTTCAGATTTCTGCCCGGGGAGCAGCGGCAGGCATTTCTCGAAGGTCTGATCGAGAAGGCGTCATGAGTTCAAATCGGCCTACACTCCCGCGCGTGCGACTCGATGCTGCCTCCTATGAGAGCCTCCGGCAGCAGGTACTGCATCGCGATGGCTGGCGTTGTCAATCCTGCGGCACGATGTCGAATCTGGAGGTTCACCACAAAGAATTTCGGAGTCGTCTGGGAGACGACTCCGAAGCGAACTTAATCACGCTTTGCGCGGTCTGTCACGCCAAGGCCCATCGGGCTCGTTCATGATCGCTTTCGGCATCCTTTTGAACTGTACTTGCACTAGCTTGACCAGATCGCCTTCTGGATGTGCGTCCTCAGTTCCCGTTTCTCGCGTTGTAGGATTCCCACCCGACTAGAACGAGACAAAACCTCCAGTTTCTTTTTTGAGTTCTTTCAATCGCATTTTCCACACCCAGATTCCTTAAGCAAATTGAATAGTCCCGCGACATTGCTCAAGACCGTCGGTTTTTGGGCCCCTGATCGAAAGCCCCGATGCCGATGAGCGTGCCTCAGAAGGAGGGAAGGGATATGTTGCAGGAACTGGTCCCAGAAGGCGGGCAGCCATCCTTGAAGAATGCCTTGTGCTCATGGAGAAACGGTCACATTTGCGGTTCCGTTGATGCCACTGGCGTCGTACATGCTCCCGGATACGGTCTGACTCCCGGGTGTCTTCAGGACGAAGCCATTAGTCCAAGTATGGGAACCTGCATCCGCCGGAGTGAAGGTATAGTCAACGGGAAGCACGGCTGCTGGATCAGAACTGGTGAAATGTATGTAGTTGTTGACAATCGTGTCCCGCTTTTCCCCGATCGTCACGGTCACGGTAACTGTAAAAGGAGAACCTGCGGTCGCAGTGGATGGAGCTGTGAAACTAAGAGTCGCGTGCGGCGTACCGCAGCCGCACGCCACCGATATTGCGATCGCAGCCGTCAAGGCGCATAGTCGGGGAGCAGGCGGTAGTTTCACTGCTTCTAGTCGCCGGGATTTATCCGGAAATCTCAGAAGGGAAATTTGCATTCCACACTCCTTTCCCTTCGGGACTCTGGCTACAGGGAGCAGGCGCCGACATGGTGGCAGGTTTAATTGCAGAAATTGATGTCTGAGGGCTAGTCTGAGGCATGGTGGTGAGGCTTGCCGATTCGCACATTGATTCCGAACATGGGTCCGTAAACATTAATGCCGTAATTCGCGAACTTCGGTTCGGACAAATAGAGATTTGAAATATGCATCCAATTCAAGCCAGCCGAGATCGAGTAGCGGGGATTGAAGTTATACCGGACTCCACTGCCCAAGTTCACAGTAAACGTAAAGTCCTGCCCCTGGGCATACAAGACACCCGCTGGTTCCTTTGCATCAATACCTCCGAGGCCCACTCGTCCATCGAAGTAGGGAGCAATCTTTCCATGACGCGGAACGAAGTTCCTTCGAACACCCATGATCCAAGCAAAATAGCGTGTCTCCGGTCCCCTCGGGATAAAAGTCACTGCCCCGCTGAGCTCCAGATCCCAATTGCCGCGAAGAATCCAAGGTCCGCTAACATCATTTATTTGCCAACGGAGAGAGCCTATGACGGGTACTAGAGTGTATCTGAGTGATGTCATAGTATAGGCATCACCCAGGAAAACGTCGAAAACAAAAGGTATGTTGATGGGGAGCCATCCGCCGTCTAACGAGAATTCGAGCTTGTTCTTGTAGTAAGGATTACGATTAAAGTCAGGTTTGGAGGTCAGAGATGGTTCGACAACAGATGCCTTCGAATTCTCCCGAGAAGAATCGTTCATCGCCACCGGCGGCGTTTTTGGCGCAACTGACTCTGGCAAGAGCCCTTGAGCGCCGAAAAGATCGGTACGGGAAGTAGTCATTGGGCATTCATCAACAACAAAGGCAGAATCCTCCCTCGCACAAGGTGCCCCCGGGGACAACAGGCCCGAATTCTCGTGAGCATTGCTCGGCCCGGTTTCGGAAATGAAGTCTCCGGTAACTTTTCGTGTTTGCGTGACGGCACCGAGCACAGGAGGTTCAGCAACCAATTCTCGGGGAGACTGGGCCTCCATCGTTCCGCCCGCTGCAACGAAAATCAGCAGTACCAATCCGACGGGTAATTGGAATACACTCCCTCGACTTTCAGCTTGTTCGCGATAATCCGCGAATTTCATGCTGCTACGTCACTCCTGGTCGGAGATTTGGTATCCCATGGCTCGGTATGCCGACTCCCCATGTAACATCTGTTCGCCGCGCAATTTCGGGAGTTGCCGTTTACCGAAGAGATTTCGTTGTGAACGAACGACCGCTTTACTGAGATACTGGAGCGGACTTAGCGTGTTGGAACGTGACGTGGCGACAAGCGCGGCGGGAGCTACTGAACATTTCCTCCAGATCTTGAATGGACAAATTCATCAGGGTCGGAACCACCCGTTCAGCGCCAACCTCAATCAATGGACTGGCGTTCTCTGGGGGCGCGATGGCGATGCAGCGGAGTCCCGCAGAGACTGCCGAGCGAACGCCAGAGACGGAATCTTCAACGGCGAGAAGAAACTCAGGAGGAACCGAGAGTCGCTGAGCTGCGATTCGGTAAATCGCGGGATGCGGTTTCCCCAGGGCGACGTCATCACCGCTTACCACGACGCCGAAACATTCTGCCAGTTCAAGTTGCTCAAGTGTCCACTGTGCACGCTGCCGGCTTGCAGATGTGGCAACCGCCATGGATAACTCAGCCTGCCTGACATTGTTGATGAATTCGACGCTGCCGCTAATGGGTTTCAGATCCGCAGAGGCCTGCCGGAAAAATTCATCCTTCTTGTCGCCGTATAGTTGAATGTCGGAATCCGAAAGTTCGCCGAGAAAATGAATAAGGATTTCTCTCCGCTTCCGTCCTTCAAAAATGAAGTCAAGGTCCGCTTCCGACACGTCCTTCCCGAGATAGGCAAGAAAGGCGCGCCAAGCCCGTTTGTGTAGGGGGTGGCTATCAACAATGACGCCATCTAAATCGAAAACAATTCCCTTGAACACAGAATTAGTTACGCTCAACTGTTTTTTTACCCGGGCCATGTGGTTTGCGCCTTTTGATAGTTCTCCATGGTGCCAACATCGATCAGGTAATCACTTATCCGAAAGGCCAGCATTTGATTCTTCAGTTGTGGCAGTACATCGAATCCGATGTCCGAGGGAATGCGCTCAGGAATAACATCCAATAAAGCTGGGGTTGCAATCATCAGTCCCGAGAACGCCAGGTTGCTGGTTGGTAGTTTAGGCTTCTCAACGAAGTTCTCGATAATGTCCTCAGAATTAGCCGTGATGATCCCACAGCGAGAAGGGTCAGGAACTTCGTAGACGCCAAGAGTTGCCGCTACTTTGCGTTGGCGGTGCAAGTGCAGCATCGTTGCAAGATCGGCACAATGAAGAACGTCCGCGTAAAAAACCCAGAACAGTTCCTCTCCTTCAACCCAGCTGCGATTGGCGCGCAGGGTTCCGGCGCTTCCGAGCAGATGTGTTTCCTCTGCCACTTTGACGCGCACATCGCCATCTGCCAATTCGCGCAGAAAAGTCCGTACCGCGTGGGCATGTGCATGAAGGTTTATCAGTACATCTTTGATGCCAAGTTTCTTGCACAACCTGAGCCAAATCGTGAGCATCGGTATACCTCGAATTGGCACAAGGCACTTTGGGACATGGTCGGTGATTGGTCGAAGCCTGGTGCCGTGACCCGCGGCTAAGAGGAAGGCCTTCATGGAAAAGTCTAAATGTCGGCTGAGCCTAAGCGACAGGCGTTTGCGTCGAAACAAAAGTCCAGCGGCAACCGCCGCGTTGATCGCGACTCACAAATGGATCGTTCACGATGGCCTGCGCGCCCTGCATATCAAACGCGAAGTTCATTTCGTGAACGTCTTGGTGCCGCATCGCCTCGCGGACATTACCCTGAAATTCAGGTTCGCAATAGAGAAGCAGGAAGCCCCCGCCGCCGGCTCCGGTAATCTTGCCTCCCACTGCACCGTTCTGCAAGGCGAGGCTATAGAGTTCATCGATACGGGGTGTAGAGATTTTTGTCGAGATTCGACGTTTTGCTTGCCATCCTTCATGAAGCAGTGTGCCTAGTTCTCTTATATCTCCCTGCTGAAGAGCGCTACGCATGCGAATGCCCAGCGCTTTCACCTCGTGCAAAGCATCAATGGCAGTACCCGTTTGACTACGGGAGGATGATTCCTGTTCCTGAAGTATGGTCCAGGAGTGATGGGACGAACCGGTAAAGAAGAGCATCAAGTTCCGCTGGAGCTCCGTCAGAACAGATGGGTTCAGATCGATAGGTTCCACTTCTGTGCTGCCGTCCGGATGAAATGAGATGAAGTTCAAACCTCCAAACGCAGCCGCATATTCGTCTTGCTTTCCCACGTGCTTCTGTAAAATGTGACGCGCGATATAAAATGAACGCTCGGCAAGGTCTTGCTTTGAAATCGTCTGCTGGAGGTAAGTGGTCAAGGTTTTCAGAATATTGACGCACACACTGGCAGAGGATCCAAGCCCTGTGCCTGGCGGGATCTCCGATGCCAGGAAGAGATCAACCGCTATGTCACAATTCATCTCCTTTAATACCGCTAACGGAATCTCCAGCGAACTTCCACGCAAGTTCATTTTGGCGATGTCATGCCAAGTCTCGAACACCCGCAGGTCAGAAGAAATCACCTGAATGCGGGCGTCCGAGCGCGTTGTGAGGACAGTATAGAAATACTTGTTGATGGCTGCACTTAGAACTGACCCACCGAACTGTTCATAGTAGGCTGGCAAGTCAGTACCACCACCACCAAAACTAATCCGCACTGGACTGCGAACTATGAGCATGAACTAAACTCTCCTGAAAGGTAAGGTCCGCGGTTCCCTCCGGTGCAACCTCCGAAGGAGCATCCGGACCCTGCTTGCGGAACATTCGCAGAACGAGTGTCCATGCTGTTTGGAGTAATAGAGAGATATCCTGGAAAGGTGAGCGGTGAAGAACGTATTGCAGGTCGTAGCGAGTTTTATCTTCAGAGGAGTGCTGATGCCGCAAGCCGTACACCTGTGCTAGACCAGTGATCCCCGGTTTGACTTTAAGCCGTTGGCGAGTCCACTCGGTGTAGCGGCGTGCTCGGTCGAGTCCCTCAGGCCTGGGTCCGACGAGGCTCATATCACCTCGGAAGACATTGAACAATTGAGGTAATTCCGTAATGCTAAGCTTTTGAAGCAGTCGTTCATAACGCGGCAGAACGGTCGCGGTGCGGGGTGAATTTAGACGGTATATGGCGAATTGCACGCCATTTTTCCCAAGCCGACGCTCAGTGCAGAATGCCCGCCCTTTCCTCAACTTGAGCAGCGCTGCTGCGGTCAGCATCGGCACCAGGCATACAGGCAGTAGAACGAGGGTCAAGCAAACGTCGAAGGCGCGTTTCCAGAATGGTTCCGTATTAGCTGAAGTGACTGGTAGCAATTGCAATAATGGCACACCATCGAGGTCTGTCAGTTCGTGTTTCGTAAGATAAAGCTCGTAGGGCTGAGGAACCATGCTTACCGCAATTCCTCGGCTATTACAACGTGACGTAAGGTCCATTATTTCAGGATGCCCGGGCGTCGGAACTGTCAGAATGATCTCATCTACTCCCCGGGACTCAAGGAGTTCAGCGACATTGGAGCTTTGGAGTGTGATCGCTTCCTTGCGGCTCACCGATGGAAGGTTGGGGCAAGCGTCCTCGCCAGGGCTAAGAAAACCGACAACTTCGCGAAGCATCTCAGGATGGCACTCGATTTTGGTGACCATCTCGCGAGCCAGAGGACCGTTTCCAACGATCACAACTCTCCGGATGAGCCCTCGAGCTCGTCGGGAAGCGAGGATTGATCTCGCAATTACCCGGATCACCAGAAAGCCCAAGAAGAGTAATAGACCAAAATACCCAAGCGCGAGTCGGGAAATAAATTCTCGCAGCAAGTATGCGAGAGTGAAGAGAGCGCACATCAAGGCCAAAACTGATAGGAGCAGTTGAGACACGACAGCGGAGAAGAGCCAGCCGGACCGAAACCCATCGAGTCGAACCCAAGAAGACATCAAACTCCAAAGCAACAGAGTTGCCATTAGGGGTGGGATGAAGATGAGGGCCGAACGATCCTTGGGCCCGTGCCAGACCCAGCCATAGCGTAATAAGTAGGCGAGAGGCATGGCGAGCATGCCCCACGCGAGGTCGGCGGTCAGAACACTATTTCGCAGGTTGCGGGCAGTCATCGAGAGCTTGCAGATCAAGCCGAGACCCCAACCTTCTTGCGGGCAGAAGTTTTCACGACCGAGTTGAGCATCCGTACCCGCACAGCGGAAAAAATCGCATGGTTCACGCAAACGTGGAGATCTTCAATTATCTGCATGCTGTCGGACGGAACGATCACGCAGAGATCGCATAGGGGTTTCATTCGGCCACCTTGAAAGCCGGTCAGCCCGATGGTGAAAGCGCCGGCGTCCTTAGCAACTTTGAGGGCCTTAAGCACATTCGGCGAGTTGCCACTTCCGCTGATTGCCAGAGCGATATCATCCTTGTCGACAAAGGTCGATAACTGCTCAGCAAACACGTCTTCGTAAGAAGCATCATTTGACCATGCCGTCATTAATGGCACGTTATCCGTTAGCGCCAACACTCGGAAGCGGCGATTGCCGTTCACGACTGTGCCCTTACCAAGATCACAGGCACAGTGAGAGGCGAGCGCGGCGCTGCCACCGTTACCAAATACGTAGACAGTTCGGTCTTCAATGTAAGCGTGCCACAGTGCGTCGACAACGCGATCGATAACGGCAAACGGCAGCCCTCGAAGGACGGACTCTACGCCTAAAAAATAACTTTCCGAGCGCGTGAGTTCGTGAGGTGCCGAAGGAGGACAAGAATCGACATCACTGACTCGCTGTTTAGGTACTGTGCTCATATTGAGGCTTAGCTCGTCTGGGACGTGGAATTAGGAAAAGGAAACCTGATCCTTCAATAATCTTTAACCGGCCGCTAGCACGACACCGGCCTGTTTCATATTGGAATAGGCATCCTGCACCTTTTCCGGAATACCCCCACTTTGTTCGACCCACATTAGAAAGTCATCGAGGATGTCCGAAAGACTGTGCGTCGGACACCAGCCCAATGCCTGTAGCTTCGAGATGGATGACACGCTATGACGGTTGTCGCCGGTTCGGTACTCAGCCGGAATGCGAAATTCGACTTCAGTCCCGGTCTTCTCGCGGACGAGTCGGGCATACTCGAGCACGGAGGTTGCCCGTCCGCTTCCAACATTGAATGCTTGCGCATCAGCTGCGTCCTGCTGCAGAACCAGCATGTTAGCGTTCACTACGTCCTCAATGTGGACGAAATCGCGCGTCTGCTGCCCGTCTTCATAAATGATCAAGGGATTGCCGGCCAAAGCGCCGCTCACGAAAATTCGACACACCCCGGAGTAGTGATTGAACAGCGATTGGCGAGGTCCTTGGGTAACGGAGTAGCGCAGGGCAACCGTCGGGATCCCATGGATCCATCCCAGCCCAAGCGCCGTCTTCTCCTGCGCAAGCTTGGAAACGGCGTACTGATTGTACGGATTCGTATGTTCCTCTTGCAGCAATCTGGGCCGCGCAGGATGTGTGCAGCGTGGACACAGGACCTCCCACCTGCGTTCGGTCAGTTGCGACTGAGAACGTGGCGTTGGCAGCAGGAAGCCGTGCGCCGTGCAATCGTACTGCCCCTCTCCGTAAACGGCTTGAGAAGAAGCCACGATCACCTTCTTCACGGGCAAACGCTCCTGAACAATTAATTCGTAAATCAGCGCCGTTCCCACTGCATTCACATTCAGGAACCGTGAGAAATCAGGCATATAGTCCTGGTATGCAGCCTGATGGGATACAACGTCCACACCTTTTAAGGCGTGCGCCAAGACCTCTCGATCGGTAACGCTGCCCTCGATAAACTCAACCGTTGGCGGTACGTAAGCTGGGCGTCCAAATGGGTGTACCTTCGGGTCAAGGCTATCCAGGACGCGAACCTCAAAGCCTTCCTGCAAGAAACGGTCTACCAGATGCGAGCCAATAAAGCCCGCGCCTCCAGTGACCAGTACTTTTGTCATGAAATTGACCTTCCCTCGGTGTGGGAGGCTCTGTTCCCCCCAAAGCGCTGTGCAACTACCGGCCGGATCCTGCAAGAACTTCACGAGCTGTCTTCATAAGGGTTTTGAGAACCAGCGTGAGGGACCAGTTACGTATGTATTGCAGGTCGAGCCTGACCCATTCATCGAAATCATTGATTCTATTTCGACCATTTACCAGCCATAAACAAGTACGCGAAGTTTCTCGATATCTGAAACGCTGTGTCGATTATCACCGCGACGGTATTCTCCCGAGACTGTGAGTCCGATATCCGACGAAAGTTTTGCACGAACCAGGTTTGCATATTCCAAAACTGTGGTCGGCCTACCGCTTCCGACGTTGAAGGCCTGAAAATCTGTGTCCTCCTGCAAAACACGCATGTTGGCGTCGACAACGTCATAGACGTGCACGAAGTCTCTGGTCTGCAGTCCATCTTCGTAGATGATCAGCGGCTCGTTCTTCAGCGCCCACCCCACAAAGCTCATAAAGCAACGCAGTTCCAGCTGCGTTTACATGCACGAATCGGGAGAAGTCCGGCATGTAATCCTGATATGCAGCCTGGTGGGATACGATGTCTACGCCTTGCAAGGCCGCAAGAAGCGTCGCCCGGTCAGTGACGTATCCTTGAATGAAATCGACGTTCGAGGAAATATAGCTTGGCCGACCGTGCGGATGGATTTTCGGATCGATGTGCGTTGCAAATTCGGATGGGACTTCCGGCTGTCATATGAAGAATCACTTGCCCGACCCTACCAAGACCTCACCTGCAGTCTTCACAAGGATCTTTATGTCCAGCATCGGGGTCCAAGTTCGGATGTAGTCCAAGTCGAGTTTCACCCACTCGTCGAAATTCTTTACATCGTTCCTGCCGTTAACCTGCCAGAGACAGCTTATGCCCGGCTTCACTGCAAGCTTTTGCTTCTGATATTCATTAAAATGGGCGTACTCACTTTTAAGCGGTGGCCTAGGACCGACCAGACTCATGTCGCCTTTGAGCACGCTGTAGAGCTGGGGAAGCTCATCCAGGCTATAACGACGCATCCATGCTCCTGCCCTAGTGACACGGGGATCATTCGTTAGCTTGAAGACAGGTCCTGACATTTCATTTGAGGATTCAAGTTGCGCCTTTAGCTCATCCGCGTTCGAATACATGGACCGGAACTTATATCCTGTGAACGGAAGGCCACTTTGACCAACTACTTGCCAACGGTAGAAGACGGTCCCACGCGATGTCAGCTTGACCAGCGCCGCCAGAACTACGAAAAGGGGAGCGAGCATCAGCAACAGAGATGCTGAAACAGCCACGTCGAAAACCCGTTTGCAACCCACCAAGAATGGGTCGTCCCAGTTCGGCGATCGATGTTGTACGACTGACGTTTCTGCTTGCACCGGCTTACACATTGGTGGCATCACGCCCCTTTGCGACAAGATTCCACAGTAGTTAGGAGTGCTCGGATTCGAGGTTCTTCAGAGCATCCAACGACTTTCCATTGAGGACAGTCTGGTAGAAGACCACGTGCGATAGAACTACATCCTCCCAGCGGTAGTGCGTTAGCGCACGTTGACCTGACTTAGACCGGTAAGCCTGCACGGCTTGCGGATTGTCCACCAGCATTTGCAGTTGTACCCGAAGATCGTCGGCCCCATCTGCCCCGCGGTAGCTGAATCCAGCGTCGCCAATGACTTCCATGTTTGATGGTGTGTCGTTCACCAAGACACAATTCCCAAACCCCATCGCTTCAACCAGAGCGGGATGAGTCCCACCAACCTCATCTGGCAGCACAAACAAGTAGGCGTTTCTCTGAAGTTGCTCGTAACCGTCACCATACACGCCGCCGGTGAAAATTATACGAGGATCTTGAGTGGATTTAAGCAATCGCACGTACTCTTTCTCCCAGGGGTCGTCCCCAACAATGACCAGTTTTTTGTCAGATCTCGTACTCTCAAAGGCCTGAATCAAAAGGTGAATGTTGTTTTCAGGTACGAGGCGGCCCACAAAGAGCACATACTCTCTGCTTTGGAGACCAAAATGTTCCATCCATTCACGCCCTTTGGATCTAGCCTCGCGCATCCCATAGGCGATGAAGGATGATTCAGCTCCATACGCCTCGCGGTAATAGTGCATTACGTCATGCGAGTCAGCCACGAGCCCGTGACAAAACAAAACCGCTAGGCGCTCGGAAAGTCTTAGGTACCATCGAGCGAATCTTCCCCATTTCCCTCGCTGCCAATCTGTCCCATCCACAGAACAGACCACCTTCATTCCGAAAAGCCGCGGTATTGGCGCAAACAGCGTTGCACCTGTCGTGAAATAATGCACCACGTCGACAGGATGAAAAAGGACATGCAGCGTGGCTAGGAAAGCGTGCACAATCGTGCTCAAGTTTTTGGAGCGCACAATTGGCAGAGTGACTAGCTCGACTCCGTCATAGTCCCTCCCCTGCCAGGTTGACATGCCTGAACGGTTATAAACGCGCACGTAGTGGGTGC
Source organism: Terriglobia bacterium (assembly GCA_020073385.1). GTDB lineage: Bacteria > Acidobacteriota > Terriglobia > Terriglobales > Acidobacteriaceae > Sulfotelmatobacter. The sequence goes on along the minus strand of JAIQFH010000008.1, from coordinate 1,578 downwards.
GTTTTACTAAACCTCGGGACAGCTCGTCGACGGCAGTTTCGAATCCCCCAAATCGCGCCGGGATTGCTTTAATTCCGATCATTGCGATCCGCATAAACCTATCAAGCCCCCGCAGTTTGCGCCCCTGACACGCACATCTCAAGACATGAGCTGGCGATAAACCGCTTGCGTACGTAGTGCCATTTCATGACAACTGAAGTGGCTACTCCGGGCCACACCGAGTACCCGAAGCCTTGCCCTTAGATTGGAATCCGATAGGACATTTTCAATAGCAAACGCGATCGCAGATACATCTAGCGGATCAACAAGAACTGCAGCCCCGCCCGCAACTTCCTCAAGTGAAGAGCCACGAGATGTAATTGTAGGCGTTCCGCACGCCATTGCTTCGAGAACAGGAAGTCCGAATCCCTCACAGATTGACACATATACAAAGACTGTAGCGGCGTTGTAAAAGTACGCCAAATCTTCCTGGGGCACATAGCCCGTCACAACTATATCGCCCTTAGCTGGATGATTTTGTATCGCGCGGAATGCTTCTGCGGCCAGCCATGCTTTAGGGCCTACGATGACCAGCTTCTGTGGTATTTGCTGGTTATGCTTAAGCTCAGCAAACGCAGAGAGTAATCGGGGAACGTTTTTTCTTGGCTGAATCGCGCCCACATACAGGATGAACTCGCCCTCGACCCCGTATCTTCTCCTGATGCGTTCTTTTGCTTCCTCCTGATGGAGCGGACGGTAGCAGTCGTCCGGTCCCGGGTAGGTCACTGTGATTCGCCTTGCGTCTAGACCATAAATCTCGATCAAATCGCGCTTGCTCGACTCCGAAACCGTGATGATATGGTCCGCACGCCGGCAGGACCGAGGGACCCCAATCTTGTTACGGTAATAGTCCCACTTCGTGAAGAACTCTGGGAATCGCTCGTAGATCACATCATGGACCGTAAGCACCGTACGGCAGCGTAAATGGTGCGGCAATAGATACTGCGCGTGAAACACATCCAATTTTTCTGCACGGCTCTCCACGGCAAGCCCAATCGGAATCCGAAGATAGGGAGTCTCCGGTCGAATCAATTTCGTACGACTCTGTGCGCCGGAAAAAAACCATCCATTGTCTTCAGCCTTCGAGGTGAGATACACGATGTAATCGATATCGTCGGGCTCAAGCAGTCCTAGGTGTTTCACGAGATTATAAGTATAGGTCTCGTTTCCAGTCTTCCTCTGGCCAACGCAATGCGCATCAATTCCGATTCGCATCCAAAACTTCTTCCTTTTGGGAGAGATGTATCCCCATGCCTATCCCAGAATTCAGCGGTGTTCGCAGACCCTGACTTAGCCCGGATAATTCATATATTTGAAGACAACAAAAGCCTCCTCTGTTACAAACATGTTGTCTAGACAATGTTTGAGCAACAAAAGAGGCTTCTGAATGTCTGAAGATAGCACAACACAGTGTTTGTTGTTCCCGGGAATTTTTCGCAAGCCTGTGGTGGCTCAGTTCGATCAGCGTGAGGGGAGTTCCGACGGCGGAGCCTTGCTGCTGAAGAGCGCCGATCGACACTATGGATTGGTGGCTGGACT
>JAIQFH010000062.1 GCA_020073385.1 Terriglobia bacterium | reverse complement strand
GACGTGGGTGGCTATCTGGGACTGCAACCGGGACGCAGGAAGTCAGGAGAGAGCGAACCGCAGCTGCATATCAGTAAAGAGGGCGATCCGTATCTGCGGACGCTGTTGGTGCAGGGAGCGCAGCACATTCTGGGACCATTCGGGATCGACTGTGATCTCAGACGCTGGGGACTGAAGCTGGCCGAGCGTGGTGGAAGAAACGGCAAGAAGCGAGCCATCGTTGCGACGGCGAGAAAGCTGGCGGTGCTGCTGCATCACCTGTGGGTGAGCGGCGAAGTGTACGACCCGTTGCACAACAGCAGCCGAACGACAGTGGCGGCAGCCGCGTAAAACAGAAAGACAAAAACAGAGTCAAAATCGTTCCAAGGAAGAGAAAAGACAAAAGCCCAAAGCCGAGTTCCGGTGACTGCGTCTATGGCCTGGCCCAGGTTCCACTCTGAAAGAGCAGAACTATAGGGCGCCAAACAGATGGCAGCACCGGCTGAACCGAGAACGCCCAACATGCACCGAGCGAAATGATTCGCTCCTCGAGAGTGCGGATGGAAGCATGGCGACAGTGGCTACTCGGCGAAAAGAACAACGATGTTCCACGACGCGAGAACAGAATCGACTTGACTCCGACCGGCCTTCTCATGGAAGGCCTTAGCGCTCATTGACCGCTTTGCCACGTCATCAACCTTCGGCATCCTTATTCGGCCTTCTCCTCCAGCAACTCCTTCAAGTACTGTTGCCAAATCGCCGCCCAGGTGTGCGTGCCGTGGCCGTGCGTTTGCTCTGATGCCGGGATCAGCACGAACTTGCCGCTCTTCACGCGCTTGATTTCGCGTTCGGCGATGCCCAACTCCGGCGGGTTGATGAAATCGTCCGCCGAGTTCACGAACATGACGGGCGCCTTGATCGTTTCCAGCTTCCCCGACGGATCGTAGTTGCGGGAGGCGTTGACGGCGTAGAGAAAGTCATTGGCATCCAGAGTCGCCGTGATGCGCTTCATGGAATCGTCGAGATACTTGTCGGCGGCGTCGCGGGTGAGGAGATTCTTCTGCATCGGCAGGGGCGTGCTGCCAGCGATCAGCAAAAAATCTGCGGAGATTTGCAGGGCTGCGCGGGGTTCGGTGGTGTAGTCGCCGTTTTTCCAGTCGGGATCCTGGCGGATGCCCTCGATCACCATCTCGCGCCAGAGGCGGTTGCGGCCAGCGATCTGAACCGGCAGGCACGCCAGCGGCATGAGGGCGTCCGTGAAATCGGGATAGGTCTCGCCCCAGACCCAGGAGTGCATGCAGCCCATTGACGTGCCCATCACCAGGCGGAGATGGTTCACGCCGAGGCCTTTCTCTAGCAACTCATGCTGCGCTGCGACCATGTCGTCGTAGTCGTATTGCGGAAAGTGGGCGCGCATGCCGTCACTCGGCTTGCTGGATTTTCCGTGACCGATATTGTCGGGAAGAATGATGAAGTAGCGGGTGGCATCAAGCAGTTGGCCGGGGCCGGAGAGGATATCGGCGAATTGCGGGGCCAGGAATTGGCGTCCGGAGCCGCCGGTGCCGTGGAGGATCAGAACAGCGTTGGTGACTTTGCCGGTGGCGTCGCGCTCGGGCTTGCCGAAAGTCGTGTAGTGAAGGCGGAGTTCGGGAAGAGTCTCGCCGGATTTGAAATGGAAGTCGTGGGCGATGTAGTCGCCTTCGGTAGGAGTGGGCTTCGCGGCTGACGGCATCTGTTGGGCGAGACAGAAACAGACGGAGCTCAGTGTGGTTACAATCCGCACAACGCTGGAAAGCGAACGATGGATCATCTTTGTAACCTCTTGTGGAAGGTGCTGACTATATCCGAACGAAGCTGCTGTATCCAGTACAGCGCAGCGGGGCTTCGCCCCGCGGACAGCCGGGGCGGCTGTCCCCACATAAACCTTCGGCGCGGCATGCAGCCGGTCTAATTGTGCTCCATTGTCAGAAACGACTCGCGTTCTCTCAACTTCTCCACAATGAGAGGGCCCAACTGCGAGATGCTGCCGGCACCTAACGTCAAAATCATGTCTCCGGCCTGCGCGGCCTTGGTTGCTGCACTGATGGCATCGGCGACGGAACTGACATATTCAACCGGCTTCCCACTCTTCTCACGGATGCGCTGCGCCAGGATTTCGCCGGTGATGCCTTCGATCGGCTTCTCGCTAGCGGCGTAGATGTCGAGCAGGAACAGCGAGTCGGCGTCGGCGAAGGCGGTGGTGAATTCTTCCATCAGGTCGCGGGTGCGGGTGTAGCGGTGCGGCTGGAAGATGACGTGAATCTTGCGAAATCCGCACTGGCGGGCAGCAGCGAGGGTGGCCTTGATTTCGGTGGGATGATGGCCGTAGTCGTCGATCACGCTGATGCCGGCGGCGGTGCCGCGCAATTGGAAACGGCGGTCCACGCCGCGGAATTGATCGAGAGCGGCGCGGATGGCGTCGAGCGGAATATCGAGACCGAAGCCGACCGCAATCGCCGCGGTGGCGTTCAGTACGTTGTGGGCGCCGGGAACGTGCAGCGTAAATTCGCCGAGATCTTTCTTTTGATACGTGACGCGGAATCGGCTGTAAGGACGCGAATCTGCGGCGCCCTCTCTCTTCGTCTCTTCCGACTTGATCATGAAGTCGGAACCCCGCTTCGTCCCATAGGTCACGGTGCGCCGCTGAACTTCAGGCAACAACTTGCGCAGCAGCGGATCGTCATTGCAGGCCACGATCATGCCGTAGAAAGGCACGCGATTCATGAATTCAAGGAAGGTCTTCTTCACGTCGCGCATGTTGCGGTAGCAATCCATGTGCTCGCGGTCGATGTTGGTGACGACCGAGAGGATGGGCGAGAGTTTCAGGAATGAGCGATCGCTCTCGTCGGCTTCTGCAACCAAGTAATGCGACTTCCCGAGGCGGGCGTTGGAACCCATGGCGTCGACGCGGCCGCCGACGACCACTGTCGGATCGAGGCCGCCGGCGGCGAGGACTGCGGCGACCATGGAAGTGGTCGTGGTCTTGCCATGCATGCCGGCAATGGCGATGCCGTATTTCAGACGCATGAGCTCGGCGAGCATCTCGGCGCGCTGAATCACGGGGATGTGGAGGTTGTGGGCCTCTGTGACTTCGGGGTTATCGTGCGCGATGGCGGAACTGGTTACGACGACCTCGGCGCCGGCGATGTTCTCCGCGCGATGACCCTCGAATGTTGTGGCGCCAAGGGTCACGAGGCGTTGTGTGACTGCTGAGCTTTTCAGATCGGAGCCGGAAACCTTGTAGCCCAGATTGAGCAGCACTTCGGCGATTCCGCTCATGCCGATGCCGCCGATGCCTACGAAATGAATGCGTTGAATTTTGGCGAACATAGGATCAAATTCTTTGCCACGGATTTGCGCGGATCAACACGGACAGATCAAAAGAAAGAAAGAGAATTATCCGTGAATATCCGAGTAATCGGTGGCTAATGTTCTTCAAGGCCTGCCACGCGTGCTGCCATCGCCGCAATATCATGCGCGGCATTCGGGTGCGCCAACTCCCGCGCGGCCTGACTCATCGCCTGCAATCGGCGCGGATCTTGCAGCAGCGTCGCGATGGTTTCTGCCAGCCAGACTCCTTCCAGCTTTGACTCTTCGACCACAACGGCGGCGCCGTGCTTGGCCAAGGCTTCGGCGTTCCGGCGTTGATGATCGTCAGCCGCACGCGGGAACGGGACGAATATCGCCGGCTTGCCTGCTGCGGCGATTTCCGCGACCGTGCTCGCACCTGACCGGCAAACGACCAGATCCGCACGAGCGAACGCGGCCGGCATGTCGTCAATGAACTTGAAGACCTCGGCCGATTCTGCGAGCGGCTTGTAAGCAGCCAGCGCGTCATTATAGTCACGCTCGCCGGTCTGATGAATGATGTGAATCCCGGGCGCTTCGCGCTGTAGGGCGGGCAGGCAGCGGATCATGGCGTCGTTGATGGCGTGCGCGCCCTGGCTGCCGCCGAAAACGAGGACGGTGGGGGTTCCGCCGCGCTGGGGGGGAATCTCGAAGAACGCTTGCCGTACTGGGACCCCCGTGACCTCAACGTGACGAAAATACTTCGACGTCTCCTCGAAATGCACCGCGGCTCCGGAGACGAAATGCGCCACCAGTCGATTGGCGAATCCGGGTACGACGTTGGGCTCGAAAGCCAGCGTGGGAATGTGCTTCACTAACGCGGCCAGCATGGCCGGACCGGATGCGTATCCGCCAACTCCGATCACCACGTCGGGCGCGAACTCGTTCAGCATGCGGCTCGCGTCCCAGATGGCGCGCGGCAAATCGAAAGCGGTCTTCAGACGCGTGGTCAGGCTGACGTTTTTCAGAGCGCCGACGCGGACTAGTTGGAGAGGATATCCGGCGGCTGGGACGAGTCGATTCTCTATTCCCCGGGCGGTGCCGATGAACAGGATTTCCGCGTTATACGATTTCTTCAGTTCGTTGGCGATGGCCAGCGCCGGGATGACGTGCCCGCCCGTCCCTCCTCCCGCCAGAATTGCGCGCATGTTGTGACTATAAACTACGGACAATTTTAGATTGAAGATTGCAGATTTCAGATTGCAGAAGTCATCCGTAAACAATCAATCTGCAATCTGAAATCAAAAATCTGAACTATGCCTCATTCCGCTTGTTTGGTGATGTTCAACAGCACGCCTACGCAGGCTAGCGTCACGAACAAGGACGACCCGCCGTAGGAGACGAGCGGCAGCGGGATACCCTTGGTCGGCATCATGCCGAGGACGACGCTGATGTTGATCAGGGCCTGCAGCACGACCATGCTGGTGATGCCTACGGCCAGATAGCGGCCGAACGGGTCTTCCGTTCGCCACGAGGCACGCATGCCGCGCCATAGAAAGATGGCGAAGAGCGCGACGACAAGTATCGCGCCCACCAGGCCTAACTCTTCGGCGGTGACTGCGAAGATGAAGTCCGTGTGGGGCTCGGGCAAGTAGAAGAGCTTCTGCTTCCCTTCCATCAAGCCGGTGCCTGTGATGCCTCCGGTGCCAACGGCGATCAGCGACTGGATAATGTGGAATCCTGCCCGTTGGCGGTCGGCGTAGGGATTGAGGAAGGCAAAGATGCGGTCGCGGCGGAAGCTGACGTGAAAAATCAGAAAGTAGAGTGGTACGAGCGACGCGGCGAAAGCGTATCCGAAGTAGCGCATCCGCATGCCAGCGACATAAAACACGCAAGCGGCGATTCCGGCGCAAGCGATGGCGGTGCCGAGATCGGGTTCGAGGACGATGAGTCCCAGGAGAACCACGACTGGCGCGGCGGCTGGCAGCAATGTATTGCGCACGTCGTCGATGGCCCTCGCACGACCTTCGAGAAAGTAAGCGAGGAACAGGATCAACACCGGCTTGGCGAGTTCGGAAGGCTGGAGGGAAAATCCGCCGGCGTGAATCCATCGGTGCGTGTTGTGCGAGCGATCGAGGAAAAAGACCGAGATCAGCAGCAGGGTGGTCACGCCCATCAAGGAAAAGACCAGCGCGGGATGCTTGTAGCGGCGGTAGTCCAGGCGCATGGTGACGACCATGGCGGCCAGTCCCGCGACGGCCCAGATCAACTGCTTTGACAAGAAGGCGTAGGGCGATCCGAAACGCTCACGGGCCATGACCGCGGAGGCCGAGAACACCATCACCAGGCCGAGAAAAACCAGCAGCATGGTGACCGTGAACAGCCACCGATCGACACTGACACGCTTCGCCATGGGACACTTATTTCACCACGGAGCGGAGCTGAGATTGTTGATTGTTGAAGTTTGATTGTTGATTGTTTTGGTTCGGGGAGAGTTATTTCACCACGGAGGCACGGAGACACGGAGGAATTGCCAGAGAGTTAGGGCTTGCCCGCCGCTAGTCCTGCAACGATCTCTTTGAATAGCTTTCCCCGATGTTCGTAGCTCTTGAATTGGTCGAAGCTGGCGCAGGCAGGGGCAAGCAAAACCACATCACCTGGCCTCGCTACAGCACTAGCTTTGCGGATGGCGTTCTCCAGGGTTTCCGCGTGGACGACCTCCGCACCTTTCACCTGGGATTCGATCTTGGCGGCGGCGGCGCCGATGGTGTAAATCCGCTTGACACGCTGGCGGATCAGATCATTGAGCACGGTGTAGTCGCTACCCTTGTCCTTGCCGCCGAGGATGAGGTGGATATTCGCGGGGAACGACTCCAGCGCCTTGATGGTGGCATCGACGTTCGTCGCCTTGGAATCGTTGTAATAGTCAACGCCAGCGACCGTCGCGACGAATTCGAGCCGGTGCTCTACTGCCTTGAAATCGTGAACGGCCTGGCGGACTTCCCCGGGCGCGCATCCCATGAGCACGCCGGTACACACAGCCGCCAAGACGTTTTCCAGGTTATGCGCGCCCTTGAGTGGAACGTCGGAGACTTGAAGGATTTCGCGCTGACCCTTGGAATCGCGGAAGACGATATTGCCGTCGCGCACCCATGCACCCTGCTGAACCTCTTTTTGTCGGCTGAACCAGAAGACCTGCGCCCGGGTTCGGGCGGCCAGCGCAACGCAGGTGGGATCGTCCGCGTTCAGCACGGCGAAATCGCTTCCTTGCTGGTTTTCGAAAATTCTGGCTTTGGCATCCGTGTAAATCTCAAAGGTGCGGTGGCGATCCAAATGGTCCGGCGTCACGTTCAGCACGACGGCAATCCTCGGACGGAAGGTTTGAATGGTCTCCAGTTGGAAGCTCGAAATTTCGAGGACGACAACCGTTTCGGGTTTGGCGCGCTCTGCCAGCGAGATGGCGGGAGTGCCGATGTTGCCTCCAACTAGCGTGGGGATACCCGCAGCCGTCATGATTTCGCCTGTGAGTGTCGTCGTGGTTGTTTTGCCGTTCGATCCGGTGATGGCGACGATCGGTCCGGGCAGAAATTGAGCCGCCAACTCGATTTCACCAATTACGGTTTCACCGAGCGACCGGGCTTGTACCAGTGGCGGCGCATCGACGGGGACTCCCGGGCTGACCACGATCAGGTCTTGACCGCGGAAGGTACGGTCGCCGTGGCCTCCGGTTTCGACGGTGATGCCGTGATCGAGCAGCACCGGAATTTCGTTGCGTAGTTCGTCGCCGCTCTTGGTGTCAGAGACGGTGACTCGGGCGCCGTGCGCCTTCATGAACAGGGCGGACGCCACCCCGGACTTTCCGAGACCGACTACTAATGCACGCTTTCCGTTCAGTTCCATGGCTTCTATTTCACCACGGAGGCACAGAGTCACGGAGAAAAACAATTCCAAAGACTTCTCTGTGCCTCCGTGACTCCGTGGTGCGTTCCTATCTCAGCTTCAGCGTTGTCAGGGCGAAGAGCGCGAAGATCAGCGACGCGATCCAGAAACGCACAATGATCTTTGACTCTGACCAGCCTAGCAATTCAAAGTGATGGTGCAGCGGGGCCATCTTGAAGATGCGCTTCTTGCGCAGCTTATAGGAGCCGACCTGGAGAATCACCGATAAGGCTTCGATCACGAAGACTCCGCCAATGAACGGCAGCAGTAGTTCCTGCTTGATCATGACCGCAACTGTTCCGATGGCGCCGCCCAGAGCGAGCGAGCCGACGTCGCCCATGAAGACTTCAGCGGGATGCGCGTTGTACCAGAGAAAGCCGATCGACGCACCGACCATGGCTCCGCAGAAGATCGTCAGCTCTGCGACCTGGGGCATGCGCTGCAATTCCAGATACGTCGCAAACGTTGCGTGACCGCTGACGTAGGTCAGGACGGTGAGAGCTCCCGCCGCGATCACCGTGCATCCGATCGCCAAGCCGTCCAGGCCATCCGTCAGATTCACTGCATTGCTGGAGAAAGTGATCAACAAAGTCACGAACACCATAAATGGCAGGAATGCGAGAGGCCAAAGATGAGGAAACCGCTCGAGGTTCGACACCACCAGATCGGGATGAAATTGTTTGAAGAACGGAACGATCAGCTTCGTCGAATACATGTTGTAGGTCTGCATCGCGATGAGCATGGACGCGATCACAAGCCCAGTGGCGATCTGCAGTCCAAACTTTGCGCGCGCGGTCAGACCGAGGTTGCGTCGATGCGTCACCTTGGTGTAGTCGTCGGTGAATCCGATGGCCGCGTAGGCGACGGTGGAGAATACGGCGATCCAGATGAAGCGATTGCTCAAGTCGGCCCAGAGCAGGGTCGGGACGATAATGGCGATAACGATCAGCAGGCCTCCCATGGTGGGCGTGCCGGCTTTCTTCTGATGGGCTTTAGGGCCTTCTTCGCGAATGAATTGTCCGATCTGGAAATCGCGCAGGCGGCCGATCACGAGCGGGCCGACAATCAGCGCGGTAAACAAGGCGGTGAGGCTGGCAAAGGCCGTGCGGAAGGTGACGTAGCGGAAGATGCGGAACGGCGCCACGTAGTGTTGCAGCTTCAGGAACAACAGCCAGTAGAGCAATCAGCCTCCGAATGCAGCCGTCAGCTAGGTACACAGCAATGAGCAGTGAGCAGCGAGCAAACTGCAATTATTGGTTGCGCGTGTCTCGGCGTGCCTTCCATGTTTCGAGCGCCCTTTCCAGTTTTACGCCGCGAGAAGCTTTCATGAGCACCACGTCTCCGTCGCGGGTCTCGCGGGCTAGCCATTCGCCGGCTTCTTCCGGCGTCGCGACAAATTCGGCGCGCGTTCCAGCCTGCTGCGCGCCATCGACCAATGCGTGTGCCAGACCGCGAACACCGATGAGCACATCGATCTTCTTTTCACCGATGTAACTTCCGGACTCGCGATGCAGAGCTTCCCCTGCGGGACCAAGCTCGAGCATCTCTCCGGCGACCACGATGCGCCGCGCCGCCTTCATCGCAGAGAGAGCGTCGACCATGGCCCGAAGCGCCTTCGGATTGGAATTGTAGCAATCGTTGATGACCGTGATGTTACCCAACTGGAGAACCTGCCCGCGCTTGTCGGCTGGCTTGAGCGTCGAAAGAGCAGCGACGGCTTCGGGAACCTTCATGCTGCAGGCGATCGCGACTGAGACAGCAGCGAGCACATTCAGAACGTTGTGTTCTCCTACGAGCGGCAAGCGTGCGTGCTCACGAGTTCCGGCGACAACCACATCGAACTCGGAACCTTGCGCGCCTTTCGATTGCACGTTCTCGGCCGAGACGTCTGCCGCAGTGGTGGTTCCGTACTTAATGATCCTGCCTTTGAAGTCGCGGCCGAATTGGGAGACGTATTCATCATCCGCGTTGAGCACGGCTGTTCCGTTCGAGGGGAGCGATTCGATCAGCTCATATTTCGCGCGAGCGATTCCGGCGAGGGAATCGAAGAACTCCAGATGCACCGGAGCAACGTTAGTGACGACGCCAATGTCAGGATTTGCGATTTTCGCCAGAGCGCGAATTTCTCCGGCGTGTGACATGCCCATTTCGACGACGGCTAAATCGTGCTCAGGTTCCAGCTTCAACAGCATTAACGGCAGGCCGAAGTGATTATTGAAGTTTCCTTCTGATTTCAACACGCAGAACTTCGAGGCGAGAACGTGTGCGACGGCTTCCTTGGTTGTGGTTTTGCCCGCGGAACCAGTCACGCCGATCAGCGGCTTTCCCCAGAGCTTGCGGACGGCGGTGGCGAGAGTTTGCAGAGCGATCAGGGTGTCGTGCACGGGTAACAACTTGATGTTGCCGGGAAAGCGGTGCAATTGATCTTTGCGCACGACGGCTGATATCGCACCGCGTTCCAGAGCGGCGCCGACAAAATCGTGGCCGTCGAGGCGCTCACCTTTCACGGCGAAGAAGAGTTCTCCCGGGCTGACCGTGCGGGAGTCAATGGAATATCCGAGTGCGAGTTCTTCGTGGGGAAAATCGCCGGAGGCGGAGATAAAATCGGCGATTTTTGAGAGCGGCAGTTTCATTCAGTCTTCCTTACTCTCTGCAGTGCGAAAGCTCCCGGGCGCGAGGGTCAGACGCCCTCGCGACAGCCGGCAGAGCCTGCCCTGAGCGAAGCCGAAGGGATGCCGGCGCTACACATTATCGAATCCGGAGGTGCGCAGAACTTCCTTCGCGACTTCCACGTCGTCGAACGGACTAGAACCTTCGCGCGTAACCTGTACCTTTTCATGGCCTTTGCCGGCCAGCAGGACGATGTCTCCGGGACGTGCATCGCCGATGGCGAGCGCGATGGCTTTGCGGCGGTCGGCTTCGACAGCATACTTGGCGCCAGCTTTCTGCAGGCCGACCAGGGCGTCGTTAATGATGGCGCGGGGATCTTCGCTGCGCGGATTGTCGGAGGTGAGCACGACGAAGTCGCTGCCACGTCCAGCGGCCTCGCCCATCAGGGGACGCTTGGCACGATCGCGATCGCCGCCGCAGCCAAACAACGTGATGACTCTCGCTCCTGCGCCGGTGCGGGAGACAAATTCGCGAGCGAGCGCGGTCAGATTGCGGAGTGCGTCGTCGGTGTGGGCGTAGTCCACTACCACGGTGAAGGGCTGGCCACAGTCGACGCGCTGAAATCGGCCTGGGACATGGGTTAGCGCGGCAACACCGCGTGAAATCGCTTCGGTCGAAGAACCGCGAGCAAAGGCGGCTGCCGCTGCTGCCAAAATGTTGTACACGTTCACGCGCCCGATGAGGGGGGAAAAGATCGCGAGCTTCTCACTGGGAGTGATCATGTCGAAGCGGGTACCGCGCGGGGTGACTTGCGCCTTGTCAGCGTGGAAGTCGCCGCGATCCCAGCCGTAGGTCAGGAGTGTGCCACTGCGTTTGCGGCTGAACCCGGCTAGCTGCGCCCCGTATTCATCATCGAGATTGGTGACGATCGCACGAGGGGGATCGGTGCCGCAGCCTTCGAAAAGGACACGCTTGGCGTGGAAGTATTCTTCCATCGTCTTGTGATAGTCGAGATGGTCGCGCGTCAAGTTCGTGAATACGGCAACATCGAAGGGGACACCAAAAACCCGCTGCTGCGCGAGCGCGTGGGAGGAAACTTCCATGACGGCATCGGTAGCACCCTGACCCAGGGCCTCGTTGAACAGGCGCGCCAATTCCAGCGCTTCCGGAGTGGTGTGAGGCGTGGGATAAACTTTGCCCGCGACGTGGTACTCGATGGTGCCAATCAGCGCGCTCTTGCGGCCGGCGGCGCAGAGAATCGACTCAATCAAGAAGGCTGCGGTGCTCTTGCCGTTGGTGCCGGTAATTCCAGTGACGGCGATGCGCTCGGCGGGACGCTTGTAGAAGTTGGCACTGACCCGTGCCAAGGCTCTCCGGCCATGCGGAACCAAGGCCCATGCGACTCCCTCGCGTGGCGTCTCCGTGGGCGAGTCGGTAACGATGGCGACAGCTCCGGCCTGAATTGCTTGATCGATAAAGCGATTCCCGTCGGAACTTTCGCCGTGCATCGCCACAAAAACCGATCCTGGCTTGACCCGGCGCGAGTCGTATTCCACACGGGTGACGTCCGGGTTCCCGCTTTGGCTGAGGAATTCGGCGCCATCCAGAAGCTGTTGGAAAGTCATTGGTTGGATTATAGGGCACGGAGAGCAGGGATCAGGCGTCGGGCGTCAGGTGTCAGGAGAAAGTCAGAGGGAGTTACCGATGTTACATTCCGTGCTTCGCCGCCGGGCGATACAGTAGAGTCATGAGCACCGGTGCCGGAACGGCCAAATATCGCTGCGCGCAATGCGAGCAATCCGAAAGGGATTGCCAGTGTGAGAAGTATTGCTGCTTGTGCCAGTCCGTGATTGACGTGCGCCTTTGCAATGACGGACTGATGTATTGTGAGCCCTGCCGCACAGCATGCGACTACAAGACCTCTGAATAGTTCTAGGGCCTCTCACGCTTCTGAGGATGCGCCGGCAGAGACGTAGCAAGCTACGTCTCTACGACAACTCTGAGCGGGCTTAGTGGCATCTGTCCTGAGTGATTCTTTCAATCAACAGCAATATCGTTTTGCTTGAGGAAAAGAGCGGGAGTGTGATCCTGTTCCTTGGCAAGCCCAATGTTTTAAGGCAGAATAGAACGTTTTTCGCATAGTTCCGTATTTTGCCTCTCCCAGGAGATTTCCCCATGGCTACCACGATGCACGTCAGCGACGTAGCCGAGTTGCTGAGCGAAGGTCGAACGCACTTCAACCTATCCCCGGCACTGCTGGTGGAGCACTCCATCCGGCGCAATGAGGCGAAGCTGGCGTCGAATGGGGCGATTGTGGGATATACGAACCGCACGGGGCGGTCTCCAAGAGACAAGTTCATCGTGAAAGACGAGATGACAGAGCACACCGTCGCCTGGGGTTCGGTGAACGCTGCGTTCGAACCGGGGAAATTCGATGCACTGTACGCGCGGGTGATGGAACACCTGCGGGGGCGCGAGCTTTACGTGCAGGATTTGTTTTGCGGAGCCGATCCGGCATACCGGCTGCCGGTACGGATTGTGAATGAATACGCGTGGCACAACCTCTTTGTGCGGCAGTTGTTCATCCGGCCGACGGCAGAAGAATTAAGAAGTCACCATCCCGAGTTCACGGTTATCTCTGCGCCAGAGTTCAAAGCTGATCCCAAACGAGATGGAGTCAATTCCGAGGTTTTTATTCTGCTGAATTTCATGCGGCGGACGGTGCTGATCGGCGGGACCTCGTATGCCGGCGAGATGAAGAAATCGATTTTCAGCGTGATGAATTTCCTGCTGCCGCCACGTAATGTGTTTCCCATGCATTGCTCGGCGAACGTGGGGCACAACGGAGTCAGCGCGCTTTTCTTCGGGCTGTCGGGAACGGGCAAGACAACGCTGTCAGCGGATCCGTCGCGCGATCTGATCGGCGATGATGAACACGGATGGAGTGCCGACGGCGTGTTCAACTTCGAGGGCGGGTGCTACGCCAAGTGCATCAAGTTATCGAAGCAGAACGAGCCGCAAATCTGGAAGGCGTTGCGCTTCGGCTGCGTGCTGGAGAACGTCACGCTCGATTCGCAGACACGTATCCCCGACTACGATGATGACAGCAAGACGGAGAACACGCGGGCGGCGTATCCCGTCGAATTCATCGACAATGCGGTGATTCCCGGCATCGGCGGGCATCCGAAGAATGTTGTCTTTTTGACGGCGGATGCGTTTGGCGTGCTGCCTCCGATTTCGAAGCTGACGCCGGAGCAGGCGATGTATCACTTCATGTCGGGCTACACCGCGAAGGTCGCGGGAACCGAAGCGGGCGTAAAGGAACCGACGGCGACGTTCTCCACATGCTTCGGGTCGCCATTTCTTCCACTGCCGCCTAAAACTTATGCGGAGATGCTAGGGCGCCGGCTACGCGAGCACAACGCGCAGTGCTGGCTGGTGAACACAGGATGGCAGGGCGGGCCGTATGGTGTGGGCAAGCGCATGAGCATTCCCTATACGCGGGCCATGGTGGATGCCGCAGTTGAAGGAGAACTGATTCGCCAGGAATTCGAAATTGAACCCACGTTTGGATTCAGCATTCCGAAGTTCTGCCATGGAGTTCCACCGCAGGTACTGAACCCGCGCAATGCGTGGCCCGACAAAGCGGCGTATGACAAAGCCGCCGAGGATTTGCGCAACCGCTTCGCCAAGAACTTCGAGAACTTTGATGCACTGCCCGAAGTTAAGGCGGCGGGGCCAAAGGCGGGAAGATAGATCGCAGATTGCAGATTTCAGATTTTAGATTTTAGATTGACTGTAGTGCTTTCAATCTGCAAAATCTGAAATCATCAATCTGCAATCTACAGCGTCGCTTCCATCTGCAGGTTTTCGATCATCGTGGTCAGCACGCTTTGCGCTGCATCGCGCTTTTGTTGCATCTCGGCGATTTCTTTCCTTAGCACCTGGACGCGGTCTTCCTGCTCGTTGAGTTCGCGGACGTAGCGCTCGATCAGCGCCTTCTCCTCGGCACTTCCCTTCAGCGCTTTCATGTTCTCGCGAACACGCTGCTGGTCGTCGGAGATGTTCGTTACCTGGGCACGGCGTCCGGCGATGACCGCATCGAGCACCACAATGGCATTCTTCTTCGTCACAATGCTGCGCAGAGCATTTTCCACCTCGGGATTAATCATCTTCTGATCGAGGAAGAGTTTTAGTTCGTTGTCTGTAATACCGGTGAGCATCCAGCGGTTGGAGACCGGACGGTACTCCTTGACGGTTAGCGTCTTGGTGGTCTTTGGTTCGATGGCGACGCGGAACCGGTGAAAGGAAGCCGTACTCTCAGCGGGAGTTTCATCGTCGGCCAGTTTCCAACCGGCTCGTGCCGGATGTTCCAGGATCAGAACGCGTGGTGATGTATCGCGATTGCGGACGGTATAAGTCTCTTCCTGGCGCTCCTGCGTGCTCTGGGTCATCGCGCCATGGGCGATGACAATCCTGGTGACCCGCTGGTTTTCGTTCTTCTGCTTGGCGTCGACCAGGAGTCCGAGATCGGCAGCATAGGAGAGCAGGCGCTTTTCGCCGGGTTTGATGGCGTCCATCAAGCCCTCACCTGCGAATGCGTCGCCCTCGAGAACGTTGAAGCTGCCGCCATCGAGGGTGAGATTGCTGTTGTTATCGATCCAGAGTGCGCGCAGAACTGAATCTTGGGAAGGATTCCAGAGAGAAACTCTCTCTGCGTCGATGCGTGTCTGCAGAATGGGCACGAGGGCGGACTGGTTTTTGCGGATGGTGACACGGTCTTTGAGCTTGTATTCGAAAAGGTCCCCGAGTTCCTGCGTCTGGCCGACGGTCGTGCCCTCTTCGAGGGACTCGGCAATTTCGGTGGCGTCGGGATGAGGAGGCGGAGGCGGAGCGGCCGGAGAACCTATTCCCGCACCCATGCCGCTGGCGATGCCGCCGATAACTCCGCCCATCTGCCCGCCTGGGACACCGCCGGGAACACCACCAACGACACCGACTGAGCGCGGAATCTTCCCCGGCGAGGCAAGTTGGCCATTCACGACTGTCGCTTCCTCCATCGTTGCCTCATGCGTCTGAGGCGTCAGCATCGCGTTCTCGGGCAAAGGAACTTCAGGGCGCCGCGAGTAGTAGGGTTGCGACAGTTCCTGAACGAAGGACTGCGGGGCGCCGGCGACCAACGAGAGTTCGACGTTCTTCCAGTCCTCACCGACGGTGTTGTCGACGATTGCCCAGCCCTGCAGCAGTGGCTTGCCTTCCTTGGGAACCACGATGCGGTAGGTGCTCTTCCACACCGGAACTTCGCTGATATAGCTCACGAGTAGATCTCGCTCGCCGTCTCCCGCCGTAGAGATTGTCATGCGCCGGACGTGCTGATCGCGCGTTGAAGCGATGAGTCCCAGGTATTTGCCGACTTCCTCATTGACCTCTTTTTCGAGCACGCGGACACTGGTAGTGGGCGTCAGATCGAAGACTCGCAGTTCGCCGCCGTCGCTGACGATTGAAACCTGCGTGTGCTTCGTGTTCTCACTGGGCCCCTGCTGTTCTTCTCTATCGCCTTTTGACGGATCGGTCTTAGGCAACTCGCGTTCTTCTATGCTCAGCAGGCGTCCGGAGCCCGTTACGGTGCCGTTGTGAATCTCGACGCGCGCACCACGGAGAGCGGTCAGGAATTGAGCCGTCGTTGGATTTTCCCCGACGGGAAGCCGCAGCAGTCCGAGTTGCCGCTCGATGGGAGCATTGGAGTTATAACTCACGCCCGTGATCCGGCCTTTTCCGCGATCGAGGACGGTCAGCGACTTCAGGACATCGTTGAGCTGGGCCGTGGTGAAATCGACATTCACATCCTGGCTTCCGCGGACGTGACCGGAGTGCTCGAAATATCCGACGCCGTTTTTGTAGAGAATGACGCGCGTGACGGGCAGGCGGGCGGCGGAACTTCCCGAAACTGGTGGGACTGGAGTTTGGCCAAAGGAAACCGCTGGAATCGCAAAGAACAGCACGGCTGTTTTCAAAGGGTGCATCGCTCCTCCGTCAACAAGAGCTCGCGTGGCAGACAGAGAGGGTGGGAACAGAAGACGAGCAGCGCCTCTCGGATAGATCGAAGATCGGCGATCGTCGACGCGGCCCTACGAAGTATTAGACACCGCAGACTGGGTGTCTGGAGCCGTAGATTCAGGTTCGGAGTTTTAAGATGTCTGGGCCCACGAGCGGGGCCCAGGTCTGCGAGTCAGGCTTTCTTGAGCAAACGCGTAAGCCAGATGAGGAAGACGGCACCGATGATGGCGACAATGATGGTGCCGATGAAGCCTCCCGCGTGAATCCCGAGTAGGCCCATCAGCCAGCCGCCAACCACAGCGCCGACGATGCCGAGGACGATGTCCATCACCACGCCGTAACCGCCGCCCTTCATGATCTTGCCGGCGGCCCAACCCGCGATAAGGCCGACAACGATCCACCAAATCAGGTTCGTGATCATGTAGAACGCTCCTCTCGTGGTGTGACGCGAGGAGAGTACGGGCCGGATTGTCGTTTGTCAAACACCACACGCCGCTCGGGTGTGTGGAAGATGCATAGCGGAACCGGTTCCGCTTGCGACCAGTTGTGTGTGGTTAAATCAAATCATGTTCGCCCGCAAGATTCGCGTGGAGTATGAGGAGAACGGCCGCAAGCTTCCCTGCCCACTCAAATGGCTGGATTCATTCTCCATGCGAAGCTTCACGAATTTCAGCGTCTTCGACGATACGCTTCCGGTGGCCGATGGAGAGATGGAGATCGGCTCGGGCGTTCCGCTCGACGATCTAAGGAATTCCATGGAGGACTGGCTTCGGCGGAAGGGTTATCTCCCTAGGGGTTCTCACCTACTGATCGCGGAGAAATAAAGGCTGGCAGAGCGCGGGTCACGTTCAGTTGAGGAAAATCACGCGAAAATTGTACGCACGCTCGGGAGTTTTGACCCCCGTTTGGACTATGGCAACCCGCGGGGCGGGAATGCTCCTCTTACAATCAGGCGCTTGCCCCACGATAGAAATGGCAGACGAGTTGCAAACCAACGCGAGGAGGTGCTTGATGAGTTTCAAGTTGCTACAGTTCCCCCCTCAAGCGAGCACCCGTACGATGCATGTTCCGGTGCGTTGGATGGGACTGGACAGCGGTCTGGGAGGAAACGGATTTCTTAGTTCATGGCTGGGCGATGATAACGATTCGGACCAACGTCGCCGGCGCATGAATTGGGGCGCAATCGCGGGGCTGGCGCTGTCGTTCGCGATCAGCGGCGGATTCTGGGCAGGAGTGGGACTCCTGGTCGCACGAACAGTGAAGTAGAGCGGATTTTCCTCGATCGAATACGAAACGGGGCTAAGCGTCAACCAGCGCTTGCCCCGTTTGGTATTTTCTCATCGTCGTTTAAAGTCCAGAACCAGCAGCTGGTCACTTCATTCGACCCTTAGTTCATAATTCACCCGTACCTCGATTTCCATTTGAAAGGGCGTCGCTGCGCATGCTGGCGGGG
The DNA here is from genome assembly GCA_020073385.1 of Terriglobia bacterium. Classification (GTDB taxonomy): domain Bacteria; phylum Acidobacteriota; class Terriglobia; order Terriglobales; family Acidobacteriaceae; genus Sulfotelmatobacter. The sequence continues at coordinate 24,020 of JAIQFH010000062.1, read as the reverse complement.
AGTATACCCACTGTTTGACGGCGTCCGCGGCGGACCTGTCCAAATTGTCCCCCGCAGATTGCAGAATCAAGGTTCTTTCGACGGTGCCTTGATCTGAAAGCAATGTGTAGAGAATTACGTCGCCTTGCTGGTGTGCCGCTCTGGCCGAAGGAGGATATTGGGGCGCAACTTTCTTGACGAGTTTGGGCCATCTCTCGCAGGCCGCCATTCGACGCGCTCCAGCGCCGTGCTGGAACAGTGCATCGCGAGAATCCGAGGGGGAACTCAGATTGTCCGCGCTGATATCCAGGACTTGCTCGCCTGATTCGTAAACACGAATGCTCTTGGGAAAAATCTTGCCACCGAACTTACCGAAGTCGCCATACTCGAAGCGTTGATTTCCGAGGGACTCCGAAACCAGTGCGCCGGCTCCATCGAAACAAAGTTCCCGAGTCTGTTTCCCTTCCTTGTCCACAAGTTCGACGCAACGCAGATCTGTAGCCTTAAGTTTTCTGCTGCGCACTGACTTAACTACACCCTCTTGCTGAACGCCGGGAAGGATGAAGAACTCCACTGCCACTTCCGTCAGATGGACGATCCGTGGTTTGAAGTCCAGATTCCGGGTCAGCCACCTGGAATCGACATCGCCGATTTCCAACTGGGTGAATCCGGGAAAAGCGATCTCGCGTCTCCACTTGTTCGGAGCCATCCAAACTTCAGCGTAGGCGCCGTCAATGGGTTTGGAGACGAGATGCTCGGCGTGAATGCGAATCCTAAGCTGGAAAGGCTGTCCTCCTTGTTCATGGATGTTTTGCAGAGAAGCAGCCTTGGCAAGAAGATCAGCCCCTTCTTGGTCAGAGGGTTTGTCCTTAGCAAGGCAAAGAGATCCGAACAACAGCGGGATCAGTAGCGCGCGGAAAGAGAAAGGAAGATTCAAGGGCACCCCCCAGCCCGCTACTTGTCGTAGCGAAGCAGCGACATCACGTCGTAGTTCTTCAATTTATCGCGGCCATTGAGGAATGAAAGTTCGACGACGAATCCCAAGCCAGCGATTTTCGCGCCGAGCGATTCCGCCAGCTTCGCGGTAGCTTCGGCGGTGCCTCCGGTCGCGAGCAAGTCGTCGACGATTAGCACGCGCTGGCCTCTCTTGATCGCGTCCTTGTGAATCTGCAGCGTGTTCGAACCGTACTCGAGAGCATAGTCGTAGCTCACACATTCGGCTGGAAGCTTGCCTGGCTTACGCACAGGAACGAATCCTGCGTTTAGACGATAGGCCAGTGCGGGCGCGAAGATGAAACCGCGAGCTTCCATCCCCAGTACCAAATCGACATCCTGGGCAATGTAGTGCTCCGAGAGTTTGTCGATGAGCATGGCGAGTCCTGTCTTGTCTTTCAGGAGCGTCGTGATGTCGTAGAAGAGAATCCCCTTCTTGGGAAAATCCGGGACCTCGCGAATGAGCTTCTTCAGAAGATCGACTTCGACAACGGAGACAGGGGACATTACCACGCTCCTTCAATGCGAAATGAACTGAGGCCAGCGACCGGATTCTCTTCTGAAACTTCGACGGTATCGACGCGGGCTGCGCGCGGACCTTCACGTAAGCGCGAATGCAGCCCAGAAAGTTGATCGCGTGTTCCCTGGGCAAGGACTTCGACGCTGCCGTCGTGATTGTTGCGGACCCATCCGGCGATACCCAGGATGTGGGCCTCGCGTTCGACGAACCAGCGGAAGCCGACGCCTTGCACGCGGCCACGAACTACGTAACGACGAACTTGGATTGGCTTCTCGGAAACGCTCATAGAAACGAGGATGCCTTGCTACAACCGTGGAGCCATACCTGGTAGGGATCCTTCGACTCCACAAGACCTCGCTCTGCGAGGTCTTGTTCCGCTCAGGATGACAAAACTCCGTACTTGAATGGAGACTCTACGCTCTCGAGAGATACGCGCCTTCCGACGTGTCGACCTTGATCTTCTCGCCTTCGTTGATGAAAGGGGGCACCTGAACGACAAGGCCGGTCTCCGTTTTGGCGGCCTTGGTCACGCTGGAAGCGGTGGCGCTCTTCAGTCCGGGTTCGGTTTCAATCACGGTCAGGATGACCGTCTGGGGCAACTCGATCCCGACCGCCTTGCCGTCGAAAAACTCCACTTTGATCTCGAGGTTGGGAATGAGGTATTCGACTGCGTCGCCCAGAATTTCCTTGGTTAAGTGAGTCTGCTCGTAGTTGGTGGTGTCCATGAAATAGTAGCTGTCGCCGTCGGAGTAAAGGAACTGCATTTCGACTTCGTCGACGGTGATCTTCTCGATGGGATCGGGCGAGCGGAAGCGGTGCTCGAACATGGCGCCGGTGCGCAGGTTGCGCAGCTTGGCCTGGATAAAGGCGCGCAGGTTGCCGGGCGTGCGGTGCTCGACGCTGAAAACGGAATGCAGATCATTGTTGTGCTTGATGATCATGCCGGGACGAAGCTGTGTGGCAGGGATCGACATCGCTAAGAACTCTCCTTGTACGATTGCGGTTGAAGCTGGGCGGAAGGCGGGCAAGCCACAAGTTCCGCCGCCACAGGGGCCAAAGCCTTATTTTACACATGGGTGCACCGGAAGGGAAAGGCTGGGACGGAGGAAATTCCCCAACCACGATGGACACTAAGTTTCACGAAGGAACACTGTTTGCCTTTCCTTCGTGAACCTTGGTGTCCTTCGTGGTGAATTGCTTTGGCTTTTCCGTCTACTTTCTCTGGCGCGAGCAAGCCCGCCTCGAATCCCACGCCTGTCTTAACATCGGCTGCCATCAACCAAAATGGGCGGCGATCGCTTTTGGGATTAGCTGCATCCTAGACTGGACTCTTTGGATGATCCGTCCCCGCGTGTGGGACTACAATGAAGCAGGCGCGCTCAAGCGGTGGACGAGTTTGGGTGCCGAGAAAAGAGGCATCATGACAACAGGTCGTTACGACTCTTCAGAAGGCAGCCACATCGGGACGGCGATTACGTTTCTATTGATCGGACTGGGCGCAGGCGCACTGGCCGGGCTCTTGTTAGCTCCGAAAGCGGGCAAGCAGTTACGCAAGGACCTGCGGCGGGGCTATGAAGATGCGAAGGATAGCCTCGAGGATTGGGCAGACGAGGCCAAGGATCGGGTGCGTGAAGTGGGCGAACGTGTACGGGACGCTGCCTCTCGCGGAGCGGACCTAGCAGAAGACCTGCGCGAGAAAGTGGAACCATTGCGGCGGGCGATCAATCGCAGCTAGGGAAAGCGGACCTCAGACATCGGACTTCGGACCTTTGCGCTGCGATTCTGCATCGGGGCTGAAGTCCGACTCACAACCTCGTTGCCCTAGTACAAGTGAAAGTCGACCTGCACCACGATCTGTGTCGCGACCGGTTGACCATGGAACGTCGCCGGACGGAAGCGCCAGTTCTTGACGGCTTCTATCGCTTGTTCGTCAAGACCCATTCCCAGGCTCTGGCGCACCCGGATGTTGTAGGGGCGGCCGTCCTTGCCTACTACTACCATCAGCAAAACGATTCCCTGGAATTTTGCTTTTCGGGCTTCGTCCGAAAAACTGGGCTCGGGACTGTAGATTGCCTCGGGCATGGTAACGCCATTGCGACCCGGATGAGCTCCGGGTGTTCCCTCGCCTACGTAGGGGCCGGAATCAGGCCCGATTCCGCCACAACATCTGTCGCCTATTCCGCGGGGCCCGCCAGGACGTCGGAAAGCCATTTCGAAAACGGCGAGGATGGATCGCCGATATGTGATGCAACGGGAAACTTGACGTCTGGCGCCACCATCACAGTGGCTTCGCGTGGAAGCTTTGGCATTTCTGTCGGCAGCATCACGCTCGGGCTGACGATCTGCATTTGCAGGGAGGCGCGGGGCGGGCCGCCATTCGACGCCGGCAGCGGATCGTGATTGCCTCCACCGCCGCCGTTGAATCCGGAAAAAACCAGCGGAAGCTTGGCGAGATCAGGCATCCGCCGAGCGATATCCGGCGGATTACGAATCACGCAACTGGTGAAATAGATGATCAGGGCCAGAATCGCTGCTTGCCCGAGAAGCGAGAATACAAAAGTGTCTTTCCTCGTGCGGAACAGGGTGTCGTGTTCACTGGTCAGGACGGAAAACAGATGGGGCCCCGGCGATGCTGCAGTCATGGCGCGCTCCCGTCGACAGGGTGGTATTTCAGACGGTTAAGACGCGGGGATGGGAAAAAAGGATATCCGGGGCAACAGGCGATTCTTGCCGACGATGTCCAGGGCCACGGCTGTTCCAGTCACACGCGATTTGGGGGCTCGGAAGAATGACTAGAGCTGGTCTTGTAAATCGGCTTCCTATAACTCAGGCTCTTCCCTCAGGGGCTGAAGCCCGCGTCTTTTCTAGCTTTCTACTCTAGCTTTCTGCGGCGCGGCTGAAAGCTTTACGCGGCGCTAAAGCACCGCTCTTCCACGGTACCACCGGCATTCAGAAGTTTTTCCGCAACCTCTGAAAGCTACGCCCTTTCAATACGATTCATTGAGACCGGTTCTAGTGGAAGATCGCCGAGAAGAACCTTCCTACACGGCGAAAAAAGCCCGGATGGGCCGTTTTCTTTTTCTCCTCTACCGGAGGGGCCGGCTGAATGACGGGAGCGACGTGAACCGGTTGCTGCGTGGACTGATCGGCTGGCAGATCAGTTGGGACCGCGGCGGCGGACGCCGTTTTCGCGGCGCTGTCCTTGGCACTGAACACAAGAGGAGCATCGACTTGCACGTGGACGTCGCTCGGCTGCGATGCCGGAAGCGGGGCCGTTTCCGGACCGTTCGTCAGCTGCGTGCCCGCCGGCTTGGAATTTCCGCTGATGTTCGCGGTCGAATTCCCCGGTGAAGCCGCTCCCAGAGCGACCTTTGGCGGCTCTGATCCGGTGACGATCTGGGCGGGCGGAGCGTCCGTGGTCAACACTGGTCGTGGTGGAGGGCATCCACATTCCAGTGGCACATCGCCATCGACTTTATCGATTTGCCCGGAGTGAAACACGGCTTGCTCGGTCGGCTTCACCTGGTACATGCGATCTCCCATGAGTTCGGCAACGATGGCGGAAGATGTGTTGCCGCGCAAGGTGCGGACGCAGGTGTTGCCATGGGAGTCGGCGCTGATGGCGAAATGGAATTCTCCGGGACCGGCAAACATGATGCGGAAATCCGGAGTAAGCACTGCATCGGCCGAGGCTTTGAGCGCGTAGTGCATTTCGATGGCGCCGGTGCCCATACCAAACATCAGGTCACGTTTGCTGGGTGAAGAACTCACGGACAGCGAGGTGCCGGGGCACACGCGGACCTCGCCCCCACGGGGAAGATGCAGGATGGTGGTATCAGAGCCCGCGGTGACCGAAGAACCTGCGGAGAGACGGCTGGTGTCAATTGCAACCGGACTTGAGCCTCCGACGACCGGAACCACCGTGGCATCCGGAGTCAAGGCGAATCCTGGAGCGCTCACTGGTTGGCCGGACTCCTGCTTCTTTCCAATCTCAACATCTTCCGCGGGTTTCAGCCGCACCATGAGGCGATTGCCGGCGCCGTCCCAGGAATGTCCATAGGGTGCGAGCAAGTCGAGCACAATCCGGGTGACCGGAGGATTGGTGCTGTACTGATTGACGCGGATCGCGGTGATGTTTTCTTTCTGGATTCGGATTCGTTTCTGAACCGGTCCCAGCCGCGAGTTGGGAAGATCGATCACCAGGCGAGGCGGGGAGTCGAGCGTCATGATCTCAGGGATCACCGAACTGCTGGATAGAATTTCGACGGCCGGGGCTCCCTTTTCGTGAACGATGCGGACACTCTGGATCACGCGCGTAGGGCCGAAGTTTTGCGCCCATGCAGTGAGGACAACCACAGTCATCAACGTGGTGACGCAGACAGACCTGGACCCGAATCGCGGCACAAATTCCTCGTTGGAAGCTTGAAGGAAACATACCACAGGGAGCAGCGGTAAGGGAGCAGGGGCGGAAGGCTGCAGGTTAGGGTGGGAACTCAGAAGTCAGAAGGTAGAACTCAGAAGCCAAAAATTCAGAATGCAGAAGTCAGAATTCAGAAGTGAGAGGCGGAGTTCTAGATCACCGCAGATTTAAACTTCTGCCTTCTTGCTTCTAAATTCTGCCTGTCCTCTGATCCCTATTGCCTGCGCTCACGCTTCCGGCAGGAACTCGTATGCCTCAATCACCGCAGCCACGCCGACCTTTCCATCAGGTGCGCCATCCTCTACTCGCACAACCCGGCCTTGACATTGAACGCGGATGCTCTCTGTGAGCGTGACTTCTGGCGGAAGGGTAAGGGTAAATCCGATGTGCGCGCCCTGCTCGATGGCAGAGTCCAGGTAAAAGCAGATGCCGCGGGCGCTGACATCGCGGAGTTGGGCGGCTTCGTTCTGAACGTTGCTGTCGGTGGTGTTGCGATTAACGCTGACCGGTACTCGTAATGCAAAACGTCGTGCACCCCGCTTCTCCTGCTGGGGCTCGGCCATGCTTCCTCCAAGTGGCGTTGAAGTGGCGGACATCGATAAGAGGATGCGCTGCCGGTCCGGTCCGGGTCAATACCACGCTTGGGTAACGGGTTGGCTCTTTTGGGCGAGACGGCGTTGACAAGCGGTCGACGCTGTCTGGTGTAATCTGGTGTTAGCAGGCTGCTGAACAATGCTGACTCTTGGGTTTGGGAAGGGCACGGATTTATCCGTGCCGTGAGCGGCTTTCAATTGATCCGGCTTTAGCCGCTGAGGTGAGCGCTTTGCGGTTAACGTCCGAACCTCAGGCGCTAAAGCGCAGAAAAGAAGAGCGTCGTGAAGGGCACGACTAGAGTCGTGCCCTTCCCCGGGCTATTCTCCAGCAATCCGCTAGAGCGCGTGGTCTGCGCAAGAGGTATGATTTCTTGGTTTTCGTTCTCGACAACTACGATTCGTTCACCTACAACTTGGTCCAGTATCTCGGAGAACTGGGCGCCGATGTAGAAGTGCGGCGCAACGATCAAGTCACGGTGGAGGAAGTCGAAGCGATGCGCCCGGAAAAAATCGTCATCTCTCCCGGCCCGTGCACGCCACATGAGGCGGGCATCAGCGTTGATTTGATTCGTCACTTCGCTGGAAAGGTCCCACTACTCGGTGTATGCCTTGGGCATCAGGCGATTGGCGAAGCGTTCGGAGGACGAGTCATCCGTGCGCCGCATCTTATGCACGGCAAGACGAGCGCCGTCATGCACGACAACAAAACAGTTTTTCAGGGTCTTCCCTTGCCGATGACGGCGACGCGCTACCACTCGCTCATCGTGGAAGAAAAGAATCTGCCCGCCGATCTGGAGGTCAGCGCCTGGACAACAGAGAAAGACGGCACCCGGACGATCATGGGGTTACGCCACAAAAAACTGGCGGTGGAAGGTGTGCAGTTTCATCCCGAGAGTGTTTTGACCGAGGCGGGGAAGAAACTAGTTAAGAATTTTTTGGAACTGTAAAGCCTATGCTTTCCTAGCCATTTCCACCGCTCGCAGTAGTGCCCCCGCCTTATTCATCGATTCCTGAAATTCAGCCGCCGGATCGGAATCAGCAACGATCCCGCCTCCAGCTTGCAGATATGCCTTCTTCCCCTGCATCAGCATCGTGCGAATGCCGATGCAGGAGTCGAGATTGCCGGCGAAATCCGCATACAGCACAGAGCCGCCGTAGACGCCGCGCCGTGTGGGCTCCAGTTCTTCGATGATTTGCATGGCGCGAACTTTCGGCGCGCCGCTGAGCGTTCCCGCGGGGAAGCAGGCAGCCAAGGCATCGATCGCATCAAGATCCTTGCGTAGAGTCCCCTCCAGCGCTGAAACCAGGTGCATGACGTGCGAGTAGCGCTCGACATACATCAGGTCTTTCACTTTCACCGAACCGTATTCGCTGACGCGCCCGAGGTCGTTGCGTCCGAGATCGACCAGCATCACATGTTCCGCACGCTCTTTTTCATCGTTGCGCACTTGCTGCTCGAGGCGGGCATCTTCGGCTGCGTCGCGGCCACGGGGACGTGTGCCCGCAATAGCCCGGTACTCCAACTTGCGCCCCGTCACCCGCACCAACATCTCGGGAGATGATCCGAGGATGTGCCGATCCTCCATCTTCAGAAAATAGAGATAGGGCGATGGATTGACCTGGCGCAGCGCCCGGTACAGATCGAACGGAGCGACCTCGGGAGTGAAGTCGAAACGTTGCGAGTACACGACCTGAAAGATGTCACCCGCGGCGATGTACTCCTTGCAGCGCTCCACGTTGCGCAAATAGATATCGCGGCGAGTGCCGGCGTGAATCTTAAGCTTGCTCGTCTTGGGCTTCGCCGACTTCCGCCAGAGTGCGGGGCTGAGCCCGGCCGCTAGTTTTCGTTCGAGGCCAGCAATATCACGAAGTGCGCGGTCATAGGCGCGGCGAGGATTTTCGCGCGAAACATCCACCGCCGCCGTGATGTGAATCTGGTGGCGCAGATGATCGAAGGCCAGTAGCCGATCGAAAAACATGAGCTCCGCGTCGGGGACGGAAAGGTCATCTTTCGCGTGCTCGCCAATACTTTCCAGCTGGCGGACCACGTCATAGGCGAAATATCCGACGGCTCCGGCAGTAAAGGGCGGCAACCCGGGCACAGTTGCCGCGCGGTGCTCGCGCAACAAACGCTTGACGACCTGAAAGATGTTGCCCTCGACCAACTCACGCTTGCGGCCGCGCTCAATCTGGACTTTTCCCTTATGGGCGGTCACCCGCATGTATGGTGCAGCTCCGAGGAAGGTGTACCGTCCGATCTGCTCGCCGCGTTCGATGGACTCCAGTAGGAATGCATGCGACTGCTTTTCGGCAATCGCCAGGAAAGCGCTGACCGGGGTAAGCAGATCGGCGCTTACCGACTTTACGACCGGAACCAGGGTCGCCTCGCGAGCCAATCGGGAAAACTCTTTGAAATCAGGTTGGAGCATGGTGGGCAATCATTATAGGGGACGCGCCCGGTTTGCAGGCTTTTGGACTGCGGGTTAGGGAAATTCTGATTAAGACAGCGAAAAGCGTAAACCACAGAGGACACAGGGGTACACAGAGGATTGCAGAGACTTGATCAGAGTTTCCTTGCGGGTTTGGAATGCGCCCAAGTTCTGCAACAAACTTTCGTCACTTGTTACCTCGACCACAATCACTAGAATCGCTAGTATCCCGAGTATTATGAGCATTTTGACGCCTGATCTCGCGAGGCGGGCGTCAGGGAAATACGGCGGAACAGTCAGTACCGGGGGTTATGCAAGTTAAGTTCTGGGGCGTGCGCGGCTCCACGCCCACTCCACAGGCCGAGAACCTGCGCTATGGAGGAAACACCTCCTGCGTAGAAGTGCGCGTCGGAAACCAGATTTACATTTTCGACTGCGGCACCGGATTTCGTGTGCTCGGCCACGAACTCGAACGCGAGTTCGGCGATAAGCCCTTCTCCGCCCACGTCTTCGTCTCACACTTTCATTGGGACCACATTCAGGGCATGCCTTTCTTCCGCCCGCTGTACGACAGCCCTCACAGCCAGTTCTTCTTTCACTCTTCCAGCCGCACACGCAGCCTAGAGCAGGTGATGACCGAGCAGATGTCGTCGCCATACTTCCCAGTCGATCTGGATCAGATGCGCGCCCGCCGCGACTTTTACGATATACAGAACGGCTGCCTCGACATGGAAGACGGAATCCGCATCAAGACTCAATGGCTGAACCATCCGCAAGGCTGCCTCGGATTCCGCATTGAGACGAAAGACGGCGTGCTCGTCTACGCCACCGACAACGAGCCGGGAGACGCGGAATTCGACAAAGGCGTTCGCAAGTTGGCGGAAGGGGCCGACATCCTGATCTATGACGCGCAGTATCTTCCCGAAGATTATGCTGCCCGGCGCCGAGGCTGGGGACACAGCCACTGGCGCGAAGCCGTCAACGTCGCCATGGAAAGCGGCGCGAAAGAACTAGTCCTCTACCACCACGACCCTGATCACACCGACGCGATCGTCGACAAAGTCGTCGCGGATGCGCGCAATTACTACCCAAAGGTCCGCGCCGCTGCCGAGGGCATGGAGATACGGCTGTAGAGCTCAACCCTACGGTGTTCCTGTGGGGACACGTGGAAAAGTACGGAATCACCGTACGTAAGCCAGAGAAATTTCCCGCCAGCGAAGCTGCAATGAATAGGGTACACGCCTACTCCTCCTCACACCCAGGCCGCCCAGATTTAGAAATGCTTGCGGGAGGAGTTTTACAGTTCCTTTACCTGCAGTTTGCGGCTGCGCAAAGAGTGGGTTCACGATTGCCGACACAATCTGCAAACTCACCAGTGTGGTCTTTATCCCCACTTTGAGTCTTTCTGCACGGGCCCGACAAAATCGATCCTTCTGGATTTTCACAAGGAGTGTTTTATGTACGATTTTCGTAACTGTTTGAAAGCCGCAGCCTTGGTTGTAACTGCCCTTGCCTGCTCGGCTACAGCCCAGACCTGGAGTTCTCCGATGTTAGTCGCCAACGGCGGCGGACAGGCAGTCTCAACCAATGGCGTTGGCACTTCTGCGGTCATTTTCACCCCTCTTTCCGGAGGTCTACAGGCTTCGGTCAACACGGGAAGTGGCTGGTCGGCTCCGACCACATTGACGTCAGTCAGCGCACCGGCCAACGTTGTGGTCGCACCCAACGGCGACGTCTTAGCCGTGTGGAGTTTCCGCACCACGAACACCTACACCCCGGTAGAAGCCCAGGCTGCCTTTTTCCACGGCGGGCACTGGGGCAATACTCTGACCATATCGACTAACGTTTACGGCAACGTCTCTAGCCTTGGTCTTCCCAGCATTGCTTTCGATGGATACAGTCAGGCCACTGTGGTTTGGGAACAGATTACTAATCCGAGTCCCATGTCGTGCGCATTGGAAGTTGCGACAGGAAGCGCAGCCAGCGGCTTCGGCTCTGCGAAGACTATTTCCACGGCCAGCACGTGCTTCGGATGGAATAAGCTCGCTGTGACCTCTGGCGGGCAGGCAGTGGCGGTGGAAGGTGTGCCGGGAATCCTCTCAGGCGCCGTCGTAGCCATAGGAAGGGACTCCACCGGAACATGGGGCGCTCCCGTCACCATCGGCGCCGCTGGCGTTTATCGTCAACGACAGCCTAATGTTGGACTCGGTAATGATGGCACTGCCGTCGTAGTGTGGCTCATCAACGGAGGCGTGAGGTATTCCGTGCGATCTGGGGGCACGTGGAGTGCGGCTGCAGCCTTGCCCGGCGTAGCCGGAACGGCAGGCGGTGCTTCCGGAGTGGCGGTCGATGGAAGCGGAAACGCAGTCGCCACGTTCCAGCAGGTTGCGATCAGCCCAGGCACTTACGCCACCTACCGGCCGGTGGGCGGCTCATGGCAGACCAAGGTTCAACTCAACTCCAGCACTCAGATCGTAGCCACTCCGGCCGGGACATTTGTTGCCGGGGGAATAACGGTATCTACGCGACTCGCTGGCACCTCAACCTGGAATCAGCACACATTCCCTGACGTGGCGAAGGTGAATGCTGCGGCTGGTCTGGCGATCGCCATGGTAGGCCCACAAGTCAGCGTCTCCACGGCGTCTGTTCCGTAACCTCATCGTCGCCGCGGATCTGATCAGGCGAGCCGCGTAGCCAACGCGGCTCGCTTATATTCCGAGACGCCGTCGTCCAGCGACATCGTCGTCCCCACCAGTACGCGTATCGTGTGCGTGTTAAACTTTGCCGCGATTAGCTACACAAAGGGGACCCATGTTCCGACCATTTTGGTCGATGTTGGCTCTTGCGGTCGCCATCAGCGCAGTTGCGCAAAACCCGGATGTCCCGGAGCCAGGATCAGTCGAAGCGATCGCGGCTGCTACCACTGACCCACACTTCGTTTCTCGGTTGGTCTCGTATGTTCCACAGTCTGCTTCTGTGCCTTCGCCCGAGAAGTTTTTCGGCCGCATCATGGGCGCGCCGGGAGAGTTAGCAGGCACGGATAAGGCTTATTCCTACGCACGCGCCTTGGCTGCCGCAAGTCCGCGGGTCCGACTATTTACCATCGGCAAGAGCGAAGAAGGACGCGACATCATTTTGCTGGCGATTGCCGATGAGGTGGGCATTCGCGAAATCGAACGTCTGAAATCTGCTACAGCCGCGCTATCTGATCCCCGCCGTACCGATCAGGCGGCAGCCGAGAACCTGATCGCGTCTTCCCGGCCGATCTATTACTTCAATGCAGCTCTCCATTCGGACGAAACCGGATCGACGGAGGCCATGCTCGAACTGGCCTACCGGCTGGCTGTTTCAGAACAGCCCATGATCCGCAAGATTCGCGAACAACTCGTGGTGCTCATCAATCCCATTTCCAATCCGGATGGCCGCGACAAGATGGTGGACTGGTTCTACCGGTATCTGAAAGGCAAGACCGATCGCAATACGCTTCCGCGCCAGTCGCCGCCATACTGGTCGAAATACACTTTTGTCGATATTAATCGCGACACCCACCAGCAGACTCATGAGACGACGAAGGCTGTCCACCGGATGTTTCACGAGTGGCACCCGACTGTGGTGCACGATCTGCACGAAGGCGTGCCCTTTCTGATGACGTGGAACGGCACCGGTCCTTACAACCCGAATATCGATCCGATTACCTATACGGAGTTTCTCGAACTCAGCATGCATGAGGTCGAGTCGATGACGGCGATGGGAATGCCTGGGGTTTCCACCTGGAATTTCGGCGAGGCATTCGCACATCTTTATCTAGACTCAGTGGCGATGAATCACAACAGCATCGGGCGGGGCTACGAGACGTTTGGCAACGGCAGCGCGGAAACCGAGAAGCGGGCGATCTCGCCGGGAGCAACCACCATGGAGTGGTACCGTCCGCTTCCGCCACCGCGCGAGGTGACGTGGTCAGCCCGTGACAATCTCAACTATCAGGAAACCGGGGCTCTGATCGCGCTCGACGATACGGCAACACATTCCAAGGAGATGCTGCGCAACTTCTACAAGAAGTCGTGGGATTCATGGCAGAAGGGGCTGACGCAGGCACCGTATGCGTTTTTGATTCCTGCCGATCAAGGGGAACCGGCCCGGGTTGCGCAAATGGTAGCACGGTTGATGGCACAACATATCGAGGTTTCCCGCGCGGAGAGGGCAATTCAACTCAAAGATGGAAGCTATCCCGCGGGAACATACGTCGTTCGCCTCGACCAACCGTATCGCAACTATGCGGTTGATCTGCTTACGCCGCAGCATTATCCAAAAGACGGCGAGCCACCTTATGACGACGTTTCGTGGGAGCTCCCAGCGAATTATCATCTGCAGGCACTCCCCACGGCCGACGCTTCGATTCGTGATGCCGCGCTGGCCGTCCTGAAAGATCCGCCGAAGGTGGCCGGACATTTGTCCGGTACTGGCCCAACGTACCTGCTGAAGGATACTGGCCAGGAATCCTTTCTTGCGGCGCGCTACCGCCTGGCGAATTTCGAAATCCAGATTGCGGAACACGAATTCGAAGAGGACAGCGTCAAGTTTCCCGCGGGATCATGGATTCTCTCGGACCAACCGGGACTGCATGATGCAATTAAGACAACCGCGGCTGAACTCGGACTCGACTTCATCCAGACATCAACGACGCCCAACGTGGCTTGCCACAAAGCGCCGGCCCCGCGCATCGGCGTGTGGGTTCCCTGGGCTGACACAGATTCGATCGGATGGATTCGCTATTCCCTCGATCAGCGCAAAGTGCCGTACACCTATCTGCGTGACGAGGACATTCGCGCGGGAAATCTTCGTTCGAAAATTGATGTCCTTCTTTATGGCCATGTCGATCTCGAACTCGCCGAGCAGATCGAGGGGCTGCCGAAAGCTTGGTCGCCGATGCCCTTTAAGAAGACGCCGCAGACGCCCAGTTTCGGCACGCCTGCCGAATCCGACGACATTACCGGAGGCATTGGCTACGAGGGCCTGGCGCAAATTCAGCACTTCCTCGAAGATGGCGGCCTGATGGTCACGTTAGGCAGCGGCAGTATGCTGGCGCTCGAGGGTGGGCTGGTTCGGTTCGTGCGGCGCTCGTCGGGAGGCGTTCCGCGCAGCGCTGCGGGCGGTGGCGGCTCGTCCTCGGCCGCGGCACAACAGGCCGGTACGCGCACGCCAGGCGCGCACGTGCGTGTCACATTCGATCGTCCTCACCATCCGATCGCCTATGGATATTCCACGCACACCTGGGTCTTCCGGCAGAATTTTCCGCTGTACAACACACCACGCCGGTGGCTGCGTATGGCGTACTGCACGACGTGCCTGGATGGGCCTGAAGATCGCAGCGGCATCGTGATGGAATGGGGTGACAGTGAGAACAAAGATTTCGTCGTCAGCGGGCAAGCCTGGGGAGAAGGGAATCTGATCGGCCGGCCCGCGATCCTTGATATGCCCGTTGGCAAAGGCCACGTGGTGACGTTCAACTTCAATCCCATGCATCGTGATCTGAATCGCGGCGATCAGCGATTGCTGTGGAACACGATTCTGAACTGGCAGGCGATTCTGGCAGCCCAGCCGGAACCAAATCCAGCCGCGACTCCGGCACCAGAACCGGACGAGTAGCCGGAAAATCTCGAGCCTGCCGGCGACAAGACACTCGGGCGCCTACACGGAGAGCCGAATTTAAATCGGGACGCTAGTTTTGCAGGTCGTTGCGGTAAGACAGGCTGCTCTGGAGGGCCTGAAGCAGATAGTCAGCGTCCTGGATGGCTTCGATTTCGTCGTGTGAGTATGATTCTGCTCTTAATTCATCCAGCCGAGTGGCGAGTTTCGACCTGGCGTCTTGAATCAGGTCGACGACGCGAGTCCGGTCCTTCTCCAGAACGGCAGCCATGTAGGCTTGTTTCCATTCCAGGTTTTCGGGCACTGCAGAAAATTGAGTGGACATAATAGACTCCAAGCTTGACTTTTGTAGGTACGGCCCCGGGGAATGACGGAATTTTACGAGCGTGAACTTGGCCAGTCTGTGATTTGAATCACAAATGTACTAATGATCGCGCCCTCAGGGACTTTCGTGCGGTCCCGAGCGTACGCGTGGACTAGGAAGTCGATCGCGGGTTAGCGGTAACAGTTACTGGATGTTTCGGCAGGGGCGTGAGACCCGTCGAGGTTCGTCTTTGCCCCCGGGTGAAGCATTCTGCTACTCTGCGCTTTCCGTTTTTTAGGGAGGAATTACAACACATGCGATTGGACTATCGAATGTTGGCAGTCTCTGGGGTTCTGTTGTGCTTGGCGTTCTCGCTGTCGGCGGCCGACAAGAGGGCGAAAGACACAAAAGGGGATGACTCGGCGAAGCCTTCGTATGAAATGCCGCAGCCCGCGGTGGAGAATCTCGATCTCACGATGTATCAGCGCATCCGCGAAGAGGGGTTGTCGCATTCGCACATCATGGAGTTCGCATCGGCGCTCACCGATGGCATCGGGCCGCGACTGACAGGGTCTCCGAATCTGAAGAAGGCCAATGAGTGGACGCGCGATCAGTTCACCGCTATGGGGTGCACCAACGCGCATCTGGAAGACTGGGGCGAGTTCGGCATGGGGTGGCGGCAACTCAATACGTGGGTGCGGATGTCGGCGCCCGACACTGCGGTGTTCATCGCACAGGCGTTGCCGTGGTCACCGTCGAGCCACGGAGCGGTAAGCGGTCAGGCGGTCTGGATCGACGCCAAAGACGAAAAGGATCTGGAGAAGTACAAGGGAAAGCTGGCGGGGAAAGTTATCTTCTTCGGGCCGATGCGCGATGTGAAACCGGTGGACAAAGCGCTGTGGGAACGCCGTGACGACGCAGATCTGAAGAAGACGGTGGAGTATCCTGTTCACGTCGGCGAGAGGGAGCAATTCTTCCAGGAATTCATTAAGCGCCTGGAATTTCGCCAGAAGGCGGGGAAGTTTTTTGTCGACGAACACGCAGCGGGAATTGTGGTTCCGAGCCGCGACGGACGGAACAACGGCGGTTCCGGCGGAACCATTTTCGATGATGGTGGCTCGGGCATGGGCTGGTTCACGTACAAGCGGGAGGGTGCCGAGGTGTTGCCCATCGTCGTCATGGCGATCGAGAATTACGGCCGCGTGTATCGCCTGCTCAAGGCCAATGTGCCCGTCACGATTGAGATGGATGTAGAGACGGAATTCACCGGCGATCACGAGCATGGGTTTGACACAGTTGCCGAAATTCCGGGCACCGATCCGAAACTGAAAGACGAAGTGGTGATGGTGGGGGGACATCTGGATTCCTGGGCCTCCGGCACCGGCGCAACCGACAACGGCGCAGGAACCATCGTGGCGATGGAAGTGATGCGCATTCTGAATGCGCTGAAGGTGCAGCCGCGGCGGACGATTCGCGTGGCGCTGTGGACCGGCGAAGAGCAAGGAGAGTTCGGATCGTACGGGTACGTAAAGCAGCACTTCGGGTACGTGCCACTGTCGGAGGCCCCTGATCAAGTCAAGCTGCCGGATTTTCTGCGGAAGCCGGCTGGTCCGGTGGTGATCAAGCCGGAGCAATCGAAGATTTCGGGATACTTCAATGTGGACAACGGGACGGGAAAGATCCGCGGGGTCTATCTGCAGGAGAATGCGGCAATCGCTCCGATCTTCCAGCAGTGGATTTCCCCGCTCGGTGATCTTGGAGTCAGCACGATCACGATGCGAGATACCGGTGGCACAGATCACGAGGCATTTGATTCCGTGGGCATTCCGGGCTTCCAGTTTATTCAAGACATGCTCGATTACGGATCGCGGACCCATCACTCGAACATGGATGTATACGAACGGCTGCAACCGGAGGATCTGGCGCAGGCAGCGACGGTCGAGGCGATCTTCGTTTACAACACGGCAATGCGGGACCAGATGCTGCCGCGGAAACCGGTGCCGCATCCGGAACTGAATGAGCAGAAGAATGCTCCGCTGAAGAACGTAATGCCGGGGGCGGAGAAGGCTTCGGAAGAGGAGAAGAAGCCGGGGATGTAGAAAGTAAGGATTGTGATTCGAGAATCGAAGTCAAAATCCCCACCCTGTCGCAAAGAACGCGACGAGGGTGGAGCACCTGCTTGTGAATCATGATGAAGAATTGGACTCGGCGGCAGGTTTTACAACACGGTGCGCGGGCAGCGGTGGGTGGAGCTCTGGCTGGACTCGGCTTATCGTCACGCGCGTTCGCCCAGATGGGTCCTCCGTCTCCACTGGAGGATTCGCGCGTCCGGCTGGTCGCCACAACCGAAGCTGAAGCATGGCAGACGAAACCAGTTTTCAAACCGATCTTCAGCTGGGACACGCTGAACCTCAACCTCGATCCGTCGCAGGTGCAGCCGGAGTCAAAACCGATTCAGGGATTCGGAGCGTGCTTCAACGAGCTGGGATGGACGTCTTTGCAGCAACTCGGTGAAGACGACCGCGAAGGCATCCTGCGCGAATTGTTCGATCCCGCGGCCGGCGGACGATTCACGTATTGCCGAACACCGATTGGCGCCAACGATTTTGCAACGGATGCGTATAGCTACGACGAGACTGACGGCGATTTCGCGCTGAAAGATTTCAGCATCGCGCACGACGAGAACACGCTCGTGCCGTTCATCCAGGCAGCGCTTCGCCATCAGCCGAAGTTGAGGCTATGGGCGTCGCCCTGGTCGTCTCCGAGTTGGATGAAGAGAAATCATTTTTACGCCGAGGCGAAGGCCTATCCCGGGATGAAGGAGAACGGGATTCGTCCCGATCAGATCGGGCACGAGGGCGAGGACATGTTCATTCAGGAGCCGCGCTACTTCGAGGCTTATGCGAACTACTTCGGCCGCTATGTCGACGCGTATAAAGCCAAAGGAATTTCGGTCGGCATGGTCATGCCGCAGAACGAATTCAACTCTGCGCAGAATTTCCCCAGTTGTACGTGGACGTCTGAAGGGCTTACCCGGTTCCTGCGCTACCTTGGGCCGGAAATGGAGAAGCGCGGAGTGGACGTGTTTTTCGGAACGTTGGAGCGCGGGAATCCGCGCATGCTTGAAACGGCGATGGCAGATAAGGAAGTCGCTCGGTTCATCAAAGGGGTTGGCACGCAGTGGGCAGGAAAGAATGCGCTGCCAGCGGTTCATCACGAGTTTCCGTCGCTGCTTGTGTTTCAGTCCGAGCAGGAATGCGGGGATGGCAGCAACAGTTGGCGCTACACCGGCTATTGCTGGCAGCTCATGAAGCACTACTTTCGCAGTGGCGCCTCAGCCTACATGTACTGGAACATCTCGACAGCCAATGGAGGCATGAGCACGTGGGGATGGGCGCAGAATTCACTGGTGAGCGTCGACTCGGCCGCAAAAAGCTTCCGTTACACTCACGACTATTATCTACTCAAGCATCTGACTCACTTTGTCGAACTGGGCGCGCGCAATCTGGTAACGAGCGGAACCTGCGATGACGCGATTGCGTTCGTGAATCCCGACGACTCGATGGTCTTGCTGATGCGCAATGAACTTTCGCATCCGCAGAGAGTTGAGATCCACGTGAGGAATCAGGCGGCGATGGTGGAGTTGCCGGCGGATTCGATTGGGACGGTTGCGATCGAGAAGTCGTGGATTTCGGCTTAGGCAACAGCAAGTGGAACGGACTCTGCTATTACACCGCGGCCCGATACACCTGGGCCGCGGGGGCGGACGTGGCGTCCGCCCCTACACAATCTTGCCGGGCGAAACGTTTCTGGAGTAGCCTCGTCTAAAGTCTTATCCTTTCCTTCTCTGGGGAGTTCCGCTATGTCTGCCTTTCACTTGCTGATCAATGGCCGGACCCAAGAGGTTGACGTTTCTCCTGACACTCCTCTTTTGTGGGTTTTGCGCGACAAACTGAATATGACCGGCACCAAGTACGGGTGCGGGATGGGGCTGTGCGGGGCGTGCACGGTGCATCTCGACGGCGAGGCCGTACGGTCCTGCCAGACTGCGGTTTCGGCAGTTGGGTCAAAGAAGGTCACTACGATTGAGGGTCTGTCGGCGGACAACACACATCCCGTGCAGCGAGCGTGGATCGCCGAGCAGGTGCCACAGTGCGGATATTGCCAGCCCGGACAGATCATGTCGGCGGCGGCGCTGCTGGCAAAGACACCAAAGCCAAGCGATGAGCAAATCGATTCCGCAATGATGGGAAATCTGTGCCGGTGCGGGATGTATCAGCGTATACGGCGGGCGATTCACCGCGCCGCCGGGGAAGGAGCCTAGCCATGGCGATCAGTCGCAGAACATTCGTAGCGCAGGGAACGATCGCCGGAGCGGGGCTGGTGATCGGAGTAAGGCTCTCACCCGTGAAGGCCTTCGCGCAGGAGAACGAAAAAGGCCCCAAGAAGCCCGTGGTGAATCCGTTTGACGCTTACATCCACGTGAAGCCAGACGGGAAGATTTCGCTGATCGTGGCGAAGTCGGAGATGGGACAAGGCATCAAGACGGGACTGGCGATGGTTCTCGCTGAAGAGGCCGAAGTAGATTTCAATTCCGTAAGCGTCGAGCAGGCGGAGACGCGGCCAGATATTTACGCCCACATGGGTACCGGTGGCAGCGGCAGCACGATGGAGAACTTTATGCCGCTGCGGCGCGCCGGCGCGACGGTGCGCGAGTTGATGATTACTGCTGCATCCCAGAGATGGAATGTTCCGACGAACGAGTGCAAGGCGAAGAACGGAGCCGTGGTGCACGAGAAGACGTCGCGGCGGGCGAGCTACGGCGAGCTCGTGCAAGCGGCGATGAAGTTACCCCTTCCAGATCCAGAGAAAGTGGAACTCAAAAATGAGGCGGATTTCCAATTGATCGGACACACCACACCTCGCGTCGACATTCCGTCGAAGGTCAACGGCGGCGCGGTGTTTGGGCTGGATGTCCGCGTGCCGGAGATGCTTTTTGCCGTGGTGGCGCGGTGTCCGACGTTCGGTGGGAAACACGCGCACTTCGATGCAACGAAAGCGAAGGCTGTGCCGGGCGTGAAGCAGGTGTTCGAAATACCGGCGCTGGGGCGGGACATGTTTACCGCGGGCGGAGTCGCGGTGGTGGCAGATTCCACCTGGGCTGCCATGCAAGGCCGGGAAGCGTTGCAGATCACATGGGATAACGGCGCGGCGGCTGCCGAATCGACGAATACTCTTCATGCGGCGTTGCACGCGGGCGCGGGAAAGGCGGGCAAACGTGTGCGCAACGACGGTGACGTGGATGCAGTGCTGTCGAATGGAGCAAAACGCGTCGAGGCTACGTACGAATTTCCATTCCTCGCACACGCCACCATGGAACCGATGAACATCACGGTTCATGCGCGGTCCGGTGAGGCTGAGGTGTGGGCTCCGACGCAGTCACCCGACTGGGTGCAGCGGACGGTCGCAAAGATTCTCGATCTCAAGCCGGAGAAGGTGGTCGTTCACACGACGCTCATGGGCGGTGGATTTGGGCGGCGCTATATGGCGGATTACCCGGCGGAAGGCGCGCAGATCGCGAAGGTTGTGGGGAAGCCTGTGCAATTGGTTTGGTCGCGGGAAGATGACATGACGCACGATTTCTATCGTCCGGCGGCTTGTCATCAGATGAAGGGAGCGGTGGATCAGAGCGGGCATCCGGTGGCGTGGTCGCATACGATTGCATCCACTTCGATCGGGGCGTTCTGGGATCCGCCGGATCATCAGGCACCTGAGAAGTCAGAGGTTGGTGGTGCCGAGCAGATGCCGTATGCGATTCCCAATGTGCGGCTGGAATACAACCCTGTGGCTAGCGCAGTGCCGCCATTGTGGTGGCGTTCGGTCGAACATTCGTTCAACGGATTTGCGGTGGAATGCTTTATCGATGAACTGGCTGCCGCCGCCGGCCAGGATCCGGTGCAATTTCGTAAGACGCTGCTGGTGAAGCCGGCGAATTGGAAGGCGAAGAATGATGAAGATCCGGATCCGGCGCGGTTGCGCGCGGTCATGGAACTGGCGGCAGAAAAATCGGGATGGGGCACGCCTCTGCCGAGGGGCAAAGGACGCGGGATCGCGACCTATCATTCGTTCGGCAGCTACATCTGCGAGGTGGCCGAGGTCACGGTGCAGGGCAGCAACTTCAAGATCAATCGGATGGTGGCGGCGATTGATTGCGGGCAGATCGTGAATCCGGAGTCGGTGCGGGCGCAGGCGGAGAGCGCGATTATTTATGGCCTGAGTGCGGCATTGAAGAATGAGATCACAGTGAAGAGCGGCGCGATCGAGCAGACGAATTTTGATGGGTATGATCCGATACGGATCAGCGAAGCTCCGCCGATCGAAGTTCATCTGCTGAAAAGTAAGGAAGAGCCGGGCGGGATGGGAGAGCCGGCATTGCCCCCGGCGGCGCCGGCGGTGGCGAATGCGATTTTTGCTGCGTGTGGGAAGAGAGTGCGGAAGTTGCCGTTTCAACTGGCGTGACTGCCGGGGCTAAAGCCCCTGGGATTCTTGATCATTGACGCGGCCCTGAAGGGCCGCTCTTCCACGCGATGGCGACGGTGGCCATGCAACGGTGGCCATGCGACGATTGCGCCGAGACAGTGCATGCAGCTGGGCTCGCCCGGCGGACAGCCGAAGGCGGCTGTCCCCACATGGCTGGTCCCACATCAAGAATGCGGACAATGAATTTGTGGGCCTTGACTTACGCGTTATTTCGTTGCGACGGAAACTCCGGGATTTAGCGCGAGTTTGATCCAGTAATCCGCGTGCGGCGGTCGCTTAAACAATGCCTTCTTCTTCACGCTGGAGTCATAGACATTCTTCAGTACGCAGTTTCCTACTCCCGTGGGATGAGGCATCCAAGCGTCTTTCGCGATGCCGTCCCCACCCACCTGGATCATCAGTTCAAACTGCGACCTGTCATCGGCACCCTTAGTGCACTCTTGAAGAATTCTCGCGAGGGCCTGCTCCACCTTCGTCTGATATTGCGGTCCCGCAGGGCTCAGCGCATTCGCCTCCGCCTCCTGCTTGATCTTGCGCGATCGGGCTTCGTGTGGAGCGAACTGCGAAGCCCACGTCTTCATCTGATTGAAGAAGTCCTGCGTGACCCACTCCTCTTTGTCGAAGTTGTCTCCGATTCGCTTGAAGGCGGTATCTGCGGCAACCGAGTCGCCGTTCTTCGTAGCCATCAGCGCGAACGAGTTCAGCATGGACACAGACGCGCCGTATTGCTTCTCAAGTGCCTCGTATCCCTTTTGCAGGCGAGGCCACGACATGCGGATGAACTCGGGCTCATCGCAGGCGCAAACAATGCCTGTGGCTATTTGGAAATAGAGAATGTCCCCCTCTGTTCCACCCAGGCGATTGGCGCTGTCTTCAGCGAACCTGGAAGCCTCGCCGTCCTGACCTTCCCATTTGGGCAGCATGTAGATCGCGAGCGAGCGATAGTTGTAGTAATAGTCTGGAGCGAGGGCTGTTGCCTGTTTCAGGAGTTGAGTCGCTTTGTCGATATCCCATCCCTGGGCCTTGGCAACCTGCAGCATAGCGGAGTACCACTCGGGGCAGCGACTGGGGAGAGATGAGGCGTCTTCGAGAGTCTTCCTGGCTTGATCGATGCGTTGCCCAAATAGTTTCCATCCGCTGTCGGTGACGGTGTCACCCATCCCACTACCGCGTGCGTGCCAGGCGAAGTTGATGTAGGCTTCGGCCAGCGAGACCCGCGCGGTGATCGATTTAGGGTTAGCAGTACTCCATTTCTGCAAATGTTCGATGCGGGTCCGCCAATCCTCTTCGGTGGCGTGACCTTGTATGTCAGAGGCTCCGCGATAAAAACTCCGCAGTTGCCAGAATCCGCCAGCGAAGCGCGCCTTGTTGGAGCGGATTGAGTCGGCGATGCATTCCAGCTGTTTGAAATCCTCCTGGTCGATTAATCCGCTAATCGCAGAGCGATAAGCCTGAAGCATAACCAGATCGTTGCTGTCCTGGAAGGCATCGCCGAATTTCGCGCAGGAATTGGAGGCGTTGGCGGGCTGCGTCTGCGCAGCAATCCGACGAGTGTGCAAAGCGAATGTCAGCAGCAATAACACGATCGAAATGCGAAGCGATTTTGGAATGATGGCGAGAACGGGGCGAATACGAGGCAGAGACGACATGGGATCTCCCTTCGGGGAAGATCGATGGTAGCTTCTGCTTCGGAGAGGAGATAGATTACGTCGGTATCATTGCGCGGAACGACAGTCGCGGACGCGTTGGTTTGCCACTGACGCAGCAAACAGCCTGGCCGAGGCTACCCACGAAGATGAAAAACGCCGCCGAACTACTCGGCGGCGTTAACCACTTCGGAACTTTCTACCGTGGGGCCTCTTCGAGCAGGCCTTGCTCGAGCTTTTCCTGGCACTCGATGCAGTGGCGGGTCCACGGAACGGCCTCGAGGCGCTTGGCGTTGATCTCTTTTCCGCAGCTGATGCACTCACCGAAGCTGCCTTCGCGGATGCGGGCGAGGGCCTTCTCGACCATCTGCAGAAGTTGGCGTTCGTTGTTGCTTTGGCTGAATAGGAATTCCTTGTTGTACGAACTGGCCGCGCGGTCAGCGATATCCTGGGCGGTATCTTCGTCGGCAGAGCGGCCGTCAGCCTGGTTGCGGGTCACGGTTCGGCGCAATTCTTGCTGTCGCGTTTCCAAACGTCTTTTGAATGCTTCCAGCTTCTTCTTGTCCATAGTCACTTCAGTCCGATAATTGCCTATCAAAGTCTTAGGACGCCCCGTTACCGAGGCGTCCATGGTCATAAAGGGCCAAACGGCAATGATAAGCGCGGGAAATCAGATGCGTCAACCGCCCGAAGGGCTGCATGTCAAAGCTCGTTAGAAATGGGATCTTCCGCACATTTGGTGAAGAGTGTGGGGTTCTATCCCTGAGCGCATGGCGCGGCGGGTGTCGATCAAGCCGTGTGCAACAGGCGAATCCGCAGTAAGTCCAGATTGGCCCGCCCGTACATTTGACGTTTGATCAGTTTCAGGCGATGAATGTGACCTTCGACGGGTCCGGTGCTCCAAGAGAACTTGAGCGCAGCTCGCACGGCGGCTTCATCGCGTTGTAATT
>JAIQFH010000061.1 GCA_020073385.1 Terriglobia bacterium | reverse complement strand
TTGCGAAAAATTCCTGGGAACAACAAACACTGTGTTGTGCTATCGTCTGACATTAAGGAAGCCTCTTTTGTTGCTCAAACATTGTCTAGTCAACATGTTTGTAACAGAGGAGGCTTCTTTTGTCTTCAGATCTCTTCACATTCACGAATAATGCGGGCTAGCGGCAATACCAGAGCCGGTTCGAGGAATGCGCGGCAGGCGATACCGCAAGGCTGTTGGCAGCGGTCGAGTCTTAACTCCAATCGGGGCCTTTAGACTGAACTTGAACATATAGGGTTCAGCAGCGGTACCAAGTGTTTGGATCAATGATCAGCAATACCGCAACCACTCTATCGTACCAATCAGGCGTCACATTCTTTTTGAATTCAAAGTAGGCGTTGTTGTCTCCGCATTTAATACTTTGCGTTGGAGTTACTTCCCATTCTTCAAGGACGCCATCAACGGCGTTTAAGAACCAGATTCTAACCCGCAAACCGCCATGATCGGCGAAAGGGACTCTCCACCCAAGAGACGTCTGTCGAAAACCCAACGTGGCTTGTACGAAGAGTGCCTGAGTCTGTGGGTCCGTCGCTCTGAGTAAGGTAACAGTGATTGTGCCTAGCGCCGCTAAGGCAGTGCTGTCGCTTGAACGTAAGATCCATTTCTCTACGGCTCCCGTCTGCAACGGTCCGCCGCCCTGTGCCCAACTGCGGAATGTCTTCGTTTCAGCCGGAACGGTAATCACTTCTTTGTCGATGGGCACGCTCAGAGAAGTTCTCAAACCCGATTCTGGCGGCTGGTCGGATTTGTTCGTTAATACGCCGGAAGAAAACACCGAAACCCTTGTCAGCATTTCATGCGATCCCGGCTCCGACGAAACACCATATTCAAATTCATAATGTGTGTTCTCATTTTCCTTATCAGACTTGGCGATCGTTATCTCACGCGGACCACGCGGTCCATTGGGCTCGCGCGGCGGGCTCGGGGGCGCGTTGCTTACGTCATGTGGTTCGAAGTCGTCGAAGTCGTATCTTTGGATGACCCTGTCATCCCATTTAACTTCCATCGAGCCGTTTTTCCCTTCCGGGGAAACAGATGCGCTCACTTTCAGTTGACCTACTCCCTGGTAACGTTGCGGCAAAGCCCAAGTCACCTCACCAGCAGTGCGAAACCACGTTCTCCAAAACGCATTGTTGATGAGAACGGAAATGCTGTCACACTCATTTGGGATAAAGTGTACGAACCATGTCATTTGAGGTCTCCGAATCAGATGTTGCTAAGGTCCGGGCAAACGGGAATCGAGAATACCATAGTTCCGGCGATCCATGACTGTGCGAGTGCGGCACACCAGGCTTAGTCGGCAGGTCAAAAGCGATCCAGAAACGGGCTTCGAGGAGACAACTCAGGCTTCTCCGAAGGCGACTTCCAGCCCTGGAACATTTCCGGCCAGGCCGTAACTCGACAGGAACTGAACTCGACGAATGCAACCGAATCACGCTTTCCAAACGGAACGATCCGGGCAGCTTGTTGGCTTCGGATTTCAGGATCACTGTACTGCGCTCATCGCTGGCTATCGCGCGATACAAATCCCTAAGATCTTCTTGCGCAGTCGAGAAAAGCCCAACGCTGTGAGCGTCGGCCTTCAAGGGGCTTAGAATCGGTTACTGCAGGACGAGCTGTCGCCCACCGGAGGAAGATACAATGTGCATCTCCAAGAGTATCGGGCTAAACGCTCAGAATCAGAATGACGACGTCACCTTGATTCAAGCATTGTTGAACTTGAACCTTTCCCTGCTGCCGGGTGTGCCTTTCCTCACTGAGGATGGTGTGCTGGGCCCGCACTCGCAAGCGGTGATCCAGCAATTCCAGAATCTGGTGGCCACGCCTGGAGCCGCTTCTGGTGTCATCGATCCCGGTAGCGTCACTGTCACCGCGCTGCGAGCGGCTGTCGACGGCCAGTTTGGCTCCAACCTGCTGCACATCCTGACGCCCCTGTCTTCCCAGGAGCAGGCGGATACCTTCGCCGCGCCGCTGACGGCTGCCATGGATGCCAATCAGATCAATACCCCGCTTCGTCAGGCCCATTTCCTCGCGCAGCTTGGTCATGAAAGCGGCAGTCTCCGTTTCACCGCTGAGCTGGCAAGCGGCGCAGCCTACGAGGGCCGCACTGATCTTGGCAACACGCAACCCGGCGATGGTCCGCGTTTCAAAGGACGTGGGCTGATCCAGATCACCGGCCGGATCAATTACACCAGCTATGGCAATGACAGAGGACAGGATTACATCACCGGCCTCAATCCCAATCTGCTGGCCACCGATCCCAACATCGCGGCCGATTGCTCAGGTTGGTTCTGGGCGACGCGCCACCTGAATGAGCTGGCCGATAACGATGATCTGCTTACCATTACGAAGCGGATAAACGGTGGCACCAACGGCCTTGACGACCGCGCCCGCCGCCTGAAACTTGCCAAATGCTTGCTTATCCCCTAGCCGCTATCATCGCGCTGCAAACCCTTGCCACCGTGCCTCTCGCGGGACCGCAATATGTCAAACGCTGCGATCCTTGCACGATCGTCCTTCACGACGGCAATCCGCCCGCTGACTTTCGTTTCGAATTGGATACGGTTCCGGAGGGGCGTGTGGTGAAAGCCATCATCCTTGAGCGCGGCGGCCATGCCGTGCAGAAGCTGGACGTTCCTTCGATGACACCGCTTGCCCAAGATGAGTCCTTCTTTTTTGGGGCACAGGAAATTAACTTTGACGGCTGGCTCGACCTGTTGCTTATGACCGAACGGGGATCCACCAACGCTAAGGCCCGCTACTGGGTGTATGACCCTGCGGCCGATCGTTTTCGCGACCTTGGAGAGTTTCCGATGTTTCGGGTGGATGCGGTCCACAAGCGACTGAGCACATACGTCAGTAATGGGCCCGCGGGACTGGATTTCGAAAAACGCGACTACGCCTTCGAGGGTAGTGATCTTATTGTGATGAGCGAAGAAACCCAGAAGCCCTCGCCCAGCCGTCCGGGATGGTATGTTCACGCTGTTCGCCGCCGCAAGGATGGCAAGCTGGTAGTGGTCCTACGCCAGACAGTCAAGCAACCGCCCACACCATGACTGGTCTGCCTCGAGTCCATCGGCGTTGGCGCGGGTTGAGTACCGATCAAGCCAAAAAAGACTCCGCGGCGAACCAGATTTGGTGCGAAAAGGGCAACCACTAAGTATGGCGCGCAGTCACTTGCTAGCTTCCGCCTTCAAGTTCTTGACGAGCCGCTGAAACGGAGTCTGGCACGAGTCGTTGTCTTTCCAGCTGCTGAAGGAGGGGATGACGTACTCTCGTATCTCGTGGGCCGAATCGACGGTCGACATCGAACAGCTGCCACTTCTTCACGTCCTTGCCAGGTACAAGCGTGATTAGGAACAACGGCTACTTGCGTTCCGGTCCTCCGTTCCCGCGCATGAGCCATTTCGTTCTTCATCCAATTCTAGACGCGCGGAAATAGTTTTCCCGCTGGCTGCGAGAGTGGTTCAATTTGCGGGCGGCAAATTGGGGCACGTTTTCCGATAGGGTTGTTTGGGAATCCAACGCTCCCATTCATCGTGAGACAGATTTTGAGTTAGGCGGGCGCAGGCTTGGTCTCGCAGATCGCCCGAACGCCAGAGCCAAAGCGCGGCGGAGCGCTCATCGTATCCGGCCAGCACATAGCGGCCGTCGGGACTGAACGCGGCGGCCCGGAGGTAGCCCGCATCGGGAAGTTGTGCCACGCGAGCCCCGGTGACGACATCCCACACGGTGAGGTGTCCGTGAGTAACGGTGGCGAAGGAGGCAGAAGAAGGATCGGGAACGATTTGGTCAATGTCGCCGCTGGCGGTGAGCGAGAAGCGTCGCTTGCCGGACGGGATGTCCCAGGCTTGCAGATTTTCGCTTTGCGCGGTGAATAGGATTGTGCCTGACCGATCGAAGGAGAGGCGAGTCAATTCAGCGGGCAGGGGAACGCGGCTGACGCGGGTTTTACTGGCGACACGCCAGATATCGACCAAAAACTCGTTCGGCGGTTTATTTGTCTCGAAGGCCAGCAGTCCTTCTCCTGCAGTACGCAGCTGACCGGAAGCAGGGCCGTCGAGGGATGTGGTCTGTTGAAGGTCGGGTAAGGTATATAGGTGGGTGATGCTGTCCCGTTGGCTGGCAAGAACCCTACCAGATGGGTCGATCCGCACGTCTCCGGGAACGTCAGGCAAGGCAGTGACCTTAGCCTGGTCAATGGCAATGAGGAACAGCTTGTTGCCCCACTGGGCAATCAGGTCATTCGGATCGACGAAAAAGAGCTTGTCTATAACAGGAGCGCCGTGGAATTCGATGTCGCGCAGAGTATTGCCGCTGATTTCGACGATTCTCACCAGAGGCTCGAAGTGCACCGAAGTCGTGCCGATGGCAAAGCGCCGGCCATCCGGGCTGAAGGCAACGCTGCGTACCGCGGCAGGCAAATCAAACGAAGCAGGTCGGTCTGCGCGGCGGCTCTCGGAGATGGAGACCGAACCGTCCATGCCGCCAGCAGCAAAACGGTTGCCCGTAAGGCTGAAAGCTACCACTTCGGCGCCGCCGGCATGTGAGACTCGTTCTAGTTCGCGTCCAGAAGGAAGTTCCCACACGCGCGCCGTGCCGTCGTACGAGCCCGTGCCGAGTTTTGTTCCATCCGCATTGAAGGAGACAGCGGCCACCGCGGAGTCATGCTTGAGCTCGAGAGTTTCGCGGCCCGTCTCCACGTTCCAAACACGGGCCATGTTGTCGCCGCGCGCTGCGTAAGCCAGGAATACGCCGTCTGAACTGATGGCTGCGCTGACAATCCATTGCTGTGGAGTGAGCGTTTCGGACCCAGTAGCATGGGTCGCCTTCAGCAGTTGCCGACCGGAACTTACATCCCAGACAGAGGCAAAATCGCCGCTCGCAATAGCCACACGATTGCCTTTATCGCTAAACATCACGTTAAAACCGGCCTCACCGCCACCCATCGTACGCAGAAGCTTGCGATGCACTGGATCAAAAAGTGAGACCACACCCTCTGAAGATAAGGCCGCAAGGAGGTCTCCGCCCGGATTGAAGGACGTCGAAACGATTTTGTCCGGACATTTGAAGTCGGCGACGACGGCCGCGCGAGCGACATCGAAAATACGTATATGACCATCGTCGCTAGCGGTAGCAAGTTGGTTCGCCTTGGGGTGGAACGATACTTGGGAAACCGGTGCACCGTGGAAAATTCGTAAGATTTCGCGCCCGCCGGGCAAGGCCCAGACATGGACTACGCCATCGCGGGCGCCAACCCCGAGCAGCGAGGCGGAGAAGTTAAAGGCCACAGAAACAGCTGCACTGTCGTCAAGGGGCGCGCTTTGGGTAGCGGTCGGAAGTTGGATGCTTGCCGCCGGTTGTTCGTCCGGGGTGAAATATCCGATCGGTTTTTTGTTTACGGCGTCAATGAGTTCAGTGGAGCCATCGTCGCGCGCTACGGCGACGGTGGTACCATCACGAGAAAAAGCCATGTCGCGAACGCGCTCAGCTGGGTCGGAGCTTTCTGGGGGGTACAATTGCGAGTCCGCAGGTAAGAGGGAAACTGCTGTCCGCAACGCACTGTTCCCTTCGAAGGAAGGATTGATGCGCGTCGATTCAATAGCCAGGAGCGCGGCCTCGCGAGATCGACCCGGACTATCGGTGAGGACTTTGCCAGAGTTGGCGGCAAGGCGGGCGGCGAGATTTTGGAGCGATTCTTCGTGGCTCACGCGAGTTTGGCGAAACGCGAAGAGCGAGGCCAGCAGAATAGCGATAACGCCGGAAGCGGCGAGCAAGCGGGCGTGCCGCTGGTTGCGAATATCCGCGCCGTCGAGTTCGTCTTTCGGGCGATTGTGCAGGGTAGCAGCGAGTTGGAGGACCGCTTCGTGAAAGCGCGGCTCGCGCAAGCGGAGAGGGGCGGCGGCATCGCGGGCCCATCGAAGATCAAGGAAAAGAGGCTCCTCAGAAAAGGCATGAAGAAGGTTCGGTGGGAGAGCGGTGGTGTGCTCGGACGTGAAAGAGGCGGAGGAATGATCCCACTTTAGAGAACCCCCGGTAAGAGCAACCAGGAGATGCGACGGGCCGTTTCTACCGATCCAATATTCAACTTCCTTCTCAACCCAGGGCGAGGCGGCCGCTTCAGGCGAAGCAAGAAGGATGAAAAAAAACGCTTGATCGAGGGCCTCGCGAATACTAGACCAGAGAGCGGGATTCACCGCGAGGTTAGTTTGATCTCTAAAGATATGCAAAGCACGCCGCTTATACCAGGGTTTGGCAAAAGAATGTAAGGCCGATTGAAGGGCGGCTGCAAGCGTGCCATCGGCAGTGTGACTGTAGGAGATGAAGGCGTCGTAGGCCATCAGTCTTACGAAGATACACCAAGCGCCACGCCGACCTTCGCGGTTCGAACCGCAATTACAATTTTGCGGCCTGCAAGCCTGCAAGAACAGACCTTCGGTCGGGAAGGGAACAGATTCTACAGCACAGTGACGGGAACCGCTGCCCCCAAAGGGGCCCGTAGGGGGATCGACGAATGATCTCCGCGAAGCCGACTTCTAGACAACTGGGGGGCTATCTCGCAACAAGCAGAAGATTAGCCAAGCGGTGAAGGACAACCTCGGATTGGAAGACACTTCACGGGGTAGGCACGCCCCGAAGCGATTTCTGACTCCATCCCACGCTCTACAGGTATTGGTTTCCGCCCCAGTGCGTGCATAATTCACTCATGGCCAGTATTGGTATGTCTCTAAGGTTGCCGAACTGTTGCGATATGCCCGCAGTATGCGAACTCTGAGGGAAGCTCCCTGCGTGCCATCGGAAGGAGTAGTTTCCGTGCTGAAAATCGTGCTGTCGGTTGAAGATCTCCCAAATGTTGTCGGGATCGAGCGCGCGCCCAGGATTCTTGCTGAGTTCCTCTCGTTGTTCTAACTCCGACCTTGCAGGCGGAGGTCTTCGTCGAGTCGCGGGCCGCTCGAAGGCATCGTGCCCGTAACTCATGAAGATCCGCTGCCTCTTCGGGGCCCCGGCATCCGCCCCCGGCGCGGCTGAGCTAACTCTTCCACGGACAGTGCCTCGGGCGCCAGGCGGATCGTCCAGTCCGGCATGAAGACCCTGAAGGGACTTCACCCAGGGAGCGTAGTGTTTCTCAGTGAGCCTCAGCTGATCCCGGGCCTTTACTGCGGCCAGGCCGACACATACGCCACGCTTTTCTGTGCCTCCTGCGGCGCATAGTGGTTGATCCTCGTAACAATCCTTACTTCAAAAGGTAGAGGACTTCGAGCCGGTGCCGCGGCTTTGCCCCTTCGATTGAAGCAGAGTCAGGCGCTCATCGGGTGTTAGGGTGACGGGCAGTCGCGACTCCGCTAACCGGAGCAGTTCAGCAAGGGCAATCGAGTTGTCGCGAGGTGGAGGTAGATCAGTCCTCCATATCCTCGCCGTGCCGTCATCGCTAGAGTCCGCAATGAAGTTGCCATCGGGACTGAAGGCAACCCGCGTGACCGGAGCATCGTGCCGAGGCATGAGGATAATAGGTTGGTCTCCCTGTTGAACATCCCAAATTCGAACCGTGCCATCGGCTCCTGCGGTTGCTGCCTGGCGCCCATCAGGGCTCAATGCGACGCTGAGCACAGGGCCCATGTGGCCACGAAGGTCTAATACGGTTGCTCCGGATGACAATTCTGAGATTCGTGCGAGACCAACTTGCGTCCCCACAATAACGAACTTACTGTCGTGACTGAAAGCGGCACTAATGCACGTACCGATGTGCGGAAAGTGACGAATGATCCTGCCCGCTTCCGAGTCCCAGATCCGCACCGAGGCTCCACTCAATGTTAGGACCTGCGAGCCGTCAGGGCTGAACATGGCAAGCGCCACGGGCGCAGGGTTGAGCAGCGACCGAAGTAATTTTCCCGAAGATGCATCCCATATTCGCGCCGACTGGTCGCCACCATAAGTCAAGATTCGCGTACCATTCGGGCTAAAAGATGCGCCCCAGACCGGAGCAGTATTGGCCGAAAGTATCACAAATTCACGTCCGGACAAGACGTCCCAAATCCTAGCCGTCCCATCGGTGCTGGCCGTCACAACGCGGCGACCGTCCGGACTAAAACTCGCGTCCGTGACTACATCGGAGTGGCCTCTCAGAGCCACGACTTCGTGGCCGCTTAGCGCATCGATAATGTGTGCCGTATGGTCAGTGCTCGACACCGATATCTGAGCTCCGTCCGGACTAAACTCCGCGTTGGTAAGAGAACTGGTGGGGCCGGAGACGCCTTCCCGGCTCTGCTGCTTAGCGTCCCCCCCTTTGCCGTATAGGGAGGAACGTACGATCGTGCGGCCGGTTGTAATCTCCCATACGCTCACCGCGCCGTTAGCGGTCGCCGCCAGCAGTCGCTTCCCGTCAGGGCTGAACGCTGCCGAAACAGGCTTACCCTGGACCTCAAAATCAGCTTCTAGATAAGAGCTTTGAATGGCACGCCAGAGCGCGAGCTTTGCTACTTCTCCTTGGTCCACCTGGCCAGCCTTAATCGCCAACACCAGAGCGAGAAGCGGTTGAGTATCCGCAGCATTGTAGGCGGCGACTGCGAGGGCTCCCGCTTCCGTCCGATGCTCACTCCTTTGGCCGACAAACCAACCGACCGCAACTAGCTGAACTAGCAGTAGGATGGCAAGGGACGACGACAAGCGAAATAATCGTCGCTGGCGTCGCTGGATCGTTTCATGTTTGGCCGCCTCAGCCAAGAGCTGCGTGGCCCTTTTGCTGACACCAACCGCCTGCTTGAAGTAGGCTAGCTGCGGGCCAACCGGCAGGCCACCGTCGGACCTGCCGGCCGCTTCCCACACTGCTACTGCATGCTCCAATTCGTCTCGGCGTCTTAGTTCCTCACGCTTCGCATCGGACCACGTTCGGAGAATGGATCCAGATGAGAGCATCGCATCATGAGAGATCTGGACTGATTCGTCCTTGATGGTGATCAGGCCCGCCCTTGAAAGTGCGCTCAGTAGCTCTGTACCTCGGGGGCCGCCTCCTACAGCATCCAGAGCCTCGCCCAACCCAACGGTCAAACGCACGCCGCCTCCAGACTCCAGGCGCAGCAAGAGTGACCTAGCGAGACGAACATCATCCTCTGTCAGGTTCTCGACCACCCGATTGATCCAGGCGGTCGTCACGCCACGCAGGCCACCCAGCTTCTCGTAGGCTTGGTGAGTAAGAACATTGTCATGGCGCACATCCCACAACTGAG
Organism: Terriglobia bacterium; assembly: GCA_020073385.1. Classification (GTDB taxonomy): domain Bacteria; phylum Acidobacteriota; class Terriglobia; order Terriglobales; family Acidobacteriaceae; genus Sulfotelmatobacter. The sequence continues at coordinate 32,186 of JAIQFH010000061.1, read as the reverse complement.
ATAGCAATTGGCCCACCCAGCCAGGCGTCTCACGAGCACCTTTGGCGTCGTCCAGCACGCGCCCGATGAGGCCGGTCTCCCAAGTGAGACCGGCCATTCGACTAGGACCGGAAAGCATTTCGAGCAAATCATCGTCGCTCATAGGAGTCACTACATACCGGAATGCCTGCTCGTTGAGGGCAGCCCGAAGACACGGTACGTCCGACAAACCCGTGACTAGGTCGCTCCGAATCGTTGTAATGAGGAAAAAAGAAGGTGCGGGGTCAGCGAGGGCCTCTCCCAAAAGCGAATCGAAACTCCGCAGAGACGCCAACCTAGTCGGATCTCCTCCCGCGAGAAGCCCCGTTGGTTCGAGGGAGTCAACCAGCAACACTAATGTCTTACCCTCCGCGGCGAGTTCCGGAATCAGCTGGCGTAGGCCTGCAGACGAGGAACGCAGACGTGAGATCACATCTGAGCTCGGCAATTTCAAATGCGGCTCAAGAGCGTACGCCAACTCAGCGACAGGGTCGAGCGCAGGCTGGCAGACCGCCACCACAGATCCCCGGGATACCCCCCTGATCCAACCAGCGCGCGCTGCGGGCACCAGGCCTGCGCGCGCCAAGGAAGACTTCCCACAACCGCTGGGACCCTCAACTTGAATCCAGCGGCAGCGACTGGATTTCTCATTGAGTCCGTGTAAAACCTCCTCAATTGCGCGGTCACGACCGAAGAAGAATCGTGCGTCGGTTTCGTTGAAAACCTGGAAGCCCCGAAAGGGGTTAGTACTCTCCGGTTTGGGGAAAGTGCCCACAGGTGGTGCTGACAGCTCCATCAGCAGCGTATTTAAGAATGCCTTACTCGACGCGTTCAAGTTCTCGGGTACAAGGAGAGCACGGAAACGCGTCAGGGGCGCCGTCGCCTGATCAGTAGATGCTCCTGCCGCCAAAACGGCCGGAACAACCCGCAAGCCGGGTTGAAGGGCTTGCCGTTTTAAGATGTAGCTTAATTCCGCGCGTTGACCCAGATCGAGTTGGCTGGACCCCAAAGCTACGACGCAGCCCGCCGCATTTGCTATGGCTTGTGGTCCGCGCATGTCTTCCGTCGAGTCTGGCGCTAAGCTCGAGACACTCCCCACAACCCTTACACCAGCGGAGCGGAGAAGCGAAGTGATAACGCTTGCGGTGGGCATGTCCTCCGATCCACAACTCACGAATACCGGGCCCTTGAAAGACTGTAGCGGTAGCGAAACTGGCCCAGCAGTCGAAAGAGTCAACCCACTCTCGAACCTGAGTTGGACAAGTTTTTCTGATGACACTCCGTAACGGGCGATAGCGTCCGCAAGGGTTTGGTATGCCTTGTAAAGCCTTGGTTCACGCTGTCCTTCTATTTCGCGAGCCACCACTCGTTCTTTGAACGAATAAAAAGGTATATAAGGAATTTCCGAGGATTTTAGAAATGTTTCTGCATCACCTACCACATCCGGAACATATCTGCTGAACTCGGATTGAAATTGATTCTCGAAATCGACCAATTCTTCTTTCTGGGCGCCCCACTCAATCCGGGAAGCAACCGGTAGAACCTTGAGAGACCTGGCACCGCGGAGCTTCTCAAGGCGAGGATCCGACAGCAAGCGTGCCATCCACTTGGTGCCTTCAAAGTTCATCTGGTTGGCAGCACTGAACAACACAACGAGATCCGCTAGATGATGAGTGCACACGCCGCCCTGCTCTGTCACGCCCGTGCGGCTGTCGAGTAGAACAATGTCGGAGGAACCCTGCAGGTCCTCACGGAAGAAGTCCATGTACCGATCGCCCGCCCATTTGTCGTAAAACTCGCTCCAGTCGAACGTACGCACCATCTCGGCGTAACGCTGCTGGTTAGCATCTCCGTCGCGGCGACCCACTGTCAATAAGCGCATCCATCCTGCCCCGCGCCTCGTTGTAATGGAAGGCAACGGATAGGTGTAGGAGAAAGGGCGTCGAAGTAGCAGCTTGCCCATCGCTTGGTGTTGTGGCGTAACATCCGGAGCACCTTGTGTTACGTTCTCAATGATTTGGTCCCGTGATTCCGCTGCTGGGCGGGTTAATATCTCCTTATACTCCCTAAGCATGTCCATTAGGCCACCCCTGGCGAGGAACTCGTTTACCTGCTGCCGATAGCCGTCGCTATCCTTTTCCATGTCAATCAGGTAACGCTCCAACCCAGGAGCTTCCAAGTCCCAATCACAGAGAACAACCCGGTAACCCCAGTCCGCGAGAACTTCTCCCACGTTCACCAAAGCCATTGAACGGCCCACGCCGCCCTTGAAGGAATAAAAAGTCACAATCACGCAGTGCTCCTTCAGTTTCCGTTAGTCTGAGAAAACAATTCGCGGAGAGTCACCCCACTGGAACCAGGAGGCTTGACAGATGCAATGTTTACTGGCAAAGGGGGGAGATCGTCCGGCATTTCAGACAAGGCGCGATGCAGCCACCTGGCGATTGAATCCGAAGTAGAAGAGTCAAAGGCGATGAAGCGCTCTGGTTGCTGCTCCCACTGGGCGAGCACGTCGGCGACGCGGCTAACAGCAGCTCGAGCCGTGCTAATTAGGAGACGGTCCAACCCCGCGGTATGCTGTGTGTAAGGTGGCACCCACAAAACAGCCTGGCGGGCACGGTCAGCCGGGTCCGGGAGGTTCAATATTCTGGCACGAATGTCGGGATGAAAAGCAGACAGGGAGTCCACAATCAAGAGGGAATACCCGCCACTCCACACACTCCTAGCCTCCTCGTTGGCTAAGTCGGACAACTCTTCCTGCATCCAGCGAAGGAATATTGGGCGTCGCCCGAGCCGGGCTCGTGATGCGTTTATCCTTCGAACGATGCCCTGCATCAATGCAGATAGTGGCTCGTTGGCTCGGAAAGGCGAAAAGTCTTCGGACCCCTTGTCTCCATACCGATCAAGCAGCAAGTTGGTGTCTGGCGGCACTCTCATCCCCGTAGCCTCACAAAGACCAGTCAGATGGCCGTTAGGAAGGTCTTGACGAAACAGGTCTCGACACTGGTTCTTTGTCATGACAAAGAGCGCCGCCGGCAGAACCATCGGCGCGTCAGAGCCAAGATGCTTATGGACGTCCCTGACCAGCTTTGCCATTGCCGCCGTATCAACTCCAGTAGACAGGTCAGTCACGTCACTTACACTAAGATTAAGATCTTCCAAGAGATGCGGTATCTTATTGTCAGGATGTGCTCCCACCCACACTGGCACAACGCGTTTTAACTTCTTGGTAATATCCTTACAGTTCTGGACGCACCACGCTACTTCGTCACTGATCCATTTACGCTCAGCGGTTTCATCCGAGAAACACACGATGGCCACTTTGACTTGGTTAATGGCGTTCAAAATCTCGTCGTGGATCTGCCCTCCACTCGGCATGTCCTCGCTGTACTCCCAAATTGGGAGGCCGAGATCCTTTAGGCGGTCACGCAGCTTGTTGACATTGTTTGCATCCGGAGATCCCCAACTTATAAAGATGCCAGCCATCGTGTACCCCCTTTGCTGGCGCGACAGTTCACGTGGCCGCTCCAGTGTTTGGGCCCGTGTCACACGCCTCGTGCAGAGCGTCGCGATCGACAGCGACGATGGTTTGAGCGCCAGACCGAGCGGCGGTTCGGCAGCGCGAGGCCATTATTTCGCCTGGGCTATTAGCTGTGGAAACGATAGCACTGTCCGGTTCGGATGACCATGATGTGCATCACAGACCGCCTTGTCTTGTCCAATCAGATTAGCTCGCCGAGATCCTGAAACGGGCTTGGAGGAGATCAATAGCGATCTCCCCGAAGCTGACTTCGGGACAGTCATTTGGCAATGCAACGGCCTGTGGAAGCCACCTATCCCGGTCTTTCTCCTTGTCGCGTGTGGCGACGGAAGAAGATCAACGCGAAGTTGTGCGGGCGCGCGGTTCATAATCCAGCTGCGGCGGTTTAGCTATCTCGCCGGGTGAGGGCCAAACGCAGAATTCGGATTAAGGTACGGCATTATCGAGATCCGCCTAATGTCGCTGGCGACCAAACCGGGAATCCAGACCTGATACTCGTCACCGACAAAAAAACACACCCACATTGTTAGCGTCCTTGCGTTGGCCTGAGGCTTTGCCGACATATCCCCAAGCACCCCTCAGGAGTTCTACAGCACCGCCTGGGTCATCTTGTTCCACTGCTCGTTTACAGCCAAGCGGGTTCGGTTGTAATCGCGGTCATGCACACCTAGGCGTGAGGCGTAGGTTTGGAGCTCACGGACACCGGGCACATTCGCTCCCGTGGCGAGCCGCCTCGCTTCCAGAAACTGCCACCAGGGTGAAATCCCGCGGGGATTGGTGATGGACTTAGTCCATTTGAATAGCTTAATGCCGGGCTCCAACCACTGGACGACCTCTGGGCGGCCCGTAAGGAAGGCATTCCGGGTGTCGTTGTCAGCTATGGTACCGAAGTCCGGTGGACGCGAATTCATATGGAAAAATGCTAATACGCGCCTCTTCGAGACTGCAAGCGCAGGTCGACGCAGCGGGATTGCACTCATTCCGGGGATTTCCTTTAACCGCGTCGTACGCAGAACATCGAGTACCCCAAGCCGACTTCTAGCCCCGCTGTACTTTCCGTGCGCCCTTCGCACGGCATACGCCGGTCGCGCCACACGTGATTCCCAAAAACACGCCGGACAGAACCGCACAGGTTGGAGATTCGCGCCTGGACTCATATTGAGGCGCGGCGCGCGACAAGTATGGCGAGTTGCTACTTTATCGTAGGCGCGGCGTACAGGACGAGGAGCAACTGAATGCGGCATTGGCAACTGCTTCGAGCGCTGGATGTCACCGGCCCGTTAATTGCTCCTGAATCGACGCAAGGTTTCTCGCGCACGCACGCGTGTTGGGATGGTACATCCCCCACGAACGCTGTGAAATGGCGAGCGCCCGTCGCTGGACAGGCTCCGCCTCGCCCGGGCGACCCAGGCTCGCGAGCAGCATTGCGAGATTGTTTAAGCCAGTAGCGGTTTCTGGGTGCGCGACGCCGTAGACGCGCTCATTGATCGCGAGTGCGCGTCGCATCATCGGCTCTGCGAGGTGCGCACGCCCCGTGCGCTGAAGCAGCAATGCCAGATTGCTGAGTGTATGCCCCACATACTGATGCTCCCGCCCTAGACTCGCCTCCTGGATCGCCAGCGCGCGCTCGAATGCGGCTTCCGCCTCTGCAAGTCGGTTGGTCGCGCTGAGCAGGAGCGCGAGATTGAATAGATCCAGCGCAACTTCGTGATGGTCGGTGCCATAGGCCCGCTCGTCGATCGCCAGCGCGCGCCGCGCTGCACGCTCGGCTTCGTCCACCCGGCCGGTCGCCTGGTAGACGAGCCCGAGGTTGTTGATGCAGGCCGCGACCGTCGGATGATCAGGTCCGCGATGTCGCGTCGTAATGGCGAGCGCCCGCATGAGGAGTCGCTCCGCCTCGTCGTATCGCTCCATGTTCCGATAAAGCTCGCCGAGAGCATTCGTCACAGGGCCGACGTGCAGATGATCCTGGCCATAGGCGCTAATTGTTGCCTCGAGGGAGTCGACGTACAGCGACTCCGCTTCGTCGTAGCGAGCCTGCGTCGCGTAAACCGCCGCCAAGCCACATCGCGCAGCTACCGTCTGGTGATGCTCAGCGCCCAGAGCTCCTTCGGACATCGCCACCGCATTGCGCCACAATTCCTCGGCATCGCTCAGGCGACCAAGCGTGCAATACGTCGATGCCAGTGCTTGTGTGTCACGACCCACGTTCGGATGGGACTCGCCAAGCACCTCGCGGTCAATAGACAAGGCGCGGCGGCGAAGGTCCTCGGCGCCGGCGAGGTCACCCCGGGCGACTCTCAGACCGGCGAGATTGTTCAGGCTTGTCGCAACCAACGGATGTTTTTCGCTGAAACACTTTGTATCGATCGCGATCGACTGACGACACGCCTCCTCGGCCTCGTCGAGGCGGTTCAGCTGATGCAGGACAAAGCTTAGATTCGCGAGGTCGCGCGCCACCGCAGAGTGATTCGCGCCGAACAGCTTCGTGTCAATCGCGAGCGCGCGGCGAAGCAGATCGTGTGACTCCGCAAATCTGCCCACCTCATTCATCACCAAACTCAGGTTGCTCAGCGTCGTCGCGAGACTATCCTGCTGGCCGCCACGCGCTTCCTCGATCGCGATGACGCGACGATAGATTGCATCGGCGTCGTGAAAGCGTCCGAGCTCCTGCAGAGCGAGCGCTAAGTTGTTGAGGCGCGATGCGACGACCGGATGCTGTTCGCCGACGTTGAGAACGTCGATCTCGACGGCCTGCCGGAACGACGCTTCGGCTTCCTTGAAGCGCCCGAGCTCTCGAAACAGCAAGCCGAGCTCGTTCAGATGAAAGGAGACCTTGGGGTGCCGTGCTCCGAGCGTCGACCGCGCCTTCACCACGATCCCTTGGAGCATCTCCACTCCACCCTCGTAGTCGTCGATTCGATGGAGCTTGGTGATGAGCTCGACGTCCAGCTCGTCGGCGCTCAAGCCGATTTGCCCGTAGCTCTCTTCGCCCTCCATGATGCGACGGACAGACGCTTTGCTTTGATCGCTCGGATTCGCAGCGAGTGCCCGGCGGATCACCTCGACACCCTCATGCCGCAGATCGCTGCCGAGATCGACTCGTGGCACAGCCTCGAGCATCCGCGGGACGTCGGCAGCTGTGCGCGAAGCGCTCGGCAGCAGCGCGACAACGATCGGAAGCGCACGTTCGAAATGCGCGCGCGCGAACAGCCGTGCCTCGAATCCCTGCCATCCACCGAGGCCGCTCTCACCGATGAAGATCACGGCGCCGTGAATCGAACTGGCTGCGGATTGTAGGGCTTCGGCGAGCGCCTGCATCGTCGTCCCCGCTTGCCAATCGTCGATCCAGACCTCGGTGCCAGCAGCTTTCAGGGATTCGGCGATCGCGATCACCTGCGACCGATCACGACTGTTGTAGCACAGGAAGACAGCGCCTCGATTCACACCCTGTTTGAACACCGTGATATTAGCCGTCGCTGGTCACCCGCGGTCGCGAGGAAGGCTAGCAAGCCTCTGAGGCCGAACGCAAGAGGTGGAGCCGTTCTGCTCTCTGCATCTCGCGCGGGTGTGCCGCGATTCATCTTAATCGATTGGCCGTCTTGCCTGATTACGAATTCGATTAACATCTCAGATCTGGGGATGTGCCGTTCTCCGGAACATCGTACCATTACCACAAGGACGAGTAGTCGCCAACTCGCGGAAGTGCCCACACTCCCGAGATACGGGCTTGTGGTCATTGACGGGCCGACTCCTGATTGTCGGGGGTAATCGAAAAACTATGCTGATGGTTGACGTAATGTCTCTGCTGAGGTTTTCAAATAAAAAAGCTGTCCCTCATTGGGTCCGTACACCCCATACGGCCGACAATCGGGGGTTGGGGCCTGGTTATGTCCTTGAAAAACACATACCACTAATAACACAGCCCACTTTTTAAAACCGTGTGGATGATGTTTCAAGCGGTCATGGGGCGCCAGGCTGGGGCACGTAAACCCCAAGTCACATGGGCCGTTTCAACACCGACTGCGGAAACTTAGCGTTTGAGGCACTAAGCGTCCTCGTTGAATGACATGCCGACAACAGTCATCTGGGCCTTTAGAGCCGCATCCGCCCTCAAATAGATCAGCGTGCTCGAGGAACTGCGGTGGCCGACGTGGTCCTGAATCGCGTTGAGGTCGTGCGTTTCTTGCCACAGCAGCACGCAAATACTGTGCTTCAAAACATGGTAGTGCCGTTTTGCTGGATGAATGCCCGCGAGGGCCGCATACCGTTTGATCAGAACATCCATGTACTGCCGTGACCACGGGAACAGTTCGGTCTCAGGGCTAGCCTTAGCAAGTTCCAGAAGGGGAGACTCGTCGAACAGAGGATCGCTGTCAATTCGCAGAGCGTGCAGTGTCGCGCGGCTCTTCTTCAGCCGCTTGACTGACAGCCGGCCGTCGCAGATGTCGCGCCCACGGATCGCCAGCGTCTCTGACACACGGAGCCCGTGCAGAAGACCCACAAGCAGGGCAACGTGGTGCAGTTTATTGTGCTGCCGGGCGACGGTGAAAAGTCTGACCAGTTCGTCGCGATTGAGGTATTCCATATGCCTCCATGCCACGCTCAGTGTACAATGTAACTATAGGCATATCTATGGCACAATAGTCATTTGAAGTAATCTAAAGCCTATATGATTGACATATATATGCTTAGAGGGCATTATGGTGTCATGAAGGACACGATGCTTCGGACAGCGCTATTCGTGAGATCGGGCCAGATGGCCAAGCTGCAGACTCTCTCTAAGGTCACAGGGGCGCCGGTCGCAGAATTGGTCAGACGCGCGATCGACGTCTATCTGGAGCAGAGGAAGGCAGAAATCAAGAACGCCTGATTGATGGATACTGCCTCGATACTTTGCCGGTCTGCACTGGCTAGCGCCTCTAACCCAACAGCGCGCCAAATCGGAACAGAGTGTATTTGGGACAGCGCAGGACCAGGACTCGTGAGCGCATTTGGCTATGGACGAAGTCCGCCGCAGCAACCGATCCCCGGAGACTTGATGCCCCGGCCCTTTCCCGACCGTTAAGACCCTCTTGGGGTACCTTTCGACTGAGGCAAGACTCAACCAGACGCGCGTGGGGCCACGCGCCTCGTTCTCAAGCTCGTGTACTTGACATCACTTTGTCAAGGATTCGAGATTCGTTTCATTCCAACACCTATATCGCGTTATATGCATGTGTGTAGATCCTAGGATTCCCAATCATGAATCTCCGTGGCGCGCCCACAGCGACGTTCTTCTGTCGGACGGGTCGAGGCCGACCTCGAGGAAGTTAACCGATTTCATAGCCCGAAACAGCGTCGTTCTCCCGGGACGGCGTTCTCCGGGATGGTCGGCATCGAATCGCTCCAAGATGGCACGAACTGTCACTCGTTCTCCAACCGGGAACCGATGGGTAAGCCAGACCATAAGACACTCCTTCGGAGTCAGCGGTGGAACCTTGACGATAAGATTCCCGGTCGGCTTGCCCAAGAGATTCTTATTGACGATTCGGTCAAACGTCATTGCAGACACTCGCGTTGCGATTGAGCGGAGCTTTGCGTCCTGCTGTCGCGCGTATTCCTCACCGTCTGCGCAGTATCGATGAGCGATGTCTTTTAACGCAGCGTACAACGTCTCCTCGCTCAAACCGAGACAATGGAGACGACAGGCATCTCGATAGAGAAAATCATTGCGTCGATTCCACGGGACGACGTTCGCACGCTGCGCTTCCTTCATTCGCTCGAGTTGTCGTTGGAGCGTCTCGCGTCTGGCCTTCACCGACTCCTCTTCCCAATCTCGAAGCCAATCGGGAAGCGGTGCGACCGGAAGACCGTTGCCGCGATATGCTGCCCCAGTCTTGTGGAGTCCGCCCTCAGCGACGACGTGTCCGTGGCACTTGATATCGCCGTATGCACCGTCGAGCTCGAATCCAAGACGGTTTGCGTGAGGATTCTTGCAGACGTCCTTGCGCTCCGGCGGTCGCGTTCCGGAGAAATAGAAGTGATACCCGCCTCCGATTCGTCCGGTTGTTACGACATACGTCTCGGGGATGCCGTTCGCCTTAGCCCATGCCATGACGTTGTCGTAATCGCCGACTCCGCCATCAATGTCCAGAACAGTGAGATTCGAATAGTCGAGCCGGATACAGGGATTTGCAGGAACTCCAGCCTCCCATTTCGCCAGTGCTTGCGCGTCATTACGCGCATCCTTCGAGCCGCGAGTTCCTTTGAAGGGTATCTTTGTCAGGTATGGAGCCGGGAAGATATACCAGCCCTTGTTAAGAGCTGTTCTGGCCGCGTCCTTCAGCTGCTTGAGAATGGCTTGCTGTTGTTCCAGATTAAAACGCCTGAAGCTCTTCGGGAGAGCGAGTTCCGCCATCAGTTCGATTCCTTACTTGTTACGCCGAGGCCTGTACGGCTGCTAACGCCGGCCTACGGGAACCACGCTAGTCCTGCGGCTCCGAGCGTGCAACGTGACAGAGGTAATTTCGATTTAGAGAGGCGGGTCCGATGCACTGCGCGCGTAGTCCCGACGCGTGTCAGCTACCAAGTACACGACTACCGACGCAAAAGAATCTACGTCTTATAACAACACGAGCCGATCTCTGTCGCCACGTCTGCATAGTTCGGCATTTCGAGTCTCGGGGAGTCCCAGCCGACATCCCGAACTTGGCTATGGCCAGCCGCCAAAACCTGAACTGGCTACCCCGGAAGCCCCTCGAGCCTGCGGAAGTGATCACATTATTAAGGAGGCCTCGCGAATGGCCATTCCGCCCGGTTGTCTAAATATCGAAATGACAACCTCTCGCTTATCTATTCTGTTATCAATGGTTTGAATCGAGTCGACCTGTCTACGCCGCACGTTCGCCCCGAAAGATAAGCGAAAGTTACGAATTTGTGTACCGTGTAACGCGACCGTAGGATCTCTGGGTTCATTTCAGCCTCTGATCACTCTACTATAAGCCTAGTGTTTGCAATGGGATAGGGGGTCACTGAGCAAGGACAGGGGTACGCCCCGGGAGTCCCCTGGGGCCCGTTTTGCCAAGTCCGCTTGGCCACCCCGGAAGCCGAAGGCGGTCCGTTTTGGTGCAATAGTCTCCGTGTGCAACTCATTGATTCAAAAATAGTAATCGCGTCATGCGGGGGCTCATTCCCTGGAAAAGGGATCAGAGAGGGACCGGAAAGGGATCTTACCGGTACAGTCGGCTCGGGGAGTTGAGGGCCGTGGTTGGCGGCGACAGCGTTCGGTGGGCGGAATTCTGTTTACGTTGTAACTCCGAGTCGTGTACCAAATATACTCGAGAGAACCCGCCTCCCCCTCTCTCTCCTTCCAGATCATATTAGTATTGTCTCTCTGTCACTCCTGATCCAGACATGAGTGCGTGCACACGGGGCCCCAGGACAGGGGGTCAGTACTTATGCAATAGGGCCGGCGTCAGGGAGTCCCCGGGGAGTGTCATCCGCTGGGCCAACGCGGCTCAGCCTGGGGTCACTCCCTATACTGATACTAATTTCCCGGGTTCACCGAGCCAGTCCCTTCTTTCCCCCTCCCGCCCTTTGTCGTGCTCGCATCCGACGCAGCGACTCCAGGTGTGCACAATACTGGCAGCAATACTTCCTATTGTGCTTACTCTCAATCGTGTAGGGCATCCGACAGTCATCACGATGACAGAACCCGAACTTCGTCCCGTGCAAATGATCTACATAAATGGTTGCAAGGATGGCTGTCACTACGTCCCGTGCTTCTAGGACGGCTACATTCTGTGCGCTGCGCCACTCGCGTTGTTGTGTGTTCTTCCAACGAAAAAGGAGCGTAAACCTCCGGGAAACCCACAATATCCGCCTAACAAGTCTGACGCTCTTCGGGTTGAACACGCCCTCAACGACATGATCCCAGCTTGCAGGCGACCGCCTCAAGCATTCTCGAAACATCTGTTGCCAACGCGTAAAGTCATCCGCATCCCACTGGCCTGTGACAACCCACCCACCGACCTTTACTGACATGAATCGGCCAACCCTGTTGAGAAAGTCCAGAAACTCCTGGTCGGTTTTGAGACTCAGGAATTCATCCCGTACTTGCCACGCCTCGAACTGCACAGAGCGCGCCAACGCCTCTGCGGGAGGGAATCTATGAGATTCAAAGAATCGTTCCGGGTGGACACGAACTCCGGCTTGAACCTCCCAGACATTGGGATGAGGCTTTATTTCCCATTTGCAGGGCATACCTAAATACTCAACGGTGGCCGGGATACCGACTATTGTCTCGACTTTCGGCGTTATTTTCTGTGCCATGATTTGTTGGCTAGTTTGTACTACAGATCTCAACTACAGTCAATTTATGGACGGTTACATAGAACTGCCATACGTGAACCACGGTGCCCACGTCGGATGGCACCCCATAGCACACCCGTGAAGTCGGGCAAAACCAGCGCTTAACTTGGGTGGCGACCGACGCCAAAGTAATAGGGAGGACACCATGAATATATTTGAAGTAGATGTTGCGAACATGCGCAAAATACACGGTGCAAGGGACAAAATTTTCATCATCCGTGAGATGGTGCAGAATGCGTGGGATGAAAACATTTCCCGAGTTGACATCCTGCTGACCCCGCCCGATGAGAACGGGCACAGCATCATCAAGGTCATCGATGACAGCCCCGGTGGCTGGCTGAGTCTCGAGCATGCTTACACGATGTACGCCGAGTCCACCAAGGCTAACGATCCGACCAAACGCGGCAGGTTCAACGAAGGCGAGAAGAACGTTCTATGCCTCGCTATCGAAGCCAGCGTCACGACGGTATCGGGGCAAGTTTGCTTCGACCGAGTACGTGGGCGCTGGGCTGGCACCGAACACCGCAAGCGTGGCTCGGAGTTCTTCATGAAGTTCGAGTTAACCCAGAAAGAATACTTCGACATCTGCATGAAGACGATGCTGCTTATTCAGCCGAAGGAGATCGTCACGACGTTCAATGGGCAGGAACTTCCACACCGCGCTCCTGATCTACAGTTCGAGACGCGGCTGCGGACACCTGTCAATGGTCGGAATGATCTGCGGAAGACGGATGTCAGGCTCTATCACGCGTATGGTAAACAGGCGTGGCTGTACGAAATGGGCATCCCCGTCGTTCCCCTTGGTGACGATCCGTGGCATATCAATGTCATGCAAAAAATGCCAGTCGGTCGGGATCGAGACAACATCCCGCCGAGTTACCTCGCTGACGTTCGAGTCGCCATCTTCAACAAGTTCTACGACAAAATCCCGGCGTCTCAACAGTCGCTCCTGTCGACGCAAGCTGCGGCTGGCAACCCGAAGAGTTCTCGGGAAGCTGTCGAGGCACACATGAAGGGTCGCTTTGGGAATGACTTCGTCATGGAAGACCCAAGCGACGAAGGTTCTAAGGAAGAGTGCCAGTCTCAAGGGATAGTCGTTATTGAGCGCAATGACCTCTCCCCTGAAATGCGGAAGCGCCTTCGTAAGATGAAAGACAAGAAGAACCCCAAGAAGTCGTACCTCCGAAAAGCTGGGGAGGTCTGCCCGACCAACGTCGTCGCGCCGCTGGACAATATCGTCCCGCCCGACAAGTACGATATTGACACGGCGAACTATGTCGCTCTGATCGAGCGGCTGGCACCCCTAGTCATCAACCGTCCCGTCAAGGCTGTTGTCATCGACGATGATGACTCCGAACTCCGCGGCTGCTTCAAGTACGAGACTGGCGTGATGCACGTCAACCTCGCCTATCACGACACGAGTAACTGGGCAACGAACTACTGGCTGATGATCCACGAGTTCGCGCACAACACGGTCAACAGCAACGCTCACCTCAAAGATGTCTTCTACAAGACTGAGGAGAAGATCGCTGGCAAGTTGATGGTGCTTGCGCTCGAGGAGCCAGAACTATTCCAATGCCAAACGGGAAACGCCGAAGCGCATGGCTGTACCGGAGTCCAACCAATCTGGGACGCTGCGGCTGATGTCCACGAAGTTGCCGGCGTGCACATGTGAAGGCGGCGAAAGGCAGCCAAGTAAAACCAGTCCCCATTCGTGGTTAGATGTCCACGACTCGCTCCCCAGACCGAAATCGATTCGGACTCTGGCAGACGGGAAATAAGAGCAAGCCTGCTGTAAATCTACACAAGTTCAGCAGTGCACCCCCGTGCCCGCTCAGGGGACAACTTTGAGTGATGGCACGGGTGGTTTGGCGCCGCAGGAACGACTTTTTGAAAGGAACTCGATGACGAACAAGAGCAATGAGTGTGAATCACTTTGCGCTGCCGCTGAGGCGGCGCTCCATAAGGGCTGGTATGTCTTCGGGAGTCCCTACAAGACAAAGGCGACATTCGCAGGGTCCCACGGTTCAAAGGACGCGCTCAACGATGACAGTGCGTTACTTCGATGGAAGCAAGGCACTCCCGCAAATCCCTGCATCCGACTTGATAAGTCAGGGCTGACCGTCCTTGATGCCGACCACGGATTGACTTCCATCGAACATGCCGAAGCCTGGGCTGAAGCAAACGGACTTCCACAAACCTACATCGTGTCATCGGGACGCCAGCCGTTCGGATGTCATTTCTATTTCAAGGGGACTCGAGCGCTGCCCGACGTCACCCGCTGCCTACCCACCGGTCGGGTTGGATTTGAACTCGATGGCGTCTCGGGGGATATCAAGTGCCACGGGCACGTCGTCGCTGAGGGCGGGCTGCACAAGTCAGGTCTGGTCTACCGTGGCAATGGTCGGCATGTCGCCCTACTCCCGCAATGGCTGCGGGATTACGAAGATCCGCTCGTCATAGCGAAGCGGAAGCAAAGGGAAGTGCAGAAGAAAGTCGACCAGACCAGTCAAGCCAATCCAACTGATGTCAAGATTGCAAGTGGCAGGCGACACAACTTTCTACTCCACGAAGCCGGACGGCTCCGTTGGCAGGGTCTCGAAACCGAGACGATTTATCTCGCACTCCGAGACATCTGTCTTCGCTTCTGTGAGGACGGTGAAAACTATGCTGACTCGCAACTACGACAGTTGGCTCAGTTCACTGGTGCGAAACCCTGTGACCGCAAGATCAAGAAGACGGGACTCAAGGTCCCAGCCGCCCCGCCAAATCGCCAGCAAATCGTCGCTGGGTTGCTGAGGCAAGAGTTCAAGGAAGGCTGTCTTGTGCCGATTCACGCCATCATGGAACGAGTCGGCATCGAGCACTCCGACGTGTCCGAGGGAACCCTGCGCCGGGCTATGAAAACGGTCGGTTTCGTGAAGGCGGGCAAGGATCCGGCTGATCGCCGGAAGCAACTCTGGACACGGGGGGCTGAGGTGCGTGATTTCAGCCAGTCATGCCCTCTAATAACTCCAGTCATGGCCTCTAATAACTATAGATAACAGTAATACAGCATACAGGTAGTGGCGTGGAGTGAACTGTTTTGGGTCATTTAATGTTTACCTCCGTCAGAGTAAAGGACCCCACAGTTGAGGTCTACCGGCGCCTCGGGCTGGACAAGGAATCGCGCGCGGCTCAGTGCCAGGTGTCGCGAGACATGAAGTCGGGGGGATTTGTATCCAGACGTGTCAACGGTCAGTGGCTATGGCAGAGGGCGACTGGGAAGTAGAGGGGGCAGGAAAACATTGGCAGGACGAGGTACTAACCATGTATCAGAGCACAGCACACATATATCTGTCAGTGAGTAGTGAGTAGTTGGAGTGTACTCTGTACATGGCTCGAGGGTCGCCAGTCACCAGTCGGCGGGTAGGGTCATGCCGTGGACTGGCTGGACGGACTGGTTGAGGCATCGCGGCGGGAACGCCGGTGAGCACGACGACATGCAAAGTTCTGTGAATCCCGCAGCGTCCGTTTTCTCAACGCTTTTCCACCTGCCCAGCCAGATACCGCTCGACACTCTGAATTTCACTCTCCAACCGCGCCGAGTCAGCGCCTGTAGGATCGGCCCTCTGAGCATTCTTCAAAGAATCCAGCACGGAATGATAGTCGTTCATATGGGCGTAAAGCGATGCCAGTGCGCGGTATGGCAACGCTGGATTGTAGTCCGGGACATCCCCGTTCAGACTTAGTGCTTTTCGCAAGGCCGCCTCGCCGAGCGCGAAGTGCCTCTGTTTCTCTTCTGGAGAATGGGCAATGCCGGTGAGCCGCTCGTAGCAGAGCCCTTCGTAGAGGAGTGGCCTGGGATCGTCTGGGAATAGTGTGGCGGCATCCTCGTATAGCAAGACCGCCTGGCGATAGTAGCGTTCCTTCTCCGCATTGGTCGCACCCGCTTCCCGACCGAAAACGATGTTGCCACGCGCAATCATGACCTGCCGGTAGTTGGAATCGGTGGTGGAAACTTTTCCGATGACCAGGATCTCCTGAGCTCGCCGTATGGCCTGTTCGGACTCGTTGCGAAGGCGGTCGCGATCAGCGATCAGCGAATCATGCCGCTCAGGCGCGACGTTTGCCAGCTCCAAGGCGTCCATTTGTGCCTCTCCCTCACATACCTCAGCCAGTCTGCTGAACAAACGTGCGTCCGACGACGCGAATCCCGAAGGAGCATCCGTGGCGCGCCTGAGATATTTTTCCGCATTGACGTATGCATCCCTCTTCTGCATCCAGCTCTCCGAGCCGGGGCTGACGGCACCGAGTCGCGATGCGCGAATGAAGTACGCGTCCCCAAGTCCCTCATAGACGTGCGAAAGGATCAGTTGCTTGCCTCCCGCAATCTTCGACTGATTGGCTTCCCCGATCTCCAGCGCGCGTTTCAGATGGACCAAAGCCTGGTCGGGCTCGGGCGGGTCGAGTCGCAGCAAAGTCAGTCCGAGGAAGGTGAGCGCGGTCGTGTCCTCGGGGTTCGTTTCGATGGCACTCGCCCAAAGGCTCAAGTCGGGCTGCGGAGTACCCTTCCACATGGTCGTCTTGCCGCACCAGACCTCGGTCCTCCGATACGACCATGCCGTATACACCACAACCACGACGAGGAGCGCTGCGCACACTGCAATCTGTTTCCGGCGGACGCTCGGTGTTACCCAAGCCGCGAAAGCCAATACCGCAAGAATCGCCCCGACGGTGGGTACAAACAAATAGCGGTCGGCCATTTTGGTGCTGGTCGGAACGAGATTTGAGACCGGGATGAAGGCGATGAGATACCAGAAAATTCCAAAGGCAACCAGCCTTCGGTTGCGGTCCTGCGAGCCTGCCAGGCTCATTGCGACCCAAACTCCGGCGCATACCAGTGCCGCACCGAGCACGCCCTTCACGCTGATGTAAGGAAAGCTATTCCAGCTGTACGAGGCACTCATGTACGCAGGCACGAGCGCCTTGACGGCATACGCCAGCATTGCCTCGAATGTCAGATTCAGAGTAGGTAATAGCGTCAGCCCCCCTTTGATGGCGCCCACTTGCGATTGTGCCCAGAAGGTCCAAGCCGAACTTGCTCCCGATACGAGGCTGAGGACGAACAAAGGCGGAGCCAGCACACGCATCCCGGTTGTGCTTCCCTCGCGCACATCCGCGAGTTGTTTTTGCGAGGGCGCAATCGCCAGGAGTGCGACGCAGACTCCGATCAGGACGACAATCAGCCAACCACCGTGCGTCGGATCCCGCAGGAGCAGGTTGCGGAAGATTACTCCCGAAAGACCGCCCACAAGGACGAACATGGTTGTCAGCCAAAGCGCGCGGGTCACAAGCGGGTGGTCATGCCTGCGTGTCCAGCGCCAGCGTCGGATACCAGCGTGCGGCCCAGAGCAGAACTCATACGCTACAAAGAGTGCCGGCATGATCACGGCGATTGGCTTCGACAACACCGCAGCCAGAACCGCGACAACGGCAGCTGCGTGCCGAATCCTCCATTGCTGCGGTCTGGAAGCCGCTCGTGCCCATAGCCATCCCAGAAACGACAGAATCATGAACAGGAACGAGATCAGGTCCTTTCGCGCGGACAGCCATGCAACAACTTCCGTGTGGATTGGATGAACCGCGTACACCAGCGCGCCAAACACGGCGAGACTCAAGGGAATCCCGAGCCGCCGATATAAGAAAATCAACAGCGATGCGCCGATCGTAGCGTAAATCAGATGGGTGACGCGGAAAGGCTTTCCATCGAATGCCTGGCTCTTATCGGCCAGTGCCCGATCCAGGAGCCACGTCGTGGTGGTCACCGGATGGAAGTTTGCGAAATAGGGTTCGGTCCAAACTCCGCTGATTTGAAAAAGGGGAGCATTCACGGCCACATAAGGACTGTGTGTCAGATAAAAGTGATCTTCGTACTCGATCGCTGGAACCTGGGTGGTCTGGCCGTAGATGATGAACGTGAACAGTGCGATAACAACGGTTGCCGCGACAGCTGATCCCCAAGCCCGCCGACCCACCCCGATTGGTTCGGGCATCTCTTCTGGTCTTGAGGACAAGGATCTCGCAGCACGCTTTTGGATCTTGGGACGCAGAGTTCGAGCCATGCAGGAACACAGATTCTAAGATTGGCGTTCTTGCAATGCAAGTTTGTGCTTCTGCTCCTCTCGGCGTTCTATCCGCTGCACCTTGCCCGTACATTTCAAGGTTGTCGTGCCACCGCTCTGTCAGGTCACCCGGTCAGGACCGGACGTTCGGCACCAGAATCACGACGGCACGAGACGCGGCTAATCAGACCGGATCGGGGCAGGTCAATCGGCCACGCGATTTGGGATTGAACCAACGTAACTACGGGGAGCCAGAGCGGCGGAGTAGGCTTATCAAAGAGGAGAGGGATCATGCGCTATAGGACCGCTGCTATTTTAGCTGCCGTATTAATTGGCGGGATGTTTTGCTTGCCCGTCGCAGTATTTGCTGTTTTTCCGACTATGAAACATGGTTCCCCAATACCTATTCTTCTCGATGTCGTCGTCTTTTGCCTTGAATTCCGCTGGTTCCTAGCGCTTCCGATCATAGCGGTTCTCTTTACCCTTGCAGCTTTCACAAGTGGTTCACGCCGGGAAGTTTGACGGTAGGAGTGGGCGCTGTTTCCGGGTTCAAAATGGCATTTAACTAGTCACCTCCTCTATTTCGGCTGACCGGGCCATCGGCCAACCACCTTAATAAACATGCACCCGAAGAGTCCCCATGACACCGCAAAAAAGATCTGTACAGCATCCCGCCACTTTGCTCTACCCGTAAGAATCGCAATTAACGCGCAAACCCCTACAGTCAGAACCATTCCGCGAAGCACGGGATCCGACCAATACGAGTATTTTCCAGAGAACCACTTAAATGCACAATACCAGTCACAGCCCACCCCGGCAACGACAAGACACACGTTAGCCCACCAAGGTGAGGTTCTAACCGATGCTTGCGTGCCCTCGCTTGATGCCCCTTCTGCTCCGTTGCGTTTGCTTTGCATTTATTAGTGGCAGTGCTGGTACTTGGCAGATACCTCTTCCTGGATTTCCCATAAGTCATGCATCAGTGAGGCATAATTAGCCAATCCAACAATCGGCAGGAGTTTTTTAAGCATCTTCATCTCAAAGTACTCAGCAGCTTTCTCCGTCGCTTGCTCTCCCCCAAATTTAATTAATTCTCTCTTGACCTCCTCCCACGATCTTGCGTCGATCTCCTTCCCCTCATTTTCCAACCAGTTATCGCAAGAAATTGGCGGCTGATCGGGCGGCGGCTGATCGGGCGGCGGCTGATCGGGCGGCGGCTGATTGGGCGGCTGGCTGCCCGGCTGGTCGCAACCCTTGTCCGGGTCAGGAGGGTTCGGCGCTGGCCCGCCGTCGGGTGGAGGTCCGTCGTTATACCACACACCGTCAGGTCCTAGGTATATCGAGCCCACAATTGGAGAGCCAGGAACGCAATATGCCGGGTTATTACACACACCGTCGCTATAGCCGAATGGATCGATTCGAACTACGGGATTATTCCGCGTGTACGCATAGAAGTTCACTCCGCCCCCATACCGTATCGGGTCCGGGCTGAGGAATCGTCCTGCGCCCGGGTCAAAATATCGGGCGCGATTAAATAGCAAACTCGTTTCGGAGTCGAACTCCCTCCCGGTGTACTGGAACGAGTTGGTGAGCGCACCAGTTGACGCCGTCAGCCTGCCGTAGCTGTCGTATGTGTACGTCTCGGCCAGCGCGCTCGCTGAGTTGCTCAGCGACGTGATCGAGCCAAGTCCATCTTGCTGGTAGTAGCTCGTCGTTCCAGACCGTAGTTGGGCGAGCGGTTGATCGATGTCCTTGGCTTGTGTGTAGCGCGCAAGGACGTTTCCTGTATTATCGATCTCTTCGACTATGCTTGCCCGATCATGGAGGTAGTTCGTGGTTCCGAGCGGACCGGACTTCTGGATGCGGCGACCGAAGGGGTCGTACTTGAACGTCGTGGTGCCACCGTTCTGGCCGGGCACTACAGCTTGCACCAGCCTGTTCTCGAAATCCCACGTGTAGCTGCGACCCTCGGGATCCGTGAGCGTGTTCCCATTGTTATCGTACGTGTAGCTGCCGTTCGAGTTCGACATCAGCTCGTTTGACGAGTCGTAGCTGTAGTTCGGCGCTCCCAATGATGACAGTCTATTCCCCACAGGATCGTAGGTGTAGCTCTCCGTGGTACTACCGCCCTGCGTCACTTGGAGCAATTGGTACAGGGGGTCGTAACCATAGTTCGAGGTTACCGTGTTCAGGTAGTTCGTCTTGGTCTGCCGATTCCCCGCCGCATCATACGTGTAGCTGGCCCCATCAAGCGTGGTGCTGGCCTGCTGGTGCAGCACGCTCAGCAGGTGCGAAACGGCATCGTAGGTGTAGTTCGTGCTGATGCCGTTTGGTCGCGTCAACTGAGTCCGCCGGCTCAATGCGTCATAGCTAAAGCCGAAAGATCCGGCCCAGGAGTTCGCCATCCCGTTCAAGCGGTTTAGCGTGTCGTAGCCGTAGGTAGTGATGCTGTTGTCCGGGGCCGTTATCGACGTCCGGTTAGACGCTGCATCATATGTGTACGTGTTCTGGAAATTGTGCCCCGGCAGGAACGAATAGGTCGTCGTCGTTCCGATCATCCGCCCCATGTTGTCATACGAATAGCTGTAAGTGCCGCTTGGATCGCTCACTTGCTGGATCTTTCCCGCCAGGTCGTAAACATAATCCACTGCGGTTGAATCCGGATACGTCTTGCTCGTCAGCCGGTTCATCGCATCGTAGACGTATTGAATCGTCTGATTCTTGCGGTCGGTCTTCGATGTCAGATTGCCGCCACCGTCGTAGCCAAAGGTCTCGAACAGCGTCGATGGGAAGGTTGTCTTCGTCATACGCCCTTGGGTGTCATAGTCGAAGTAGGTAGTGTGCTGGTTCGCGTCGGTTATGCTCTTCAGATGGCTCTCGGTGTCATACCCATACTGCGTCGTGTTGTTGGCCGGATCGGTCACGGCAACTAACCGGTCGGCATCGTCGTAGGTGTAGGTCGCAGTTCGGTTGTTCTGGTCGGTCGCGGAGGTCCGCCGCCCGCGAACATCGTGGCCGAAGCTGACCGATGAGCCGTCCGGGTAGACGATGCCCGTCAGATGGTTCATCGGATCGTAGGAGAACAGCGTTGGGTGAGCCGAGCCGTTCACCGGATCGATTACGCTCGTTCGATTCCCGCGAAGATCGTAGCCGTACGTCGTGGTGTGGTTCTGGGCGTCGATGATCGAAGCGATCAGTCCCTGTGGATTGTAGGTGAGCTTCGTCACATGGTTCAGCGGATCGGTAATCTGGATCAGCTCGCCTTTCGTGTCATACGTGAACTGAGTGAGGGCGCCCGGTGTGGTGCCACCGTCAGGGGATGGGGTCGTCACGGTCAGAAGATTGCCATGGGGATCGTAGGTATTGGTAGTCACGTTGTTCAGCGGATCGGTCATGGTCAGCACTTCGCCAAAGTTGTTGTACGTGTACGAGAATGTGACCGTGCCAGCATCCGACTGGCCAGACTTGGACAGCATGTTCGAGTTGTTATCCCACGTATACGTCGTGGCGTGATAGTTGGCGTCCTCCCTCGTCGCCATGTTGCCGCTGCCGTCGTACGACATCGTTGCGTTTCCGCGATAGGTACAGGTCGAACAACCAGGACCCTGTACTTGCGTGATGTTCCAACCGCCGCCGACGTCCTGGGTGGTGTATACCGTCTGGTTGGTGAGCGAGTCGGTGAGGTAGACGGTGTTGCTTACGGTGAAGAACGGGCCTTCCGTGCTGAGTCCTGCGACAGTGGCTCCGACGGGACCGGATACGCCTCCCATGGGGACGTAGGCCACAATCTCAGTGTCGCTCCAGCTGGCGGTGGCGGTGGAAAATCCGTTGATGCTTGTGATGCTCGAACCCTGCGTGGCGCCGAAACCCGTGCCCGTAATTGTCACAGGAGAACCAACTCCTCCAACTGTTGGCGAGATACCCGTGATGGTCGGCGGGCCTTCTACGGTGAACTGTACCCCAGCACTGGTGACGCCGCTTTCCACAATGGTCACTGGGCCGGTGGTCGCTCCTGCGGGCACCCAAACCTTGATGGTCGTATCCGTCCACGAGAGGATGTAGGCATTCACGCCGTTGAAGTTGACTTGGCCGTTCCAGGCTCCAAAGCCGGTGCCGTTGACGAAGACTGTGCCGCCCGGCGCTCCTGACGACGGAGACAGGCTCGCGATCACGGGATTGACCGCGGTGAAATTCACATTTGCATTGCTGACAATGGAATTCACCGTCACTGTAACAGGGCCGGGGCCGCTCGTTACCGAGCTCGGCACGACGGCGACGATCTGATTGCCGCTCCAACTACTGATCGAAGTAGCCGTTGCACCATTGAACTTCACTGCGCTGCCCGATTGGGTGTTTCCGAAGTTGGACCCAACGATGGTAACCGGCGTCCCCACACCTCCAATGATCGGTCCCAGACCAGAGATGAAGGGAGTGCTCCCCGCGGTGGCAAGCGCATTGTCGAACGTGGCCGATTCGAGTCCTCCGTTTCCGCCGCTGACCGCGAATCCCATATATACGTTGGTCGCCATCGTGATGGTCTGAGTCGATCCCACTTGCGTCCAGCTCGTTCCATCGGCGGAGATGTAACCGGTGAACGAGTTGCCGTTCCGAATCAGGCGTACCCAATACGGAGAAGCAGCCGACCCGAACGATGTCGGTTGCGTTGTCGTCGACCCTCCTGTCGACGAGCGGAACGCGAAGTACGCCTGGTTCGGGTAGAAGTAAACAAATGCATTTGTGGACGACGCACTCAAGGTTTCGCGGATCATCACACCGACCTCGGGGAACGTAGCTCCCGAGAGGGTAGCGACCCGTGCCGTGATCGAGCCGTCACCGGCGAGTAACTGGTAGGCAAAGTGGAATGCATCCGCCGTACCGCCGATGGCGCCGCCACCCTTTACCGTGAACGTCCCACTGGAATACGTTGAGCTGCCGGTTACTCCCGAAAGCTGGCCAATATCCAGGTCAAGCCACGATTGCGGCAGAGCTTGCGAAGTGACGGCGAAGTAAATCGGGTTACTGTCATTCATGTTTGGCGCGACCGACACTGTCACCAGACCAGACGTCGCACCCGTCGGAATCGTGAATACGATCGAGGTATTACTCCACTGGTTGATTGTGACCGTGGTGCCGTTCAGGCGAACCAGACTCGGTCCCTGCACGGTCCCAAAGTTGGATCCCGTGATCGAGACTTGGCTACCAACCACTCCGGTCGTCGAAGAAAGCGACGTGATTACAGGCGCGGGTGCTGAGGCTGAGTCGATGGACACACTATCGAACGTCGCGGTTTCGAGATAGCCCGAGTTGGCGCCGGTCGCGGTCAGACCAATGTAGACATTGGTCGCCATCGCGATCGTTACGGTATTTCCGACCTGCGTCCAGTTAAAGGCGTCGATCGAGATGTAGGCAGTGAAGTTGTTGCCAGACCGGACGAGCTTCACCCAGTACGGATAGGCAGACGCTCCCACGCCGGCCGTCTGCGACGTAATACTCGCACCTGTGGTCGGACGATCGTAGAAATATGCCTGGTTCGGGTAGTAGTACACGAACGCCATCGTCGAGGATGGATCCAGACTTTCGCGAATCATGACCCCGGCTTGGGGATAGGAATAGCCCGACAGGCTGGTCACGTGCGCGACAATGAATCCGTCACCTGAAAGCGGCTGATAGACGAACTGCAGTCCGTCCGCGGTGCTCCCAACACCGCCCCCGCCTTTGACCGTGAACACGTCGTTGACGTAGGTAGTGCTCCCCGCCACGTAGACCACGCCGAAGTCGCCGTTGAGCCAACCGGTGGGAACTGGCTGCGACGTCACCGCGAAGCTGACCGGATTGCTGTTGTCCATGCTCGGCGCGACAGTGACAACCAGGAATCCTGTAGTCGCTCCTACCGGAATCGTGAAATTGATGGAGGTGTTGCTCCAGGAGTTGATCGTTACCGGAGCATCGTTGAGCAGTACAAAGCTGCCATTCTGCGTTGCTCCGAAATTGTTTCCCGTGATCGTGACGGAACTGCCGATGGAACCCATGGTTGCGGACAACGCCGTGATCACAGGAGCCGGTGAGGTGGAGGATCCCACCGAAACGTTGTCAAATGTTGCAGTCTCTAAGAGGCCGTTGGTCGAAACCAACCCGATGAAGGCATTGGTTCCCATTGTGATGGTGGTACTGGTTCCCGCCTGATTCCAGTTGAACCCATCTGGAGACGAATACGCGGTAAATACGCTGCCGCTCCGAACCAGTCGTACCCAGTAAGGATAGTTCCCAACCGCAAGCGATCCTGTCGTAGTTGTGGTAGCCGCTCCCGTTGTAGCGCGAGAAGAAAAGTAACATTGATTCGGATAGTAGTAAACGAAGCCGAAGGTAGAGGATTGGTCCGTGGTCTCACGGATCATCACCCCTACCTGCGGGTACGACGGGCCCTGAAGGCCGCTGACTCGGGCCGTGATCGATCCGTCTCCTACCAACGGCAGATAAGTGAAATGGAACGCATCAGCGGTGCTCCCTATAGTGCCGGCGCCCGCGACCGTGAACGTGCCGTGCGAATAAGTCGAACTCCCAGGCGCTATCACATTGCCGACGTCCTGATCCAGCCAAGCGCTCGGCAGAGGGTTGTCAGTTACCTCGAAAGTCACCTCATTGCTGTCATTCATGCTGGGCGCAACAGAAACCAACAGTTGGCCGGATGTCGCTCCATCGGCGATTGTGAACACGATCGACGTGTTGCTCCAGGAATCGATCGTCATGGGTGCGCCGTTCAGGATAACTTGGCTACTGTTTTGCGTAACACCGAAGTTTGTTCCGGTGATCGTTACCTCGCTTCCGATTGAGCCGGTGGTGGCGGAGGTGTTCGTAATCACAGGCGCAGGCGCTGTGGCAGAGTTAACCGACACGTAATCAAACGTTGCCGTTTCCAGCACGCTTGTTATTTCGCTGCTCACTCCCAGACCGACGAAGACGGCCGACGCCATACTGACCGTCGTATTGGAGCCGATCTGAGTCCAAAACCGTCCGTCGGACGAGACGTAGGAACTGAACACGTTGCCACTTCTCACCAGCTTGACCCAGTAGGGAGCTGATTGGTTATTGAAGCCGTTGCTATTCCCCCCCGCGCTCCCACCCGTCGTGGTTCGATACACGAAATATCCCGAGTACGGAACGAAATGGACGAATGCCTCCGTGGAGTTTTGCGCCAAGGTCTCGCGTATCATCACGCCAACTTGTGGGAACGACGTGCCTCCCTGGACGCTGGCTACCCGTGCGATGATCGAGCCATCTCCCGTCAGGCTCTGATACATGAAGTTCATCCCGTCGGCAGTCCCGCCTACGGAAGTGCCAGCGCCCTTCACGGTGAACACTCCATTCGAATAACTGGCACTTCCCGTCAATCCTACGGTTCCAATATCGCTGTCGGACCAGCCAGTCGGCAGCGAAGTCACGGTGAACGAAGTACTGCTCGCGTTCTGTCCGTCCACTGTTACCGTAAACGGCCCACTGGAGGCGCCACTAGGCACGATGGCCACGATGCTGGTATCACTCCAGCTCGCAATTGCTGCGCTGCTGCTGTTGAGCCAAACCGTGTTTGTCTCTTGCGTTGGTCCAAAATTCGCGCCAGCAATCGTGACGAATGTCCCGACCATCCCGGACGACGGAGAAATGCTGGTGATATTCGGCAAACCCTCGACCGTGAAATTGATGCCGTTACTCACCACTCCGTTCACGCTGACGACTACATTCCCGCTGGTTGCTCCTGCCGGAACTACGGCGACAATCAACGTTGCACTCCAGTTCGTGATCGTCGTTGCTGTGGTTCCGTTGAAGGTCACCGTGCTGGTACCCTGCGTCGACCCGAAGTTGGAGCCGGAAATTGTCACGGCTACGCCAACTGCTCCCGTCGTCGTTGACAAGCTTGTGATGGTGGGAGTGGGTATTACCGTGAAGGTCACGCCATTCGTGTTAACTCCGCCGGCGTTCACCATAACATTGCCGGTAGTCGCTCCCGTGGGAACAGCAGTCACGATCGAGGTCGCGCTCCAACTGGTGATCGATGTAGCCGGAGTTCCGTTGAACGACACTGTGCCGGAACCTTGCGTCGAACCGAAGCTATTCCCCGCAATCGTGACGCTCGCGCCGACCGCTCCCGACGTAGGCGACAGACTCGAGATGCTGGGGTTTACTGTGAAACTCACGCCATTGCTGTTCACTCCACTGGCATAGACCACGACGTTGCCGGTCGTTGCTCCCGCGGGAACCGCAGTCACGATCGAAGTCGCGCTCCAACTCGTGATCGACGTCGCCGCCGTCCCATTGAACGTCACCGAGCCCGTTCCTTGCGTTGACCCGAAGTTTGAACCGGAGATCGTGACAGCTGTGCTCACCACTGCTGTGGTCGGCGACAAACTCGTGACACTGGGCGCTGCTACCACCGTAAAACTCACGCCATTGCTGGTCACTCCGCTCGCGTTGACTACCACGTTGCCGGTCGTAGCTCCTGTCGGAACCGTAGCCACGATTGTGGTCGCACTCCAGCTTCCGATCGTCGTCGCTGTCGTCCCGTTGAACTTCACCGATCCCGTACCTTGGGCC
Source organism: Terriglobia bacterium (assembly GCA_020073385.1). Lineage (GTDB taxonomy): Bacteria > Acidobacteriota > Terriglobia > Terriglobales > Acidobacteriaceae > Sulfotelmatobacter. The sequence continues at coordinate 5,585 of JAIQFH010000061.1, read as the reverse complement.
GACCCGAAGTTCGATCCTGAAATCGTCACCGACGCGCCCACTGCTCCGGTCGTCGGAGATAGGCTCGTAATGCTGGGCGCCGGTACTACGGTGAAACTCACGCCATTGCTGTTCACTCCGCTAACATTGACTACGACGTTGCCGGTCGTCGCTCCCGTCGGAACAGTCGCTACAATCGAGGCCGCACCCCAACTCGCAATCGCCGTCGCTGCCGTCCCGTTGAATGACAGCGATCCTGTACCTTGAGTCGAGCCGAAGTTCGATCCTGAAATCGTCACCGACGCACCCACCGCGCCTGTGGTAGGCGATAGGCTGCTGATGCTGGGCGTCGGAAGTACCGTGAAGCTCACGCCGTTGCTGGCGTTACCACCTACGGTCACGACCACGTTCCCCGTTGTCGCTCCCGACGGAACCGTGGCCACAATCGAAGTCAGGCCCCAACTCGATATCGTTGTCGCTGGCGTGCCGTTGAACTTCAGCGTGCTTGAGCCTTGCGTCGAACCGAAGTTCAGCCCCGTAATCGTCACCGACGCTCCAACGGCTCCGGAGGTCGGAGAGAGGCTGCTTATGCTCGGGAATACCGTGAACGTAACGCCGTTGCTGTCGACACCGCTGGCATGAACGACTACGTTGCCGGTTGTGGCTCCCGTCGGAACGGTGACTTTGATCGACGTCGCACTCCAACTTGTTACTGACGCCGTGGTCCCGTTGAACTTGACTGTACTCGACCCTTGAGTCGCCCCAAAGTTGGTCCCGGTGACGGTCACTGCGGCACCTACCGCGCCAGAGGTCGGAGACAGACTCGTAATGTTCGGAGCCGCGACGACAGTGAACGTAACCCCGTTGCTCGCGTGTCCGCCTACCGTTACAACTACGCTGCCTGTTGCCGCTCCGGTCGGAACAGTGGCCACAATCGATGTTGCGCCCCAACTAGTGATGGAAGTCACAGTAGTCGTGTTGAACTTCACAGTGCTTGAACCCTGAGTCGAGCCAAAGTTCGCGCCTGTGATGGTTACCGAAGCACCCACCGCACCTGATGTCGGGGATAGGCTGCTGATGCTCGGAAAGACCGTGAAGTTGGAGCCGTTGCTGTCGACACCACTGGCGTGAACCACCACATTTCCAGTGGTCGCTCCGGTCGGAACAGTGGTTCTGATGGATGTTGCGCTCCAACTTGTCACACTCGCCGTGGTCCCGTTGAACTTGACTGTGCTCGAGCCTTGAGTCGCGCCGAAGTTTGTCCCGGTGACGGTCACTGCGGCACCTACCGCGCCAGAGGTCGGAGACAGACTCGTAATGCTGGGAGCCCCGACCACCGTGAAGCTAACACCGTTGCTCGCGATGCCGCTCACAGTCACGACCACGTTGCCGGTCGTCGCTCCCGTCGGAACTATGGCCACAATCGATGTTGCGCCCCAACTCGTAATAGAAGTCACCGTCGTCGTGTTGAACTTCACGGTGCTTGAGCCTTGCGTCGTACCGAAGTTCGTGCCGGTGATCGTCACCGATGCCCCTACCGCGCCTGAAGTAGGAGACAGGCTCGTGATGGAAGGTGCAGCGAACGAAACCGCGGAAAGAATCAGGCAAACAACGGCAGATGCGAAGCTACGCGATCCTCTTGTTGTCACGGTACGATCCTCAATGTTCGGCTCTGGCAAGAATCCCTCTCGTCTGTCCAGGGAGCCAGTCGCGCAGAACACTTTAACCGGCGCGACAGTTCCGGGCGCGCCCTCTAATAGGAGTAAGTAACGGTCACCGCATTCACGCCGCCCGCTTGCGCCGCGGTTAACCCTCGGCCCAAGGAGTCATACGTGTGGGACTCCAGTACCTTTCCGTTTGTGTCCGTGACACTGGAAATGAGACCGGCGGGGCTGTAGTTGAATGACACGAATGTGGAGTCGGGGGCAGTTACCTTGGTGAGCCGGGCAAGGCTGTCATATTGATAAGAAAATGAGACCCCGAAATCCGAAGTGACGCCGCTCACTACGCTGACCGACAGCTGTCCCGTTGAGATTTGGGTATACGTGAAGTATAGGTGGCGTGAAGCTGGATCGGTCACCGTCACGAGTCGGTTCGAGGAGTCATACGAGAAAGTGGTCTTGTTCCCATTGCGATCCGTAGCGGATAACAGAGCGCCGGTCGTTCGATCGAATGTCTTTTGCTCGCCACTCTTGACCGTGATCGTCAAGTTGGTTGTATCAAGTTCGGCTTTCGATCCCCCGTTGCGAGGTCCGGCCAATAGGTACTGCACGGCAGATCCGTCTTGTGAGTACCCGCTAAAACCATAGGACCAGATGCTTCCATCTCCTCGAAGGTGCTTGAGCAGGTAGTCACCACCGACGTATATCCGATCCTCGACATTCGAGGTCCACCCAAGCCCGAACATTCCATATCCGGGCGTCTGACTGTTCCATCTTCGCGTCAGGCCGAGACCACCGCCGAGGCCGGGCAGACGAACGTCTGACTCTTCGATGTATGTGTTTCCGGTAGATAGGTCAATGGGCCCTCCTCCCTCACTGTTGTTACAGGTTGGGCAGGGGTCAGGAGAACAGTTGTATGTCGGCACGTCGCACATCCACGACCATGGCCCGTTCCCACTGCAGTTGTACGCGCCAAGGGGAATTGGTGGAATACAAGCTCCGTAATAGAGCGAGTAGACCGAGCACACCACCGACGTCTTGCAGCTGTTGACCTGCCCCTCCGCCACTGGGACTAACAGACACTGCATAAACGCAATCACCACTGCTATCAGCGCGATCTTCTTTGTCACTGATTCTCCTTCACTTCACGGAACGCCAATACCCCTGCACCACCTCAGGAGCTGAGACACCTCAGTGCCCGCGTAACACTCCATCATTTACATCTTGGAGAAACCTACGTTGTATTTTGGTACACCAATCTTGCTCCGACACGCTTTGTTGTTGAATGGAGGGCAACGCTAATGTCTCAGCCCTGTGGAAGTCAATGACAAAGTGCAGGCCGTGAACGTCCTCACTAGCTACGGTGATGGCAATCACGCGACACAAGACACTTAAATCTGATAAGTTATGATCTCTTGCCACTCATATGCACTGATAACAGTGCTTACTGAATTGTGTATGTTACGAAAACAGGACTTGACTAGGAGTAGATATACACCTTTAGGGCTTAGCGTTTAGCGTCATGGTGGTCCGCTGCAGCTTCAGGTGGTTAACTTATGAGCGTTACAATTTCCGAACAGGGCGACGTTGTGTGGTTGTAACACAGGAGTAGTTCACACCAATTCGCCTCTAAGCGTGCCGCCTCAGGGGACACTCAAGCCGGTGGATGTTTTGGGCGGACAACAGGCCTTGGGCCGCGTCGTTTGTATCTATGCGATTGTCCCGAAACGTTTGGGCTCACGACTGCACGGCAGGAACCGAAATTACGATCAAAGACGTAACAAATGCCAACTCACCAGGAAGCGGATGTCGGCCTGCGGTAAAAGGCCTCGCCGAAAAAATGCCAGATTCCGCCATGGGGGGAGCTATCAGCGCGGGGACGACGCGCTTTTGTGGGCGATGACAAACCGCACCTCTTGCGGTGCCTGCGTCGTGAGGCCTGAACGCGCAGGGCCGACACGGCGCTTGGCGACACAGAGACCTCCACCAACTTGCAGCACGAGCCCGCAGTCTCTGACTTGGCGAAGGTATTTCCGAGCAGTGCCAACGGGACAATTCCAATAGGTGGCTTTGAACTCAGTGTCCATTTGGTGTTCGGTCTGCGCCGCGGTAGCTTTCATGGCGATTTCGGGGAAGGGGCGTGCCTGGATTTCAACCCACTGGCTGACATCCTTCCTGTGGAGTTGCAGAACCGCTACGATTTGGTTCTGGGGCAGGCCGACGAGCGCACAGCGATATTTTCGGCATTTTCAACCGCCAAAGACATTCGGGTGACGACACGCCGCTACTGCGATTTGTGCGGGCTGCACTCAGTGTCATTTACGGGGCGAACATCTCAGGCCCACGTCGCCGGGAGAGTGCCCCGATGGATCCAGTCACCGCCGCGAAGTATTTGACCGGGACGCTGAAGCCCGTGGGCGGTGATTTCTGACCCACCTGTGCGAGATTCGGGCGGTCGCCAGCAGGCATTTTGAGCGAAAACGCCTGTGGCAGTGGTGCGCCATCCAGACGGCAACCTCCCTACTGATCCTCGCCCCTGCGACTCTGTAGCGCCATCTTTGGGCAAAAGATATTCTAGTTGCTTACTCTCGATTGCGCTCAACGAGGCCGTAAAAGGCGAAGCAAAAGCGCAAACTTGCGAGATCGCCTGGTTTCGTAAACCAAGCGAATATAATCACGCCATGGAGCGGGAAACGTCGAATGGATTGGAGTGGGCATCGGAAGACAGCCGACTAAGCACGCGAGGCGACATCATCCGCTGGTGGGAGGCGCGACGTCATACCTACAATGCTGCCATCTTAGCTGTCGGCTTCGTATCTTTTCTTCTTGTCATGGTCGCAGGCTCTGCCGCCGTAAAGCCAGGAGAGGACTTTGAAGAACCTCTTGCGATGCTTACCGGGACCGTCATCTACCTTGTGATGGCGAACACTTGCTATACGCTGGGATGGGCTGTAGACACGGTTTGGTTCCACGGGAACCCGCGGAAGCGGCTGTATAAGTCAGGGCTGATTCTCGCGGTGGTTCTCTCTGCATTACCCGGAGTTTGGGCGGTGGTCGCGTGGCTCATCACCGTATACACCGGGCGAAAACTCGATTGAAACGAATCGTCGTAGTTTTCCGATAGCCCTCATCATGCCCAAAAAGGCGAAGCAAAAGCGCAAACTTGCGCAATCGCCTGCTTACAACAGTTGACTGGAACTACATCTGACTTGGGCGTAGAGTTTTTCGGTAAGAGGAGTCGATGGGCACTCTCGTTGGTGTGCTGATAGGGCTGCTAGTCGGAACGTTTGGATTTCTCGTCATGAGGAATCCGATGCGGCTGGCTCTGTTGTCGTGGCAGAAGGGCTACTACCAGCGCATGGTGCTGGATACCACAATGCGGAATCAGCTTCGCGTTTTGGGCGTTTTACTGTGCTTGTTCGGAACCAGTATCCTTGCCGCTTCACTCGGTTCGGCGCTAAGAGTGAGTCTCTTGACTGCCGTATCGGAAGGACTCTGGGTTCTCATGGGGTTGATTTTCTTTGCGGCTTGGGGCGTGGGACTGATTCTCGCAATTCGGCAACTTATCAAGGGAGAGCTATTTAACTGGTGGCGGATGTGGAAGGTGAGTGCAGAGCTTGGCCCCATTGATGTCTTTCCGCCCGTGACGCTCAAGATGCAAAGGGAAGCGCGCTTCTTCACGATTGCGCTGTTGTCCCTTGCACTAATTTCAGTAGCTGCCGCCCTATTCCATCGGTTGGCGTAACATCTCTATTACGCTTCTATGAGAAGGTCATAAAAGTCAAGGCCGACGTGGCGGCCCTCCTTATTCTTTTTTCCCCGACATCGACGACGCTGCGTCCGGTGGCGTGGAGAGCTGTCAAGGGCGCCGTTTTTTGGCGTTCATCTCGACCCTTGACAGGTCTCCACGCCACTTCATAATCGATCGGGGGACGAAGCGCAACG
>JAIQFH010000060.1 GCA_020073385.1 Terriglobia bacterium | reverse complement strand
GTCTGAGGTATTCGCTCTTTCCCTTCGGCGAAGCCATGTCCAACGCAACAAGTTCCTCCGGCGTGAGCCGCACCGCCAAGGGACTCTGCGAGCAATCAATCCGGGGATTGATTTGGCCATCCATCTTGAACTCGACTCCGAGTTCATCTTCCGCAAAACGTCGCATCGCCATCACTTCATGCTTGTTGATGCTGGTCGCAACGGTCTTCAACTTGAGCGGAAGCCCTCGTTCCTTGAGCAACTTGATTCCGCGCAAGCAGCGGTCGTAAGAGCCCGGAATTGCCGTGAGCGCCTCATATGTCTCGCGTGTGCGCCCGTAGAGCGTGATCTCGACGGCGAATGGCGGCCACTCCTTTAAATAGTCGGCGATCGGCTCGTTGATGATGGTGCCATTGGTGAACAGCGTGATCAGGAATCCTTTTTTCTTGGCGTAGGTGTAGATCTCGAGAAAGTCTTTGCGGGCAAAAATCTCACCGCCGGTGTAGAGAATCCAGAAGCAGCCCATCTCGACGAGTTCGTCGAGTACGCGGAAGTGCTCTTCTTTGGTCAACTCCCGCCGCTTGGCGTCCATGTCGCCCATGGGCAGGTTGTTGTAGCAGTGCAGGCACTCAAGCGGGCAGCGGCGCGTGACCTCGATGGAAACCTGCAACGGCACACGCTCGCCAGCCTGGCGCTGGTGTAGGTCTGCGCTGAACGCGCCGTAACTGAGCTGCTCCATCCGCCCTCAATTCTGAAAGCAGCGGACACGAGTTATCGCATCCGCTGCCTTTGCCGTTCTTCCCGCCCCACTGGCTTCAGTCGCCCGCCATCGCCACAGATGCAGGAACCTCGACCAGACCAACAGCTTTCATTTCACCCACAAAACTTGCTACATCGCACTCGGCTTGCAAGGGATCTACGTCGTACTCCGTCGCCACTGCCACGGCCAACTGGCTGATCGTCGTCGGAGACTCCAACAACTTCCAGATCAGCGTGCCGGTTCCGTTAAAGCTGTAGATGGACGCCAGGTCGCCGACTTTTCCTCGAATTGGAACGATCAGCGTCTCGCCGGCAACCACTCGCGCTACCACCGACTGTGAACGGATAAACTTTTCGTTTCCGAAGGTGTCTGACAAACCAAGGCTCCATCGTTCGGATTTCGTAAAACATCCGCTTTCGAAACCGGGCCGCTTTCGTCCCAAATTGAGATTACGGCAACAGCACCCCCTTGAAGCAATCGGACTTTAGGGCAAGGTATTGAGTTGGTTATCATCCGGGATGGTTCTCAACTATCGATAAATTAGAGACTTACAGCTTGACTGGGGACCGAGACCGGACGCCGTTTTTGCCGGGGGTTTCAGAAAAGATAAAGTGAGCGATGCTCAGCCCTACGCCCATTCTTTCCTCTAGACAAACGAAACAAAACGCTATAAAAAGAAATGCGCTTTTCAGCTGCGCTTGCCACGGGCAACGCGCTTACATTCAGGCTTAATTCCGTGCTCAACGAAGAACGACGGCGCGCCATCCTCGATCTGCTGAATCACCAGGGACGAGTCCTGGTTACGGAACTCTCCAGGCAGTTCCAGACATCGCAAGTCACCATCCGCAAAGACCTGGAAATCCTGCATGCGCACGGTCTGGTCCATCGCACGCACGGGGGCGCGCTGCCCTCGCGTGAGGGCGCACTAGAAGATCCAACACTGCGCGAAAAAGAGAAACTGCACCATCACGAAAAGTTGCGCATCGCGGAGTGTGCCGTCGGGAAAGTGAAGGAAGGGCAGGTGCTGATCCTGGACTCGGGAACCACGACGACTGCGATCGCCCGCAGCCTGCGGAACTTCCAGAACCTCACGATCATTACCAATGCTGTGAACATTGCCGCTGAACTTTCGGGGACGGCGGTGGAGGTGATTCTGACCGGCGGCACTCTGCGAAAGAATTCCTTCTCGCTTGTTGGCCCTATTGCTGAGGAAACTCTGCGGCGTTTAAGTGCCGATATTTTGTTTCTCGGCGTGGACGGTTTCGATGTTCACTTTGGGCTAAGCACGCCAAATCTTCTGGAGGCAAAAGTGAATCGCGTGATGGTGGAAATCGCCAAGAAGACGGTCGCCGTATGCGATTCTAGCAAGTTTGGACGGCGGAGCTTGTCGCTGATTGCCCCGACCTCTGCTTTGCAAGAAGTCATTACCGACCGCGGGGCACCGAAATCAGATCTCCGCGTGTTGAAGCAGGCGGGAGCAGAGGTGACCCTGGTGTAATTCCCGATTGCAGATTTTAGATTTCAGATTGCAGATTGAAACCCCTCCGACGGACAAGTATTACAATCTGAAATCTGAATCGAAATTGGCTTTTGCGTGCCGACTTCCTTGTTCTGACTTCCCATGTCCCGTTTCGACGTCACCATCGCCGGCGAACTGAATCTCGACCTCATCCTGTACGGACTACCCGAGCAACTCGAACCCGAGCGCGAACTGCTGGCTAACCGCATGATGCTGACGCTCGGCTCCTCGTCTGCGATTCTCGCCCATAATCTCTCCACTCTGGGCAGCCGCGTTGGATTTCAATCGCGCATTGGAGACGACCCGCTGGGCCAAATTTCGCTTGACCGACTGCGGGAAAGTGGGGTGGATGTGTCGAAAGTCCGCGTCGTTCCAGGCGCAACTACGACCGGCCTCACTGTGATCCTGCATCACGCGCAATGGCGCAACATCCTCACGTATACGGGAACCATCGCAGAGTTGACGTGGGACGACCTCGATCTCGACTACCTGGCTGACTCGCGTCACTTTCATTTTTCGTCGTACTACCTGCAGAAGTCGTTGCGGCCGCGAGTGGCGGAGCTGTTTCGATATCTAAAATCCAAGGGACTCACGATCTCGCTCGACACCAACGATGATCCGGACGACCGGTGGGAAGGCGGACTCCAAGAGCTTCTGCGCCATGTCGACGTGTTTCTGCCGAACGAGCGCGAGGCCTGCAAAGCGGCCGGAACCGAGAATATGGAAGAAGCGATCGCCAAGTTGGCGAAACTAGTTCCGCTCCTGGTCGTGAAACTCGGCCGCAAAGGAGCGCTCGCGCAGAAGGGCTCGGATCGTTTCACCGCGGTAGCGAAGGAGATTGTTCCAGTAGATACAGTCGGAGCCGGGGATAGTTTTGATGCAGGCTTCCTGCATGAGTACGTGCGCGGCTCGGATCTGACGAAGTGCCTCGCGAGCGGAAATCGTACCGGCGCCCTTTCCACGACGCGCGCGGGAGGAACCGAAGCTTTTCGGGACGCTGCACATCGTGAGCAATTCTTGCGCGAGCACTAGCCGCTACTTCAAACTAACCTCCAGCAGTAGATGGTCTTTGAAGTCCGCCTTGAGTCGCGGAGTTTTCCCATTCTCCACCTGCACGCTGCCCAAGTTCTTCCCGTCGACATAGTCAACGACGTTGTAGGTCCCGGACTTCAATCCACGTAATTCCAGCTCTCCCATGAACGACTTCCCCGGATCGGCGAAGAACGCATAGTACATCTTTCCATCTTTTTCGATGGCATACGCCTCGGGCGAGTCGTACCCATAGACGTAGAGATCGCGGAAATCTCCCTTCGATAGCATCTTCTGGTTGTACAGTGCGATCCATTTCTTCCAGTGCGCTTCTTTTTCTGTGGTTAGCGCGACCGGCTTGAACTTCGGGCCGGGATCCGGCCATACAAACTTCGTACCCGGTACTCCGCCGGTCCCCACCGTTGACGCGAAATCTGCGCCGTGCTCACTCCAACCGTTCGCGCCGACGCGAGACATCTCGGAAAGCTCCACGTGATCTCCATAGACGGCCGAGTGGGGCCCGAGGAGCGCCTTGTACATCTTGATGCGGCGCCGCACCTGTACCGCGCCAACCGGATCGGCGGTGACCGCCTGATCGATGAACGGCAGCCAGGCCAGCGACGGCGGCGTACCGCACGGACATGCCTGCGTCACGCTCTCGGGCTTTATGGCGCGAGTGGTCTCGAAGATGATCTTGTATACATCGGCCATTGCGTTCACGGAATCCTGCGGCGACTTGTGATGATGCGCCGGGTTGTAGCACGCGGGCACGCTGTAGATGTTGTCCAGCTTCGATCCATCGAAGCCCCAGTCGCGGATGAACTTCTCGGTGAGTTGCTTAAAGTAGCTCTGCACCTCAGGTACAGCCGGACAGAGCGCGGCCAGATCACGCGTCATCCGACCATGCTTGCCGTTCTTGTCGAGAATGAACCAGTCAGGATGCTCCTTCGCCACCTTCGACACGATGTATTTGTGCGACTCCCACTTCCCTTGCCCGTCTTCGGCTCCGAGCGGCAACCACCACAACTGCGCGAGGATTCCCTGCTTGTGGAAGTCATCCGTCATCTGCTTGATCGAGTCGCCGGGAAAAGTATCGTGACGTGGATTCCAATCGCCATAGGTGTCAAACCAGCGATCATCGAGCGTGGCCCATTTGATGCCCATCTCCTTCAGCTTAGGCACCGTGCCCAGCATCTGCTTGGGCGTAACGTTGAACTCGTATCCCCAGCCGCACCAACTCACGTTGTAGGCTTCGTTCGAGGGCTTCGGGATTTCCCATCCTTCTTTTTGTAGAATGCTTGACCACATGCGCAGCGGCTCATAGAAGTCTCCGCTATACACGGCAACAAAACTGCGCGGGGTCGAGTAACTCTCTCCCGGCTTCAAGTCGGAATTGATCGGAATGTTGATACTCGCGTTCACGCGCCCATCCGGATCGACTTTCAACGGCATCGACAGGGTCCAGGGCAACGTTTCCACATGGCCGATCGCTTCGCCCACTGACGCGGTCCAGGCCGCGACCACCGGAATCCCGCCTCCATAGCCTCCTTTCACAGCTTCGCCCATCAAATTCGGCTGGGAAGAGGTCCGCACTAATTTCTGAACGTCGTCTTTGCCCCAGTCATAACTCGATCCCTGAAATGACCACATATCATAGGGCTGCGCCTTTGCGTCCACCTGCTGCGCGTTGAAGCGGTGTTGCTGCATGAGGACCTGATCGATATGAAAATCGCTCTTGCCCACATTCTTGTATGAGGCGCTGATCAATGCGATGCCGGGAAAGTCGTCGTACGATTCGACGACCAGCATGCGTTCGATCGCAATCCCTGTCGGTGCGAGCGGATGTGCCGGTATCTCTACTCTCTTCCCGCGCCCCAGTTTGCCGCTGGCCTCCAGAACCTTCGTCTGTCCAAAATCCGGGACAAAATCCAGTTCTTTGCCTTGACTGACGATCGAGTCGCTGCCGCCGGTCGATCCCACAACGGGCTCGTCGAGCGTTAAGCGCTTGTCACTTAGTCGGAGTGTCGCCTGCAAGAAACCGGAGGGCAGGATCTGAAATTCGGCCGCGGTCGTGGTGATCACGACAGGTCCGCCGTCCTTCACCTCGATTTTGATATCCGACGGTTTGGAGGGCGGAGCTTTGGGCTGGGGTGCGGGCTTCGACGTGCAAGAAAGAAAAGCGAGAGCAAGTACGAGAAGGAACGTCGACCCGATCGACCGATAAAGGATGCCGCTATTTCCTGCGTACTTCATAATTTGTCTCCGAACACATTGGGGGATCGAAAGAAAACATAAGCATTCGTAACTATACAACAGTCGGGGATGCGAATCGAGTCGCTGCGCCGTGCCCGACGCTAAGGACTATACCCACAAAGGACACGAAGTATCACGAAGGTTTTTCCTTCGTGCACCTTCGTGTCCTTAGTGGTTCATGATTGTCTTATCGAATTTCCGCCAGCGAATGCTCCAGCGCGCCGCGCTTCGGAGTGGGCATTGCACCCGCCTCGCTGGCCACCCAGGCCCCAACCAGATTTGCGACTTCGTTCATGAGATCGAGCGAGGCGCCGTGCAGGTACTCATGGACCAGCCCGGCGGTGAACGCGTCACCGGAACCCACCGTATCTGCCACCTGCACTTTGAATCCGGGATGCTCGCTCGAACTTTTCTTGCTTACGAGCAGGCTTCCCCTCCCGCCTCGAGTGATGGAGATCAATTCCAACTCGTACTCCTCGATCAGGCGGCGCGCCGAAGACAACTCGTCCTTGTGCGGCATGCGGCTCAAGCTCATGATCTTCGGCAGTTCGTCGTCATTGAACTTCACGATGTGAGCCAGCCTCATCGAATCTGCCAAAATTTCTGACGAATAAAATGACTGCCGCAGGTTGACGTCGAAAATCTTCAGAGTACCGGGCGGAGTAGCTTTCAGGAACCGCCGGATCGTCTCTCGGCTCGTCTCTGAGCGCTGTGCCAGCGATCCAAAACAAACCGCACTGGCCGTCTCGGCGAGATGCTGCCAGTCCAGCGTCCACTGCAGATGATCCCAGGCAACGGGCTGCGTGATTTCGAAGCGCGGTTGCCCATTGCCATCGACGTGTACGTTCACCGTGCCGGTAGGATGGTCGCGGTCGGTCTGCACGTGATCGATGTCGAGGCCCAACTCCTCCAGTTTCCGCAGGGCCTCGATTCCCCGCGAATCCTCGCCCACGCGGCTGGCTACTATTCCCTGACTGCCCATCAGCGTCGTGATGTAGGCAAAGTTCGCCGGAGCGCCTCCCAGACACTCGCGGCCCGGAAACAAATCCCATAACACCTCGCCCAGCCCGACTACTTTCTTCTTCATCGCTCTATTCCGGTCACCGTTTCGGCGTGAGCGTAAACGTTTACACGCGTGTTCAGAAAGTCGGGGGAGCCGGTTGGCTCCCCCGAGGTTTTGTCGGCAGTGGTCGACGTTAGAAGTTGACCCGCACGCCGAGTTGGAACTGACGCATCAGTGTGTCGGGCTCAAGGCCGTTGATGATTCCGCCACCAGCGCAATCAACGCAGCCGTTGGGTTTGTTGTAAACCGGGTGATTGAATGCGTTAAAGAACTGAGCCTGGAACTGAGCCTTCACCCTCTCCGTAATGGTGAAGTTCTTGAAGATCGACATATCGGAGAGGAACTCTCCCGGACCAGTCCAGCTGTTTCTTTGGATGTTGCCGAATTTCCCAAGGCCCGGATCGGTAAAGGGTCCGCTGGTTAGGACCTGACCGTCCGGACAAACTGTGAGATCGGTGCTGTTGCAGAGCGATTGGGCGACGGGAGTAAAGAAGACCACCGAGTGAGTTTGACCATTGAAGGCACCGGCCCCCCTATGGAATGAGCCAGTGAGGCTGGGTCGGCAAGGTCCGGTGTCCCTGTCTAGCCCGCAATTCTGGTAGCTTGGGGTGAAGGGTAAGCCGCTGCCGATTGTCAGGGTTGCGTTCCATTGCCAACCTCCCAGTAGCAAGTCAAGTCCGCGGGAGGCATTACCCATGAATTTCTTTCCACGCCCAAAGGGCAGCTCGTAAATGGAGGTCAAGATCAACACGCTGTCACGGTTGTAGTCCTGGCGCCCGTTGCCGACGCTGAGATCGGGCTGGTAGCCACCGTCGTTGTCGAGGGCTCTGGAATACGTGTAAGAGCCCGACAGGGTCAGGCCTGCATTCGTCCGCTGGTTAACGGTGATCTGCAATGCTTTGTAAGAATTGGTTCCGTCGTTGCCAGCGTAACCCATTGACTGACCACCGCAACAGACAACGTTGGTGGTGTTGCCAAGAGCATCCGTGTACGGAGTCGTGAACGCAGTGTTGTACGGTGACCGCTGAGCGTAGGACAACGTTCCGAAACCAACAGCTGTTGCCTGGTTCACGTTGTATGTGGGGCCGGTGCCCTTGAACGTATGACTGCCGTGATTGGCTACGTACCCGGCCTCGATGCTCAACTTGTTCGTGACTTGTCTCTGCACGGTGATGTTCCACGCATCGACGGTTGGCGCCACCAGTTTGTCAGGCCGAATGTGAGGCGAGACCGTTCCGGAAGGCCCGAATAGAGGCAGGATTCCGTTGCTCGGGATTACCGGAAACGCGCTCTGAGGATCTGCCGGCCCACAAATCGCAGGGTTGTAACCCCCCGAGGCGGGCAGGCACGCTCCTGTGAAATTAAAGGCGGTGGTTTTGTTGTCGAAAGTCGGCGACTGCAGAACTTGATCGGCGAGCACCGGCAGGTTCTGCGTTACGGTGTGGCCGAACAACGAACCGAACACTCCGATGTCAAAACTGCGCCCGTATCCCATGCGGACAACCGTCTTGGGATTCAGTTCATAGGCGATGCCTAACCGTGGAGCAAACAGCCCAAGATTGGCCTTGGTGTTGCCATTCATGCTGATATCGCCGTAACCCGCAACTCGGATAACGCCTTCCGGCAGCACGGCGAATCCGCCATTGCCTTTGCCGTTGACATATTCCGGTGTGTAGTACTCCCAACGCAGACCGTAGTTCACGGTCAGCTTGTGGGTGGCGCGCCAGGTGTCCTGGCCGTAGAAGAAATACCGGTTCTGGGTTTCCACGGAGTTTGGTTCGGTCGGTGAACCGACATAACGGTCAAAGTATCCGACAGCCCCGAACAAGAAGGAGGCCAGGTCCAGACCGCCGGTGCCGTTTCCGTCACCGGTAGTATCGTGTTTGAAATTCAACTGGCCCGTACGGTTCGAATCGGACGGAACACGCAAATTGGTTGCGTGCCGCAGGTCCGCACCGAACTTGAACTGATGGTTTCCGTACATCTTTGTCCAGTTGTTGGCGAACTGGTAGCCTTGCTCTTTTTCAATCAGAGGGCAGTTGCAGCGAGTAATATTCAGGGCCTCGCCAAACTGCGTATCGAGTTGGTCGAAAAAGAACCCGGGCAGACCGTTCGTTGTGGTATCCGAAGCAATGTTCAGTCCTGGTAATCCCAGAGACGAGGCTGCGGTTCCATTGCTTTGGTCGAATTTCGTCGAGTGCGGATTATAGCGGAAATATCCGAAACGGAAATCCGTGAGCAATGTGTTCGACAGCGTGTAGTTGAAGCCAGCAGCGATGCTGTAGTTGTTGATAAGCGACTGGCCGCCCAATCCCAGATAGCCCAAACCAGGGCCGCCGATGGCGTTGCCGAACACCGGCTTGCCAGACAATTTGAAGTTGGCATGCGTGTAGCGGCCGAAGAGCTGCATCTTCTGGCCGACGGTGTAGTCAATACGCGTGACGTACTGGTAGTCGTTAAAGGTGCCGCTTCCATTCGCTGTAAAGTTGTCGTATGTCCCGTTCGAGCCGCTGGCACCCGGGGCATTCGGAGCCGGCAACATGGCCAGGATACTTTCCGAAGTGGTCAGCCCCGATCCGGCGAAGTTTGCGTCCACAGTCTGCAAGTCGGTTTGCGGGATTACATTGCCGGTGTAAAGAGTTCTTGCGCCTTGCGTCATGTACGGGTTGTACACTTGGCCGTTACCACCACTGTGCGCGAAACCGAGATACTCGCTCAGGTCGCAAGTCGAACTTGATGCGTTGAGGCAGGTGTCCCGCACCAGTTGGGTGGGAACAGACGTAAGCAGCGAGACGCCTGAGGTGCGGCGCGTAGCCTCGTAGTTGCCAAAGAAGAACAGCTTGTTCTTGATGATTGGCCCACCGATCGCACCGCCGAATTGCTTCCAGCTGTTAGGCGACGCGGAACCGGTGAACGGGTTCTTAGCCGGATCAACCGGATCCAAATCGTAGAAGTAGCCGCTTCCGTGGAAGGCGTTGCTGCCCGATCGGGTGTGGGCTGTCATAATTCCGGCGACTGCCTTGCCGAACTCAGCGTCGTAGTTCTGAGTCGTAATCTTGGTCTCTTCGATCGTATCCAGACTTGGATTCACGATGATGATCCCAAGGATCGGGTCTTGGTTGTCCGTCCCGTCTAGCTCATAACCTGTGCCGCTGAAGTGTTGCCCATTGACGAAAATCTGTTTGCTGCCTTGGGGATTTTCTGTGGCCGCATGGCCCCAGTCGCTCAGGATTTGAGTTCCAGGGGTCAGCAACTCTAGGCTCTGGAAGCTGCGGTTGTAAACGGGAAGTTCCTGAAGTTGCTTTCCGGTGAATTCGACGGCGACATCGGCGCGGTCCGTCTTGAGCTGGGGCGCTTCGCTGGTGACCTCGACGGTCTCGGAAGCTCCGCCGACCTGGAACTGTCCGTCGACGCGGGAGCCGTTATCCGCAGATACCTGAATGTCCTTGAATTGGAGAGTCTTGAACCCGCTGGCCTCGACTCGAACCGTGTAGACATCGGGCATAAGGTGAGTAATCGAATAGTTGCCACTCTCGTTCGAGGCGCCCTCGACGGAGATGTTCTTCGTCTGGCTGGTCGCGATAATTTTCGCTCCATTAACGGCTGCCCCGGACGGATCGGTCACTGTGCCCAGAATGCTGCCGTAGATTGCCTGGCCGGCAGCGTTCGTGCCTGCCAATCCGCACAGAAGACTCATCGTAGTCACTGCGAACCACAGAGACCTTCTCATGAACTTCCTCCTCAGATTTCACAAAAACAGATTGCCCCAGAAATGCAGGAGAGACGCTTGGAACAGATGGGGTGCATTCGTAATACAAAACAATTATCTGGATTATGTTTCACTAGGTTTGATACTGTTACCTACGCCAAGTTGTGGGTTTAGAGCAGGATAGGCAGCTCGGTTACTTCCCGGTCATATGGCCGTAACACACAGTTTCGATGTTGGGCGTGAGGAATGCTTCCAGCAAGTAGAGAGACTTACCAAAAGCCATAGCCTCCACTCTTCCGAGTCTCTCTGTCGCCTGTTGCGCTACCTCGCCGAACACTCCCTCGATCACCCGGGCGTGGCACTCAAGGAATACCAGATCGCGACCGAGGTTCTTGGGCGGCCGCCAGGATTTGATCCGCAGAGCGACTCCACCGTCCGGGTCCAAGCCGGACGCCTTCGCGTAAAGCTGGCAGAGTACTACGCGCATGAAGGCGTCACCGACCCGATCCTCGTGGAAATTCCCAAAGGCTCCTACGTTTTGGCGTTTCACTTGCGCGGCAAGCCAGACGCATTGGTAACGCCAGCACCGGGGATTGAAGTACCCGAGAAGAAGGCGGAGGCTCGACCGTCAAATCGTGGATGGGTGATTGCGGTCGGGGTCCTGCTGGTTCTTCTCGCTGCGTCTGTGGCGACCAGCGCGTTCCTGTTCTCACGAGATCGCAACCAACCGGTTGCCGTCCAAGCGGTGCCAGCAGCTTACCGGCTTTTCTGGAGTCGTTTCGTAGATGGTTCTCAAGAACCCCTGGTCGTCTTCAGCAACGGGAGCTTCGTCGGGCGCCCGGAAACCGGGATGCGCTACTTCAATCCCGCATCAGACGCACGCTCCTTCATTCTCGACCACTACACGGGCGTCGGAGAGGTTCTGGCGATCCATCAACTTGATCGAGTTTTCTTCTTGCTGAACCGACCGTTACGCGTAAAGCGCGGCGCGCTGTTTACTCTGGATGACGCAAAGAATTACGATCTGATCTTCGTTGGATCTCCTTCGGAGAATCTGACGCTGCTCGACATTCCCGGAACGCGCGAGTTTATTTTCAAGCGGCTGGACTCGGGCCCGCGCAAAGGAGATCTGGCGGTCCTTAACGTTCATCCTCAACCGGGCGAACCGGAGAACTTTCTCGCAACACCGGCGAATCAGCCGACTGTAGAGGACTATGCTGTTATCGCCCTTCTTCCAGGTCTGGATCCATCCCGTTCTGTCTTGATTCTTGCCGGAAACTCGACGTTTGGAACACAGGCCGCCGTCGAATACGTTTGCCGTGAGGACTCGATTAAGGAACTGCTTCGGCGCCTGAATGTGTCAAAAGTCGCTGACCTCAAGCCGTTCGAAGCTTTGCTTCGTGTAAAGATCGCGCACGGTGTGCCGGTGGTAGAGGACTTGGTGGCACTGCGCAGCCGCGGCAATTGATTTCCGCTACCTCGGCGGAGCCTTTAACTGCGAATTCAACTCGGCAGCTTTCTCGAACTCCTTCCTTGCTTCGTCCGCTTGGCCGCTCTGCTGTAGGGCAAGTCCAAGCTGATAATGTGCCACCGCATATTTCGGGTCCGAATGCACGGCTGATCGGAATTGTGCGATTGCGCCATCAAGATCTCCCGCTGCAAGGAGTCGCTTGCCAGAGTTCGTCGAAACGGTTGCCGCTTGCAGATTGTTGGCCATCGCCGAGATTCGGGCGCCTTCCTTCGCCTCGGCGGCAGCTCCGTCGGCGTCTCCCAGCTGCCTGAGCACGCCTGCCAGAGTGATGTGCGCACCGGCGAAATCCGGCTGCAGCCGAATCGCTTCCCGCAGTTCGCTGGCTGAATCAGCGATTTTCCCCTGCTGCTTGTAAACAGTTCCAAGAGTGTAGTGCGCCTCCGCATAATCCGGTTTCGTTTGAACCGCCTTTCTGAGTTCGTCGGTGGCGTTGTCAAATTCGCCGCGCTGCCAGAATAGAACCCCCAGAGCGTAATGGGCGTCCGCGAGATACGGCTGGATACGAATCGCCTCCTGGAACTCGGTGACGGCCTTGTCGAGCTGATCCTTTAACTTGTACGCCAGCGCGAGATTGTAGTGCAGAGAAGGGTTTCCCGGCGCCAGCTTGATTGCAGTATCAAGTTCCGTGATGGCCGCATCGAAATTCGCTAACTGCAGGTAGGCGATGGCTAGATTGCCGCGAAACGATCCGTCCTGCGGACGAAGCTGCGTCGCCTTCTGGAATTTTGGAATAGCATTTTCCGCATCCCCCTTTTGCACCAGCGTGAGCCCCAGATCGTTGTAGAGTTCCGCATCTTCCGGATGCAACGTGAGGGCTTGATCGAATGCCTTCACCGCTCCTTCCACATCTCCGGCACGCTGGCTGGCAATCCCTAATTCCACCTGCAGCTCGAACCAACCTGGCTTCAGGGCACCAGCCTGGCGCAGCTCGTCCAGCGCTTCCTCACTTTTGGACTGTTCAGCCAGTGCTTTGGCCAGATAGAAGTGCGCCTCGGCGTGGCGAGGCACCGAGTGGATGGCTTGCCTCAATTCGCTGCCCGCGTCGTCCAGGTTGTGGGACTGCAGATACTCCACCCCGAGGTGAAAATGCGCCAGTTCCAGACCAGGATCCAACTTCAGCGCTTCTTTGAACGCGCCTTCCGCCTCCTGATCGCGATTGCGTTGCGCGAGAATCGTTCCCAGGTCATCACGAAGGTCTGCGCGCTTCGGATCCAAGTCCACGGCCCGCTGCATGTGCGAGAGAGCCTCGTCGCCGGGTTTCGTGCTGAGAACCTTAGCCAACATCCGGTGCGCCTCAGCATTCTCGGGAGCGATGTTCACGGCTGTGCGCAGTTCTTGCTCGGTTTCCGCTGCCTTGCCTTGCTGTGACAGCACGCTTGCCAAAGTCAGGCGGGCTTGCACGAACGCAGGCTTCAACTGGATCGCGGCACGGAGATGCTCGATGGCTGCGTCACTCTGTCCTTGCAAGGCCAGCACCCAACCAAGTGCCGACTGCGCAGTCGCGTCGTTCGGCGCCAGGCGTACGGCTTTCTCCAACTCTGCGCGAGCCTGCGCGAGGTCTCCCTTTTTCAGCGCTTCTTGCCCTCTCTGCAGCGCCGTTTGCTCGGAAGACTTGGCGGAATGTGAGTGCGATTGTGCCAGCGCACCCTCGCTCACCAGCAACGCAAGCGCGAGAGCGATCGAATAGCCTAGTTGGAAAGGAGATCGCAACACCATGAACTGTGGAACTTTCACTCGATTATATCCAACCCGTCTTTGCTCTCGATATGGTAAGAAATAGACCACACTGATGTTGGGTTCTGTTCAGATCCGTAACGGTGGACTCATGCCTATTTCTCGCCGAACGTTCCTCCAAATGTCGGGCGCAGCCGCAGTCGGTTCTGTGTGGACCCGCGGTCTCGGCAGCGGCGATTCCGGCGATGCGAGCCTGTGCCGGAAACTGGCTTCCGACCCGCTGCGGCCGCAGTACCATCTGTTGCCTTCGCACAACTGGATGAACGATCCCAACGGTCCGATCTATTTCGGCGGCCGCTACCACATGTTTCACCAGTTCAATCCCAGCGGCGCGACCTGGGGCAACATGCATTGGGCACATGCGACAAGCCCCGATATGATCCACTGGCAGCACGAATCCATCGCGCTCGCGCCTACCCGTGGCGGTCCCGATTCGGACGGAGTTTTCAGCGGCAGCGCCGTCCTCGATAACGGGAAGCCCACTGTGATCTATACAGCGGTGGCACCTCCGAATTCATCAGCCGACGCAACACTTCGCGATGGAGTCCACACGTGGCGCGAAACACAATGCCTCGCGGTTGCGCAGGATGATGCACTGCGGACATGGAAGAAGGTTCCCGAACCCGTCATCTCGTCGCCGCCCCCCGGACTCGACGTCACCGGCTTCCGGGATCCAGCCTTGTGGCACGAGGGGGAAAACTGGATGCTGATCCTCGGCTCGGGCGCGCGTGGCAAAGGTGGGATGATCCTCCTTTATACTTCGAGAGATTTGCGCCATTGGACATATTTGCATCCGCTGATCGAAGGTTCACCGAGCAAGAGCGCGAGCATGAATCCGGTTGATACCGGTGAGATGTGGGAATGCCCCGACTTTTTTCCGCTGGGCAACAGGCATGTGCTGTTGATCTCCACCATGGGCAAAGTTCGGTGGAAGGTGGGCACGTACACGAACCAGCGCTTCACCCCGGAGAAAGAAGGAGTGGTCGATTGGGGCTCGTACTACGCGGCAAAGACCATGCTCGACGCCGACGGTAGACGCATTCTCTGGGGATGGATTCCGGAAACGCGCCCCGACACCGATCTGATTGCAGCGGGATGGGCGGGCGCGATGTCCCTTCCGCGCGTGCTTTCGTTGAGTTCGCAAAACGAATTGCAGACGGAGGTAGCGCCCGTCGCTGGGAAACTCCGCGCTGGTGACGCCGGGAACATCGATGCGGTTCGAATCGAGGATGTTGCCGCCGAGATAGAAGTGCATCTCCAGCCGAGGGCCGATGACTTTAAGTTGCGCCTTTACTCGGATGCTGGAGACTTCGTATCCGTCTCATGTTCCCGCCAATCAGGGAGTCGCGAACTTCGCGTGAACGCGATTACTGCACCACTCCCAGGGCCTGCGGGATCCCCCGTGCGGCTGCACATGTTCCTCGACGGCTCGGTCGTGGAAGTCTTCGTGAACGAGACCGTCGCCCTTACCGCGCGCGTTTACCAGATCCCCTCCGGTCCGCTGCAAATGAAGCTCGATGGCAGCGTAAAAATCGCGTCGCTGCATACCTGGGGAATGCAACCGATTTCCAGAGACCGCCTCACCGGTTCGTTATGCTCGTGAAAGTATCTGGAGGAGGTTCGTGACAGCGAAAGCATCGCAAGCGCAGATGATCTTGATTGCCGGCCCGTACCGCTCCGGCACCAATGACGATCCGGCTCTGATCAAGAAAAATGTGCAGCAGATGGAGTCTTACGCGCTGCCGATCTTCCGTGCCGGACACATTCCAATCCTCGGCGAATGGCTGGCGCTGCCTCTGGCAGAACTGGGGGGATCCAAGAAGACCGGCGACAAGGTATTCGATGAAGTTTTCCATCCGATCGCCGTCCGCCTTCTCGAAAAGTGCGACGCTGTACTTCGAGTCGGGGGCGCCTCGGCCGGGGCTGACGAGATGGTGCGCGTCGGCAAAAGTCTTGGGCTGGCAATTTACAGGAGCCTGGAAGAGATTCCACCGGTGAATTGACCGCGGCCAAGTGTCGACCTTGCAAAGCCCGAATCAGTAAATCCTGGCTCTCTCTTGCGTGCTCTCGATCTTCCCCGCCCGCACAGACAGTGAGTACGCCGTGCCGCCGTCACCTTTCCACGCGTTCAGATCAAGATGCCCGCCCGATGGGACACGATAGACATTGATCCCAAGAAACGTCAGCGGAGCGCCCTTCTCGCAAACATCCGGCACCCTTGTTGGCTTAAGAAAGTAAGCACCCTTGCCGGTGCCCACGACTTTCGCCTTCCCGTCGGGTTCGACGAGCACCGCGGACTTTTCATCAATCGCCACCTCCCGCGGAGAGGAACTCCATCCATCGTTCATGATGCGCGCCAGAAATCCCAGCGAGCGTCCCAGCCGATCGCGTTTGGCAAAGTGCGAATCGGTGATGAGATTCCCCAGACCTGGGATTTTGAGGAAGTCCTTTACCAGCGTGACTCGCTCCAAATATGGATTCGCCAGAACATCAGCTGATGCCAGGTTTTGATCGTCCGGCTTGTCACCGAGCGCCCCGTACACGAACTCGCCTTCCACGGCGAGTCCGGCGCTGGTCCCGCCAATCGGCTTCCCCGCCGCAATGTCATCATTCATTGCCTTCTGGACGGGAGTGCCCTCCCAGCCACGAATGTAGTTCGCTTGATCGCCCCCGGAGACAAAGAGGACCTCCGCTTTGCGAATAATTTCTGCGACCGCAGGATCCTCGGCTGCCGCGCGGTCGGGAAGGATCAGTGTCGCCACGGAATTCGCCTTGCATAAACCATTGACGTACGAGTTGTAATCGTCGTCCCCGGTCGCTCGCAGAATAAGAAAGTCGCCACCGTTGCCCTTCTTACAAAGCCAGCGAAACGCTTCATCCAGATCGCTGCCACCGCCCATCATGGCAATGCCAAAGCTCGCCTTGGTCTCGACGTCGCCCGGATTTCCCAGCCGAAAATATTTGTAGGATTGCGCGTGCGCGGTGCTGACACCGCAAGCCAGGACTACCATCGCGAACCACCAGATTCTTGCTTTGAACACTCAGAAACTGTACAGGAATGAGCTAGCGAGGCAGGCTTCCGGCGACTCTCTGAACCTGCGACCTTTTGCCACAACATCCCAGGAATGAGATTGGACAGTCACGTTTTTTGTGACAGCACTTTCCACAAATCGGAGGGCCTCCGGTCAGCAGATTTTCCGGATAGCAGCGCTGGGCCCTCTTCCGTCCTAATCGAGATGTTAAATTTGCGCCGCCACTGAAACTTCTCTGCACCTCGAACCTCTCATCCGACACGCGCATGCTGCCTGAAGAAACAATCGTTTGTGTTGTGTCTTCAGAAACTGCAGTCGTGCGAGTCACAAAACCATAGGAGGATCAGGATGTACAAAGCAGTTTGTTTGCTGTGGGTGGGCGCTTTGACGATTGGCTTGATCTCGTCGATGCAGGCATCGGCGCAGGATCGAGAATCACTGGACAGCGCCGGGGCAGTATTCGTCATGACCAACTCCGTAAGAAAGAATGAGGTGATCGCTTACCGGCGTGGTGCCGACGGCACTCTGCGGGAGGAGGGCAGATTTGCGACCGGCGGCCGAGGAAGCGGCGGCAACAACGATCCGTTGGAATCTCAAGGCTCCCTTACACTCAGCCAGGACCACTCGCTGCTGTTCGCAGTCAATGCCGGGAGCGGCACTGTTTCTGTCTTCAAGGTTCACCGCTCAACTCTGTCGCTGGTGGACAAGGTGATCAGTGGCGGCAGCGAGCCGAATGCAGTGGCGCAACACGGCAACGTTGTCTATGTCCTGAATGTGGGCGGCAGCAGCAACGTCGTCGGATTCAACTTGCAGGATGGCAAGCTAAATCAAATCCCGAATTCCACTCGGTTTCTCTCGACCAACAATTCGGGGGCGGGAGGACTGGCATTTAGTCCGGACGGCCAGTTTCTGGTTGTGGTGGAGCGTTTGACCAACAATATTGACGTGTTCACGGTCCGCGGCGACGGCGCTCTGTCTCCGACTATGGTGAACCCAAGCGTAGGAGCAGGCGCGTTCTCGGTGAGCTTCGCTCCGAACGGAGCGGCCCTGGTCTCCGAAACCGGTCCTTCTGGCGTGCCCAACGGTTCAGCGATCTCATCCTATGCGATCGCGAGCAATGGCACGCTTTCTCCGATCAGCACCAGTCTTCCGACATTAGGCGCTGCGAACTGCTGGAATGTGGTGACACCTGATGGCAAGTTCGTCTACACCTCCAATGCCGGCACCTCCAATATCTCCGGGTTCGCCATCGCGAACACAGGAGCATTGACCGCACTTTCAGGAACCGTCGTAGGTATGAATCCCTCTGGATCGACGAATCTCGATATCGCGGTGACTGCCGATGGCAAGTTCGTTTACACCTTGAACTCCGTGGCAGGTACCGTCGGAATCTTCGCAGTGCAGAATGATGGCACACTCCAGAATGTTGGGTTTGCGGGCGGGGTTTCCCCTCTCAGCGGATTCAACGGAATTGCAGCATTCTGACCTTCGAGATGTTCTTCTGTGAGTTGCGGCGGTAAGGGTAGTGTTCAACACAACGCCGAGTGGAATTAGCGGCGCTGACTGGGGAATTTGGGCGGGAGGTTCGGCACCAGCCATTGGCGCCGGTGGGACGTCTACATTTCAACTGGAAATGGAGTGTTGGACGATCCATCCCGCCCGATCCCAGGTTCGCTGTCGGATGGCGACAGCGTAATTGATCGGGGCTTCTCGGCAACTGACAACTCCTATTTCTTCAGTGCCACCGCCAGTCCATCTCTGATGGGCAGGATGGTCGTGTAAAAGTCTTTCGAGTCGTGCAGCTTTCGATTGAACTCCACAATCGCCTTGGTACGTGAATCGGTTGGATTTTTCTCTGCGACCCGTCCGCTCCACAGGACGTTGTCGGTGATGAATAGCCCACCCTTCCGCAGGCGCGGCGCGACGAGGCGCAACACACGCGGATAATCGTCCTTATCCACGTCATTGAAGATGATGTCGAATTCCTGCTTTTGTTCAGAGAGTACTTCCAGGGCGTCTCCGGTGTGCAAAGTGATCCGATCAGACACGCCGGCCCGCGCGAAATAGCCCCGGGCACGCTCGGCATTCTTCGAATCCCCATCGGTATAGATGACGCGCCCGTTCTCGCCGACGGCCTGCGCCCACCAGATCGTCGAATATCCGATTGCAGAGCCCAGTTCAAAGACGCTGCGGGCACTGATCATAAGGGCTAGTTGCTGCAGGACGCGCGCCACAGCGGGGCCGACAATGGGGACGTTGTGCTCGGTCGCATACTCCTCCATCTCGGCGAGAACGTCGTCGCGCTTGGGCAGCATGGAGTAGAGATAGTCGTCGACCGGTCCGGCCGTCGTCAGATCGTAGTGGCGCCAGCTGGGGCGCGAGCTTTTCTTGTTCGGTGTCACGTGCTCCTCATTTCGTCGAGATTAACTGCGAGGGTTATCCGCCGATGGTGTGGCCCGGTTTCATCTCCAGCACCTCTACGCCGGGCACGAGTTTCTGCAACTCGCTTGGCCGTCCCACAAGGACCGGAAAGGTTCCGAAATGCATCGGGATCACCGTCTTCGGCTTAAGAAGATTGCAGGCGTATGCCGCTTCCCGTGGCCCCATGGTGTAGTGATCACCGATGGGCAACATGACAATTTCGGGCGCATACAAGTCGCGGATGATGGCCATGTCGCCGAAGACGTTAGTATCGCCCGCGTGATAGATCTTCTGGCCGCTGGGAAACTCGATGACGTAGCCACAGGCTTCTCCGCCGTAGACCATCTGGTCGCCATCCTGAATGCCGCAGGAGTGGTCGGCATGGACCATCGTCACTTTGATATCGCCGACCGTTTGCGTTCCACCTTTGTTCATCTCGGCGATCTGCTTGGCACCCTTCTTCCCTAGCCAGCGGGCCAGTTCGGGGATGCCGACGACAATCGGATTGTGCTTCTTGCATATTTCTACGGCATCGCCGATGTGATCGCCGTGGCCGTGGGTGCAGAGCAGGATGTCAACCTTCTTCACTTTCTTCTCGGAATCCGGGCACATCGGATTGTTCATGACCCACGGATCGATAATGACGGTCTTACCTGCGGGAGTTTCAATGCGGAAAGTTGCGTGGCCTAGCCATGTGAGTTTGAAGCCTTTCAAATTCATGCTGCAATCCCGGCAATCAGCACTCAGCAATCAGCATTCAGCCAGAGATGCAGTTCTACAAACGACAGAGCGATGAATGCAGAGTGCTGATTGCCGAGTGCTCAATCCTTTCTATCAGGGCTCCGGCTAGTTTAATATGAAACCCCATGTCAGAACTGAAGGTGCTGATTTCGCGGCAAAAAATTGCGAAACGCGTAAGCGAATTAGGTGCGCAGATCACGAAAGACTATGCTGGCCAGGCGGTTATTCTCGTGGGAGTTCTGAAAGGCGCCACGATTTTCCTCTCGGACTTGGCGCGTCAGGTGCACTTGGACGCCACCTTCGACTTTATCGGAGTATCCAGCTATGGCAACCGTCCTACGCCCACGCAGGAATTGAAGAGCGGTTGGGATTCCACCGGCGAAGTAAAGCTGACCAAAGACGTCGACCAGACGATCAAGGACAAGAACATCATCCTGGTCGAAGATATCCTCGACACCGGACTGACCATGACTTACCTGAAGCGATTGCTGCAGGCGCGGCAGCCGAAATCGCTGAAGGTCGCCACCTTGCTCGACAAACCGTCCCGGCGGAAACTCCCGCTGGAGGGCGATTACGTGGGCTTCAAAATCCCGGACGAGTTCGTCGTGGGGTATGGTCTCGACTACGCGGAGAAGTACCGCAACATTTCGGATATCTGCGTCGTGCCGCGCAAGTAGAAAAACCAGTAACGCGCCTCATCTTCAAAGCTAAGCCACAATTCACTGGCGCGGCTGCTATCATTACGAATCGATGGGTTCCGTCATCTCCAAGCCGGATCGCCTGCCGGTCGAGTCGTTGCTGCTCGATGTCGCGGACGTGTTGGCAACATCACTCGACCTCGACACCACCCTGCGCCGTGTGGCGGAAGTCGTCCGTAAGGTCATCGATTACGAAATTTTCGCCATTCTTTTGCTTAACGAGAAGACACAGGAGCTGCGCTTCCGCTTCCAGGTCGGATATCCGCCGGAATTTGCCGAGCGTAGCAGGATCAAAGTCGGCCAGGGCGTCACCGGCATTACTGCGGCGTCGCGTCAGCCTGTTCTGATCAACGACGTTCGCGAGGATTCCCGCTACATCGAGGGTGTCCCGAACGTATGTTCGGAACTGGCCATTCCACTGATCACTAAGAACCGGGTCATCGGCGTGATCGACATTGAGGCTCGTGAGCCCGGCACCTTCACCGAGGAGCACCTTCGCATTCTGACGCTCGTTGCCTCGCGAATGGCGGCGGGTATCGAAAACGCCCAGCTCTATACCAGGACGACCAAGCAGGCGCGCATCTTGCTTTTGTTGAATGAGATCGCGCGCGAGCTCACATCGATCCTGAATCTCGACGAATTGCTGGGGCGCGTCGCCGAACTGGTGCGGCGGCTGATTGACTACCAGATGTTCAGCATCCTGCTGGTAGATTCTTCCGGGGAGAAGCTGCAACATCGGTTCTCGTTGCGCTTCAACGAGAATATCCACCTCAAGCACGAGATTTCCCTGGGACGCGGGATCGTCGGTTACGCGGCGCAAGAGAAGCAGGCCGTGCTCGTCCCCGATGTAACCAAAGATCCGCGATATGTGCTGGCCAATCCTGAGACGCGCTCGGAACTGGCTGTCCCGCTCATCTATAAGAGCAAGGTCGTGGGCGTGCTCGACCTCGAGCACACGCGGCGTGGTTTTTTTACCGAAGAGCATCAGCGTACCATGAGCACTCTCGCGGCGCAGATCGCGATTGCCCTCGAGAATGCCAGGCTCTATGAAGAGATCGAGCGCCAGGAACGCAGGCTGGAGCGCGATCTCTCACTTGCCCGTGAATTGCAGGGCAGGTTGCTGCCGCAATCGAACCCCAAATTAGCTCATCTCGACGTCGCCGCAAAATTCGTGCCTGCCCGCGCCATCGGCGGCGACCTTTACGACTTCATTCCTTATTCCATGTCGCGTCTCGGCATTGTGATCGGTGATGTCAGCGGCAAGGGTGCGCCGGCCGCTATCTACGCTGCGCTGGTGAGTGGAATTATCCGTTCCCATGCTCCCATCGAACCCGCGCCTGCCGAGATGCTGTCTGCCGTGAACTTGTCGCTCGCCGAGCGCCGCATCGAGGCGCAGTTCGTGTCGATCATCTATGCGGTTTGGGACGACGCGCAGCGGACCCTTACGGTTTCGAACTCTGGTCTGCCCCGCCCCATTTTCGTGCACGGGGGCAAAAATGAGGTTATCGAAGCGACGGGATTGCCCCTGGGCTTGTTCGATGAAGCTGAGTACGACGAATTCGATTTCCGCATGAAGCCTGGGGACATGTTCGTATTCTTCAGCGACGGCATTCTCGACGCGCGCAACCGCAAGGGAGAACTTTTCGGCAGAGGGCGGGTGGAGAAGATCGTTGCGGAGTGTAGCGTGAACTCGGCAGCCGCCGTGGTCGACGCCCTGTTCAAGGCTGTCGCCGAATACTCGGCCGGCGTGGAAACGTTCGACGATCAGACGGTGGTTGCCATTCGCGTGCCTGGCGCAGCCCACAGTCCGGCCAAGAAGAAATGACCTCGCGTTATCAGAGTCTTCCTGGGCGCGCGCCGGGATTCACTTATCAGCACAGCAGGCGCGGACTCTTGCGCACGAAAGGTCCACTCGTTCTGCATTGCGAAGACCTTTCGATGACCACGCTCGCCGAGAAATTCGGCACGCCACTATACGTGTATTCCGGTGAGACGATAACGGCGCACCACTTGGCATTTGATCGCGCGTTTCGAGACATACACCACACAATTTGCTACTCGGTCAAAGCCAATTCCAATTTGAGCATCCTGCGCCTGCTGGCGAGGAAGGGATGTGGCTTTGATGTCGTGTCGGGCGGGGAACTTGAACGTGTAATGACCGCCGATCGCCGGGCAGCAAAAAGAGTTGTCTTTTCCGGCGTCGGCAAGACGCGCGAAGAAATTACAGCCGCATTGAAGGCCGGCATTCTTCTGTTCAACATCGAGAGCGAATCGGAACTCTGGGCTCTGGCGGAGTGCGCCGGACGCCTTCGCACTAAGGCTCCCGTTGCGTTTCGCGTGAACCCCGACGTTGCGGCGGAAACGCATCCCTATATTTCAACGGGATTGCACAAACATAAATTCGGAGTTCCCGTTAGCGAAGCTCGAGCGTTGTACGCGGAAGCCTCGGGGGTCCGATATCTCAGGGTCCGCGGAGTGAGCGTGCACATCGGCTCGCAGATTACCGACGCCGGCCCCTTCGGCGAGGCGATGTCGCGCGTGGCAGACCTTGTTCGCGAATTGCGGCGCGACGGTCACGAAATCGACTATGTCGATGCCGGTGGAGGGCTTGGCATCTCGTACGATCAGCCTCCTGCCGGCACGTTTCCCCAGCAGGTTGCAGCCTACGCCGCGGCTCTCGTAAAGCCGCTGAGGGATTTGAAAATACATTTGTTGCTGGAACCGGGTCGATCCATCGTTGGCCCCGCGGGCGCCTTGCTGACCTCAATCGTTTACAAGAAATCGAATAACGGAAAGAAGTTCCTGATTGTCGATGCCGCCATGAATGATCTCATCCGGCCAGCTCTCTATGGAGCGTTCCACGAGATAATTCCGGTTACGCTGCACACGGACCAGATCGCAAAGTCGGAGACCACGGACATCGTCGGGCCGGTCTGCGAGACGGGAGACTTTTTCGCGCGCGATCGAACACTCCCCGTGCTCGAAGAGGGCGACCTGCTCGCGATTCTCGACGCGGGAGCCTATGGAATGGCGCTGGCCTCAAATTACAACACGCGGCCCCGCCCAGCCGAGGTGCTGGTGTCCGGTAAATCGGCTAAGCTAATCCGGAGGCGGGAGAAGATTTCAGACCTGCTGCGCCAGGAGCTTTAACAATGCGTTCGTCAGAAGGCAGATATGCGAATTTTCATCATCATTCTCGTAATTTCTTGCGCCAGTGCAGCTCAAACGGCCAGACGCATAACCGGCGCCTACAGTAATCCAGCCCTGGGGTATGAGGTCACGGTCCCTGAGGGACTCGTCGGGATAACTGGGGACCAAGCCGGCCCCGAGAGAGGATTCACTATATCGCTGCCTTCCGGCGGGAGCCTCACCATCTTCGGAGAACCCAACAGTCTCGAATGGAAGACTCCGATGGACGGTATACGGCGAGCCCTCGCTCTCGAGAAATGTAACTCCGATCGGCGGCAGGCAACCGCCTTTGGGCGCATGGGTCGACTGACGGCTACAAAGGGCACTCTCGCGTGCGACGATCGGATACTGGAGATGTTATTGGCGTTTCGGCCAGGAGGCGGGCCGATTTATTGGATAACACTGCGTACAACTGCTTCAAAAGAGAGTTGAGGATGAGGCTGCCTTTAACAAGTTGGCGGCCACTTTTCAGTTCATTCGCTCGCAGTAGTGTTATCGAGGGCGCGCTTCAAGAAAGACTCCGGCGATAACGAAGCAATTCCTCACGCCTGCCGTTCTCCCCACTTCAACTTGGTACGCAATACCTGAAAAAAGTCTGATCCTGTACGAAACAGATTGACCGTATGCTGCGATCGCCGGCATCGCACCCGGTCGCCGTCACGCAGATCGAGGCCGGGCTGTCCGTCCAGGCTGAGGTAAGCCACTTCTTCTTCACTGCGCAGCAGAATCTCAATCTCGGTAGAGTCGGGCACCACCAACGGCCGGTGCGTGAGTGAGTGGGGTGCCACGGGCGTAACTACGAGCGCTTTGACGGTCGGCATCAGTACCGGGCCGCCCGCGGAAAGCGAATATGCCGTCGATCCAGTCGGCGTGGCGACGATCATGCCATCAGCTCGATAGCTGGAAACAAAAACGCCATCAATGTACAGGTCGTAAGTGTTCAGCCGCGCCAGGGTGGTCTTGTTGACGACCGCGTCGTTGAAGACCAGATAACTGCCGCGTACTTCGTCGCCGCGCAGCAACGTACATTCCATGAGAGCACGATGCTCCACCGTGGCGCGGCCCCGCGCGATCGCATCCAGCATCGTATACAGCGATTGCTGAGGAACCTCGGTAAGAAATCCGAGCGAGCCAAGATTCACACCGAGCAGGGGCACATCCACTGCAGCCGTGGCTCTCGCGGCCGAGAGCAGAGTGCCGTCGCCGCCCAGCACGATGACCAGATCGAGTGGCATTGATCCCAGTTGCGAGCGGGGCACAGATGGCTTCCCGCCGGCATATTTCGACGTTTCCAGATCCGTCACAACCTCGTAGCCATTCTCGCCGAGCCAGCGCACAAGACCGGGAACGATCTGCGCAACTTCGGGACGATCTGGACGCGAAATGATTGCCGCCGTCTTGACCGGGGCCTGCGGCTTGCTTGTCGCCATGATGAAAGAGTGATTGTACCGAAATGCGCGCTCGCGTACAGGATACTAAGCTACGCATGACTAGAATCGGGCGTAGAGAAGGAATTCCCGGTTCCCTTCCGCTCCAAGGATGGGTGAATCAATGCTGCCGGTCTTCTGCGCACCGAGTTCAGTCAAGGCCGCTCTGACCTTCTCCAAAGACGCCAACTGCGCATCTTCGTCGCGAACGATGCCTCCCTTGCCGACATGTTCGCGACCCGCTTCAAACTGAGGCTTCACCAGCACGACGATCTGACCTCTCTGATCTGGACGAAAAGCAGAGGCGATAACGGCAGGAAGGATCAGCGTTGCAGAGATGAACGAGACATCCATGGCGATAAAATCCACGAACTCGCCGAGCGCGTCGCGTGTGAGATAACGTGCATTCGTCTTTTCCAGCAGTCGGACTCTCGGATCCTGGCGCAACTTGAAATCCATTTGACCGTAGCCGGTATCGATGGCGATCACTCGCGCGGCGCCGTGCTGCAGCAGGCAGTCGGTAAACCCTCCTGTAGACGCGCCTACATCAAGGCAGGGCCTTCCATCCACATCGATGTTCCAGTGCTCCAGCGCACGCTCCAACTTCAGCCCGCCGCGACTCACGTACTTCAGATCTTCTCCGAGCAGACGAATCGCGCAGGCTTCGTCAATTTGTGCGCCGGATTTGTCGATCTTCTGTTCGTCGACGAGCACTTTGCCGGCGAGAATCAACGCCTGCGCACGCTCACGAGAGGCAGCGAGGCCACGATCTACCAGAATTCTGTCGAGTCTGGATTTCACAGAAACTTTTTCCCGAAACGGGGCACGAAAGTGCCAGCACTTACTCCAGTGCAATCTGCTGAAGCATCTCCCAATGAATCACTTACGTAGTTACTTTGCCCCTTTTGCACAAGATTTTCCACGAACATGTTGAAAACTTCGGGCGGAGAAGTGCAGTGAAAGAAGAAGGCCGCCCGTTGCCTGGGCGGCCTCAACTCTTTTCTGTCGAAGAAGCGGACTATCCCGCAACTTCTTCGAGCAACTTCTGGTCGATGTCGAAGTTAGCGTGAACGTTCTGCACGTCGTCGTGTTCTTCGAGCGCTTCCATCAGCCGGATCATGGTGTTCGCAGCCTGACCTTCGAGCTTGATGTAGTTCTGAGGAATGAACGCAACGCTCGAAGATGCTGGCGTAATGCCCGCCTTCTTCACCGCTTCAAGAACAGTCTCGTAAGCAGACGGCTCAGTAAGAATCTCCCAATTGTCGCCGTCATCATTGAGGTCCTCGCCGCCCGCTTCGAGAACGATATTCATCAAATCATCCTCTTTGGCCGTGGACTTCGGGACGATGATGTCGCCCTTCTTGTGGAACATCCAGGAAACGGCGCCTGCTTCAGCCATGTTGCCGCCGTTCTTGCCGAAGACGTGGCGGATTTCACTGACGGTGCGGTTGCGATTGTCGGTGTTAATGTCGAGCAAGATTGCAACGCCGCCGGGACCGTAGCCCTCGAGACTGAACTCTTCATAGGTGGCGCCGGGGAGTTCGCCGGTACCGCGCTGGATGGCCCGCTTTATGTTGTCAGCAGGCATGTTCTCGGCCTTGGCCGCAACAATGGCGGTGCGCAGGCGCGGATTGGAATCAGGATCGCCTCCGCCGTTCTTCGCGGCGATGCTGATTTCCTTAATGAGTCGGGTGAAGATCTTGCCGCGCTTGGCGTCAAGCGCGCCCTTTTTGTGCTTAATTGTGGCCCATTTGGAATGGCCGGACATGGTTCGACCTCGTATTTAAAGAACTTGGATGGCGCAGGATTCGCCTTTAGAGGAGATCACAGGATAGCCTCGGTATGAATGCAGGCGAACTGAGATTATAGCACGACCAACAAGCAAGTTCTCACACCTTCGGTGGCTTGATTTTATACCCTTGCGGAATCTGAAACACCGATGGATGGGGGTCATCGCCAGAAACGGGCTTGCAGTATGTCGTTTGCTCTCCAGCGGATGTAGTCACCTTGGTGAGCACAGGTGCCTTCAGCTTCACACTCGTCCACACCTCAGTCACGCTGGGCACCGTGGGCAGCTTCGGAGCTTGTGGCGGCGCAGGTGCGCCCGGTACCCTTGGAGCCTTGGGCGCGCCGGGCAGATCGACTTTTGGGGCACCGGGCATCTTGGCTTTCGGCATTTCGGGTTTGGTAGGAGGCGAAAACGGCGGCAAGGTAAACCGCTTGCCCTCCACCTCATGACCTTCGATCATCGACTTGCCCAAGTCCTCTACTTTTACGGGCGGAGCTTGTCCCAGTGCAGCCGGAATTTTCGGTGAACCTGGCTGCGCACTTCCGGAAGCAGCGGGCGGCATCGGGACAATTGTGGCTTCTTTCTTCACGTGATCCAGAAGGATCGCCTTCTGCGAAGCCGGGTCGGTGATGACACTGGTCTTCGGAGTATCGAGACGAAACTTTCCGTCACTCGACCGCCACATTCGCGATGCGGACTGGGCAGGTGTCCCGCCACCGGCCGGCTGCGTTTTTGTCGCGCAGTCGGAGCAGAAAGGCGGTGCTGTAGGAGCTTCGCTCATGGCGGCGATCAGTTTAGCACGCAGCCGACAATACCGCTGCCTGCCGTATAGACTCCGAAGCTATTGACGCGTGCAAGCAGTCCCCCCTACCATTTCAAGCTACAGCCGTTGGAACCGTTTATGATCGGGCAGTTGATCGGGCACTACCGGGTGCTCGAAAAGATCGGCGCAGGGGGCATGGGAGAGGTCTTTCGGGCACGCGACGAAAGGCTCGGACGGGATGTCGCCCTCAAGCTGATTCGACCTGCCTCGAGCGACAATCCCGACCATCTCCGCCGCTTCGAACAGGAAGCTCGTGCCGCTGCGGCCCTCAACCATCCCAATATTGTTGCGATTTATGACGTCGGCTTTGAGGGGACCACTCCTTACATCGTTGCGGAATTGCTCGAAGGCAAAACGCTGCGCCTGCGACTGGGCGAAGGCCCCATCACCGTTCGCCAAGCCGCCGGATACGCCCTCCAGATCGCACAAGGACTGAGCGCCGCCCATGCCCGCAACATCGTGCACCGCGATCTGAAGCCGGAAAATCTGTTTCTTACCAATGACGATCGCATCAAGATTCTCGACTTCGGAGTAGCCAAGCTTCAGCTCTCCACAGAAGACCAACGCTCCGTCGAAAGCCTTACCACGGTTACCAAGCATGGCGCAGTCATCGGCACCGTGGCCTATATGTCTCCCGAGCAACTCCGGGGAAAGATGGTCGATCACCGAAGCGACATCTTCAGCTTCGGCGCAATTCTCTACGAGATGCTGTCAGGCAAGCGCGCCTTTCACGGTGAAACCGAAGTCGACACCATGACCGCCGTCCTACGCGAAGAACCCGCCGATTCAAATCTGGAGCAAGCTGCGATCCCGGCAACGTATCAGGACATTGTCCACCACTGTCTTGAGAAGGAGCCTGAGAATCGTTTCCAGTCGGCGAAAGACCTGGTATTTGCGCTGCAAACAGTTTCCGGTTCTTCGCCGGTGCGGATTGCATCGTCTTCCGCGCACAAGCAACCGAAGTCACAGGCGCTGCCGTGGATGCTGGCAGGACTCCTCGCTCTGGCCACGGTCCTGCTGGTGCTGGCCGCGTGGCTTCGCACTCCCGCTGCCTCTCCCAGCTATCGCCGGTTGACTTTCGAATCCGGCACCATCTACTCGGCACGGTTCGCTCCGGATGGCCAGTCCATCATTTACGGAGCCGCGTGGAACAACAAGCCAGTGCAGCTCTTCACCACGGTCGGCAACTCATTGCTTTCGCAACCTCTGGAATTCACCGATGCCATCTTGCTTAGCATCTCCCACAGTGGCGAACTGGCGCTGGTTGTTGGTGGTTCGCATACCGGGCTGCTGGAAACCACCAACGGCATGCTGGCTAGCGGCCCGATCGCTGGCGGCGCTCCAAAAGAGGTGCTTTCCGATGTTCGTTGGGCCGACTGGGACGAAAAGGGCGGTCTGGCCGTCGTTCACTATGTTGAAGGTCAGAGCCGGCTCGAATATCCCATCGGCAAGGTCCTTTACCAGAGCGGTGGATGGATCAGCAACATTCGGATCTCGCCACGCGGAGACCTGATCGCTTTCATGGACCATCCGGCGCTCTGGGACAATCGCGGAGCCGTCTCAGTGGTCGATATGTCGGGACATGTTCAAACGCTCTGCGGAAGTTGGGAGTCCGAGAGCGGCCTGGCGTGGCGATCTGACGGCAATGAGATCTGGTTTACCGCAGCGAAGAAGGGCAACAACTTAAGCCTGATGGCGGTGAATCTCTCCGGCAAGGTTCGACGGTTGCTGGATGTCCCCATGGGAGTCGTATTGCAGGACATCTCCGCTGACGGCCGCGCTCTAGTTACTCTGACATCCAGTCGCCTTGCCATGGGCTTTACGCGCTCCGGCGACAAAGAGGACGTGGATCTCTCCTGGCACGATTGGAATTCTGCCCGCGATATCTCTGCCGACGGGAGATCTGTTTTGTTCGAAGATGCCAGTGATGCCGCCGGTCCCAACTATGCGGTTGTTATCCGGCGCGTTGATGGCGGACTGCCGATCCGGTTAGGAGAGGGCAGTTCAGGCAGCCTATCGGACGACGGAACATGGGCAGCATCAGTGTCGATCAGTGAGCCGGCGCAAATCACGTTGCTTCCGGTCGGCGCTGGACAGCCGCGAACGATCCAGGTAACTGGGCTTCAACACGTACATAGCGGTTGGGCTCGCTTTCTGCCCGATGGTCAGCAACTCGCTGTCAGCGGAGATCAAGCCGGCCATGCAGCCCGATGTTACGTCGTGAACCTTCCCACCGGACAAGCAAGGGCAATAACACCGGAAGGGCTCGTCTGCGGTCCGATCTCTCCCGACGGCCAATCAATCATCGGCAAAGCGAACAGTGGGGCGATGTCGGTCTTTCCAGTAAGCGGCGGCACACCAACGGCACTCGCGGCCAAGAAGGCCAACTTCATTCCGGTGCAATGGTCTCATGACGGCTCTTCTCTATACGGCTATCATGCCGGAGAGTTCCCGAGTAAGGTTTACAGCTTCAATCTCGCTACTGGTGAGGAAATTCCACTCCATGAGATCAAACCAGAATCTCCCGCCGGAGTCGTCACGGTCGCGCCCGTTGTCGTGAGCCGCGACGGCAAGAGTGTCGCGTACAGCTACAATCAGACCCTTTCGGTCCTCTACCTCGTTTCTGGATTGCACTAGAAACCGGCTTATAAATGGGTTTGGGAAGTGCACGGCTTCGGCGTGCCGTCGAGCCCCGTTGTCAATTGGTGGCTTAGCTGTCAGCGGAAAACTCGCTTCATGGGTAGCGCAGCGCTTTAGCGCTGCGATAAAAACTTTTTTTCTAACCGGGCTTCAGCCCCTGAGGTCAACGCGCCGAGCATGAGCCCGTCCCAGCCCGAGGCCGCTTAGTCCAGGGATCCCGCAAAATCCGCCGCCACATAGTGGAAGAAGATTGAAGTGGACGTTTGGCCGCTGCCGAGCGGAGAACGGTAGTGCGGCAAGCGGGTCCCGCGATAGGCCAGGCCGTCTCCTAGTGCCTGGTAAACCGTCACTGTACCAGTTGGTGCATCCAGTTGGATCGGCCACGGCGTCGCAAGGATGGGCTCTGGCGAAAAATCCAGGCACAAGGTGATGCTGAATTCGCATTGCTCGCGGTCAACGTGTTTCTTGAGTTCCGCCCCACTCAGATACGAGGCCAGATAAACATACGAGGGCTTGACCGGCTCTCCAGCCACTGAACTCAGAGAAAACGCGATCTGCCAATGAAAGAATCGCGCCACCGGATCATTGTACGCAGCATAACGCCGTGAACTCTGGCCATCCCCAAGCGGAATCCTACCGGTGCGGATCAGAGACCGATAGTAGCGGCGCAAAGCGGCGATGTGAAAGGGATGGATCAGGCCACGCAGCGGAGCATATCCCTTCTTTTGGAATAGCTCGGCCGCCCTTCCCAGCGCCTCTTCCCTCTCGGTACGTCGATGACCGATAGAATCCGCGGAAACCAGGATCCCCGCACTCTTCAGGATAGATCGCGAAAACGCCGGCACAGATTCTGGAATCGGCTCTTGAAGTCGCAAATTCCACACTATGGACTCTAGTTTCGGTCCCAGCCAGAACGGCATCAGAGAACTGGTATTCGCGTCGCGCACCCACGCAACGGTGCCTTGCAGTGCAAACGCCGATACCAGTTCCTTCTGCGATGCAAGCTCCTCCGGCAACTTTTCTCCAACACAGAGCCTGCACTCCGGATTCAAAAAAACGTCGCGACCGCCATCCTGGGACTTGACCGCCAATGCCGATCGCGGCACGAGGTGCAAGGGCAACTCGTCAAGCAGACAGTAGAAGCGGTCCGGAGGGAATGTCGCGGCGCATGTCTGCCGCGACACTCCTCCCATGAGTCCCGCCATCCAATCCAGCCAGGCCGAGTTGTTTATCGACGAAGCCATCCGTTCAGGGTGAAGCGGCTGTCGGCGAAGAGTTGAGACCCACACTTCACCGGCGTGATTTCATGCAGCAGTTCGCACGGGAAAAAGACGATCTGATTCTGCTGAGGAACAATCGTCTGGTAACTCCCATCGCTTACGTAACCGGTATCCTGCAAATGCGCGTCGTGAATGCGAAGTTCCCCGCCTTCAAATTGACGCGGCTCCCGGTAGAAGAAGTACACGAACGTGAGGTGCCGAGACGCAACTCCCTCGCTTCCGTTGTCGTCATGGCAGTGGAAGAAGTCGCCGTCGTTGCTGGCCGTAATCTGAGCTTCCACATCCGCGATGGTGAATTCGTCCATCCCGAGTCTTTCCAGCACCTGCGGCAACACGGACTTGATGCGTTCCAGAATCATCTCCTGCTGTTCGCCCAACTCCATCAGCACGCGAGAACGCCGGAAATCATCGTTGATGATTCCCTTGTCCACTGTCGGCGAGTAGACCTCGCTGTTCTGAAAGTCAGCCTCATGTTCCATGGTGAAGCGAGTCAGTTCCTCTAACTCTTGGGGCGACAGGAATTCGTCAAGAACCACGCAGTTTGCCCGCAGCACTTCCGGACGCTCCACGGCCGCAACAGTGCTTCCCGTGACCACCTTCCGGGTGATGGCCCCTCCGGGATGCTCTGGCTGTGGCGCGGGCGGAGCAGGCGTACCCATAGGTGAACCAGGGTGTTGGGGCTGCGATGGCGCAGGAGTCTTCCGCAGCGGACGATGGGTCGGCGAATGATGCGGGGGCTGGGGCTCTTTCCGCGGCGCCTTCACCCCAGGGTGTTCCGGTTGCGGACCCGGCGGCGTCGGCGGGCCTAACGTGCTCCAAGACCTATCGGAAGATACGGCCCCACTGGCCGTCTCGCCCGCTGACAACGAACTGCTCTCGATGATTCGTTCGACGATGCTGCCGCCAAGCACCGAGAAAGCGCGTTGCGCCACGGTCTCGCCGATCGCCGCCGCAATGACCGCTTTCACGGCCTCATTCGTCTCGGGGTTGGCGCCCGCTGCGGTCTTGGCATGCTGCAATAGGCTCGCAACCAGCGCCCGCTCTTGAGCGCTCAGAATGCGCTCATCTCGCATTAAGGTTTCGGAAAAGGAATCCAGGATTTGCTTCGGTGTCATTGAAGACACGCCTCCCTGCGTGTACTTGCCGAAAAGTAAAGTTCCGGGGTCTCAGGGGAAGAAGCGACGACGATATACCGAAAGGCTGTTGATTACCAAGAAGAATTTTGTCAGCGTGGAATTATCGCGAAACGAGGGCGCCAACCATCGACTGGAAGATCTTCACCCCATCGACTCCGCCCAATTCCGGCTCCGCCGAACGCTCCGGATGAGGCATCATGCCAAGCACGTTTCGACCAGGGCTGCAGATTCCCGCGATACTGTCCAGCGACCCGTTTGGATTGGCTAGGGGCGTAGTCACTCCTGAGGGTTCGCAGTACCGAAACACAATTCGATTGTCGCGTTGGAGTTGCTCCAGGATGCCCGGCTCGCAGAAGTAGTTCCCTTCCATATGCCCGATGGGAATGGTCAGCACTTCCCCGCCGCGGCAGGTATTCGTGAATGGAGTGTCGGAATTCTCCACCCGCACCTGGACGGGCTTGCAAACATACTTCAATCCGACATTGCGCATGAGCGCGCCCGGCAGCAACCCCGACTCGCAAAGGATCTGAAAGCCATTGCAGATGCCAAGCACCAGTCCGCCCGAGTCCGCAAACCTGCGCACCGATTCCATGACCGGCGAAAACTTGGCGATGGCTCCTGTCCGCAAGTAGTCCCCAAAGGCAAAGCCGCCCGGGACAATGACTGCGTCGCAATTCTCCAGATCGTGAGATTCATGCCAAAGAAACGTTACCGGTTGCTTGGCAACGTGCTGGATGGTCCAGTAGGCATCGTGATCGCAGTTGGAACCGGGAAAAATAATGACGCCGAATTTCATGGATGCCCCAGGTTCTTGGGATGCTTTTTAGTCTAGCACGCCTGTGAATACGACCTTACCGGGAACCCCAGGAGGCACCCTCATAAAGCACTGGTTGGCTCGGGAAGTCATCACGGAAGCGTCGGATTTCCAGTGTGATTGTCGCCACAGACAGCAAGCCGATTCTATGTTCCTATCCGCATTGAACTTCTTGACAGGTCCACGGTCTGAATGTATTGTCTCGACCCATAAGTCGAGTGCTTGATTGGCCGTTTAGCAAGCACTGCAGAGCTACCCTGGCCCCCCTTCCCTCTTCAGGCTGGCGGATTCTGCAGCGAATCGGAACGCCACAGGTGAAAATTGCCATGTCCACTCGTTGGGGCTCAAAGCTTCTCCTATTTGCCATCTTTGCCTTTCTGATTACTCCCTTGTCCACTCTCTGGTCAGTCAGCTTCCAACCGGTCTCACCGGATGAACTGAAGATGACCAGCGAGCCGAAGGCTCCGGGAGCACCTGCCATCATTCTGTTCCGCCAGGTCGATCGCGACGATCGAGGCCTCACCGCGCATGAGGATGTCTACTTCCGAATCAAGATTTTGACGGAGGAGGGACGAAAGTACGCCGATATCGAGATCCCTTTCTTCAAGGGCCAAGGCAACATCGTCAATATCCATGCGCGCACCATCAAGCCCGATGGCACAGTCGTCGATTTCAACGGCAAGGCGTTCGACAAATCAATCGTGAAGGCACGGGGAGTGAAGTACATGGCCAAAACCTTCACACTCCCTGATGTTCAAGTCGGAAGCGTTCTTGAGTATTACTACACCGAAAATCTCGCCGAATACCTGATCATCGACTCGCATTGGATTCTCAGCAACGAGCTATTCACAAAGAAGGCAAAGTTCACCCTGAAACCTTATACGAGCGATTCCCTGCCGGTAAATCTGCGGTGGACTTGGAACTTCCTGCCGCCCGGAACTACTCCACCGGCTCAGGCACCGAATCGAGTTGTTTCGCTGGACGCAGCCGACATCCCGGCGTTTCAGACGGAGGACTATATGCCTCCGGAAAACGAACTAAAACCCCGCGTCGACTTTATCTATAGTGAAGACTCATTCGAAAGCGACGCCAACAAATACTGGAAGAAATTCGGAAAGAAGCGCAATGACCAGTTGGAGACCTTCATCGGCAAACGCAAAGCCATGGAGCAGGCGGTAGCCAGCGTCGTTTCACCCGGCGATTCCCCAGAAGTTAAGCTGCAGAAGATCTACGCCCGGGTACAGCAAATCCGCAACACGAGTTACGAGCAGGAAAAGACCGAGCAGGAACAGAAAAGAGACAAAGAAAAAGAGCCCACCAACGTCGAGGCAATCTGGAAGAAACAATATGGCAACGGCGCCGAACTGACCTGGCTTTTCCTCGCCCTGGCTCGGGCAGCCGGATTTGAGGCATCGGGCATGTGGGTGGCCGATCGTCGTAATTACTTCTTCCACACCAACAGCCTGGACGGTGGGCGCCTGGATGCCAATGTCGTAGTCGTGAAGGTCAACGGGAAGGACGTCTTCTTCGATCCGGGTGCTGAATTCATACCATTCGGTATGTTGCCTTGGGTGGAAACCTCTGTCCAGGGATTGAAGCTCGACAAAGACGGCGGAACCTGGGCCCTAACCTCCCTGCCAGCCTGTTCTGAGTCGGCCATCCAGCGCAAAGCTGAACTAAAGCTCAATGATACGGGCGAGCTTGAAGGCAAACTGGTGGTCACGTACACAGGACTCGAGGCTTCCCAGCGCCGCGTAGACCAGCGCTTTTCAGACGACGCTGACCACAAGAAATTCCTGGAGGACGAAGTCAAAGAAGCAATTCCGATCGGCAGCGAGGTCGAACTTACCAAGCAGCCTGATTGGAAGAACTCCACATCGCCATTGGTCGCTGAATACACCCTGAAGGTACCCGGCTGGATTTCAGCAGCGGGGCGACGCGCCCTTCTGCCGGTTGGGCTATTCAGTGCACCGGAAAAGCACCTTTTCGATCACGCGAATCGTGTGCACCCTATTTATTTTGAATTCCCATTTCAACGGTCGGACGACATCACCATCGATCTGCCTCTGGGATGGCAAATTTCCAGCGTGCCCGAACCGCAGAAGCTCGATGCCAAAGCGATCACCTACAATCTCGAAGCCAAGAACGAAAAGGGAGCGTTGCACCTGAACCGGGTCTTGAACGTCGATGTCGTGCTGCTTCCGAAGGAAAATTACGACACTCTGCGCAAAATTTTTCAGGTTGTGAGGACTGTCGATGAAGAACAAGTCACATTGTCGCCCGGTGCATCCACTGGCGGTAACTAAGATGAGAACCCTGCAATCGCTGCTAATCACTGCCGTCTGCGTGCTTGCCTTGGTACGACCAGCTTTGGCTGGCGACGCGCCTCAGTGGATGCACGCTGTCGCCTCCGTCCCTCTGCCGGCGCATGACGAGAAGACCGATGCGGTGCTGCTGTACGCCGAGCGAAACGTCAACGTGCAGTCTGTGGAGAAGATCAAAACGCACGTCCGCATTGCATACAAAATCCTTCGCCCGAGTGGCCGCGACTACGGAATTGCCGCGGTTTCGTTTAACGCTCACAGCAAGATCAATGGCCTGCGTGGTTGGTGCATCCCGGCACAGGGCAAAGATTATGAAGTGAAGGACAAAGAAGCCATTGAAGTCTCTCTTCCCAAAGTTGTGGGCAGTGAATTGATCTCCGATGTAAAGGACAAATTGCTGCAGATACCCGCTGCCGATCCCGGGAATATTGTCGGTTACGAGTACGAGGAAGAAGAGCAGCCCATGGTGTTGCAGACGGTCTGGATGTTTCAGCGTGAAATTCCCGGCCGTGAGCTTCATTTCTCGCTGCAACTTCCGCCCGGATGGGAATACAAAACATCGTGGATCAACTATTCCGAAGTGAAGCCCACCCAGAACGGCGGAAATCAGTGGGAATGGGTTGTCAGTGACATTAAGGCGATTCGGCACGAGGCCGAGATGCCGCCCATTGAAGGCGTCGCCGGTCAGATGGCTGTCTCCTTTTTTCCACCCGGCGGGGCATCAATCAACGGATTCAAGAGTTGGCCGGAGATGGGTAAGTGGTATCTGAACCTGACGAATGGCCGCCGCGATGCATCGCCGCAAATCAACCAGCAGGTCGCAAGTCTGACGGCATCTGGCAAGACTCAACTGGAGAAGATGAAGGCGATCGGGTATTTTGTGCAGCACGATATTCGTTATGTGGCGATCGAACTGGGTGTCGGGGGCTGGCAGCCGCATGCTGCATCCGAAGTTTTCACTCATCACTACGGCGACTGCAAGGACAAAGCAACTTTGATGAGTTCCATGCTCAGCCAGATTGGAGTCGAGTCATTCTATGTGCTCATCAACGTGGAACGCGGCGCTATATTCCCCGAGACCCCTGCCAGGATTGGCTTTAATCACGCCATTATCGCGATGAAATTGCCGGCGGGCCTTTCCGACCCCTCGCTTGTCGCCACCGTTCAGCACCCTCGCCTTGGCACGCTTCTTTATTTCGATCCCACGAATGAACTGACGCCCTTCGGAGAAATCGGCGGCTACCTGCAGGAGAACTATGGTTTGCTTGTGACTTCGGAAGGTGGAGAACTCGTCGAACTGCCGAAACAGGCACCCGCCATGAACAGCATCGTACGGACCGGGACGCTGACCCTTGATCCTAGCGGCACATTGAAAGGCGATGTTACCGAGACGCGCATGGGAGATCGAGCCTGGGTCGAGCGCGCACGCCTGCGGACCGTAACCAATGCTCCAGACCGCGTCAAACCGATCGAGGATCTGCTTGCCGGTTCACTTTCTCTGTTTCGGATTACCAAAGCCTCTATTACCAATCTCAATCAGACCGACCAGCCTTTTGGTTTCAACTACACCTTCGAAGCCCAGGGTTATGCGAAGAATGCCGGTGGTTTGATACTAGTCCGTCCGCGTGTTCTGGGAATCAAAACCAGCGGCCTATTGGAGACGAAGGAACCACGCAAGTTCCCCATTGAATTCGAAGGCCCCTCCCGCGACACCGACACCTTTGACATCACAATTCCGGCGGGCTTAGTAGTCGACGATGTGCCTCCACCCCTTGATGCAGATTACGGCTTTGCCAGCTATCACTCGAAGACCGAAGTAAAGGGCAATGTTATTCACTACAGCCGTACCTTCGAGGTGAAAGAGCTCAGCGTGCCGGTTGCCAAGGCCGACGAACTGAAAAAGTTCTACCGCCAGATTGGCAGCGACGAACGCAACACGGTCGTGTTGAAGGCAGGAGCGAAGTAAGCTGTTACGGATGGAAACTGAATTACTGGGTATTCTGAGGTACAGATGGCAGTGCGCTATCCGGCGTGCTCGTAGTGAGCGAAACCGCAGCAGGCGAGAGTCGCTGATTTGTCGCCGGGCGGCGGGCGGCTGATCCATTCTCACTGGCATATGTTTCCGGCGGATACCCCTTGGCCTGCACGATGGCCCAGTGCCATTCTTCGCCGGGATCGAGTTCCACATTCAGCGGCGCGCTAAAGACTGCGTTAGACCACGGCAGCGCCGCGGTCCGCATCCGGTAGATCACCGTGACGTCCGGCCTTTTCTCTGGACGCACCTGCTGGAATGCATCGGCTCCTATCTCCCGCGTTAACGACGCTGTGCCATCCGCAGACGTCGAGCTCGCGCCATCCTGGTTCCAGGGTACGACAACTGATTTCGCTTTCTTGACCACCGTAAATGCGACCGCCAGTTCACTCAGATGCCATTGGGTGCCATTGAACACGGGAATGGTTAACGCATCCCCTTCCACCACAGCCTTTGCTTCGATCTTCGCCATTTCTGTGGGTGGAAGATCCATCTGGTCATACTGGCCGGAGAGCAGTGACTTCACGTTGGCTGTGAAGGCAAGGCTGCAGG
Organism: Terriglobia bacterium; assembly: GCA_020073385.1. GTDB lineage: Bacteria > Acidobacteriota > Terriglobia > Terriglobales > Acidobacteriaceae > Sulfotelmatobacter. The sequence continues at coordinate 4,028 of JAIQFH010000060.1, read as the reverse complement.
TCGCGTCCGGAACGGACACTTGAAACCCTCTGCTTTCGCCTGTCATCAGAAACCGCAGCCCCGGTCCGGCCTCATGGTGATCGGCCTGCTGCATGACCTGCGGCAGATTGTCGTCGTCAATGACAGGCTTTGTCAGAGGAGTCTTCTTGCGGAGGCTGCGGGCGACGTCCCCCAAGGACATCTGGTCGGGATCGTCCTGCGCCGCCGCCCGGATCGCCCCGAGAGGCACCAGTAGCATGATCGACAGAAGCAGCCGAATTCGGGAGAGCCGAGACATGGACGGAAGGGACCGCTCCCAAAGAAATCAGGATCGGAGAGACAGTCTCTAGGGCAATTGTATGGAGAGTGGGATAAAACAGGGATTATACCGGCAAACCTTGGTAACAGTACCAAGGGTGGAAGCGTGGGGCGCGCGTAGGACGAAATGGAGGCGCAACGGGTGCGCGCGCCCGAGCTTTTCGAGAAACCGTCTACAAAAGGCCCTGTGACCGAAAACGGGTAACCGGGTCTACGGCTGGCAATGCTTGCCGCCGGAAAATCCAACGGGCCACCGCAAAGCCTATTGCCGCATAGCACAGATGCATCATTCGCATATCACGCCCCCCACTTCGGCTGTGTACGTTCACCTCAAGGGGAGAACCTCAACAACTCTATCGGCACAATAGCAACGCATCCGAGGAAGGAACAGGGCCCAACAGTGCTAGGAGCGTGGCACGGAAGTAATAGAAGTAATCGAGAATGGTACTGCTTACGAGGAAGTAGCGACTTTTCAGAGCGCCGGTCTTCGGTCTTGGGTTCTGAGGTCTGAGGTCTGAGGTCGGGAGTCAGGTTCTAACACCTAACCCCCAAGACCTTAAGGCCCAACCATCAATGTGCAGCAACAGGCTCTTCGGCAGTCCTTCCAGCCGGCGGCACCATCACCGTCGACAGGCTACCCTCCGCCGCCATCTTCTGGAATGCCGCCAGATCGCGGCGTTGCAGATCTTCCCACTTCGCAAGCAATTCCCCGCTCTGCCGTTTCAGCTTTTCCAGTTGTCGCTGTTCGGCTTCGGTCGGCGCTGAGTCGGCCGATCCCGCGTCCATAGCCAGGAAAGCCAGCTTGGCGTCCAGTTGCGGAGGATAGGCCAGAGAATCCTCATTGGCGCTGATATCCAGGTTCACAATCCCATCCCGAACCGCGACCAGCTTCTTCTCCAAGTCGTCGGCCGACGCCACGATGTTCTTGGCGCTGGCATTCTCGGGCAGCCGCCGCTTCAGCCCTGAGAGCTGTCCGCGCACATCCTGAATCTGGTTGACGGCGTCGTACACGCGGCTCAGCTCATCGCGCGTCTCCATCAGCAGATTGAACTGCGCTTCCAGATCCGCCTGGCTGACCTTCACCCGCGGATCAAGCTTCAAATCGAAGTCCGCCGTCTGGCTCTGGCCGCCTACGGTGAGCCGTACCTGATAATGCCCCGGCACAGCCACCGGACCCCGCGCGCCGGATCCGTATTCCCACAGGTAATAGCCGGGCACGCGATGCGCCTCTTCATACCGCAGATCCCAGACGAAGCGATTCAGCCCAGCGTCCGGCTTCAGCTGCTTTTCCGGCTTCTTGTCATCAGGATCGAGTGGCTCCTCCAGCGGTTCGTTCTCAGTGCTGGAGTACTTGCGGACGACTTTACCCGATGCATCCAGAATCTCAATCTTGGCCTCCGCATCTTTCTTGGGGGCATCCTTGAGGAAGTAATAGATCACGGCCCCTGCCGGTGGATTCTGTCCCGTCCGCTTCGACGGATGCCGCTCTGCACTCGCTCCCGCTTGCATGCGGTAAGCCATCGCCGGCTTGTACAAGAATGCATCCTTGGCAGCGATCTCATCGCTGTACTGCCGCAACGGGCTCAGATCATCGAGAATCCAGAATGCCCGCCCGTGAGTGGCAACGACCAGATCATTGTCTTTGATCACGAGATCGTGGACAGGCGTCGTCGGCAGATTCAGCTTCAACGGCCGCCAGTTCGTCCCATCGTTGAACGATACGAAAATCCCCATCTCAGTCCCGGCGTAAAGCAGACCTTTCTTTTTCGGGTCTTCGCGAACCACGCGGACGAACGTCGTGTCTGGAATCCCATTGCCGAGCTTCGTCCAGGTCTTGCCGTAATCGCTGGTCTTGTAGATGTACGGTTTCAGATCGTCGAACTGATGCCGATCGACCGCCACATACGCGGTCCCCGCATCAAACGCCGACGCATCGATCTGGCTGACGCGGCTCCACTCCGGCATGTCCTTGGGGGTGATGTTCGTCCAGGTCTTGCCTTCGTCCTGTGTAATCTGGATCAGGCCGTCATCGGTTCCCACCCACAGCAGGCCCTTCTTCAGAGGCGATTCCGCCAGCGCAAAGATGGTGTCGTAGTACTCAGTTCCGGAATCATCGAGCGTGATATCGCCGCCCGACACCTTTTGTTTGCTCTTGTCATTGCGGGTCAGGTCGGGACTGATCGCCTGCCAGTGCACTCCGCCATCGGTCGTCTTGAACAGGACTTCGCCTGCGTGGTACAGCGTTTCCGGATCGTGCAGAGAAATCATGACCGGAGCGGTCCACTGGAAGCGGTGCTCCAGATTGGCCGCGCCGTGAGCGTCCGAGAGTTCTGGCTGCTCGGTGATCGACTTGACCTGCCCGATGTGCCGGTCGTAGCGCGTGATGTTTCCCTGGTAGTCCGCCGCGTAAACAATATTTGGATCAGGCGGATATGGCGCGATGTATCCCGCCTCTCCGCCACCCACGTCATACCAGTCAATGCGGCTGATGGAGCCCTCGTCACTCCGGCTGCTAATGGCCACGGTTCCGGAATCCTGCTGAGGCCCATAGACGCGATAAGGAATCGCCGTGTCGGTCGTGACGTGATAGAACTGCGCCGTCGGCTGGTTGTCCTGCGGCGTCCAGTTCTTGCCGCCATCGAGTGTGACGGTGACTCCGCCATCGTTCGAGGCGATCATGCGCTTCGTGTTCGCCGGATCAATCCACAATCCGTGATTGTCGCCGTGAGGCACGTGCACCTTGTTGAAGAGATGCCCGCCATCGGTGGACTTGTAGGCGTCCACATCCATGATGTAGAGCACGTTTTCGTCGCGCGGATCGGCAATCACGTGCATGTAATACCACGGCCGCTGCCACAAGCTGTGGCTGGGGTTTACCAACTGCCACGACTCGCCGCCATCATCGGACCGATACAGCCCGCCGTCGGGATTGTGTGCCTCGATCAGCGCGTACACACGTTCGGAATTCGCCGCCACGGCCACTCCGATCTTGCCGTACGGTCCTTTAGGAAGTCCGTGCTCCTCAAGATGCTTCCAAGTCGTGCCGCCGTCGTTCGACCGGTAGATGCCGCTGCCGGGGCCGCCGCTGGCCATACTCCACGAAGTGCGGCGCGCCTGCCAGAGCGCGGCGAAAAGAATGTTGGGATTATGGGGATCGAAGGCCACATCGATTCCGCCGGTATTCTCGTCTTTATAGAGAACTTTCTCCCAAGTCTTCCCGCCGTCAGTCGTACGGAAAATGCCACGCTCGGGGTTCGGCCCAAACGGATGCCCGAGCGCCGCCACGAAGGCGATGTCAGGGTTCATCGGATTGATGATGACCTTGCCGATCGCACGCGAATCGCGCAAGCCAACGTTCTTCCACGTCTTCCCGCCATCCAAAGTCTTGTAGACCCCATCCCCATGGGAGATGTTGCCGCGAATGCAAGCTTCGCCGGTTCCAACGTAGACGACATTGTGATTCGAGTTCGCGACCGCGATGCTGCCGATCGCCGACGTCCCCTCTTTGTCGAATACCGGCGACCATGTCATGGCGGCGTCGGTCGACTTCCAGACTCCTCCGCCGGTCGCGCCGAAATAATAGGTGGTTGGATCACCGGGAATGCCTGCGGCCGTCAGCGACCGGCCTCCGCGAAACGGGCCAACCAGCCGGTACTTCATTCCCTTGAACGCCTTCTCCTCGGGCTTGGATTCTTCCTTATCGCTGTCGGCGGCTTTTGCCGAAGCACTTG
>JAIQFH010000059.1 GCA_020073385.1 Terriglobia bacterium | reverse complement strand
CTTTTGCTGCTTCCCGCACTCGTCTCTTCCAGTAGGTAAGTTGGGATTGAGCCAGTTCCCGATCCCGGCAAAACGCCGCTACACTCAGCCCGCTTTGCTCCTGCTCGGCAACCAGCTCCCGCCACTTCGCCCAGGCCTGCTCTCTACGCTGATTCATGCGCCAAGCTTGCCGCAATCGGCGCTTGTAGACAAGATGGGGTTCAGATATCGCTCACACTTCGCCGCCACAAGATCAGTGAGTTTCACTCGAAGTTGTTCTGGAATCGCGACCAGGACGGCAGGCCGGTGGGAGAATTTAGCGGCTGGAAGTTCGAAGAATGTAATGCGTTCTTGTCTGCCATCATCAGCCTGATTAACAGCCATAAGCTGTTTCTGCTCGGTTCAGCGGTCGATGTTCGTGCGTTCTATGATTACCCGGAAGAACAACGTAGGTACCTAACCGGTGCTATCTGGCACGACAAAAAAGCCCGGTTCCTAACGACTGGCAAGCCGAGTACGCCATATTTCGTTCCATTCCAGTCGTGTGTTTCACATGCCATCCAACTCGCCGCGCAGCACTCAGAAGTTGCACATCTTATATTCGACGAGCAGAACGAGTTCTCAGGACTCGCCTTACAACGAATTCCAGAAATTCGTGCAGCTCTTGTAAGAGTAGGTTTGTCCGACCGTCTGGGCCATGCCATTTACTCGTCGTCCGCACAAGTTCTGCCTTTGCAAATTGCCGACCTAGCAGCGTTCAGTTGCCGATATTTCTACAAGCGACAGTGGGGCTACACCGGCCAAGGCATACCTGAAGACGGCCCGGTGTGGGGACCGCTGTACGTGCTCAGTCGAATCTTGAAGGCAGATAATCACCGAATCTACAGCCTTCGGAAACAAGAGCTAGACTTTCTCGTATCCCAACTCCGGGAGTGAGCACTCTTGCCTTCTCACTCTTTCTTGAGAATCCACTGTCCCTGATCGAGCATGAGGAAACGAGTGTAAGTGTAGTCGCCGACGAACGAATTGCCACGGAAGATCCCCCGCACCGACAATTTCGGCTTCTTTGAACTCAACTGGACGGTCCAAATGTTCTCGCCTGTCCGGTGGGCTGTGCCGCTGAGGTCAGCGGACGTTACCTCACCGCCTGTCAGGAAGATCTCCGCGTTGGCCGTGCCCTCCGCGATTCTAATCGTCAACTGCGCCGCGCCGGACACTGCGAATCTGCTACTTTGCCACATTCCAGTGTAAGAACCCGATGGCAGCGTCTCCGCTTTGGGATGGTCATCGGGAGCAGGAGCATTGATTGCAGCCAGCGATTTTGTCGGGCCGTCTGTGAGCAGAGGCCGCACGTAGGCTATAGGAATAGCGAAATTCAGGTTCTGCCCGCCCACAAGCTGCGCGAACGTCACGCCTTTGACATCGCCATTGGAATTCACGAGGGCCCCGCCGCTGCTGCCGGGCGAAATTGGAGCAGTGATCTGGAAAACCTTCATTTGATGCTCGGGCCAGTCTCGTATGCCGCTGACGATGCCATCCGATACCGTGGCCTCGGTACTCACAGGCGAGAATCCAGCGAGAGGGCTTCCAATTGCCAACACGTGCTCACCTACCTGCACGTGCTCGGAATCCCCCAAATGCACAACTTGGAACTCTTTTCCTGTTGCTTGCAGTTTCAGGACAGCAAGGTCTTTATCAGGATCGATCGCGAGTACCCCTTGAACCTGATAGGAGGCACCATCTGTGAATCTGGCCTCCGCCTGTGTCGCTCCCGGCATGTGAACGACGTGGTAATTCGTAACAATCTTTCCATCGCTGCCGATCACGAATCCGCTACCGCTTCCCAACTCTCCTCCAGTCTGGTCGCGAAGAACTATTCTGACGACGGATGGACTCGTTTCCCGTGCCAACGTTGGAAGATCCTTGCCAGAGGGCGGCTGCCCTGTGGCGGCGATTGCAATCATCAAAGCCAAACCGATTGCAATCACTCGGCAGGTTTTGGGAACGAGTCTGACGCTTGGCAAGCTCATGTCGTAAGACAGTCTTCGCTTCACGTCTGAGAGTCTGGCCTCCAAGGTCTTCGCTAGTCAACAACAATGTGACTCATCGGGTGTGTACGCATCGGCTGGGGAAGCCAAAGCGTACTTCTGTAGTCATCTCTGAGGAAGTGACGCTAGCTGAAGACAGCGGCAATGAACAGGCTGCGGGCCACGCCGGAATGCGGCGAGCTGGTTAAACTGCGGCCCTTAGAGTGAAGCACGCTGCAAACACCAACTGGTCAGTTATTGCCGACAGTTCCGCTCGGTTTTGTCTTTTGCTTTTCCGTCCGCTATGGTTTGCCACTGCATATTGGAAGGTGCATCTGCACCGCCGCACTCCAACGGATTCACGTGGTCCACAACGTAGCCTGGACAACGTCCACTAGTCTTTCCTGTGGAAGGGCACGGAGACTGTCGTTCAAACCCAGCTCTTGCTGCTTTGCTGCGCTTGATTCTTCCGTGCTTGTCGCGTTGTACGGAAGAGTGCAGGGTGTAGCCATCGGCTAGGTAGTTCTTCCGATACGGGTGACTCGCTGAGACGACACCTGTCGAACTTGTCGATGTCGAGGCTGTACCGGGAGCGCTCCGGTCGTAAGGGGCAACGTAGGTGCCGTCCTTCCGATAGTAGCCCTTCACGTGAACGGGCTTGTCCTTGGCGGTCTTGCTAGATGAGTGATGACTCGATGAATGCGACCCAGACGAGTGATGCTGTGAGTAGCCAACATTCACGAAGACAAATGAGCACAAGAACAGAACTGCTATAAGACGGCGCAAAGTGGCTTACCTCGGAGTGAGATAGGGGGAGACAAAGGAACATTACATTCTCAAAATGGCCAGCACCGTATACGCAATCACAGCCAACAATGATTTGGCGCATAGACGATTGGGTTGGCGGATGAGAGGATTTGCAGTTCAGGTTGTGTTTGGCCCACCCTTCCCCACGGACCACCTTAACGCACGTCGGTCATTCCCCAGTGAAACTAAAGATGATGACGTGGTGGTCACCGCGCTTCAAGATGTCCAATCGTCGAACAAAGGAAGGTCAATGAAAATCATAAATGAGTGCTGCGTCGTTATGGCCGTGGCTGCGGCTCTCCTGTTTATTCCTGCACTTGGTTTTGCCAAAGACGCCAAGACCTACAAGCACGCCTCTGAGTATCAGGTAGCCATTCTGGATCAGAATCTCCGTGTTGAAACCGGGAGCGATGCAACCCTGGGCAAGAACACAACAGATGCGAAACTCGGCCCTGGTGGCCAGGGCATCCACCTGCTACATACCGACGCTGGGGACTACCGTGTAGAGGCTCCAGTCAACAAGGGCATGACTTTTCTGTCGGCAATGGGCTCGAACGCCTCCAACCCCGCGAAGACTTACCACAACAAGTGGTTTCTGGATAACGTCCAACCCGGCACCAAGGTTCTGTTCGCTGCGGAGTGCGCGAAGCCAAACAAGAAACATCCCACCGGCGCGGTACGTTGTTCGTTCTATTTTCCTGATCCCGATAGTTCCGATCATGAATATGCAACACTCGGTGATTTCACGCCGTTTAGCTCCGGCGACGGAAGCAATACGCAGAAGACCGCCGACACTCTTTGTGGGACCGGCAAGCTGAAACCGGAGGTCGAAGCTCAACTCTGCGGCGGACCACCAACTCCGGCAACAGCACCATCTTCTCCGGTTCCGGCTCCAGCGCCAGAGCGATAGATTCTGAACCTAACAGAGAGCCAGAAGTCCTCCGAGCGATTCGGAGGCCGTCACTCTCGCTTTATTTCGGACCCTGCATCAGTTTTGCCAAGTTGTAATCGAGGCGGCTGGCCGAGTTGGGGACGGGCGGAACGCAAGCTGAAAACAGCGGCGATTCTGGGGAACAGGATGCGGGCCACACAGTTAGAGCGCACTGAGGCACGGAGTATAATCCCCGCATTGCCGCACAGTGCGGAGTAGGAGCCATGCCCGAAGAACTGAGCGCCGGGACCGCAGAAATAGCAACCGCGCGCTCGCCGTCAAGCCCGCCCAATCCACTCCCACAGCCGCACATTCCGCCGATTCCGTCTAGTTTAGTTGACCTCAAGCCGTCCGCTAAAAAGACGACCGTCTTGTCGCATGTAAAGGCGTGGACGTGGCGAGTAACCTCAGGATATTTCTGGCTTCACTCTGTCCTGCTCGTTATTGCTGGACGCGACGCACTGGCAGGCATCGAGAATTTCATCACCGCGGAGGGCATTAGTATTCTTTCTCTGCTGGGATTCACGCCAGTGCATGTGTCGCACTTGCTTTTCGTTTTCAGCGTTATATGGCTTCTTGCAATCACCGAATTTTCGCCAATTCAGCTCGTTGGTTTTCTGCTCTACTTCCTGGTTTTTCCTGTCACTGTTTTGGGTGCTTGGATTTTCAGAAAGACACTGAGAGACAGTTCGGAAGTCAGTCCGGTAACGGTAACGACCCCTGACAATCGCCACTTTCCGACGACTTCTTTGTTGACCGCTTTGTTAGTGGGTTGGTTCGCCCTCTATGGAGGCTCATCGGCACGCGGACCGAATATGGCGGGCTTTCTGATTGCCGCTGTGCTTTTTCTTGCTCTGGTCTATCAGGCACTTGATAAGACTTCGCCGGTTGACGACCGGGACACCGCTTTCTTCACTGCGACCGCCTTAAGAGGCTTGCTCCTAGTCTCAAACACCTTCAAGTCCGCCGCACAGACACCGCCCACAACAAAAATAGCTGTGGCGGGTGCTTTAAGAATCAACGGATTCGTCATAGGAGGTTTCCGGCGTGTCGGAGTCTTGATACATGGCCGTAAAGGCCGTGAACGTATTGCCATGACGATGTTGCTGGAGTACATCGTCTTCTTGCTAATGGTTGCGGCCTCTGCGATTCTGATGTGGGCGCTTGCGATAAAAGCGACGGTTCCCTCCGAGCAGGCATTGCCACTAACTGTTGCTCTTCGGCTAAGCGCATCACATTTTCTACCGGGCATACAAGACTCTTCTGCAACAGTGCTGCCGTGGTGGGCACAGTTTGGTCCAGCACTTACGTCGTGGATATTGTTCGTTGTGTATATCGGGCCGGTTGGTTCTACTCTTCCGATGCAGCAGCAAGCAATCTTGAAACAGTTGGCCGCAACCCGCCCCGCCTTTCAAATAATGGGAAGGATATGGCGGCATTACCGCAACTTTTTGAAGATGGTAGAAAAGAGGGTTCCCCCTAAGTGACAAGCGAATCATTCACAGTAAGGTGGTCGAAGGGGGGCCTGACCGGGGGGGGGAGGCTTCGCGAAAATCGTAAAAGTATCCGAACTAATCCGAACTGTTAGCTGATCCACCGCTGTCCGTCATCGTCCTGGTTTGCTCCCACCTTACGTCTTGATCGCGCGTTCTCCCACTGCACTCTCAGCGCGGTCGCGCGGGCGACGTGCCAGAAAAGCTTGCGCTGCATAGTAATCTGGTCAAGTGGTGAGGGAGTCGTGACCAGACATCGGTCGAAGCCCACATGCGTTTACTGCGGCAAGGGTGAAGGCACCACCAGAGATCACGTTCCTCCGCAGTACCTATTCCCTAAGCCACGACCGGAACTCGTAACTGTTCCGTGCTGCGAGACGTGCCGACGAAGCCAATCGCTGAATGATGAATATTTCGTGCGAACCATCGCCATGAGGAGCGATGTTGATAATGATCCGACTACGAAGCTTGTTTTGGACGCTGTGCATCGCTCTTTCACGAAACCTCAGAAGATTGGTTTCACCCGTGCTCTCATAGACTCGATGAGCGAACTTCCCGTCTATACGCCCGCAGGTGTTTACTTGGGTCACGCGTCATTTTTTGACTCGGATTTGACCCGGCTATGCAATGTAATCGAACGAGTGACTCGCGGCCTTTACTATCACGAATACGGGGCGCGACTGCCCGATGCTCACAGGTGCGTGACCTATGCTCTCGACGGATTTGCATCCGCTGGTTCTGAAGACAAGGGTAGAGTCCGCCAATTATTTGACCAGGCATGCTTGGGGAAGGAACGTACATTGGGAGGCAACGTTTTCAAGTACTGGTTTCAATCTGTTGTTGGCCCTGAGCCTGCAACGCTTTGGGCATTCCTTGTGTATGGACGCGTTGGATTTGTTGCGCTAACCATGCCGGGGGGGCGAGGCCGGGGGTAGCCTTCGGAAAAATCGTAAAAGTAGTACTAACTGTCATCTCGCCCCGTTCCTGTCCGCCACCGTCCTGGATTGATCCCAAAGGTTGCGCTTGCTCTGATCTACTCCCATCGTACCCCCAGCGCGTCCTGAAATTCCCGCCAAATTGCGCGCTGATGCGTTGCCGATTCCGCTGAATACCGTGCGAATTTTGCGTCTCCCGCTGATCTTCCGCCAACAAACGCCCGTTAGTTTTCAGTCGTAATCCGCGCTGGGAAGTCCTTTGTTTGCGCCCTTGCGATCCAAAAACCACGCACACGTTTGTTGGCAGCTCGTAAAACGTGTCAAGACCGTGCGGAACATCTACACTCCCTTCAGGAATTCCGCCACTGTGAGTTTGAATTCCCGCGCGAGCACTTCCAGCAGCGTAGGCACACGTTCTTCTTTCCGTTTTCGATGGCAGAAATATGGCCGCGATCAATGCCGAACTCGTGGGCCACCTCGACCTGAGACAATCCGTATTGCCATGCGACGACAGTGTCCGAAGGATGGTCGAGGGGGTCGGGCCACTCCCCTACTTTGGCAAAAACGTAAAGTAGTCGGTTGAGTTAGCCCGCCGCTTTATTCGTATTCCTCTTACTATTTTTTTCGAACATCTTATGAACAACCGAAAAACAGCTTCCTGAACGCCCCTAAGAATGTAGTTAAATGTCGCATTTACATCCGAGTACACAGAATCGCGGTGAATTGAAGGTGTTTATTGCCATGGGAAAACCGCTTGAGCGAACTCAGTTTCTCAGTTTTATAGGACGACTGCGTCACCGTGCCGGGGTTATTCGAGTTCCGCAACCGCAACCAATATGTCGTGGGCCCGGGCTCGATTCATCCGTCCGGTGCCGAGTATCGATTCTGGAATGACGCGCCAATAATCGAGATCCCGACCGCGGTGCTCGAGGCGCTGCGGGAGATGGCCGACGACTACGCTGGCAGCGGCGGCGCGCGCGGTGAGCATATCCAGCCTGGACCCTACGCCAAGCTGCGCCACGCGTACCTGCAGCGGATGGAACCTGCAGACCTGATGAACCTCGACCTAGAGATTGGGGAAGGTGAGCGGCATTACACGCTCATGTCCTTGGCGGGCTTGTTACACGATGGTGAGCGGACGGCCGAAGATATCGCCGACATTCTCGAGCAAGTACAGGCCACTTACTTCACTGAAAACAAAGAAAATATCGAAGTCTCGAACATCGCTAACTACGCAGTTCGCGGCGAGCCCTGCACCTTCGAACTCCGCGAGCTGCGGCCGCAGTTCCAAGGGAGCTGGGGAGCGACGCGCTCATGATTCCGGTATCAGTTTGGTATCAGACGCTCGATAACCCCTGTGTTTCGATGGCATAGCGTAGAGGATTGTCTTCTCCCCATCGCCTGGTTCACGCACGAAACGACCTCACCGGCGCTAGACGGATTGGGCGGCAGGGGGGTGTTCGGAGTCAGTCGGCAGATTTGAGGCGCCCGCTCGCAAGCCATTTATTAGAAAGCCCTTATCGCGGGGCCGTGTTTTGCGCATATTTTGAAGAAGATTTTCGTTTTCTGCGTCCGTCATTGCGATCGCTGGGTTTGGATTTCCGCGGGACATCCGCGTCGACTCCCGTTGGTGTCCAGAGCAGATCGCTTTGCTAGCCGCTAGGAAATCGCTCCGGCCCTATATAGAGAATGAAATGATTCCGCTGCTACCTACCCCCCTAACCCCCTTCCAAGGTCAGGGGGTGTAGGGAGGGTCGGTGAGTAGGCCGAAATGATTTCATGTCCCCGAGCCCGCGTAATCATTCTGCTGCCTTTTCGCCTTGCGCCCAGGCGTCAGCTCCGGAAACTGCGTCCCGTTCTTCTCGGCTAGGGCCTTAGCATCCATGACGCGCCGGACGCCAACTCTCAGATCCTTGGCGACGCGGTTAATGCTGGTTCCCTCAAGTAGAGCCTGGACAATTCTGTTTTCTGACGGCTCTAATCGCTCCCAGCCGGATTCAGTGGTATATCGCGCGTCAAAGCCCTCTAAGCGATCGCCGTACCGGACCTTTTCAAAGGCCAGGGAAAACTCGAGGCCAGCGCCAGGTGTCCAGCCGTCGCGTTTGTTCAGCTGGATAATCAAATCGAGGGGATCATCATTGTCCGTCCGGCCGCGCTGGCTGCCATTCTTCCCCGCGTGGTGCGTCAGAATGACGGTGTAGCCTTCCGCGCGCAGCCGAATGAGGAACTGATTTACCAGCATCAACTGCTCTGCATCGTTCGTATCATGTTGGAAGATTGCCGTCCGCGTGTCGAAGATGATCACGCTGGGTCGCCAGCCCTTCAGGGCAGCCACAAATTGCTCCTGTACGCCTCGGTCGGCCAGCGCCGGCATATAGCCATTCTTTACCTTCGCCAGCGATCGCACACGGAACAAGCCGCCGGTTTGCTTGCCAACCAAGCTCCGCAACCGCGACTGCAGCAACCGCTTCGGGAGTTCCCCATCGACCAAAAGGACGCGGTTTCCGCCACTCGAGCGGATTCCGAGGAATTCCCCACCGGTCGTGAGAATCTTGATCAGCGAACCAACAAACATGGACTTGCCAAGTCCACGGTATGCGAAGACCTCGTTTATCGTCTCTTCGCGGAGCAAGGGTACGTTGTTGAGATGGGCCAACTCGCGCTGCTCGGGAAGTTCCTCAACTGCCATGTATTCCCACGCGTCGGAAAACGCGTCGACGTTGTCCTTAAGCCATTTTTCTTGGGCTTCCGCGCTCGAGAAGACAATCGTCCCGAAGGAAAAGGATGGCAGATCATATGGCTCAAACTCACACGGTTCCTTGCGCACCGCGTATTCCGTGATGGATTGGATTTCCTGATCGCTTTTGGCGCCGATGAAATACACGTCTTGAACTTGCCGCAAAATTTCGGCGATATCTTCTGCGGTCCGCTCACCGTCATGCAGCAATCCCGCGAGCGATACGAGTGTGTAATGCCGCTCCCCTTCGCCTATGGCCAAGCCATCCAATTGCAGCATGTCGGTTGGGTCCAACCTGCGCAAATAGGCATTCCGCAACGCGGCATACGGACCGGGCTGAATATGTTCGGTCCTGGCTTCGCCACAATATCCCTCCGCCAATTCGTGCAAGGCGTACAGAACATCCGCGGGCATTTCGACCATGGGCGCATCGTTCCAGAAGCGATAGTCGTGGCCGTCGGGATGAATCGACCCGGGACCTACGACGTACTGCCCAGCGTTGCGAAATTCGAACAGGGCAGGCACTTGCAAGCAGGTCTCACCACATTCAGGCGTTCTCTTGAAGAAGTAATGCGGGCGATTAGCGCGAGCGCCACCGGTCAGAGTTTCCGGCAATGCAACGCCCATCGCGGCCAGCTTCGCTTTCAGCAGATCTGCGTTGTCTGATTCCAGTATGGTCGTTTGACCATCCGCACACACCGCGGCATTCGCGTCGGGGTACTGTTGAGCCCATACTCCGATGACGTTCAGGTCGCGGGTACGATGATTCGCGCCGATGCCGGGAATCGGCTTCTTGTCTTTCGGCAAGAGAGGAATGGTGCTGAAGCCGCGATCGATCAAAGCGGTCGCGCGGGAGAGAAAGGTCGGGCATAACCCAGCGGGATCGATCGTTATATTCGGAACTCCTTCGGGCGCGGCGTTGTTTGCACACATTGTGGCAACTTTCAACCTCGGGTCTTTGAAGCTCATTGGATCATCCCCATTCCCGTCACAACGAACAGATCTTCTTCGACGCCCCATGCAAGAAACTCCTCGGGCGTGAGCCCTGGTGGGACATCGTAGGCCTGCACATTCGTGAAGTTGTCGAACATCTCTTGCAACACTTCGCGGGGATCCACGTGGGCGGGAAATGTCGCCATCATGATGCGCCCAGTTTCACGGAAGCGAAATTGAACTACGGTTTGTCCGTCACCGTCTCCGTTTGCAGTGACGGCGACTGTTTCGGTGCTATTGAAGATGGAGATTGGATAGTTCTTGTTGATGTCGATCATTGTCAGCTCCTTATCGTTTTTGACTCTGTTTCCTTTTGCGCTGAGCGCGTGGCACGTCAATTTACAGTTGTTGTGTCCGAAGGGACCATTGCGCTGCGCGCCACGATCGCTGCTATCGGCCACAGGATCTCGTTTATTTCTCGCAAACAGCCAAACAGAACTTTCATACGATTCGACTGCATTTCCGGGCCCTCATCTTCAAATCTGTCGATGCCAATCTCGGCTACGCTACGTAAGTGCTCGGCGACCTCGGCCAGCCTCTCTAAGATTTGCTTCGTGCAAGGAATCATGTTTGGGTCCTCCTTCTCTTTTTCTCGGTTAAGGCCCGCCTTTCCTCGCGCCGAGCCGTGTCGCGCGTTTCAACGAGATGCTTCACTTTGCACCGTCACGCTCAAATCAGCCTTCCAATTCCATTCGCAACGGCTGCATGCCGATGCGCTACAACTCTGGCGCAGAACCTCAGCCACTCGTCCGCCGCCATCGTTCCTTTGGCCCGATTGCACGGCCAGCAACAAGCGACGGAATTATTGGCGCGATAAAACTTTTCGTTATTAAGGCGATCGATCCCGGAGTGGGGACTCGCCGGCTTTCCGCACCAGTGACACGGCTGAGTCATTAAGACAAGCGCGCGCTGATCGCCTAGCAGCCATTTCAGACCGCGCTTTTTCGCATCGCGCTTCGCACACCAAAGCAGCGACCGAGGCCCGCGCTTCCGCTTAGTCTTCGCGGCGGCGCTCACAGCCCACCCCGCTGGCGCAGCCAGGCAGCAATTACCCGAGGATCGAAGCGAACACACGTGCCCAAGCGGAAGTGGGGTAACGTGCCGGCTTGCGCCAGGCGGTAGATGGTCAACTTATGAACGTTGAGAAGACGCGCGAGATCGGCCGCAGTTAACGCGTGATCAAGTTGTTCGACGGAATCGAGGATGGACACAGTCGCCCCCAGCCGGCCCGAGATAGAACGGAGCCGGTTGCGCGGCCCTCTTCGTCCACCATCGATGGATCGAAGACCTTCCGCGCGTGGAAGGCGACTGGCGCTTGGTGCGCTTAGTCGGTGAGAGTTGAGATTGCTTCGGTCACTTGGTGCCGAAGGGCTTCGGGCCGCCGGTCGCGGCGCCGTGTTTCTAGTTCAAGCTCTTCCTCAGTGTCGGCGATAAGAACTGGACACCAACCATCGCCGCCCAATTCGAAGTTCGCCTTGCCGTGCTTCACTTCTAATTTCAGTTCCCGCACCTCGCTGCTGAGGAGCGCATACATCTGTCCGCCGCAAGTCTGTTCCAAAAGCCTCGTGGTTCTGTCATCACACTTCGGCTCCAAGGAATACTCATTGCGGATCCTCTCCAACTCGGCGTACATCTCCGGCGGCATGTTCTTGCGCCGGTGCAGCTCTTGTTTCATCGCATGGATGATTCGAGTTGGAATTCTGAGAATCATGAATTCTTACTGACCAGGTATTGCAATCACGACGCCAAAAGCAAGCCCTTTGTTTTCAAACGCAGTGCACAACGAGTGGAAGAAGGTTTCAACTGCAAGGGAAGTTCTTTTCCTATACTTAACAACTACTCCAAGCTCCCCTTCGATTGTTCTGGCCACAACCTATCAACGCTACGCTGAACATTACAATGGCCCGTTCGTCTGATTACCTTTTGTTGATTCACCTGCTGGAAAGCTGGACGGCACAACACGGACGTCACATCAGCCCCTCTATAACCCAGGCAGCCTTCGCATCGTCCTTCGAGGAAGTTAGACCGCTTCTTCGACGCCTTTACTTTCGCCCATTTCGCCTCTGCGCCGCCGCGATCTTTCTCCGCACAGCTGCCGAGACCGTCCGTTTGCGACGAATGGGAACCACCTTGGACTCACTGGGCGCGCTTCTTCTGACTGGTCTTTATTTTGGCGTACGATATCACTCCATTTGCATGAGCGCGGCCATAGGTTCGATTCCGTCCCAGAGATTCTGTAATCGGATGTTCTCGTTCGATGAGTGCTGGTTGTTATCGTGGTTGGCAATGGTCTTCGTAAGACGTGTCCTGTTTCCGTCGATAACCGTGTCGCCTGATCACTGCTTCGCCTTCAAAAATCGATCAAACCACGCCACCGTCCGCTGCATCGCATCGATCTGATTCTCTCGTTTCGCAAAGCCGTGTCCTTCGTCCGGATAGTAATGCGCTTCCACGACCTTGCCTTCTTGCTTCAGAATCATCTCCGCCTGCTCCGCCTCCTCCTTCGGATCGCGGATGTCATTCGCCCCCTGCAGAATCAGCAATGGCGCTTTCGCATTTTTGAAGTACTTGATAGGCGAAGCATCCTCATAAGATTTCCGATCCTTCACCGGATCGCCTAGGATGGACTGATCATATTGCTGGAGCGCCGGCTCTTCGTGTTCCTGCTCGGTGAGCCAGTCGGTGATTCCAAACAGTTCTACCGAAGCTGCCCACACATCCGGAGTTCTGCCGATCGCAATCATTGCCATGTAACCGCCGTAAGAGCCGCCCGTGATTCCTATCTTCTTGGCATCTACGTAACCCGTTTCGGCGAGGAAGTGTGCCGCATACACCTCGTCTTGCAGATCTCCACCGCCAATGTCCTTGTAATTCGCTCTCTGAAATTCCATCCCGTATCCGGTCGACCCGCGTACGTTGGGCGCGATGCAGAAATAGCCTCGGGAGGCCAGCGCTGCAGCGGTCTTGTTGAAGCTGTCTACTGTCTGCCCTGTCGGTCCACCATGGGGCAGCACGATTCCGGGATTTGTGCCGTCACGCTTCACGTCGAACGGCACCCACAGAAGTGCGCTGATGGTCTTTCCATCAAAGGTCCTGTAATGC
This sequence comes from Terriglobia bacterium, assembly GCA_020073385.1. Lineage (GTDB taxonomy): Bacteria > Acidobacteriota > Terriglobia > Terriglobales > Acidobacteriaceae > Sulfotelmatobacter. Next base: position 29,561 of record JAIQFH010000059.1, on the reverse strand, counting down.
ACCAACTGCGACGCGGGCAGTCGGGAAGAATTTAGGCTGGCTATGGCGGAAAATGTCAGTTGCTGCGATCGGTGCGTCGCCACGTCGTAGATCCACAAATCGGCGGGCTCAGTAGAACTCTGGTGTGAAATCAGCATGCGATCACCTGATGCCGAGTACGCCCGCGGATTGCCCGCCGGAACCGTGATGCCTTCGGCAAACCGCAACGGCGTCGTCTTTCCGGATTCACGATCCACCATGTAGATGTTCGTGCGGCCGTCTGCATTCACCGTGTAGGTGAACGTCTTTCCATCCGGAGAAAACTCCCCCGCCTCTGCTTCCCACTTTGTATCCGTGATCCAGGTTCGCTTCCTGCTGCCCACGTCCAGCAACGCGACGTTCGAATATCCGCCCTTCTCGTTGGAAGCGATCAACAGCGTACGGCCATCCGGAGAAACCGACGAAACGGAATAAAGCACATCACCAGCGTGCGTTGTTAGATTTTCCGATTGGCCGGTCGCGATGTCCACTCGGTAAACGTCAGAATCTGTGTCTCCGGCGTTGGCGCGTGTCGAATAGATGGTCTTGCCGTCGGGACTCCAGATCGCTCCATACCACTCACGGTTCTTCGTCTGCTCGTTCGTTAGCTTGTGGACGTTCTTCGTCTTCCAGTCAAGCAGGGCGATATCAACATTCGAAGATTCTTTCGGCCGATAAGACAAAGCGAGCATACTGCCGTCGGGAGACCAGCGGGCACCGCTCTCCGAAATTCCCGGGGTATTCGTGAGATTGATGAGGTCGGCGCCGTCTCTGGAGACAGCAAACAGGTCGTACAGCTCGCCTCCGCCGAAGTCCTGCTCGAACACGATCCACTTACCGTCCGGCGACCAGACCGCTCCCGATTGACGATCGTCGGATTGCAGAAGTTGAATCGGAAATCCTCCCGCTGCCGGAACTCTCCACAGATTGAATCGCCCAGTGAGGTTAGTAGTGAAAACGATCTCGCGACCGTCCGGCGACCAGGCTGGGCCGAAAGTGCTGCGCGTGTAGTACAGCTGCGCAATCGGGACCGGTCCAGACTGCGGATTGCTTGTAGAAACAACGGAGTTTGGATCGGTGATCTGCCGGTCCTCCGGCGACTCCGTGGCACAGGCAATCGCGCACAACGAAACCACCAAGAACCCGACAAATAAGCACGTAAATATTTGAATGGTACGCTCCGCGGATTGACTTGTTGTCTGCATCGATGTGCACCTCGCGGCAGCATGTTAGGGTCGCGGAAATGGCCAAGTCAACGGGAACGAGAGAAGGGAGAGGTTGCCCCAGAGAGTTCCCCTAGTTCGAGGGTTTCGGAATGGAAACACCCGCACCCGCAAAGATGACCAGCCGATTCTCAGCTTGCGCACGAATGAGGGAGTCGGGAAAGTCTACACCCCGGATACGCATCGCCTACGATCTTAGCGTAAGGCTAAGAATCGAACACAAGTAAATCGCGTCATACATCTGTTGACTCAACAGCCGCCAGAGATGCGAGTGATCTCCAGTGCCTCGGGTGTGGTCTTCTTCGTCCTCTCCGGATACACACGTGGGCTTCTGAAACGCCGGCCCGTTCTAGCCATGCTTCCGTTTGAATACATAGGCAAGGAAGTGGAGCGAAGAGGGCAAGAGGGGGAAGACCCCTCGATTCTCGAAAAAGGCGGTCCAATTCGATACGGGTCGGGGCAAAAGGCAAAAACCCGCTCCGCCGACCCTGCGCTTATCGAGAAAGCAAGACGCTATGGTTTACGGCAGCTAATGAGAGAATCAGGTGTTTCGCAACATTCGACGGAACGATTTCTTCGCAAAGAGCGCGTTCACCCCGGCACTCGGAAGAAGCTGGCTGACGCGGTCGCGAATCTAGCGCGAGACACGGCAAAGTAGAATGCCCTTGAGAGACAAACGCTGAATTCAATCGAAAGAAGTCGAAATTTGAGTGAAATCGCCCTGCTCGTCAACTACCTAATGAAACGAATTCCACCTTCGCCGTTCAAGACTGCTTAGTTCGTTTGACCAATAACAGGCCGTGGGAAGTGAAAACGGTTGCGGCGCTGCCACAGGGCGATAGGCAGCTTACGCCCGGGTGTTGCGTATATTGTCGGCTCGACGGAAGTCGTGGTACTCACCGCGATCATGCTGTAATCGCATCCCTCGACGCCGTGATGGCTCTCGTCACACGGGACCAGCAGGAAGGCATGCACATCGCCATTGGGCAATACCCCGAACCCTGCGATCTCTCCCCTGTCATTAATGTTGGTCGCCTGTAGCAGGTGCAGATCGGCACCCCGAGAAATAAGACTGTTCAAATCGACGATCTTGCCGTCTTCCCAAAGGAAAGCATGAAAGACGGAACCGTCACACGTGGCAGAAAAGCCTACGATCTGATCCGTGGAATTGATACTCAAACCACCACTGCAGCCGTCGCCCTCTACAGTTCCGATATCCGTCAGAATACCGTTCTTCCAGAAGAAACCGCGCAAGGCTGCATTACCCGAAGTCCAAGCTTGACCCGTGACCGCACCCGCATCATTGATCCAGTCTGCTTCTCCAATCGTGCCTCCGAATGTTCCCAGGTCGATAAACTTTCCTTTACTCCAAAGAAACGGATGGAATGTTGCTTCGTCAGCAAAGCTGGCCGCGCCGATAAGTTGACCGCGGTTGTTCGCTCCAAAAGGGTCGACTTGAGTCCCTCCGAACCCATTGGGGATGTCCGTCATTTTGCCATTCTCGTAAAGAAAGGCGTCGAAGGGTGGAATGCCGGTGAGCGGATTGGGGAGATCACTGGTGTAGGAAGCGCCAAATATCTGACCACGGTCGTTAATATTGATCGCAAGTGCGTCGGGTCCACCCAGAGTGCCGAGATCCTGTAAGCCGTGCGATTGCGTCCAGACGAACGCTCGGGTCTGGGTGCCCCAACCAAAAAACACTGAGAAGGGATCGGGAACCGTGTTCGCCGCAGCGCCTACAACTTGCCCGCGATTGTTCGCCCCAATGGCGAAGCTTTCGTTTCCTCCGAATGTTCCCAGGCTAGTGACCTGCCCGTTATGCCAAGCGACAGCCTCCATTGCAGGCCAGCCGGTAAGCGGATCGATGAGTCCATTTTCTGACCCTCCGACAATCAACCCTCGGTCCGTCAGGAAGCTTTCGCAGCTGTTGTCGGCACCCGGCAGCGCCCCTTTATCCGCCACGCTGCCGTCCTTAAACTCAAAAGTGTGAAAGACAAGGGGATCTGCACCGAAGGGGGAGAGATATATGTTGAAGTTCGGATAGTTGGGATCGGGGGTCGAGGTGTCTGCACAACCTACAACAGTTCCGTGATTGTTTAGAGCTCGCCCTCCAGCCATTGTGCTGTTAGTACCACCCAGGGTGCCCAAGTCGATAAGCTGGTAGTGATGGTGCTTGTGATGATGGTGCTTGGGAGTTTGCACGTCCTGTCCTGCGAGCAGAACCGCGCTCGTCGGCATCGCGCACACTGCAATTGCAGGAATCCACAACAGCTTTCCGGATTTCATTGGGTCTCTCCGTTCCAATCGGACGAGTCCACGCTGGGAGCTCGGCGGCGGTGCTTGGGGGCCCTGGTTCTACCCGCGTCGCAAGCCAGCCTGACCATTTCTGTCGAGCTTTGCGGCGGATGATTGATCAGCAGCGAAACGTTCGTCAAACCAACTTCTGGTGAACTTTGTGTGAACCGGGAAGTGGAGCAGACCGTTCGGTTTACGCGAAATGGTGAACTGACCTCCGGCGTGCTAGACTTGCCGGAACGCGCGTGGGGGCGTGGGCTGTGGCGGTTGGTCAGCGGCAAGGCAGACTTTCCTTCGGCACTTTCGAAGTGGAATGCGAGTCCGGCGAGCTTTTTAAGCGAGGTTCGCCACTTCGAGTGCAAGAAAAGCCCCTGCAACTTCTTCTCCTCCTTCTGGAACATCCCGGAGAGATCGTCTTACGAGAGGATTTGCAGAGACGATTGTGGCCTGATGGTACTTACGTCGACTTTGACAAGGGCCTGAACACGGCTGTCAAGAAGTTGCGCTACGCACTAGGAGATTCACCGGATAAGCCTGTTTTCATTGAAACGATACCCCGCCGGGGCTACCGCTTTATCGCTCCTGTCAATTCGAACGGCTCCGGCGCTGTCTCTGCCTCCGCGACCGCGAGCGATAAAGTATCAACCCAGTCCGGGTCTGCAGGAAATGGCGGTCAGGCTCGTTGGGTAAGAAAGAGGCATCTGGCAGCATTCTTGCTGGCCTCCTTTGCAATTTTCCTGTTTGGGGGATGGATCCTGCACCGCCCACACGTCCTGCAGCTTCAGAGTGTGCACTTCACGCGGCTCACTCAAAACGGAAGAATTCGTTACATGGCAATTTCGCCCGACGGCAGCCGAGTGGCATTTGCTCTCCAAGATGGACTTCATCAAAGCTTATGGATCCGGGAGATCGCAACAGGCATTGAGTCTCAACTTTTAGCTCCCGATACAGTCAATATCCCGGGCATAGCGTTCTCGCCGGATGGCAATTTTGTCTACTTCGTGCGATCTGAGAAGACAAATCCAGTTTTCGGTTATCTGTGTAGAATCCCTGCAAAAGGGGGGGCAGTGGAGCAACTCATCCGTGACGCAGATTCGACCGTTAGCTTCTCCCCGGATGGCAGGCAGTTCGTCTTCACGCGAGGTTATCCTCCTCGCAACATCACCGAGCTGCGCATCGCAAATGCGAACGGAACGAATGACCATCTTCTACTCTCGATCTCGGGGCATCAGGTATATGAAGCCGGTGCCACGTGGTCCCCGAATAATGACGTAGTCGCCCTGCCGCTGCATTTGATCGGTGAACAATCGCGTTTTGTTTTGGACGTCGTTTCTTTAACGGATGCCCATGTTACAGAGATCTATTCATCGCAAGGAGCGATTGGACGCCCTTTGTGGATGCGCGGAGGCAAGGAACTGCTGCTCACATTAGAAGATGCGAACACCCATCGCGGCCAGTTGTGGTCGATCTCCTATCCAGACGGAAAGGCTCGCCGATTTACGAATGATCTGAGTGACTATAGCTCTGCAATCGATCTAACCGCGGACGGCACTAAACTTGCCACGATCGTCAGCAGCATCGTTTCGAATCTATGGCAGGCCGGAGCGAGCGACCTTTCTCACCCGGTTCAATTGACGTCAGGCGAGCCATCTTTTTTTCAGGTTCGTGAACTTTCGAATGATAGGCTCCTGGCGCGGGGCAATTCCGTTTGGACGGTCGGGAAAGACGGGACAAACCGCTCGCCATTCGCTCAGCTTCAGGACCCGGAATGGATTGAGCCCTGCGGTGACTCCGTGCTCACGGTCGAGAATAAGAAGGGGTCGTCGGTACTAACCCGACTCCGCGAAGACGGTTCCAGCCCCAAGACGATGGCTAGTGGAGACGTTATGTTTCCAGCGTGCTCACCAGACGGACGGCGCATCTACTACTTGAACCTGGCCCATCCCGAGAAGATTCGACGAATCCTGGTTGACGATGGAACGACTTCAGATGTTGCAGACGTTCTTGGTGACACGCTGTTCGGGAATCTGACCGTTTCACCTGACGGTAAGCTTCTCGCCTATCCCTATCAACAATACGATCCACCACTGGTAGCCCTCGCAGTCATTCCCGCCGATGATGGAGGCGCTCCAGTCGCGACGTTTCGCGTCCCCGGTTTTCTAGGGTCCTTGAGGTGGTCTCCCAAGGGCGACTCTTTGCAATACCTGCTTACTCGGAACGATGCGACGAATTTGTGGGAACAGCCGATAATGAGCGGGGCCGCAAGGCAACTAACAAAGTTCAACGCCGGACAGATTTTCGACTTTAGCTGGTCGAGAGATCACCAGCATCTGTTTCTAGCGCGCGGGCAAGTGACCCGAGATGTAGTCTTGCTCGAAGACATTCAGACGCATTAGCTCCTACGGAGTTCGAACACAGAGTTGGGCCAACTGTCATTTTCCTTGGTAGCAACTAGAAGACTGGCACCACGGTTTGCTGAAACTCCGTGGTGTGTCTCGCCCTCGTGACCCTGGGAAATCAGCACAAACCAGCGCAAACCAGTAGCACGGCGATCGGAGAGTTGGGAGGGGGGTGTAGCCGAATTTTTCCCCCAATGTATAACCCCCTCCGACAACTGACACGTCGATCAAGCAACGCTATGCTGAGCGAATGCAACACGAATCCACTCTGGGATTTCAGACCGCGCGGCAGAGCCTAGGGCTGATACCGCTGATACCGTTTTACGCGGAACTCTAGCGAATAAGAGAAACTATAGAAACTGTAGCCGAAGATCAGATTCGCTTGTAAGCCTCTAAAACAAAGCGTATTATCAGGCAAGTGTAGGCATCACAGCTAGATAGCAGAATCGGTGGCAAGAGAATCCCACTCTCTCCGCCATGCTATTGAAAATAAACAAGTTGCATAGAATTTGGAGCGCACTTTCAGGGATTCTCTTTCCCTTTTGGAATGAGTGACATGCAGCTTTTCAAGGCCCAAGTGCGATCCGTTAAGGCTAAAACCGACTGATTGGAAATCATTCCTTCGAACGCCCGCACCTTGACTAGCGTTACGCAGTGACCGGCCACAGCAGCCAGGGCAAACCGCGGGGGCGAGTCCCGATGCACGTGAACGCCGAGAAAAGTGAGGTAGTCACATTTGATCGGCCGACTCTGATTGCGGAATCTCCGCGCACACCTGAATTGGAATACCCCGGACAGCTGACGAACATCAGATTGCATTTATGCGGTGTCCGACGATGGCGCGTTTTACAAAGTAAATTGGCGTAATCCGCCAGTGCGATGCTAAGCCGACGACATCTAAAGTGGTGAATCAGACAACGCGGTTCAAGTGATCTATTCGACAAAAGGGAAGGCCGCGCTGTATGTGCTCGGCCTCTATCGCTCGGATCGGCATACGCTGTTAGTTCGCAGATTCCGTTAAGTTCGGGGAAGCCAGTTCTTGCGCAACAGGATCAAGTCAACACTCACTCCGTGACTACGTCAGTCTGATCAGACTAGCGGAACCACATATGAGAGGCCTCCCACTCCCGGTTATGGTTTGCAGCCGAAACGAATTCAGTCTTCCTTTCTCACAAGCTTGGGGTTGTTCGCGGTGCAATGCTGACCTTGTAAGAACGTTCTATGCGAATGCTTCGAGTTCCGCTGCATTCTTATTGAGTTGTCCAATGGCATCGGGAATGGAATTGTCCCGGCTCACTACACCGCCGTGCAGTTTCTGTGGAACGCTCCGGGTGCAACGAACGGTTGGCTCCGGGGACCATCCGCCGATGGACCTCGTGGGCTAGCCTGCCGTTTTGACTGCAGCGCTATGCAAAGGTCCGTGCCTACAACCACCTGCTTGGCGAGTGCGGTATGACGTTTTCCGCGACTCGTGAATTATCCAAGAAATATTCGGGCAGATTCCCGAAGGTGCTTCACGACGCCCATTGTTACTTCCAGCTGACAACACCAACGTTCGTCGTGCGCTGGATCAATGGTTTGACGCCCAGCAGATTCGACCCTTTGTGGTTGGACAGTTCGAAGATTTCGCCCTGTTGCGCCGCTTCGGGGAAACCGGGGCAGGCATCTTCGCGGTTCCGTCGGTCCTCGATAAACTTTTTCGCAGAGAACGCAAGCTTCGGGTGGTGGGACGTGCTGAAGCCGTACGGAATCGCTTCTATGCGATCTCTGTAGAGCGAAAGCTGAAACATCCTTCCGTGGTGGCGATCCGCGAGACTGCACGACATGAACTATTCAGTTGACGAATATCCACCCGTAACACGAGCCGTTGACGAGTGAGGAGCTATGGGAGTGAAGTCTGTCCCCCGCAACCGCCTTCAGTTCTTCCACATGCGCTATTTCCGCGGTTCGCAACTACCAAGCGAAGTACCTGGGGGACCGTGGAACTGACGCAGGACTTGGCCCCGCTTCGTCAACTCTCCTGGCGAGAGAAGGCTCTTAGCGTACGAGTCGGCCCATATCGATTTAGACCTCAACCGTGGACGGTCGGTTGCGGAACTGGCTGCCCAGGTGTGACGGTGAAGAGGAGACTCCAAACAGGGAAGAACCCGGTCCTCAGCTGCGTCCTTAGTAACGGATCACCAATCGATGTGCGCTCGATCACAGTGCGTCCTCCCATTGCGGGAGAGATAATTGAATAGCTCGCTGAAGGACAAGGAGAAAACGATGCCGCAGAGCGTACTGACGGAACCGGTCAATGCCGATAATGAAGTCTCGAAAGCGGCTCCTGGGCCACCCGCGAAAAGGTCTTCCAAAGCGTTCAATTCATTTCAGATCGCACAGGCTCAGTTCGACAAGGTAGCCGAATATCTGGGCCTTGACGCGGCTACCAAGGATCTCCTCCGGTATCCTCTGCGCGAGTTCCAATTTGCTATCCCAGTGCGCATGGACGACGGGATAGTTAAGATTTTCCGTGGCTTCCGGGTGCAACACAACGATGCCCGGGGACCGGGAAAGGGTGGCATTCGTTTCCACCCGCAAGAGACGATCGATACGGTCCGGGCACTCTCGATGTGGATGACGTGGAAGTGTGCTGTGGTGGATATTCCGCTGGGTGGAGCGAAGGGCGGAGTAATTTGTGACCCGCATAATTTAAGTGCACGGGAGCAAGAGCAGATTTGCCGGGGCTGGGTGCGGCAGGTAGCAAGAGAGGTCGGTCCGGTGACCGACGTACCGGCTCCGGACGTAATGACTGACTCGCAACATATGCTCTGGATGCTCGACGAATTTGAGAAGATCCACGGCGGCCGTTTTCCTGGATTCATTACCGGCAAGCCCGTCGGCATGGGTGGCTCGCTTGGCCGAACCGAGGCTACGGGTTATGGGGTCGTGATTACGCTGCGCGAGGCGCTCAAGGAATTGGGCATCCGCCCCGAGAATACCCAAGCGAGCGTGCAGGGCTTCGGGAATGTGGCCCACTACGCGATTGAACTCTACCAGCGGCTGGGAGGAAAAGTGATTTCTGTCTGCTGCTGGGATCAAGCGGACCAGTGTGCCTACACCCACCGGAAGAGTGAGGGAATCAATCTCGGTCAACTATTATCGATCACGGACCACTTCGGCGGGATCAATAAAGCGAAAGCGAAGGAACTGGGTTACGAAATGCTCCCGGGAGAGGCATGGATCGAGCAGGATGTCGACATTCTTATCCCAGCGGCGATGGAAAACCAGATCACCGGCGACAACGTTGGCCGGATTAGCTCCCGCGTGCGCCTCATCGCTGAAGGCGCCAACGGTCCGACGACACCGGAAGCCGACGCTCAAATTCAGAAACGCGGCATTTTGCTGATTCCCGATTTTCTGGCGAACGCGGGCGGCGTTACCTGCAGCTATTTTGAGCAGGTGCAGAGCAACATGAACTACTTCTGGGAGAAAGACGAAGTCCTCGGAAAGCTCGACGTGAAGATGACCTCGGCGTACTTTGCGGTCTCCGATCTGGCTCGTCGGGAGAAGTTGTACATGAGGGATGCTGCTTACGCCATCGCGATCGGTCGAGTGGCCAAGGCGTGTCACGAACGCGGCTGGGTGTAACGGGCGGTCGCCAGCTCACGAAAAATGGTCCCACTTTGGCGCCGTGCGTTGCACGTCCGGCGTTCGCTATGATGAGGGGGAGGAGCCGATGAGCAGCGTGAAGCCTCTCGTTTCTGAGTTGCCGGTCTTCGACCGCAAGTTCTGGGATGGCACGTTTCGCTGTACTCAGATCGGTTCCGGGGCAATCGGTGGCAAGGCCGGTGGACTGGTGTTCATCAAAGGTCTACTTGCCGCGCAAATTCACTCCGCCTCCTTCCCCGATGTTGAGATCAATGTTCCGACCATGGCCGTCATCGCGACGGGCTGCTTCGATGAGTTCATGATGCGAAACAGTCTTGGCGATCTACGCTTCGACGAAATGTCCGACGAGCGCATCGCCCATGCCTTTCAGAAGAGCGAGCTTCCGTTTGAACTGCTCGGCGATCTCCGCGCGCTGATTGTTCAGGTCAAGAGCCCTTTGGCGATCCGGTCGTCGAGCTTACTGGAGGACGCGTTGGAGCGTCCCTTTGCCGGCGTCTACGCCACAAAAATGATCCCCAACAACCAGCCCGATCCCGACACACGATTTCGGCGGCTGGTGGAGGCTATCAAGTTTGTGTATGCGTCGACCTATTTTCGCGAGGCGCGAGACTACCTTCGTACTACTGGGACAAATCCAGGCCAGGAGAAGATGGCTGTTATTCTCCAGGAAGTGGTCGGACAGCGCCGGGGGGACCGCTTCTACCCTGACATTTCCGGCGTCGCACGTTCCTATAACTTCTACGCTTTTGAACCGGCCTGTCCTGAAGAGGGCGTTGTCACGCTAGCACTCGGGTTGGGAAAGACCATCGTCGACGGCGGTATAGCCTGGACGTTTTCACCTGCCTATCCGAAGAAGCCACCGCCTTTCGATTCGGTAGGAGAACTGTTGAAGGGCACCCAAACCGAATTTTGGGCCGTCAACATGGGCAAGCCTCCCGCTTACGATCCAATCAGCGAAACTGAATACATGGTGCACTCGAGTCTGGCCGACGCCGAAGCTGACGATGCCCTGTATTTGCTCGCCTCAACCTACGATTCGGAACGCGACCGCGTGATCCCCGGAATCGGACCTCGCGGGCCGCGGGTCTTAAATTTCGCTCCGCTCCTTGTGCAGGAACAGTTCCCCCTAAATGACCTAGTGAGGACTCTACTCAGCGCGGCGGAGACGGCCGTCCACGCTAAGGTCGAGATCGAGTTCGCTATCACTTTGCAGGGGCGGCTCGGAGAACGGCCTCGGGTACGACTGGGTTTCCTGCAGGTTCGTTCCATGGTGGTTTCCGATCAGGTGGTCGATGTCACAGTAAAGGACCTCTCCGATCCGCGCGTTGTTGTTGCGTCGGACATGGTGATGGGCAACGGTACCGCGGATGATATCCAGGATATTGTCTTCGTGCGGCCAGAAAAGTTTTCCCCACTGCACACGCCTGCTATCGCAGAAGAATTGGAATCGATCAACCGTGACCTCCGGGATCAGAAGCGGCCCTTCCTGCTGATTGGTTTCGGCCGTTGGGGGAGTTCTCATTCATCGCTGGGGATACCGGTGAACTGGAGCCAGATCTCAGGAGCGAGAGCGATTGTGGAGGCGACACTGCCGGAAATGAATGTAGAGTTGAGTCAGGGTTCGCACTTCTTTCACAATCTATCGAGCTTTCGGGCAAGCTATTTCATGGTGCAACACGGGCGCAACCTTGGAATCAATTGGGATTGGCTGAACATGCAGCCTGTAGTGCATGAGACAGAATTGATCCGCCACGTGCGACCGACCGATCGGCTCTCTTTGCGTGTCGATGGGCGGACGGCGCGGGGAGTGATCCTGTCGCGCCTCCGGAACGCAACGAGCCAAGCGAAAAAGTGAAACCTGACGAAACTCAATTCGGTACCATGCTGCACGCTCTGCAAGAGCGGGCGAAGGAATTGAACTGTCTGTACCAGGTGGGCGAACTCCTAAGTCAGTCGGCCCGTCCGCTTCGGGAGGTTTTTCGTGAGATCGTGGAGGTCCTCCCGCCAGGCTGGCAATATCCGCATGACTGTCAAGCCAGGATCCTCTTTGAGAACCTGGCAATCCAGCCGCCGGACTTCCAAGCAACGCGATGGGTTCAAAAGGCGGACATCGTCGTGCAGGGTGAGACGGTTGGAGCGGTCGAAGTTTATTACCGGAGCGAACTGCCGCGGTCCGACGAAGGCCCGTTCCTGAAGGAAGAACGCAAGCTGATTGGGACGATCGCAGAGCGAATCGCAAGCGCGGTCACGCAAAGACGGCTAAGAGCCGCATTCGAGGGCTGGGCAGCAGCGGATCAAGTGTCGGCTCAAGGGGACTGGCGTGTCGTGCTGGAGTTTCTGCGTGAAACCGACCCGGCCCTGTTGAAGCGGATTTCACGCAAGTTGATCAATCACCTGAGCTGGGGCGGAGTCGAGGAGGCCAAGGAACTCCTTAGGAGCGGCGGGGCGATCTTGCCGCGCGAGCCAGGTCTTGCCACCGATGGAAACAGGCCTCTACCTCAGGACGCTCCCGGCCACTCCTCCGACTTGACAACGCAGGCACTCCGGATCGCCGGCGAACATTTGAGCGAGACCGAGATCCTCAATTGTGTGACTCGATGGATCAAAGAGGACAAGGCCAGTTTCTTAGTGCGAGCGCTCGAAAACCAGGACACCTCGCTCGGAGAGGTCATGGAGTGTCTCGAGCGCTATCGCCACATCGGTGTCGAGGAGGATGAACTTTCGCTGTATACCCAGAAGGGTTTGCGAGTATCGCTCATTCGTCGCTTCTTTTCCGAAAGCCTCGACTTCATCAACGTCGCTAAGAGATTCATCGATGTTAAGGACTTCTATGATCTGTTGGGTAAGGTCATTTTCCCGCCTGCCTGCCATGGGAAACTGGGCGGGAAGAGTGCCGGATTGTTTCTAGCCAAGAAGATCATCGACAAGGCCCCTGAAGCGAGCACACTTCTGCGCGAAGTGAAGGTGCCGAGAACTTGGTATCTCACCTCCGATTGGATTCAGGACTTCGTGCACCATAACGATCTGGAGGATGTTCTCAACCGGAAATACATGGAGATCGACCAGGTTCGGCAGGAGTACCCGCACCTGGTGGCCCTGTTTAAGAGATCGTCTTTCCCATCAGAATTTGCCAAGGGGCTTGCACTCGCTCTGGATGATCTCGGCGATGTTCCTCTGATCGTCCGCAGCTCGAGTCTTCTGGAAGATCGCTCCGGATCGGCGTTCTCCGGAAAGTACAAGAGCTTGTTCTTGGGGAACTGCGGGAGCAAGGATGAGCGACTGGCCGCATTGATGGATGCGATTGCGGAGGTGTACGCGTCGATCTTCGGGCCGGATCCGACGGAATACCGGGCTGAGCGCGGACTGCTGGATGTCCACGAAGAAATGGGCATCATGATCCAGGAGGTCGTCGGCCAGAACGTCGGCAAGTACTTCTTGCCGGCATGCTCTGGAGTTGCATTCAGCAATAACGAGTTTCGCTGGTCCGCCCGCATCAAGCGTGAGGATGGCCTCATAAGGCTGGTACCTGGGTTGGGGACGCGTGCTGTGGATCGCGTCGCCGACGACTACCCAGTCCTAATCGCTCCGGGTCAGCCGAGTTTGTGTGTCAATGTCACGGCTGACGAAGTGCTCCGGTATTCGCCCAAGCACATCGATCTCATCAATCTGGAAAGCAATGCCTTCGAGACGGTCGACGTTGCGGAACTCCTGCGCAATTCTGGCGCGACATATCCCCAGATTCGCAATCTGGTATCGCTCGTGAGCCATGACCAGATCGAGCCAATCATCGGACCGATGCCTGATTTCAGTTCTCAGGATGCGGTCTTCACCTTTGAAGGGCTGATTCGGAAGACTCCTTTCGTAAGCTCCATCCGCGAATTGCTGCACCTGCTGCAATCCAAGCTCGGAACCCCAGTAGACATGGAGTTCGCCTACGATGGGAAGGATCTCTACTTGTTACAGTGCCGACCCCAGAGCTATAGCGCTGACGCGCTTCCAGTCGCAATCCCGCAGAACCTGCCGTCGGACAAGGTCATCTTTTCGGCTACACATTTTGTTTCGAACGGGAAGGTACCGGAGATCACGCACGTTGTGTATGTCGATCTCGAAGGCTATAGCCAACTCCCTGATCAATCGGCCATGCGCGACGTTGGGCGCGCAGTTGGCAGACTCAATAAGCTGTTGCCGAAACGCCAGTTTATTTTGGTCGGGCCCGGACGCTGGGGCAGCCGCGGAGACATCAAACTAGGTGTACCAGTGACCTACTCCGATATCAATAACGCGGCAATGTTGATCGAAGTAGCACGCCAGAGAGGAAATTATCTACCAGAGCTGTCATTCGGAACCCACTTCTTTCAGGACCTCGTAGAGGCCTCGATCCGTTACCTGCCGCTTTATCCCGACGATCCCACGACAGTCTTCAACGAACTGTTCTTCCGACGGTCCCGTAATGTACTTGAGGAGGTGCTTCCGGAATTCGCAAATCTTGCGGAGACGCTACGGGTGACTGACGTACCACTCGAAACTGGCGGACTCATTCTGCGGGTGCTGATGAACGCCGACTTGAACCAAGCCGTTGGGTTCCTGTCATCCCCACAGAAGAATATTGTATTGGTGGAATCAGAGGCGGAGTCCATTGATCGGGGTACGAATGACCACTGGCGCTGGCGTTTTCGGATGGCACAGAGGATTGCAACTGATCTCGATCCGCAAAAATTTGGAGTCAACGCCTTTTATCTAATCGGCAGCACCAAGAATGCCACCGCTGGGCCCGCCAGCGACATCGACATCCTCTTGCACGTTCAAGGAAACGAAGAGCAGACGAAAGAATTAATGCTCTGGCTCGAAGGTTGGAGCCGCTGTCTCGCCGAAATCAACTTTTTACGGACTGGCTATCACAGCGATGGTCTGCTGGACGTGCACCTCGTTACCGACAAAGACATCAAGGAACGTTCGAGCTTCGCCGTCAAGATCGACGCCGTCACAGATCCCGCGCGTAAACTCGCCATGAAAGATTCATAGGCCTGAGCTAGAGCAAGTCCCGTGTAGCAGCCTCGGGGGACTCCAGATCAAAACGCACCAGCGCCAACTCAGGGCCATCGTGCGCGCCGTTTATAGAGACGGTCCGTCCAATCCGGATTTTCCATTCGCCAGTTAAACGTGTGGACTCGTGTATGTGACCGTGCAAAGTTAACAGTGGTTGCCGCTCCTCGATAAACCACTTCACCGCGATGCTGCCCACGTGTACATCCAGCGGAACGTGCTCGTACATCTTCCCATCGAGTGCCGCTCGGTCTAAGGGCGTATCGCAAGGTGGTGTGTGGAGAAGAAGAACGGCGCGATCAAGAGAATCTTCTCCCACAAGTGACGCAAGATCTTTCTGGATTGTGGCCCATTTGATCTCGCTTTCTTCCCTTGGCACGGTTCTGCTTCCCTCCTCCGGAGAGACACAGCCAGGCGGGACGTACCGGGAAACGTCGTAACGTTCCCAGTCCTTCAGCAAAAATGGGGTCGGCGGAACGTAGGCAAGGCCATAGACGGCGAAATCCCCAAAGGGACTCTTCTGTTCGTGGACGTAGTGCCAGAGGCCATTGGCAGCCGCCGCAACGAAGTCTTCCTCACAACGACGTGGGTCGTCGTTCCCGAGGATGAGGTAGATGTCGGGATAGTCCTCACCTAGGACACCACGGATTCTTGTGAAAGCGGGGACAAGATAGTCGTGAAGAAAATCTTCTTGTCCGAATTGAATCGCGGACAACGCCAAGCGAGGAAGCAAGTCTCCACCGAGAAACACGGCAGTGGGACGATGCCTGACAATTGACGCGAGGAGTTTTTCGTACCGGTCGATCTTTCCGTGCAGGTCGGTGGCGAAAAAGCAAGTTGGCAAAGACACGCCCTTCTGTTGTTTGGCTCTAACATTTTATAGCGGACCAGACCCCATAGAAAAATCCAGCACTGGTGTACGAGGTCAGGTGCAGACGTCCCCGCTGGGATTGCCAGATCAGTACCGAGAAATGGGCTTCTCGCCATCAACTTCAGAACCGTCGGCCACTCGGAAGTTGGAACTCTGACTCCGACGAAGGCCATATTGATTGGACCCGCCTCAACAGTGAATGACACGGTAGAGCATCAAAGTCCCCGCCGGCTTCGTTGGCGCTTTCAAGTGATCTCTGAGCCGGTGATCCGTTTGTGATCCGATAGCACTGCTCACCACTGTCTTCCATCGTTTTACGGTGCCCGCCGTGTTCTCTATGTTATTGAAACTACGTTATTAGCTGGATTCGAATCCCACTCTCTCCGCCAAGTTATTGATAATAAACTAGTTACATAGACTCATAAGGCCCACTCTCAGAGCCTCTTTTCATCTTTGGAATGTGTGACATGCAGTTTTGCAGGGCGCTGTTGCGTGCCGTTAAGGCCAGAACCGACTGATTGGGAATCAGTTTTTAGACCGGCGAAGGAGGAATGTTGCACACCCAGGTCGGTGCCTCCCTGCTGGAGCGCCGAACAAAAAGCAACACCTGACATCGCGCCGATTGCGGCTCATGGCTCGCAGGTTCGCTGCTGGTTTTTAGGGCTCGAGGCTGCGGTCGACAAAGCGCCACTCCCGCGCCAGGCGAGCAGGGGTTCAGTTCACCTGCTATCACACGAGATGCAGGTTGCTAATCGTGATCTCGGCACTGTCGAACACGTCAACTCTAACGGTGACCTCAGAATCCGGATGGACTCAGGCCAGGAAGTCCGATTCAACGTCGCGAGCACCCGCACCTTGACCGTGGTTACGCGGTGACCCAGCCACAGCAGCCAGGGACAGACCGCGGAGCGGGTGCTAATCCACGTGGACACCGAAGCGATCTGTTGGTCAACAACCGCTTCGCATACGTATCCGTTTTACGGGCTCAGCACGATGCCCATATCTACACAAATGACGGGAGAGCAAGCTTTCCCGTAGTCTCAGTCGCTAAAGTTCGCACCGAAGAGCAACAGAGGTGGAACTGGAGTTGGCTGAACCGAAGGTCGAACCGGTTAGCCAGCTAGGGCGACCGCCCTCAGAAGAGGAGCAAGGACATAGTCTCGGAATAGGCGTCGCATGAGTGCTAAAGAGGAATTGAGCTGCGGTTCGCCTGTGAGCGAGCGCCACCTTTTCGCAGATCCATGAGAACTGGCTATTCTTCGCGCTTACATGAACAGCCGGCTTCACAACTTCCGGTTTGCTCGTCATGCGACCACAGCCCTGAACCACCTCCGTCCACTTATCCCTGTTAGCGATTACCCTGCGGTGTCGCAGAGATCCGAGCATTGGCGACTGCCTGGGCCTTCCAGTGCCCATTCTCTTTGCTCAGAACAATCAGGCCACGCGTATCCTCACCGCTCGTAGGAACGCCCCCATGTTTAATATCGAATGTCTTCACGACTGCGATGGCAACGTCTGGACGAAGAAAGCGCAGTTCTTCGACAGCATGCCTCCGTGTGTGGTCGTGGAAAGGACCTCCCGGTGCATGGAGGCGGGTGATCAGTTCTGCCCACTTCTGACACCCGATAAGCCACCCGCCTGTGGTGTTGATAAAGATCGCGTCGTCCGCACATTTGTCAGGAGTGGCCGCCAGAGCTGGCTGGTGATTGTTCCAATCCGTTTCGAAGCCCTCTGCTAATCCCGCGCGAATGGCGGTTGCGTCCTGTTCACTCCAAAAGCGACCCCGTTCAGCTGTCTTGTCCGTTGACTGTCCGTGTGCGACGACGATCATCGCAATCACAATTCCTACGAGGCAGAACTTGCTCATTTGTGTGGTTCCTCCGATTGGCAGCATGGAAGGAGATGGTTCTGAAGAGAAGTACTTGGTCGTTACGCAGTCGTAACGTACGTCGCAAAATCAACAACTTGCGAGGATTTAGATTACCAACCGGAAACTGCTGTAATCGTAGCGGGCGAGCTTTCAATGGTTCGCGTGTTGAGGAGGAAATGCCGCCCATCGCGTGATACCGCGTATTGATTCATTAGTGTCTGGATCGGCGTTGGGCGAAGATCGGTCGAGAATAGCGTGTGCGGAGCACCCAGTGCAGGAGCGTGGCCAGCGTGGACGGACACCGATATCAAGTTCCCCTCGAGATCGAGATAGAACAGCTCGTGCCCGTCTCGGCTCCAATGGGGCATCCACCCACCGGCCGTTGATGCTGTCCACTTCCGGCCCGCAGAAGAAAAATCTCGCACATAGACTTCGTCGCGGCCTGTCTCCGCGGAGGTGTACGCCATCCAGCGCGGTCCCTCTCCGCTCCCTGCGGGAGAAAAGCTGGCTCCCAGTTCAGCATACAGGTGCTGTGCGAAAGCCTGGGGAGCGCTGCTGGTGTTCAGTTGCAGCGTCCAGATGTGCATGTCGCGATAATCTGGCCATTGCGTATTGAAGGCAACAAACCGCGCATCGGACGACCAGTCGGTAGGAAACTTCGGACCATCGCTGTCCAGAATAGTCTGCGTTGTGCCCCCGTTGAGGGCGCGCCGAAGCAGGCGCATGCGATGTTCATCGCCTCGGCTGAGCAGGAGCTCGCGACTGTCCGGCGACCACACCGGCAAGAATTCCGCCTCTCCTTGCCCAAGTTCAGAGAAACGAGAGAGTGCACCATCTCGCGAAAGATCCATTAACCAGACGGTGGTCGTGGCTGTCGCGGGATCATTGTCCGCCCATGCGGTTAAGTATTGTTCGTCAGGCGACAAAGTGAAAGCGGAAAAGGCGTTTGGCGGACCGATAGTTGCTAACATTTTGCCTTGGCGGTTAAACCACGTGAACCGACGGTCCGCGGGGCTTCCTGCCTGGTAAAGCAGGATCCCACTGTCTGAAAGGGAGAAGCCGGGGTCACGCCATCGACGGTATCGAACCTCCGGCGCGATAACCGTTGGTTCGCCTGTTAGTGCCAAATTGCTAAGGTCGAACGGCTCAGCGATGAGTTCTCCCCCGCTCACGGACAGGAGCGAAGCAGGCCGCGTGTTCGACGGCGGAGCGTACGCTGCCCCGCCGTCCGCGAACAGCAGCACCTTTGAAGTTTTGCCGTCTAGTGAACCCACTCGAATCGCAGAAGCACCAGCACGTGCGCTCGCGGCAAGATAAAGGAAACGACGACCATCTGGCAAGAAATGTGGCAGTGCGTGAGAGATTTCGGCGCGCGACTCATCGAGCGAAGTAACTGGTTGGGCACTGCCCCCATTCGCGGCAACCCGGTACAGAATGCCGTCCGGTTTTGGCGCAAAGACAATAATGCCCTCGCGGCTCCATGATGCGCCGCGTCCGACTACGATGTCGGCGAGATCGCGCGTTGGTCCACCCGCAATGTCAATCGTCTTCAGCTTTGACGTGGTGAAGAAACCGATACTGCGATTATCTGGGGACCAGAAGGGCTGAGAGGCGTATTCAGTTCCCGGCAGAGGCTTGCCTTCGAGTGAATCCAAAGGTCGAACCCACAGTGCGGTATTGCCCTTCCATGCTGCGGTGAACGCGACGGTGCGACCGTCCGGAGAGATGGCGAAAGACTCAAAAGCGCTGTTCTTCGGCGGGAGAATTGAGAGCCGAAATGTACGCTCAAACTCTGCTGTTTTGTGGAAGTAGAGCCACGAGAACGCCAGAGCAGCCAGGGCGAATAGCGCCCAGCTGACATACGACACCGCGCCAGATTTTCCGCTCGGCCGGAGCACAGTGGGGGGCTCCCGCTGAGAGAACTGGGGAACATAGCCACCCTTGGGTAGCGATATTAATATCTGATCTTCGGCGCCCTCGCCTCGATAAAACGAATCGAGACGGTCGCGGAGGCGTTTAGCTTCGACACGGACGATGGGATCGATCTTGGAGTCGAAGGAAGTTTTGCGACCTAAGACCTCGACTGCAACTATCGATTCTTTTATCTCATTTGTGCGTCCCTCCAATGCGCGATCCACAATGAAACGGAGAAATGTACTGGAACGCTCCGCACTTTCAAATGCAGCGCTCGCCAAGATCCGACTTAATTGTGTACGTATCTTCGCTGGCTCCATCGACGCCAAGAATCCTACGGGATCCACAAACTAATCACCAGCTCTCCGACAAATTAAAGCATCATGAGCGGATGGAGGTAACGCTTACCTTGGGATTACTTCAGGGTAGCCCGTTACAAACGTTGGAATTGATCATGTGACTCGGTAATCTGCGGTCACTGAGAATCCGTCCAGCGGAAGCTTCGAAAATCACAGAGCGGGCGGGCGGCGTCCCCAAGCTGTCCACATGGTCGGGGATGGCATCATAAAATCCGGACTGTCCAGCTGCACAAGGTCTTGCTGCAACTCTTGTTCCGTAATGTGACCGCCCGCAATAAATGGATCGTGGAGTTGCTCGAAATTCGCCCGCATCAATGAGGTGCCGACAGACCCGCCGTGCCACATAAACAACCGCGCTTCCGCAGAGACATCCACAAGCCCGAGGGCCCGCAAACGGCCATAGAGAAGCCGCCCCCAACGTCTTTCAAGACCCCGCTCCTCAGACAGCCGAAATAGAGCTATTTGTGATTTTAACTGGATCTCGCCGGGACTGACAGCTGGGTCGGAACGCAAAGATGCAGAATCAAATTCTTCGTCGATGAGGTAACCTCCCGGCTTTAGGGCCGCAACCAGGCGCACCAGCACTTTTTCCGGCTTCGGAAGATGGACGAGTACCAGGCGGGCGTGAATCAAATCAAAGGCGGCTTCGGGAAGTGGTTCCGAGGCAATGTTGTGACGGCACACCTCCAGGTTCGGAGCCTGTAATGGCTCGAGGAAGCGCGGATCAAGATCGGTGACCAGAACATGTCCCGTCGAACCGACACGAGCCGCCAGCCAGGCTGCGATGGAGCCACCCCCTCCACCTACTTCCAAACACTTCCAGCCAGGACCGACGCCAATATTCTCCAGATGCTGGATGGTGGCGCGGTCATAGATGGCCGACAAAGCGTCGAATCGCACTGGCGTTTCGCGGGCGGCATTGTCGAGTATGTACGCCGAATCGGCGCCCGGCTGGGTGTTGTTCGTTTCCAGTTTCATGTTTTCTCCCATCAAAATGCGGACCGCAGAGCATTGACGGTGTGCCGGACGGAAACTCAATCTGGCAGACGGTCTCCCTCGGGTTCGTGCAACCAGAACGTACCGACCACCCCAAGAACTATGAAAAGGAGTACCACAAGCCCGGCGGCGTGGGCGAGTTTCGGGGCGGGGCCAGCCCCGGGCATGACGCCGGAAAGCGTAGCCGTCAGAAGTCCCGCGGTAACGCCGAGGACTCTGCCGCCGATATTGGCCGCGAAACTTTCCCCCGTCGCGCGTAGACGAGTCGGGTAGACTCTGGGCAAATAGTTTCCCCAGAAGCTGTTAAGGCCATTGAAGAGCATGGTGGCAAGAAAAATGCCAAGGTGGAGGAGCGCCAAAGTGCGGGTCGCCGCGAAGAAGTAAAGAAAAGGAAAGACGATCAGTGAGGGAACAAGGAAAAGAAACGCGCGCCGGCGTTGCGAAACGATATGTACAACGAAAAGAGCAAAGAGTATTCGACCCACTGTACCGCCCACTTCCTGGAACACTTGTACGCCACTGGCGACTTGTTCCAGGTGTCGCGGCGAAACGCCTTGCATATCCGTAAGGCCAGGGACCATACGAACGGTGTGCAGAATGGCGCCAAGCGGCATGGCGTAGCTGCACGCGAACAAGAGTGTGGCGACCAACGTGGTTCTTCGTAAGGCTGGTTGAAACAACTCCGAGATACTCGGGCGCTCCAGTCTGACGCTGGACTTTTTCCCCAGCCACAAAGGAGATTCGGGAAGAAACGAACGAACCAGGAGAAGTGGCAATGCCGGGATCAATCCCGAAAGCAGGGTGTAGCGCCAGGCTTCATGGCCTCCGCGAATCAGGGGAAGCGCTTCGGCGTAAGTCACGGCCAAATAGTAAGCGCCGGCGACCATCAATCCGCCGATGGTGTGGAAGGCTTGGGTGAAGCCCAGGATGGATTCGCGGCGCCTGGGGCTCGGAAATAGCTCGGCGAGCCAGGTTATGGCGGCGACGAATTCCACAGACACCCCGACCATAGTCGAGCAACGAAAAAGCAAAAGTTGTGTGGCCGATGTGGAGAAACCCGCAGCGCAAGCCGACACGCTGTACAGGAGAATGCTCCAGACCAGGATGCGCCTGCGGCCGAAAAGGTCCGTCAAGTACCCGCCGAGAAATCCAAAAACGCCACCCAAGGCAATGGGGATGTAGAACAACAAACTCGACCACAACTTGAACCCGGGAGTCCCCGGCCTGACATGCCCTAAATCTGCAAGCGCCGGGCGAACGATCAGCGCCATCATGAGGGTCTCGTACAGGTCAAACGCAAAGCCCAGGCAGGCGACGGCACACACCAGCCACTCCACGGGCGTTAATTGAGCCGTAGCCTCCGTAGCTTCAGCGGTTCGAAGGGACGCGCTTGCGACCGCGAATTTGTTTGTCGAACCGCTCAAAGGTCGGCTCCACCCCAAAAGAAAGTAACGCCATTCAAACCTAATCGCATTTATGATACAAGCTCTAAAAGCTTAATATTTGTTGAGAGATAATCACTAATGGATTTTACATCGAGGCAACTTCGTGCTTTTCTGCTGGTGGCCCAGCACCGGAGCTTTTCACGGGCGGCGGAGGCGCTTTTCATTACACCCTCCGGATTGAGTGTGTTGATCCGAGAGCTGGAAGTCCAGCTCGGCTTTAGACTCTTCGAGAGGACCACTCGGCACGTCGCGCCAACGCCACACGGCGCCGAACTGATTGCCGTGGTGCAAAGAAATTTGGCGGAACTCGATGCCGCCACATCGCGCATCGGGCAGTCGGCCAGTGAGGCCGGGCAGTCACTCACATTGGGCGCCCCGCCCCTGATCGCAGCGAATATCATAGTGCAGGCTATAAAGGAATTTCGCACGCACCGTCCTGGCCTCCGGATTCAACTCCACGACGAAAATGTAGCGACGATTCTACCGTTGGTGCAGGCCGGCAAGCTCGACATAGGGCTGGGCCCTTTTGAGTCCGCGACGGGTGTTCGGCGCACACCGTTGTTTCGTTCTCCGCTGGTGGTGGTTCGCCCGGACAATGACCCCGCGTTTCGAAGGGCAACCACGACCTGGTCGGCGCTGCGAAATGAGAAACTGATCACTCTGCGGCCGACCGGTCAAATTCAGCAATTAATGTCGAAACATCTCTCTCGGGCCGGCATCAAAAGCGGCGCGAATACCTCCGTCAATTTGCTTGATACGCAGATTGCAATGGTGGAAGCCGGCGACGGGATAGCCGTGATTCCTTCATTCTTCATGTCAGCGTGCCGGAATCGCAGGGTCTCCACGAGCCGGCTGGTCAACCCGGTCGTAACTATAGGCCTGTATCTGATCAGCAATCGAGCGAAGAAACTACCGCAGGGTGCCGACGAGTTCACGGAATTCCTGAAAAGCTTTGTTGGCAGATGGATAGATCACGTCGAGGGCGGTCTGAGATAAACGACCATGCTCGGAGCGTAGTCTAAGGCGGGATGGACCGAATTCGTCGGCCACTCGGAAGGTTGGAACTCTGAGTCCGACGCAGGCCGTACAAATTGGACCTGCCTCGACTGGGAATGACACGGCAGAACATCAATTTTCGGCTACCGTTGGCGCTTTTCAAGTGATCACTGAGCTGTGATCCGTTTGTGATCCGTTACCACTGCCTCTACTGCCTTCCACTGCTTTACGGTGCCCGCCGTGCGCTCTATGTTGTTGAAACTACGTTTTCGAGTAAATTCGAATCCCACTCTCTCCGCCATGTTATTGAAACTAAAGCAGTTGCTTTGGATTCCGAACCCACTCTCAGGGATGCGTTTCCTCTTTGGAGTGAGTGACATGCAGTTTTGCAGGGCCCCGGTGCGATCCGTTAAGGCTGAAACCGACTGATTGGGAATCAGTTTTCGAGTGGCAAAGAAAGAATTTTGCAGACCCAGGTAGATGCGTCCGCTTGTGCATCGCCGAACAAGGGTAGAGAGCCAGATTAATTCACGCAATTCGCGTCGAGTCCGAGCTGCGGTTTACAGTTCGCGAATTGCAGTCACAGGGTTCCGGCGCATCGCTCGATGTGCCGGAAAGTAGCATGCCAGCAAAGACATCGCTCCCAGGAGCATGACGACGGAAACGATGGTGACGGGATCGTTGGCTCCGATTCCGTACAAGAGCCGGGCGATGAAACGTGTCAGTCCCAACGCAAACGCCAGTCCCAGCGCCATCCCAATGCCTGTGAGCCACAATCCCTGCAACAGCACGAGTCTCAGCACGTCGACGCGCGAGGCGCCCAGAGCCATTCGTACTCCGATCTCGTGGGTCCGCATTTGAGTCCGATAGGCCACAACTCCGTAGATCCCGGTCACCGCAAGAACCAGCCCAATCAGCGCGAACATGCCCGCCAGGGCGCTCTGTACGACAGCGAAACTGCTCGCCATCTGGGTACTCTCTCGCATGGGACGCACATCGAAAACTGGCAGCCGTGTATCGATTTCGTGGATGGCGTTTTCCACCGCTGGCGCAAGGTCGACCGGATTTCCCTCGGTCTTCACCTGCACGATAGTCTCATACCCCACCTGGAAAAAGCTCATATACACGATGGGCTCCGGTGACTCATTCACGAATATATGTGTCGAATTTCTCGCGACGCCGACAACCGTGAAAAGGCCGCCCCATATCCTGAGTTTCTTTCCCAGCGGATCCTGTCCCGGCCAGTATCGCCTCGCCGCGGTCTGATCCACGATGAGTACCCGCGGGGCCTTTTCATCGTCATCCGGTGTAAACTCGCGTCCTTCCAGAATGGGTATATGAAGGGATTCGAAATACCGCGGGGCCACTTCGGCGTGGTACACCTGCAAAGATTCATGGGGGTGTGGCACATACCCTTCCGGATACGCATCGTCCCCCTTGTGGCCCAAGGTCATCGGAATCCAGTCCGTAAGAGACGCAACCTTCACGCCAGGCAATGCCGACACGCGATCAAGAATCTTGTGACGGATCACCTGTTCCTCGTCGTGGCTGTAGCCGGCAATATTCAGCCCCACGGACGCAGTGAGAATGTGGTCCTGTTCAAATCCGGGATTCGCGCCGGCGAGATTCCGCAGTGTTCGCAGAAATAGCCCGGAGCAGACCAGCAGAGGAAGTGAAAGCGCGATTTGCGCCACTACCAGCCCGCTGAGCAATTTCCGGTTGCGTGAGCCGCCGGAGATGCTTGCAGACTCTGCCTTCAGTACCTCAATGGCCGGCGCGTGGGCCGAACGCCAGGCGGGGAGCGCGCCGCACAGCATGCCGGCCAACAGGGACGACACCGCAATCCCGATTACCACCTTATGGTCCATGCTCCCGTTGAGTATGAGGGGATTCGAGTTCGCCGGAAAGAACCATGCGAATGTCTTCGATGTCCACGATGTCAACACAAGGGCCACGGCTCCTGCGACGATGGAAAGCACCACGCCCTCCAGCACCATCTGCCGCACCAGTTGAATACGATTCGCCCCGAGCGACTGCCGGATGGCAAGCTCACGCCGCCGGGATACAAACCGCACCAGCGTGAGCGTAGCCACGTTCGCGCTGGTCAGCAACAGCACCACGGCGGCGAAGGCCAGCAGAATGGGCAGCGTCGCCGCCATGTATCCGTTGGCGCCGAATGGTGAGCGCCACATGGGATCCAGCGTGATCCGGTTATCGCCCAGATGATCGTCCGGAAACGCCGCGACAATATTGTGCATCACGGTGTCGAGGTCCTGGGCTGCCTGGCCACGGCTCACGCCGGGCCGCAATCTTCCTATTACGTTCAGCCAGACTGCACCACCACTGCGATGCGTCATCCGCCACACATCCGTCCCGAGGGGATCGAGCGTTACCCACAGATCTTCACGGATCCCGGGCATTGCTCCGACAACCCCCTCCGGCGCCACGCCGATCACGGTTACAGGATGCCGGGCAATCTCGATCGATTTGCCCACAATTGCCGGGTCTGCGGCATAACGGGTCTTCCAAAGCGAGTAACCTAGGACCACGTTGGGAACTGGACGTGACTCCTCTTCAGGCAGAAAGAAACGCCCCAGCACCGGCTTGATGCCGAGCACGTCGAAATAATTCGCCGACACGTTCGCAATATAGGCGCGCTCCGGCAGTGCGCCACCGGTCAGCGTAATCCAATCGTGATGATAGGCAAGTATCCCGGTGAAGGTGTGGTTCTGCTCGCGCAGATCGCGATAGTCGAGATACGAGAAGGGCGGAGTCGGAGAGAAGTTCCGTTCCCCCCGCTGCAGGCTCACAAGGTCGTCCGTGTCCCGTGCGCCAGGAATCGGACGCAACATTGTACCGTCGATCCAACTGAATACGGTGCTGTTGGCGCAAATAGCTACGGCCAGCATCGCCGTCGCGGTGATCGTGAAGCCGGGGCTCTTACGCAGTTGCCGCAACGCATAACGGACGTCCCGGCCTATTTGTTCAAACCAGCCTCCGCCCCACATCTGGCGCGTCACATCTTGCACAAGGGGAATGTTTCCAAACTCCCGCACTGCCGCCTGTCGCGCCGCCTCTGCCGTCTCGCCTCGCGCCACCCGATCTGCAATCGCCATCTGCAGGTGGGCATCGATCTCTTCCTGCAATTCGCGGTTTCGCCGCTGAAAACCGAAGTTCGAAAACCACTTCACGACTCACTCTCCTTCGGCTTGACGTACATCACCGACCCAATCGCTTCGACAATCCGCTCCCATCGGCCCAGATCCGTGGCCAACTGCTTTTTCCCCTTGGCTGTGATTCGGTAGTATCGGGCTTTTTGCTTGCTCTCTGACTGCTTCCATTCAGACTGCACCCAGCTCTGACGCTCCAATCGATGGAGAGCCGGATACAGTGATCCGGTCTCCACCTGAAGCACATCTCCGGATTGCAAACGCAAAGCCTGGACAATGCCATATCCATGCTGCGGTCCCCATTGCAGCGTCTGAAGAATGAGCATGTCGAGTGTTCCCTGCAGCAGCTCAATTCGGTTTTTATACTGGTCTTTCTCGTTCATAGATGTAGACACTCTACTCGCCGTGGCAGTAGATTGTCTACTCTCGCATCATGGCCTCAATTCAAAGCCGTGCTTATAGCAACTCCTCAGATGAGATCGGAATCCGGCCTGACACTCCGGTCGAAGCAGTCCGCTGTGTGGCCTGCTGACGCGGTCGGCGGCTGCGAGCCAGCAGGAAAGACTTGCTATTTGCCCAGATTCCATATAATGCACCGACCCGCAGTGCTTCCGGTCGAAGATCGACGCTCATGTGGCGAAAACGCTCGAAAGCAAACCGACCCTTGTGCAGATTTCGTCTGCTTGGAACTCCCGCGAGGGCGCACCCTTGGGCGGAATCAATACGTCGAGTTGGAAATCAAGAAGGCGAAGGTCAACGGCACAGCCTCAAAGCTGCCAGCCGCGCAAAAGCCGTGTGACAAGATGGCCGAGGCTATCGTCATTGACGGGGGCAAGCGCGGACAGACAGTGGAGGTTTGCGCCGATCCCGATTGCCGCGTCCATCATTCCGACACACCCACTTCGCAGCAGGTCGAATGATGAGATAACCGTGTCGGCTCCTCGCGGGCGAGTAGACTTGGTAGCGCTCAAGCGACCAAGGCTCGGAGGAAAGGAGCCGAGCGATGATGATTATAGGTTGCGATTTGCACACACGCTACCAGCAGATTGCGATGCTGGACACGGATACGGGAGAGTTGGTGGAGCGGCGTCTGGAACACGAGAGTGGAGAAGCGCGAGCTTTTTATGCAGCACTTTCAGGTGGAGTGCGAGTGGGGATTGAAGCCACCGGGCACACGCACTGGTTCGAGGCCATGCTGGCGGAACTGGGGCATGAGCTGTGGATGGGCGATGCGGCGAAGATTCGAGCCTCGGTGATTCGCAAGCAGAAGACGGATGCGCGGGACGCGGCGCACTTGTTGGACCTGCTGCGCCAGCGTCGCTTTCCGAAGAGCTGGCGTCCGTCGCCGGCGGAGCGGGACCTACGGCAATTAGTCTGGCACCGGCAGAAGTTGGTGTGGATGCGGGGAGCGGTGAAGAACCAACTGCACGCGCTAGCCATGGGCGAGGGCGTGTGCCGCAAGAAGAAACT
The DNA here is from genome assembly GCA_020073385.1 of Terriglobia bacterium. Taxonomy (GTDB): domain Bacteria; phylum Acidobacteriota; class Terriglobia; order Terriglobales; family Acidobacteriaceae; genus Sulfotelmatobacter. The sequence goes on along the minus strand of JAIQFH010000059.1, from coordinate 1,841 downwards.
GTTCACAGCGAAAGGGCGCAAGGAACTGGAGGGCCTGGCGCTGGGTCCTTGGGCCAGTTATCGGCGGCAAGAGTTGCTGCGGATGTTCGATGAGTTGGCCGTGGCCACGGCCCAGCTGGATGTGGCAGTGGAGCAGGCCGCGAAGAATCAACCGCTAGCGGTGCGGTTGATGACGCATCCGGGAGTGGGACCGGTCACGTCGCGGGCTTTCGTGCTGATCATCGGGCCGGTGGAGCGTTTCCAACGCAGTAAGCAAGTGGTGAGTTATCTGGGGTTGAATCCGCAGGAACACAGTTCGGGCGGAAAGCAGCGACTGGGATCGATCAGCAAGCAAGGCAACCCGATGCTGCGGTCGTTGTTAGTGGAAGCGGGTCACACGGCGGCGCGCTTCGATCCCGCACTGAAACGCATGTATCAACGTTTGAAGTTTCGCCGTGGGGCCTCGGTGGCGAAGGTCGCCGTGGCTCGCAAGCTGGCCGTGAGGATGTACTGGATGCTGCGCGGCACGGCGGATTACGCGCAGCTGGTTCGCATGCAAGGCAGCCCGTGGGCCACCCTGGTGGAAAACAGTCCATCGCTGGACTGATTGGGCGCCTTGCCTCCCGAAGAGTCGGGAGTCTGAACAACGAATCATGGTGCCAGAGACCGAATAGATGGTTGGTGGAACTAGCTTCCACCGCAGGATTCTGAAAGCGAGCTTTCGTCGCGTGAGCAAAAGCAAGAGCAAAAGCTTTCTAATAAGTAAGAACCAAAACTCGAGTTCAGCACTCGCGCCGCGAAAGCTGAACTCAGACACTCTACGTGTCTCTTGACAACGCCGACAAGGTTATAGAGGGTGGCCCAGGATTTCAGGATGCCGACGCCAAGATCAGTGTGGGTGCCCCGTCCTTGCGTTTTTTGCAAGGGCGGGAACAACGGACGCTTGGTACGGTGTTTCCGGGATGACAATAGCTAACCCCTAAACCGTCGCGGGATGAGATCGCTGCCCATCCGGCATTCACCTGTACGGGCTAGGTTCTCTCAACCGATAATCGCTGTAACTTGCCCCATCGCCACTGCTCTAGTTGAGGCACGTGCATCGCAATCCAGTCAAAATGAATACGCGTGAAGTATTGTCCTCGCATTCGACTAAGGCGAATCTGCCGCACGAGGAATCTGAAACACAATCACTTGTGCAGAGCGCCCGTCGCTCCCGCCGTCCGAATACTTATCGACTTTATTGACCAGACGCAACTCGGCCACCGTCCTGCAGCCCTGTCGGTGACCCCGACTTAAGTGTCAATCGGGAATCTCGCACCCATATCAACGGCAGGCCATCGTGATCCTTCCGCCGCGCAGACAGAAAATCGCAGGTCCAGCCGTCGAGGCACACACAGTCGACAAAATCCGCCGCACCTTGGGCGGGCTTCAGATAGTGCTCGCGGCTCGGGTAATAGGGATAGCAAATGCCACCATCGCCATCGCCGTTATCTATCCCGTGCTGGCTCCAGATCTGGCCCTGGCACACATGAATGCCCTCTTCTACCGCGAGGAGCCTCTGATTTTCTGCATCCATGAAGCCCGCCACGAGGCATTGCGGGCGATAACGGTCACCGACCATGCCCGAAACCAACCCTAGCAGCCCGTGGTGCAAGTCTGGATACCTGAAACAAACAAAAGATGGCGTGATCCACAGGAAGAGTTCGTAGAATGCGCGGATGGCGATGAGCAAGCGGAGTGGCGGGGAGAAGCAAGAGGACATATGGATTGCGCACACGGAGTTGGCGGTGGCGCCGGGCCATCCTTTCTATAAGCGGTTGAACGAGTTACTGGAGGGTGCCAGGTTCGACGAGTTTGTGGAG
>JAIQFH010000058.1 GCA_020073385.1 Terriglobia bacterium | reverse complement strand
CGATTTGCCCTGGAATTACAACGCGATGAAGCCGCCGTGCGAGCTGCGCTCAAGTTCTCTTGGAGCACCGGACCCGTCGAAGGTCACATTCATCGCCTGAAACTGATCAAACGTCAAATGTACGGGCGGGCCAATCTGGACTTACTGCGGATTCGCCTGTTGCACACGGCTTGATCGACACCCGCCGCGCCATGCGCTCAGGGATAGAACCCCACACTCTTCACCAAATCGGCCTTAACATTCTCGAACGCGAAGAATTCTGATGGTGAAACACCCATTGCATTGGCTAGCGCGATGATGAGTTCGAAAGACGGGAGTTTCTCGCCCCGTTCAATCCTGCCAAGATGCTTGGCTCCTATACCGACTTTTTCGGCGAGCTTTGCGAGGCCCACATTGTGGGCCTTTCGTGTTGCCCGAAGCAGCTGACCGAACAATGTAGCCTCATTCATGGATGGATAAGGGGACGATAACGGTCACGAGCAAATCTGGAAACGCTCCGTAAGGGGCATATTTAATTGACAAGGTGATCTTTTAGGGGTAAACAAAGGGCTAAGCCGTGTAAAAACGCGATTCTTCCATCTTGCGCATCACCGCGGACGGTTTCGTGTCAATGGCGCGGCACATTCTTGTTATGGTCGCCAGCTTCGGACTGACTAAACCGCGTTCAATAAGGCTGATGGTGGTTCGGTCGCACTCTGCTTCCAGGGCAACTCTCTCCTGCGAAATTTGCTGCCTTCTTCGCGCGCTCCGAAAAGCTTCCCCAAACGCCTTCTCAGGTCCGGAAAGGGGCTGAACGCGCTTTTTGCCGGTCGGCATGAATGTGAGCAGCGTGACATGTTGACGAATGTATTCCCACGGAATGCATTCTGCATTTTGAGAAGACGAGTGTGCACCTCTTTGGAGGCGGTTTGAGTTCCTCCATCACAAGTCGATTCCCAAGGCTCGCAAGATGTGAAGGTGAGGTGCAGACCAACGATTCCTGTTCGCTACGTACCACCTCCGACGAGCTATCTGACGAACACTTGATCCTTAATATCTGCAAGGGCGACCTCGACGCGCTCGCTTCCTTGTTTCGCCGATATGCACATATCGTCCGTGGAGTTGCTTACCGCGTTCTGCGAGACGCATCTGAGGCAGACGACCTGGTCCAAGACATCTTCTTATTAGTGCATCGTCTTTGCGGAACCTTCGACAGTTCCAAAGGCTCGGCACAATTCTGGATTCTGCAAATGGCCCATCGTCGTGCCATCTCACGGCGTCGTTACCTGAATTCGCGGCATTTCTATACGCGGGTGGAACTCGACGACCAGGCAATCCAGGATGTGGAGCCCCGATCTGGTGAGCCTGACGCTGCACACAGCAGGATGTTGGCCGGACTAGACGTGCAAAAGGTGTTCGCGACCCTGTCAGAAGACCAGCAGCGGACACTTCGTCTGCACTTCATCGAAGGCTACACGCTTGAGGAAATTGCGAAGACACTCGGCCAGACGAAAGGCAACGTCCGGCATCATTCCTTCCGCGGTCTGGAGAAGCTACGAAAACAGATTTTTGGTGGCAAATTGCCGGGTGCGAGAGCAGTATGATACAAGGTTCGTCCAAGCCAGGAGCAGGGGCGTTGTCTCAAAGCGGACCCCATGACGAATTCCTAGAACTCTGCGCCGCTTCGACCTCCGGCGAGCTAACCGATGACGAGCAGAAACGGTTGCGGGAGCACCTTGCCGTCTGTGCGTCTTGCCGCGAAGCCCTCCGACAGTACGAATCGATCGTCAGCAATGTGATTCCCGCGATCGCCGCCAGCGAAGCGCCTGAAAACGTATCGACGACTACTGGCGATTGGTCTCAGGAAAAGGCGGAGAAAGCACTATTCGACCGTTTGGCCCGTGAGGAAAAGGACCGAGCGGATCGGACCGATCGCCGCAACGGGTCTTCGTATTTTCCCCATCGCATCCCCCCATTCTCCAGCGAGTCCACCTGGCGGAACGTCTGGATGCTCTATGCCGCCGGAATTCTGCTCTTTGTGGCCATCGGTTTCTTCGCTTACCGCGTCGGCGTGCGGCGGGCGACTGAAACCGTCCAAGCCCCCTCAGCACAACCCGTCCAGCACGAGCACGGCCCTGCTCAAGCCTCTCTTGAAGAACAATTGAGCGATGCCGGCTACGACCGCGAGGTCGTGCGTACGGAAATCGCTCAACGCGACAAGATGATCTCAGAGCTTCGGCGCCAGCTTGCGCGACAATCCGGGGAGATCAGCGAACTGAAAGCCGCGCAAACCCAGCTTGAGAGCAATCTGCGCGCTGGTGACGCAACGAAACAGGATCTCAGCGAGCAGAAAGCCGAACTTGCGCAGAAGCTGGAATCTGCCCAGAACAATTCCCATTCGCTCGAGGAAAAGCTCGACTCGTTAGCTCAGCAATCTGCCCAGGATGCTGGCCGTGCCAAAGCCTCCGAATCTCAGGTCAACGACCTCACTGAGCAGCTTCAACAGCAACAGGCAGCCGTTGAGCAGCGCGATGAACTTCTCGCCCATGATCGCGATATCAGGGACGTAATCGGTGCCCGCGATCTCTACATCGCGGAAATCTACGACGTGGCCGGCACCGGTGAGACCAAGAAGCCGTACGGCCGAGTCTTCTATACGCGCGGCAAGTCGCTGATCTTTTACGCCTACGATCTCGATCAGCAAACCGAAGTCAAACGGGCGAGTACGTTCCAAGCCTGGGGACGGCGCGGCCCGGACCGCCAGCAAGCCATCAATTTAGGCGTTTTCTATGAAGACAATGCCACAAGAAAACGCTGGATCCTAAAATGCGATAACCCGAAGACCCTGGCACAGATCGACGCGGTGTTCGTGACTGTCGAGCCCCAGGGCGGCAGTCACAAACCGAGTAGCAAGACTCTCTTGTTCGCCTCTCTGAAAATCGACCCCAACCATCCCTAGCGGCCCCATTTTGTCCGGAATCCCGGACAATTCCCTTCATTCCTTCCGTCCTAAAATTAGTCAGGAGTCTCGTGGTGCCCGCCGCGGATCTTCCTGCGAATTAACGGAAGGAGTCACTTAAAAATCCGTTGCTCGCTGGAGAGCCCACATGCGCTTCCCCCGTTTCGTTCCGTTTGTCGTTTGTTTGGCGTTGAACACGTTCTCCCTGTTCGCGCAGTCCCCCAACGGGAACATCAACGGCCTGGTCTCTGATCCTTCCAGTGCGGCGGTCGTTGGGGCGGAACTTGTGGCGGTGAACGATGTCACCAGAGTGCAATACACCACGAAAACGAATGGTGAAGGCATTTACGTCTTGCCGAATCTGCCTCCCGGTCCGTACAGGATCCAGGTTTCCAAAATCGGCTTCAAAACGCTGATCAAACCTGACATCGTTCTCAATGTCCAGGACTCTTTATCCATTAACTTCACCCTTCTGGTCGGCGCGTTTCACGAAGTAGTGACCGTCGAAGGTGGTGCGCCCGTCCTGAATACAACCGACGGTTCGGTCAGCACGGTCGTGGATCAGAACTATGTAGCCAATATGCCGCTGAACGGGCGAAGTTTCCAGGATCTGATTTTGTTAACTCCTGGGGTCGTTACCAATACTCCGCAGCAGGGAGGCACGACGGGGTCAAGCGGCGAATTTAGCGTCAATGGCCAGCGCACGGAATCCAACTACTACACGGTTGACGGGGTCAGCGCGAATACGGGTACGTATCCCGATCCGAGCGGTCCCGGTAACACCGGATCCCTCCCGGCTGCTACGGCTCTTGGTACCACCCAGGCACTTCTATCCGTTGATGCGCTGCAGGAGTTTCGGGTTCAGAGTTCAACCTACTCGGCCGAGTTTGGTCGAAATCCAGGTGGGCAATTCTCGCTCGTGAGCCGCTCCGGCACGAACCAATGGCATGGAACGGCCTTCGACTATTTGCGGAACAGCTATTTCGACGCCAACAACTGGTTCAACGACTACTATGACCAGCCCCAGGCTTCCCTTCGCCAGAATGACTTTGGCGGAACCCTTGGTGGTCCAATCATGATCCCAAGGCTGTACAACGGCAGGGACAAGACATTCTTCTTCTTTTCCTATGAAGGTCTGCGTCTCACGCAACCGCAAGCGGCGAATCTGAACTTCGTGCCTGATGCTAGCCTGCGCGCACAGGCTCCCGCCCCATTGCAGCAGGCAATGAACGCCTTTCCTTTACCGAGTCCCAATACCCCTGATCTTGGTAATGGCCTTGCTGAATTCATCGCTGGGTGGTCGAACCCCAGTTCGATTGACGCCTACAGTCTGCGATTGGACCACAACCTGGGCGGGAGAATGCGACTGTTCTTCCGTTTTGGCGATACCCCTTCCAACGCCCTAGCGAGGCAAACCAGTAGCTCCGTAACTGGCGGTGCACCTTCAGTTCTAGGAGCATTCAATTACCAGTTGCGAACCTACACACTTGGTTTGGACACGCTGATTTCCAATCGCATCAGCAACGATTTCCGCTTCAATTACAGCTCGAATTTGTCAAGATTGTCGTACACCCTTGATAACTTCGGCGGTGCTCAGCCTGTGAGTTTGGCGACCCTGTCCGGACTTAACCCAGAGAGCGCCTATACAGTCGCCATGGGCTTGTCGTTTGGAAATGCAGGCGCCAATCTTCAGGAAGGATATTCTTCTGCCCTGCAGCACCAATGGAATGTGGTGGATTCGGTAACCTTCGCTTTCGGAAGGCATCAGCTGAAGTTCGCAAACCAACAATCCCGGATTCGTCGATCCCATTGCCAGCGCGATTGTCTATCCGCTCTCGACCAATTTCTCAGCGTTTGCGCAGGATGAATGGAAGGTGAATTCACGATTCAACCTTTCGATCGGTTTGCGATGGGACGTAAACCCACCACCCACAGTGACCCGCGGCCCTTCACCCTATACGATCGAGGGCGCCAACAATCTGTCTACGATGACCCTTGCACCCGAAGGAACTCCGTTATGGCGCACAACCTGGTACAACCTCGCGCCTCGGCTTGGTGGGGCATATTTGATTCGAAAGACTTCTGGCCGGGAGTTAGTGGCGCGGGCTGGAGGTGGTGTGTTCTTCGACTCCGGCCAGCAAACGGGCACTCTCGGGTTCTTGGGGCCTGGAATCTCGAATTCGCTAAATCTCGGTTATACGAACGGCTTCCCCGTGAGCTTCCCCCTCACATCGGCGCAGCTCCCGTCGGTCACGGCTCCGACGCCGCCGTATCCAACCGTCCTTGCGTACCCCTCCCATCTGCAGTCGCCATACAGCTTGCAGTGGAATGCGGCCCTTGAGCAGGCGCTCGGAAAATCCCAGTCGTTCTCCGCCTCTTATATCGGATCGCATGGTGCGAGATTGCTCGAATGGAACCAGATTTACGCCCAGCCGTTCAATCCGAATTTTACCTATGTCATCTTCTTGCAGAACGCACACACCTCAGATTTCAACTCTCTTCAGTTGCAGTATCGCGGTCGTCTAACCAACGGTCTCACCGCACTTGCCGCCTACACGCTCGCTCACTCCATTGACTACGGATCCCACGATTCTGCTTTTCCGTACTTCCGAGGCAATTCAGACTTCGATGTTCGGCATTCTTTCTCATCGGCTTTTTCATTCGACGTTCCAAGCCATTTCATCCACCCAGTTGCTCGGCTCTTCCTGCATGGGTGGGGTCTCGATGACCGCTTCAGCGCGCGCACGGCATTTCCCATCACACTGAACGGTCCTCTCGCTGTCGATCCCGCAACCGGACAGCGAACGTTTCGTGGTCTCGACCTTCTGCCCGGGATCCCCATCTATCTGTATGGTTCGAACTGCGCCTCGATTCTTCAGCAATTGGGGGATCTCCAGCCTGGGCAGGAGTGTCCTGGGGGCCGCGCAGTGAATCCCAACGCCTTTGCCAATCCCGCTGCCGATCAATTCGGAAACGCTCCCCGAAATTTCGTGCGTGGGTTTGGTTCGTGGCAGATGGACGTTGCGGTGCGTAGAGAGTTCGCCATCTATGAGCAACTCAAACTGCAGTTTCGTGCTGAGGCGTTCAACGTTTTCAATCATCCAAATTTCGGCTTCGTCAGCCCTTTCTTCGGCTCCCCAACATTCGGCCAGGCCGTTTCCACCCTCGATCAAAGCCTCGGTACTCTGAGTTCCATTTACCAGGCGGGCGGCGCTCGATCGTTGCAGTTTGCCCTGAAGCTCGTGTTTTGAAGGCTTAGCACGCCCTTCTACAAATTCGTTCGGAAAATCCAATTGTCAGTCTCATGAGTTTTACGCGTACATTACGGTCGAGCTGCGTGGCGCGAGCCGGGCATTACGCCCTCTTGATGCTTTCGACAATGTTTTTTCACCCTGCATTATGGGCCCAACACTCCTCCGCTGTTGGTGGAAGCCCGGATCGCTATTTCAGCGTTAAGGATTCCATCGAGATGTCAAGGTTTGACACGAGCGACGGCGGGCCTTCGTTCTCGCCCAACCAGAGATTGGTTTCTGTCGTTACTTCTCGGGGCATCCTTGAGACCGACTCAATCGAATCGACCTTGTGGGTCTTTCGAACAGCGAAACTCACTGGTTTGCTCCACTCACAGGACCCGACCTGGGTTCCGCATCTCAGGCCCATTGTCAGAGTGGCAAGGGTCCCTAGAAACAGTTACACGATCTTTTACGCCCCGGTCATTTCGAGCGTTCGTTGGACAGAAGACTCAAAGTCGCTGCTTTATCTGGGGCAAAGTTCGCGCGAACAGCGGAAACTCTATCAGGTTGACGTTGACTCTGGAGTGGTTCACTCCCTTACACCGAATGGCTACGATGTCAGTCTTTATAACGTCCGAGGGAGCACCATTGCTTACCTGGCAGCCCCTGAAAAGCAGAGCATCCCTTTGGGACGCTCCATCAATGCGGATGCGTTCGATATGACTGGCGAACCCTTGGCGAGATTTATGCCACAGTTGGACGAATCGGCTCTGGATCGCGAACTCTGGGTGCTAAGAAATGGCAAGACCTGGAGGCTGACAAAAGACGGAAGGCAGCCGATTCATCTTGCCAATCATTTTCCCGAAGTGCTCTCGATTTCTCCGGATGAAAACAGCGTGGTCGTTCTGCAACCTAGCGAGAATATCCCACTCTCGTGGAACGAGTACGTGCCAGCCCTTCCTTATTTGCAATTGCACCGGGAGGACTCAAGCACGACCGCACGATTCAATTTCGAAACACCATTGCAGTACGCCGTGTACGACCTGAATACTGGCAAGTCGCGATTCATTTTGAACGCCCCTCATGCCAATGCAATGGGGTATTTCCAAGAGAATAGTGCCGCCTGGGAATCCGGTAGCGGCAAACTTCTTTTGACGAACACTTTTCTTCCGCTGAATGGCGTCACTGAGGAGGAACAGGCGAGGCGCAGGACGCCTTGCGCATGTGCCGTGGTCGATCTCAAATTGAAGGCCGCTAGCTGTGCTGTCTTGGGTCGCTATGATCAATTCACTCGACTCACCTCTGCGACATTTGGGCGGAACAGTGATGAAGTGATCGCTCGATTTAGCAGCGCGTCAAACGAGACTGTCGAGCAGACATACCGACGCAAGGGGAGTGTCTGGGCGCCTGTGGCTACGCTTGATCACGCAACGAAGGATGCTAGCGAAAGCAACGGGCATCGCGATCCAAAGAATCACGCGATCACGATTGAGATCAAAGAGAGTCCAGATGTCCCGCCGGCGCTTTATGCTTCGGAACAAAGCTCGGGACGAACCCGCAAATTCTGGGACCCAAATCCCGAATTGTCATCCATCAAATTGGGCCATGTCACCGAGTTCCACTGGACAGACAGAACGGGTTACGACTGGAGGGGACAATTGGTTAAGCCCCCGGACTATGTTGCCGGCCAGCGCTATCCGCTTGTCATTCAGACCTATGGCTTTTCACCAGGTTTTGTGAGCGATGGTCTGTTCCCGACGGCATCCGCGGTAAGGCCACTTGCAGCCGTTGGCATCATGGTTCTCCAGATGCCTCGCCGAACCGATCACTATGGAACCTCGCGAGAAGCACCAGATCAGGTCGTTGGGTTTGAGGCCGCCATCGATCGCCTCGACAAGGAGGGTCTAATCGATCCGGAGAAGGTTGGAATCGTTGGCTTCAGCCACACTTGTTATCACGTCGAGAGCGCTTTGGTCAGCAATCCGAACCGATTTGCGGCGGCAACGATCGCGGATGGCTTCGATGGGAGCTATCTGCAATACTTGTATTCGATCGGGGATCCAGCGGCAAATCTTCTCGAGCAGATCTATGGTGCCAGCCCCTTTGGTGCCGGACTTCGGATCTGGATGGATCAAGCGCCTGGGTTCAATCTCTACAAGATTCAAGCGCCACTCCGAATCGAGGCGATCGGTTTCGCGAGCGCTATGACTGAATGGGAAACATACGCTTCACTATTCGGCCAGGGAAAACCTGTCGATCTAGTCTATTTTCCGCTGGGCGATCATCTCCTCCAAAAACCGTTGGAGAGACTGGCATCTCAGCAGGGTAATGTTGATTGGTTTCGTTTCTGGCTCAAGGGAGAGGAGGATCCCAACCCCTCCAAGCGGCAGCAGTACGCAAGCTGGCGAAGAATGCGGGAACGGCCAATCCTAGGTAACGAAGATAAATAGACTCCACGTTAACCGTCGTCAGATGCAAGGAAAGGTGGGGCGTCCTAAAACTGACGCCCCACGGCTCTTATTCGTCTGCTTCGTACGCTGAGGGGCTTGGCCGATTGTGGGGTGCAGTATTGTCAAAGAACGCACCCATTTTTGTTTGCCCTTGGACCGCGGTAAGAGCATTGTCCAGCGCCCTGAGTGTGGGTTTGCGATACGCCATGTTTTGTCCTCCGTTCGTTGATCTCGAGATTCGGTGCACTATGACGAAGTGGGCGCGCCGGTCTCGTTACTCATCAGCCTCATAGGCGGAGATGCTTGGGCGATTGTGCGGTGCAACAGCGTCGGGCACGGCACCCAGTTTGGTTTGGCCCTTGACGGCACCGAGGGCGTTTTCTAGCAATGTGACTTCGGGCTTGCTATACACCATGGTTTTGTCCTCCATTTATTTTCAAGTTGTCTAACATCCGACCCAGTTGGGCCGAATCTCTATGCGCGCTGATTTGGCGCGCGAACTGTGTTTTCTGCTCTTGTCCGGCTGGATCTAGGGTCAACGCTGTGTGTGCCGACATCTGCCGAAGCCAAGTTTCGACTTCCATGATTCGGAGCAACTGCACAATTCGGCCCTCCTGCCCGTCGCGAGCTCTTTGCAGAGCCAGGGAAATCGCGGCGGAATCGGCAATGCCCAACGTGCTTGCCACTGGCTGGCAAAACATCGCGGCCAACTCAGCATGATGCGCAGCAATGGTCGCCAGTGGCGTTCGTGAGACGAAGGCCTTTCGTTTCCTGTTCCGAATTGCGTCTGGAACGATTCCTGCGAGCGCTCGGCGCATTAAGGACCGGCGCTGTCCAGGGCGCACAAGCTGTTCTCTAGGAATGGCAAATAGGAATTCGAGCAGGCCGCGGTCGAGATAGGGATAGCGGGCCTCGAATAGCGGTTCTGAGCTAGGCATATCGCATGTCAATTGCCTGCGTAATGCCTCGAGTGTAGCGATGTTTTCCTGGAGGCTTGGCAAAGGACCGAACAGCTTCACGCGGCGAGGGTACCCCAGCAAAGCGGGTCGGTTCCGGTTGGAAAAGCCTGGATTCAGCCATGGAGCGGGATGTTTGATTTCCGGAGTTCCGGACAACCATGCGGGCAGGAAACCCGCTGCGCTTTCAAACAACAGGTGGAACCATGGTTTTCTCCTCGCGAGGGCCCAGGTCTTCAGCCGGCTCGCCAGTTGTCTGAGTCGAGCTCGTGCGAGCAGATCTTCAAGTTCAGGAATAGGAGTCGGGACGCCGCCCGTGACTTCGTCGCCCGCGATACCACACAGAACAACACGGCTTCCTGTCTGCCGCAGCAAGTTGGCAAATTGTTCGCTTGCTTCACGGGATCGATAGACCGGCCTGGGTGTCGCGGCAAACTTATTCTCCGCAACCTGAAGCGACTGAAAATCTTGTTTCCCAACATTGATGTGACAGCCCACCCTGCCGCGCTCTGCTTCGACAATTCTGAAATATGAGCTTTCGTCCCAGTTTGGCTCGGAATCGTCATAATACGAAACCGTCTGGACGGCTTGGGAGCCACCATGCGCAAGCACGAGTTCGTCTGCCATGCATACGATTGCGGACGAGTCCATGCCGCCGCTTAGTTCTGCGAGTACAGGTGAATCAGAGCGAAGGCGGCGGCGCACGGATTCCGAGAACACCCCCCGAAACTGTTCTTCGTATTCGGTATCGGCGTGATAGCGAATCCTCTTCCCGGCGTCGAAATCCCAGTACTTGGTGATCGTTCGTTTTCCATTCGTCAGAGAAACGAAGGACGATGGCGGAACCGCCTGAATGCCCGCGTACGGTGTCAGGTGGGTTGCTGGGAAGAATGACAGCCAGCCTGCAATGAATTCTTCCTCAAGCTTGAAGGGGTGAGCTGCAAAGAGCACCAGAGGATCAAGAATTGTGCACCATGTGACCTCGGCCTTTTCCACCGCGTAGTAGAGATGACGCGTGCCCACAAAATCTTTGGCGAGAAGCAGAGATCGTGTACTGGGATCCCAGATCGATAGCGCCCAATCTCCGATCAACCTGGCGAACGAATCCGTTCCCCACCGCTCATAAGATGCCGCAACGATTTCCAGATCCGTAGATGTGGCCGAGGTCTCGCGCGTCAGCCGGCCGATGAGCTCCTCGCGGTTGTCGAGCCGGCCATCCCACGTGATGACCGCCCCCGACGGACAGAGGTGAGGTTGGACCTCGCGCCGGGATTCTTTCGTGGTGTGGAAGGCCCGATAGAGAACTGCAAGATTATCTTTGCAGATGTAGCCCTCCCCGTCGGGTCCGTACGGCGCGAGCACGGGGCGAACTTCGGCGAGATCCTCGGGATCGACGGGCTTGCCGTCGAAATTGCACTTTCCAAATTGGACGCTCATGGAATCGGGAACCTCCCACCAAACCTCAACCGAAGAATCAGCACTGATCGAGCACCGCGTACATCTCCCGCATGTATGGCTTGTCGTTGACGACGCGGCCATCGACTTCGACCCAGGCATGCGCCTTGAAGGGCATTTGTTGTGCGCCGATCATCATCTGGGCCGGCACTCTGTACTGTTTCAGCAGGCAAGTAGTCGCCGCCGATCTCTGAAGACACAACACTTCCTTCCAGTACCAAATGCATGCCATATCCACGGCGCCACAGATCCTTTCGGTCACGTCCGGGAATCCCACCGGCGTACCGAGCGGATAATCGCGTACCTTCTGGTAAAGAGCCGCGAAATTCCCTCGCGCCATATAGACATCGAAATAGATCAACTTCAAATACGCGCGCAGGACAAGAAACGACATCGAAGAAGACCTCCGGCTAAACCGTCAGACGTAGCTGATCGCATAAAAACGCCATTCGGTCGCTGAGTGCGTCCAGTCGTTCGCTCAGCGGCAAAACTGGTGAATGCCCCCGGCGTCGGCTGTAGTCGAGAAAAATTGGCGATTCGGAGATGTTGGCAGCCTGCAGTCGGGCAGTCATCTTTCTTGCGTGGAATGGGTTGCAGTTTTGGTCGGAATCTCCCGACACAATCATGGTTGCGGGATACGCAATCGCATCGCGAACGTTCTGATAAGGGGAATAACGGAGGAGTGCGGTGAAGTCCTCCGGATCGTCCGCTGTTCCAAATTCCTCTTTCCAGACATGCGCGTTATCGAACAGGTGATAGCGCAGCATGTCGAGCATCGGGACCATGCAAAGAGCTGCGCGAAAAAGGTCCGGCCGCTGCGTCAAGACCGCTCCCACCAGAAGCCCGGAGTTCGAGCCGCCGAAGATTGCGAGCTTGTTCGGTTCCGTGCGGCCCGATTCCGTCAACCACTCTGCCGCGGAGATGAAATCATCGAATGCGACCTGCCGATGCCTCCGCTTGGCTGCCTCGTGCCACTGAAATCCGAATTCCGAACCTCCACGGATATTCGGCAGCGCGAAGAGGCAACCTCGCTCGATCAGGAACGCGACGAATACACTGAATTGTGGCGTCATCGAAACGCCATAGCCGCCGTATGAAGTCATGATGGTGGGATGTGATCCGCCGTCCAGAACATCTCGACGCGCGAATAGGTACATCGGAATTCGGGTCCCGTCCTTCGCCGTGAACCAGACTTGGGTATGGCAAAAGCTCTGGGCATCGAAAGGTATGAGACGGTCTGCCCAGAGAGTTACCTTGCTGTTCGTTGGGGAGTACCTGTAAATCTGTACGGGTTGAGTGAAGGACTCCTGTTCAAAAAGCAGCTCGTCTGTGTCTTCGCTAGCGCCGATCAAACGAACGGTACTGCCTGCATCAAGCGGCAAGCGGCCCACTCTTTTGCCTGCCAGGTCAAAGACCTCAACCTCGGTCTTTGCGCCGCGCACGTAGGAAACGAAGATCTGCTTTCCGGCGACGGCCCAGCTCTGGATCACTGCGTCACTTTCAGGCACTAGGTCCACGAATTCTGGTTGGTGGTCCCGTGAGAGGCGGACCCCGACAATCCTCAAGTTCGGCGCATCCCGATCGGTAATCGCCAGAATTCGGCTGTCAGGAAGCAATAAAGGCCCGAATTTGTACTCCGCCGCGCGGATGATCGGCTCGGGATCACGTTCGCTGCCGATCGGCCACAGGGAGAAGTCCGTCAGGGTTTTGTCGCCGAAACGAAGAATAAGGAACCCGAAATGTTCTGTTCCCGGAACAATCTGCAGTCGGAGTTCGGGGTCCTCGTCGGTAGAGAAGATCTCCCGATCATCACCGAAGCTCGTCCCCAGAACGTGGTGATACGCCGCCCGATACTGCGGGCGTTTGGCACTGAGAGATTCATGGACGTAATAAAAGCTCTTCGAGTCCGGCGCAAACGCGAAACCACGGAGATAGCCGCGCGGGAGAAAATCTGGCAAGATCGCGCGGGTTCCCAACTCCAAGATTTCAAAAGTTCCAGTTCGCTCGCCGCCTTCTTTTACCTCGTACAGCAGAAGGCGACCATCTGGGGAAACGCGCAGCGGCTTTACCGCGGTGTAGGGCCCGGTGCCCCGCGCAGCGGGGTCGATGAGAAGCTGATCTCGGCCATCGGCGCCATCGCGGAAGTATATGCATGGCTGTTCTTGACCTGGTTGTCGCTTTCTGAAGAAGTAGCGCTGCCCGACTTTCTGAATCGAGTCATAGGTTTCAACGTCAACGAGTTCACGAATTCGCTCCCGAATTCGGTTTCGCCCTGGGATCGAATCAAGATAGGAGCGCGCATACTCACCTTGTGCCGAAAGCCATTGGCGCGTGCGCGGCGCGTCCTGGTCTTCCAGCCACCGATACGGATCTGTGACGGGAATGCCATGCAGGACATCAGTTACGGGCTCAATCGGGGAGAACGGTGGTGCCATCATCAGCTTAGGCATGGCGATCTCCGCTCGATGAACTGGATGGCCTCACGGTTCATCCTCCTGGCCAGACTGCGAAAGTAACCGGCAAGATTTTGATCTCGCAGCCTTTGCTGGTCTCTCCATGCGCCAGTTCCGGCCGCGTAAGCGAAGACCGCGGCCAGCGGCGCAAGCATCAGAGCCTCGTCGACGACATCGGCCGGAACGAGATTCTGCCAAGGCGCCTTGTACGCTTCCATGAGACGAGATTCGGTCTCGGGGCTGGGGACGACTGCGCGCCGGAAATGCTCCAAGAGGTATTGAAAACTGAAGAACGGGTGACCCACGTAGGCTTCCGCCCAATCGACGAACCTGCACTGATCTGCGGAAACGATGATGTTCCCCGGATTCAAATCCAGATGCCCGAGACCACTCGGGATTCGTAATTCTTCGAGCAGGGTGAGAGAGTCCTGGATTCGCAATTTCAGCAGATTGAGTTCCTGACGGCTGAGGGCTGGCGGAGGAATCTTCGTCTGCTCTTCCATTAACTGAGCTACTAGATCAAAGAATGGATCAGCCGAAGCCAACAGCGTGTCGGGTCTCAGGTCGTGCGCGCCCGAGTTAAGAATCAACTCGGACTGTGATATCGATCGAAGCTGTAATCGCGCCAGGTCCGCCGCCGTTCTTTCCCATTTAGCAGTCTCTTTTGTGTCGCCCAGATTCGTGCCTGCGGCTTCCCGTGAAAGCCAGCCATTCCACTTTGGTTGCGTGCCGAGGATTTCGGGCGTGAACATGGGGAATAGTTCAGCCAGCTTCAGCGTGATCGGAAACTCTCGCTGATTCGGCTCTCCGACGGCCTTGAACCAAACCGCTGGTCCGTTGGTTTCGAACCGAATCAGGCTGAACGAAGGGCTGGCGTTGTATTGGCAAAACTGTCCGGTGAGTTCGAGTCCCAATGGCTGGATGATTTCCGCCGTCCAATTCCGCAGTTCGGCTAGCCATCCTCTTTTTGCAAACGGCGAAGATGTGTCCCGCTCGTAGCAATCGGACTCCCTAAGACACTGCTCTAGAATTTGGAATTCCGCTTTGTCCTGGAACGAGCGCTCCGTAAGAGAGCCGATCGGGTTCCACACTCCTCCGCCAGCGCGTCCTTCGTCATGCCAGCACTCCATGACTTCGTAGTGAGTCCCGTTTGTTTCGCTGCGAGAGGACGGATTCTTCGGAGTGAACAAGCAGACAGCTCCGCGGCCTAAGTCTCTTCGGAGGCCGGCCGTGAGGTGTTCGGCCAGGCGCTGCCAGCGCGGGACTTCTACGGACGGCAGGAAAAAGCCAGCTTGGCTCACCCTGAGTAGGACATCCTCCCGGTTCCGGCCAAGCACGATCACGCGGCAAGTCTCGCGATCAGATTGTTCTTGAGGTTCCACGATTTTGCTCCAATTCAGTGCTGGCCATTCGATCCGGGCTCTTCGAGCAGCTGATGTTGTCTCAGAGTTTCTAGGAACTCACGCAGATCGCGTTCGGCGGTTTCGCGATCCACCCTAAATTCCTGACTGATTCTCTCGACGATTGCCGGTTCAGGCTCCCCAATCTCAAGAAGTTCGAGAATTCGCGACCCGACGAAGTTGAGGTTGAACATCTGGCCTTGTCGGACATCCAGGACAATGGCGCCGTCCTGGCCGTGCGTGCTGCGGACGCCTTCTGAAACTCTGTACATCGGAAGCCCCACTTTGTCCGCTTGCGAGGTGAGTGATAGTGTCTGGGCGCACTTTGACACTGCTCGTGGATCGAAAGCCACAAAAAGTTGGAAATTTCCAGAAAAGCAACCTACTCGCGTGGATGTTGTTGGCAGGTCTACGAGATTTCTGGAACACTCGACGAGCCGCGAATTGCAGGGTGTTCGCGATTGCATCCTAGTCGGCTCGCATCGCACCTCTGCGCGAAGGTATGCAAGCGATAAGATCGCGTCGCTGTTGGACTTAGTTTTGACAGTGGAACAATGCCCGTCGGCCGCAACTAGCCTGTGGAAATCGCTGACTGGGGCAGAACGCGGATGCTCGGCCAGGGAAGACCGGCATCATCGTCGATGGCGACGTGTCGGCGCAAGGCCCGAAACTCGGAGCGCGGTCGCCTCTAGACATGCGGATAGGGGGAACAGCGATTGCGCGGAACCCCAGAGCATGGTCGGACCGTTTTTATCACCGCCGTAAAATGGTCTGGACTATTTTACGATATGCGCGATAATGGTCCAGATGAAAGAACGCCCCCGCATCTACACCGCCGTCCTCGAGGAGCATCTCGAAAAACATCGCCAGATGGCTCTGGTTTCAGGACCGCGGCAAGTCGGAAAGACCACGGTCTGTCGGTTGCTGAGCGACCACTATCTCAACTGGGACAACAGCGATGACCGGCGGCGCATTTTGCGTGGTCCGGCCGCGCTGGCTGAGGCTTTGCAGTTGGATCGCCTTCGGGAGAAACCTCCGGTGGCAGTGCTTGATGAACTGCACAAATACAGCAAGTGGAAAGCTCTCCTGAAAGGATTCTTCGACACATACGGCGACCAAGTCCGCCTCATCGTGACCGGAAGCTCGCGGCTCGACGTATTTCGCCGGGGGAGTGACAGTTTGATGGGCCGCTACCTGCTTTATCGCATGCATCCATGGAGTGTGGGAGAAAGCCTGCGGACAGACCTGCCCCAGCAAGAAGTTCGGCAGCCGGCTGAGATCGCGTCGGCGGAATGGGATGCACTGTGGGAGCATGGGGGCTTCCCCGAACCTTTTCTCCGCCGCGACAGCCGTTTCACGCGCCGCTGGCGGTCTCTCCGGCAGGAGCAACTCTCACGTGAGGATTTGCGTGAAGTCGCGCAAGTCGCCGACTTGGGGACGATGGAAACGCTGATGCAACTTCTCGCCGAGCGCAGCGCGCAACAATTGGTGTACTCCAACCTGGCCCGCGAAATTCAAGTCTCTGTGGATACAGTGAAGCGCTGGGTTGATCTGCTGGCTCGTCTCCACTATGGATTCATGGTTCGCCCATGGTTTAGGAATGTGGCCAAAGCCCTGCGCAAAGAACCGAAATGGTTTCAGCGGGACTGGAGCGGATTGGCGGATGATGGCGCCCGGGCGGAAACCATGGTCGCCTGCCATTTGCTCAAAGCAGTCGAGGGCTGGACGGACCTCGGCTTTGGCGAGTTCGAGTTGCGCTATTTGCGCGACAAGCAGAAACGCGAAGTGGACTTTTTGGTGGTCAAAGACCGCAAGCCTTGGTTCCTGGTGGAGGTCAAGGTGAGTGAAACGAGCCTCTCGCCAGCGCTCGCCCACTTCCAGGCTCAGACCAAAGCAGCCCACGCCTTTCAAATCGTTTTCAATCTCGCGCATCAACAGGCCGATTCATTCCGCATCCATCGGCCAGTGGTTGCTCCTGCCAGGACCTTTCTGAGCCAACTTCTGTGAGTCGGGAAGAAGGAACGGCGAGAGGAACCACGGGTCAAACCAGTCGAGATAGTTCCGCGCCAGCTACGAACTTGATTCGCTTTGAGCTCAGCTCACTTTATGGCATTACTATCACGCGGTCGAAACTTTGGAGGGGGTGGCACGCAGTCGGCGAGGTCGGCACGGCTAGAACCCATGCCGCCATCTTCTATGACCGACCCCCTCGACAGGACAAGAACTCGTCGAAACATGGAAAGAGTCGATCCACGGTGTGTGACGACGATAAAAGTCGACGTGCTGAGCTTTATTCGCAGACCTTCAAGAATGATGATTTCTGCCGACGGATCCAGGCAAGAGGTCGCCTCGTCGAGAATCAACACCCGCGGCTGCTGCAGAATCGCCCTTGCGAGGGCGAGCCGTTGGCGCTCTCCACCGGAAAGCTGGCAGGCATCCGGACCGATTCGCTGGCGAAGGCCGTGGGGCAGTGATGCCACCAACGCCGACAGCTCCACCAATTGGATTGCCGCTTGGAGTTCCTCCTCAGAGGTGGCGGGCCGGACGAATAGCAAATTGGACGCGATTGTGCCATCGAACAACACCGGATCGCGCGGTACATAACAGACGGTCTGGCGGAGACTCTTGAGATCAATCTTCCGGAGATCTTCGCCGCCGAATCGCACTGTGCCCGAAACGGGGTCATAAAGCCTGGCGATGAGCCTGACAAGCGTGCTCTTGCCAGCGCCGTTTTCTCCCGCAATTGCGATCTGTTCTCCCGGCAGTATGCGAAGCGACGGGACGTTGAGCAGACCTTTATTCCTGGAGTATCCAAACTCAACTGCGGCGAACTCGATTTCCGACCCGTGTTCCTTGGGAAAGATGAGCGCTCCATGGGCATTTGCCACGGTCGGGCGCAAGGCCAACGTGGCCCGCACTTGGCGGATACTGGCGAAGGTCTTCTGTGCCCTGGCATAGAGCTCGGAGGCGCCGCTGAGTGGGTCAAATAGCTGCGTCACGAAACCGTAGAAAGCAACCAGGCTCCCGATGGTTAAGGTGCCTGCGAGCACACTCTTTCCTCCGTAGCCGATGACAGCCGACATCGCCAACACAATCGCCAGAGAACTCCACACCGTAAACCAGGTGGCGGTCCGATACAGCCGCTGCTGTGAACGTAGCGAGCGCACCAGAAGCCGGAAGGCCCGTCGCTCCTGTCGCTTTTCCTGGCACAGGAGCTGAATCGAAACCACCGATGAGAGATGCTCTTCGAGGAAATTACTCCAGGCGAGCCGATCATCCTGCGCGGCGTCCGCCTCGGTCGCAAGCTTTCTTCGGAAGTGCTGCCTTGTCACCAGAAAAACAGGGATCAGGGGAAGAACCGTCAAGGTGAGCACCGGACTTAGCGCAGACATCGCCGCCAGCGTGAAAGTAGTCGTGAGCAGCATCCGCAGAATTGCCGGCAGGAGATCGGAGCCGAAATAAGAAATCTCCTCGATCGGTTCCTTGAGCGGATACATGACCGTGCCCACGGGCGTGTCTTCGTAGTATTCCGCAGAAAGAGTATCGAGATGCTCGAGCAGCCTCACTCTCAGGGTGAGTCCCATTTTTTGTGAAGCGCTGAGCATCAGATAACTGCCTAAGCTGGTAAGGGCAACCCTGCCCTGGTGACCGAGGAAAATCAGGGCCACTGCGAGCAACAGCAGTCCGATGCGTCGTTGCGGAATGATGCCATCAATGAGCCACTTAAGCAGCAGCGGCGAGAGCAGTGCGAGAAGGCTACCAGCCGTGATGCACAGGAAACTGGCCAGGTGCCAGCGCAGAAGCGGCCGAATCTCTTTGATCAGCCAGACGAGTTCAGGCGGCAGCCAGTGCGACCTTCGCTGCTGAGTGACCGAGGACAACGTGCGGCTTCCTGAATGCCGGCGAGATCAAACCACCGAAGTCGAGCCTAGGGGTGCGTATTTGATTTGTCCAGAAAATCATTGTCTTGTTCGCCTTTCGATCAATCCACGCAGAGTTCCCGGAAAACGGTTCAATCTCCAGGCAAGCCTGTGCCGGAGATCTGTCCGGAAAACCATCAGGAAATCGAGTATTGTCCTTGCGAACTGAGGCTTCTTAGTAAGACTTAAGGAAGCCTCCTCGCAATCGCGACGATTTGCCCGACGACTTCCGCATCCTGGTGATTTCGATACTCTGTAGTGCTATGGAAATCCAAGGCATGCGGATGGACAAGGAGTGTGGCGTTTTCGACCCCACAGCACGCCGCCAGATACATCCCATCGCGCTCGAGAACAACATAGATCGGCTGTTGCCAAAGCGGCTTCGACACAAGTGAAGGGGTGTCTTTCGGCGGCGGTTGACCATGACAACCAATCCCTTTGCCAGATAGGGGTGGAGCGGATCATTGTCTCCGCCAACCCAGAAGAAATCATCCAGGGAGACGTGTGCGGAACCCGAAAAATATTCCAGGGAATGACGCAAGAAGAACGGGATGTCTTGACACTCTTCGAGCAGCTTCTCAAGAAATCCAGTGCGGGCAACGTCCCCAGCGGCGCTTTGGACCGCCACAGGATGCTCGCTACGGGGCAAGTAGCGGTCCGGCATCGATTCCGTGCCAGCGTCCGCGAGGTCTACTCCTATTCGTCTCATCACTGATTCAAACTCGAGACCGTAGACGGAACAAAGGGTAATGATCTTGTGAAAGTCCCGCGGAGCAAGCTTGCTCAGTTCGTAGTCGCTGAGCGAACTAGGCGAGCTCATGTATCGATCGTCCTTCAGAACTTCGGCAATCGTCCGGCTCATTCGAGCGGCTTCGCGAACAGAAAGATTCCTTTTTCTGCGGGTTCTTTTCAGCAGTTGCCCGAAGTCTTCATTTGAGGGAAGAGGCTGAGGTTTCCAGCGTCGCGCCAAATCCTTTGGGGCTTCTGGTTCTTCCGTGCGCAACAATGCTCGGAACTCGAAATCGACAGCGCCCCAGAGCTTTGCCTCTTGAGGACGATGTAACTCAACCTGTGCATGACGCAGCCCATTGTCGAAGGGCACGATGGCACCGTTGTCCAAGATGCGTATGCGACAACAACAGAAGCCTTTGCTGTGCTCAACGAGAAAGATACGATCAGAAATCGGCGAGTTTTCTCGGCGGGTACTGTCCCCGATGTCTGGATTCACCCGCACGATGCTCCCCGGAAGCAAATCGGGGAAGGCAAGCGTGTCCTCGCGGCCCACCTTAGCGTAGAGAAAACGTGGAGCGCGAGGATCCTTCAGCGAGCTGATCCGTTGCGCGGGGACCTCCTTCAGAAGCTTTCCCAGCGGCGCGATCGATGGTATGGAAACTCCACCGGGCCGGCTGTCGAGCCAGGGGATCCATTCGTTTGGGTCGGTGAGCGAGGTATCGAGGAGCATGGTGCGCTTCGAGGGCAGCAGAACCTGGAGCCGTGTAATGTCCTCAAGGTTGTACCCAAACACTCGAAGCCAGTCGACCACCCGATAGCCGGAAATGCGGCTCAGAGCTGAGATCTGATAAATACTCGGTCTGAATGATCCGGCCCGCAGATCGTAATAGAGATTGTGCGGAAGGAAGAACCGGGACGAGCGGCCATACAGCTGCGCCGATTGCTGCGACACCTGGTAGAGCGTGAGTTTCTTATTGTCAAGGATGGCTTGGACTTTCTCGGCGAGTGATGGGCTGGTGGGTGAATCATTGCTCAGGCGCGACGGCACGGTCTCTCTCGCTCGGTCGTTCCTGCGAGAACTTCTGGCCCGCGCCGACTACTCGACAAGCGCCCTTATATCCATAGGTCGCGCCTGGCGTTCCCCTCTTTCGGATGCGCTCAAGAATGACTACTCGCAGACTTCAATCGTATAAGTAGCCAGAGGCCGTAATCGCCACAACTATCTTCACTCTGTCCCAACCGTCGGCCAGATGTCCGGATTCTCCTAAGCAAAACAACTACATAAAGGGTGAGCCTCCCAAGAAACACGTACCGTTCGTGGCCGGAATCACGAACAGATAGTGGCCCATTTTGTCCGGCTTTTCGGAAACAATTCAGAAACTTGTTGAAAGAAGGCGTGTTTGGGTTAACATCAAACGATTCCTTCGGGGTGGGCCGTCTGATGTGGGCCTCGTCGTGGAACCCGGAGTGGGGAAAGCGGCTCAGAGCTGAGCGCGAGCGTCTGGGTTTGTCACTGCGTGATGTCGAAACATTGAGCCACAGCATCGCCGAACGACGGCAGAGTTCCGATTATCAAATAGCCCGAACTTCTCTCGCTGATATCGAAAACGGAAAGTGCGCTCCGAGTCTTCACCGGCTGTACACCCTGAGTGTCATCTACGGGCACGACTACGATCGACTCGCGATCATGTGCGGCGTCCCCGCCAGCGAATCCCTGAGCGAGCACAAAACGCTCAGGTTGCCACACACCTACCTGGTCGGGCCGGCACCCGAGACCTATAAGTCAGTGATGCAATCGGCGGCGAAACTGCGAGAGAAGCTGAGAGTGGAACGGACGAATCTGGTGCCCAAGATGATTGAAACCTGGGATGACGTCCCGCTCGTCCTTCAACTGATGGCCGGCTCCGATGCATTGTATGGATATGTCGGAATGGACGACTACACGTTGTATCCATTTGTCCGGCCTGGGGCGTTTGTGCGCATCGATCCCCGCCAGAAGAGGATTCCCACCGTCCATTGGCACACCTACCACGACCGCGCGATCTTCTTTGTGGAACTCCGCGAGCGTTACGTTTGCACCTGGTGCGAGATGCTCGACGGTCGGCTGTTTCTTGTTCCAAGCCAGCAGTCAAAGCGGAGGACGCAACATGTGCGCTATCCGGCGGAGGCCACGATCGTGGGGCGCGTGACGGGGATTACTCAGGACATTGTCGAACCATCGGCACACGAAGTGCAGGCCTGATTTGCGCTGGAGAACAACCTAACGATGCAACCCGCGCCGAGGAGCCACATTGAGTTTTCCCGCCGCGTCGCTGAGTTGAAGTAGTCCTAGCCTCGGTTCGTTTCAGCCCGATTCATTGAGTCGACAACCGACGGTATTGTTCGATCATTGACAGTGACAACGCGCGTAGCGACTGGTTAGTCTCGCGCATCGAGTCAAATCGAGCAATTGCCGGCGGGTCGGCCAGGGCGTCTTCACTACACTCGGGACCGCAAGTATGTAAATGGACCCACGCCAGTGCTTTGCCATCGTGCCCAAAGCACTCCAGCTTGCCCTCCTCATGATTCCGGAGCGCCTCAGCGGCACGAAGAAATGTCACAGCAATTGCCTCAAACTCTTCGGCTGTATTGCCGTCACTGCTCGTGCAATCTTGTTCGTTTATCGCGAGAACAATCTCGGTCATAGGTCACCTCGGCTCCAAGTGAAGACCGGCGAACTCCGGAAATCGCCAAGCCACCTGAAGGGCAACTGTTTGTTGCTAGTTCGTGCAGACTACAAACGATGCCACAAAATCGATGGTCGGTTCCTACAGCGATCACCCTTGCAGCCCAAGGCCGGGAGGCTTGCCGGCTACGGGAGATTCATCTGCTTGGCCGGCGCCGGTTTTGGCGCCACTCGACGAAGGAACGACATCGCGAATTCGTTTACATATCGGGGATTTTCCTCTACTCGCATGATCAGAGCGGGGTCAAACGATGATCGTGTGTCAGACAGCGGTTTCACGATGACGCCTTCCTAGTGAAATCGGAAACCCGCGGGCTTGAGAAATATCGCAATCCCGGGTTGTTCGGACACGAGATGAACTGCCTGGTGTGCTGGCATCACATCATGAGCATTTCTTTTATTGATCCCCGCGCACTGCGCTGACCACCTCTCTGTTGGACTCATTCCCACGCCCGTTATTGCACTCTTGCTTGTTTAGCTATCTGTGTTTCATGCGCGTGGGAAGGCGGTCCCGTCACCGCGTGATGCATGTTCTCCACGTAGTGGATATATTCGACGTAGGCCGCCACGTACTCGCGGCCAGCATCGACACTTTCTTGCGCATGTTTGCTGCCCTGTTGAACTCGCGCAAAACGCTGTCGGATGCCGTTGGCTACCTCGGCCGTGACCTGCTCTACGAGCTCATTGGCAGAGCCCGACTCGAGGGCTTTATCGGCCAATGCGATACCGGGCTCGACCTCCGTTCCGGCCGGCTTCAGACCGGTGTACGGTTCACCTTCACCAGCACGGTGTAGCCGCACCAGTGTTTCGAAAAAATAGTTGTCCGCCATTTCACGGGCTTCGGGGCTGAGGGCATGCACTTTCATGGTGTTTTCGAAAGCTGTGCGAAGACTCGCCTCGTCGGCCGGACGCACCCACTTCAGTACTGGAGTGGCATCTCCGCCCTTAAGAGCAAGCTTCGCGGCGGTGACGACGGGCCCGTCCATGGTGTCGCAATGCGCAGATGCCAGAGTAGGCAACAGGATTGCCGCACAGAAGATCGCTACGAGAATGGAGAGTCTGTAGGCGGTGGCGATCATTTTGAACTCCTTATTGAAATTTTGTGGAGATGAACACCTTTCTACCGGAATTCGCGTGCGGCGTCAGTGATGGCACGTACTTTGTCGTTTTGCCGAGCGATCCCCTGCGGTTCTCGTCCCTCTTAGCCCTATGAGCGGATCATGGTCAGAACCATTTTGAAGCGTGTGATCGCTTTCACCGCATGCGGCTCTTCGGCGGGCAACAACACGACCATACCCGCTTTGAGCGCGATCGGTTGTCTGCGCTGCGCAAGAAAAAGCCCACGCAAGACAGACAACACCTGCGAATGACAGTCTCAAACACTGTCGTGTTTCCAGTGAAAACATTCCCCGCCCTCGATCAAAGAAAGTGATTAACCCGACGGATCACTGCGTCGAGCGGGAGCGAAATCAGATTCGGAGAGGTTGGGGAGGGGAATAACCTGTACCCGCGGCCGGCCGAGACGCATACGAGGAGGAAGCGACGAACGAAGACAAAAGGTGACCCGTTTGCGATACGGCACGCATCACGATGGCGGCCACATGGGTCAGCCCAAACACCGCTCCGGCGACCAAAACGACGATCACCAGGCTGTATTCGATGTCGTTGCCTGTTTGCAGTGTATGGTCCCAGAAGTCAAAGATCTCCGCGACCTGGGCGCAAAGACAAACCAGGAGAAGCAGGAACGCACCGAACTGAAGAAGGTGTCGCCGCACTTTTACCCTTTGATGCCATCTGCAGGCCCGTGGTTCGGAAAAACGCACGTAGCCGCGCACATATAATAGTGCTACTTCATGCCTGAAGAGAACCTGAAGGGAGGAGAGCATTGAGAAAAGTGTGCGGTCTTGGTGCTGTCTTGTTACTGATTGTGGCATCCACCGTAAAAGGGAGTCCTCAGAAAAGTCCGCCCCCTCCGAGCGCAGCTCCGCTCGTGTTGACGGGAGCCATCCCTTTGCCGAATGTGAGAGGGCGGATAGATCATTTTGGGTTCGATCCGCTGCACAACCGGCTTTTCGTTTCCGCGCTGGGAAACAATACGGAAGAGATTATTGGCATCAGTGCCCAGACAGTGATTCACACGATTTCTGGGGTGCCGACCCCGCAAGGCGTTGTCTATTCGCCGGAGACCAACAAGCTGTTTGTGGGAAGCGACGAAGGAAAGCTGTACGTCTACAGTGGCACCACCTTCGATCTGATCACGTCGATCGACTTTGGGGATGACGTGGATAATCTTCGCTATGATTCGGCGGAGAAGCGAGTTTACATCGGCTACGGGGACGAGAAGACCGGCGCAATCGCCATGGTCGATGCTGCGACGAATAAGCGGCTCGACGACGAGTTCAAGCTGGGAGCGCATCCGGAATCTTTCCAGCTGGCAGCCTCAGGCGCAAACATATACGTGAACTTGCCGGACTTGAAGCAGATCGCTGTGGTCAAGCGGAGCCCGCGCGCCATTACTCGCTGGCCGCTAACCTTCGAGAGCAATTTTCCGATGGCGTTGGATGAGACTAGCCATCGGCTTTTCGTGGCCACGCGGACTCCGCCTCGACTCGTTGTCTTTGACACGAACTCGGGGCACGTCGTCGCCGCCCTTCCGTCTGTCCAGGATGCGGACGATCTGTATTGCGACTCCGTTCGCAAGCGGGTGTATATCCCCGGCGGAGAAGGATACATCAGCGTGTTCCAGCAAGACGATGCCGATCATTACAAACTCCTCGCCAAGGTTCCTTCCTCCCTGGGCGCACGCACTGCGGGGTACTTTGGAAAAGGCAGGAAGGGCTTCGACCGTTTCTACCTTGCGGTTCCCGCTCGCGCCAACCATGGCGCCGAAATTTGGATCTATACAGTGCAGGACTAGGGCGAGCGAATTCCAGCGCGGGCGTCATCTTTGAAAAAAGGGCTCTCAGAACTGGTTCTACGGCGGCTTTGGATGAAGGCAGTCAGTTCTCTTGCACTTCTGATTCCTTTAGCAGATTGATTCGTCGCTTGACACCCTTCTGAATCGAACCTGCTACAGCTTCGGGGAAACCCTTCGGCAGACCAGAGATAACTGAGTCGACCACCGCCGAGGCGGAGTCTCGCAGTTCTTCGATTATGTCGCTAACCACCTGTTTGCCAACTCCCGATTTTTCCGCGCTTTCGACAAAGTGGCGCGGGGCAATCTGTATGACTTTGTAGTGGCGTTTGGAACCTACCGCCATTGCCAGACGGAACTGTTTCCAAAGTATCTGTTTTGAATCAACACTTGGCTGGGCTGAGATGACGTCATAGAGCGGAGTCAACCGGAAACGCCCGCCGGACGATAGAAAGACGCTGAAATTCTTCGCATGTCCGTCTGTAGCACCGAGCAGCCAAAACAGGATATTGGCTTTCAAAAACGATCGTTGATCCGCGAGAGCATCGTCACTTCCTTCGAGCAGTCGCGTGATCGTTTCGACGCCCGGACCACCGTCACTCTCGTATTTGAGACTAGGAGGAACCGAGAGCGCTTGGCAGCAGTCCTCCTGGGGAAGGCGCAGGAGCCGTTTATCGGCCGTCTGGAGCCGATCGAATCGTTCGACGACGAGAACTCGCTTATCCCCGAACGTTGTCATCTCCGCGTTGGCCGCCGCAAGTCCGAATCGCTGGAGAATCTTGAGGCAGAGATACTCATTTTCCACGCTATATGTCAGGTCGATTCCGTTTGGCAGCCGTCCGACCGACGGTTTCAGGATGTGGGTTGTCGCCGTAGTGCCACGGGGTTTATACCATCGGCCATTCCAGAAAAGGAGCGCTGTTTTCTCCTGTGCGCCGGCGATTGAGATTCGAAAACTTTCGTCTTCAGTAATTCCGAGCGGGGCTGTCGCTAGGTTATTGACTATGTCTGTAATTTTGGTGTCATCAAGGGGAACTCCATCGACCGCTCCGGCAGGACCTGGCTGCGCTTCCAGAGGCAGAAACTGAAGCGCGCCGACGCAATCGTGACCAATCGCTCCGAGAAGGCTGTAAGCATCTGTTCCCTCGGCGCGCGCGCGGGCGGCGATTCTTCGTCGAAGGGACAGATTGTCCGGCAGCAAGTTCTCAAAGACGGCGACTACCGGCGCGCCGGTGTACTCCTGCTCACGAATCGGAAGAGACAGCGAAACAGGGATGGCCTGCGTCCATTCGATCCAGGAGTGGTCGTATTGAAAAGAGATTGCGCCCGAAGGTTCGCGACGGAGCTGGCCCACAAGGCGGCTGTTTAGAAATGTATTGAGCGGTTCATAGCGCGCACGTCGAGGCATCAGAAGAGCGCCTCAATGTCTTTCGCTGAAGCCTTCGTTCTAGGACGGATAACCATTTCGAGATCGAGTGCAGCAAGAGACGAGAGCAATGTCGCAGTCCGCACGTTTGCGGAAGTCTCCAAAGCAGAGACGGTAGACTGCCGGAGCGCAATTCGGGAGGCCAGTTCTGCTTGCGTTAACCCGAGTTCGGTCCGCCTTTGTCGAAGAAGATTGGCGAGTTGTTTAGCGGTGCGAGCGATCTGTTCCATGAGTCTCTGCCTTTGTGTTGGCTATGCGTTTTTCCGCATAAGGAGATGCTATGCGCTTTTCCGTATAATACTACTTTATTCGTTTTTCCGCATAACAAAGAGTAATGCGATTTTCCGCATATACTCCAGCCCTATCTGCTAAAGGCACGCTGCTCTGCTTTACATTCGCCACACTCCAGCACCCTAACCGGAGAAGCGCTCATCGAATGCCGTAGGAGGAGCGAGGATGCATCACGTGCGGCAAGAGAACCTAGCTTTTGTTGGGAGTTCGCACGAGTTTGTTGGGGCTGAGCAGGGTGATGTTAACGTTTCGGTGTTTCTGTTCCATGGGAAACCCGGTTCGGGCCCTGGTCCGCATCGGCACCCTTATGACGAGATCCAGTTCATTCGTGAGGGCCGTGGGGTGTGGACGGTCAACGGAAAAACGTTCGAGGGCAGTGCCGGAGACATTTTTGTAATCAAGGCCGGCGAGATCCACAGCTTCAAGGCGGTTGGCGATTCGCCGCTGATACAAGTCGATGTCCACCTGAGTCCGCAGTTTATCCAGGAGAATCTGTAGTCAAGTGAGCCGTGGCGTAGGCCCACTCGAAAGCAGGTGTGCGCCCCGTGCTCAAACCGTGCACTTATCGACCGTGTTCAGACTATTTGGGTTAACTTTGAACGAGAAGCAGATTCCCCAAATTGTTGAAAAGAATAAAAATCAAGATGTGAGATAGACGCGTTGGAAGAACTTTTTCTGCGCCCAAGGCAGGTGCACTACCAGGCTGCGCTACGCCCCGACATAACGTGCAAAATTGATTCTAAAGCACGTCGTCACTTTGTTCCACTCACGGCCAAGCGAGTTCCTCGCAATCTCTTACGCGAGCGTCAACGTGAGCTTCGCCACGCTCGCCGCCGGGAAGCGGAACACCGGCGCCTCGCCCTTGATCTCCACCTGCGCCGTCGAAGGCACAATCGCCTGCCGCTGCTCAAACGTATTGTGCGCATGAATGTCAGACGCGGTGAGAACCGTCGCACTTCCACTCTTCACCAGCGCTCCCCGGAGCGCAATCTGCGCCTCGATCGGATTCTTGACATCCGGATTCACCGCCGTCAGCACCAGCTCTTTCCCGTGCAGAGACGCCGAGCCTTGCAGTCCCCAGAAACTCGCCGTCTGCCCGTCGCGGTCGTAATGAATCGACGGCACTGAAAACTCGGTTCTCAGACCCGTTCCTCCCTGATGCGCCGCATACATTCCAAAAACGTGCCCGACCGGAGTGACGCAGAATCGGTCTTCATGCGCCAGATAAAGACTGTTCAGGCAGTTGATCAATTGCGCGCAGCATCCGATGCCCACCTTCTCCGGATGCCGGTTGAATGTGTCCAGCGTCATGCCGCTGAACACCGCATCGCGCAAAGTCGGCAATTGTTCGATTTGATCTCCGGGCGTAAGTTCGCTGCCGGGCTTATACCACGGGCCCCATTCGTCGACGACAAGCTTGATGTGGTGCTCGGGATCGAATTCCCCCATGGCGAGCCAGTGTCCCTTGATCAACGATTCCATGACATCGCCCTGGCGCAACAGTTCGTACCAGTCCACTTCATCAAAATGAACTGCGTCGCCTTTTCCTTTATTCCAGTCTGAGGTCTTGCCGCGGCTCAGGTTCCATGCGTAGTAGTGCAGCGCCAGACCGAAAATTCCCCGGGCCTCGTTCCTTCCCTTGCGCACTATCTCTTCCAGAAATCCGCGCGTCCAGTCCCACTTGTCGTCGTTTGGTCCAGACGCCACAAAGGATAGGTCCGCACCGGGATACCCGGGCGCCCATGCCGTGAACCTGCGGTATTCCACGGCGTACTCTTGAGGCGTGAAGTTGCCGCCACATCCCCAGGACTCATTCCCCACTCCCCAGTAATGAACGTTGAAAGGATCTTTGAATCCCGCGGCCGCGCGCATGTCGGCTAGCGTGGTGCTGCCCGCGGGAGAGTTGCAGTATTCGATCCAACGATTAAACTCCTGGGCGGGAAGGCTGCGCAGGTTGGCTGCGAGATAAGGTTGAGCACCGATCGCCCTGCAGAACTGCACAAACTCGTTCGTGCCAAAGCGATTTGGGTCATAGCGATGCGCGTCGGGAGCGTCGGCCTTCTCGCCGCCGTTCCAGAAATTCGTGCGCCGTGGGCGCTTGTCCACCGGGCCGACCCCATCGCGCCAGTCATAGCTATCGGCGAAGCATCCGCCAGGAAAGCGAACGATGGCGGGATTGATCTTCTTCATCTCGTCGATCAGTTCCTTGCGGATACCTCCGGCGTTGGGCACCTTTGAGTTTTCCCCGACCCATATCCCGTCGTAGATCACTCCGCTGAGATTCTCCGCAAAATGGCCGTAAATATTCGGCGAGATGGTGCCGAGAGGCTCGTCCATGAGGACCTCAATCCGTCCTGGGACTGTCTGGGCAAAGATTCGGGGAGTGGATCTGAACACCAGCGCACCGGCTCCCGCCACCGCAACATTGCGAATGAATTCTCTTCGTTTCATCGAGTACTCCCTTGCCTGATCGGCTCCTAGATTAAATC
The DNA here is from genome assembly GCA_020073385.1 of Terriglobia bacterium. Lineage (GTDB taxonomy): Bacteria > Acidobacteriota > Terriglobia > Terriglobales > Acidobacteriaceae > Sulfotelmatobacter. The sequence goes on along the minus strand of JAIQFH010000058.1, from coordinate 18,554 downwards.
TCTTGTGCAGGCGACCGCCATTGTTTCATGAGGAGAACCTCCCATCACAATGTTTGAGTTCACGTGAAGACGACCCTGCGCGCGTCAACGCTGTATAATTTTTCTCCAGCTATGCAGACGGGGCGTTACGCGCTGGTGGCTTATCTGAAAAGCCCGGCTGGCGAGTTCGTAGAGAATCTTCGGCGGGAGCTGCATCCGGACCTTCCTCACATGCCGGCCCACCTGACGATACTTCCACCTCGCCCGCTGCGCGGCTCCGAGAGCGCCGCGCTTCAGGTCCTGGAGAGAATCTGCGGCGCAGAGGAGTCCTTCGAAGTTTCCTTAGGACCGGTCGAAACCTTCATCCCAGTAACGCCGACCGTGTTCATCCGCATTGATGGCTCCGCCGGACACATGTCCGAGTTGCACCGCAAGCTGAACACAGCGGAGTTGCAGTTTAAAGAAGAGTGGCCTTACATCCCGCACCTGACGATAGTGAAGATGGGATCCGAACCGCCGGCGCAGGCCGCGTTCGAGATCGCCCGCCAGCGCTGGCAGAACTACTCCGGCAGCCGGCGCATCTTGCTGGAAAGACTGACCTTTGTCCGCGAAGACTCAGCCAACTGCTGGGTCGACCTCGCTCCCGTCCAACTCGGCCGTCGCCTGGTTTCGCGGTAGAGTTACTGCCGGTTACTCCCGCCGTGCGTACATGGCCCGAGGTACATCTCACTCCCGTACTTTGAAAACCCCACTGCGCCCCTGTAGATAAAGAGTAGGGCAAGCGTCTGAGAATCCCGCCAAACGCCAAATCTGGCGCGGCTTTTCAGGCCACTGAACGGGGGACGCACATGCAGATCGGGGTTTACGGTTCAGGGTATCTCGGGACAGTGATTTCAGCCTGCCTCGCGGACTTCGGCACTCCTGTTTCTTGCTGCCACCCCGACCGCTCGCGCATGGTCGAAATGGCCCAGGGCAATATCCCGTTCTTCGAGAAGAATCTGAAAGAGATTATCCGCCGCAATGTTCGTGCCGGCCGGCTCGCCTATTCCACCGACATCGAATCATTCGCCCGAAGGACCGGCGTGATCTTCCTGGCGGAAGACAAGGCTGAGAATCTTAGCGACATCGCCATTCGCATCACGCGCCTTGCCCCCAAGCCCCCCATCCTGACCATCGTCACGCCCGTTCCGGTCGGCACCGCGAGTGCCCTGGAGAAAAGCATCAAGGACATCGGACTACAGGCCACCATCGTGTCGCAGCCTATGTTCTTTACCGACGGATGCGCCGTGGAAGACTTCAACTGGCCCGACCGCCTGATTCTGGGATCGAGTTCGAGCGACGCAGTGCAGGTTTTGAAGCAGATCTTCCATCCCCTGGTGATGCGCGGCGTTCCGGTAATCGTGACCAATCAGGCCACAGCCGAATTAGTGCGTGAGGCGGCGACCGCTTTTGTCGCCACCAAGATCTCGTTCATCAACGAAGTGGCTACCCTCTGTGAGCGCGTGAACGCCGATGCCGTCAACCTTGCTCTCGCCCTCGGCCTCGACAAGAAGATCGCTCCCCGCTGCCTGCAGCCCGGAGCTGGCATGGGCGGCGTATTCGCCGAGTCCGATATGGACTCCCTCATGCAACTCGCGCAGCAGCAGGGCGTCTCGCTGAAAGTTCTGAATGCAGCCCGCGATGTGAATGGCCTACTGGCCGATCGCCTGGTTGATAAAATCTCTGTTGCACTGAATTCAGTTGAGAACAAAGACGTCGGCATCCTCGGCCTCGCGTTCAAGCCGAACACGAATTCCGTTGCCGGATCGTCCTCTCTACGCCTTGCCGAAGGACTGGTTTCCAAGGGAGCTCGCGTCCGAGCCTACGATCCAGTCGCGATCCCCGAAGCCAAGACGCACTTGGGTGGAGGCGTTCGCTACTGCGATTCCGCCTATGCCGCCGCCGAAGGTTCTGATGCGCTCGTGGTTGGCACCGGATGGCCCGAGTTCCGTGCCCTCGACTTCGACCGTATCAAGCATCTCCTGAAAAAGCCCGTAATCGTCGACACCAAAAACCTGCTCGACTCCACCCGCCTCCGCGCCCTCGGATACGAGTACGTAGGCGTAGGCCGCATTTAGACCATCGATTTACGACCGCCGGTTGTCCGAGCATCACTCATGTGGCGACGGCCGCCTCGGCCGTCCAAGCCAAGGCAAAGCCCGGCGCACCAATCGATGCTGTAAACCGCCATGTTCTAATATCCTCCCGTGGGCTGGACCATCTTCACCGCCATCGATCTCTTCATGGGCGCATTCCTAATCGACATGATGTCGACGACGGTCCCTCCAGAAAAACTCCCCCGCCTGCGCAAGGCGCGAACCATCACCCTCATCCTTTTCGGAATCTCCGTCGTCGTATTGTGCGCTCAGATCGCACGCCGGCACGGTTGGCTCTAGTTGCGAACTGGGAAGTCTTGAGGTCCTAGGTCCGGCGCCCGAGGCCCGACGCCTGCCGCCCCGCCGTTCCCCTTCCCCAATTGCTATAATGAAATTCCTGCGGTGGGAATAGCTCAACTGGCAGAGCACCGGACTGTGGCTCCGGCGGTTGCGGGTTCGATTCCCGTTTCCCACCCCAATTTTTTGTTTTGAAGAAGTGTATGGCGACAGGTGCCTTCGGCCTGAATCCATGTTAACGTGGCGACGGCCGCCTCGGCCGTCCAAGCCTGGGCAAAGCCCGGCGCCATAATTCAGGCTCTCAACGCGCAGTGAGCCTTATCGCGGCCCCGTAGCTCAATTGGATAGAGCATTGGTCTTCGGAACCAAGGGTTGGGGGTTCGAGCCCCTCCGGGGCCGCCAGCGTTACGCAATTCGAAAATCTGTTGATATCCTCTAACAGTCCCTGACCTCCGGGGTAAAATTCACCTTCGTTCTTGTCGGCATGAGGCGAATCTTCCATTTCCGTGCATCTTCTTCCCAGCTTGGCCCGCTGGAACAACGCCTGCTCGAGGCGCTCTGGCAGAGAGGTAATGCCACGGTTCGTGAGCTGGTCGACGATAACGGCGTCTGTCGTGACCTGGCATACACAACCGTCATGACGACGCTTGACCGCCTCTTCAAGAAGAATCTGTTGGCGCGTCAGACAGAGGGCCGCGCGTTCCGCTACACGCCGCGTTTCACTCGCGAGGAGTGGCACCGGGAAGCAGCGGGAGAGGCTTTTCGTCAAATGCTTAACGCGAACCCGGCATCGTCCTTGCCTTTATCTTATTTGGTGGAAATCGTGACCGAGCGCGACGCGCAATTGCTCAATGATCTGCGCGAATTGGTTGAGGCCAAGCGCCGTCAACTGCGCGCCAATGCGCACGACACTCAGGCTCCCCGCAGCGCATCGCAACCCAAGAACCATAAGGACAGAGCCTGATGTTTGCCCTGCGCGGCGTCGCCGTCTCCCTTTCGGTCTTCGCGATCGTGTATTGCACCTTGTCCCTTGCAGTCTGCCTCTGTTGGGCGCGCCTTCAAGATCGGTTCCGCCGCCAGCCAATCAATCGCATCGCTCACCTGTTGTTCAGCCTGCGAATCCTCCCACTCGTAACCGCGGCCGTGATCACCGCCGTCTTCACCATTCCCTCATTCCTTCTGCTCGAGCCGCGTGCCATCGACGAGCCTGTGGGGGGAGTCCCTCTCACGCTGGGCCTTTGTGGTCTGGCCATCGGAGTCTTTGGCGCGGCCAACGTATTCCTCGCGATCCGCACTGCATCGCGCACCATCTCCGCCTGGACCCGCGAAGCTCAGTCCGTTTCCTCGACTGCGCCCATACCCGTGCTACGGATCCCGCGGCCGATTCCACCGATGTCTGCCGTAGGCATCGTCCATCCCCGGATTCTGCTCTCTGCCGCCGCCGAGTCCTTGCTCGCTGCCGAGGAACTGGAGACCGCGCTCAATCACGAAATGGCTCACGTTCGCCGTCGCGACAACCTGAAAAAACTTGTACTGCGTTTCGTTTCTTTTCCCGGCATGAGTGGGCTGGAGATGGCCTGGCTCGAAGCGATTGAGCTGGCCGCCGATGACGCGGCGGTCTCCAGTCCAACCGAGGCCTTAGATCTCGCGGCAACTCTGATTAAGCTCTCGCGCCTGGGTCCTGTCGAGGCGCCCGTAGATTTGAGCGCGGCCCTCGTTCACAGCCCCGCCTCAATCATGAACACACGAGTCGAGCGTCTCATCGCATGGAGTCAGCGGCGTCAGGCCCCATCGCAGGGGCTCGCTATGTGGTACGGTGTGCTTTCGATTTGCACCGCAGTTGGTCTCGCGGCTGTTACGTACAGCGAGTTGCTCGCTCGCGTGCACGAAGCCACCGAGTGGCTGGTTCGATAAAGGCGCAATCTCGGCCAGAGATTAGAAGTTTACCCGCACACCCAGTTGCGCCGCGAAAGGAATTCCCACCGTCGTCCCCGGGCCAAAGAAGTCTCCCAGTCCCCCAGCCGGCACCAGCAACTGTCTCAAACTGGTGATCGGTGTGTAGTTCGTGCATGCCGGCGGATCGGTGCAAATTGCGGTCGCATTGCTCAGATCGTTCACCGGATTCGGAAGCGCTGAAATGTCAGTCACGTAGTTCGCTCCCGGGTTATTGCGGTTGAAGAGATTGAACATCTCCGCGAACGGCGTGATTGACCAGCGATCGCCAAAGCGAATCGGGCGGCTGATCCGCAGGTCTATCTGGATGTATGGAGTCCCACGCACTCCATCCATTGCCGTCTTGACTCCATTCACCACGGCCCTGTCCCCGACCGGGGTGGTGAGAGTGAACGGCCGCGCACTCTCCGCCTGCGTCAGCGTTGAGATCTCGAAGCCTCCGGGTGCGTGTAGCGTGCCTGCGAGAACGAAACGATTCGGCACGTCCTCGCCCGATGGCCCGTAGTCGCCCGCCGCAAACGGATTCAGCGGATCGCACACGCCATTCACATAGTCGAACAATTCACCCAGCAGACATCCCCAGGTCTTGGCGCTGGAGCGCGTGTAGTGCGCAATCAGGTTGAAGCGATTCGTCACATTCCCCTGCAGCACCACGGCGAACGAATCGTAGCTGGAGCGGTTGTCGGAGCGAAACACAGCCAGGCTCGGCGCATTGGCGTCAATATTCACTCCAGGAGTGTAGTTGTACCCGCGGTAACCGTGATTCCCCTGCTCGTGCGTGTAGTCCGCGCTGACGGTCCAGTGTGAGTTGATTGCATGCTGTACTCCTGCGCTCGCATGAAGAGCGTACGGAGTCTTGTAGTTCGGATCGATGAGGGCTCCGGGGTCGCCCGGATTCAGGCAACAGGTTCCCGCCGAGGAGCTGTTGACGCCCTGAAACGCCGGAGCCCACCCGCCCTGAGCCAGATCGTTATAAAAGAGTCCGAACCCAGCCCGAATCACCGTCTTGCCGCTATCGCCCGGCGCATATGCAATGCCCAGACGTGGCCCAAATTGCTTGCGGTAATCGTGGGGTGTGCCGTTGATGAGCGAAACGCCCAGCGCTTGCAGCGTCAAGTAAGCCGGATTCTCCAACTGGCTGTGGCCGGAAGCGGTGAACAAACCGAACGTGGTCTGGTAGCGAAGTCCGTAGTTGAAGGTCAGGTGCTGGGTTATGCGCCACGAGTCCTGCGCGTACAGACCGAGACGCTGAACGTTCTGCGAGAAACTGCCGTCGCCCGCCGGGGTGAACTGCGCGCCGTCCTCGTAGTCAATCGGAAACTGGTCCGGATTCGCCACATAGAAACTCGGATCCTCTGGAAACGAGTACAGTGTCTCCGCGTTTCCCGCGAATGCACCGCTTAGTACCGGCTCGTGAATGAAATTGATGCCGAACTTGAACGCGTGATCGCCGGTCGAATGGCTCACGTCGTACCGAAGCTGATATTTTTCCTGATTCCTCAGATCCGGGAATGCCGTAATCGCGGTAGCGAACTGGTTGTCGCCAAAAGTCTCGAAGCCGGAAATGGTCTGCGAAGTGGCGCTAAACGGGAACTGCAGCGCGAACCCTAGATTCGAATTACGCGTTTGTGTCAGGTGCAATCCGCTGGCGTTAAACACAAACGTTCCCAGCCACGATGGGCTGAAGGCATACGAATTGCTGATCACCATGTTCAGGTAGTTGTTGTGCGTCAGCAGGCCCGTCGAAGGCAACGTGCCCTGCTGCACCAGGTTGTTGTGCGTGGTGTAGCTATCTTCCGATCCCCGCCAAAACCACTGTGACTTCGCCGATTGCGCCCAGTCAAATCGCAGCGAACCCAGATAATCGCGGAACGGGATAGGGGTGTTCTGCGGAACCGCGATCGAACTGACCCCAGGAATCAATCCATCGGAAGCCAGCGTCGCCAGAGCGCCGAACTCCGCTCGATTGGCCGGGCTATAAGCTATGCTGGCGTTCTCATGAACGTATTCGAACGACGAGAACATCCAGATCTTGTCCTTCTTCACCGGGCCGCCGAGGGTGAATACATAGTTCTGCCGCGAGAACGGCTGCTTCGGATCGGGCGCGGGATTCTCGATCGGATACCGGGCGTTCAGGCTCGCGGCACGATCATAGAAAGCTCCCTCGCCATGCCAGTCGTTGCCTCCGCGGCGCGTCGTAATCACGACCGAGCCGGCGGTCGTCCCGCCCGTGTCCGCATCCTCGTTCGCCGTGCGCATGGCGAATTCCTGGATGACCTCAGGAGAAAAATTCTGCAGAAATCCGCCAATGAAGTCGTCGGAGTTGTCCCCGCCGTCCACCGACAGCTCATTGTTTAATCCCGAACTTCCGCCCGTGGCAACCGCTGTGATCCGTGCCTTCGTCGGATCTGAAGGTTCCACGGGCTCGGTCCCCGGCGCAAGGTACGCGATGTTGGCAAAGCTGCGTTCCGCCAGCGGCAGGGTTTGCAAATCCTTCCGGCTGATCACTCCCTGATGCACCACGCTGACGAGATCGATCGGCTGAGTCGTGATAGAAGAAGCCTGACCTTCGACTTTGACACTCTCCCCCGCTGTCGCCGGCTTTAGCGTGACCGTCACCTCTCGCACCGAGCTGACCGCGACCACCACGTCAGCTGCCGCCGCCGCAAACCCAGCTGCGCTTACAGTGATCCGGTAATTCCCGGGCAGCAGATCGTCCATCCGGAACTCTCCTCGGTCCTCGCTGCTGGCCTCCCGGCGCAGGGAGGAATCCACCGCCTGCGCCACGATCTTCGCGGATGCTACCCGCGCACCGGTCGCGTCCTGCACCGTGCCGCGCAGAGATCCTCTAGGGTTCTGCCCCATCGCTTGCGCCAGAAGAACGAGAGTTGAAACCGCCAGAAAAATTGCTGTCTTGAACAAAGAGTTCCTCGCTTTCAGGGCGTCAACGGCAATAAAGGAAGGGCCGGCATGGCTGCCGACAATCAGCGAGAGTAGCGTGGCCGAGGACTCTACTACCAGTGCTCGTAGAAGGGGGTCGTAGAAGGGAGAATGCCGGTTTGTGGGTTTCTCAGCGGTCTCTGCGAGAACCTCAGCGACCTCAGCGGTTAAATGTTTTCTTGCGCAGTCGTACTAATCCGACCACCGCTGCGGCCTCCGGTTCCACCGATGCTTCTTCAGTTCCGCGAGTAATCCCTCATCCAAAGGCCCCGCGTCGCTAGCAGCGATGTTCTGCCGCACATGATCAGCCTTCCGCATCCCGGGAATCGTCGTACTCACCGCCGGATGCGACAAGATAAACCGCAAAGCCATCTCCGGCAGCGACATCCCGGGCGGCAGGATCTTTTTCAACTTCTCCACCCGCTCGATCGTCCTGGGCAGATTCTCTGGCCCAAAATATCCCGCCCGCCAGTCTCCCTTCGGAAAGCGCGTCTCCAGCGTCATCTTCCCGCCCAGGCTGCCCTCATCAAACGGTACCCGCGCAATCACGCCGATATTGAGTTCCTGGCAGACGGGGAACAGTTCATCCTCCGGTGCCTGATCGAAGATGTTGTAAATGACCTGCACCACGTCCACCAAACCCGTTCGCAGAGCCTTGAGGCCGTTTTCGGGCTCCCAACGATTGATGCTCAGCCCAAAGAACTTGATCCATCCATCCTTCTTGAGTTTTTCGACCGTCGATCGAAACTCCGGCTCATTGGCCCAGCTATCGTCCCAAACGTGGAACTGCAACACATCAATGCTGTCGACTCGTAGTCTCTTGCGGATAAGGTCCGCATATTTGAAAACATGCTCGGCGGAGAAGACATCGCGGTACTCGTACGCCGGCAATGCCGGCCAGCGATCATTGGCAGGAGGTACCTTCGAAGCTGCATGCAGTCTCTTGCCGGGATTCTGCTGCATGGCCTCGCCCAGCAGTCCATCACTCTTTCCGCCACCGTACGCCCATGCCGTGTCGAAAAAGTTGCAGCCCAGGTCGATGGCCATCTGCATCGATGACCGGGACTCGTTGTCGTCCGACCCAGTCCATCCACTCATTCCCCAAAGCCCATCTCCGACCTCGCTGACTTCAAACCTCGTCCGTCCCAGCTTGCGATATTTCATAATGGCGTCCTCGAAAAAGTGTAGCGCCGGCGTCCCGCCGGCTGTCCGGTGGGCGTCTCGCCCGCCGGAGCGAGGGTTCATCCCGGCAGCCTTAGCCCTCTTACGACTCCTAAGTCCGCATGCATTTTTTTAATACCTGTCATCAAAATTATTGCGCCTGCAGTGAGCACTCCGAGGTGTTTAATGAACCTAGATCATAAAAGTAAAGGAGTCTCGCATGAAATCGAACCTCCCTTATACTCCAACACCGGGTAAGAACATTCCGCCCGCGAGCGAAGAACGGCTTCCACCACCCTCCCGCTTCATCGATGAGAAGATCTCCGATGAATCGGGTACGGAAACGGAAGCCGATAGCGCCCTCAAGCCCGCCGGGCTCAACAACCCTTTCTGGAATTAGCTCAAGTCAGCGCCGGTCAAAGACGACCGGCGCTGTATTTCCTCGAAAATCAGCGAAGAATTGGCAGGCAGAGGCATGGCCGGATGGCGAAATCCAGCCCCGCCATTCTTTCCAGCGCCGGATGCAACTGCGAGTCATGGCACGGCTCCAGCGTGATCACAAACGGCAGCGAAGCCTTCTCAAATCCCGGTTTCTGCAGCAGCGAATCGATGTTGAGGTGGTGATCGGCCAGAATCTGCGCCAACCGCGCCACAATCCCAGGCTGATCCCGAACAAAGAATCGTAGATACCAGGGTGTTTCGAAATCGCTGCTGATCCCCGGTGTAGAGACGTAGCTTGCTACGTCTCTCTTGCCACCAGCAAGCCCCTGAGCTACGAACATGACGTCCGAAACCACAGCCACTGCCGTCGGATCACCCCCGGCGCCCGCTCCCAGGAACGCCATATCTCCGCCATACTGCCCCGATGTGAGAACTAAATTGAGGTTTCTCTGCACTCGCCCGAAAGGCGAATCCGATGGAACCAGGCACGGGCCGACATCTGCGAAGAGCGTGCCTTCCTTCAAGTCCGCCCGCGAAATCTGCCGGATCGTGCACCCGAGGTCTGCGGCATAGTCGAAATCAACGGCATCCACCGGCCGGATCGTCCGCGCGCGAATGGATTCGGGCTCCACCCGCGTGCGTAATCCGGCGAGCGCCAGAATCGCCAGCTTGGCCCGCGCATCACCGCCGTCTAGATCTTCCGACGCATCGGCCTCGGCGTATCCTCGGGCTTGCGCTTCTTCCAGCGCCTCGCTGAACGGGACCCTCGCGTTCTCGATCCGGCTCAGGATGTAGTTGCAGGTTCCGTTCAAGATCCCAGCGATGCCGTGCAACCGGTCTCCGCACAACCCCGTGCGCAGCGCGGGAATTACGGGAACGCCTCCGGCTACCGAGGCGCCAAACTCAAGCTGGCATCCTTTACTGGCGGCCAATTGCAACAGATCGGGCCCGCAGCGTGCGATCAGTTGCTTGTTCGCGGTGACCACCGACTTGCCGGATTCGAGTGCCTTGCGCAGGATCTGCTCCGCGGGGTTTAATCCGCCGATCAACTCGATCACGATGTCCACGTTAGACTTCAGCACCGACTCGATGTCGTCGGTCCAAACCACATCCGCTGGAACCCAGTCCTGCTTCTTCCTCTGAACGTTGCGATTGCAGATATGGGTCAGCCGAAGCGATGGAGCGCCGCTTTCGCACAGGATTTTCGCCACGGCACGGCCGACAGTCCCAAAGCCAATCAGAGCGATTCTGCAGATATCTCCACCCTGCCTTGCGGGATTGATCGCTGTGGTTGCCCGTTCTGATGTCTGCTTCGCCAAGATGTCCTTCACGCGGGTAAGTTGAATCCATCATCATACGTGTGCGCGGCGGTTCCCGAAAACTGCCAAAAAAAAATTGGCGGGAAGGTTGCGGTGACTTAAGCCTCCCTTGTGTCGGTGTTAACAAGAAGGAGTCTGGACGCGATCCGTTCGCTCTGATGGCCTTACGTTTCGACTATGATCCCAGCCGACATGCGCGATTTTCGTCATTGCTGCAGCCGTGTGCTACTCAGTGTCGTGTTGGCACTTACGGTGGGCTGCAAAAAGAGCGATAACGCGACGCCCTCAGATCATCCACGTCTCACAGCGAAGGTCACCCTGCGTGATATCACCTTTCGCAGCACCGCGCTGGGCCGCGACATGCAATACAGAGTCATCTCGCCCTTGGAGACGACTGGCCGCAAACTGCCAGTGGTGTACCTGCTGCACGGTGGTGGCGGAGGATTTCGCGACTGGTCCAACTACTCGGCCGTCGCAAGTTTTGCAGAGGGAAGGCTCCTCTTGGTCATGCCGGAGGCCGAATCTTCCTACTACACCAACGCCGTCGATCCGCCGCAGGATCGATTCGAAGACTACATCACGCATGATCTGATCTTCGACGTCGAACGAAGGTTTCCCGCAGCCACCGGTCGCGAAAATCGCGCCATCATCGGCATCTCCATGGGTGGTTTCGGAGCGGTGAAGATCGCGTTGCGACATCCTGACCTCTTCTTTTTCGCTGGAGGGCTTAGCTCCGCCATCGACGTGACTCGACGAGCCTTTTCCATCAAGCGGCTGCACCAATCCCGTCACTACGATTCCATCTTCGGACCATCCGGAAGCCAGACCCGGCGTGACAACGATCCCTTCGTTTTAGTCGACACCGCAAATCCCGAAGCCGCTCCATACTTCTTCCTCACCTGTGGAGAGCAAGAAGGGCTTCTGCCAGCTAACCGTGAGTTTGCCGCTCTCCTTGCGCGACGCCAGTTCAGGTACGAGTTTCACACCGTTCGTGGCGGACACGACTGGAACCAATGGAATGCCTGGTTGCCGAGTGTCTTGCACAGCTTGTCGGACCACATGAAACCGAAGTGAACGTCGTCTTACGGCAAGCGCGGATGTAATAGTCGCGGAAAGATTCCCAGATAGCGCGGTTGGAAAATGTACATGGCCAGAGCAAAGAATCCCGTCGTAAGGGCGAACGTCACGACAAACCTTCCGGCATCGCTCCCGGACTTGTCTCGCAGCCGAAGATAGCCCCAAACGCAACCGACGATCACCGCGAAGTTCGACAGCCACGCTGGGATCGCGATGAGCAAGTCCGGCCGTTGAAGATGTCCCGTGTGAACCCATTCCGAGAGCCTTTGCAGCCCGTTGTAGAGGAACGTTGTAGCGAAAATGTTTGTATAGTCCCACAGACCCGCAGCCGAGATTCCGATGAAGTATCCCCATCGGCGTCGACGAAGGCTCAACACGATTGTAGCCATGTACATCCAGGCCTGAAAGAAGTGGAGCCACCGGATGTCAGCCTCCCAATAGGCCGAGAGGGCCAAGGCCATAATGAAGAAACACGCTCCAACCAGAATCAGCCACTGCGGGGAGTTGGACTCCCGACTCGAGCTTTTCATGACCAATGGGTACGCGCCAGCCCTTCGCCAAGTTCCCTCCGCGCCTGCAGTTTCCCAGCACTCGCCCCAGCGGGCGGGTAGTGGTGCAGTCAAACTGCACCACTACCAGCGGGCGGCATCGCGCGCGAACTCCGCATCAAAGTTGGTAATATGGAGCCTGCCTGCTGCGAGTGTAATCACGGCGGGACCATCGCGGACACGCTCTTTCTCAAGCGCCTGTCGTTGACGGGTAGGTTCGAGCAATCGCGTCCGCAGCCCGGCAGCGGGAGGAGAATGAATGATTCGAAAGCTCGCCACGATTCCCGGAGTTCGTTATCTCGCATTCTTTATGACCGTTCTGATGGGAATCGCAGTCGTCCAAGCCCAACAGCCTTCCGCGCAGCAACCACCCGCGGCGCAGCCTCAAACGCAACAGCAACCCGATCAGTCGAGCAGTCAGGAAGCTTCTCCCGAAGAGACGACCCGGCCGCGAAACAAGCCCCGCGACTATAAGAAATGGACCTTTAACGTAGGCGGAGGAGCCAGCCTTCCCAACGGCACGACGAATACTTATGTTCGCGGGGGAGGCGGCATCGCGGCCGCCGGAGCGGCCCGCAACTACAGCAGGTATTTCGGACTTCGCCTCGACTTCCAGTTCGATAACTTACCGCTGCGCACTTCGGCCCTGGAGTTGGCCCAGGCCCCTGGCGCAACCGATCACGTGTACTCCCTGATGCTGGATCCAATCATTAATGTTCCCGCCTCTAAGAATTGGGGCGGCTACCTGGTATTCGGGCCGTCCTTCTTGCATCGTTCCGGCAAGCTAGATTCTTCCGCCGCGGTTCCGGGTTCGGCGTGCAATGGATTCTTCACCTGGTGGGGACACTGCTTCGACGGCAGTTTGCCGATTAACGGCAACTTCCTCCACTCCAGCCAGAACGAGTTCGGCTACAACTTTGGCGGCGGCATCACCCGCAAGATTCGCCCTAACATGGACTTGTATGTCGAATTCCGCTACCTGCACGGCAAACACAACAACATCACCACTGACCTGCGGCCCATCACGATAGGAATTCGCTGGTAGCGTGGGATTTCAGATTTTAGATTTCAGATTGCAGATTGAAACCCAGGGCTCCTAATCTAAAATCTGCAATCGCCTCTCTATTCCGGATTCGTGCGGTAGCTCCAAAGATCATTCGTGAGCTTCTGCAACTGCACGAACGACGAGGCCTGCGACGGTTTCGCAACGTATGCTGTTGCATTCGCCTCTTTCACCGCCGATTCAACAATCCCATGCGTCGGCGCCAGCGAACACGCCGGATCTGTCGCCTTGTCATCGCCCATAAGCAGAAATGCCTGACACCTGCATCCTCCGAAGTCTTCCCCACGGCGGTCGCAACTGCGGCAAGGTTCCGGCATCCACTCTTCACCGCGAAACTTGCGGAACGATTCCGATTCCTGCCAGATCCACTCCAGCGACTTCTCGCGAACATTCTCGAAGCACAACTCTGGCAGCACTTCCGCCGCGTGGCACGGCAGCACTTTTCCCGAAGGATTGACCAGCATCAGTCTTCGTCCCCAACCTCCCATGCATGCTTTGGGATACTTCGCGTAGTAGTCGGGCACGACCGAATCGATTCGGATGCGGCCCGCAAGTCGCTTCTCGGCTTCGCTGATGATGGCGACCGCCCTTTCCAGTTGCATGCGCGTTGGCATCAGCGCAGAACGATTCGCCAGCGCCCAACCGTAGTACTGCGTATGCGCAATCTCGACTCGCTCCGGCTGCAGTTGCTCGATGAAGGCGATCATTTCCTCGAGATGATCCAGATTCTGCCGGTGTACGACCAGATTTACCGTGAATGCAATCTTGTGCCGCCGGATCGCGTGCGACAGTTCGATCTTGTGAGCATGAGCCTTAGCACCACCGATCCAGTTGGCCGCGTCCTCGCGCGAGTCCTGAAAGCTGACCTGGATGTGATCAAGTCCCGCCTCAACCAACATCTGTAATCGCTGCTCATTGAGTCCGATGCCCGAGGTGATGAGATTCGTATAGAGTCCCGCAGCGCGTGCGGCAGCGATCAATTCCGTCAGGTCAGTTCGGGCAAGCGGTTCGCCTCCGGTGAAATGCGCATGCAGCATCCCCAACTTGCGGGCTTGCCGGAAGACGCTGATCCACTCCTCCGTAGACAGTTCGCTGCTCACCGCGGCCAACTGCGTCGGATTCGAGCAGTAAACGCAGTGCAGCGGGCATCGATGAGTGACTTCGGCAATAACCGCGAGAGGCTGAAACAACATTGGGTAATTGTGTAATTGAGTAATTGTGTAATTGGAAACGCGCGACGAGGTTTGTGTTTTCAATTACACAATTACCAAATTACCCAATTACTCAATAGTCGACGATCCGTTTGCGCTGCAACTGCTCCAGGAACATGCCGATATCTGCGCGAATCTTCTCCGGATCGGTCTTGTCGAACTCTTTCTGCAACTCCGAAAGGATCTCTCCGAAAGTGCGCTGGCCATCGCAACGCTCCAGCACTTGCCGTCCGGTCCCCATCAGTTTCATCGCGCCCTCAGGGTAAAGGATCATGCGATTCTCTTCGGTTCCGCCCCAGCGGCATCCCGTGGCAAGTCGTGGCTGGCTCGCATCTGTCGGAGGAGGCATGATCACTTCTCCTCGATCTGAAACGCGCCCGGCGGGGGCCAAGCAGGCTGCACATAGGAAAAATAAAGCGCGTCGAGTTGTGCCCAGAGAATGTCGCACTTGTCGCGCAGGGCCTTAGTCGCCAGTTCCTGTTGCTCACGCGTCTTCGCATTCTCATATACATATTCGATGGCGAACTTTGCGTCTTCGGGAGCCTGTGTCAAACGCGCCTGGAAATAATCCAAGCCTCCCGAAAGCCACGGATAGTGCTGACGCAGTTTCTCCATGCGAAGCGAGATCAGGTCGCGGGAGAACAACTCCGTCAGCGACGAAGCAACGGCCTCCAGCAAACTGCGGCTGCGGACGATGTTCAGGTACTCATTGACCGCAAACCGTGTCGCCGGAAGAATTCCGGTTCCTGCCTGAACCTGCTCAGCATTCAGTCCGGTCGCTTCGGCGAGCTTGAGCCAGCGCTTGATTCCTCCTTCGCTAATCCCGTCTCCATCGTGATCGATCACCCGTTTGCGCCACGCACGGCGAAACGCGGGGTCGGGTCCGCGCGACAGGATGATGGAATCTTTCACCGGGATCATGCTCTGGTAGTAGTAGCGATTCAATGCCCAGGCTTGCAGTTGACCGCGGCTCAAACGGCCTTCGTGCATCATCAGGTGGAACGGATGCTTGTGGTGATAACGTTCTTCACCCACCGCTCGCAGTTGCGCTCGCAGCTCGTCGAAAGACAGTAGCGTGTCTGCATTCTCGTCTACAGTTCGAACTGCCATCCATCCTCCGCGATCTCCCAGCCTGCGTCGCGCACCTCGCGATATTCGGCCGAAGCCTCGTCTAGCATGGGATTCGTGTTGTTGATGTGCACATAGATTTTACGTGGACACCTGAGATGCGCCAACTGCGCGAGGCTTCCTGTGGGGGATGAAACCGGAACGTGTCCCATCTCCAGCGCGGTTGCACCGTTTCCCTGAATATGAATGAGTTCGTCGTCGCTCCAGAATGTGCCATCGAAGAGCAGCACATCGGCGGAGTCAGCTTCCTTCAGCAAGACATCATCGATCTGCGGAACCGCGGGCATATAGGCGAGGCGTTTGCCGGAGGGCGATTCGACGATCAGGCCCAACGATGCTTCGTGCCGAATGAGGCCAGCTTGTAGACGCTGCGAAACGTAAGCAGGGTAATGTCTGCCAAGTGACAGCGCTCGGCAGCGCAATCCGGAATCTTCACCGAGCGGGGTGAGCAGCGAAAACGTTTCGCCCATAGCGATCTCGTTCCAGTTCAACTGGCCATCGACGCGATTCAACATGACGAACATGGAGTTGTCTTCCGTCAAGATTCGCCGCACAGATAGAGTCGCATACGCGTTCAGCGGTTGCAGTTCGCGCATCAGGAGTAATCCGAGAACGTGGTCAATGTCGGCGTTCAGCAAAACCGCGCCGCAGATTGGAGAATGCCGAGTTGCGTCGTCTACCGTGTGAGGATGAAGTTCAGGAGTAGCCTCAATTTGTGCTCGCAGATCCGGTGAGGCTCCAAGCAGAAACCAGCGTTCCGAATCACTGCTGATGGCGATTTGCGCCTGCGTTCGAGCTTTCCCGCGGAAGGTTCCGGCTCGTAACGAACGGCAGTTGGGGCAGGCGCAGTTCCATTGGGGAAATCCTCCGCCAGCGGCTGAGCCGAGAATCTTGACGTGCATAGAGATAGAGCGAGTGTAGCAGCGGGCGGAGGAATTGCTTTCGGGCTATTTACTGATTGGGAATCTTCCCCCCGCCTCTTCCCCCTTCCTCTGCCCTCCCACCTTGGCCTATTGGAATCAGAGAGTTAGCGGGTCTATAATATACTTTAACACGTTGCAACTCCCTGCATAATCGCGGGCGGGGGACTCGTGGCTGAACAAGTCAAAGGATTCTTTAACAGTCTTCTCGCCACTGCTGTTTGGGATGGCCTCAAGGGTTTGTGGGGGCCAGCCGTGTTAGCAGCAATCTTCGCTGTATGGCAAAAACTAAAACAGGGTTCATTGGACTGGTTCGCTATCGTGGGCCTTTTCGTGCTCGCGTCCATCCTGGCTTTCTTGAACTTTCGGAAGAAAGGGTCTCATCCGGTTCAGATAGCCAAGATAGATTCGGCAGGGGCTAAGTTGAAGATTCACCGAGCAGTATACGGTGCTGGGCCACTTGCTGAGATCGATATTAGGGAAAAGCTACAGGACTCTCCGCGAGATGCAATGGTAGTTATCGTCGATAACACCCTCGTTCCACGCGATCCTGCTTGGGGCGTGCAGAAACGGCTCGACGTGGACTATTCTTACGCGAGCGACTCTGTAGTTCATGTATCGCGAATGGAGGCTCGACCGGGAGAAATAGTGCGCCTCGTCCTGCCAGAGGATACTGAGGTTCACCGTTTGCAAATCGAAAATCAAGCGCTTAGGAGGGAGATCGAGAATCTCGGTCCGATTTCTACGGCGTTACAGTCGATGGCGAAGGAAGACGCGGAGAAACTTGGGGAGCGGATAAGACAATGTGGCCAGCGGCTGGAATTTCACTTCGCTCCGGGATCAGATCCCTACGTTGATGTCACTACAGAGTTATGGAATGGTTCTGTTTTCGACCTTGTATCCTTTGGGGAGATTCGGGGACATGGAACTTACGCGGGCAGGCAACTGGCAGTAAGTCCGCGCATTTGGGCACCCGTAGAACCAGTTCTCGTGTGCCTAAAGCATGGAGACACGGCGACCTTAGCTGTGCGGCAATTCCTCTCCATCGAAGTTGCGGATACTATGGTTGCTAATTTTAATTGTGGCGTGCTCGTAAACTTCGAGGCTATCGCAGTTCCCTTCAAATCTGTTCCAAAGTTTGGCCCTCCTGTTCATTACACCTGGTGGGGGCCACGGTTTACGATGGAACAAACAACGCGGGTCTGATTTATGAAGACATTGGAATATATCGAAACGTAAACAGGCCAAAGATGAAGTTGTAACAGCATACGCAAGCCGTGCGAGTTTGCCATTCCGGGACTGATCGAGGCAGCAACTCAGACAGAAAACCATGCGGCCCGATACATTCGGGCCGCAGGACGGACGAAGGCGTCCGTCCCTACACTAGCAGAGGATCTGCACACCTGAACTTGCAGAACTTTCCCCGCCATCTATTTCCTCGCTCGGCAAGGCGTTCCCATCAGATATTCATCCATGGTGCGACGGGCGGGATGGATCGAAAAGCCGTTGTACAACAGTTTCCTTAAAATCGAGTCGGGCCGCAGATGCCAACTCGCCCAGCTTAGTGGCGAATCGCCGTTCGCGTCTTTGGCGTCGAGTTTGGCGCCCGCGTCCAGAAGAAGCTGAATGGTCTCGGCGCTGGCGAATGCTGCAGCGCGGTGAAGAGGAGTTTCCTGCCGCGTGCGGCAATCGCGCATGAACGCACCGCTCTCAGCCGAGGACTTCGTCGGAAGGTTCGGATCAGCCCCCGCTTCCAGCAACACCTTCACAACCAGATGCTGAGAAGCGCGGTGAGAGGAGAGAGCGGCATGCAACGGCGTCTCTCCCGTGTCGGCTTCCCGAACGTTCGCGTCAGCGCCGTTCTCCAGAAGAAACTGGCAGAGCCGCCAGTGGCCGTGAAAAGCGGCGGCATTGAGTCCCATGTCTTTTCCCAACGATTGCAGCGATTCGCCCTGTGCGAGCAGGAATCGTATGGCGGAGACGTCGCCATAGTAGGCACACCATTGGATCAGCGAGGCTCCGTCTTGGGCCTTCGAGTTGGCGGGATTTCCCTGGGCCATGTATTCGAACACCAGGTCAGTACGTCCTTCGGCGATTCGCTCCAGCATGTGGATTCTCCTGCGATGGTAGTGGAATAACTGCGCCCTGCAACATTCTAGTACTACTGTGTTATAAAGTGGATACCTTAGACTGAGAAACCAGCCCGGACTGCATCCTTTAATGTTAAGTTGCTGGTCATGAGCGCCCATTCTGTTGCGCCAGGCGCCCAGCAAAAACGCTTCGCGGCCTATCTGAATCGCCTGGCGCAAGCCGCGGGGCACCTGGATCGCGTGGTCCCTCTGAAGTCCTATTGCACCGGTTTGCTGCTTCCCGGGGAACGCA
>JAIQFH010000125.1 GCA_020073385.1 Terriglobia bacterium | reverse complement strand
GCCCTGCCTCCCACCCCAGGGTGGGAGTTTGAATACTTAATCATGGTCCCGTCCTACGCGGGATTGAATACATGGCTGGTGGGACCGTTCCCACCCTACGATTGGAAACGAGCCTTGGTCGGCAAAGCAACGGCAACACCAAAATCAAAAACGCTGGGGAAGAGAAAATCAAAACCCTCACCCCCACGCCGACGTGTCCTTGACAACGCCGATTTCGTCATACATGGTTTATGCAGTTGTGGGCGTGCATTGAGCCGCTCTTTTCCGATACAGTATTAAATTCCGATGCTTGATCTGAATTTTGTTCGTGAGAACCTGCCATTGGTCGAGGAGAAGCTGCGCCAGCGCGGCATGGATCCGGTTGGAGTGTTGAAGGACTTCCGTGAGGTCGATACGCAGCGGCGACAGGCCATCACGCAGGCTGAGACCAGCAAGGCGCACCGCAACAAGGCGTCGGAAGAAATTGCCAAGCTGAAGAAAAGCGGCCAGGACGCCAGCGCAGCGATGGCGCAGACGAAGGAACTGCGGGAGCGAATTTCTGAGCTGGAAAAAACGTCTTCCGATCTGGACGCGCGGCTGCGTGAGATCCTGGCCGGCATTCCCAATTTGCCCCATGCGAGCGTACCGGTTGGGCACAGCGCTGATGACAATGTAGAAGTGCGACGCTGGGGCGCGGCACCGAAGTTTGATTTCACTCCCAAGCCGCATTGGGATCTGGGTGTTGATCTCGGCATTCTTGACCTGGAACGCGCTGTAAAGCTGACGGGCGCGCGCTTTGCGGTGTACTGGGACCTGGGTGCAAAGCTCGAGCGAGCGCTGGCGAACTTCATGCTCGACCTGCACACGCGCGAGCACGGGTATACCGAGGTACTTCCGCCGTATCTGGTGAATTCCGACTCGATGTATGGCACGGGACAGCTGCCAAAGTTCGGCGCTGATTCGTTTCGGGTGCCGCATGGGGAGAAGGATCTATGGCTGATTCCGACCGCGGAAGTTCCGGTCACGAATTTGTTCCGCGACGAAGTGCTCGATCAGTCCCGCCTGCCGATATCACTTACCGCATACACTCCATGCTTCCGCAGCGAAGCAGGATCGTATGGGAAGGATGTTCGCGGAATTATCCGGCAACATCAGTTTCAGAAAGTCGAACTCGTCAAGTTTGCGCATCCAGAACACTCTTACGAGGAGCACGAGAAGCTGACCCGCAATGCGGAAGAAGTTTTACAGCGACTCGGTTTGCATTACCGCACTGTGGCACTGTGCACCGGTGATATGGGAGCATCATCCGCGAAGACGTACGATATTGAAGTCTGGCTGCCCGGACAGCAACTGTATCGCGAGATTTCGTCGTGCTCGAATTTCGAGGCCTATCAGGCGCGCCGCGCGAATATACGGTTCCGTCCCGAGGGCAAGAACAAGACGGAATTTGTACATACATTGAATGGCAGCGCACTGGCCGTGGGGCGGACCTGGGTCGCGATTGTGGAGAACTATCAGCAAGCCGACGGGAGTGTGCTCATTCCGGAGGCGTTGCGGCCCTATATTGGCGCGGAGAAGATTACCCCGAAAAGCTTCTAGCTTCTAGCGAGATCATAGCGCCAGTTGCGGCTCGAAGCTAGGAGCTAGTAGCTTCTAGCTGGAGCTAGTAGACTTGCAGAGAGCAGAACTCACGACCGCAGTGCCCGGCGCTTCCCAGTCCATGAACGCCATCTGGCGAACAATTCGCTCGTACATTCTGTGGCAGCACGAGCGGGGCACACTCCATTACGACATCATGGTCACGCTGATCCTGATCTTTATCTTTTTCTCGCCGCGGGTGATCAACTTCAACGACAAACCCATCGCTCGTAACCCGCATCCGACTGAAGTAGTGGTCACTTCGGATACGGAGGGACGGCTGATTTATCAAGTCACCGCCAGCGCGGTATCGGCGGGCGACGACCGATCGGTGCGAGAGCAATTGTTGTATATTATCGAGCCGATTTCGGGCGCGGTTTCGATCATCAGCTACGACGCTGTATCGGACGCTAAGGGCAAGGTACAAAGCTACCGGGTTGTGGCCAGACGGGAGTAACAGAGCCCGCGGCCAGGGCTCGATTGGATCTCCGAATGAAACTTCGCTCCCTTATCCTTCCAGTGGCAATCGTCAGCGGCTCCCTGTCTGTGTCGTGGATGAGCGCGGCGGACCGCATGGCCACAACTGCATCCAGCTTTGACGGCTGTTATCTTCACGCCGCCGCAACGGCTGCTCCCCAGAAGAATGACGATCCTGCAGCATTGCAGGCTATTCTCAAAAAAATGGATGCGGTTTCCGCCAGTTTCCGCACGACGCAGGCCGAGTTCGAGTGGGACAACTATCAGAAGGTGATCGACGAGGTTGTTGACGTCCAGACCGGCAACATTTACTACCGCCGCGCCGGCAAGGAGATCGAGATGGCGGCGGACGTCAAGAAAGCTGGAACCAGCGCATCCGCACTGAAGCCCGAGCCAAAGTATGTGCTCTTCAGCAAAGGAAAGATTCGGATGTACCAACCTAAGACGGACCAGGTGACGATCTACGATTTGGGAAAAGACCGCTCCGATCTGGAAAGCTATGTAGTACTGGGCTTCGGGGGCAGCGGGCAGGATTTGCTGAAGGCGTTCGACGTGAAGTACCAGGGGACCGAGACCATCAATGGCGTCGCCGCGGCAAAGCTGGAGCTGACACCCAAGTCGGAAAGAGTGCGAAAGAACTACAACCGGATGATTCTGTGGATCGATCCCGACAAGGGCATCTCGGTGCAGCAGGAGTTCTTCACGCCGCAGGGGGATTACAGACTCTGCAAGTATTCAGGGATTAAGGTGAACGAGAAGATCGACAACGATGTTTTCAAGCTGAAGACGACGAACAAAACGCAAACCATCTCGCCACACGGTTAAGTTGTTGAATGCAAAGGGGAAGAAATAGTTCCTGGATTTACACTGCGAAAGATATACTGACCGAACCTCTGTAGGATTTATTCATGGCCAAGGTTTTTACGATTACTGTCCCTCCTAAGCTGGGAAATAAGCGCCGCGTACGCACTTCTGATCCTCGTTACGTCGACGGACAACGCCTGCTGGTGGAGGCCATGAAATATCTGGCCCAGGCGGACCCGGTGCGAAACAGGTCGGCGATTGAGTTGATCTCCGAGCACGTGCGGACCCGGTTCCGGATGAGCGATTCGCCGCTGGGGTAGACGCCCGGTGTCAGTCCCCTGGATTCCTCGAGCCATAATTTGCATCTGTGCGGGCAAGTTGCTCGCACGACGGTAGCGCTAAAAAGGGACGGCTTTCGCCGTCCCTTGGGTTGAGACCCCGCGTCTACTAGAACTCGTACCGCATTCCGAACTGCATTACGCGC
The DNA here is from genome assembly GCA_020073385.1 of Terriglobia bacterium. Classification (GTDB taxonomy): domain Bacteria; phylum Acidobacteriota; class Terriglobia; order Terriglobales; family Acidobacteriaceae; genus Sulfotelmatobacter. Next base: position 4,334 of record JAIQFH010000125.1, on the reverse strand, counting down.
GGGATGCTGAGCGTGTTGGTATAGGCCCCGAAGTTACCGAATGTCAGGCCAAAATTATAACTAGATTGACCCGCATCGAAGCGTGGAGTGTTGCTGACGTTAAAGACTTCCCAGGCAAATTTGAGGGCCTGTCCTTCGGTGATCTTCCAGGATTTGTACAGACCACCGTCCAATTCAAGATAACCTGGTCCGCGGAGATTGTTGCGCTGTCCTGATTCTCCTGGATAGGGGAAGCGGAAATAGCAACCACCCGTAGGACATTGGTCGCCCGAGCTCGCCTGCGCTAAGCCAATTGGGTCGGGATTCTGGAACATGTTCGGATTGCCGTTGGCATCCCTGAATACGCCGATTTTGGGAGTCTTCCTAAGCTGCACTGCTGCTCCTTCCAACTCCCAGTTCGTTGACCAGCCTTCGCCAGAGGCCATCGTGAACGGCAATCCACTGGTCCAGTGGAAAATGCCGGACAAACTCCAGCCACCAAATACGGCATCGACGAATTTGTTTGCATTGGAGCCAAACTGGTGACCACGTCCGAACGGCAGCTCATAGACCCAGTTTGCGTTGATCTGGTGCCTCATATCAAAGTCCGAAGGCGCGCGTAACTGGCCCGGAGCCCATGAATTGATAACCTGACTTGCGAATCCGAAACCTTCAAACAAGCTGATACGTTCGGCGTTGGATCCGACGTCGATTGATTTCGAGAAGGTGTAGTTGAAATCAAACTGCAGACCATGGCTCATTGCTTTTCGCAGAGTGATTTGCATGCTGTGATAAGCGCTATTGCCAATGCTGCGCCAGGCGTACAGAGACGAAAATTGGTCATCCCAGAACTGGAACGGTCCATATTTTCCATTCAGGGTAGCGCAGGCCGGCGCACAATCGCCGTCGTTCCAGGTCTGCGGAAGATCGGCGAAAAAGAGGGCGGTGGTTTCGTTGAATGCGTCGCACGAGAACTGGTCGTACATCGATTGTGTGGCTGTGTAACTTAAAGAAGGCAAACCGGCATTAGGCGCACAGCCATCGCCTCCACCGATGCCAAACCCGGGCTTTCCGGCCGCCGCAGGAAAAATGTTTTCCCAGAAGGGGATTGGCGCGAGTTGACTTATGTCCGTTCCGGCCACGTACGCTTTCGTGAGCTGCGCCGCTGCAGTGAAGTAGTCCATCTTCGAGGAAGGATCGACAACGTCTAGCGGCATCGCCAAGTCCTCTTCCTGAAGCAGGTGATGGGCCATGCGGCCAACGTAGCTAGCTTCGAAAACGAAGCCCTTTCCGAGGTCGCGCGTGATGGAGAAATCAATCACGTGCGAGTACGGAGTCTTCAGCTTGTCGTCAAGACCCCAATAGATCGCAAATGATCCCGCAGAAGTTCCAGTCGGAGGGGTAACCAGGCCAGGAAGAGCCGGCGGTGGGGGACCGACCACCTGCTGATCACAGAAACTTGTGTTCGCGGCCGGGAGGCTGTAGAGGCTGGTCATGCGAGGGGTGCAATCCACGTCCTGGGTACCAGCAGGGTTCACGAGCGAAGTCGTGAGACCAAAGGAACCCTGCCGATCGAAGCTGTTTACGATGCCCTGTCCGAAGTGATCGTAGTACAAACCATAGCCGCCGCGGATCGAACTCTTACCCGTGCCTCCGAAAACCTTGTGCAGGAAACCACTATCGAAATGCGGCGAGTATGCAAAGGCGATTCGAGGAGCAATGTTCTTATAGTCCCACGCCCAATACGGTTGCTTTCCATTCGCCTGGCCTGCCAGGGTCATCTGAACGAGCCCATCTGATGTTCCCGAATTCAGAGTCTGCCCTTGCCTCATGGCCTGACCGCGTTTGTTGAACCAATCGTTCAGACTGAATGTTGGCGACACCTGATTCCCGTGGATCTCGTAGGGAGGTTGAAGGAGCGAGTAACGCGCGCCCGCAGTAAGAACGAAGCTCGGGGTGACGCGCCACGCATCCTGAAAATAAAATTCGCCTTCGTGACTCCGGAAGTTACGCGTGATGAGCTCGCCCGGATTAAAGAAATGTCCGGTCTTGTCCTGGTTGTAGACTTTGTTGGTCTCTGTGAGCAACCCGGCAACCGCAGCAGTGGCGAAGTCATAGTTAGTTGAGAAGGAAGAATCCACTGCCGGTAGGCCAAACCATTCTGGATCTAGGCTGGCATGGTTTGAGGGATTACCTTGATTTGCCAATCCAGCATTATCCAACCAGTAAACGTTGCTTAAAGCGAAGGAATAGTTTTGAGCGTTGCCGGTTCGATTATTGGTAACGATCCGAAGGTTTCCCCCAAATTGGAGAGTGTGCTTCCCCTTAGTCCAACTGACGTCATCCACGAAGTTGTGGACGGGTACATTTGTGAACGCAGATGAAGTGAATCCGGCACCTAAAGGATAGGCCATGCCGCGGAAGTAGCTGAAGTCTGCCACACCCAATCCCGAGTCTCCGAGGCCTTGGCGAATCAAGCCGTAACGGAAATTGTTGATGAGGTTGCTGCTGAATAGCGCTGTGTAACCGAGAAACAGACCCTTGCTGTTATTCGTCGTGAAGTCATTGGCTGGCAAGCCTGGGAATTGAGGAGGTGACTTGCTGTGCCAGTTCTGAAGATGCCCCTTCACGAACAAACTGTGATTGCCGTTTTCAGTCAGTTTGTAATCCAGCTTGAGAATGTATGTGTCATGCTTGGTCGGGTTCGGAGCCGCGAACGTGAATCCTCGGTAATCGAGACCGTCGCCGACTGCATCGGTGTTCGCGTGCGGATAAAACTTTGTGAAAATGGCGTCGGGATTCGACCCTTCGACATTGGCCACATAAGGATCAGCACCGCCGTCGTGAGGAAAACCGGCGGCAGTCCATGCACAGGTTGGAGGATTCGCGGAAGCACAGTTGGGATCGGTGCTAGCCAAGGCGGCGGCACTCAACGTCGCGATTCCATTCGATACCGTGTAGTTAGGGTAGTCACCATCCGTTGCGCAGAGGGGGTCATCCGCACATGGATAGCTCACCTGACCAACCCGCAGATTGTTGCTGGGCACGACATGCGTCGTTTGTATAGCTTCGTTGGTCCGCTGCCCTTCGTAGCCCCCGAAGAAGAACAGACGATTCTTCAATACCGGCCCGCCAACCCAGGCGCCAAACGTATTTCGGTGTAATACACCCGGCGTATTAGGTTCACCAGCTTGGACCTGCGCTTGTTCATTAAACCAGTCGTTGGCTTGGCCGATGTTCGAGCGGTTGTACTCGTAAAGCGAGCCGTGAAAACTGTTCGTGCCACTCTTGGTCACCATGCTGACCTGCGCACCGGAGGAGCGACCGGCATCGGCGTTGGAGTTGCTGGTGGTGACGCGGAACTCCTGGAGCGAATCGAGCGGCACTCGCAACGCGCCTTGAAAAGCAAGCCCTAGCAGCTGGTCGTTGTTGTCGAGCCCATCTACGGTCACATTCGTCTGGTCACTCCGAGCGCCTGCCACCGCACCGGCGCGGCTATCCTGGGTCTGATTCGGTTTGGCACTATTGGGATCCTGATTCGTGCTCCCCAGAAACGTGACGCCCGCTTGGAGACTCAGAATACCGACAGGGTCCCGGCCTTCGGAGGGAAGACTCGTAAGCTGGGTACTGTTAAAGACGTTGCCTTGAGAGGCGTCAGTGGTGTTCACGACCGGCGCTTCGCCGGTCACCTCGACGATCTCGGTCGTGCCTTTGACCTGCATCGAGATGTCGAGGGTAGCGGGCTGGCTGACTTGCAGGGTCACCTTGTCTTGCTTCACCGTGGCGAATCCACTCACCGATACCGTCAGGGAGTAGGTCGCCGGCGGGACCTCGAGGAACTGGTATACGCCGTCGCTCCCTGACTTTGAGGTTCGGCTGAATCCAGTCGCGGGATTGGAGAGCGTGACGTTAGCTCCCTGGACTACTGCTCCCTTGGGATCGCTGATGGTGCCGCGCAAGGAAGTAGTCGCAGATTGTGCAACGGTCAGAGTGGTGAGTGCGAGAGCTGTAACAATCAGTCCCAGAAGTTGCCGCGAGCGAGAACGCATGGAAATCCCCCTCCGCCGTCTAAGCGGCTCTATTCCAACTACGTTTTGCCCAGGTGCTGGAGACCACGAGACCCTGGGGACCCCTGATGGGGCGCTATTGTGCTCCTGCGGTACAGAAATGTTCAAGTTGTATTTTGTTGTGTAAAACGATTCAATGCTGGCGAAAACGCGGCACGGTCGCAACATGACCGCGGGACAGACCTTAGAAGTGGAATTGCCGGGGAATGTTAAGGCCGCTAGTGGTGCGGCGCTCGAGCCAGAAAAAGAACAAATCCGCCGATGCGGAAAATTTCAAGGCTGCGAACC
>JAIQFH010000057.1 GCA_020073385.1 Terriglobia bacterium | reverse complement strand
CGTGGTCTGGAGCTGTCGCTTAATCGCGTTGAAGGACGACCCTTCTGCCAGCATGAGGATCAACTTGGCGCGAAACACGTATCCGGCCGGCAGAGCACGGGACTGGGCGATGCTACTTAGATCGGACTGCTGTTGCTTGGTGAGCAAGATTTCGCTGCCAGTCGCCATGACAGCTTTGATGCTAGCAGCCTAGTAATGGTTACTCTGCGACAGCCCACTAGTTGGCCTTGCAGTTGGTGGCGGCGCGAATTTCCTCGATCCGCTTCATAAAGGCATTCGTCCATTCGTCGAGGGCCGCCTCATCAACATTTTGCGCGCCCGCGGCACGCAATCTTCGCACCTGCTTTTGATCCATCATATTGAAGCGCGCAACGCGGAAGATCGATTTCACTGTTTCACGATCCAGACGCGCTAGACGCTGGATCATGAGGTCTTGAGCTTCCTTCAGGACCTTCTTGTCGCTCAGTAGCGTCGCCCGCAGTTCACAATTCGCCGGGTTCAAGAAAACAGTCTGGGGCGCATAAGCGTCGAAAATGCCTCGTGGATTGGTGCCAAAAAGATCGAAGGCGCTTCGCTTTTTCCCAAAGGTCGAGCCCAGGTCATGCACATAAATCATCGGCTTTCGACAGACCTTGGAGTGCCCCGCCACTACCGGTTCCCACTCGGCGCAGACCAGTCGGTTCTGCTGCGGAAGGGCATTGTAGTAGTGGATCAGTCCCAGGGCGAGCCGGTACGCGTCGAACTCCACCTTTTGCTGGTGCGTCCATTCGCCATCGGAATAGAACCTGTTCGCATCGGTCCACGACCAGGTCTCGTCGTCATCGGGATTGATCTGGTCCAATGGCAAATCCCGTTCCGCATTCACGATCTTGAAGACGGCGGGCGCATCCTTGAGGGACGCTTTGTTATCGGAGAGCTTCTTTCCGAAAGGATCGTCTGTGCAGCCAATGCAGTTGGCTGATCCGGCCGGATACACGGCGTCTGCCGGAAAGCCCAGCGCCCACATAATTCGCGTGGTGGCAACCGACGTAAAGACTTCGTTGAAACGCGGGTTGTGGGCAGGGTAGGGCGGCTTCAGATACTTAATTTTGAAATGGTCGGCTTTGATCTCATGTTCATTCTTGTCATCGTTACGCGCATAGAGCGACGCAGATTTCTCTCCGCTCTTGTCCTTTTCAATCACGACCTTTACGTCATCAACGCGAATGGTTTCTCCTTTTCGGCTATAGAAACCGCCGTCCGGAGTCATGTGCCAACACTGGAATTTCATGCTGTCGCCCGGAACCTTCGAGAAAGCATAGTGTGGGCGAAAGTAGCAGGCGATCGTGTCATCTGCCGTGAAGTAAGCAAACCGACTCTTCTCTGGCTCTGCGGCATCGAAGCCGGGGCCGTTCGCCAGTTGAGTCGGAGTCAGCGTCGGCTGATCCAATAGCATCCTGCCCGCACGGACACAAGGCAGTTTCTGCTCTTTCGTCATACCGTCGGGAACTTCACAGCCTTGGCTCTGAGCGGCGACACTACCGACAGCAATGAAAATCAATAACACGCAAAACGTATATCTTCGCACCATGGAAAACTCCTTCTCGATCGATTCCTATGCGGACCTTGTCAGAATGGCTTGGCGGAACAGTAGTTGGGCACCGTCGCCAGGGCCATCGGGTTGTCAACCACGGTGAGGTCGGCCGGCTTTTCCTTCCATTCGCAACGGCCACTGGCGAGTTGCTCCCGCTTCTGCTTGAAAGCATCTACCCACTGCCGGATGACCGAAGCTTCATCCACCCCTGTTTTGAAAGAGCCGTCGTGGTTGTGGTACTGCGGCATCTGTGCCGCACGGGCGGCTTTGAAGAGTTCTTCGATCTGACGATCGGAAAGTTGGCACATCAAGCCTGCATCGAAACGACGCCCTTCTTCGCTGATCAACGGATCACTCAAACCATCATGCGCGGTCAGACTCTTGCGTAGCGCTGCCTGGCATTGGCGTGGTGCACCGTCGGTCCCAACCTTGTTCCAAAGCTTCTTGCCAGACCAAACTTGGAGATTCATTTTTGCCGAGCCGTTGCTGGTGAACCAGCCTCCACCTCCGAACGTGGCGCCTACATCCTGGACCAGCATCACTGACTTGTCGCAGGTAGTGGTGAAGGGCTGGGTCTTCTCATCCACATGCACCTTGTCACACGTCAGTCGTTGCTGCGGTGGCTTATTGTCGCTGTGTTGCAGGAAAGCCCCCATGAGCTTCAGACCGTCTCGTTCGTATGTTGGACGACCATTGGCGGTATCCAGTTCTTTCCAACTCCACCCCTGCTCTTCATTGCCGCTCACGTACATCTTGTGACCGGGATATTTCCGCACGATGGTAGCTGGGTCGTATGTACGTGTTCCCACTGGTCCCGAGCCGGAGATCGGGTTCTCGGGGCAGTTATGACACTCAACGCGAACCGAGAACCATGAGTCGGCGTAATAACCCAGAGCCCACATCAGCCGCGTGGCCGCGACCTCAGCGTAGACTTCGTTGTCGTCAGCTCCGAATTTCACCTTAACGGGCTCTTCATCCATATCAGGAGTCAGGGTCTGAACCCCTCCATCGGCGCTTTCGACGCGGGTGATCTTGCATGAGAATTTGGGAGTTTTGCCGCCCATCTGCGAGCCGGCTCCCGCGAAGTCGCAAATCACTTTGTCGTTGAAGTGCAGTTGAAACTGCTTCTTGTCCTGCGGAGGGCCCTCCAGAATGTTTGCGTCTCCGACGGCCTTGGCGGTGAACAGCGAAGCCGCGTGCATGGCTTCCAGCCGGTCTTTGGCGGAATAGAATACCTTCTTCACTTTTTGATCGCCTTGCCCGGCGTCCGCGGTCTGAGCCCAGGTCGGACGGCCGAGAAGCAGAGCCGGCATGAGCGCGAGGGAAAAAACGAATCGACGGAGTTGCTGAAGCCTGGCTGTCTTTGCTGCAGGCATAAAAGCGACGGCTGAAATAGGGGTCACAGGGTCTCCTCCTTAGTTGGGGTTTTAAGTTCCTAGGGTCGGTAGTTGCGGACAGTATGCCGCCGCAGAAGGACTGTCAAGATGTCGAAGCTGGATATGCACTTCGTGATTTCACGTCCCAGCAAATATCCTGTGGCCGTTCTTTCGGAAGGCCTTCCTCAATGCTATGGTGATCGGCACCGGTGAAACGTTGCAACCTGCAAGGACACTATATGGGTGTGCCTCTGAATCGTTTCCCGTAGCATGGGCTGCTCGCGAAATCGACCGTAGAACTTCGATCTGAAATTATTCGGGAAGGATCCATTATGCTGTTCGTCACGCTCCACGGCGGCAACCCCGAGAGAGACCCCCATAAAAACAACGTCCATGCTTACGACAAGGACGGCAATAAGATTACCTCTTCTGTGCTGGACGAAACCGGCGGCGTGATCCTGAATGAACTTCGAGGCATCTACCTCGTCGGAAAATACCTGTACGTGGCAAATGCCAACAACACCCAAAACAGCGTCCTGTGCTACCAGGGATCAGGAACGAAATATCGATTTGTAAGCCAATTTGCGTCGAACCATACCTGCAACGGCATCCTGCACCCGTTTGACTTCGCATTCGACGGGCTGGGCTATTGCTACTTGTCCAGCCAGGATACCAACGTGATCACCCGCCTCATCGTCTCTGATGACGGCAAGATCGGGAGGCCTGCGCCCGTTGCGGCAGCGCTTCCTGCTTCGGGAAAATTCCTTACCGGTACATTCGTGGCATCGAGTAATGGCAACTTGTCCAAGCCGGCCACGACGCCAGTTATGAGTCCGACTGGTCTTTCGTACTCGGACCTTGGGGCCAAGAAGCACTCAGTGAGGGGCGTTGCTTGGGCAAACGGCAGACTTTATGTTGCGGACCAGCCGGCTGGCATTGTCAAGATGTATGACATCACAGGCAAATACCTGGGCCAGAGCAATACGCTGGATGCGGGGTCTCCCGTTCATCTTGTCGTCCACAACGGCAGCTTGTACGTCAGCGGTGGAGATCATGTATTTACGGCTAAGCTCGCAAGCTCTCCGGATAAGTTCGTGCTCAATGACATCAAATCGGTGAAAGTAAAGAACTCGTGCGGAATGGCGTTCGGAAACTCCGGCAACTTTTACGTGGCAAGCCGAACGGAGAGAACCATCCTGAAGTTCGACTCTGATTTCAATCCTATGAAGTTTCAGTGTGAACTGCCTGACGATCCGGAATTCCTCTTGCATGTGTAGAAAAGCCCGCCCGATCGTTAGGGCGGGCGATGGGAAAAAGCGGGCTACAAATAGCCTATGCTCAGGCCACACCGCTTTGCGCGGCAGCCGCCGCTACCTTTGCGATCGGCCGCTTCGCTGGCGCCAGCGCGACTCCTCGCTCGCGATCGTAGATCAGCGTCCACTGGGCCGCGCACTCATCGCACAGCCAGTAGTGTTCCACCTGCCGTGGCTTTTGCCGTGCCCGGACAAACGGTGGAACCGAGGGTTCTCCCCGTTTCGTCAAACGGTCCGTTTCCACCAGGAACAACTTACCTTCCCGGAGCCGGAGAAAAGGTTTGTGGCAATCTGTATTTGCGCAATGGCTAAGCATGACAACGATTCCTTCTGCTCTTCCAAAAAACACTTCGGAGAGCGCTGAAATTTGAATCTGACTGCACGTCATGTGCCACAGCGTCTTAGGGTCGCACCAACGCGTTTTTCTCGGTAGCCGCACAGCCTACATAGGGAGCAACAACTCGGTCTGCCGACTATTCGGCATTGCTGCCGATCCCGCGCCCCTCGTGCCTTGCATCCACTGAAAAGCGGCAGCTACCATTCTGTTGTATGCCGAAGGTGCTCGTCTGTCCTCCAAATTATTTCGATGTCGTCGATCAGAAAAACCCATACATGTTTCCAGATCACCCAGTCGATAGAGTGAAAGCGCGCACTCAGTGGGAGAGTCTCTGTGGCGTTTTGCAACAGTGTGGATGCGAAGTCGAAGTGATCGATCCCGTCGAAGGACTCGAGGACATGGTCTTCGCCGCTAATCAGGTTTTTGTCGGGGAGAAGGCCGGATACGGAAAATTTGTTGTCCCCAGTCGCATGGTCTACTCCTCCCGCCAGCGCGAGGTCCCCTTCTACACCGAGTGGTGCCGCTCCCACGACTATCGCGTCATCGAAATGAATTTCGGCGAAGACTACCTCGAGGGCCATGGCGATCTTCTCTGGCATCCTGACGGATCGCGCATCTACGGTGGCTATGGTTTTCGGAGCACTCGCGGCGGTATCGAAAAATTCGCAGCCGCCATGTCCGAAATGGGAATTGCGGTAATCCCGCTGCAGTTGGTTGACCCTTACTGCTATCACCTCGACTCTTGCCTATGCCCCCTGAACAATGAAGCCGCTCTGATCTTCGCCGGTGCTTTTTCCGCCGACGCGCTCGCCGCTATTCACAAGAACTGGACGCGCGTTCATCTCCTCGATTCCACCGAAGCGCACCACTTCATGGGAAACGGCATCGTCGTCAACGGTCGCTACATCACACCTCACATGACGCCGCAGTTGGAAAGGATCCTTCAAGACGAAGCATTGATTCCCGTGGTCGTTGAGACGTCCGAGTTCGAAAAGGCAGGCGGCAGCTGTTTTTGCATGAAAACATTCCTGCCATGACTTACATGGAAGGGTGCCCCACCCTTGTCGCGTTGAGTGCGACAGAGCCTGCCCTGAGCGAAGTCGAAGGGGTGGGGATTGACTTCCTGTCGAGAGTCCCATACCGCAGATTTCGACCGAGAGATCAAAGGTACGAGATGCTGGCCACATTCCTGCTGCGACCCTTCCACCAAGTCCGGGGTTTTCACATTGCCCGTCTGGACCTGGCCCAATAAGATAGTCAGCGACTCGAGATGCTCGTGCGCAAAAAGTCCCCGCGATTCGTCGTGCAAGAATGAACTCCCCTCCGTCGTCTCTGACTCTCGCCGCCCGTTTTCCCGGACTGCGCGCCCTCACCTGGGCAGGAGACCAACTCTACGCCTCGCGCGGATATCAATTGCTTCGTGCCCGCGTCGAAGATGCTCGTCACGTCATCTGGCAGCCAGTTGCACACTTCCGACCCTCACTGCGCCGCCGCTTCTCGGTGACGAATCGCTTTACCGCGCGCCTGTTGCGTGACGGATTCCACGCCCTCGCCGTTCTGCCCTCCGGTGCAATCATCGGAGCGATTCCCGGTTCGATCGTCACTCTGCGCCCGGGCGAATTCCAATTCCGCCCGACGCACGCGATCACCCGCGGTACTCGCCCTCTTCACATCACCGCAACTCCGGGCGGCGCAGTGTTTTGGGGAGAATATTTCGACAATGCGCAACGCGACGAAGTCCACGTCTACGGCTCGCCGGATGCGGGCGCAACCTGGAGCATCGCCTACACCTTCCCCAAAGGCAAAATCCGCCACGTGCACAACATGGTTCACGATCCCTGGGCCGATTGCCTCTGGATCCTGACCGGCGATTATGGCGACGAATGCAGCATCCTTCGTGCCTCCTGCGATTTCTCCCACGTCGAGATCGTCATGCAGGGGAACCAGCAGGCTCGCGCGGTGGCAGCAGTTCCCACCGAAGACGCCCTCTACTTTTCCTCCGATACGCCGTTAGAGCGAAACCACATCTATCGCCTGGACCGCGAGGGAAAGCTCTCGCAACTAGCCCAGATCAGCAGTTCCTCTATCTACGGATGCCGCGTCGGCCGCCGTGTCTTTTTCTCAACAATGATTGAGCCAAGCGAGGTGAATCGAGATCGCATCGTCCGCGTCTATGGCGGTGAAGTTAAACCCTACGACTCATGGCAGTCGCTTCTGGAATGGAAAAAGGATCCGCTGCCGATGCGCCTCTTCCAGTACGGCAACGCATTCCTTCCGGACGGCGAAAACTCAACTCTGTTTCTAGCCGTCTCCACGATCGCAGTCGAATCCGATGACCTGTGTACGTCGCTCTATGCCGTCCAGAGCACGACGTAATCGCTCTTCTCCTCGCCCTCTGCGGCATCTCTCAGCGTCCTCCGCGTTTTAAGGTTTGATCTCCCCGGCCTCCCCGTTGGTATCAATCGCCCAGCGTCCCGTAATATGGACGCCAACCGGTGCCCACGCTCGCCTACTACCGTCGCATCCTCAGCGCCTACATTCTAGGTGGCAAGAGCCATCTCACCTTCTGGCACGAAACGCCCTCTGAAAATCCCAGCGTCAATCCCAAAGAGCTAGGCGAGTACTACATGCTCTTCGCCGAGAAGGCCGACTACGAGGGGCACTACGATGCCTCCGGAGTTCCCTTACTCGACTATCACGGCCGCATCGGCCTGCAGCACAACCCCATCGCCATCGCGCAATACGGCCTCGGCAACTACAATCTGTGGCGTCGCACTTCAGATGAGAAAAGAAAGAAGAAGTTCTTCCTGATCGCCGACTGGCTGCTAGCGCACCTCGAACCGAATGCAAAAGCGGTCTCCGTCTGGAACCACCACTTCGACTGGGAGTATCGCGACACGCTCAAGGCGCCATGGTACTCAGGATTGGCGCAAGGGCAGGGAATCTCAGTCCTGTTGCGTGCCCACAAAGAATCCGGTGAGACGCGGTACCTCAACGCCGCCCGCGCCGCCTTCGTAAGTTTCCAGCGCCCCATCGCAGAAGGAGGAGTCGCCTTCACCGACGAATCCGGCGATCTCTGGTTTGAGGAATACATCGTCTCCCCGCCCACGCACATTCTCAACGGATTCATCTGGGCGCTCTGGGGAGTCCACGACTACGCGCTCGCCACGAACGATAGCGGCGCGCGGGAATTATTCGCGCGCGGCGTCCGCACCCTGCTGCACAATCTCGTGCGTTACGATCTCGGATTCTGGTCGCTCTACGAGCAATCCGGCACGCGCCTGCCCATGGTGGCCAGCGCCTTCTACCATCGCCTGCACATCGTGCAGTTGCGCGCTATGCATCGCTTGACCGGAGAGGAGCAATTCGCCGGCGTCGCCGATCGCTGGGAAGATTACACCCGCAGCCGCGTCAACCGCACCCGCGCTCTCACCTACAAAATGGCCTTCAAGCTGTGCTACTACTGACTCGGTTACTCATTTGCCAGCGCCATTCCATTGGGCTGGCTGCCGGCTGCAAACGGCGATCCCGAAATCGGGCTTAGCGCACCGGTGCCAGCGTCGATGATGTACCCGAGCACCTGGTTCTTGGTCGGACACACGATGTACAAATACTTCCCCGACGCGTCCACCACCGCCGTAAAGGGAGCCGTCACGCCGATGATCGGAGACCCCACGAGCTGGGTCAACCCGCCACTGTTCAGGTCGACTCCATATCCGGCGATGTTGCTGTTGCCCTCGTTCGCTGTGTAGCCGTATTGACCGTCAGGCGTGAAGCTTATGGAAAACGCAACCTCTCCCGTGTCCGGGAAAACCTGTCCCGGCGTGAGCCAACCAGACGTCGGGTCAATCGAGAAGACAGAGATCGTCTCTATTCCCGCCGTGGCCACATAGAGGAACTTTCCGCTTGGATGAACCACGAGAAAGAAAGGCATTCTGGCAACCGCAACCGGGGATCCAAGTTGAGTCATGGCGCCAGTCGTGCCATCCACTCCATATACGGAAATGGAATTGTCCAGGTCGTTGGCCACATACGCAAACTTGCCGCTCGGATGCATCGAAATCCAGCTCGGAAGCCTGCCCGCCGCAAGCGGCGATCCGGAAATTTGCGTAAGCATTCCCGTCGACCGATCCACACTGTATTCGGAAATGTTGTTCGACCCGAAATTCGTCGCATACAAGAAGTTCCCCGCGGGAGTGACCGCCAGAGACTCTGGCTCCATTCCCGCCGCGAATGGGGATCCCGCAACCGGTGTCAATGCACCGCTGGAGGAATTGATGGAGTACACTTCGATCGCTTGAATCACATTGTCGGCAACGAACAGGAACTTGCCCTTCGGGTCCGTCGCGATCCCAAAATTGTTTCCCGAGTTCGCACGAAAAGGCGATCCCGGAACAGGCGTCAGCTTGCCCGTGGCCGCATCAAGCGAAAACGCGGAAATGTCGTCCGAGTATTGGTTCGCCACATAAGCGAACTGCAATTTCGGCGGAACTGCGGGCGGCTGAGTTGGAGCTTGCGAGATACCCGCGCCACACCCCGTCATCATGGCAACCAGAACCGGGGCACACAACGAAGCAACAACTACTTGTAGTCTCATGAGAAAAGACTAAGAAGTTTTGAAGGCGTCATGCCGTGATCAGGACGCAATTTTGAGAACTAAAGTAATGCGATGAAAAAAAGGTAATTGCTAAAAGCCCAGTGTCCTGTACCGCCTGTACACGAATCGATCGCCCCGCAATTCATGCGCCGCGCAGATGAGTTGCAGCGTCGCTTGATTGGGAAGCTTGCGCCGATGTGCTCCCAACCAACTGTCTCGCAGGATTCCCAACACCTCATCCATCGTAAGCCCGTCTGAGATACGATCAGCCAGCAACCTGCCGCACGTAGGAGGGAAAACCTCTAACTCGCCGTCCGTCAATTCACCGAATCCCAGATTAGCGACCAGGTCAATGGGCTTTGCAGCAGCCTGATACTTCTCAAAGGCCCTCGCGACCTTCATGTCCGATGACAACAAATCATCAACCCTCTTTCGATAATCGGACGAAAGTGCACGCGCGAGTGAGGCATCGCAACACTGATGAAAAAACGACCTCTGCCACGAATCATTCACCAGCCGATAGCAAAAAAGAAGGCAGCGTCCCGGCCGTTTCAATTCCTCGTCCAACGACCATCGATCCTCGGTGAAGCCACTGAGAATGCGATAGACCTTCCACACTCCGGGCCACAGTGAAGGGATTCGAATCCAATCGCCGGTTTGAATCAAAAAAGTCTCCAGCTTCGCCGCAGATGCAAAGCGGCTTTCAAGCTCTGCAATCGCTAACTTGCGATCTCAGTTCTTCCACCTGGTGACTGGAATACAAGCGGTGTTTCCAACTGAAGGTCGTTGGCTCGGCCCTTCCTCGTTAAGGTTTCTCGTAGCCGAAGCATGGGCTGTTCGACCAGCCACGTAACCAGGAATCTTGGGCAGTCGTTTCGCAAAAATCGCCAGCAGACATCCAATCGCCAGTTGATCGGCAACTGCAGGCAAGCTACTGACGGCTGCGCCTCGCGCCTTGAACGCGTACATGACGGCTTGAAATACGGGTGTTCCAAAGAACACGCACAGCAGAATCGCTAACTTCTGTCTACGCCACGTTCTTAATGCAAACGGCCATAGAAGATAAAACTGCTCTTCGATACTCAGCGACCACAGGTGCCCGAAAATCCATGGCCGCGAAACATCCATGTTCGAGACATAAAACACCGCGGCCGCTACGTGCGTCCAGTGCATCTCCCGCCAGTAAAGACCAACCACTACGGCTAGAAAAACAAACGCGGCTGGAAAGATCCGGAAGGCTCGGCGCACGTAGAATTGCGAGAGGCGGATGGTTGAGGTTCGTTCCTGTTCTTGCAGCAGCAGGTTGGTGATCAAGTAACCCGAGAGCACGAAAAATACGTGGACACCCAGCGCACCGTAACCCTCGATTAGTGCCAAAGAAACGTGCTTCCATTTGACAAGGTGGGCGACCATCACCAGAACAATCGATATGGCTCGCAACCCGTCCAGCGATGGTATTCGCTTCATTTTCTGCTGGATGCCTCAGTTTTCGGTTCTCCGCGAACAATATCACGGACCGGCAAGATGGACCAGCCAACACCTCTTTCCCCTGCGCCATCGCAGGAGCCTGCTTTTGCGATACTCTCTATCTTCGCGTGAAAATTCTCTACGTCTCCCAATACTTCCCGCCCGAGATGGGCGCCCCCGCCGCCCGCGCCGCCGAACTTGCTCATCACTGGTCCCAAGCCGGTCACGAGGTATCCGTACTCACCGGTTTTCCCAATCACCCCACCGGCGTCGTTCCTCCGGAATGGCGCGTCCGTTTGCGCCGCCTCGTGTACCAGGAAAAGATCGGCCGCGTCGATGTCTTCCGCACCTGGCTCTGGCCCCTGCCCAACCGCAAGTCGCACGAACGCATGCGCAACTATGCCTCGTTTTGTCTCTCAGCCGCACTCCGCGGCCTGAGTCTTCCGCGCCCCGACGTGATCATCGCAACCTCACCGCAACTCCTCGTCGGCCTTGCCGGATGGTGGATCGCCTTCTCCCGCCAGATCCCCTTCGTTTTCGAAGTCCGCGATCTCTGGCCCGAATCTCTCGCGGCCCTGGGCGTCGGCGCCGAAGATTCGCTCCTTCATCACATTCTGGCAGCGATCGCTCGCTTCCTCTACGAGCGCGCCAACCGCATCGTCGTCGTGACCCCAGCCTTCAAAGACCGCTTAATTGAAGACTGGCGCGTCCCCGCGGAAAAGATTTCAATCGTCGAAAATGGAGTCGAAACAGACGTGTTCGCGCCCGCTCCCTCCAACGCAATTCTCGACCTTCGGAAGCAACTGAACGCTGGCGGTAAATTCCTCGTCAGCTACATCGGCACGATGGGCAATGCGCACGGCCTTGAGACCTTGCTCGATGCCGCTTTCCAACTGCAAAATCAAAATCCCGACGTACTCTTTCTTCTCCTCGGCGAAGGTGCGGAGAAAGATCGCATAAGAAGCCTTGCCCAATCCCGCGGTCTCGCCAACGTTCAATTCCTCGATCAGCAAACCCGCGATAAAATCCCCACCTTCATCTCTGCATCCGACGCGTGTCTTGTCCTTCTGAAGAAGACGGACGTGTTCAAAACGGTCATCCCCACCAAGATGCTGGAGTTCATGTCCTGTGCGCGGGCCGTGATTCTCGGCGTCGATGGTCAGGCGCGCCAGATTGTCGAGGACGCATCGGCCGGAATCGTGATCGAGCCGGAAAATCCCGACGCACTCGTTGCCGCCATTCAGCAGCTGCAGGCCAACCGCGAACTCGGTCGCACCATGGGTCAGAAGGGAAGGGAATACATCGTGAAGAACTTTTCCCGCGCGAGTACCGCAGACAAATACATCCCAGTGCTCGAAACTGTAGTCAGAAAAAGCTGAATTAGCTCTACGGATGAACTGTGTAAAGGGCCATCGCGGTAGCCATCGTCATCGTGGCTTCGAACGTCCGCGCCGCGAATACCCTTCGGCCGCTGACCGGAACAAACAGGATATCGTCGGCCTCCAGCGGCATGTCGGGAATCTTCGCTTCCAACATCTTCTTGATCTCGACCTTCGTTTCGGTCACCCCGCCGTCCGGTCCCTTGCGAATGATGCGCGAGGCGCCGAGCTTGGCCGTTTTGTTCGTTCCCCCCGCCAGGGCCAGCGCCTGCAGAACGGTCAGCGTTCCGTTATCCACCAACAATCCGCTCGGACGTCCGACGTCTCCAACCACGTAGATGACCGGCGCCCGCGGGACGGTAATCGTATCTCCTGGCATGATCTCCACGTTGCTGCTGAGGTCGTCCGCAAGATTGCGCGGCAGCGTCACCCGAATTGGATCCGGCTGATTTCGGCGCAGGATCGCGATCTTGCGTGACGCATTCTGGCTGAATCCGCCAGCCTGCGAGACCACCTCATAAAGTTTGTGCTCCCCGATGTTCGGGTAGACGCCGGCCTTGCCGACTTCCCCGATGATCGTGACACCTTGAGAGGTGAATTCATCCACGAAAATCGTCACATGGGGATTACGCACGAACCCGCCGTCCGCCAACCGCTTCTCGATCAAGGTCTGTGCTTCCTCCTGCGTCAGACCCTCGACGTGGACGTAGTCAATTAGCGGCAAGTACACATCCCCGGAATTGCTCACCCGAACCTTGCTGGCCAGTTCCGGAACGTTATAGACGTTAACTTCGATCAGGTCCCCAGGACCCAGCGTCACAATCGTGGACTTTCCCGGACTATCCTTCGACGGGTCATCGGGTTTTTCCGAATTGGTGGCTGCCCCCGACGCGCTTGCAGCCGCCTGCGATACCGGTTGGGCCGCGGGAAGGCTTGCCGGCGTTCCGTTTTGCTGTTCTGCCGCCCTGTTTCCGGCGGATTGCTGCCCCCACCCTCCGGCCACTAGTAAAGACATAAGAGCCAAAGAAAGAGCGCAGTCGCGGCGCGCCAGTCCCCTACCCGACTTCATAGGGAATCCCTAACCTTCTGGATGAATTTTGACCAGCAGTTTAGCACAGCAAAATGGAGTTGCATCCCGCAATTCATGCACCATTGACTTAGTTTTCCACAGCTTTTTTCGTCGCTGCTCATTGAAAGTCCCATTCTGGTACTGCTACAGTCGAGCCTTGGTCTTTACCCGGAATCATTGCATTCACTATTGGCAGGAAATTCTCGCTGCCATATTTGCAGTACAAGTGCCGTTCCAGTAGTCGCCTGTGTGTCGAGGTGGCGTAGTTGACCCTGATTTGTCTAGGGCTGTTCTTTGCCGGTCTGCTATCGGCGTTCGTTCTGACGAGGTACGTGCGCGATTTCGCGACGTCCCACGGCCTCGTCGCCGTTCCCACGCAGGAACGCCACATGCACTCCAGCCCTCTGCCCCGTCTGGGCGGAGTTGCGATTTTCCTGAGTTTCTGCGCATGCATGGGCATCGCTGCTGTCTGGGCCGTCCGCCATCCCGCCCTGCATTCGCCGTTCTTCCTGAAGACGTTGTCCACCATCTTCGTGCCTGCGGCCATGGTCTTCCTGCTCGGCGTGTACGACGATCTCCGCGGCGTCGGCCCGTATGTGAAATTCACGGTGCAGGGGAATCGCCGCCGCCATGTTGTACGCCGGCGGTCTGCGCATCGTGAATATCCCCGTCCTGCTCGGCGACCGCGTCCTGCCCTGGTACGTTGGTCTGGCTGCCACGGTCATCTGGGTTTTGGCAATTACCAACGCCTTCAACCTGATCGACGGGCTCGACGGCCTGGCTGCTGGATCCGCTCTGTTCTCCACGATGGTCGTCTTCACCGTCGCGCTCCTGCATGGTCCACCGCTAGTCGAAGTCATGACCATAGCTCTGGCGGGCGCCATCCTCGGATTTCTGCGTTACAACTTCAATCCGGCAACCATCTTCCTGGGTGATTCCGGCAGCTTGTTTATCGGGTTCCTGCTCAGTGCCCTCGCCCTCTATGGTGCGCAAAAGGCTCCCACGATCGTTGCCGTAGCCATCCCCATCGTCTCTTTCGGATTGCCGATTCTTGAAACGGCTCTCTCGATTATCCGCCGCCTCATCAGCGGACGCCCCGTCTTCACCGCCGATCACGAGCACATCCATCACAAGCTCTTGCAGCATGGCATGACTCACCGGCAGGTCGTGATTGTTCTTTACGCAGTTTCCGCCTGTTTCGCGATGCTCAGCTTGTTCTTATTGTGGCCGACCGGAAGCTCACTGGGCTTGGTGCTCGCCGTCCTGGGAATCGGAATCTGGATCGGCGTTCAGCACCTGGGCTATCTCGAATTCGGTGAACTCGCCCGCGTCGCGCACCGCACTCTCAACCAGCCCCAGATCTTCGTCAATAATCTGGCCATCCGCCGCGCCACTGAGGAACTCAAAGTCGCTCGCGACTACGAACAGGTTCGCCGGATTCTCCTCGCCGCCTTCGGCAGCAACGACTTCGACGGCTTCGAACTGAACCTTGCTCTGCTTCCCGGAGAAGTCGTCGCCGCGGAATCGCTCGATGCTCCCGCCGGCCGCCGATCCAGTCATTCGTTCCATTGGAATAAGCCAGGACGCGCCAATAGCCTCGACAACTCTTCTGCCTGGACCATCGCGCTCGATCTGCTCAGCTCCGCCAATCGCCAGCGCGGAACCCTGACCATGTACCGGCTCTACTCCACCCGCGACCTGCAGCTCGACGTCAATCTCTTGACCGGAGCTTTCCCCACCGCCCTTGCCGACGCCCTCGACCGCACGCTCGTCCACTCTGCAGAAGTGATCGCTCTCCCTGAGCAGGACTCGTCGCTCGTCACCGCCCAAGCCGGATAAACTGTCCCCTAATCCCTAGCCCCTGACCGCTATCCCAAATACAATTCTTGTTCGCCCCAGCTCATGCATATCCTCCACGTCGTCGGTGCTCGCCCCAACTTCATGAAGGCCGCGCCCGTTCTGCGCGCCCTCACTCTCCCCGGGTTGCGCCAGACGCTCGTTCACACCGGCCAGCACTATGACGCCGCGATGTCGGATGTTTTCTTTCAGCAACTCGAAATGCCCGAACCTGACTGCAATCTCGGAATCGGGTCCGGTACCCACGCTCAGCAAACCGCAGCCATCATGCAGGCCTTTGAGCCCGTGCTACTGGAGCGCAAGCCGGACCTTGTTCTCGTCTATGGCGATGTCAATTCGACCGTTGCCGCCGCTCTTGTGTGCTCCAAGCTTAGCGTGCGCGTGGGACACGTCGAAGCCGGCCTTCGCTCCCGTGATCGCAGCATGCCCGAGGAGATCAACCGCCTGCTCACCGATCAACTCTCTGATCTCTTGTTCACTCCCTCCGCGGATGGCGATGAAAACCTCATCCGCGAAGGTGTTGAACCATCCAAGATCCACCGGGTCGGGAACGTGATGATCGATTCTCTCGTGCGCCTCCTGCCCCGTGCCGACCAATGTTTCCCCGCTGACATGACCTCGCCCTATGCTCTGGTAACCCTGCACCGCCCCTCCAACGTGGATGATCTCCCTTGGCTGAGCGACTTGCTGTTGACGCTGTCCGAACTCGGCACGGAACTGAGTGTCCTGTTCCCCGTTCATCCCCGCACCCGCCAGCGTCTAAGAGAGGCTGAAACCTCCACAACTCGTGTAGCGACGGGCGCCTCGCCCGCCTGCCCTGAGCGAAGTCGAAGGGTCAAGCGAAGCGAAGCGAGCGCCAAGGCCACGGAACTCGAATCCGCATCTGCGCAGATGCCCCACTCCCGTCTCCGCCTGCTCGATCCCCTCCCGTACCTCGAATTCGTCGCCCTGCAGCGCCGCGCCGCAGTCGTGATCACCGACTCCGGAGGAATTCAGGAAGAGGCAAGCTTCCTAGGCGTGCCTTGTCTCACCGTCCGAGAAAACACCGAGCGCCCCATCACCCTGACGATGGGGACCAATCAACTAGTGGGTCGAGACCTGAAGAAACTGCGCACAGCCGTGGAGAGAATCCTGAATTCGAACTCGGAAGGATTAAAGCAATCGAACCCCGCCAGAATACCTTTGTGGGACGGCCGAGCAGCTGAACGAATCGCACAAATTATCGTGAATCGCCAGGGGTAGCCGCGGAGTCCTCCTGCGCGGAGCGCACCGAGCCAGCCGAGAAGCGGCGACAGAATACAGCCCACGGCGCAAGCCGGGGGATAGCAAGGTGGGAATAAATCAAGCTCCGAAGGAGCGAAAGAAACGCACCCACGCACTACAACGCGCAAGCAGCATCAACAGGCCTTGGAAGGGCTACAGCTTCGCGCTGGCGTAAGAGTTAATTTCGCAGTTCAGGCAAACTTCTTCAAAAGCAGGTGTCGTCCATTCCATGATTTCCCCCGGCGGTCCAAGTGTGGACCCTGAAATGTTCGCCTAGGATATCCGACTCGCAGGGTGAAAGCAATACGCGAAAGTCCTTGTCCTCGGCGGTACCTTAAGTCGTTTCTTCTGAAGCAGATTACAAGGTTTACCGGATTTTGCACCTCCTCGGTTCCTCTCCACGTTTAAGCCCTCTTTTCCACACCAGGAACCACTCCCGGTACTTTTTGTGCCCTCTCCTCCCTATTTACTTTCATCTCCACCATTATGGAAGAAAGGGTTCTGCAATCATGTTCCGCAACACTGCTTATGTTACGACTTTCAAGGACGTTAACTTTGTCCCCTTGCAGTCCGCCACATTCTGCGTGCAGTGCGAGATGATCAGTGCGAATCCCCGTTCCTATTGCTTGGCATGCGGCAGCCAGGCATTGATCGGACTCTCCCGCATCCTAGGAGGTTCGCTCCGCCATCAGCAGACGGTGCACCTCATCACCGATTCCGAACTCGATATTCTAGTCCGCGATCTGCTCCGTACCGTGCCAATGCCTGATTTCCACAGCGCCGAAGAGCACTCGCGCATGCCCTCGCTTGCCCAGCGCAGCCAGCTTCGCCTGGCGAACGCTGCGCACCCGGCGTCCGGATTCCGCGCCGTACAGGTGCCCGAGGAAGTCGAGATTCAAGCCGCTGAACTGGATCTTGAGCCCGCGATCAGCGCCATCACCGAGCGCGCCCAACATCTCACCGGAGCCACCGGAGCCGCCATCGCTCTGCGCGCCGGGGACGAAATTGTCTGCCGCGCCCGTACCGGCCGTACCGCCCCGGATCTTGGCGTGCGCCTCCAGACCGATGCCGGCATCTCCGCTGAAGCCGTACGCTCGGGCGAGATCATGCTCTGTCACGACGCCGAGCGCAATCCCCGCGTCGATCTCGCCAGCTGCCGCCGCCTGGGAGTCCGATCCATCCTGGTCTCCCCCCTGCGCCACTACCGCCGCACCCTGGGGGTTTTCGAAGTTTTATCCTCTTCCCCCGGAGCTTTCGACGAGCGCGACGTGGCCACCATGCAACTGCTCTCGAGCATGATGGTAGCCGCCATCTCCCGCATTTCCACCATCCACCGAACTGAATCCCTCCGCCGAGCAGGCTGATCTCCAACACCGAGGTTGCCCCATCCTTGTCCCGCCGTTCTTGGGCGGGACAGGGTGGGGATTTTGACTTTCAGAAGGGTCGGAAGTCGGAAGACAACTAGAAAACCCGAATTGCCAAAGGTCCGACGTCCGACGTCCGGGCTCCAATTCCCCCAGGAAACCTGATACCCAGCTCCCAGGCCCTTCCGGCTATCTTCCCTGCATACTTTTCCACAATCCCGCGCTAATATGGTGCTGCACAATTTCGGGCCCCATTCCATGGTCGCGATCACGTCGCCCCTGCAACCCGTGGTATCGAATCGTCGCCGACGCGTACGGCACAAAATTCAGACTCCTGCTTACGCTACCTTCCCCAGCGAACCCAATACTGGGATGCTTGATCTCCACGAGATCCTCAACATCAGCGAAGACGGTGTGGCCATTCAATGCCACTCTCCTTTGGAAGTGAATAAGCGCGTCCAGCTTTGTCTCGATCTCGCCGATTGCCCCGCACAGATTGTCACCACCGGGGCGGTCGTGTGGTCGAACGCTTCAGGTCGAACCGGACTTCGCTTCTCTGCGCTGCCTCACGACTCTCTTTCTCGACTTCGAGAATGGCTGTTTATCAACGTAATGGCAGGTGTCGCGAACAGCGAAGTCGAACTCCTCCCGCGAGACACTCCCAGGCCGAGCTACACCGACACACTTGCAGCAGTGACCGTCGTGCAGCGCCAGGTGGAAGCACTCGCATCCGATTTCACCGGTGCTCTCCAGTTGATCGCCGAGCGAGCTCAGTCACTCGTACGAGCCTCCGGTACAGCCATTGCTCTCGCTGATGCAACGCCTGACTTCATGATCTGCCGCGCGACATCTGGCTCCGACGCACCTCCCGTCGGCGCACGCCTGCATGTGGGTTCCGGCTTCTCCGGCGAATGCGTTCAAACGGGCAGGCTGCTGCGGTGCGATGATACCGAAGTCGATCACCGCGTAGATCCCGAAAGTTGCCGCGCTCTAGGAATTCGTTCCATCCTGGCGGTGCCCGTCCGCGCGGGTACAAAATCTATCGGCCTCATCGAAGTGTTTTCGCCAGAGCCGAACAATTTCTCCGAGCCCGACCAGCGAGTGCTTCTGAAATTCGCCGAGACGGTGCGCGACGCTGCCCGCGCTCAGAATCTTCCTCTCCTCGCCAACACTGATGCCGAATCCTTCGCCGCACCGCAAGGCAGCGTTCTATTTGCTTCTGCCGACGCCGAGCCGAAAGAGAAAAAAGAGAATCCGCCCGAACAGAAAAACGCCTTATCCAACATCAGCCTGCCGCGTTCCTATCTCCTGCTGCTCACTCTGGCTGCGGCTGCGATCTCGATGACTCTGGGAATACTCAGCGCTCCTTGGATTCAATTGAGCGCAGTGCCCTGGATAAAGCAGAAGATTCACGCCCGCCAACACGCCCAATTGCCAACCGTGCTCGCCTCTTCGGAAGCTCCGGCGTCAGCCGCCGGGGTTGCAACCGCATCCCTGGAGCAACTCAGGCAAATGGCGGATAAAGGCGATCCCAACGCTCAAAATGCGCTGGGCCTGCATTACGCCACCGGTGATGGCGTCGAACTCAACGAGCAGGAAGCCGTTCGCTGGTTCATTAAAGCCGCGGAGCAGGGCAATGTCCTCGCGCAATCGAAATTAGGCTCTATTTATTACAGCGGCCGTGGAGTGCCCCAAGACCCCAACCGCGCTTACTTCTGGATGGCAGTCGCGCGCCTGAATGGCGACGATGCCAGCAAAACGCTGGCCCCGTTCGTGCGAGCCAGACTCACTCGACAGCAGGTCGCTGCCATCGAACAAGACGCAGGCCGCTGGCTCCAGCAACATCGCTCCAGTCCCAAACTGATTGCCGGTCACCCCAAATCGTAGCGCTGCCTGTCGCTTCCCATGGCCTCATGAGCGCAAAGAATGTCACGGTTGGCGTTAGCGCCCCGCAGGACGTCCCCGATGAATCGTCACACGAGTGAACGGACTCGGCTCCCGAAACCGGAGGTCCGATGCCCGACGCCCGACACCTAATCTCAGCCCTCTGACCCCTGTTTCGGCGCTAAAATAAACCTAGAGGTTCCCCGTGCCCACCCTCCGCGACGTTCTCGACCAGAGAGTCCGCGAAGCCGATCCCAGCCTCGTCGAGCATCTCGGCAACCACCGCGTCCGCTGCTTCTCCTGCGGCCACTGTTGTCCGATCCCTGAAGGCCAGTCCGGAGTCTGCAAAGTTCGCTTCAACCGCGGCGGTAAGCTCTTCGCCCCATGGGGATACACTGCCGGCATGCAATGCGATCCCATCGAGAAGAAGCCCTTCTTCCACGCCCATCCCGGCGCTCTCGCCTACAGCTTCGGCATGCTCGGCTGCGATCTGCATTGCGGATACTGCCAGAACTGGGTGACCTCGCAAGCTCTGCGCGATCCTCACGCGGTTTCTCCGCCGCTCGAGGCTTCGCCTCAGGCTCTGGTACGCGATGCCATCGAACAAGGTGCAAAAGCTCTGGTCAGCACCTACAACGAGCCGCTGATCACCAGCGAATGGGCCGTTGCGGTCTTCAAAGAGGCCAAGTCTGCCGGACTTCTTACTGGATTCGTCTCCAACGGTAACGGCACTCCACAGGTTCTTGATTACCTTCGCCCCTGGCTCGATCTCTATAAAGTCGACCTGAAGAGTTTCGACGACCGCCACTATCACGAACTCGGAGGCCGCATCGGCCCCATCCTCGACAGCATCCGCCGCGTTTATGCGATGGGATTGTGGCTCGAGATCGTCACGCTGCTCATCCCCAATTTCAACGACTCCGACGACGAACTGCGCAAGCTCACCGACTTCGTCGCCAGCGTCTCGCCTGATATCCCGTGGCACGTTACGGCCTTCCACGCCGATTACAAAATGCAGGGCGATGACCTGCGAGACACCACCGTCGAAGATTTATTGCGCGCCGCAGAGATCGGCCGAAACGCCGGCCTTCGTTACATCTACGCCGGCAATCTCCCCGGCATGGTCGAAGAGTGGGAAGACACGCGTTGCCCCCAATGCCACAACACGCTAATCCGCCGCTACGGATACCTAATCGCCGACTACCGCCTGACTCCCGAAGGCCGCTGCCCCAACTGTGCCCACCAGATCCCCGGCCGCTGGGCCCCCGAATTCGACGGCCAAATCACGTCGCGTCCTTTCGTGCCACACAAGCGCTCCCGTTTGTTTACAATCACAAGTCGTTGAGTTCCTGTGATGGAAATAAATAAATGATGTGAAATAAATGATGTGGGGACAGCCGCCTTCGGCTGTCCAGCGAAGGCGAAGCCGAGCCGAACCGTCACAGTCCAAGTCATGCCGAGAATACGCATCAGATTCACCATCACGCTGGCGGCTCTTCTCCTCACTTCCTGCTCCCCCCGCGACTTCCTCACCCGCCGCCTGGCCACCGACCTGATCTCAGCTTCCTCCGAGCTAAGAACGCCCCAGCGATTCGTCCTGCAGACCGGCATTCTTTCCAGCAAGGATTACCCCTCGCCCGAATACCTCGTTCTTCAACATCACGGCTGGATCTCCGCCAACTCCGCGCCTTGTCCCCGCGATCTCACGCCGCCGCCCTGCTGGGACTTGCTGCTGACGCCCTCCGGAGTCGATGCAGTTCGCGCTGCCATGCCCCCGGACCAGTCTGGTGGATCCCTGCTGGCGGTCCCGGTGGCCAGACGCGAAGTCGTCGCAGTCGACGGCATCGTTAAACAGGGCAACTCTGCCGATGTCGACTTCACCTGGCGATGGGTCCCACTAAATGAAATCGGCGCTGCCCTCTACTCAGGCGACGTGCACTACAAATCCGTCGTTGGATTTCATAATTACGACGATGGCTGGCGAATGATCGAAGGCGTCCCACGTTCCGGCCAGTCGATCGACGACGCACTCAAAAGCGCCGAGCCGATTCCGTGAACAACTCCACGGAATCCGCTCTGTGGATCTTCCTCCACTCGCGATTGCTAGGTCGTCAGCGCATTCGAGCAATGGCGATCATTCTCGTGGTTTGCTTATGGGGAGTTTGTGCCGTTGACTACGCCAAACCCGGAGTCTTCGACCGCGCTGGCAACATTAAGTTCCAGGATTTCCTTCAATTTCCAATCTCAGCCCGCCTGATCGCTAACGGCCACTCCGATCAACTTTATGATGACGGAGTTCTGGCGCGCGAGATCCGCGCCACCGTCGGCCGCGATACCAGTGTCTACCTGCAGTACTTCTACGGCCCACAAGTCGCGCTTCCGTTTATCCCGCTTGCGTCGCTACCGTTCCTGACTCAAGCGGCGATCTGGGTCGCACTTTCTCTCCTGATGTATTTTGTTTGCATCTACCTCATATGGAAGCGATGCCCTATGCTCCGTCCGTATAGGGTGCTGGTCGCGCTGTGTGCGCTCGCATACCCCCCGCTGTTTCACTTCTTCATGCGCGGTCAGCTGTCTGTGGTCGTGCTGGTCTGTTTCACTGCCGCATATCTTGCATTTCTTTCCCAGCGTGAGTTTCTCGCCGGCATAACTCTGGGCTTCCTCGCGTTCAAGCCACAATTCCTTGTTGCCATCCCGTTAATTCTGCTCTTAGCACAAGCGTGGAAGACTCTTGCCGGAGTTGTGATTTCCGCCGCAACACAACTCGGAGTAACTGAGCTCTACTTCGGTCGCGACGTCATGCAGGCATACTTGGCGAAGCTGCTCCATAGCGCCAGCCATCCCGCATCGACGGAACTCACTTTCTCGCCCATCCAGATGCACTCACTAGAAAGCTTCTGGGAACTCCTGATCCCCTGGCGACCCGGCGTCTGGGCGCTCTATTTGCTGACTTCGTTCGCCGCGATTGGAATCGCGGCGGCGATCTGGAAATCTTCTACTCATCTGCCCCTCCGCTATTCCGCTCTGATTCTCGCCGCAGTTCTGGTCAACCCGCATATCTACATCTACGACTTGCTGGCGCTGGCTCCGGCGTTCCTCCTGCTCATCGACTGGTCGCTCGATAACCCGCACCACCCTGCAAAACCTGCCCTCGATGTTCTGTTGTACCTCGCCTTCCTGTTGCCGCTCTTCGGCCCGATCGCCTATTGGACCCATCTGCAAGTCTCAGTCATCGTCTTCGCCGCCATGCTCTGGACGTTGCGACGTCTGCAAATCTCAAAAACCACCATGCCCGTTTGATCGGCTCAGCGCTGTTACTTCGCGTTCTTCGCGGATTTTCTTCGCGCCCTTTGCGGTTAAGCTGCTCTTGCTGCCGACTTAAACGACTCGTGCGCCAGAGCGCGCCCTGCCCCCAGGTCACAAACTTGCTTTCATCGAAACCGCCGTTGTATAAACCCTTTTCCCATGGGAGCCCTATGCGAATCCAACGAATCGCCTGCGTCGTCACGATCGTACTAAGCTGCACCCTATCAATCCTTGCTCAAAATAAGCCCAAACTCACCCTCGACGACTTCTTCAACTCGGTCGGCTTCCACTCCGTCGAACTCTCTCCCGATGGCAACTCGGTGGTCATCGTCACCGATCGCGCCGATTGGGATCAGCAAGTTTTCCGCACCGACCTCTGGCTCTACCAAGACGACGGCAAGGGGGGCTCGCCCATTCAGCTAACGCAATCCGGCCACGACTCCGATCCCAAGTGGTCACCCGACGGCAAGTGGATCGCCTTCCTCTCGGAACGGAAGTCCTCCGCGGGCAAGAGCGAAGACTCCGACTCTGATTCCGATTCCAAAGACGAACTCAGCCAGATCTATCTGATCTCTCCCCACGGCGGCGAAGCCTTCCCCATCACCAAAGGAGAAGAAGACGTCCATACCTTTTCCTGGTCCTCCGATTCCCAGACGATCTACTACGCCACCCGCCAGCCCTGGAGCAAAGACCAGAAGGACGAATACAAGAAAGAATGGAAAGATGTCGTCCAATATCGCACCGCCGAACGCGGCGACACGATCTTCGCCCTCGACGTGCTGGCCGCCATCGCCCGCCACGCCACTGAGCCCGCGACCGTCGAGAAAAGAGAAGGTGAGCCCGAGAAACACCCCGATGTCACTCCCGGCACTCGAGCCATCGCGACCATGCCCCTGCGCGTCGATGACCTCGTCACCTCGCCCGATGGCATGAAACTCGCCTTCGTCAGCAACGCCATCAACCAGCGCGAGGAAAAATACGAAGACGTCGAGATCTATGTGCTGAATGTGCCAACAAGTTCGGCCGCCGGCGACTCGCCCGCGCAGTCGCCCCGCCGCATCACCCACAACGAAGGAGAAGAAGTCCGCCCGCGCTGGGCCAACGATTCCCGTCACATCTTCTTCTCGATCGGCGTCGGAGATGTCTCCGGCCCCTATCGCGACCTGCAGCCGCATCTCTACTGGGTTGATACTGACAGCGGAAAGATCGAGCAGTGGTCGAAAGATTTCATCGGCCCGGTTGAGCACTACGCCGTCACTGCCTTCAACGTCCTGACCTCTGCTCGCCTCGGTACCGAAGTCCAGATCTACGACGCAGCCAAGCCCGCCGACAAACTGCATCGCCTCACCACCTGGCCCGGCACCTACGCCAACATCTCGGCCACGCCACACTCGCCCCGCGTGGCCTTCGTCTACTCCTCGCTCGGCAAGCCCGATGAAGTCTATCTCGCCGACTCCCCCGACAAACTCGCTCAGGCCCTCCGGATCACCTCCTTCAACCAGAAACTTGCCGAGGCCGATCTCCCCCAAGGCAAGCCCTACCAGTGGAAGGCCGATGACGGCACCACGGTCGAAGGCATGCTGATCTATCCTCCGGGTAGGTTTGAGGCGAAGTACCTGCCCATGCTGACCTTCATCCACGGAGGCCCCGCCGATGCTGACGGCAACCATTTCGAAGCCGACTGGTATCAGTGGGCCGCGCTAGCCGCCACCAACGGATGGCTGGTCTTCGAGCCCAACTATCGCGGCTCTACGGGATACGGCGACAAGTTCCTCATGCAGATCGTTCCCCAGATCGTCTCGCGCCCCGGCAAAGACATTCTCGAAGGCATCGACGCCTTGGTGAAAGACGGCATCGCTGATCCCGACCACCTCACCGTCGGCGGCTACAGCTATGGCGGATACATGACCAACTGGCTGATCACTCAGACCACACGCTTCAAGGCCGCGGTCACGGGCGCCGGCGCCGTCGAGCACATCGGCAACTGGGGCAACGACGACACAACTTACGACGACGCCTATTTCCTGGGCGGACGTCCCTGGGAAGCCGCACAGCGTTACCACGACGAAGCCGCCATTTTTCAAATCGACAAAGTGAAAACGCCCACGCACATGGTCGGCGGTGCCAGCGATATCCGAGTAGCCGTGCTGGAGGATTATCTGCTAGAGCACGCCCTCTACTCGCTAGGCGTCCCCAACAAACTCCTCATCTTCCCGGGCGAAGGCCACGGCCTGGGTAAGAATCCCTGGCACGGAAAAATCAAGGTCCGCGAAGAACTGAAGTGGCTGGAAAAATACGGCGGCGTCTCGCCGTCGAATTGATCGCAACTCAACCAGTCTTGTCATCCTGAGGCCCGCTTAGTTTGCGGGCCGAAGGACCTCTGCAACCGCTGGCAGCTCCGATGCTGTCTGCGAGATGCAGAGGTCCTTAGGTCATGAAGGCAGCGACCTCAGGATGACAAGGAAGCAAGTTTGGCGACCGGTAACTAGCGTGGGAGAGCTCGAACCGACCTATACGCTCGTGCAGGTCGGATGCCCTCCCTGAAACTACCGTAACTGGTGCTTGCATCCATCTCTGCTATACTGACGTTGACGCTTTTTCCACGGTTTGCTTGTGACGCGGTGGTCCCGCTTTTTCCGACCAGCTTTATCTCCGCCTTTCCTGCCCGCCGTTTAGTTAGCGCAAATTCCAAACTCAAATGTGAGCGGCGTTGCGGCTCTTGACGTGTGTCAGAGTGTGCGTGACAAACGGCCCCTCCAGAAAGAAAAAAATCGAATGACTACGTTTTCAGAACTGCCCTTGTCTTCTGCGCTACAGCAGAAGCTGGAAGCAGCTCAATTCACCAATTTAACCCCCATCCAGGAAGGCGCGATTCCTCCTGCTCTTGAAGGGCGAGATGTCATCGGCACCGCTCAGACCGGCACCGGCAAGACCCTCGCATTTCTCATCCCGCTGATCGAGACCCTTCAGCGCGAGCCGGCGAGCCACACCACTGCTCTCGTGTTGCTACCAACCCGCGAGCTGGCGATGCAAGTTCACGAGCAGTACGAACAACTGCGCGCCCGCAGCATGCCGAAAGCTGCGCTCGTCATCGGAGGAGTGTCGGAGAAGGGCCAGATTCAAAGCCTGCGCGCCGGTTCAGAGCTGGTGATTGCCACTCCCGGACGCTTGCAGGATCTGATGAATCGCAAGTTTGCCGACCTGCGCCACGTGACGATCCTGGTGCTCGATGAAGCCGACCGCATGTTGGACATGGGGTTCCTGCCCGCGATCCGCCGGATCTTGTCGGTGCTCCCCGCGAAGCGGCAGACGCTATGCTTCTCGGCCACCATGGAGCAGTCCGTAGCCGGCTTGGTAAACGACTACATGCGCGATCCGATACGGGTTGCTCTCGGTTCGGTGCTGAAGCCAGCAGAGAGCGTACAGCTCAGAGCCTATGAAGTCCGGCCGGGTGAGAAGTTAGACGTTCTCCGCCAATTGCTCTACGCCGAAAAAGGCCAGACCCTCATCTTCGCACGCACGAAACGTGGCGCCGAAAGGCTAGCCAAGGATTTAGTTCGCGACGGCTTCAACGCTGGCGTGATTCACGGTGACCGCTCGCAATCCCAGCGGAACGCTGCCCTGAGTGGATTTCAGGAAGGCCGTTATCAGGTGCTGGTCGCCACCGATGTTGCGTCGCGTGGCCTGCACGTGGACGAAGTAGCCCACGTCATCAACTATGACCTGCCCAAGATGGCTGAGGACTTCATCCACCGCGTGGGCCGTACCGGCAGAGCAGGCCTGCAAGGGCAAGCCTCGAGTCTGGTAGCCGGAGCCGAAGTGATCGAACTCCGCCACATCGAGCGCACACTCAAACTCAAGATCGAGCGCAAGCAGTTCGATACCTCGGCACCCGGTCGCCCGATGCGAGTCGTACAAAACACCCTGGCATCTCGAACCTTGACCGCGCTGCCCGGCGAAGTATTTGCCTGAGAGGTGCGTGGCTAGAACGAGGGGTTCCTCTGTGAGCCCCTGTGTCCTCTGTGGTAGAAGGTTTTCACCACAGAGGATCACAGAGCAAGCGAGTCTTTTCAATCTTCCCGTAAGGCCTGCATAGGCTGAATCGACGCCGCCCTGCGCGCCGGCAAAAGCGCCGCCGCCAGCCCGATCAGCGGTAGCATGAGCAGAACCGAGGCATAGGTCCACGCGTCCAGAGGACGCACCTCGTACAAGAAGCTCTGAATTAGGCGTTCCGCCGGGAGTGCCAGCAGTAGACCCACGCCGAGTCCGATCCCGATCACGATCGACCCCTGACGGAAGACCATTTGCGCCACACTCTGCCGGGTCGCACCTAATGCCATGCGAACCCCGATCTCGCGGCGGCGATAACCCACGAGTTGCGATAACACCCCGTAAAGTCCCGCGACAACCATCGCGACGGCAAGTCCTGCGAACGAGCCGACCAGATACAATCCCAGCCGCTGGCTGAAAGTGTTCTGGTCCACAGCTTCCTGCATGGTCTGAAAGTTGTCGAGGGCGATGCTTGGGGCGACCTCATGGAACACCGATCGCATCTCGGCTGCGACCGGAATATTGCCCTTGGTTTTGACCGCGAAGTGAACAATCGTCTTCAAGAGCGCCTGGTAAAAGAGCGAGGTTGTTGGAACCTGTTGCTGCGGGAGCATGAGGAACGGTTGAACGTCAGCGCCGACGTTATGGTCCGCCTGATCGCCGAGAATCCCGACGATCGTATACGGTTTGAGCATGCCCGTGTCCTTGCCTCCAAGGTCGACTTGCATTCCCAAAGGATCCTTACCCTTGAAGTATGTTCGGGCGAGGGCTTCGTTGATGACCGTGACAAAAGGAGCAGAAGAAACGTCATCATCGTTGATCATGCGGCCGTGCATGACGGGCGTCCCGAAGGTACGGGCGCAATCGCCACTCACGGCCGTGACCCGCGCCCCGGGCGGATTCGCCGGATCATCCGGCTGCCCCACAATCTTGAAGTTCGAACTTAAATCCCATCCTGAAAGGGGCGGCGCGGTGATGAGCGCGGCGCTTTCGATCCCCGGCACCCGGCGCATGCGCTCGAGAACCGGTTGATAAGTGAGCGTGGCGACTGACGCTGGCGCGTTCGCTGTGTCCTCCGAGACGGCCAACGCGGAAAAACCTGCAGCATCGGCGGGCATGGCGGTGAAGGTGGTAACGTTCGCGGTCTCAAAGCCCAGCCGCGCTTTTCCCAGATTCCAGAGCGTGTGAAAGAGCAATCCGGTTCCAACGAGGAGGAGCGTGGAAAGAGCGATTTCGGCCGCGACCAGGGCCCCGCTGAGCTTTCCCCCTACCGTTCGCGAGCCAACGCCTCGCGAAGCGGCTTGCAGCGCGGCCTGAGGGTTCGCGCGTCCCACCAGAAGAGCTGGCAGCAGCGACGACAGCACCGTCGTGAGGGCGGCGATTGCGCCCAGCGCCAACACGATTGTCCAGTGAATCGCGATCGAATCGGCGCGTGGGATGGTCCCGTCAGGTAGCTTTCGAATCCCGATCATGGCTAGTTGCGCCAGCGCCAGCCCAGCTCCACAACCCAGCAGGCTCACTGACAACCCCTCAGCCAGCATTTGACGGACAAGCCGTACTCGGCCCGCGCCTAGGGCTGTCCGCACCGCAAATTCCTGCTGCCGCGCCAGGCACCGGGCAATCAACAGATTGGAGACATTGGCGCAGGCGATCAGCAGCACCAGCGCCAGTGCGCCGAAAAGAGCGTAGAGAACGGGGCGCACCGGTCCAGTGAGTAATTCCTGGTACGACGAGGCCGAAAATTTGATTTCTCCGTGTGTGCCTTCCCGGGGAATGTGAGCGGCAATCGCATCGAGTTCATGCTGAGCCTGCGCCATCGTGGCTCCGGAACGAAGCTCGCCCACGACATTAAAGAAGTTGTAGCCTCGGTCCTTCAACATTTCCGCTGTAGGCTGTAGCGGCACCCATACACCTTTCTGAAGATCTGCCCCCACTTGTTCCGGGAAGTGGAAGCCGTGCGGCATTACGCCAACCACAGTGTGCGTCTTGCCGCTGATTTTGACCCCTTGGCCGACGATGCCGGGATCGGCATGAAAGCTCTGTCGCCACAGTCCCTCCGAGAGCACTACCGCCAGCGGTCCACCCGTCTGGCCCTCAGCGTCGATGAACGTTCGCCCCAGCAGGGGCCGTGCACCGAGCATAGGAAAGAGGTTTGTCGTTACATGCGGCGCCAAAATGCTCTGCGAACCGTCCGGAGTTTCAAGAACGCTGACGTCTTCCGTGTACCCGGCGGCATCCTGCAGCAGTGTGGATTGGGTGTGAATGTCGCGATAGTTCAGCCACGAGGTGGACGAAAACGATGTCTTATCGCCTGCGGAGCCGACATAGACCAGGCGGTCAGAATGCCTATAGGGCAACGGCCGCAGCAGAACGCTTTCGATCACCGTGAAGATCGCGGTGTTCGCACCGATACCTAGAGCCAGCGTCAGGACAGCAAGCACAGCCATTCCCGGCGTCTTGCGCAACTGGCGCAGCGCGTAGCGCAAATCGTAGAACAAAGTCTGCACGGACACCTCCGGCTCACGAGTCTAAGCGAAGGCTGGCACTTTCATCGCCAAAGGAAGAAAAGGGAACATCTCAACTGTTATCAAGCAATTCCGCGGGCCCGCGTGGATGGACGCCGCCCTGTGCCTGGCCAAAAGTGGAGTGGATTGTCCGATAACGAACAGAGCGAGGACGGTAACATCCAGGTTCCTCTACTCGTACCGCAGCGCCTCAATCGGATGCATCCGCGCCGCCTTCAGAGCAGGGAAGAACCCGGACACGATCCCAACCATCGACAGAATCGTGAACGAGATAATCATCACGCCCATCGATGCATGCAGGAAGATTGCTCCTTCATGGTCAGTAGTCTTATAGAACTCGTCATACAACGGCATCGGCGGGATCACCCAGGTCAGAAACTGTGCCACCAGCATCCCGATCGCGCCGCCGACAAACGTCAGCACCAGAGCTTCCAGCAAGAACTGAATTAGGATGTGCCGTGGCCGCGCCCCAATCGCCTTGCGTAGCCCGATCTCCCGCGTCCGCTCCGTCACGGAGACGAGCATAATGTTCATCACGCCAATCCCGCCGACGGCGAGCGTGCAGACTCCGATCAACCCCAGCACCGCCTGCAATCCGTACGAGAAGGCATTGATCATGCTGCGGTCCTCGATCGTGTCCCACTCAGGCGTAGCTTTCTCGTCCTTCGGATCGAAGTGATGCCGCCGCGCAATCACCTCGCGCGCCGCCATCAGCGCCTTCTTGTTCTGCTCTGCGGCAATCGGCTGGATGATGATCTCGTCCGGATCGCGAATGTTCTTGAGGTCTCGCATCAGGCCGAAAGGAATGAATGCGTTCTCGTTGTCCGGGCCCTGATACATCGAGTCCTGAATCTTGTTGCGCATGGTCCCGATCACTTCGAAGTCCAACCCGCCAATTTCCACGTGCTGTCCCGCCCCCGGCGCACCCTGAAAAACTTTCTTCGCTGCGTTGTATCCCAGGATCACCACACGCCGGTGATCCGCAAAATCCGTCTCATTGAAGTAGCGCCCGTCATCGAGATCGAGCTTGCGCATTTGCCCATATGGCATATCCACTCCGCGCACCATGATCGAAACCACGCGCGTCCCGATCTTGAATCCGAAGTCGCGATCAATCTCCCCGCTCACCGCCCGTATGATCGGAACTTCATCCCGAATTGCTTCGACATCTTCAAGCTCATACTTCACTGCCTTGCCCGCCCGCTGGCCACCGGCCTGCATGCTCGTTTGCCCCGGCCACATCACGATCACGTTGTTCCCCATGTTCAGGAATGCGCTCAGCACGCAACCGCCGAGCCCCTGTCCGTAGGCCAGCAACAGCACGACGGAGACCAGGCCCCACCCGATGCCCAGCATTGTCAACGCCGACCGCGTCCGGTCGCGCATGAGCGCCTGCCATCCCTGCAGTACGAGTTCCTTGAAAAACATCGTTGAGACGATGGAGGCGCGACGCCGGGCGCGGGGAACACTGTTCGGCGCAGGGGTTGGCCATTCGAACGTGCGAGCTCTCTGCGTGTCCGGGTTCTCTGTCGTCAATGGTGGTACTGCGCTCATCCTGCGCCTCGCTCGATGGCCGTTCAACCTGAAACTGTGAATTTCAGATTTGAGATTTCAGATTGCAGATTGACATGTGGCCAAAATCTGAATTCTGCAATCTGAAATCTACAATTTCTCCTCTACTCGATATGAATATCGCCCGACCCGGTGTGTACGCGCAGCAATGGGCCGCCGCCGCGTACTTTGCCGTGGATCGACTTGTGTGAATCCCCGATGCGCCCCTGCACCGTCATCTCGATCGGCGATCCGACATCAATAGAACCGGAACTGGTCGAAATATCTGCCTCGAAGGCGGCATTTGACGGCAACCGCAGACGCACATTGCCGGACCCGGTGCGAGCGTCCCACGTACCACTCTGCTTGCCCTCAGCGGTGATCTCACCGCTGCCAGTCTCTCCGTGGAAGCTGCCCTGCACGCCTCTCGCGGTGATGTTCCCTGAACCCGTATGCAGGTCAATGTCGCCCGGCCCGGTCTCTTCAATCTCGACATCGCCGCTGCCGGTACCGCCCCTCACGGCTCCCGAGACCTGCCGCGCCCGTACATCACCCGATCCAGTCTGCACGCGGATTTCGCCGTTGAGATTCGTGAGTCTCACGTCGCCTGACCCAGTCTGCACCTCCGCATTGCCGCGCGTGCCTTCGACCGTTTGATCGCCCGAGCCACTCTTCGTGCGCACAGTCGTTTCCGCCGGCACAGTGATGTCGTAATCAATGGAGATGTTCCGGTAATCCACATATTCGATGTGAATGCTATTGCCGGTCTGCCGTATCGGAGGATTCTGTTCGATGGCGTGCACGTCTTCCTCGCGCCGCCCTCCAAACCAGCGGTCACCGACATAAATCTTGCCGTGAATCTGCACCGATCCCGACGAACCTGCCCGCACTTTCACATCACCCGAGTGCGTGAGCACTTCCAGATCGACAGGTCCGCTGACCGAGAGTGTTCTGTCGAACGTTCCCTGCGGCGTCGAACCAAACGCCACCGCCGAGGTGAACAGCACGACCAGCGTGATCGTCACCAACAGTCCAAACTTCGATCCGCTGGACTCAAAAGTCGAGGGGAGAACTTGATGTTTTCTATTCATAACGTAGCGACTCCACTGGTTGCATATCCGCGGCGCGCTGGGCCGGATACATGCCTGCGGTCACGGTGATCAACGAAAGCGTCAAAATCGAAATCACAATCGAAATCGGCGACACAATCGGATGCGGCACAAAATCAGGCAGGGGCACGACGACCATCGCAATGCAAATGCCGATTCCGACACTGAGTCCCAGAATTCCGCTGACGATCGTCAACATCGCCGACTCGGCAAAGAACTGCCGCAGGATGTCACGCTTGGTCGCGCCCATCGCTTTGCGCGTTCCAATTTCCCGGGTGCGCTCTGAAACCGAAACCAGCATGATGTTCATCACGCCGATCCCTCCTAGGCACAACGTAACGACTGCCACGCACCCGAAGAACAGAGTGACCACTCCGAAAATCTTCGCCAGTTGCTTGGCGCCGTCCATCGTGTCCCATATGAAGAGCGCGTCTTTGTCCGTAGGATCGAAGTGCCGCACCCGCCCGATCGCGCGCCGTACCTGCAACACCGCCGCCTCATGATTCTCCGGATCGCCTACCTCAAACACGATGTCATCCAGATATCCGCGCGTGATGCCGGCGCCAGGCTTTTCCGGGGGAGGGAAGTCGCGTGAAACCGCTGAATACGGCGCGAAAAGATAATCGTTGTCCGGACCGCTGTAATTGGAATTCTGCTTCTTCTCTGCCAGGACTCCCACGACCGAGTAGGGGACGCTCTTGACCAGAACGGTCGCGCCGATCGCCGGCTGCCCCGGGAACAACTGCCGGTAAGCCTTCGATCCCAGAACCAGCACGCGCCGCCCCTCACGCTCGTCGTCGTCGGTGATCAGGCGGCCCTCAGAAACCTTAAGCGACCGGAAATCCTGATACGACGGCCACATTCCCACAACGCCGCGATTGGCCAGATTGAATTGGCTGACTTCCGGAATGGTTCTGCGCAATTCGGGACTGACATTCTTGACCAGGTAGCATTCGTCTCGGATCAACTCGGCATCATCCACATTCAGCCGAATCTCGCGCCCGGCGGCCCGTCCTCCAACCTGTGTGCTCGTCCGCCCGCCCCACACGATCACCAGGTCTTTGCCCAGTGTCTCCATGTGCTTCTTCTGATCCACGACGAAGCCGCGTCCCAGCCCAACCAGAATAATCACCGATGCGATCCCCCACACCAGCCCGAACATGGTGAGGAACGTCCGCAATTTGTGAGCCCGGAATGTCGCGACGGCTTGTCGGAAAATCTCGGAGAGAGTCATGGAACCCGACCTCTGGCATCAGACAGATTCAAACTCGTTCCTATACAACTCAGACCTCGGAATGTCTGGCTGGTTGGCCGAAGTCCGAGGTCTGAGATCTGACGCCGTGTCTTACTGCAGGACGACTTGATCCCCTTCCTTCAGCCCGCTCAAAACTTCTGTCTTCGCGCCGTTCGAAATCCCGATATTGACAGCCACTTTGTTCTTGCCTTCTTTACCCTTCGGATCAGGAATCTCGACAGACGCCTTCTTGTCCTTGTCGTAAAGAATCGCGCCTTCCGGAATCTGCAGCACATTCTTGTGCTCGTCCAGGATGATCTCCGCGTTCGCGGTCATTTCGGCCTTAAGCTCGCCGCCCGGATTCTGGATCGATACGCGCACTTCAAACGTGGTGACGTTGTCCTTCTCCACGCCCATCGGAGAAATCTTCGTTACTTTTCCGTCGAAGGTTTTGTCCTTGAACGACTCAACCTTGATCCGCGCCCGCTGTCCGAGATAGACCTTGCCGATGTCGCTCTCGTCCACTTTGCCCTTCACGTAAACTTCGCTCGTATCGCCGAGAGTCATCACCAGCGTCGCAGACGATCCCAACACCAGGATGGAACTCACTGCATCGCCCATTTGCACATCGCGCGAGAGCACAATGCCATCGATCGGCGAAACGATGTCGGTATAGCTGAGCTGCTCTTCCAGTTGCTTAAGATTCGCCTGGTCCTGCGCAACATTGGCCTGCGACTGGGCGATCTTCGCCTTGAGCACGGTGACCTGCGCCTTCGACACGTTCTGCTTGTTCAGCGACATTTCGTAATTCTTCTGCGCATCTTCTAATGCCGAGGTCGAAACGACGCCGTCCTTCGCCATGTTGACGGCGCGTTCATACGCCCGCTTCAGCAGCGGCACATCTGGCCCTTCGGCATCGACCTTAGCGCGCTCAAAATCAGCCTTGGAACTACTCAGGTTCGCCTGCGCTGCCTCCAGGGCCGCCTTTGATTGCTCCACCTGGGCCTCGATTTCGATCTTGTCGAGTTGGGCCAGCAGTTGGCCCTTCTTCACGCGGTCGCCGTAATCGACCAGCAACTTTTTCACAATGCCGCTGGCCTTCGACTTCACTTCGACCTTTGTGATGGGCGTAACCTTGCCGGTTGCCACCACGCTCTTGGCCAGGTCTCCCTTTTCCACCTTGGCGAGCTTCGAAGGATCAATCTTGGTCCCGCCGCGGGTCGCTGCAAATACTCCAATCGCGATCAGCAGGACGATTCCCAGTCCCACGCCGCCCCAAATCATCAGCTTGCGGCGCTTCTTTTTGCCATTAGTGCCGTTACCGTTCACAGATCCTCCTCGATGTACCACCAGTTGAAGATTGGGAGCCATCTTGCCGCCCTTACCATCTATTACGCGGCCCCTGCAGAATAAGTTCCGAAGAATTGCTGCCTGCGATGCGAAAAGAAAGCGCCACGTTGCCAACTAGCCCGCTTTCTTCCAATTAGACCCGCCCGCAGAAAAAAGGATAGCGGATCCCAAGCGGGATTTTTGTGATGCCAAACACACTAAAAACCAACCTCCGCCCAGTAACCAGGTCTCATTACCGAGAACCGAGAACCGAGAACCGAGAACTGGCCACCGACCACTGACCACTGACCACTGATTCCCCCCGCCTGCTAAAATGACCCCTCAATGGTTGCCTATGTGCTGCTCCGGGTCTTCCTGATTCTTCTCCTGGTAGCAGCCAATGCGTTCTTCGCCGCCGCCGAATTCGCCCTCGTCAGTGTGCGCGATACCCGCATCCAGCAACTCATTAACTCCGGACGCATCGGCGCCCGCATCGTCCAGCGCCTCCACCAGCACCTCGACGAAGTCGTCAACGGCGTCCAACTCGGTATCACTATGGTCAGCCTCACCCTCGGCTGGATCGGCGAGCCTATGGTCGCCAGTCTGGTGAGCGCGATCCCGATCGTCCAACGGCTGCCCCACGTCGCCATCTACGCCCATACCATTGCAATCGCCATCGCCTTCACCCTGATCACCTACTTGCACGTGATCCTCGGCGAGCTTGTCCCCAAGACCCTTGCCCTGCAGCGCGCCGAACAAATCGCCCTGGCAGTCGCCGCGCCGATGGAAGCCTTTCTTACACTGACCCGCCCGGTCCTCTTTTTTATGCGCCGTTCCGGAGGACTGGTTTTAAGACTCTTCGGAGCACAGCCCGCGCGCCGCGGAGGCGCCGTTCACTCCCCAGACGAACTCAAGCTGATCGTCACCGCCAGCCGCCAGTTCGGACAAATCCCGGAATTCCAGGAAGAGATGATCCACAGCGCCATCGAACTCGACAGCATCACCGTCCGCGAAGTCATGGTCGCCCGCCCCGACATCTTTTCTTTGCCCTCCGACCTCATGCTCGACGAGGCCTTGGCCAAGGTTGTCGAGGGCCAGCACTCCCGCATCCCGATTTACGATCCGCAGCGCGGCCCCGAGCACATCGTTGGAGTCCTTTACTACAAAGACCTCATGCGCTGGATGCGCCTCCGCCTCAGCAACCTCGGCCAGTCCAGCGCCACCCGCATCTCCCGCATGCAAATTGGCCAGATCATGCATGACGTTGTGGTAGTTCCAGAGACCAAGGTGCTGGCCGAATTGTTAGCCGAATTCAAAGAGCGCCGCCGCCATCTCGCTGTGGTGGTCGATGAATTCGGATCCACGGCCGGAGTGATCACGGTGGAAGATATCCTCGAGCAGCTAGTCGGCAACATCGAAGATGAATTCGACGTGTCTCCGAGTGAGCCCGCATTGGAAGATGAATCGGTGATGGTTCTGGAAGGCTCGGTGAATATCCGCGATCTCGAAATGGAATACGGCCTGATGCTGCCGCGCGACGCGGGATTCGAAACCCTGGCCGGCTTTATGCTAGCCCGCCTGCAGCGCATCCCCAACGTCCGCGATCACTTCGAATACGAAGGCCGCCGCTACACTGTCGAGGAGTTGGAAGGCCACCGCATCGCCAAAGTGAGGATAGAAAAGGTGGCGAAGGTAGAAGGGGAAGCCGAAGCCGCCAAGGGAGCCGGAGACTGATGTAATAATGCAAACGCCTAAGCACTCAAGAGCTTGTCATCCTGAGCGGAGCACGACGGCGAGCAAAGCGAGTCGTCGCGCGCAGTCGAAGGATCCCTACCCCATTGCGGCCCTTTGCAGACTCGTCAGGGCGTTCTCCCGATGCTCCCTGGTTTGGAGCGCGCAAGAATGAATCACGAGGAGGAATTGATCAAAGCGTTTTTCGTTCCGACAAAACGCGAACGCTATCTGGATATGGTAGCGAACCCAAAGAAGCGGAAGAAATTTCTTAACGAGCTGTACCATTTCAAGGCGTTGGATCCGCGCTGCTTTGTATCGATTCCACCGAGCCAGCAAGATCCAGAACAGATTGCATCGATCCTAACGAAGAAGGGCGCTCCCCGCTCATGTTGGGTTACCTCCACAGAAGCCGAACTGGATGGGAAGGAAATGCTCCTGTCGAAGGCTTTGAAGGAGGTAGTTGGCCGACAAATCGGCGCGTTTCTCTCTTGCATTCCAGGCAAACTGGCCTATTTTGAAGGCGAGGAAAGAGGAGATCGCTGGATTCTAGAGCGTCGCAACGGACCCCTGAAAGGCCGGAGCGGCTAACGACCAACGACAAGCGACCAACGACCGCACGACTGACGACAGAGAGACAAAGACTGAAATCCCTCCTCCAACGCGTCCTCTACACCCTCCCAGTCATCTGGCTGGTGGTGAGCCTGGTTTTCCTCCTGATCCACCTCGTCCCCGGAGACCCCATCCAGCAGATGCTCGGGGAAGGCGCCCCGCCCGCCGATATCGCCGCCACCCGCCACGCCTTCGGCCTCGACGCCCCGCTAGGTGAACAATACATCCGTTATTGGAAAGGCGTCCTCCACGGCGACCTCGGCCGCTCCATCCGCTACAACCAGACCGTGACGAAACTCCTGGCGCAGCGATATCCCTACACGCTGCGTCTTACGCTGGCGAGCCTCTTCGTCGCAATCATCCTCTCCATCCCCGCCGGAGTCCGCTCCGCCCGCCGCCGCAACCGCTGGGACGACCGCCTGCTGTCGGTAGTCAGCCTCTTCGGCCTTTCGTTCCCGAATTTCGCGCTCGGTCCCATCTTGATTCTGTTATTCGCCATCAAAGCTGGATGGCTCCCCGTCTCCGGTGCCGGATCCTTCGCCAATCTTGTACTCCCCGCCATCACGATGGGCGGTGCGCTCGCCGCTATCCTCACGCGCATGGTTCGCACCAGCATGCTCGAAGAACTCAGCCAGGACTACATCCGCACCGCCCGCGCCAAAGGCCTGCCTGAGCGCACCGTCGTCTACCGCCACGCTCTGCGCAATGCCCTGATCCCCGTGCTGACGGTCCTCGGTCTGCAATTCGGAGCCTTACTAGCCGGCGCCATCGTTACCGAAAAAATCTTCTCCTGGCCCGGGATTGGCCGCCTTACGATCGACGCCATCTCCAACCGCGATTACTACGTGGTGCAGGGCTGCATTCTCGCCATTGGCCTGACGTATGTCGCTGTAAACTTCCTGACCGATGTGCTGTATTCAGTCGCGAACCCAAGAATCAGGCAATGACGGGACAGACCCTGCTGCGCGCATCTAAGGTATTTAGAAAATCGGGAAGTGGAGGTCCAGGTGACACATAGCAGGACTCGACATTACATTCTGCTTCCGCTAATGGCGCTGCTGATGCATTCCTTTGCGCTCTTGTCACAATCGCCAACGCCCGGCACAAATTCTAAGAGCAATAAGAGGCGGGTCCTGCGTGTTGACGGTCAAGCGGCGCCATTCAAGGCCTGGCTCGAGCAAGACGTCGTTTGGATCATCACTCCTGAGGAGAAAGCTGCTTTCAAGTCGCTTCAAAACGACGAAGAGCGCGACCAATTTGTCGAAGCGTTTTGGTGGCGCCGCGATCCGACGCCCGATACTTACGAAAACGAGTTCAAGGTAGAGCACTATCGTCGAATCGTGTACGCGAATGATCATTTCGCCGCGCAAGGGCCGGGTTGGAAGAGCGATCGAGGGCGGATCTACATTGTCTATGGCCCGCCGGACCACGTAACCACCTTCTCCGCCCAAGACGCTCGCCCACCGGCACAAGACGGCCAGGACTATAACGGGCTGCCAAGCGAAACGTGGAGCTATCGATATCTGGAAGGAGTAGGAACGGACGTCGTCATCGACTTCGTAGATATCTGTAGTTGTGGAGATTTCCGAATGAGGATGCCTGATGAACTCCGGGATGCACTGCTGTTCATTCCCGAGGTCGGCGTGAACGAGAAAAACGTCAAGACTATTAATCCTAAGCCCTATTTGATGGAGGGCGTTGGTCCAGTGTTAAAGTTTCGCGACCTTGAGGCAAGGCTCGATTCCAAACCCACGGTCCGAGCACTTCCACTCGAAGTCAAAACCGAAGTCACTAAGGCAACCGATGTTACTTCAATCGTTCACATTACGATCTCACTTCAAGACGGCGAAATGACTCCGAGGGAGACAGAAGCATCCCCCGCTACGACGGTCAACGTCCTTGGCCGAGTCAGAACACTGACCGGACACGTAGCAGAGCTGTTTGAAGACACAGTGACCGTAGACGCGTCGAGTCCGTCGGAGATTCGCATTCAAAAGACCATTGCGCTGTTGAATGCCCATTACAGACTGGAAATAGCTGCAGAAACCGCTCAGACAAAGAAAGCTACCACCTGGCTCGGTACATTCAGGCTCAATACATTCAGGCTCAATACATTCAGGCTCAATACATTCAGCCTCAATCCATAGCGCACGATACTGCTTCTCTGCCCGTCACGACTGCCTTCGCTGAAAATCTCGTGGCTGAATTTGTCTAGGAAATTCGAAAGCAGGGGAATGAGGCGGGGACACAATCCCCGCCCCGCCCGGTTATGCTGCCTGCATCATCTTCTTCATCCGTTCTTCCAGTTCCTTCGGCGATACATCTTCCACATGTGTGGCGACGCCCCACAGGTGTCCGAACGGATCCTGAAGGAAGCCGGAGCGGTCCCCGTAGAACTGATTCTCAACCGGCTTCAGGATTTTTGCCCCTTCCGCCGCCGCCCGCTTCACCACGGTGTCTACATCGGGCAGGTACACGTAGAGGCTCACCGGGCTTTGTCCAATCGTAGT
The DNA here is from genome assembly GCA_020073385.1 of Terriglobia bacterium. Taxonomy (GTDB): domain Bacteria; phylum Acidobacteriota; class Terriglobia; order Terriglobales; family Acidobacteriaceae; genus Sulfotelmatobacter. The sequence continues at coordinate 3,941 of JAIQFH010000057.1, read as the reverse complement.
CGCACTGGTGTGCCCCTGGCCCATGGCGGGATTCTCGTCGGCCAGCATGATATGCGAGTTCCCGATCTTTAACTCAGCGTGACCGACCTTCCCGTCCGGACCATTCATCCGAACGACTTCCGTCGCGCCGAAAACTTTCTTGTAGTATTCAATCGCCTGGGCGGCACCCTTAACGATCAGGTATGGTGTGATGGTGTTGTAATCTTTTGGAATGTACGAGACTTTATTCATGATCTTCCTCCTTTGGAATGTAAGGCTAAAGGTGGAGGTTTCGGCGCGCTCTTGCGGAAGGGGTTTTACGATCCCGCTGTTTCTCCTATAAGAACACATCCGAATTTCGATCTCAAGGCCAGCCGCAGCGATTTAATATTCCACTATGTCGACCGCCGCCATCTCGTTCCGCAGTCGCGTCGCCGGCAGTGTCCGTCACAATCCGCTGGCCGCAACTGGCGTGGTGCTTGTGGTCGTCTTCGTGATCTTCGCGTTGTTCGCCCCGTGGATCGCCCAGCAAGATCCCGCCGCGATCAGCCTCCCCGACCGCCTCAATTCTGTTTCCTCAGCCCACTGGTTTGGCACCGATGAACTCGGACGAGACATTCTCTCCCGCGTCATCTACGGTGCGCGCATCTCCATGCTGGTGGGCGCCAGCGTGGTTGCAACTTCACTTACTCTCGGCCTGATCATCGGCTCAATCGCCGGCTACTACGGAGGCGCGATCGACCGCTTTTTTAACGTGGTCGTGATGAATGCCTTCCTGTCTTTTCCTGGAATCCTGCTCGCCATCGCCTTCGTTGCCTTCCGCGGTCCCGGCATCTTCAACCTGGTCCTCGCGCTCTCCCTCGGTGGATGGGTCGGCTACGCGCGCCTGGTGCGTGGACAAGTTCTCGCCGCCCGTGAGCGTGAATTCGTCGAGGCCGCGCGTGCCCTCGGCGCCACCGACCTTCGCATCATCGTGCGCCACATTCTGCCCAATATCATTCAGCCTGTCGTCGTGCAGGCTGCCATCGGTATGGCAGGAGCCATCCTCGCCGAGGCCACCATGAGTTTCCTGGGACTCGGTGTTCCCCCGCCTACCGCGAGTTGGGGGACCATGCTCAACGATGGTCGCGCCCATCTCTTCGACGCGCCTCACCTCGTTCTCTTTCCGGCGCTCGCTGTCATGCTCGCCGTCCTGAGCTTCAACTTCATCGGTGACGCTCTCCGCGATTACCTTGACCCCCGCTCCCGGATCGAAGCAGGACTATAATTTCTCTTGGGAAAGGCAACTTTTCTGGCGGCCCCGAGTTCCAACGTTTTGCAAGGAGGGGTATATGAACTGCGCCCGTCTCACCTTCCTCGTTCTTCTCGCTTTTTTCCTCGTTTCCTGCGGATCCGGCTCACCGGCTAAGAAAATCGACGGCTTTTGGACAGCCAGCCTGCAAAATCCTGACGGCTCCGTGGCCTATACGTTTATGGCTACTCTTACCCAAAGCACTGGATCGACTGTGAACGTCAGCAGCTTTGGTTTCAGCGGTCCTGCCCCTTGCTTCACGGCCCCGTTAGGCCAGACCGCCACGTTTACGGCCTCCGGGCACTCCGGCGGATACGAGATCGGGTCATTCGGTATGAGCATCGCCACCGCCCTCATGACGATGCAAGAGAACGTGCTGACCCTCAACGGCATCCGCAACAGCGACGGCAGGATTTCAGGCACCTGGACTCTCACCGGGCTGTCGGGATGTTCTGGCGGCGGTGCCTACACAATGACCGCCCCCATTCCGTTGTAGCCAGGCGCGCGAGCAGCTTCGAACTCATCACTCAGGGTCCGGCTGCGTGCGCCTCGATACCCTGCAACTAGCTGTTCCTGCTGGATATAGAACTCCCGCAACATTTCTTGACACTCTGGGTTTCATCCGACGTGGCCACAATGCAGCTGAAAAAAGAACTCAGACCAACGGAGAGAAATTCCATGAACTGCACCCTCAAGATCTCGTTTCTCAGCACGGCGCTCGCAATTCTCGCGCTGCCACTTGTGGCCCAGAACACAAACACATCTGCTCCTGTCAATGGTGAGACCATTCGGGACCGCAAAGAGAAACAGCAAGACCGCATCGCCAACGGCGTGAAAAGCGGCGGACTGACCGCCGGAGAAACCACCAACCTGGAAAAGAAAGAAGCCGCAGTGAACCAGGAAGAGCACGACATGCGCAAGCTCGACAATGGCAAGCTGACCACTGCTGACAAGAAAACCCTGACCCAGCAGCAGAATCAAATGTCGAAGCAGATTTACCAGGACAAGCACAATTCCGCCGTTCAGAACACCAATCCCAAGAGTGAAGTTGGCAAACGCGCCGAGAACCAGCAGGACCGCATCGGACAGGGCATCAAGAGCGGACAGCTCACGGCCGGCGAAGCCGCGCACCTCGAAAACAATGAAGCCAAGATCAACAAAGAAGTGCGCAACGACCGCGCCGCCAACGGCGGCAAGCTAACCCAACAGGAGCGTGCCAAGGTTAACCGCCAGCAGAACCGCCCGTCGCGCCAAATCTATCGCGACAAGCACAACGGTCGTCATCAGTAAGCGACTTTCCCACCGGCAGAAAAACGAAAGAGCATTTGCCGTTGTGAGCCCCCGGGTGCCAGCCGGGGGCTTTTTTTAAGCAGTGAGCTATGAGCGGTGAGCAATGAGCCAGCAGTGAGATAGCTCAGGTTGCTCGCCGCCCATTGCTCATTGCCCGTCCATTCAACCGGTATCTCATTGAGTTTGCTGGGGTATACATTTCTTGACATAAATCGCAAATTGCAATATAAATATAGCGATTTGAGAAGTAATAAAGAGTTGCACCGTGAAGCTGGGCGAAAAAATCCGTTACCTGCGTGAGGTCGAAGGGTCGCTCCGCGGGCTCGGCCGTCCCATGACGCAGCTCGAGTTGGTGCGCGCGATCCGCGAGGAACTGGGCAAAGGGAAGAGCATCAGCCAGTCGTATCTCTCGCAGATCGAAAGCGGCTCGCGCCCGCACATGACGCAGTCCTCGCGCGCGTTGCTGGCGAAGTTCTTCAAGGTTCATCCTGGTTTTCTGGTAGATGACCCTGAGGGTTATCACACTGAGCTGACTTCGGACTTGCGAACGGTAGAAGGCCAGATTGACGTCTGGTTGTTGCAGGGATCGGAGCGCTTCGCGAGCGATCCGGAGATTAGCCACGTGTTGATCAAGGCCGCCCGAGAAAAAGACACGCGCCGCGCTTTGCTGCTGTTGGGAGCGATCCTCGACACGCCGGGTTTGGCGGATCGTCTGTTGGAGGCGTTGCGTCCGGAGTTGGCGGCTACAGGGAATCACAATCACCGCGCGGAAGGGAGGCGAATCCGATGACCTGGTCTGATTTTTATCTGATCTGTTTCGCAGTCGGTTTCTGCTTCAGCTTCTTTTCGTTTGTGTTTGGCGGATGGCGTTTTGGACACGTGCATCTGCCACACCTTCATCATCACGGTTTCGGGCACATTCATCTTGCGCACGCACCCGTGGCTCACGGACCCGCTGCCGTTGGTGACGCAGCGGCGCACGGTGCCGCCGCGGCGCAAACGAGCACAGGAACGCACACGACCCATGGTGCTGGCGTCTCTCCATTCAACCCGCCGTCCATCGCTGCATTTCTGGCGTGGTTCGGCGGAACCGGCTACCTGCTGACCCGCTTCTCGGCGCTGTGGGTGGGATTGGCGCTTACGCTTGCTGTGATCGCTGGACTGATCGGCGGGTCGATCATCTTTTTGTTTTTAACCAAGATTCTTATGTCGGATCAGGAGTTTCTCAATCCTGCGGATTTCGAGATGGTGGGCGTACTCGGCAAACTTTCGGTCCCCATCCGTGAAGGCGGCACCGGGGAATTGATCTACTCGCAGATGGGTACTCGCCGCGTCTGCGGCGCGCGCAGCGACGACGGTTCAGCGCTTGTGAAAGGCGCGG
>JAIQFH010000056.1 GCA_020073385.1 Terriglobia bacterium | reverse complement strand
GCATCCCTGGCTCAGTTCAGGCGGCGAGAGACGAGATTCATCACACGGTCGAAGAGCGGTTCTCCCTTGGATTGCTCCTGCAAGAGGATGGCACGATTATCGATGTTGTGCGCGACTCCGCAGCGTGGAATGCCGGACTGGGGCCAGATATGAAGGTGCTGACGGTAAACCAGCGCCCCTGGTCTCCGCAAGTCTTGCGAGATGCGATAGTCATTGATAGCACTTCGATGGCACCCTTAGATCTCTCCGTGCAAAATGGGTCGCTGACACTCCGGCGGAATGTCGACGATCACCAGGGAGCGAGGTATCCACATTTGAAGCGAAACACGACACAGGACCTAATGGGAGATATTCTTAGGTCCAGAAACTCGCTCGCAGAAGTCCCCTAATCACCATTCGAATCCAAGATACTCCCGTATCACGGGCAATCCGGAAGCTGAATCACCGAAGCGAGACGGCAGAATCTCGCCTTCGGGGACTAGGGACATTGATGAGATGGGGTTTAGTTGGGCGATCCCACGTTTGCGACTCCTGCCGGGTGGTCAATTTTCGCTCCCGGGCCGGAGGCGTTGGAAAGGTTGACCGGCATATGTCCTGGGATCGGAATCTCCCCGAATAGCGCTCTAGCCGCACTGATCTCCGAGACGGTCGCATTGGAGAATGTGCAAATGTAGTTCTGGATCGCAGGGAAGTCGTCCGTCAGGTACGGAGTTCCCATCGCCAGCACCACGGTCTTCTCGGCCGCGCGGGCAAGAATCCTGGACAATAAGTTCGCGGTTGCATCCGGCAAAGACGCGGAATTCTTCTGGCCGCGAGCTACAGTCCTGGTCCGCGCCGCAGACGGAACCACATACACAGCGACCACAACCCTCTGCGCCCAATCTGCCGCCTTCAATACGTCATCCGATCTGTCCGCGGCGACGCCAGGATCTACGTAGACGACTCTCGCATCCGGCGCTCTCTTCCGGATCTGGCGCTCCAGAACCCGACCGTCCTCCGCGCGCACATTGTCGCAAAGAATGATCACGAGCAGGCGGGGCTGAACTTTGGCTCGCTGAGATACAACCTGCAATCTCTTGTCGGCTTGCGCGTCTCCCAGAGGAAACACCTTGCCGTTGTCACGCACCAGAGTGATGGACGCATCCGAGATACGTTGCCCGGCCGCAATACTCTCCGGATTCCCCACCAGCCGGGGGATCGCTGCCACATCCACGACTCGATTTTTGTCGAGACCTAGCGAAGCTTTCGCCTGCAGGATCTTGAGAACGGATGCGTCAAGCCGTTCCTGCGAAATCTCCCCACTGCGGACAGCGCGCAACATCGCCCGGTAGCATGTATCCAGACTGTAGGGCATCGTGAGCACATCGTTTCCCGCCTTGAAGGCATCCACGGCCACGCGTCCGGGATTCTTGGCATACAGACCAACCAGGCCGGCCATATCCAACGCATCGGTCACCACGATTCCCTTGAAGCCGAGCTGCTTCTTCAATAAACCTGTGACGATTGCCGGCGAGGTCGTAGCCACGCGGTTGCGGTCCGGGTCCAGCGCAAGCACTCGGACGTGCCCGGTCATGACCGCATCGACTCCCGCCCCGATTGCCTTTTCAAACGGAGGCAGATCGACCGCCCGAAGATGCGCCAGATCGTCGGTGACGATCGGCACTCCCACGTGCGAGTCGGTTGCCGTATTCCCGTGGCCCGGAAAATGCTTTGCCGTGGTCAGCATTCCGTTCGCCCGCGCGCCCCGGATATAGGCCGCCACCAGATCGCCCACCTGCCCCGGATTCGCCCCGAACGCCCGTGTCCCGATGATTGGGTTGGCAGGGTTGGAATTTACGTCGGCCACGGGAAACAGGTTCCAGTGCACGCCCAGAGCCCGGCTTTCCAGCGCGGTGATGCGGCCGAACTCCTCGGCATAGGCCAGGTTCCCGGCAGCCCCAAAAGCCATCGCGTGCGGAAACACCGTCGTTCCAAAAAGATGCGCTGGCAACACACCCCGCTCAAAATCCCCAGCGACCAGCAGAGGAACCTTCGCCTCCTCCTGCACCTGGTTGAGCAGCGCAACGACCTCATAGCGTCGGCGGATATCGCGCGCCCGGCCCTGCGGCGGCGCCGACATGGCCAGCGATCCGACGTGATATCTGCGAATGTTATTGCGGAGTTCGAAGTAGCTGGGACTCCGCCCGTTGAAGTATTCCACCCGCAACCGCACCATGAAGAGCTGTCCGACCTTCTCTTCCAGGGAAAGGCTCTTCAGAGTTTTCTCTGCCCAGCCATCATCATCAACGCGTTCAGTGCGAAGGGGAGCGGCCTCTTTAAATTGTGCCCGTGGTTCAGCAGCCGACCCCAAAAGCGCGAACACCGGGAGAAGCAACGCGATGTGGCGAAGCATCGTCAAGACCGAAGATACCGCAGGATTCTAACGGGCAAGACCCGAGTTGAACACATTTTCCAATCCAAGGCATGTTCCGGAAGTACCGCATACCAGTCCTCGAACAATCCACAGCCGCGCAGGCCATGGGCGAAACTGCCCTCAAGGATCGCGGGCCTATCTCCTCGAGAAATGGGGGCTAAGGCAAGATCGGAGCACGGCCTTCAGACGAGAGCGCCAGGCGTGATCAAATTGGATCCCAGCCGCGAGGCGGCGGCATGCGAAAGCCCGGCACGGAAGTGCCGGGAGAGTGTGCGTACAATGCAAAAGTCCCGTCGGGACGACACCGCTGTCTAAGCTCAGCCCCGAAGGGGCGAAAGACGCACCGGCGCCACGTCGACCAGATGCCTCAAAGCGACTGCAGAAATGCCAGCACCGCCTTCTTCTCCGCAGGCTTCAATTTGGAGAAGTGCTTTGTCACTTCCTCCGCCTCACCCCGGTGACGGAGGATGGCATCACCCAATTCGACCGATGCCCCATCGTGCATCAGTCGAGACCGTACTCGAAGGCCCCACAACGGTGCGGTTCTGATCTTGTTGCGCGCGCAAAGCACATCCCGCAACAGATCGGGGTGCTTCTCTCCCTCGAGCACCGCCGTCTGGTAGCTCTCGCTGCATTCGTCCTCGGGTTTTCCTTTGGGATGCTGCTGTGCCTCCCCTGCCCGCGACGCCTCCTGCTTCCGCATCCGCCTCTCGACTCGCTCGCGGCCGAAGTGCTCAATCAGGGCAACTGGGATTCCGTCTCCCGTTCCCACGTTGTGCAGCAGGAAGTCGCTGTAAGGGTGAATCGTCCGGTTCTCGAGCTCTTCGGGGTGCAATCCCGGCCCACCCGGAGCCGCTGGACTCTTGCCCGTAATAATGGTCTCCACGTGACAACTGGCGCAGCCGATTTTCGTGAACAGTTGCGCCCCCTGCATCACCTCCGGAGTCGTCGCCGCCTGGTCTCGGGCCGGCGCCTTCAGTGAGCGCATGAAACTGGCGAAGTGGTCGATGTCTTCCAGATTGTTGTCGTTGGGATCCGGCAGGCTGTTGGGTTCGGTAATCTTCGTAGGATCGCTGTTCGGGATAGTGGTCGTCACTGGCGGATTGCAGGCCGTGGTCACCTCAGTGGGCTGCAGCCGGCTCGTGATCCCCATCTCGTTCAGGTAAGCGTCAGCGGCAAATGCGAGCAAACTGGCGTGCTGGTCCTTCCATCCAAAGCGGCCGATGCGATCGGCTCCTTCACTTTCGGGTACGAGCACCTTGACCGCTTGCCCGCAGATCTTTCCGCGGGACGCCTTGCACTGATCCTTGCGAATCTTGAGCAAGGTCTCGTCGGAGATGGCTTCCACATATCCGTCGCCGAGCGTGTTAGTGGTCAGGCGGGTGGTGCGCACAGCCTCGGTCTCCGGCACGCGCTGTTGAATCTCAGGGCAGATGGCGCGGTCGTTCACCAGATTCCGATCCTTGATAATCTCCGCTCCATGATTGATCGGGATCTCCGGAGTCTGGAACTGCTTGTGGGCATCGAGATGTCCGACGCGCAACTCGGTGATCTGGCTGGCGGCTCCGGTGACAGGTGTCTGATGACACTCCCGGCAAGACTGGGCGTTGTACAGGGGGCCGAGTCCATCCGGCGCGATGTGCTCGACCTCCTCGAAAAACTTCTGGTCAGCGATGCGCCGGGCAGGATCGGAAAATCCGTTGCTCTGGTCGTCGAATCCGGTAACTGCTTCCGGCGGTTGGGTGGGCGACTGGGCTGCCAGGCCGAGGAGGATACTCCCTGCAATCACGAATACAAGCAACGTGGGTTTCATGCGACTCTCCCTCTGGCCAGAGGTCTTTGAGAACGACGAAGCCGCGATCCGCTAGATGTTAGGCGAGGTCCCTGCTGGCCCCGAACTAGACTCCAGTCCAGGCGCTTTCATGTTCATGGGCTGTCCTTCTAGCTGGACAGTGAGTATGTATTCTCGCTGCCGGGTCTGCACATAATAATGGTCGCCGATGACGCTGGCAATGAATCTCCATCTCGCCGCTTGACGAGTTTTGAGCGCATTACGACGGTCATCCGTCAGAGCGATTTCTACGGCAAGGCAATCGTCCTTCCGTTAGACTGAGCCCATGCCGTCTTCCTGTCGTATCGTGCTCGTAGGTTCGTGCCTGGTCATGCTGTTGCTCCTTCCCGGATGCAATGCGCTGAATCCGCTTTGTGGGAGCGCCCGTCCGTCGCCGAGCCTCGCGTCGATCACTCCGGCAACGATGGCTCTTGCACAACTGCCGCTCCCCCTCACTGCGACCGGCGGCCATTTCGTGGCCTCTTCCGTGGTAATTGTTAATGGCACTACCCTCGCTACCACCGTGGTCAACAGTTCCACACTCACGGCTACCATTACGTCCTCGCTGATCCCCGCCGCGGGAAGTTACAAAGTCGTGGTGCAGACGCCCTCCGGCAACAGCGGCGATCTCGGTTGCTCCAGCGGAGGCACCAGTAGCGCCCAATTCCTCACCGTCAATTGATCCTTGCCAAATCGATTACCTCGCAGAGCTGGCGCCGATTCGTGGAGTCAGCTTTTCTCAGCGGCAAACTTTACCTGCAAGCTTTGAAGGCGACAATTGCCCCTTCAACCCAAGCGCCTGAAACTGGGCAACTTGGTCCAAGACTGGTTTTGGCACCTTAGTTGCACCGATCGTGCCAGGAGCAAGTTTTTAAGTCGATCTCTCGATCCGGGGGGTTCAATGACCGTGACACCCGAAGAGCGTGAACAGATGAACTTGCTGTGCAGACGCATCCAAGAGGAAAACGACCCGAAGACGTTCGGCGGATTGGTAAGGCAGCTGGATGAACTGCTGTCAACCCAGGAAGAACGCCTGACTGGACGGAAGCAGGCGCGCTCCTAAGCCCTCGCCGCCTCGTTGCCGCATATTCCCGATCCTCGTCTCTTGTCGTACTCGCTGTGCTTCCGCGAGAGTTAGAGCACCTGTTGATACCCACCAAATTCAAATCCATCGCTTCCATTTGAAAAGAACGTGCCTCATACAACGTGTCCTCATAAGTTTGTTTTGAAAGGGCGCGGCTTTCAGCCGCGCCGTAAAATGTCAGAAAGACGCGGGCTTCAGCCCCTGAGGGAAGATCGCCTCACACCGTTTACAACCACCCACACTTCGCTCCGGCTACAAGACGGTCTCATCAAACGCTTGCAGGCGTGTGACTCTGACGTGTTGGACAAGATGCGCATTCCGCCCCGCCACCGCGACAAACGACGGCACACTTAGGCCGCGACACTCTGCTAAACTACGCGGCCATGAAAACATCCCTCATGCGAATCCTCTGCCTGGCATCGCTCCTGGCGACCCTGGCCTCTGCCCAGGACGTCATTCCTCTCTACCCCGGCACGCCGCCTGGCTCGACGCCCGAGAGCTACCCAGAGAAAACCTACTTCTCGAAAGCTTGGAACACTGAAGTTGTCGCCAACGTGACCAAGCCAACCCTGACCGTTTTTAAGCCTTCTCCCGAGTTGCGAAACGGCACTGCCCTGGTGATCTGCCCGGGCGGCGGTTTTATGGCCCTCTCCATCACCAGCGAAGGTACCGATGTCGCCAAATACATGACCGCGAGAGGCGTGACTACCTTTGTGTTGAAGTACCGCCTTGCGCACACCGGCGACGACGCCACCGAGGAATTTACCGCGCTGTATGCTGACCAGCAGAAATTTCACGACACGGTGGGGAAGGTCATTCCCTTGGCCGTTGCCGACGGCTTAGCCGCCGTCACCTACGTCCGGCAGCATGCCTCGGAATGGGGGGTGTCCCCGGACCGGGTCGGAATCATCGGATTCTCCGCCGGTGGAAGGGTCACTGCCGGAGTTGCCTTCCACTACTCGCCCAAAGGACGGCCCGCCTTCGTCGCCCCGATCTATGCCGGCGGGGGACCGAAAGATGTTCCCGTTCCCGCAGACGCACCGCCAATGTTTGTCGCGGCCGCAACCGACGATTCGCTAGGACTGGCGCCAGCAAGCGTTGCTCTGTACGAGAAGTGGGCGGACGCCAAGAAATCGGTCGAACTGCACATGTACGCCAAGGGCGGCCACGGCTTCGGAATGCACAAACAGAACCTCCCCACCGATCATTGGATCGACAGGTTCGCCGACTGGCTGGAGTTCCAAGGCTGGTTGAAGAGATGACAATCGCGACCTGGAACCTGATCACATCCGATTCCAGCTGTCGAAGCGGCGAAAGAACACAGCCCAGGGCGCGAACCGTGGGAGCACAAAGCGTGAAAGAAGCCAAGTTCCGAAGGGGGGCAAAAGAAACCTCTCTCCAACCGCCGAAAATCCGCGTCACCCCGCCGACTACGCGCTTTCGCAGTCACTTCCTTGTCTCGGGTGCGGGAGCCACGGGCAGGTCGGAGTTATAGGTGTCTACAATACATTTCCACTTTCCGTCCGCCTGTCTTTTCCAGATCTCGACTAGTTTGCCGGTGTCATGTACCGGCGTTCCCATTTTCGGATCTTGGATCGACAGCGAGTATGTCCCATAGAGATATCCGAGTTCGCCGGATTTCGCCACTTCGGCCTTGGAAACCTTCCAGGATACGGCTGTGTTCGGACCAAGCAGGGAGGCCCAGGATGCCCGGATCGACTTCGCGTCGGTGGCAATGGGTGCGTTGGGCAGCAGGACCGCGTCATCGGCATAGAACGCGACAGTCCCCACGAGATCATTTCTCGCGGCCGTTGCAGACCATTGTTCATCGAGAGCTTGGATCGTCGTCGCCTCGGCCGCGCCGCTGTCGCGGCTCGCAGACGGGGAGCAGGATGTAGTTAGGAAGGCGCATGGGATCAGCAAGAACCACAGGGCTGTTCGCATTTCGGATTCTCCTGATTCAGACTTGTTGTTCCAACTGGCGGCGATACTCGGCCGCATCGAAATGGCCCTCGGAGGACGCAATCAGGCCGTCGGCTCCGATACTCCATTTCTCAAAGCCGCTGATGCAGACTCTTCGGCCCGTGCCTCCTGGTCCGCTATTGGAGCCGAAAAGAGTCCAGTGGTATTCGGGCTCGTCCCGGAGCCGCAGGTCATCCATGACGACACAAAGATCCGGGAACGCAGTCATAAAGGATCGCGCCACCTCAGTGATCGCCTCCCGTCCGACGGCAGGAGGGTCATCATTCACGCGCAGCGAACCGCTCTGCGAGTAGAATGCCGCCACACTCGCGGGGTTTTGGCTGCACCATGCTGCGGTATAGCGCAAGGCGAAATCGCGCAGTTTGAGCAGATCAGCCGGCATGGGGTGATCATATCAACTCGGGGTCGAGAGGGTTTGACGGGCTACAGGGAAAAGCTCCTTAAGTTACCGCTTTAAAGGTGCGCTCCCCGGGGTGGCTGAGCAGAAGTGACTCAAGCCTGGAAAATCCCGTAACTCGTTGACAACATTCCCATTTGGCGAATGGATGTATATAATTGTACGTACAATATTGTATATCAAAATGTTCCTGCAGGAACATATGTAAAATTTACCCGGCGTGCAACTCGTTGAATCTGATCACACCGCAATGATGAGATTCCCAACGTCATCAATCCTCAACTTCTTTCCGGGCGGGACCACCGTCGTCGCGCTGTATTCCGTTACGATGGCGGGACCCCGAAGCGTCTCTCGAGTGCCGAGTTCTTCGCGGGCATAAATCTTTGTCTTCACTCTGCGACCGTCAAAAAACACTTCCGCTTCGCTTGTCGATGTCCTGCCCATTTTTCCGCGCACCGTGGCCACGGCTGCATGAGGTCGGGAAGATTTCAAGGCGGCCCGCAAGCGAAGTGTCACGATCTCGATCTCGCGCTTCGCATGGACGTAGCCGTAGCGTCGCTGATGCTCCTGCTCGAATTCTCGTAAGAGGTTCCTGGTCAGCGGAAGGTTTAGTTCGTATCCCTGCCCGCGGTAGCGCAGGTCAACCGTACGGATCAAACGGGGTATCCCATTCCAGCATTCGCCCTCAAAATCGCGCGTCGCCGTCTTCTCCAGCGTTGAAAATTCCTGATTCAATTTCGCCAGCGGGATCTCCCGCGACACGCGCCACAGCACGGTGCGCGAGTAATCCTTCACGACGTCACTCCAAAGTATTCCGAGCGCCGACAGCGCGCCCGGAAACGCAGGCACGATGACATGCGGAATACTCAAGGCTTCAGCCAGGGCACACGCGTGCAATCCACCTGCGCCACCAAATGCCACCAGCGTAAAACGACGCGGATCGCGTCCGCGTTCGATCGACACCACGCGGATTGCTTTTTCCATTGTGGCATTCACCACGCGAACCACTCCCGCCGCGAACTTCTCCAGGCTCAGGTTCGATCCTTGCTTCTTCAGCCACTCTTGCGTCACGCGACGCGTGCGCTCCAGATCGAGTGTGAACTCTCCGCCCAGAAACTTTGTCGGCTGCAAGCGGCCGAGCAGAAGATTGGCGTCCGTCACCGTTGGCTGCACTCCTCGGCCGTAACAAATAGGACCAGGATCAGCCCCCGCGGATTCAGGGCCGACGCGCAGAACGCCAGCGGCGTCGAAGCGAGCGAGCGAACCTCCTCCCGCTCCCACCGTATGGATGTCGAGCATGGGCACGCTGATCGGAAGTCCCGCGATCTGCGCATCGTTGGCCGTGGTGATCGTGCCCTCCACGAGCGACACATCGGTCGAAGTGCCTCCCATGTCGAACGCGATGATGTTCTCGAACCCACTGCCCCGCGCAGTCGCGGCCGCGCCTACCACTCCGCCGGCAGGCCCGGAGAGAACCGTCCGCACCGGCTCCCGCGCAGCAGTCGCGAGCGCAGTAATACCTCCAGAGGACTGCATGACAAAAATTCGCCCAGAGCCTGATCGCCGCTTACCTGGGCCTGACGCCTGACGCCCGACGCCTGACGCCCGCATCCTGAGTGCCCGCTCCATGTTCTCGAGATAGCGCCTCATCACCGGCTGCAAGTACGCATTGATCACGACCGTCGACGTGCGTTCGTACTCGCGGAACTCCGGCAGAATCTGGTGCGAGATTGACAACGGCACCGTAAGCATTCTCAGCGATTCGGCGACTGCCTGTTCGTTCTTCGCATTGGCAAACGAGAACAACAGCGAGATCGCCACCGATTCCGGCTTGGCCGCTGCGACCTGCTCTGCCAGCTTCTGCAATTCGACCGCGGTGGGCTCGGTGAGTATCTCGCCTGTAGCTGCAGTGCGCTCTTCGATTCCGAAGCGCAGATCCTTGGCGACGAGAGGCTCGATGCGATCGAAGAAGAAGTCGTAGAGCCTGGGCCGCGCCTGCCGTCCAATCTCAATCGCGTCTTCGAACCCCGCGGTGGTCACCAGTGCAGTCCACGCCCCCTTGCGTTCCAGCAGCGTATTCGTGCCGACGGTCGTGCCGTGAAGAAGAATGAACTCAGCGTCCGCAGCGATCTTCGCGATCGCTTCGACGATTGCTTGCGACGGATCCGCGGGCGTCGAGAAGACTTTCAACATACGCAATCGGTGCGTGGAGGGATCGATCCACACGCAGTCGGTGAACGTCCCCCCGGTGTCGATTGCAATGCGCAGAGGTTCAGAGCGGCGCGCCATGGTTGCGGAGAACTAGACTAACATCCGCAAAGAGGAAACCATCGTAGTTGTTGTTTCGTCCCGTCGTCTTGCCGTGCTCTGCGACCTCTGCGGGATGTTCTCCGCGAACTCTGCGGTAAAAGCTTTACCGAATGAGAGAGAGATCTCACAACTCAGAGATCGCGGTCACGCAACCTGCGCTGATGACTTCGGCTCTACAGGAGCTGCTGAGACGACTGGTCGCGCCGTCGTGCGCTCGCCTCGCCGAATCAGCATGATCGCGCCCAGAATCGCAACCGACGCAATCGCCACGCGCGCGGTCAATGGTTCTGACGCGAGCAGCCATCCCAGCAGCACTGCGACTACAGGATTCGCGTACGTGTGTGTCGCCACCACTGCCGGCGGAACCCGCTGCAGGAGCCAGGTGTATGCGGTGAAGGCCACGATCGATCCGAACACGATCAGATATCCCAATCCGAAAATGGATTTGAGAGAGACGGCAGACCAGTGCAGGCCGCGAAACTCGCCTGTGATTCCAGCGGTCGTGAGCAGCATGACCGCACCGCATACCAGCGGCACGGCGGTGCGCGCCAGCGCATCGGTGGGCAGCTTCAGCCTGGGAGAGATCACCACACCCGCGGACCACGACAGCGATCCCAACAGTACCGCAAGCAGGCCAATCAGGCTTGCATCCTTTGCAGACACTTCCGCACCTGTGAGGATCGCCACGCCCACCACGCCAAAAGCCAAGCCCAGCGCGCTGATCCGGCTGATCCTCTGCTGCCCGCTCAACCAAGCGAGCACGAGAATGAACATCGGCTCGGTCGCTATCAGCAGCGCGGCCAAGCCTGACGCGACGTGCTGTTCCGCCCAGTGCAGCGTGCCATGTCCCACAAAGAAGAAAAGAGCGCCAAGCACCATGCCCGCGATCCAGTGCTCGCGACGCGGACGATATCCGCGCGCGCACGCCCATGCCAGCAGGACTCCACCAGCAATCGTGTGGCGAATGCCTGCGGCGACCAGCGGTGGAATCGTCTCGACTGCGTAGCGAATCGCCAGGTACGTCGATCCCCACACGAGGTAGATGGCCGCGAATGCGAGCGCGAGTTTGATGGACTCGCTGCGCGGTAGTCGGATCGATGGTGTGTTTGACTGGGACACGATCACAGGTCTGCCTCCTATATTAATCAGCATCGTGGTTTTGAGTTCGCGGCTGCGAACCCGGGCCAGCATCTGGGAGGGTTGATCGCGGAACATGAGCTAACCTCCAAAAGCGTGTTCATAAGTTAGATTCAGGCTAGCGCGCAAAATCTAACTTGTCAAGTGCATTTCAATGGTTAGATAATAGGGATCAGTCCAGGAGGGTGAGATCTTCGTCGACAACATTAAAAGAAGGAGACCGCCACGATTCGAACTGATGGGCGGGCCGGCGTGTCTCGATTTCGTGAACACGCTGGATGACCGCTTTTCGGCTGAGTCGAAGGAGTTGCTGCAGCATTACGTCGATCTGGCGCGCTTCGCGGAGGACACACGCATCCTGAGTGACTTGCAGGTGGATCGACTGATGACGCGCAGCATGCAACGTCCTGAGGAAGCGAAGCGCGCACTCGCGTCAGCGATCCAGTTGCGGGAAGCGATCAGTGAAATCTTCTATGCGCTCGTCAGAAGGAAGCCTGTGCCGGCGGCGTCGCTTGTCATTTTGAATCAGCATGTGCAGGAGGCGGCGCAGCATCTGGCGCTGGCGGCGGGCAGGCGACACTTCGAATGGAAATTCGAATCGGACTCGTACGATCTGTTCGCGCCGTTGTGGCCGATCGCTCGCGACGCGGCGGAGTTGCTGGCGTCGGAGCGGGTTGAGTATGTACGCGCGTGCGCATCGAAGACGTGCGAGTGGCTGTTTCTTGACGAGAGCAAGAATCACCGACGGCGCTGGTGTGACATGACCAAGTGTGGGAACCGGGCGAAGGTGAGGAGGTTCTACACGAGGAACAAGAAGACCGCTGTGCCTTGAAACTGGGGAACGTCCCGTTGGAGTTCACTCCACAGGACGCTCACCGGTTTACAGGAAGGACACGACGTTATGGCGCTCAGCGACTGAAGCCTGCGTTTTGGGGCGCGCTCCTGCGGCACCCTCCTTCGTTCGCTTGCGCTCTCTCAGGGCAGGCTAAGAACTGTAAGTCGTGCCCTTCCCCAGTTCTCCTCTGGCATCATTGTTGCTTTCGGGTCCTGTCGACGCCAGCGGGCGCTGCGTACGTCACCTTCAATCCAAATCCCAAGAGTGTATAGGTCCGAGGTTCCCACCCTTGCAAACAATAACAAACAACGCAAGGGTGGGGCAGCCTCAGTGGTGGTGATGCCTGGTAACCCAAAGGTGGGCCAGCGGGCGATTCTCTCGAAATGATTTCGACTCCTAGACGTGACTGCTGTCACTGACGGAGCGCAATCAGTAGCAGACACTTACCGCGAAAGTCCTTCGCCTCCCCGAAGAGCAGTTCCCCTCGCGGGACGGCAGCACCCTCAGAGGCGAGTGGATGACGGATCGCGACAGATAACTCCTGCGGCGGCGTCGAGCGCCTTCCCTCCAATCGAGCATCGACTCCTTCAGAAGTTGGCGATTTTGTGTCCGACGGAAGCGTGTGCGCGACTGCAATCTTGCGCCATCGCGATAGCCGACGAAAGTGCTCGCTGTAGCTCCGAATCCTTAGTTACCGAAAGAGATATGAAATGAAACGACAAAGCTGCTATTTGTGGTTGTTGTTGTGCGTGGCGCTGGTGCCCTGGGTTGCGTCGCAGGCCGCAGGGCCGTCGCTCTCGAAGGGTAAAGGCGATCTGCGCGTCATGACCTACAACGCGAATGAAGGCACGGACTACAAGGAAGTCCAGGCTGCGCGTACTCAAACGGAATTCCTGATTGCGGTCGGACAGACGATCAGGCAGGTGCGTGCCACCGATCCTGATGCGCGCATGCAAGCGCTGGCAAGGCAGATTATCGCTGCCGGTCCGGCCCTAGTGAGCTTGCAAGAACTCGATCAGTGGGCTACTGGATCGCTCGACCTCGCTACTGGTAAGTGCGGACCAGTGACGGTCGAATTCGACATGCTGCCTGCGCTTATGAACGCGCTGAAGAGCCAGGGAGCCAAGTACGAGATTGCCAACCAGGCGCAGAACTGGGCGTTCCCGCCCACGCCAGGACTGTTTTATCCGGAAGGGCAGTTTTTCTGCCTTCAGGTGGTGGATACCATCGCCATTCTTGCGCGCACGGACCCGGGTTCGAAACTTCAAATCGACGATAAACAGGCGAAAGTGTTTGACAATATCCTTGTCTTCCACTCGGCGGTAGGCGCGTTGCCGTTCCCCAGGGGCTGGATCTCCGTTGATGCCAGGTTCAACAAGAAGGCATTCCGCTTCATCAACACGCACCTCGAGTCGGAGAATGACGATATTCAGAGGCTGCAGGGTGAGGAAATCCGGCTGGGCCCGGCAAACACGTCGCTGCCCGTGATCGTTGCCATGGACTCGAACTCTACGGCCTATCCTTTTCCGCAGGGTGCCACCTACCTTGATTTCATCCTCGGCGGCTTCCGAGATGTCTGGTCGGAGACCAGGCCGCAAGACCCCGGACTGACGTGCTGCCAGGCACAGCTCGACAACAATGTGGAATCAGAACTCTACAAGCGGATCGATGTCATCCTCACCTTGGGCGGCGTCGAAGGCCAACGCGCTGCGCTGTTCGGCGCAGATCAGGCTAGTAAAACTTCCTCCGGACTCTGGCCGTCAGACCACGCAGGAGTGGCCGCACAAGTTGTGATTGAGAAGCATTAAGACTGAGAAAGGGGCTGGCCTTCTTTAGACTGCCTCAAGAGCGTGAGGGTGCGGACGTCAACTTCAGAAAAGTTCCAGGAGCATACGGGTCCGAGGCTCCCACCCTTGCAGACAAGGCAAGGGTGGGGCAACCCCGGTCGTGACGGTATCCAAGGGGACCGAAGACTCCGCCCCGCCACTGCGTCATGCGGACGTTGTTTTCGCCAGCCGGCGCCAAGTTTCGCGCACCAGCATCCACATCAAGTAATAGAGCAACGGTCCGGCCGGGACCGCGATGACACGCACCAGCATCGAGACCGGTTGTCCTAGAAACCGGGAAGGCAGATTCAGGACGAGAACTGCCATCAATCCCGCGACGAGTCCCAGAAACGCTCCCCAAAGCGGCAGTCGTTTGGGCATCCAGGCCGCAGGTATCAGCATAGCCCAGACTCCCCAGACGAGTGGCACGCAACACCAGATAATGGTAAGGGGATAGATCCTCTCGAACGTCAGACCGGGTATGACACTCAGAATGACGGCAGCGATCGCAATGACAATGGAAGCGACCGTAGTACCCGCGGCAAATCTCTGAAACATAGTCACCTCCCTCTCCGCTATTATCCTGCGTACGGAGTTGAAAGTCAGTGCGCCCGGCCAAATCTGAGCTAACCGCCGATTTGCGTCGTGTGCGAAGGGGACTGCCGACGACACCTTCCAGCCAAATCCCAAGAGTGTACAGGTCCGAGGTTCCCACTCTTGCCAACAACGCAAGGGTGGGGCAGCGTCAGTGGTGCGGTGTTTCGCTAAAGGGGGCGCATCATGAAAAGAGACGGCCGTGTAAGGGCCGCTCTTCCACTTAGGCAGTCACGGTAAAGTGAGCTGTTGGGCTCCGGGGCGCAAATCGTAGCGAACACCTTTCCACACCAATACGCCGCTGATTCCTGCCGGTAATTCTATCGTTGCCTTCACGGATTGTCCGGTGCGGTGATAGGAGACGCGGATCATTCCGGCGGGATGGGGGACGGATGCTTCTACCCATTCCAAATCTCCCAGGTGGGGCTCGATGCGGACTGTCGCGAATCCGGGAGAGCCCGGTCGTATGCCGGCAATCATGGTCGGCAGGTCGTAGGCGGGATGAGCGCTCCAGGCGTGAGTGTCGGATCGGCTGGGATCGGGGTACTCCGCAGTCGTGGTTAGACCTTGCTCGAGCATGTGGCGCCACGGATCGAGAGTTCGCAGATAAAAATCTCCCATGCCGGCGTGATCTAGAGCGCGGGTCATGTAGAACTGGAAAAAGTATGAGGCGTGAGCCATGCCGGGGATTTCCGAAGAAATCTTTTGCACGAGCTGTGCTTGATCTTTTTGAGGGATTACATCTGTCAGTACTGCCAACGCGTTCGCATGCTGACTGTAGGTGTTCTTGTCTGGGGTGTCGGCTAACAAGCCGAGGTTCTGATTCCAACAGGCGGCATAAATTGCTTTGCTGGTCGCATCGGCCTCTCTCCTGTATTTTGCAGCAGCCGTTGGATCACCGAAGCTTTCTTCCATCTCCGCGGCATCGAGCAACGCACGAACGAATTGCAGCGTCAGAATGGAGGAACGACCCTCGCTGTCCACAGGCGGAAACTTCTCCAAGCCCGGCGGCGTGTCAACGAAATTCCAGTACGGGAGTGGGCCCAAGAAACCATCGCTTCGCTGGCGATGTTCGAACCAGGCTAGCACCGGACGGGTACCGGGCAGGCGGTCCTTCAGAAAGTCGATGTCTGGCCGATACATCCAGTAGTCGTGCAGCATATCGATGTACAAAAGCGAGAAGGGCGGGATCAGTTGCAGCAGCGAACTGGGATAGCGGCTTTGCGTAATTCCTTCGGGGATGCGAGATCGATCGAACGCTAGCATGGCTTGACGCGCCAGTCGATCGTCACCGCTTACCGCGTAAGAGATGAGCGCCTGGATCCGGGTATCTCCGATGTATTGGAGCTGCTCCCAATACGCGGTGTCCATGTACGTCTCATGAGCGTCAAGGCGAGCGGTGCGCCAGGAGATTTCTCGAATCTTCTCAAGCTGGGGATCGCTTGAGGCAAACTTTCCTTTCTCGGTGAATGGATATGCGGTGTAAAAAGTGCGGAAAGACAGCAGGGTGATTGGCGCATCGGCGGTGTGGACGCGCAATTCTACGTAGCGCCAGGTCCTCCACCAAAGCGGCATGAAGGTGCGGTTGTCTCCGCCGTCCGGAATGAATTCGTCGTGCACGCCGAGTACGACTCGATCGGCAACGTCGTTGCGATTTCCGCGCAACTGCTTTGAGTCGTAGAGCGCCTCCGTATAAGTCACGTTGATGTGCGAGCCTTTGCCCCCACTCACGATCAGTTCTGGATAGGCGGACAGCACCACACCGGCATCAAGAAGCAGAGCGGCATCAGTGTTTGGTGGAATCGTGACCGCAGCGCTGGGAAATGATTGGGCGGAGGGGACGCTGCTGCGCACGAGATGGCCCGAGGGCACCTCGGAGAATTCCATCGGGGGCAGAGGATCGGGGATGAGCCACCAAAAGGAATCGCCGCCTTCACTGGCCAGGACAGGACGGCTGACGCGGGGATCGATGGATTCGCGAATCGCGAGACCGGCCTTCACCCAGCGTCCGCTGTTGGAATTCGCGGCCATCCAGTTCCAATCGTAAAGGGCACCGTCAATTTTTTCGCCGGGACCGGCGGCGTAGTAACTCCAGAGTCCCTCGGGAAGAGCTCGGATGGGTGTGTGGCCGGGCTCTTGCTCCACTTCCCAGGATGAATCTGTGTTCAGCGCGGCTTCCGCGGTGGAGTCGCCCTGCAACAGAAATGCGAGCCTGTCGGACACTTGCGCGAGGGGAGCGTAGATACCGAATTGGAAAACGGTTGCGGCAATTAGGTTTGGTCCTGAGGCGAGAAACGGCGCCAGGTCGAAGGTTTCGTAGTGCCAGTGGTGGAGATCGCTGCGTGCTGGACCGTCTCCGACTCGTTGACCATTCACGAAGAGGATGAAGCGGTTGTCGGCGCTAACGTGGACGACGAATCGAGTTGGACGGTTTTTCAGTTCGAGGATCTTGCGAAAGTGAAGTACGGCGGGATCGCGCAGAGGGACTGTGGGATGAGAGATCCAGTTCGCGGTCCATTCATTAGTGGGTTGCTGCGCCGCTGCTCGCACGGGGAAGGCGGTAAGAGCCAGAAGGCTGATAAGAAACGCTCCCAGGAAACGCGTGGGTGGACGCTTCTTCCTGTTGCATGCGCACGGCAGAGGCGACTGCACAAACGCGGGGTCTTCCATTGTTATGGCGGAGACAGATGCTTCCGCGAGAGGAGTATAAATGGGATAGGCGCCAAGCCGGTGACAAAGAGTCAGTGTTGTGCAAAGAAGACACAAGGTCCCTCGACTCCGTTCGGCTACTCCTCACCCCGCTCGGGATGACAGAGAATTGATTCGGACAGTGGTCGAGCTGTGGTCGACGGACAGCCGGGGGGGCGGCTGTCCCCACATAAACATTTTCCTTAACATGAGCCGCAAGCCATCGTACGGCGGCTCTAGGTTCTCTGGGCTTCGCGTCTTAGGGCGCGCTGCAATGTCTGGTCCAGGGCGGCTTTGGTTTTTTCGTATTCTTGCTGACTGATGCGGCCTTGTTTGTGCTCGACTTCGAGGTCGAAGAGTTCTTCTTTCAGGCCTTCCAGCAATTTTGACGAACTGCGCGGGGAGGGCGGTTCCGCGACCGGTGCGGGGCGCGGCTTGGCTGCGGGCTGACGCGTCTGGCGCGGCGGAGATGGGACTTCGAAATCTTCGGCGTCTTCGATTTGCGAGAGTCCGGCACCGGCGCGGGAAGCGCGAGCGGCGGCTTGCTGGCGCGAGGCGACGTAGACTCCACCAACAACAAGAGCGAGCGCGAACCCGCCGAGAATCCACCAGCGATATTTTTGCAGCGGGTCGGGAGCATCGATCGGGGGACCGAGTCCGCCGCCGGGGCGGCTATCACTCTGGGACCCGCCGCCTCCTCCGCCCGGCTGTCCGGCATTTTCCTGACGGGCGCCCAGCGTGCCTTCGCCGGAAATCTGAAACGCGAGCGCTTGTCCAGTCTGAGCGCCGGAGGCGACCTGCACGTTCGCGTCAGGCTGCTGAGGATCGGGCATCTGTTGATAGTTTGTGCCGGATCCGGCGGAGAACTGCATGCTCTTGGGAACGATGGCGACGAAGTGCTGGAGGGGATAGAGGCTCTTAGGATCGATGTTGGCTTTGCCGTCGTAGGGAAGCTGGTACTCGACTTCGAATTGCGTCGTACCGGGGCGTAGAGGGAAGAGAAACGCATAACGCGTCTTCTTGTCGTCCTCTGGAACCGGCATGGAGTTCAGAGGATTGCCGTTGGCGGTCATGGCGGAGCCGCTGACGATCTTGGCACCTTCTGGCACGTTGAACTCGAGGTTGCGCTCGTTCATCTGAGTGCGCGGAGGTTTGGAGGTGTTCTGGACGGCGAAGATGCGCTGGACGTCGAGCTGTCCCTGGCCGGCCTGGAAGCGCATGATGTCGGCGACGACCTCTAGGTTGTCGACCTGCTTGGCGACATCGTAGACCTCGACTTCGACCGAGGTGGTTCCGGGCGGGGCCATGCGGTGATAGGTGACGCCTTGATGGATGGCGCGCACGAGGTGCGGACCTTGAGCGTCGAGTTTGAAGGAGAAGTTGCCTTTGGAGTCGGTCTTGGTGCGTCCGGCTTCTTCCATGCCTTGGCCGAGAGTGAGGAGGACGACCTCGTCTCCGGCGGAGGATTTGCCGGTAGTGGAGTTCTTGACGGTGCCGGTCAGGGTTTGGGCTGCCGCTAGGGTTGAGAGCAGGAGTGTCGCGAGGAAGGCGATGAGGAAAGTCGCCTCGTGCTTATTTCCATAAGGAAGCGCTCCAAACGCGCGTTTATTGCCTCGCAAAAAACGCGACGCCTCGCGCGGCGCGCCCAGGTCCTTCGGCGGGCAAAAAGCGCCCGCCTCAGGATGACAAAGGCATTGTAGAGAGAATTCCGTGCGAGGCCGGTTTGGAGTGCAAGCGGGCACGGGGTCCTTCGACTGCGCGAGAAGCACGCTTCGCTTGCTTCTCGCTCCGCTCAGGATGACAGAGCTTGGGCGAGGCGCTGGGTTTGCTAGCCGGGCACAGTCCTGCAGTTGTTGGCTTCCGTGCAGAGCAGTCGAGCTTCGCTCGACCGGACAGCCGAGGGCGGCTGTCCCCACATAAGTCTTCGTTGATTTCATTAATCGGGTCTGATTCATGATCTGGTTTTTCTCGGTGTCAGGGCAGCAATCGAATCGAGGCGCGCAATTTCGGCCAGGAGCGTGGCGGCCTCGTCTTGCAGGGAGGCCTTCAGCGACTGATAGTCGGCGTCTGGAACCTTGCCGGCTCGGTACTCGAAGTTGAGGTCGCGCAAATTTTCGTAGACGACATCTTTGCGCTCGCGCAGGTACATAGCACGGGTCTTTTCCGGGCCCAGGTAGATGCGGTCCGGCAAGTAAAAGACGTAGAAGAGCGCGGCGATCAGAAAAAGTCCGCAGCAGGCCCATTCGAAACTCATAGGTCAGTCTCCTTGCGCGCCTGCTCCCGAAATTCGTCGAGTTCGGCGCCGCGAACGGGGGTGAGTCCGTCGGCCAGAGCGGGGGCTGGCTTGTTTTTCCAGGAACGGACGATGTAGACGACGAAACCGATGCCGGCGAGCAGAACGACGAACGGCATGATCCACGCAGTGCGATCGAAGCCGGTAGTGGTCGGGGCGGCAAGCACCGTGGGTCCGTATTTCTGCACGAAAGCTTGCTGCACGAGGCTGTCGCTGTCGCCGCGGGAGACGGCGGCCATGAGCTCGTTGCGCATGCCGTCGGAATCGGGGCAGCCGACGTGGTTGCATTCGAGCAGGATCTGGCCGCAACTGCAGATGCACATCAGCTGATGGCCGAGTTCGTTGAAGCGAGTGCTGGGATCGCTGGCGCCGGAGAAGGCAAAAACTGCGGCGGCGAGGACCGAGCAGTGTAGGGCGCGGCGGAGGGTCGGATTTTGTTTAAGTCTCATGCGTTGCTCGGCGATGTGGCCCTTAGCGGCTAAAGCCGCGGCCTAGTCTTATCTTTTGCCGGCACGACTGACGTCGTGCCCTTCCCGGTCGTGCCTCTTTCTAATTCCGTTGCGCTTCCCAAAAGCAGCCGCGCTCTGCGCGGCGGACAGCCGAGGCGGCTGTCCCCACATTCAAAACTTCTCTTCCCAACATCTCTCAAGCAGCCTAGTCTCCGGCGGGAACTGGGGCGGCGTGCTCCAGCGTCCTCGGAACCGCGACGCGGACCGGGGCTGGGGCGTTGGGCACAAGCGCGAGGACTGTGCCGCCGATGATGATCCAGACGCCAAGCCAGATCCACATGACGAGTGGATTCAGGTGCGCTTTTAAAATCGGGTGACCGTTGTCCTGATTTAATCCTTCATAGACGACGTAGAGATCTTCTTTGAGCGAGGAGCGGATGAAGGGCATGGTCGACGTCTGCTGGCTGGCCTTGTAGAAACGCCGCTCGGGCGTGAGCGTATCGATCTGTCGGCCATCTTTGAAGACGTCGAGAACGGCCCACTGCGCGTCGTAGTTGGGGAATTCCTCGTCGGTATAAGAACGGCAGAGCAGCGTGTAGGGGCCGAGGCTCATTTTGTCGCCATAGGCCATTTCCTGCTCTTTGTCGATATTGAAAGCGCCGCCAGCGACACCGATGATGACGACCACCACGCCGAAGTGGACGATGTAACCTCCGTAGCGGCGGGTGTTGCGATGCGTAAGCTGGACCATGGAGGCGAACATGCCCTGTCCCGTCTTCTCAGAGATGACGCGGCCGCCACGGTAAAACTCGCTGGCGATGGTGAGGGTGCACATCACCGCGAGACTGATGGCCATCAGAGAATAGAAATAAGAGACGTCCTGCCAGGGCCGAAGGCCGAAGGCGCCTCCCCAACTGGGAGGAGTCGCCATCAGGAAGATTGCGGTGATGACGGCGCCGACGGAGGGCCACATGAAGTTGCGCTTCAGACTTTCAAAAGATGTTTTGCCCCATGCGAGTAGCGGGCCGAGGGCGGTGAGGACAACCAGGAGAAGCGCTACAGGAATCGCCACGCGGTTGTAAAAAGGGGCGCTGACGGTAACCTTGTTGCCTTGCACCCATTCAGAAATTTTCGGAAACCATGTGCCCCACAAGACGGTGAAGCAGAGGGCGCAGAAGAGCAGGTTGTTGAACATGAAGCTCGACTCGCGGGAGACGACGGCTTCGAGTTTATGCTCGCTGCGCAGATGCTTATGGTTCTGCACAAAAAAGAAAACAAACACGGCGAATGTGAGGGCGAGAAACCAGCCAAACCATGGGCCAATCGAAGACTGCGCGAAGGCGTGCACCGAACTGATGATTCCGCTGCGGGTGAGGAACGTGCCGAGGATGGCGAGCCAGAAGGAGGCGAAGACGAGCCACATGTTCCAGACCTTCAGCATGCCGCGCTTCTCCTGCATCATGACGGAGTGCAGGAAGGCGGTGCCAACGAGCCAGGGCATCAGCGAGGCGTTTTCGACGGGGTCCCATCCCCAGTAGCCTCCCCAGCCGAGAACGGCGTAGGCCCAGTGTGCGCCGAGAAAAATTCCAATGGTTAAGAATCCCCAGGTCACCATGGTCCAGCGGCGGGTGATGTGGATCCATTTGTCCCCGGGATACTTCATGATCAGCGCGCCCAGCGCGAAGGCGAAGGGAATGGTGGTTCCCACGTAGCCGAGGTAAAGCATGGGCGGGTGGATGACCATCTCGGGATATTGCAGGAGCGGGTTGAGACCGGTGCCGTCGGCGCGGAGCGGGCCCTCGAGGAGGCCGAAAGGATTGGCCGCGATGTTTACCAGGGCAAAAAAGAAGACCTGCACTCCGGCGAGAATGACAGAGGCGTAAGCGAAGAGGCGCGGATCGGTTTTGTAGCGAAGGCGGAGGACGAAGGCGTATCCGGAGAGCAGGAGCGACCAGAACACCAGGGAGCCCTCTTGTCCCGACCAGAGAGTGGCGAACTTGTATTTGGCGTCAAGATCGCGGTTACTGTGATGGTAGATATAAGCGATGGAGAAATCGTTGCGGAAGGCGGAGACGACGAGAACCAAGGCCGCAAGAAGAACGGCCGGGAACACGACGACGCCAGCACGACGGGCGGTCTCACCGAGACGGTTCCAGTCAGGATCGTCCTTGAAAATGAGCGCGAGCAGACCGACTCCGAACGAATAGACGCTCAGCGCCAAGGCGAGGAGCAAGGCAAAACTGCCGATTTGTGCCATGTGGAAGAGCCCCAAGTCATTTTTTCAGAAAGTGGTGGAGGTGGCAACCGCAAGAGTGACAAAACAGGGCACGGTAGGACAATGGGATAAGGGCGAAGGGACGGGAAAACTGCGCCGGAAGAGCGGAGACCTTCGTAAACGTTTCCGCCGCTGGACGGCGGCCGGGGCTCGGCCGCCAGGCGGAAGGGGCGAGTGCCCTAGGCGCTGTACTGGTGATAACGCTGGCGGACTTCGCGTTCGGCAATCAGCCAGTCGTCGGCTTCGTGGCCCGGCTCAAATCCGCGACGCTCCGCCAACAAGTAGGCGAGGCGGCGGATTTCATCTTCTAAATTAATGGGTAAGAGGGTGGCGCGCGTGTCTGATTTGACAATCTCCGGCTTGGCGGCGGCCTTCTTGCGAACTGGCTTCGTGGCAGAGCCGTTTCCATTTGATTCCGCCGCCACGATCTCGTTCGCGGCAGCGTCGGTGGCTGGGGTCACACTGATATCATCGCTGAGCCTCTTGGGTACTCTGGGTTTTGCCATAGTGCTTACTCCTTGAACTCCTAGTTAGGAATGATTGGTGGGTGAGGAGACGATATTCTGGCTGCTCCTCACAGTTTCTGAACGTAGGCCTATGTGGCCACTATATCGCCAGTCCGGCTGTGAATGGAGACGATTTGCACAAAAAGTTTGGATTTTTGCATGCGGGAATTCCGAAATGAAACAGTTCGAGGAGGCTGGGCCTTGAATTAGCGACGAGTGCGGTTGCACACCGCAGAGAACGCGGAGAAAATCCGCGGAGAGCGCAGAGAGAGCGTTTCCCAACGGAGACGCATGCCGGGGAAGCTTGTTATAATCGTAATCTCCCGTCGAGTGGCGCTATCGTCTAGGGGTTAGGACGGAAGATTCTCAATCTTCAAACCCGGGTTCGATTCCCGGTAGCGCTACCAAACCTTCCTTTCAGGCACTTAGCCGTGGGGTCGCTGCAAATCCCTTTTCCCGCAAGGGTTTCGTTTGAACAATCGCTTCCGGGTCACTACAATTTCCCCACAATGCATTACAGGAAGCAAACGGGCGAAACCACCAGCAGACCTTACCAGTCCCTTACCGCTGAAAGGAGAGGACCTCATGCCCAGCATCACCGAGAGGTTCGTTAAGAGCCTTAAGCCTCCGGAGTCCGGGTACAAACTCCACGGCGACGATGTGAATCGTGGCTTCGGCGTCCGGATCAACGCCAATGGAACCCGCAGTTTTTATCTCATCTACACCACGGTCGATGGTCGTGAGCGCCGTTTCAAAATTGGCGAGTGGCCAGCGATGTCAGCCGACGAGGCACGCAATCAAGCACTCACACTCCGCGAAGAGATTCGCAAAGGCGGGGATCCGGTGAGCGAGCGCGAAGCTGCACTCCACGGCGCCACGATCTCCGATCTTGCTTCCGAGTACATGAAGGTTGCGGAGAAAAAACTGCGCCCCGGCACTCTGCGAAATGATCGCGGGTTACTCAAGAACATCATCGAGCCGAAACTGGGCAAGATGATGGTGAAGGCAGTCACCCGCCGCGACGTCGAACGGTTGCATGCGTCGCTGCGGTCCACTCCAGCGCACGCGAACCGAGTACTCGCGCTGCTTTCCACGATGTTCAATCATGCGATCGATTGGAAACTGGTCGAGGGAAATCCGGTGAAGGGCGTCCAGCGCTACGAGGAAACGAAACGGGAGACGTGGCTCTCCCTCGAACAGTTGCAGGCGCTCGAATCTGCACTCGCGAAATATCCCGATCAGGTTGCGGCCGATGCGCTGCGGTTGCTCATCGTGACCGGAAGCCGCGAGATGGAAGTGCTCTCGGCGACGTGGGATCAATTCGACCTCAAGCGCGGCGTATGGACGAAGCCCTCGCACCACACGAAGCAGAAAAAAACGGAGCACGTGCCCCTAAATCGTGCGGCGATGGCGATCCTCTCTTCACTTCCGCGCACGTCGCGCTTTCTCTTCCCCGGCGCGAAACCGAATGAGCATCGAGTCGTGATTCGCAAACCTTGGGCACAGGTTCTCCGCAGTGCAGGACTCGCCACTGCCACGATTGTTCCTTCCAAGCGCAAGGGCATGACGAAAACGGTGTGGCGGTCCTCGGTGCGCGTGCACGATCTGCGACACTCCTTCGCCTCTCATCTGGTGAGCGGCGGGGCCTCGTTGTACTTGGTCGGAAAACTATTGGGGCACGTCCGACCTGAGACCACGGCGCGATACGCGCACGCCAGCGATCAGGCATTACGCGATGTCACGAATGCGTTCCCGCTGCTGTCTGCGCAGGTCAACTGATCAGTCGGGAGGAAAGATCGATGCTTGACATTATCGAGGTCGCGCATCACGAGGCTGGACACGCCGTCGCCGCTTTTGTTCTTAATCTCAAAATCGCGCGCAAGGGCCTCACGATTGTTCCCAATGAACAGTCTAGGGGATCAGTGTCTCTACCACCAAGGTTTAGGGAGAGGCTCGACACTACTCCCGGCGGTTCTCTCCCTCCTTCGGACCGCATCCGAATCGAGAACTATGCCATTGCCGCCTGCGCGGGTGATGAGGCACAAAAGAGATTCAATCCACATCGTCGCTATCAAGGCCATGACGACGTCGAGTATGCTGAAAAACTGCTGTCGAACATCTCAGGCAACGACGACATTTGTTCCGCTCGATTGAAGGTCGCACGTCTGGAAGCTCGCAGCCTAGTTAACAAGCACTGGGATGAGATCGAGGCGGTGGCTGCCACTCTCCTAGAACACAAGACGCTCACTCCGGAACAAGCGCAGGAAGCGTGGTCCAAGGCAACTAGGTTCCTAATCGTTTTACCGAAGGTCAGCGTTCCACGAAGAGAGATCGAGAGATTCGCCAAGTCCCTACGAGCGAAATACAGGAAGGCGGGAATAGTCCTGAACTGAAACCGGAACGTTTGCGCGGGAGGCTTCGGCTTTCCCGCTATTGGCCGGAAGGTTGAGGAAGGGACTCCACGCTGATAAACAGCCGAAAAGCGCTTGGGGGCGACGCGCTGAAGGTGGGGCCACCCGCCCGCGTTAGGCCCAAGCGAGACGTTGAAACATAGGCGAATAGTGCGCCGCCAGTCGGAGATCAGAGTTGAGGGTTGTTGAGAATGAATCAATTGCGGCAGGGCTGAGGAGTTCGCGTGGTGTAGTTTTGAGACCACAGTATTTGCTAAGCACGTGAACCAAAAGGTGATAGCCGAAGTGTCCCACCAAGTGTCCGTAGCAGTCACGTAACGGATCAAGTCCCGCTCCAACCCCGGATACACGCTCTGGCCTTGCCTTTTCTCTTGCTTCTCTCACCAGGGTCCTGGCGGCACTCATGCTGAGCTTAGGAGGTCCCTTCTTTGTTGGGCGAACTATTTTCTCGAATTTCCCGCGGTGCAGTGGCTGCAGGCCACTCGCTACCAGCATCGCGTCCGCGCGCACACAATGTCGCAGTTTCTTTCGCATTTGGGCGAACTCGCTGTTGATTTCCTTTTCAGCTGCCGTCTCAGCTTCAGGAACGGTGCTGAATTTCTTGAACGTGGCGACGACCACGACATTGGTCCAGACGTCGTTTTCCCAGCTGTAGCCTGCTGTGCAAAAGATACCCGGTCCTGTCGGGAGCATGCCGTTCAGGTGGTCGAAGTCTCGATCCATCGCGACTAGCACGTGGGTTACCTTGCCCGAGGCAACCAGCAGTCCTATCTCCTTAATGGTATTTTTGGAACCAACTGCTCGGAAGTGTAATTTGCGTCCTGGAGCAAATTTTGCAAACACGATTTGCCAGTATTTCAGATCTTCGGCTTGTGGAGTATAGGAGCCGCGGGAGACCTCCTCTAGTGTGAATGTCGTCTGACCACCTTCCGCAAACACTATTGCGTCAACCCCGAGGAAAAGATGCATGGTGCTTAGCCCCGAGTCGGTTCGTCGGAATGTCATGCCAAGAGCTTCTCCATGTCGAAAATCTTGTCCTCGAACCGGCCCACAATATCTGGCGAGTGTGTGGCGAAGATTATTTGTGCCCGAGGGTTTATTTTGCGGAGGTTGGCGGTGAGCTTCTCCTGCCACGTAACATGTAATGAAAGCTCCGGTTCGTCGGCGATGTAGACCCAGGGAGCGCGCTGTTGGAGCAGAGCTTCCCCGAGGATGATTATGAGCTGCTTCTCTCCCGACGAGAGTTCTCGGAGCGGAACAGTCCTTCCGGCGGTCATTTCGGCGTTGAGCTCATTCCGCTCGTTTATGACGAGCTTCTTGCGAGGGCGAAGCATCTCGTTGATTACGTCAAGAAAATCCTCGCGGGGCTTATATATCTCGGCCTGACGCATGCGGAGGGTGGCCCATTCCTGGACGACTCGGTGAATCGACCACATGGCAGCGAGCGCCATGAGTTCCTCGTTGGAATAACCTGGCTTTAGTAGAGCCTGACTGGCAAGGTCAAATTGTTGCTGTACCGCGCTCGCATAGCGGGCTTCGCTGACGTCGAATTTTTCGAAGATTTCGAGCAGAGCAGTGCGCTCTTCCGCCAGGTTCAGGTTCTTGACCGAGCCCACGAGCTGCCATTCAGGTGGTGGAAGAAGCGCTAGAAATAGTGATTTTTGGAACTTCTCCGTCTCTTCGTCGCCCTTACTCTTGAACCCAGAAAACAGCCTCGTTAGGGCGTTGCTAAGTTGGTCCAGCTTCTCGTCAACGCTCGATTCAAAGCTCTTGTCATCGCGTTGTCTGATGTGGGGCGTGCGGTGTATTGACAACCAAGTGAGGGGAACGTCGATGCCTAGGCTCTCAATCGGCCCTGTGTCCGGGCGTCGGCGTATGTGCCGCGTGAAATCCCTGAAGTGTAGCTGGCCCTCGATGTCATCTAGGGAGAATTCTTTCCATTCAGCCTCGCGGCTTGGCTTGAACCTGTACGTTATCCCCAAGAAGGGGGACCTACGTTCGGATTTCTTGATGACCTCTATGATGGCTCGTTCTTGGCCGGACAGTTGTATTTCTATCTTTTTGAAGTTCACGCGGTCTAGCGTCTGAAAGTCGGCACTGATGGCTGCAGCGATTAAATTGATCACGGTGGTCTTCCCGGAGCCGTTGGTCCCAATCAGGAAGTTGACATCCGCGTGGAAAGACAATGACAGATCCTTCTCTCCCCAAAGTCGACTTACGGTGAATGTCTTCAGTGTGCTCATGGCGCCCACAGTAAAGCAGTTCGTCGTTCTTCCCGCAACTTCTCTTCTTTGCCAGCACCCTAGAAAAAAGGGGGCCCTACGGCATGTGCCGTGGGACCCCCGTCCTGACGGGTCCTTTGTACATCCGAAATCATAGGATTGCAAAGTGCACGATTGTGCACTGGGGTGGCACGAGGGAGCCAGAGGATTCCTCACCCTACGAGACCGAAATTTTCCGCGTACCTCCGTTTCACGGGTTTCGTTTTCCCTTCTGGGGCGAATCTTCGGCGAAACCATCGCATAAACGCCCCAGCCCTTGCGCAGGGATCGCGCTGGAAAGCGATTCTCGCCCGGGGACGTCCCTCAGGGGCATGAAAACGCTCTAATCGGCGCTAATCGATAAACTCCCAGATTTCCACAGGGAGGTGTTCACTCCGGGGAAATCAGGGAGCGGAGCAAGACTTGATCGGGGTTTCGAGGCCTTCGGGATCGAACTGGTTCAGGTGGCGGCAAGCGATCCATGCGCCTCTCGGCGGCAGCGGATTCGAGAATTTCCGCGGCAAATTTTGTTGGGGATTGTGCCGACCTGCGAGCGGCAAGCACGATCTCGGCGAACAATTCCTTCGAGATCACGAGCTTGACGCGCACGCTACTCATCTGCGCGGAATTTTAGCACGCATGAAAACGGCGGGGAGGAGGTCACTCCCCGCCTTGCCGCTCGACGCGCTCAGTCCGTCGCCCGAACGCATCTTCCTTCGCTCACGCCAAAGAGCGAGGGGTCGCGGAGCAAATTCACGTCGCGAAACTTTTTCTACGTGCGCGCTTGCAGCGTGACGAACGGGCTCACGTAATTCGAGTTCAGCAGCTTGAGTTTATTTTCCCAAGTTGGTTGTCCGTCGAGTCGAGTCGTCAATCTCCACCAGATTGAATCCTCTTTGAAGCCCGCATCAAGTGAGCGACGCAACTGCATTTCTCTGCGAATGCCGATCGCGTATTGATCGAAGCAGATGAAAGCGGCGTCGCCTTGCTGCCCCGCGGCTTTCATTTTTTCGGTGAAGAGCGCGGGTCTGCCGAGCAAAGTTCCGGTGCCATCTGCGTTCATCTGAAACATCGGTGTCGCGCTGCCGCCGACGTTTTCAGTTCCGGCTTTGTTCGTGACGACGAGTTGCATCTGCGACAGCGCCGGGATCAACGCATCGGTGAAGACCCACGTCGCGCGTTGCCTGCACGCTGGAGCCATCGCGCCGAACATCGCGCAGGCATCGGCGAAGGTAAAGCCACCAGTCGGAGTGTTCGCGTTTTTATTCACGACGATCAGCGCATTGTTGCCGGAATCGAGCATGCCTTGGCAGCGACCGACCCCACTTCCAAACAAAAATGCGCGATCAGTGAAGAACGCTGCCGCTGCTTGCAGGTTCGCGGTCAGAACGTTTTCAAACTGCGGACCATCCTCGACCAGTTCCGACGAAGCGTTCGCGAGCATCCCAAGTTTGTGCGCGGACAACTGCACGAGCCGCGTCTCCATGTTCTGCTCGTCGATTGTGTCGAGCTCGTCGTACCAGACTTCGGTGATGCCGCCGAAGAGTGAGCCAGCCGAGTGATCTTCGTCTCGCACGCCCGGAACTTTCAGAACTTCGCCACTCATCGGCCAAATTTGACAGCGCGACATGCAGATCGCATTTTCCAACGCGTAGTTCAGAACGAACGCGGCCCACTGCTCGGGCACCATGAAGCCTGCCTGACTCGGATCGGCTTCGGTGTGCCCCATCGACAATCTTGGATCGAACACTCCCTGCCCGGAGTAGCGAATTGCGCGGAGGTACTCCTCGAATGATGTGAAACCGCCATTGCTGCGAGGCGCCGCGCCGAAAATTTCTGCCCACGATTTCGCGCCCACTCGACCATGCATCTTCCGGCGAGGGGCACTCGGGTTCTCGGGAAGAGTCAGGCCGAGCGACGCGCCGGCCGCAACTGCTGCGACCATGTTGTCATCGATGAACGCTTCCTCGGGCTCGCCTGTGATCCGCGCTTCCTCGGCGATGACCTGTCGGTGAATTTCGTCCAGCGCCTTCAGAGTCTTGGTTTGATTTGCCAGTTCAGCGTCGGTCAGATCTCGACCGTCCCTCTCCGCTGCATCGAGGACTGCTCTCGCGCCCTTGCGCAAAGTAGCTTCGCGCTGGCGCAGTGCTACGAGTTTATTTTGCATTTTGGAATCGCCTCACTATGAAATTCGCCGGAGGCTGATCGCGCACACGCTGGGCCTCGGCGTTCGGTGCCTCAGCAGCGTGGGTCGATCTACGGATCGAAGGGCTGGCTGGTTTGCGTCACACTCCTCGGAGCCCGACCTACGGGTCGCATTCCGAAATCTGGGGTGAGCACTTTCAGGGTAGCATCGACGTCAAGTCAGTTGACGGGTGGGTCGGCGCTCGGGTCTTTGATGATCATCTCGCCCGACTCCGGGTCGCGATGCTTTTCGATGGGTGGGGAAACGAGCAGTGCCATTAACTTGTCGGTCGCGCCTCGGGACGTTTCGGAATCAACTGCAAGCCGCGTCCTGCTCACGATGCTCAGGCCTAGCTCGGAACAGAACATATGCACTTGCTTCCAGCACGCGTTCGAGATGGCGACGGCAGGATGCTTGCGCAACCTAGTCCCGATGACCTGACTGGTGACGCGATCCCTCAGGTCTTCCTCGATCAGTTCACCATCGAGTTCGATCAGGTGATCCATCTGAATTGCCCGAGCGTAGTTCACGCAAGCGCCTTCGAGCACGACTGCATCGGCTGAGTAGTCAATGCCCATCAGTTCCAATTCCTCGCGCCAGATGAGCCACTGCTCACGAGCCAAACCTTTCACGTGACTCGGCGGATCGGGAATACCTCGCGATGCCTTCGGGACTCGTGCCGCGAGATCATCCAACTTGTGAACGCCGATGCCACTGCGATCGCCCTCGGCGATGCGCAGTGAAAGTGGTTTCGGTTTTTGCCCTCTCGGCATGTTTGACATTATCCCCGGGAATGAGCGTCACGTCCCACTTTTTTCAGGGGCTTTCCGGACTTGGTACCAGACCGATTCCATCCCACCAAAATCCCGAAAAAAACCGGAAAAAGTGGGGAAATTGCTCAAAATGCCCTGTACACACGATTTCTCTACCGACCAGATTCAAGAAGTCAGCGGCCATGGCCTCAACTGGGGGCAGTTCTGGAGATCGCATCCACCTATCCAACCGCAAAACACGTGGCGAAACAAGATTTCTGTTTTCCCCACAATCGGGTGCGCCTTGAGGGTTGCGTACCACTTTGACGAAAAGCGTTGTCTCGATTCCAGGCGTCGGTCGAGATGCGTCATAGCCGCGGAATACGTGGCTCCGAAGATCAGCCCCGCTATCCATGCATGTTCGCAGCGTCACTGAATTTGTGCCGGAGCGAACAGGGACTGCAACCATCCGAGCCACTTGTCGCGGTCATCGGTGATCGTGATCGCCAGTTGCTGGTGCTCATTCCTCGCATCCATCACGAGCACGTGAATTTCGAGAGGCGGCAAATCTATGACCACCCGCAACCTGCCCGACTGCACGGCGTTCTGCATCAGTGCTCGAGCTTCCTGCGATGCTTCGTCGTAGCCGTGCAGCAGGATGCTACTCGCGCTTGCCATCAAGAGATCGACGTTCACTTCATCCGGTGATCCGATCATTGTTTTGAGCCCTTTCTATGCTGGTTTTCTTGCTACTCCGGCATCCGGAGACGTTTCAGCCGCTAAACATGCGGGTTCTACGCTCTCCCATACATGGGAGAGATCAAAACGGAATAGAGTCGTCCTCGACAGGAGCCAATGCCACTGCACCGTAGCTTCGCCCGTACTGCGCAACGGGGCTGGCCCAGTACTCGGTCGCGTGTGCGAGGAAGTGACTTCGGGGCGCTCCCGGCCTCCATTCCGACTGCCGATAGTGGTCGAGGGCTCGATTGAGATCGGCCATTGCCCATTTCGGATGGTCATGGAGCACGCGCGCCAGCGCTATGTCGTCACGCTTGCCCCAGTTCCCCGGCCACTCTGCGCTGAGAACGTTCTTGTACCAGAAAAATCGCTCATCGGCAGCGGCCCGGTACTCACGGAAGACGCTATCCTCCACAATCAGTTCTGGAATCACAGGCAGTTTTTTCTCATCGAGGAAGGGTGTCGATCTTGCGTCTTTTTCGTGATCACCTTTGCTGCGATTTTCCGTCGAACAGCGTTCGACAGGTTTTTCTTCTACTGGTTCATTGCCTCTTACTGCTTTCTTAAAACCTACTGCTTTCTTATGTGGGTTGATTTGCCCACCATGGGGTTTGCCCACCATGGGGTTTTCAACCGATGGGCCCATGGGTTGATTTTCAACCGATGGGCTCCTCAGGTCCCACGAGTACTCGTACTCGAAACCCGTTCTCTTGTTGACTCTGGTGATGGTGACGAATCCTCGGGCCT
This sequence comes from Terriglobia bacterium, assembly GCA_020073385.1. GTDB lineage: Bacteria > Acidobacteriota > Terriglobia > Terriglobales > Acidobacteriaceae > Sulfotelmatobacter. Next base: position 12,119 of record JAIQFH010000056.1, on the reverse strand, counting down.
TCGCGTCGTGCATCACGAGTTTGTACTTGGATTCGCCCCAGCCGAGGACTTTTCGAAGGTGAGAGCCGCGCCATATCCAGCCAACGCCGTTCGCGGGGTACGTCGATACCACGGCGATCAGGGCTTTCAGGTCCGAGGAGATCGTCGGATCCTGCATGTGCACGCCCCAGACGATGCCGCGCGCTTCTTGTTTGTTGAAAAGTTTTTGAGTATCCCCTCGGGGTGCATTTGAAGAACAGGTGGCAGGTTTTTCGGGACGTGGTATCGTGTTCACGGAAAGCAACCTTTCTCCCCGGTTATAGAGGCCGGGGAAATCTGGAACGCGTCGAGGCTTCCCACTCGGCGCGTTCAGTTTTTAAGGTGCTCTCCTTTCAGGGTTGGAAGCCCTTGCCACACCGCCAGAGACGCGGCACTTTTTCAAAAACTCCCGAACATCTTACGCTGCCCGGATTCCACGAGGAGTAACTTTTTCGGAGCATGATGCTACTCTGATCGTGTTCACTCCGAAACAAAATGGGGCCGAGCGATTCTGGTCCGAGCCGCTCGGCCCTTCGAGTCACTGATCATTCCTTCGCCACCTTCCGGCGTCGCGTTCGGGAAATGTGCGGCTCATTTTCGTTTTGCAACAGCCACTTCAGGACGGAACTTTTGCGGTAGAAAACCGAGTTGCCGATGGTGATCCACGGCGGACCGATATGCGATGACTTTTTTTCGCGCCACCAGCGAATGGTTCGCAATTTTTTTTGCAGGAACGCGGCGAGTTCTTCCTCGCCAAAAAATTCTTCGCCGAGCAACGTCATCGGAGCGGACGCTGCCACTGGAGTCTGTGCGTCGGGCATGACTCTCCCCTCCCTCGTATTCAGTTTTGAATTGGAATCCCAGCGGGCCGGTCAGGGAGAAATGCTTAAAAGCCCATTACTCCGCGAGGAAGTTTTTGTGGCAGCTTGGCTGCACTCTCGACGGATTTGAAAACGACGATAACTTACATTCGCTCACGGTTCAACACAATTCCGACTCTGGGCAAAACAAAAGCCACCGATTTCTCACGGTGTCGCCACGAATGCACCGTTCCTTACCGCTCCCTTACCAGTTCGAAATCCTTACTCGGCGAAATCGTGCGCATCCGCATAAACATTGAGCGATAGCGAACAGGCCGGGACGTAACGAAATTTTCTCAATCTTCAAACCCGGGTTCGATTCCCGGTAGCGCTACCAGCTATCTCAAGAACAGCCGGCTGACCGTCCTCTTACCTGCAGGTCAGCATAGCGGTCTTAGTCACGGTCTGTTTGCTCCCGGCTGCTGCTGGCACCGTAGCCGTAACCGTGACTGCGCCGTTGGTTGTGCCCAAGCAAGTCGCAGTTCCGTTATCGTTGGCATTGTTGCTGATCGAAACATTGAGTGGGTCGGAGACCGTCCAGGTCTGGCCGGAGCAATTAACGCAAGCTGTAGTGGCGCAACCGTCGGGAACGACAGCACTCGCGAAAAACTGAGCCTGATTGCCGGGCGCAGCGGCCGTGTGGTCAGCGGTCGCACCTGGCGGTGAGACTGAGAGTCCAATCAGGCGGCAATCTTGATGCCCGCATCCGGTGGTGAGCAGGGCTGCAGCCAACAGCAGCGAAAGCCTGCGATGTATCAGCATGGCATTCTCCTCTTTCGTAAGGCTATACCGGAATTGGACCCAGCACTATCCGGCGAGACAGATTGAGGCGTTGGTAGTTGTCTCTGGCCGGGGTTACTTGGGTTCGGGCCCGGGTGCGTGGATGTTGCTATAATTCTCTGGTGGGGCAGCAGTCCATGTTGCTAATGGAAAATCACTTGGGGAAGCGTGTGCTTCGGCGATGGGAAGTGGCCGTCGTTGTGCTCGCGATCTGCGGGCTGACGGTGAGTCTGGCGACGCGGACCTTCCGGACGAGAGCCTCCGCCGGTACGATCGTCAAATCGATCTCGGGACAGCCGGTCCGGCAGCACATGGATAGTGACGCGGCGAAATGGGTTCCACCAGTTTCGACGTTGACGGTGCTGGAAGTGCCGGTTTTTTATCCGCGGTTCGCACCTGCTGGGCCGCCGTTGCCGCGTCTCTACTACGAAGAAAGCCTTTCTAATCGTCCTCCGCCGTTTCATTCCTGAATTCATCATCACTCGGGTTCAACATTAGGTCTGATTTTTTCGGTTGGTGTTCCTCAGGGGAATGCGTGTACCAATCAAGGATCACACGTTCTCAAGTTACACAAGCCTGATTGGGACTCCGAATCGTATCTTCATTTTTGAAAACTGGAGCCGGCGCAACCAGCCGGACAGAGGAACGAATGAATTCAAAGCAGAGAATTGCGGCGATTACCGCAGTCGTAATCGTGGGAGTCATCACGTTGCGCCTTCTTACGAGGCCAACTACGAAGGCCGACGCTTCTGAAGAGGTGCTTCCATCCGCGGCGGTGGCGGTGGTGAAGCGCGCGCCGATCGAGAATGCCATCACGCTATCGGGAGCATTTCATGCATACCAGCAGGTGGACGTGCATGCCAAGGTGGCTGGCTACATTCGAAAGATTTATGTGGACGTGGGCGACCATGTGAAAACCGGGCAGACGCTCGCGGTTCTGGAAGTGCCGGAACTAAGCGCCGAGGTGGCGGGAGCGCAGGCCGGCTTAAGGCGCGCGAAAGACGCGGTAACGCGGGCGCAAAGCAATGTGCACAGCGCGGAGTCGATCCATGCGGCGTATCACACGGCCTATACGCGTTTGAAGCAGGCATCGGAGGCGCGGCCTGGGTTGATCGCGGAGCAGGAGTTGGATGACTCCATGGCGAAGGACAAGGACACCGAGGCCAAGATTGAGAGCGATAAGGCGGCGCTGGCGGAGGCGGAGAGTCAACTGGCGGTGGCCCAGGCGGAATTGCAGAGAGTCACGGCCATGGAGGATTACACGCACGTGACCGCCCCGTTTGCCGGAGTGGTGACGAAGCGATATGCCGACACGGGGACGATGATCCAGGCCGGGACTTCGTCCGATACGCAGTCGATGCCGGTGGTGCAGTTGGCGGAGTACACAAAACTACGGCTGGTCGTGCCGGTGCCGGAGTCGGCGGTGCCGCAATTGCAATTGGGGAGTGTTGTTCAGGTGCATGTTACGGCGATGAATCAGGATTTCGAAGGAAAGGTGGCGCGCTTTGCCGATGCCCTGAACGACGAAACCCGCACCATGCACACCGAGATTGACGTGAAGAATAGGGATGGGGCTTTAAAGGAAGGGATGTATGCGGAAGCAAAGTTGATTTTGAAGCAGCACAAGGATGTGCTGACTGTGCCCATTCAGGCGTTGCAGAGAAACAGTGCCGGGGCAACCGTGCTGATTGTAGACGCGCAGGGGCGGGTGGAAAAGCGGCAGGTGACGTTGGGAGTGGAGTCGAGCGATCGGGTGGAGGTGACAGTTGGGCTGTCGGACAACGACCGCGTGATTGTCGGGAGCCGCAGCGAATTCCGCGAAGGAGAAAAGGTGCGACCCAAGGTAGTGAATGAGATGGCCGCGGCATCGGAGGGCGGGCTCTAATGTCAGGATTTGCCATTCGGTATCCCTTCTTCATTATTGTGCTTTGCCTGATGGTGGCGATCGTGGGGACGGTTACGCTGGTGCGAATGCCGGTGGACCTTTTCCCGCCGATCAATATTCCGGTGGTGGTGGTCGCGACGTTTTATTCGGGGATGCCGCCAGAGCAGATCGAGACCGACATCACCGGACGCTTCGAGCGTTTCTTCACGCTGGGCAGCAATATTGATCACATCGAGTCTCGTTCACTTCCTGGCGTGAGCCTGATCAAGATCTATTTTCAGCCGGGCACTGATTCGGACGCGGATCTCAGCGAGGTATCCAATCTCGCGATGGCCGATCTCCGCAAACTGCCACCAGGTACCCTTCCGCCGGTCGTGCTCAAGTTCGATGCGTCGAGCTTGCCGGTGTGTCTGATCACGCTAAAAGGGCAGGGACTGAACGAGACTGAATTGCGAGATCTCGGTCAATACAACGTGCGGAACCAAGTCGCCAACGTTTCTGGAGCATCGGTTCCGCAGCCGTTCGGGGGCCGGTATCGCCAGATCATGGTGTACGTGGATCCCCTAAAGCTTGAGGCACACGACCTCAGCGTCATGGACGTGGTGCGCACCGTGAATGACAGCAATCTGATTCTTCCGGCTGGCGACGTCCGAATCGGCCCCATCGACTACAACCTCTACACGAATAGCCAGCTGCCGACTACCGGTGAAATCAACCGCCTTCCCTTAAAGACGGTAAATGGAGCATCGGTATTGGTCGAGGATGTTGGCAAGGCCCTGGATGCGCACGAAATCCAAACTAACGTCGTCAGGGTGGACGGCCAGAATTCTGTGTACTTGCCCATTCTCAAGCAGGGCGGCGGTTCGAACACGATTGCGGTGGTGAACGGGATCAAGGATGCAATTGCGGACCTCACAGATGTGCCGAAGGAACTGGTGGCGAAGGTCGTCTTTGATCAGTCCATCTTCGTGAAGAAGGCGATCGAAAACCTGCTGCATGAAGGTGGGATTGGTTTGATTTTGACCGCCGTGATGATTCTGCTGTTTCTCGGAAGCATGCGCGCGACTCTGGCCGTGTTCCTATCAATTCCGCTATCCGCATTAGCAGCCTTCATGGCAATTAGCGCGGGCGGTGGAACCGTGAACACGATGGTGCTCGGCGGGCTTGCGCTCGCATTTTCCCGTCTAATCGATAACTCGGTCGTAGTGCTGGAAAATATATTCCGGCATCTCGAGATGGGAGAATCGCCGGAGGTGGCCGCCGAGAAGGGAGGTGCAGAAGTTTCTCTTGCGGTCCTCGCAGCCACCATCGCAACCGCGATCGTTTTCTTCCCGGTAGTTTTCCTGAGCGGAGTCAGCCGCTTCCTCTTTACCGCGCTCGCCTCGGCAGTAGTACTCTCACTCGCAGCGTCTTACCTGGTCGCAATGACGGTAGTGCCGCTGTTCTGCGCCAAGCTGATCAAGGGTGGTGGACACGTTGTCCACGAGCATCAGGTACCGGAGTCCTTGAACCGTTTTGGACGAGTCGTCAGAGTCTTCAATCAATACTTTGAAGGGCTGGTTCGCCGCTACGACCGTACTCTCGGGCGTTCGCTACTTCGACCGGCGGCAACGACGATCGGCTTGGCTGGTGTTTCACTGCTGTGTTTCTCTTTGTATCCACTGCTCGGCGAGGCCTACTTCCCGCGGACAGATCCCGGGCAATTCGTCATCAATCTCAAGGCTCCTTCCGGTTCACGGCTGGAACTTACTCAGAACTACGTCCACCACGTCGAGAACATTATCCGGCAAACGGTTCCGGCCAACGAATTGGACATGATCGTCTCGAACATCGGCGTCACTCCAGGATTCTCGGCAATCTACACCCCGAATTCGGGCCAGCACACGGCTTTTGTTCAGGTCAGCCTGAAGGACAACCACAAGGTAGGCAGCTACGAGTACATGAATCGCGTCCGGACAGCCATGCGGCAAGACTTGCCGCAGATCAGCGCTTACTTTCAATCAGGCGGGCTGGTGGACTCTGTGTTGAACCTCGGCCTGCCCGCGCCAATTGATGTCCAGGTCAGCGGCATGAATCTCGACAAGACGTACGACGTGGCCGCGCGCCTCAGAAACCAGATCCGGCGGCTGAAGGGCGTGAGTGACGTTCTCATTCCGCAAGATATCGACTATCCGGCGCTCCGGCTGAACATTGACCGCGAACGCGCCAGCCTGGTTGGCCTGAATCAGAAGGAAGTGGTGGATAACGTGATCACCGCGCTGACCTCAAACCAGATGATCGCTCCCAGCTACTGGGTCGATCCCAAGTCGGGCAATGACTACATGTTGACAGTGCAGTATCCCGAGGACCAAGTGCGAACGCTGAACGACCTGAAGCAAATACCGATTCGCGCAACCAAGGGACAGCGTACCACTCAGCTCGACTCGGTTGCTGACATAAAGGCAACAGAATCCCCCACCGAGGTCGATCATTACCAGCTTCGCCGTGTGGTCGACGTGTATGTCTCTCCCTCACATGAAGATCTTGGCGATCTGACCAAGGCGATTGATAGCGCCGTGAAGCAAACGGCCCTGCCGGTAGGAATTCGCGTCCAACTGCGCGGATCGGTGCAAGGCATGCGTGCGTCCTTCAGTAGCTTCGGTCTAGGTTTGATCATGGCCGTGGTGCTCGTATACCTCGTGCTGGTCGCTCAGTTCGCCTCGTTCATCGATCCCTTCATTATTCTCTTGGCAATCCCGCCCGGATTGGCGGGCGTGCTGCTCTTCTTGCTCGTGACCGGCACAACGCTGAACGTGATGTCGCTCATGGGCGTAGTCATGATGGTGGGTATTGTCGTCTCCAACAGCATTCTGATTGTTGAATTTACCCGCCAACTTCGCGCGCAGGGCACTCCTTTGAAGGAAGCAACTGCCGTGTCATCGCGGCTGCGTCTGCGACCGGTGCTGATGACCTCGCTGGCCACGTTGCTGGGATTGATCCCCATGGCATTGAAGTTGGGCACGGGCAGTGAGGCTTATGCTCCGCTGGCGCGGGCGATCATCGGAGGGCTGCTGGTTTCGGTCGTCGTAACTGTCTATCTGGTTCCGGCAGCGTATCTATGGTTCCACCGAAAGGAAGAGTCAACGGCACAGGAGGTGCAGGCATGAGGTCGGGAATCTCTATCAGTCTGTTCTGCGTGATTGCCTGGGGATCTCTGTCGCATGCGCAATCGACTCCGGCCGTTCAGAATCCAACCCCTGCGCCGCCCGCCGTCCCGTCTCCGAGTCAGGAGACTACCGTGGGCAAGACGGCTCAGCCAACGCCGCCGATCGTAGTTCGTCTTGCGGTCAAGGATGCGGAGGCGACCGCTCTTAAAAACAATCCGGCGATTTCGGTGGCTCGCTTGGACGCGCTTGCGTCGCAACAGGTGGTACGCGAGGTGCGGTCGAACTTCTGGCCACAGGCGTATGCGAATCTAACGGCGGTCGATGCGCGGAACAATAGCCGCATCACGGCGGGAGCACTGAACAATCCCATTATCTACACGAGGGCTGCGGGAGGTGCCACCGTCAGCCAACTCATTACAGACTTCGGCCACACCAGCAATTTACTGGCGAGCGCGCGGCTGCAGGCCAGGGCTGATGAGCAGAGTGCAGTTGCGACCAAGGAGGATGTGCTCGCGGCAGTGGACCAGGCATTCTACAACGCGCAGCAGACCCATGCCGTCCTGCGAGTGGCGGAGCAGACTGTGGCATCGCGCCAACTGCTCGCCGATCAGGTGTCGGCACTGACGAAGAGCAAGTTGAAATCCGATCTCGATTTGAGTTTTGCCAACGTCAATCTGGCGCAGGCCAAATTGTTGTACCTGGATGCGCTGAACAATGACAAAGCGGCGATCGCCAGCCTGTCGGCGATTCTGGGATATCCGACGGTGGAGAGCTTCGAACTGGTGAGCGATACCGAGGCATTGGCGCCGCCGCCGGCCGATGTCGATCCCCTGATCGCCGAAGCGTTCGCCAAGCGGCCGGAGATTCTGGCTCTCGAATTCGAATCGGAGTCGGCGGAAAAGATACATTTGGCGGACCGCGATCAGATGCTTCCCACGATCAGCGCGCTGGCGGCATACGGCGATAGCCCGGTGCGGGATGATCGTGTGTACGGGCCTTATGGCGCCGTCGGAGTGAACTTGCAGATTCCGGTCTTCAACGGATTTCGGTACTCGGCTCAATCGCATGAAGCGGAGATACGGGCACAGGCCATGCGCCAGCGGCTGGCGGATCTGCGGAATCGCATCTCACGCGATGTGCGGACGGCGTGGTTGACGGCGAGTACCGCGTTTGACCGCGTTAACGTCAGCCAGCAACTTCTGGGGCAGGCCAATCTGGCGCTTGATCTGGCACAAACGCGCTACAAGCTGGGGCTCAGTTCGATTGTGGAGTTGAGCCAGGCGCAGCTGCAGCAGACGCAGGGCGAGATCGGGAGCGCGCAGGCGGAGTATGCGTATCGGCTGGCGCTGGCGTTGCTGAGGTATCAGACTGCAGGGTTGTGAAGAACGTCAGCTGTTTCTTTCGCCCCTCGGCGGCTCGGGCGTCTTCCCATTTTTTTACCCACGGCTTGCCGTGGGCTTTAATCTGACGCCGCTTCGCGGCTGGGTTCGGGGATGACTTAGAACATTCCAGTCTCTTGAGGCGAAGTCAAATCTCCACCCTGTCTCCGCAAAAAACGCGGAGACAAGGATGGGGCATCCTCTTTCAGCTGTGAGGAACGCATTTCATAGGTTGAGAAATGCACTGCTTCTCTTTACGCTCAGGCATAATCTAAACAATAAAACCTACCGCGAGGATACCTATGCGTCTGAGCGTTACTCGATTGAGCTTGGCAGTCATTGTTTCTGTTCTCCCGTTCTTGACGTTGAAAGCCGCCGACAATCCATTTCATGGCGCGCCGGCTTCGGCGAAGACTACGAAGAATCCACTTGCAGGTCAGCAGGCCGCGATTGATGCGGGCAAGACCGTGTACGCGAGAAATTGTCTGGCGTGTCACGGAAAGACTTTGAAAGGGACGGGGAATGTGCCCTCTCTTATCGACGGGAAGCTGAAAAGCGTGACGGAGGGCGAGATTTTCTGGTTCGTCACGAAGGGTGATAAGGACAACGGAATGCCCTCGTGGGGCTTTTTGCCGGAAGAGAAGCGCTGGCAGGTAGTGAGTTATTTGGAGGCGGTGCTGTCGGGCAAAGCAACGGCCGCGGGATCGAGTGCAACTCCGGCAGCGGCATCCAGCAAAAGTGAATTGAAGGATGCATCGCCGAATGCGCCGTTCACCGATTTTCGCTATGAGAAACCTGGGACAGTTCGCAAGATCAGCGTGAGCGATCTGCCCAAACCGTTTGCAACGCAGTCGGCGGAGAACGGAGCGGAAGTCGTGTCGCGACCGGAGAATGCATGGCCGGTCGCCCCGTCGGGATTCAAGGTCGAACTGTTCGCCACCGGACTGGACAATCCGAGACTCTTGCGCACCGCTCCGAATGGCGATGTTTTTCTGGCAGAGAGCGAAGCTGGGCGGATTCGAGTGTTCCGCGGCGTGACCTCGGACGGGAAGGCGGAGCAGTCAGCGATTTTTGCGAGCGGATTGAAGCGTCCATACGGGATCGCGTTTTATCCTGCAGGGCCCGACCCGCAATGGGTGTACATCGGGAACACCAATGAGGTAGTCCGCTTCGCCTATAAGAACGGTGATCTGAAAGCGAGTGGAGGACCGGAGCATGTGGCCGATCTGCCAAGTGGCGGAGGGCATTGGACGCGCTCGCTGGATTTTTCCAAGGACGGAAAAAAGCTTTTCGTAGCGGTGGGTTCGGCGTCGAACGTGGATGATCCGGACACGCATCCGGGAGAGAAGGATCGTGCCGACATTTTGGTGTGCGATCCCGCGAATTGCACGCTGAGCGTGTATGCCTACGGCATCCGAAACGCGGGCGGGGGAATCCGTGTCAGCCCGCAGACGGGGGAACTGTGGTGCTCGGTGAATGAACGCGACGCACTGGGCGACAACCTGGTACCTGACTACATAACCCACGTGCAGGAGGGGGGATTCTACGGATGGCCGTGGTGGTATATGGGGGCGCATCAGGATCCGCGGCATGAGGGGAAGCATCCGGAGTTGAAAGATAAGGCGATCGTTCCCGATGTGCTGCTGCAACCGCACAATGCTTCGTTGGAATTCACGTTTTACGAGGCGGACAAGTTTCCGGCGGAATATAAGGGCGACATTTTCGCGTCGGAACACGGGTCGTGGAACAAGGCCACCCGCGTGGGATATGAGGTGATTCGGGTTCCCCTGCATCAGACGGGGCATGCGAGCGGGGAGTATGAGGATTTTCTGACCGGGTTTGTGCTGCCGAACGGACAAGTGTGGGGGCGTCCGGTGGGGATCACGCTGGCGCCGGATGGATCACTGCTGGTGAGTGACGATGGATCGAATACGATTTGGAGAGTGAGCTACACCGGCAAGTAAATTGCCGAATCAAACGCCTTTCTAGCAAACCGGTTAACAACCACGGGTGAAGGCTCCACATCCAAGGTGGGTGCCCGAACCGCCCAATCCGGAAGCAGTGCCGAAGACTTCTTCTTCGCCGGCCGATGCGCCGGAAGAGCAGATCGGCTTGTTCCGCGATGTCCTCGAAGCGCTCGAACGCCGCTGCGTGCCCTACGCGGTGTCAGGCGCTTTTGCGCTTCGTCAGCATACCGGAATATGCCGTCAGACTAAGGACCTAGATTTGTTTGTAACGGCCGGGAATTGTCCGGCGGCATTGCAATGCCTGCGGGAATCGGGAATGGTATGCGATGTCCTGGATCCCGTATGGCTCGCCAAGGCGAAGCGGGGCGAGTACTTCGTTGATCTCATTACCGGGATGAGCAATGGTGTGATCGTAGTGGAGGATTCGTGGATTGAGCGCGCGCAGCCGGCCGTGGTGTATGGGGTGACGACTCGCGTGCTTGCTCCCGAGGAGTTGGTCGCGTCAAAAATCTTTGTGGCGCGACGCGAGCGCTTTGATGGAGCCGATATAGCGCATGTCATCTACGGGACCCACAGCAGCTTCGATTGGCGGCGCGAGATGGAACTGGTAGGAGAGCATTGGGAGATGCTGTTGTGGTCTCTGGTGCTGTTCAGGTACGTGTATCCGGCGCAAAGCCACTATGTTCCCGCCGAGATTTGGTGTGAGCTGCTGCGGCGCTTTGAGGTGAAGATTCAAAACCCTAATCCGGAGGCGAGATTTCGCGGCAGCCTGGTGGACGACAACATGTTCGCCATCGATGTGAATGAATGGCAATTGCCGAACCTTCTGACGGAACGTCGGGCGCAGCGGCTGGCGCAGTTGGATGGAACTCAGGCCTCGTGCGGTGTGCCAACTCCTGATTGGACGAAGAAGAGCGCATGAGAATCGCAGCCAGTGCCGATTTGCATTTCACCCCGCAGAGCTATGCGAAGTTGAAGGATCAGTTCGAGCGTGTGCGCGACGAAGCCGATGTGCTGGTGCTGGCTGGAGATCTGACCAACTACGGGCAGCCCGACGAGATGGAGCCACTGCTGAATGTGCTGGTGCGATTGCGGCTGCCGACGGTAGTCGTTTTAGGGAATCACGACTACGAAAGCGGAAAAGAGCAGGAATTGTGCCGGATGATGATCAGCGCCGGAGTCAAAGTGCTCGACGGGAGCGGCTACGAGCGGGACGGCGTGGGGTTTGCCGGGTGCAAGGGGTTTGTCGGAGGTTTCGGCCGAGGAGTTCTGACAGCGTTTGGAGAGCGCGAGATCAAGGATTTCGTACGGGCTTCGATTGATGAAACGATGAAGCTGGAGCGGGGGCTGTCGCAGCTGCGGGCGAAAAAGCGCGTGGTAGTTGTGCACTATTCGCCGATCCTTGAAACGGTGCAGGGTGAGGCCCCGGAGATATTTCCTTTTATGGGCACGTCACGTTTAGCCGAGGTCATCGACCGGCATGGCGCAGATTTGGTCGTGCATGGTCATGCGCATCATGGGAGAACCGAGGGCAAGACGCCGGGTGGGGCAGCGGTATACAACGTGGCGATCTCACTGTTGCAGGCGCAGAATCCGTCGAGGGTATATCGGGTGTTTGATCTGTGATACGCCACTGGTTTTGCTACGTTGTTGGGGCGGGGTGCGAGTCAGTTCGGCTCGACGCGGGGGCTGAAGCCCTTTCAAACAGTTCGTTGACGCGGCGCTAAAGCGCCGCTCTTCCACCATTGGCGGGCGAGCGTCTGTGCCTCAGCTTTCGCCTCACGAATAGCCAAGACAGCTATCCCCGCATGTGCTGTGATTAGTGGAAGTCGTGGGAACTAGGGCCTGTTCACACTACGTCAACAATCTTCGAGTAAGATGCAAGGCATGGAACTTACTGCCGAGCAGTACGAACGAATTCAGAATTGCTTGCCGGTGCAGCGCGGCAACGTGCGTCATGAGAACTTGGTGTTACTGAATGCGATCCTCTACGTGGCCGAGCACGGATGTAAGTGGCGCGGATTGCCCAAGCGGTTTGGCAACTGGCACAGTATCTATGTGCGCATGAATCGCTGGGCCAAGAA
>JAIQFH010000055.1 GCA_020073385.1 Terriglobia bacterium | reverse complement strand
CTTTCCTCTCAGTTTCTCCACCAGCTCCGCCAGTACTTCCTTGGCTTCTCGCTGCACTGGACGCCGAGCTTTCGCCCGCTTCGCTTTCTGTTCCTTCTTCATGGCAGACTTGCTATTCTTCTTCAAGGGTCGATCTCCTTATCCTTCGGGATTGCACTACGAGTGCTTTGATCACCGGTAGCTTAGCGCGATCCGTGATCGGGGATCGACCTTCTCATCCCATCTCAAACCCCTCAGTGAGCAAAATGGTCTGGTTACAACATTCATGGTTTCGATTCCGAGGCTCATCTCGGAAGAAGCATTTATCATTGCGAATACCGTAACGGAAAGGACCCTGGCGAATAGAGGAGGTACGTGACCACGCACGAGGAACGCGTCCGGCAAAGTTTTTCCCAGCAGGCCTTCATGTCCACTTTGGGGGCCGAGCTCACAGCAGTGGTTCAAGGCGGTGTGGAGATTCGCCTGCCATTTTCGCCAAATCTTACGCAACAGAACGGCTACCTGCACGCGGGCGCTATCACTGCGGTTCTGGATTCTGCTTGTGGTTACGCCGCCTTAACCGTGGCGGCAGACGATAAGGAGGTCCTTACCGTGGAGCTAAAGGTGAACCTCCTCGCGCCCGCTGCGGGCGAGGCCTTCGCGGCTAGAGCGCAAGTGAAGAGAGCAGGGCGGACGCTGACGGTTTGTACAGCGGACGCCTTTGCCATCAGCGGCGGCAAAGAGAAGGCGGTTGCAACCATGCTGGCTACAATCATGGCTGTACCGATAGCGCCCGCGAAATAACTCAAATTCACGTGAACCAACTGCTGTGAAATCCCCGATTACGCTCAATACCTCCATCGCGGTAGGACGAGCAGACGGCGCAAACTTGTGTGATCGCCGATTTCGTAAAACGGGTGCGACAATGTCACTGCTTTGAGATAGGCCCTTGAAGCCGACCCTCGCGGTTCACAGTGACTGAGGAGTTGGGGAATGAAGAATCCCGTTCGATTCCTACTGCTTGTGCCTGTTCCTTGGGTGTTCGTGCTGACCTATCTCCTGGGTGTAGCCCTGGAACATGTGCGTCGTGTCACCATCTCTCCAAAGGCGGTCTTGGTTAGTACGATCGCCGGAGTTGCTTTGTTTGCTGTGGGTGCGGTGATCGCGGGCTGGGGGCTCGTGCTTTTCCGTAAGGCTAGAACCACAACGGTTCCGGGTAAGGTATCTGCGAAGCTGGTGACACGGGGACCGTATCGCTTCACTCGAAATCCGATGTATGTAGGCCTCGTCTTGGCCTACCTCGGAGAAGCGGGATTACTGAAACAAATCTGGCCAGTCGTTCTTCTACCCTTGATGGTTGCCTATCTTAACTGGACTGTGATTCCGGTCGAAGAAGCGAAGTTGGAAGAAGCCTTCCACGACGAGTTCGGACAGCACCGCTTACGGGTACGGCGCTGGTTTTAGAAAACAAGAAAAGCTCGAGCCTCACGCGCGCGGGGCGGGCAAGGCCAAAAACAACGCAAGAAAGGGGCGGAGCCGTTTTTCCCGTCGCCACATCCTACCCCAGCAGCGTTTGGCGCGGAACCAGCCCCTGATTTATACTTTGAGTTTGCCCTAAGACCGTCGAACGAATCAGGAGCAGCTACTTTTCATGCCTAAGCGTACGTTCCAACCTAACCGGCGCAAGCGGTCCAAGAAGCACGGATTCCGCACGCGCATGAAGACCCAGGGCGGCCAGAAGGTTCTTTCCCGCCGCCGCGCCAAAGGGCGCAAGCGGGTCTCAGTGAAGCCAGGTTTTCGGGAATAAGCAGCCGCGAATCAGTGTGGCGCGGCCGCTCTCGGCCGCGACTGCGTCAATCGCAAATGCGTTCTGTAGTTTAGAGGCACTGTGACCGCCAGTGTGCCTGAAGCATCGAATCAAGGTGTCGAGCCGCGAAAGGCGAAAGCCGCGTTTCCCCGCAGCTCTCGGTTGTTACGCCACGCCGATTTCGAGCGTGTATACAAGCAGGGGCGCCGGCATTTCTCGGCATCTATGACTGTTTTCTATCTCGACCGGCAAGCCGCTGGCGCTGCCACAGTTCCGGCAACTTCGGGTCTTCGCATCGGATTCACGGTGGGTCGCGCTCTGGGGGGCGCCGTTCAGCGGAACCGCATGAAGCGTCGCTTGCGGGAGGCTGTCCGCCTCACCCGCCCTTGTCCGGGGCCAGGCGCCGATGTCGTGATCAATCCGAAGAAAGTGTTGTTAACCATTAGCTTCGACGCGCTACTGAACGAAGTGCGCCGGGCTTTCGTAGTCATAGAGAGGAAGCTGGCGGCTGCAAGACCGGAGCCCAGAACCTGATATGCGCCCTTTTGCACAACGCGTCGCACTCTGTCTGTTGCGTGCCTACAAGTGGGCCATCTCACCCATGTTCCCGCCCGCGTGCCGCTACACCCCGACGTGCTCCGAATACGCCATGGAAGCCATCGAGCGTTATGGCGTTCTGCGCGGCGGGTTGAAGGCTGCAGCGCGGGTACTGCGTTGCCATCCGTTCGTTAAGGGTGGTTACGATCCGGTAGTGAAACCGGGCGTCGAAGCCCCGTGGAAGCGCGGCCCTTTGAGGGCCGCGTCAGACGTACCGAATTCACCGGGCTTTAGCCCCGGTGGTCGCTCTTGAAACGGAACTCATAACTTTGGCCGAATATAAAAATCCTCAACACGAACCGGGCAGCGAGAAACGACTGCTTCTCATCTTCCTCGTCTCGTTCGTCTTCATGCTGCTGGCGCAGCCGTTGCTGAAGAAGTACTTCCCCACGCCCCCGCCGCCGCAGAAGATAGCCCAGACGGAGCAGGCTCCGCCGCCTCCGCCTGAGTCGCCTGAGTCGAATGAGTCAAAGGCGCCCACGACTCGGCCCGCCACTCCCTTAACGCCTGCGGTCAGGAAGCAGGCGCCCGCCGAAACCGAAACCGTGATAGAGAGCGACCTCTACCGGGTTACGTTTTCCAATCGCGGTGGGCAGGTTAAATCGTGGATCCTGAAGAAATTCGACAACGACGCCGAAAACGGCAAGCTCGACCTGGTCAATCCCACTGCCTCGGCGCAGTATGGATATCCACTCTCGCTCTGGACCTATGACGAAGGTCTACGCGGACGCCTGAACTCGGCGCTCTACGTTGCAACGCAAGACGGCCAGCAGATCACCTTCGAGTACTCCGACCAGGATCTGAGCGTCCGCAAAGTCTTCAAATTCGATGACACCTACGTCGTCAAAACCGACGCCAGCGTCACCTACAAGGGAACGCCGAAGGAAGCTTTTTTAGCTTGGCCATCGGGATTTGGCGACCAGACGTCGCCAGCCTTTTACGCGACCTCGCTTCTGGCCTATCAGTTCAACAAGAATATCGAGCGCGTGACTCCCCGCTGCGGATTCTCACTGTTTTCAAAGTGTACGCAGGTGATTGGCGGAGCGACCATGCCCGGCCCCTTTCACTGGGCCGGACCCACCGATCAATATTTCGCTGCCGTGTTCATTCCTGACGATCCGGCCGCCGCTTCGATGGTCACTCTGAACCACAGCATGCCGGTTCCGAAGGACCCCTCAAAGCCGGACAGCAAGGAAACCGTCAACGTTGACGTCATCGGCGCCGCCGTCGGCAACCCTCGTGGCGCCACCTCTGAGCGGCTCTTCGCAGGCCCCAAGGAGTTGCAGGTCCTGCAGAAGATTCCTGTTCCCGGTGTCTCGGGTGCCGACAACGATCTCAACGGCCTGGTCGACTTTGGCTGGTGGGGCATCATCGCCAAACCGCTTTTCGTCTGGCTACGCTGGACCTATCACTACATCATCCACAACTGGGGATGGGCCATTGTTCTCCAGACGCTGATCATCAGCCTGGCCTTGCTCCCGCTGCGGATCACGCAAATGAAGTCGATGCTGAAGATGCAGCGCGTGGCGCCGCAGATCAAATCAATTCAGGAGAAATACAAGAAGTACAGCTTGCGCGATCCGCGCAAGGCGGCGATGAACGAGGAAATCGCTGCACTGTACAAGAAAGAAGGCGTCAATCCGGCGGGCGGATGTCTGCCGCTGCTGATTCAGATGCCGTTCCTGTTCGCGTATTACCGCATGTTGTCGACGGCACTCGATCTGCGGCACGCGCACTGGCTCTGGATTCACGACCTGTCGGCGCCCGATCCTATCTACATATTGCCGATTCTGATGGTGATCAGCAGTTTGGTAACGCAGCGCATGACGCCGCAGGCTGGCATGGATCCGGCGCAGCAACGGATGATGAACGTGATGATGCCCCTGATGATGGGCTTCATCTTCTTCCGCCTGCAGGCGGGCTTGAACCTGTACTATGCCGTGGTCAACGTGATTTCGATTGCCCAGCAGGCCGTCATGAATCGCACGTCGCTTGGCCGTGAGATGCGCGAGATGATGGCCAAACGCGCCAGGAAGAAAGACAAGTGACGGCGAGCTGTCAGCCGTCAGCTCTCAGCTGTCAGCCAAATGCGATCGTTGTGGCAGGCGCGGATGGCAACGGATCTGACGGAAAATGGATGGCAACGGACCTAACGGCAACGAGATCGTAGCGCAACCGTGGAAGAGCGGCGCTTTAGCGCCGCGTAGAGACGAGTAGAGATCGGGGCTTTAGCCCCCGGGGCCGATTCCCCGACACCGGATAGAAATCCCGCTGGGCCGTTCGCTGAAAGCTGACGGCTGATAGCTGAAAGCTTCTTATGGACAAAGTCGCCGCCGCCAATAAAATCAACACGTTCCTTCAGGCCGTCGTCACCCATGGCGGTCTTCGCCTCAAATATCGCATCATCGTCGACCCGCCTCTCCCCGAGAATCGCGACTGGGAGAAGCCTGAAATTCTCGTCGACTTCTCCGGCCCCGACTCCCCGCTCCTGCTCGATCGCGGCGGAGAGTTGCTGCGCGCCCTGGAGCTGCTCGCGCTCGAAATGTTGCACCTGGCTTCGGGCGAGCACGAGAAGGTCTGCTTCGACTGCCAGAATCGCCGCTCGTTGCGCATTCAGGAACTGCGCGCCGCGGCCGACGTCGCCGCTGAGAAAGTCCGCAAAACCGGAACTCCCTACCACTTCAGCCCGATGTCCTCGCGCGAGCGCCGCATCGTCCACCTAGCCCTGCGCGACGAAGCCGACCTCCACACCGAGAGCGAAGGCGAAGGCTCGAACCGTTGCCTCGTGGTTTACCCAAAGGACTACAAGGGTGCGGCCGGGAAGCCGGCCCCGCGAACTCTTCCGTAAGAGATCTCTTCCAATAATCTTGAGGGTTCCCACCCTTGTCGCCTTTTTGTGCGACAGGGTAGGGATTTTCACTTCGCCTCGAAATTCCCGATCTCTTCCCACTTCAGCGTTCGCATCGCGAATCGCCAGGCAGATTTGTAACCCGAAGCGGCTCTCTCACTCCACCATTGACGAAGTTGATTCGTACCGAACGTGATTCTCTACTGGGATGAAATGGAAAAAGGGCAGCCGCAAGGCCGCCCTTCGTTCTACTGAGTACTGGGTACTGCTCTTACCTTCCCGCCCCAGCCGCTGCTGCCGCCTGCGGCATCATTCCGGCAATCTTCATGGTCTCGATCCGGTTCAACACTGTCTCCATGCTCGACCCGGTGTCCACGCAAGCATCTACATACGGATGCCGGCTTCCATCGGCATGCATAACCAGCACGCTGGTCTCGGCGTTCACCTTCTTCACCATATAGGGCAGATGATGGCGATCATTGCGGCTCAATGTCGATCCGAGAATCACCAGATCAAACGTGGCCTTCCGCAGAGACTCGTCCACTCCCTTGCGTCCCTCGGCCTTCTGCACCACATGTCCGGCCTTTTCAAATGCCACAGCCTGCTTCGCCAGTACGTCCCCATCGCCTTCGCCATAAAGAATTCTCAGTTTTGCTTTCGCCATGGACTCCCCTCGCTGGGCACCTGACGCACCCGTGCCTGACACTGACGGTAGCAACGGCCAGGGCGGCATTAAACGTCACCGAAGGTCCATCACGAACGAGACTGAAGGCTACGCGCTCCTTCGTGTTTCTTCCTGACCTTCGTGGCGAATGCCTTTGGCCCCGCTGTCGGGAGCTCTCCACTGCTAAATCCCTTCCCCAAGAACCCCTTCCGGCTATACACTTCTGCGCGGGAGGCTTTCCACATGTCGGCCACGATCGTCTGGAGAGTGGTACTCATATCGTTTTTCTTAGCCCCCTTCGTCTCCGCGCAAAGCGGAGGCAATCAATCCACTACGACCTGCAATCTCGATGATGGACGCCAGGTTTACATTCGCTACACGCCCGTCTCAGCCAAACAAGAGAGGATTTCCAACGGCAAGCCGTGGGCCCCGGGCGGGACTCCCATGACGCTGTTCACCGAGGCGCAACTGTCGCTCGGCAGCTCCATGATTCCTATCGGCGCGTACACCGTCTATCCGATACCCGCCCGCGGCAACTGGTCAATCGTCGTGAACAAAAACGTCACCGCGGGATCAGCGTACGACGAGAAGCAAGACGTGGCTCGTAGTCAGATGGAAACCGCTCAGGTGGAATCGTCCACCGATCAACTCGAAGTGGCCTTCGCTCACGTCGGCGCCCGATGCAGCTTGCGTGTGTACATTGGCAAAACCGCGTCCTTTGTAGACTTCACGGCAAAATGACCTTGATCGGTAGCGCCGGCATCCTGCCGGCTGTCCGGAGCGCATCTTGCGCTCCGCCCCGCCACCTGAACATTTGGCCGGCAGTTCTCCAAATCACGCCCGGATTCCTCTGTGCTCCTCTGTGTCCTCTGTGGTAAGAATCTTCAGTCACTCAAAAATGCTCCGAGAATCCCCGATGCGCATCCTGCCATTGCTCTTCTTAATCGCCACCGCCGTCGCTCAGTCCGGTCCTAGAGTGCAGACATCCCACACGACCGAGAATCTCCGCGGCGTGAGTGCGGTCTCGCGCCAGGTCGCCTGGGCCAGCGGCACGCACGGCACCTATCTCCGCACCACGGACGGCGGCCAAACATGGATTCCCGGCCAGGTCCCTGACGCCACGACGCTCGACTTCCGGGCCGTAGTGGCATTCTCGGCAAACGAAGCTTTCCTGATGTCCGCGGGCCCGGGTGACCAGTCGCGCATCTACCACACGTCAGACGGGGGCCAGCACTGGCAACAGCAGTTCACCAACTCGAATCCCAAGGGATTCTTCGACTCCATGGCCTTCTGGGATCCAAAGCATGGCATCGTCCTCGGCGATCCCATCCCCGACGAAAAGGGGAAACCGAAATTCGAGTTGCTCGCTACGGAAGATGGCGAATCCTGGCATGCCATCCCACATTCGCAACTTCCCGACGCCCTCGACGGTGAGGGCGCTTTCGCGGCCAGCAATAGTTGCATTGCATTGGGGGAAGAGCGGCATTTTAGCGCCGCGTCAGCCTCCGAAAAAGAAGGGGCTTCAGCCCCTGATGCCAACATCTGGTTTGCCACCGGCGGCAAAGCGGCCCGCGTCTTCCACTCCCCAGACCGCGGAAAAACCTGGGAGGCCTTCAACACTCCCATCCTCCACGGCCCCGAATCCGCGGGCATCTTCTCCATCGCCTTCCGCGACGCACGTCACGGCGTCATCGCCGGCGGCGACTATAAGCATCCCGACGATGACGGTCCTAACCTCGCCTTTACCAATGATGGCGGCAAGACGTGGACGCTCTCCAACCTGCATCCGCAGGCATACTTCTCGGCCCTGGCCTACGACCAGCAGGTGAATGCTGCAGCGCTCCGGCAGTCCGAAGAGCAACCGGCGAAAGGGATCGAGAAAAAGCTGACTAAGCCGGTAGCGCCTCAGCGTCTCTTCGTCGTCGGGGAAGATTTCATCTTCGACTTCCGCCCGCCGAACGATCCCCGCCGCATCAACGGGAAGAAGAAGCAAGGCTTCGCCTTCAACGCCGTCAGCCCCTTTCCAGAGGGCGGAGCGCTGATCGTCGGCCCCAAAGGCACCATCGCCGACATCCCTTAACAGTCCATGTGGGGACAGCCGCCGTAGCCTGCCCTGAGCGCAGTCGAAGGGGCTGTCCAGCGAAGGCGAAGCCGAGCACCCCACCACTATCTCCGACCGGTTACTAAAGTCCCCACCCTTCTTGTCCTTTGCATTCAGACACTCATCCCGCACCATATAGAAGATTAGAAATCTCTGTCTCCCCCAGATCGAGAAACACTGTGAAAAAACTGTGTCTGGCCGTTGTCTTCTCTGCCGCCGCGGCGCTCGCGTCCGCGCAAACCCAAGCTCCGTCAACGTACTCGACCACGCAAACGGTCACCACGACGACGGTCGCCACCACATCGAGCGGTGTACTCAACGCTGCTCCTGCGCCCACGGTGATGCGCACCATCAAAGCAATGCACTATCGCTTGCAGGGTGGATCGACCAGAGTCGACTTTCACGGCAGCGATCTGATGCAGCGCGCCACCGGCGAAGCGAAGGTCGAAGGCAAGAAGACGAATTTCCAGATCGAAGCCAAGTTCGAAGGCTTCGAAGACGCTACCAAGTTCGGGCTCGAGTATCTGACATATGTTCTTTGGGCAATCTCGCCGCAGGGACGTCCCGACAATCTTGGCGAGCTGACTCTCGATCACCACGGCAATGCCCAGCTCAAAGCCTTCACGGATTTGCAGACCTTCGGCCTGATCGTCACCGCCGAGCCGTACTTCGCAGTGACCCAGCCCGGCAACATGGTCGTCGCCGAGAGCTCGTCGATCAGCGGCGCAGCGACCGAGAACATCGATGCCAAGTACGAACTCGTGACTCGCGGCACTTATTCCGCGACCAACGCGCACATTCAGGACGCCATCTTCGGCATCGACTCCAAGACTCCGCTGGAGCTGTTTGAAGCACGCAACGCGCTCCGCATCGCGCATATCGCTTTAGCCGACAAATACGCGCCGTCGATTCTTTCCAAGGCCGGCCAGCAGTTGCTGCACGCCGAAGAGTTCTATCGTCAGAAGCAGAAGAAGGACGTGGTCGAGGCCGCCGCCAAGGAAGCCACACAAACCGCCGAAGAGGCGCGCGTGATGGCTGTCAAGCAAAAGGCGGAAGAAGAAGCGCAAGCTGCCGCCGCCGCACGTGAGGCGAAGGCCCGCGCCGATGCCGAAGCCGAAGCCAAGCGCCGCGCCGACGCGGAAGCCGCGCGCCAGGCCGCCGAACAGGCCCGCATGCAAGCCGAGAAAGATCGTGCCGCTGCTGTACAAGCTAAGGCGGAAGCCGAGCAAATGAAGCAGGAAGCCCTGGCCGCTGCGCAGGAAGCCGCCCGCCAGAAAGAAGAAGCCGAGAAGGCGAAAGCGGATGCTGTCGCGCAACAGCAGGCGCTCGCAGCTGAAACCGTTCAGGCTCGCGCCGCTGCCGCTCAGTCAGAAAACCTACGCCAGCAGGCCGAACGCGAGAAGCAGGAACTTCGCGAACGCCTCCTGCAGCAGCTGAACTCGATTCTTGCCACTCGCGACTCCGCCCGCGGGCTTGTCGCTAATATGTCCGACGTCCTCTTCCGCAGCGGCAGCTACGAACTCGCTCCCGGAGCCCGCGAACGCCTGGCGAAAGTTTCCGGCATCATTCTCGCCTATCCCAGCCTGCATGTCTCGGTCGAAGGACACACCGACAGCGTCGGCGGCGATGAATATAACCAAAGCCTCTCGGAGCTGCGCGCGCAAGCGGTTCGCGACTATTTCGTGCAGCAGGGAATTGGGTCGAGCTCCGTCGAAGCGCACGGCTTCGGCAAGACCGCTCCCATCGCCTCCAACGACACCCCCGAAGGCCGCCAGCAAAACCGCCGCGTGGAGCTAGTCCTCTCCGGCGACGCCATCGGCAATTCCTTCGACGCGCCATCGTCAGGCCCTGCAACGTCAGCCGCGGCCGCGCCGCATCAGTAAGTGTGCTCGTGTAGGGACGGACGCCTCGTCCGTCCCGCGAGCAAAGCGAGCGTGTGGTCTGCATCCCGCGTGAAGAGTCTTCTAGCTTGATCGCGCCGCCAGCAGCTTAGCCGCGTTCCCACGATACACGCGATCGAGAATCTCATCGCCAAGTCCCAGCCCGTACAGCGGCCAGTGATACCCGAACTGATTGGTTTCGTAGAAATGCTCGTCCTGCGACTCGAGAATGCGGAAGGTAATGCGGTACATCCTCGTGTCGAATCCCATGTCGGTGCCGTAAACCAGCCGGTCTGAATACTTCGCATAAAACTGCGCGGCGAAGCGGGGAATCGGCGCGGTCTCGGCGTAGCGGGCGGAAATGTCGGCGTAAAGATTCGGGTTGCGCTCGAAAACTTCCCCCAGGTGCGCGAGATCGTAATCGAGATTGGCGAAGTGGCACGCAACGAATGTTGTCTTCCGATGCCGCGCCGCGGTGCGCTCAAGGATTTCAATCATCCCCGGAAGCTTGACGATGTTGGGCTGATTATCCAAGCGCCATTCATAGGCGTTCATCAGCCCATCGTTGTGCTCGTCCATGGGTTGATACATCCATATGGGATCGGCCACGTGCAGGCTAATGGGCATGTGGAGTTCGGCGGCCTTTTCCCAGATTGCGTCCACGCGCGGGTCGTCCGGGTGGATGCCGGGCGCCGTGGATTTTCCTGAGCGCAGGCCTTGCCCTTTGTCGTGGATTTCACCAATCCCCTTCGCGCCGGCTTCGTGGCAGCGCGTGATCTCGCGAACGGCACTCTCGGGAAATCCGGGCCCGCTGTGTCCCGAAAAATCCAGGCCGCACCAGACTTCGAAGCGGTCGGGATGCTTGGAATACTTCGCGTTGATCTCGTCGAAGGGCTTCCCGGTGGTCATCGTCAGGACCATGGATTTTTCCACGCCGACCTCGTCCATATTCTTGATCCATGTGTTGATCTCAGCGTCGGTCTTGGGCTCGGGGTGCGAATGCATATCAATAATCGGGAACTTCGCTTTCTCGACCTGTGTGACCGGAACTTTGTAGATCGAGCGCGGCCGATAGTCTTTGAGAAGAATGGTCCTGGGGTCGGAGGATGCGTTCGCAGGAGTTGCTTTCTTTTCCTCGGCCGCAAATGTAGCAGATGGAAGAGCGATCGCGAGTCCAGCGATGTTGGCGGATTTCAGGAATGCGCGGCGGTTCATGAGTGCTCCCGGTGATTAGGCTTTATCCAGCGACGGCGTTCTGCCCGAAGTCCGAAAGAACGCAACCAAGAACAATACTCCGAGAAGGCCGTCAATTCCGCCGAGGGCCAGGTCGGACGGATGAAGACGGTGCTGAACATAGAGCACAGTCTGCGCGACGGCAAAGCTGAATTTCTCGAAAACTGAAGGGATCATCATCGCGCGGAAGCGGACCGGATCCCTCGCGATGACTATAAACGCGAACTGCCAGGCAAGGGCGCAGCCCGCGAACCCGTAGTAGAACCCGGGATGCGTGATCGCAGGCGGGTCCTGGCGTCCGATCGTATCATAGAGAAAATACAGAGGCGTGATGACGAGAATTCCCCAGATCGCAGCAATCCAGAAAACAATTTTGGCGTACTTCATGAGCGCACCTCGGCAGTGATCCTCTGTGGATCTCTGTGTCCTCTGTGGTGAAAAAAGCACCCACCACAGAGGTCACAGAGAACCACAGGGTGAACCGTCCGTGTGCATGGAATTGTATTGCATGAAGCGCGGTGGATTTGGAGGATCTACGGAAGGTGAACTGGAGATGAGAAGCACGCTCGCGGGACGGACGAGGCGTCCGTCCCTACACAAGCTATTCGCCGCCTACGGTTAAGCCGTCGATGCGGATTGTCGGTGCCGCGACGGAGCCGCGGAATTCAAGGTCGTTTGCGATTTCCGAGATGTTGAAGAACAGGTCTTTCAGATTCCCCGCGACCGTGATTTCTTCCACCGGATATGTGATTTCACCGTTCTGAATCCAGAGCCCGGACGCACCGCGCGAGTAATCTCCAGTCACAAGATTCACGCCCTGCCCCAGGAACTCCGTCACGTACAAGCCTTCCTTGATGCCTGCGACTAATTCTTTCGGACTCTTCGCACCAGGCTGCAGGAAGTAATTCCCCGGGCCGATGCCCGGCGTGCCCGCCAGCCCGCGCGCGGCATTCGCCGTCGTTTGCAGACCGAGCTTTTTCGCCGTGTAGGTGTTCAACAGGTACGACTTGAGCACACCATTCTCGATAACAACGGTGCGACGCGTAGGGATGCCCTCGCCGTCGAACGGAGCGGTGCCGAACCCGCCGGGGATCGTGCCGTCGTCGATCACCGTGACGTTGTCGCCGGCGATCTTCTGCCCGAGTTTGCCCGCAAGGAAACTGGCGCCGCGGTAAACGGAGTCCCCGTTAATGCCTTCGAAGATGTGCTCGAGGATCGAGGTCGAGACCATGGGATCGAAAACGATCGGAACCGTCGCGGTCTTCGCTTTTTTGGCTCCGAGCCGTCGGAGCGTGCGCTCGGCCGCGATTCGGCCAACTTTTTCGGGAGCGTCGAGTTTCTTCAGCGTCCGCGCGACCGAGTACCAGTAGTCGCGCTGCATCGCGCCCTCGTCGGTTTGCGCGATGGGGACCGCGGCGACGGAGCAGTACGACCGCGAGTATTCGCCAACGAATCCGTGCGAGTTGGCCAGAACTTTGTGTCCGGTGGCAGCGTCGAACGATCCGCCTTCGGAGTTCTTGATGCGCGGGTCGAAATCGAGAGCGGCCTTCTCGGCGCGGCGCGCGTAATCGATACGGGCGGCGCCATGCAACGAATACACGTCTTCGTGGTAGAGATCGAGATTGCCCTGCAGTTGGCCGAGTTGCGAAGCGTCGGGAATTCCGCCAAAGGGATCTTCGGAGGTGATCTTCGCCAGTTCGAGCGCAGATTTCACCATGCGGTCGAGGCCCTCTTTGGAGAAATCGCTCGAGTAGGTGCTGGCGGCCCGCTGTCCGAAGAACACGCGCACGCCGATGGATTTCGAGCCGGATTCTTTCAGCGTTTCGACCTGACCGAGGCGGACTAGCGTGGAGAATTCGTCGCCTTCGCGCACGACGCATTCGGCGGCCGATGCTCCGCCTTTCATGGCGCGGGCGACGATGTCCTGGGCGACTTCGCGGAGGTCAGTTTGGAGTTTCGTATTTTTAGCTTCGAGTTCAGTTGAGGACATAGAAAAATCTTTCACCACAGAGGACACGGGGGACACAGAGGAAACGCACGACCCGCCTTCCTCAGGATGACAAGGCTTTGAGAAATCCGTGAGATCCGTAAAAATCCGTGGCAAATGAATCTTATTGCATGAAGCCGCCGGGATCCTTCCTCGCGGTGCCACCTACCGTCAGGCGATCAACCTTCAGCGTCGGGATACCCACGCCTACCGGGACGGCCTGCCCATCCTTGCCGCAGGTGCCTACGCCTTCATCCAGCTTCAGATCGTTACCGACCATCGAGACTCTGGTCAGCACATCCGGACCATTGCCGATCAGCGTTGCACCCTTGATCGGCGCGGTGATCTTGCCGTCTTCGATCATGTAGGCTTCGCTCGCCGAGAAGACGAACTTTCCGTTGGTGATATCAACCTGGCCTCCGCCGAAGTTGACGGCGTAGACTCCGTGCTTCACCGAGCGGATGATGTCTTCCGGATTGTCGTTCCCCGCCAGCATGTATGTGTTCGTCATGCGTGGCATAGGGATGTGCTCGTAGCTCTCGCGGCGTCCATTGCCCGTGTCGGCGATGCCCATCAGGCGTGAGGAAAGCTTGTCGCTGAGATATCCCTTCAGAATTCCTTTTTCGATCAGGACTGTTTCCTGCGTCGGTTCGCCCTCGTCGTCCACGTTGAGCGATCCGCGGCGCCACGGCATGGTGCCATTGTCGACCACAGTGCATTTTTCACTGGCGACTCGCTTGCCAATCAGGCCTGCGAACGCTGAAGTCTTCTTGCGATTGAAGTCTGCTTCCAGTCCATGGCCAACGGCTTCATGCAACAACACGCCGGGCCATCCGGGTCCGAGCACGACTTCCATTTCTCCGGCAGGCGCTTCGCGAGCATCGAGTTGCAGGATCGCCTGGCGCGCGGATTCCCGGGCGAAAAATTCCGGATTCTTGTCTCCGAAGAAGAAGTCGAGGGCGACGCGGCCTCCGCCACCGGACGTGCCACGGGCGGAGTTGCCTTCGGTCTTGGCGATGCAGCTCACGTTCATGCGCGCCAGCGGCTGCGAGTCTTCGGCGAAAGTGCCGTCGGAGGCGACCACCAGAATATTGCGCAGCTCGTCGCCATAGTTGGCGCGGACCTCTTTGATGCGCGGATCATATCCGCGCGCCGTCTTGTCGGCTCGCATCAGCAACTCAACCTTGGCGCTGATCTCGGCGTCAACGCTCGGCAGCGTTACCGGATAGAGGCTGCGCGCCGCGGTCTTCTGAAATCCGGCGACGGTCGCCCTGGCTGGAGCGCTCGCAATCAGCGCTGCTGTCTTTGCCGCGTGCAGAATGCGGTCGGAAGAAAGGTCGTCGGTGTAGGCGTATCCAGTGCGCTCGCCGCTGACCACGCGGACCCCGCACCCAGCCGAGATCCCCTGGCTCGCCGACTTGATCATCGACTCGTCCATCGAGAGTGCGGTCGACGAAAGATATTCGAAATACAGGTCGGCGTAGTCGCCTCCGGCTGAAAGCGCGGCGCCCAGATAACGCTCCAGGTCGCGCTCGGTCAGGCCGTAATGTTCGAAGAAAAAGCGAGCTTTATCTTTATATTTGTCCACGTTGTTTAGATGCCGGCGAGTATCGTGCGGACTCGGGCTTGCTCCGATGCTCCATTATCCCACATGGGGGAGACGAGACGGGAGTTGAGACGGTACGCAGGTAACCTCGTTCCCTGTCGTGCAGATTGGCAAAAATCCTCTCCAGGATTGTCCGGGTCTCGGCGGCCTGAACTTGGGTTCCGTCCCTCCAAAAGATTTCCACATGCCAATGTTCATTCGTCACAGACTTTGACCGCGCCGATTCCGCACAATTGCGGCATGAATGCAGATGCGCTTACTCACACGCTGGATGAATTCCTGGGCGAGGCCGCAGGCGCCGTCGTGATCGAAGATGGCGCGGTGATGTTCGATCTGGCACAAGCCAAGTACTCCATATCTGGCGAGCACAACAAGTGCCTGCTGCATCTGTGGTCGGCGGAGCGGAATACTGTGCGGCGGGTGCTCGATGCCGAGGTGAAAAGCGGCACATTGCGCCTGGCCGTGCAGCGCCTCGGTCAGGCGCAGCCCACGAAGATAGAGATCTGCCGTGAGCGCGACCGGCGCTCTCCTACGGCGAAGCGGGCGGCGCGGGTAGCGTATGAGGCGAGGCTGAAACGGGCGCTCGAAAGACATTTTCCCGGATTCGCGATCTCCCACCTCACCACTCGAGTCGATCTGGAGAAATCCTTCGGCCCAATTTATGCGCGCGGCTTGCTGCGGCAAGGTCAGACAGCCTTCGCACTTTTGGGCGTGAATGCGTCCGAGACGCAGAGTTCCATCGATGCGGCTTTGACCTTCGGGATTTTGTGGCTCGATGTGAGCCGCGAATCTTCCGCAGGAAAGTTCCTCGTCGAGGGGCTCGTTCTTTTTGTTCCCGCGGGTTCCTCGTCATTGGTCCGCGAGCGCATGGCGAACCTGAATCGGGCCGCAGCCAAGTGGCGGCTCTTCGAATTTGACGAGCGCCACGATTCGGTGATCGAGATGGACTGCACCGATCGCGGCAACATCGCGACACGGCTGGTGCATACCACGAATGAAACCATGGCGCTCGAGAGATTCGACGAATCCATCACGCGCATTCAGACGATCCTGCAGAATTGCGAAGTGGCTGTCCTCTCCCGCTGAGATCGCATTCCGCTGGCGCGGCCTGGAGTTTGCCCGGGCTCGCATGGGCGCCGAGGCCGTCACATTTCGCGCCAAACAGGAAATCGTGTTTGGCGTTGGGGCAGAGGAACGAATTCTCGAAGACCGCAACTATCCGCTGTTCGTTCAGTTGCTCACCGCATTGCGGAATGCCCGGCATCCCTACGGGCCACGCCACGACCGGTTGTTTCGCATGCATCCCGAGCGCTGGCTGGAGTCGCTGGTGCGCGCCGACGTCAGCGTGATCGACGAGCGGCTTGAAACCGAGTCAGTATATTCGCAGGTCCCTGCGTTTTCCGCGGCGGATCGGGCAATGATCGATGTGCTGACGCTGACGCGTGAGGGACGCCTGGCAGTAGTCGAACTGAAGGCCGATGAGGACATTCACCTGCCGCTGCAGGGCCTGGACTATTGGGCGCGAGTGCAGTGGCATCACCGACGGGGAGAGTTTTTGAGGTTTGGATATTTCGGCGGTCGGGTGTTGTCCGAGGACTCGCCTCTTCTCTTCCTGGTCGCTCCGGCATTGCATGTCCATCCCGCGACCGATGTGATCTTGCGCTATGTCTCGCCGGAGATTGAGTGGGCCTTCGTCGGGATTGACGAGCGCTGGAGAGAAGGAGCGCGAGTCGTATTCCGCAAACGCGCTCACCACGGAGACACCGACACCAGGAGGCTATCGGGGCAGCGCGAAATTGCCAGATCTGCCTGAGGCTCCTTCTATCCGACTATTTCCACGCTCCCAACAGCCGCCGCAGATCCACCAACTGCGCAATGTGGTACGCGTTGTGGTCGGCCACCAGCAGCGCTTCCCGCAAAATCGTCTGGCCGTCACCCCACGGTATCTTTGCGAAAAGATCTGTCTTCGGATTCTTGACGAGCTCCTGCATCGCCTTCAGATCCGATTGGAATTGCTCGACGCTCTTGGTCCACGCGCTCGCGGTTGGCGGCGCATCGGTTTTCGGCCAGTAGCCTTCGGGCCATTTCGGCGATTCGTGCTTCGCGTTGCGGCTGAATTCCAGAATGTCCCACTGTGCGATGCGGAGGTGTTCGAGGATCATCCACGCCGAGTGCGGAAAATTCGCGGGCTTGGTTCCATGGAGTTTGAGTGGCAAGCCCTTGATTGCATCTTCAAATGTGGCGTGGGCATGGCCTCCGGTAAGCAGTTCAACCAGATGTTGGCGTAGGGAAGCGTGCGAATCTTGGGCCATCATATCCTCCGGAGAATTGGATGCGTCAGAGTACCTGGAAGATTTTTCCTTCGTGTCCCTTAGCCTGCCCTAAGCGAAGTCGAAGGGTTCTTTAGTGGCTCACGCCTTCTGCTCGGGGGCATCCCCGAAATCGACATTCAAATCTCAACGTCCTACAATTCCTCCATGGAAAGCCTCGGCCAGCAGAACCCGGTCGCCGAAGAGCGCGACAACAGCCGCCTGATCATCATCATCGCCGTCGTGGTTGTCATCGGACTCGCGCTCGCCGCGGCCTTCTTCCTGCGCGAGCCGCCGAAGAAAATCGTGCCGCCCTCGCCATACATCGCACAACTAAAGCTCTCCGACTTCAAAATGTCTGCCGCCGAGAATTTCATCGGAGCCACGGTGAGCTACATCGACGGCACGATCACGAACACCGGAAACAAGACCGTGACCCGCGTCATCGTGCAGGTAAATTTCCTCGACTCCATGAGCCAACTGGCCCAGCGTGAAGAACTGCCGCTGCGTCTCTTCCGCAACAACGGAGCCTACAACGAACCGGTAGATCTCAATGTGGCCCCGCTCGGCCCCGGCCAGTCGGAACCTTTCCGCCTAACCTTCGACAGCATCTCCGCCCAGTGGAACCACCAATACCCCGACCTCAAGATCAGGGACGTCACCGTGAAATAGGCATCCAACCTGCGATCGGCGATATCATAACGTCCACCAGGGCGAACTTCCGATGAAAACGCTCCTCATTCTGCTGCTGTTGGCTCCTGCCGTCTTCGGTCAGAGTCCCTTTGACGGAACGTGGGTGCTCGACCCTCCGATACCGCAGAAGCCGATCGCGTATTTGCTGGCGCAGGGAGTTTTCCACTCCTCAGATTGGGCGGATGTCGAAGTCAATGCAGACGGCCGCGATCACAAAGTTGCAGACGGCGACTACTGGGACACCCTTAACGTTCGAGTCGTCGATACGCGTACGGTGCAAATCATCGCCAAGAAAGCGGGAAAGACGATGTTTACCGAACTCACGCAAGTTTCGCCCGACGGATCAACTCTGACCCAGCAAATCAAAGACACGACTGAAGCCCAGGCCGTCACAACTGAAACGTTCGCGCATAGAATCGAAAAGGCTCCGCCGGACGCTCACCTGATTTCCGGCTCCTGGCACGCCTACCAGGTCAACCGTTCCAATAACGGATCGCTGATCACCTATAAGTGCACGCCACAAGGATTCAGTGGCGAAACTCCGCTAGGAGAGAAATTCGACGCGAAATTTGATGGCAAGTTCTATCCGGTCGAGGACGACCCCGGCCACACCCTGGTCGCTGCCAAACTCTTAAACCCGAGCACGGTGGAACTCACACACAAGCGCAAAGACAAGATCGTCAGCGTTGCCCGCCTGTCGGTCGCGGCCGATGGCAAAACCCTTCACGTCGTCTTCGAGAACAAAGACGCAGGCACCACCACGACATTCGACTTTCACCGCCAGCCATAACAGTTCTTTCCCCTGTGCCCCTTGTGCCCCCTGTGGTGAACGCTTTTCTCTGCCCGAGTAGAATGCTCTCGTGCCCGAAGTGAAGCCATTCCGCCTGACGGAGTCCGTGAAAGCCGCCGGTTGAGCGTCCAAGCTGAGTCCAGCGGCGCTGGACAAAGTGCTTGGGAAATTAGCCCGGCAACACGACCCGAATGTTCTAGTCGGCTTCGACCACGCCGACGACGCCGGCGTGTATCAACTCACGCCCGACCAGGCACTCGTGCAAACCGTAGACTTCTTCACCCCAATCGTGGACGACCCTTACACTTTCGGCCAGATCGCCTCTACCAACGCCCTCTCGGATGTCTACGCCATGGGAGGCCGTCCCCTCACCGCGTTGGCCCTGGTCTGTTTCCCCGACAAAGCTGATCTGGAAATCCTCGAGCGCATCCTCGCCGGTGGCCTTTCCAAAATGATCGAAGCCGGATGCACAGTGATCGGCGGCCACAGCATCCGCGACGAAGAAACCAAGTTCGGCTACTCCGTCACCGGCGTAATCCATCCGAAAAAGATCTACCAGAACGCCGGCGCAAAACCGGGAGACAAACTAATCCTGACGAAGGCCCTAGGCACAGGCGTGATCTCAACCGCGATCAAGAAGGGCAAAGCCGAGCAGGGATGGATCGACGCTGCAGTTAAGTCGATGACGACGCTGAACAAGAAAGCCGCAGACGTAATCACGAATGCCGACGCCACAACAGGCAATGTGGGGACAGCCGCCTCGGCTGTCCGGTCTAGCGAAGCTCGACAGCCTGACGCCCGACGCCTGACGCCCGACGCCGGCTTCACAATCCACGCCATGACCGACATCACCGGCTTCGGCCTGATCGGGCACCTCCGCGAAATCCTACTAGCCTCGAACGTCTCCGCCGCACTCTCGGCCAGCAAAGTCCCGCTCCTCGACGGTGCCCTCGACTGCATCCACGCCGCCCACATCCCCGGAGGCCTGAAGAACAACCGCGACTTCGCCGAATGCCTGGTCGAATACGACGCGCAAGTCCCTGACGACCTCCGCACCATCCTTTATGACCCGCAAACCGCCGGAGGCCTGTTAATCTGCACTCCCGACGGTGAATCCTTAACGCAAGCTTTAAACCAAGCCGGAGTCCCAGCCGTTCAGATCGGCAAGATTCTCCCGGACTCCAAGCCCCGCATCCACGTCGCCCGCTGAACTCTGTGTCCCTCTGTGCCCCCTGTGGTAAATGATTTGTCGCGCACTCTCCCCCGCACCGTCCCCTCAAACGGTCGCATCTACTAAACTGAATCCCCGCTCGACTTCATCCCCAAGGAGTCATCATGAAAACTCGCTTTCTAGGGCATGCTGGTCTCGAAGTTTCCGCCGAAGGTCTCGGCTGCATGGGCATGTCGGAGTTCTACTCCGGATTCGACGACGCCGAATCCATGGCCACGATTCATCGCGCACTCGACCTCGGAATCTTCTTCCTCGACACTGCCGACGTCTATGGCCCTCACAAGAATGAAGAACTAGTCGGCCGCGCCATCAAAGGCCGCCGCGACGAAGTCATCCTCGCCACGAAGTTCGGCATCGTCCGCGATCCCAAAAATCCCAACGCGCGCGGCGTCAGCGGCAAGCCCGACTACGTACGCCAATCTTGCGAAGCCAGCCTGCGCCGCCTCGGCGTCGAAACCATCGACCTCTACTACCAGCACCGCGTCGACCCCGACACGCCAATTGAAGACACAGTCGGCGCCATGGCGCAGTTAGTCAAAGAGGGTAAGGTCCGGTACCTCGGTCTCTCCGAAGCCAGCCCAGACACTCTTCGCCGCGCTATGAAAGTTCATCCCATCACCGCATTGCAAACCGAGTACTCGCTGTGGACCCGCGATCCCGAAGAGAACGGAGTCCTCGCCACGTGCCGCGAACTCGGCATCGGCTTCGTCGCCTACAGCCCGCTCGGCCGCGGATTCCTCACCGGCCAGTTCCGTACGTTCGACGATCTCGCTCCCGACGATTACCGCCGCAATTCCCCGCGCTTTCAGGGTGAGAACTTCCAGAGAAACTTAGAGCTGGTGCGCAGGGTCGAAGAGATCGCCAAAGAAAAACGATGCAAGCCGTCGCAACTCGCCCTCGCGTGGGTGCTGGCGCAAGGCGAAGACATCGTGCCGATCCCCGGCACCAAGCGAAGAAAATATCTGGAAGAAAACGCCGCAGCCGTCGAGATCGGTCTCTCGCAAGAAGACCTCGCCCGCCTCGACGAAGTCTTCCCCAAGAACGCCGCCGCAGGCCAACGTTATCCCGAGCACATGATGGCGTTAGTGAATCGCTGAGAGGGAAGGAAGGGAATAAGAATCATGTGGGGACAGCCCCCCCCGGCTGTCCCTCGAGCGCAGCTCGAGTATGTCGGGCATTTCCTGCTAAGCGATGGGGACTTGGGGTGAGACCGTGGGAGAGCGGCCCTTTAGGGGCCGCGTCAGGCGGCTAAATATAAATCTAAAGATGAGGGCTTTAGTGTGTGCGTGAGAGCTTTCAGGCGTCACTCCGGGGCGCGCTCAGTGTTCCACTCTTACCCGGCGCTAAAAGCGCCGGGCTATTCTCACACGCCCCTCCGGGGCGCAAATCCTGCCCGTTTGTCCCACAGCGCGGATTTAAATGCGGTTCTCACGCACACTCTTTAGCCCCGCTTCACCGCACCTCAAAACTCACTGTCGACCCGGCAGTTATCTTCAACCCTGCCGCTGGAGCCTGCGACACAATGATGCTTGCCGGCGAAGGCTGCACAGGAGCCGTGGGTGCCGTCTGGGCCGCGCCGCTTTGATCCGCAGGCACCTCCACAATCGAAGCCACGCTCACGTTCCCTAACCTGAATCCCGAATCCTGCAACGTGCGACTCGCGCTTCCCAGCGGCTGGCCGACGAAGCTCGGCATCACGTACGCTTGCGGCTCGGCGCCGCTGCTCACCAGGAGGTTGATCTTCGGTGCCACCAACTGCGTGGCGTTGGCCGTCGGATTCTGCGCCAGCACCTGATCCGCCGGGATCCCTGCCGTCTCAACCTCACCCATGGACGCGATCTCGAGCCCGCGACGCCGTATGTTCAACTCCGCCGCATGCTCACTCTGTCCCGTCACATCCGGAACCGCAACCCGTGTCGGACCAAGACTTTGCGCCACGCGCACCTGCCAGCCGCGCCGCACCTTGGTTCCGGGTAGAGGAAGCTGCGACATGATCCTCCCCTCGGGGATCTGCGGACTGTAATACTGCCGCTCAATCGATATCTGGAGTCCCAGCCCTGCAGTGGCGCGCTCCGCCTCTGTCGGCGTCAGCCCTACCAGGGGAGGCACCGCCACCTCCTGCCCATGAATGGCGAACCGCATCGCCGTAAGCCCCGACAGCATGGCCACCACGATCAGCACCAGCGCCAGCATGGCAAACCGAAAAGCAGATTTCATCGCGTCTTTGTCGCCGTTGCTTGAATTTTCGAGCAAGTCGTGCTCGTATGTACGCTGCAACGGCGGGGCTTCTGGCCCGGCTCGCTGGGAATACGGGCGTTAGCCCCGGGCTCCATGGGAATTATATTCCGCATGCATCCGCCATGCCTTGATTGCAATCTTATTGAGTAGCTGCGTTCTACCCGTGAGGTGCGCGATGAGACAGGTTTCGGAGTATCATATTTCTGTGCGGCCTTCGTTCTCACTTTCGGTCGCTTTTCTGACTGCCTTAGCGGTTGGCCTGTTCGCCTCCGTGCCCGCTACTGCCCAGATCAACGGCGCACCCGCTTCCGTGACCTCACCGGGCTTCGGAGGCCATGCCGTAAACGGCCCGCCTGCCAGCGTGACCTCGCTCGGACCTCAGGGCTACGCTCCGGTGCATCACCCTCCGCTAACGTCGGCAGGGAATGGCTTTCACCACGATGGCGACCACGATCGCGATGGCCATCGTCAACACCGCTCCGAATCTGGCGTTGGCGCTCCGGTCTGGTACGCATATCCGGTGCCCTACGCCGTCGAAGGCGCCCCGGCGGACGACCAGCAGCAAGAAGCTGCCGAAGATGACGCCGATTACCAGGGCGGTCCTACCGTGTTCGATCGCCGTGGCTCCGGTCCTCGCTCCTACGTTCCACCGGTGAAGGATGCCGCGCCAGCCCATGTCGCAGAACGTCCGCGGGAAGAGGCCCCCGCGGTCGAGCCCGATCCTCCACTTCCGCCTACGCTTCTGGTCTTCAAAGACGGCCGCACGCTGGAAGTCGCAAATTATGCCATCCTCGGCCCAACCCTGTTCGACCTCACCTCCGGACACCGGCACAAATTCGCCATTAGAGATCTGGACCTCGAGGCCACCCGCAAGCAAAACGACGAGCGCGGCGTAACGTTCCAACTCCCGCAAACGATTCAGTCAAACTAGATCCGGAAAATAACGACCCGCAGTCTCTGCGGCGTCGCTGCATTTTCTCCGCGTTCTCCGCGGTATTTCTCCGCGTTCTCTGCGGTTAAGAGCTTGAATGCAGCAAGCGCATAAAACTCGCACGCCAACACGATTCGAGCACCTTCGGCATCGAGATTTCTACGCGAAGCCCGGGCGTTATGAGGAATCATGGGCAACACTAAACTCGCTTCTCCGACACCCAATTTCTCCCGCTATCGTGCTATAATCATGACAGTTCCCAGGGCACATAACATCCTGTAAAAACAACCAGTTACATGGCTCGAAGAGTGGCTGGAATGCCCCTTCAAACGGAACTTGATTTAGCTCAAAGTTCACTGCTCGAAGCTTATTGCTCATATGCCTGACGATCAGAATCCAGAACTCCCCTTGACTCCTCCGCCGGGTGGCGACGGTACTAGCCCAGGCGCGCTGAACATTCAACCCGTCAACATCGAAGAGGAGATGCGCCGGTCGTATCTCGACTATTCGATGTCGGTCATCATCGGCCGCGCGCTTCCCGACGTTCGCGACGGACTCAAGCCCGTGCATCGCCGCATTCTTTACACGATGCAGCAGATGGGCCTGTATCCGAATCGCGCCACGCGCAAATGCGCACGCATCGTCGGAGACGTCATGGGCAAGTATCACCCTCACGGCAACCTTGCCGTGTATGACGCCCTCGTCCGCCTCGCGCAAGACTGGTCGATGCGCTACCCGCTGATCTTTGGTCAGGGAAATTTCGGCTCCGTTGACGGAGATCCTCCGGCAGCTGACCGTTACACCGAAGCCAAGCTGGCGCAGGTTTCCACGCCGCTGCTCGAAGATCTCGACAAAGAAACCGTCGACTTCCATCCCAACTACGACGGCAGCGAAGTCGAACCTGACGTTCTGCCCGCGCGCATTCCCAACCTTCTGGTGAACGGCTCGGACGGAATCGCGGTCGGCATGGCCACGAAAATTCCGCCGCACAATCTGACGGAGATCGTCGACGCCACCATCACCCTGGTCAACAACCCGAACTCGCAGCTCGCAGAAATTCTGAAGTTCGTCCAGGGGCCCGATTTCCCGACCGCCGGCATCATTCATGGCCGCTCGGGTATCTTCGAGGCCTACCGCACCGGACGCGGGCGCTTCATGATGCGCGCCAAGGCCGCGATCGAAAACATCTCGAAAGATCGCCACGCGATTATCGTCACGGAAATTCCGTATCAGGTAAACAAGGCGAACCTGATCAAGCGCATCGCAGCGCTGGTCAACGACAAAGAAATCGAAGACATCTCCGACGTTCGCGACGAATCCGATCGAGACGGCATGCGCATCGTGGTCGAATTGAAGCGCGGCGTTGAGCCCCAGATCGTTCTCAACCAGCTCTTCAAGCACACGGAGATGCAGCAAGGCTTCTCGATGATCCTGCTCGCGGTGGTCAACGCACAGCCACGCGAGATGGGCCTCATTCAGGCCCTCAAGTACTTCATCGAGCACCGCGTCGACGTCGTCCGCCGCCGCACCGCCTACCTGCTCGCCAAAGCGAAAGACCGCGAGCACATCCTCGAAGGCTACCTCAAAGCGCTCGATCATCTGGACAACGTCATCACCATCATCCGCGGCAGCGCCAACCGCGCCGATGCCCGCGAGAATTTGATCCTCTACTTTGGCGGCAAGAAGATCGACATCAACACCACCGGACGCACGCCCCGGGTCGATCCCGAAAAGCCCTTCAGCGCCAAACAGGCTGAGGCCATCCTCGAACTGCAGTTGCATCGCCTCACCAAGCTCTCGATCGACGAAATCTCGAACGAGTTGAAGGAAGTCCGCGACAACATCGCCGAATTCGAATCAATTCTCGGCTCTGAGAAGAAGCTGCGCTCGGTCATCATCAAAGAGCTGGAAGAAGTGAAGAAGCTCTACGGCGACGACCGTCGCACTAGGATCGAAGATGAAGCGGCCGAGATCGTCCTCGAAGATCTCATCGCCGACGAGCAGGTCGCGGTTACGGTCAGCCACTCCGGCTACATGAAGCGCACGCCCATCTCCACCTACCGCATGCAGCGCCGCGGAGGCACGGGCCGCACCGGTATGAAGACGCGCGACGAGGATTTCGTCGAACATCTCTTCATCGCCAGCACTCACGCCTACATCCTGATCTTCACCAACACCGGCCGCGTCTACTGGCTGAAGGTGTATGAGATCCCAGACGTCAGCGCGGCTGGCAAAGGCAAGCACATCGGCAACCTGGTCGGCCTGCAGCCCGGCGAGACGGTGAAGACTCTCGTCGCGGTCCGCAATCTCGAGGAAGAGAACAAGTACGTCTTCTTCGCGACCCGCAACGGCACGGTCAAGAAATCGGAAGTCCGCGAGTTCATGCACGTCCGCTCCAACGGCATCAACGCCATCGGAATCGACCAGGGAGACGAGCTCGTTGCCGCCCGCATCACCGACGGCAACCAGATCATCTTCCTCGCCAGCCACGAAGGCATGGCCGTCCGCTTCGACGAGAGCCACGTTCGCCCCATGGGCCGTTCGGCCTACGGCGTCCGCGGAATCGATCTGGCAAAGGGTGACTACGTCGTTGGAATGGCGACCACGGTGAAACCTGGCGCTCCCGCACCTTCGGCAGAGAAGCCTTCTGCCGAAGGCGAGCCCGAAGCCATCGATGTATCTGTCAAAGGTGATCTGATTCTCTCGGTCACCGAAAACGGCTTCGGCAAGCGCACTCCCGCTGATGAATATCGCTTAATTAACCGCGGCGGCAAGGGCGTCATTAACGTGAAGACGACCGAGCGCGTCGGCAAGGTTGTCGCGATAGCCCAGGTCGACGAAACCTCCGAAGTCATGCTGATCAGCCACTACGGCAAAATCATCCGCATGGATTCGAAGACGATTCGCGAATCCGGCCGCAACGCGCAAGGCGTCCGCTTGTTGCAGATGGAGCCCGGCGACCGCGTAGCCGCAGCAGTAGTAATCGCTCCCGAGGCAGAGCCCAACGGAGGCAACGGCGGCACTCTGCTTCAATAGCCGTTGAGGAGAGTAGAAGGAACATTTGGCCTACGCAGCTTGCCCTGAGTTGTGCTTGGGCATGCAGCCCACCAAAAGGAGATGAAACTGGGTGCCCCATTTCTGGCCGATTTTGCCAGAAGTGGGAGATTCGTCAGAGCGAAGTCCAAGGGTCCGTCCCCGCGCGAAGCGCCGGTCTCTGACGCGTCAATCGTATACACGACCTTCCGATCATCCTATGCTTCCGCCTCTTTCGGCGTAGAATGCGTCTGCCTTATTCGCAAGCGGCAAACTGTCACAAAGGAGGACGTAATGCGACGTTCACTGTTGACCATTGCAGTCGTTGTGGGGATCATCGCGGCTTGGTCCATCGGACGGCTTCAGGGACAGGCGCAAGGTGACAAAGTCATCTTCGTTTCTTCCAGCCACGCAACCTACACCGCAATGCAACCCGGTAACCCGGCTGTTACCGCCGCAGCTGTTTGGGGCGACGCCAACGCTGGCGCGCACGGAACATTCAGCAAGTTTGCGCCCGGATACGACGCGGGTCTGCACACTCACACCAACGATGTCTGGATTGTCGGCGTCAAGGGTGCGTACGTGTACAAAGACGAAGCGGGCGAGAAGCGTATCGGCCCAGGTGACTTCCTGCGAGTGCCCGGAGGACACAAGCACTGGAGCGGCGGAGACAAGAAGGAGGGAGCCATTTTTTACGAAGAGTCGTCAGGCAAGTTCGATTTGATCCCCGCAAAATAGTCGAGGATTTTGTGCAGGGGCGGACGCCTTCGTCCGCCCCCGGCGCGAAGCGCCGGTGAGTAAGCCAGCAGTAATTCTTGCTCGACGATGCCGGCGGTTTGGGTCTGTGGAATCCCACCCTTGCGCCAAGAACGCGCAAGGATGGGGCACCCGGCGTATCGGCCCAGGTGACTTCCTGCGAGTGCCCGGAGGACACAAACACTGGAGCGGCGGAGACAAGAAGGAGGGGGCCATTTTTTACGAAGAGTCGTCAGGCAAGTTCGATTTGATCCCCGCAAAATAGTCGAGGATTTTGTGTAGGGGCGGACGCCTCCGTCCGCCCCCGGCGCGAAGCGCCGGTGAGTAAGCCTGAAAGCCTGCCCTGAGCGCAGTTGAAGGATGCGGCCCCCCTTTTGTAGTTGTGTCAGATGATCAAAAAACCCGGGCCGCCCGCCCAGAAGAAGTTGGAGAAGTCATCCATTTACCCTTTTCCCTGGACGGAAGGCGGCTTAGATTTTGGATTCGGGAACACAATAAGCTGCAGGAACTCATCTGAATTTGTCGGCGCGGGGTCAACGACGAATCCATCCCTAAAAAAGTGCATCAGCACATTGGTAAGCACACCCACGGGAGTCGAGGGGTCAATGTGTACTTGTGCTCCGGGACGTTCAGGTTTGTCGCCACGATAAGCCAACGACATCCCATAAAGAGGCGGTGCCCCTCCTTCCACGAAACTGAGGACGCCTGTAACCGGTTCCGTCAAGGTCCAACCACTGCCGACCAGAATTTCGGAAATTTGCTTTGCCAGTTGATAGGCCTCGCTATCATTCTGCGAGTAGAAGATTCGGATTTTCGCTGGGTGTGCCGATAACAGTTGCTTTACGGCTTCTAACTGGTCAATTGGTAACTGTCGTTGCTCGTGCGCTTCCGCCTCCCTCTTTAGGAATCCCAAGATTTCATCCAGCTTCGCGTTGATTTCGCCATTTCCTTCATTCGTGCCTTGTTGCTGCAATATTCGATTAAGCAACGTTACTATCTTGGCCGCCGTGACCCGATCCATGCTAGCGTTACAGACGAAGCGCACCTGCCCTTGATTGGCGAGTATGTTTGGGCTGCACTTGCCGGCGGATTCAGCTTGCATCGAAGGTTTAGTTGCCTGCTGGGCATAGCCCAAGCTGGCCATCAGGAGCAGTAGGCAAATTGTTTTCATGGCTTCTGTTTCTTCGAAGGCTTGTCTGAGGTCTTCTTCTTAGAAGGAGTAGGCTGGATAGTAACGCTACCTTGATTGTCCACGACGTTGGGACTGTTGTCGCCGGAAGATTGGACGCTGATGTTCGTAGTTGGTGACGAAGGCTGGGGCGTCTTAGGCAGAACGGTCCAGATTCCAAATCCGACCGTTGTAAGCAGCGACAGGACACCCACGCTGAAGGCAACAGCTTGATTTCGCGTTAGCGAGCGCAACTTTCGGCGCCAACCTTTGGCATGCTGCCAGCAAAGCTGCTGACCCGGTGCAACGGAGTGCTGACATTGCTTGCGATCGCGCTTCACGAATTGGCAATACGCCATGTGCCATTTTAGCGCCGATGAGAGGGGAGGTTGACAGACTCACGGGGCTAAAAGTCACGCCCTGTCAGAACGCAGGTCTGATCCACTCCCACACTGCAGGGGTTCACTCCTGCTCTTCGCGGGTGGCCCCGGACCTATTCCTCCTAACGGTTCACCTTGAAACTTTGAGGTCCGTGCTGGCCATCCTTTCGCACAAAATGCACGCGGGATGGGGCACCCGCGCAGACTACCCCAGCGGCTGAAGCCGGATGTTTGACGAGCCCACAGCGGCTCGGCTTGAAGCCGAGCCCTTTCAAACCATTACTTTGAAACACGCACTAGGAAGCAAATGAGGAGGACGGGCGGGAGGTCACAATCCTCGGCTTGCGATCTGCAGTGAGGTTCGGGCGTCCGCGGATTCCTGCTCCGCCCACGTTGCATTCCCCTGCGCCCTCGTATTATCGTTCCCGCTTGTCCCGAACTCTGGTTCGAAAGCAAACTTGAGCTTACCTATGACCTTCTATCATCTGCTCGCCCTCGTCCCCATTTCCGTGCTCCTCTTCACCCCAGCCGACGACCTCCCGTCCCCACCGGTCGCGAAAAAGATCCCCCACGTCACCGAGATCAACGGCCACAAAATGGTCGACAACTATTTCTGGATGCGCGAGAAGACCAACCCTGAGGTCCGCGCCTATCTCGAAGCCGAGAATGCATACACCGACGCGGTGATGAAGCCCACCGAGCCCTTCCAGAAAAA
Organism: Terriglobia bacterium; assembly: GCA_020073385.1. Classification (GTDB taxonomy): domain Bacteria; phylum Acidobacteriota; class Terriglobia; order Terriglobales; family Acidobacteriaceae; genus Sulfotelmatobacter. The sequence goes on along the minus strand of JAIQFH010000055.1, from coordinate 15,997 downwards.
GCTCTACGACGAGATGCTCAGCCGCGTAAAAGAAACCGACGTCGAGGTCCCCTACAAAGAGGGCGACTTCTTCTATTACATACGCACCGAAGCCGGCAAGCAGTACCCCATCCGCTGCCGCAAGAAGATCAGCGCCGACGCCTCCGAAGAAGTTCTGCTGGACGTCAATGAACTGGCGAAGGGCCAGGCCTTCATGACGGTGCAGGCCTTTGCAGTCAGCACTGACGGAAATCTTCTGGCGTATAGCTATGACAACACCGGCTACCGCCAGTTCAATCTCGCGGTCAAAGATCTCCGCAGCGGCCAGACGCTCACCGATCACGCTGAGCGCGTCGGCTCCGTAGTCTGGGCCAATGACAATCGCACCATCTTCTACACCCAGGAAGACGCAGTCTCGAAGCGGCAGTACCGCCTCTACCGCCACACGGTCGGATCATCCGATCCCGACACACTGGTCTACGAAGAGCCCGACGAGAAATTCACGGTTCGTGCTTTCAAGACGCGCAGCGAGGCGTACATCATCATGGAGCTGCGCAGTCACACGACGAGCGAAGCGCGCTATATCCCGGCCAAGGACCCCGCGGCGGATTGGAAGACCATCGAGCCCCGCAAGCAGGGCGTCGAATACTACGCCGACCACAACGCCGATGCTTTCTACATCCGAGCCAACGACACAGGACGCAATTTCCGGCTCGTGACCGCTCCCCTCACCGATCCCGGCAGCAAAAACTGGCATGAGGTCATGGCGCACAACGCGGCCATCATGCTCGATGAATTGGATATGTTCAGGAACTTCCTGGTCCTGTACGAGCGCGAAAACGGTCTGCCGCAAATCCGCGTCGTCGACCTGCGCAACGGACACTCCCGCCGCCTCTCGTTCCCCGAACCTGCCTATGATGTCCGGCCGTACACAAACCGCGTGTACGAAACCACGGAATTCCGCTACGCCTATGAGTCTCCCATCACTCCGGCTTCGGTCTTTTCCTACGATATGGAAACTGGTGCCTCTCAGTTGCTGAAGCAGAAAGAAGTCCCCGGCGGATACGATCGCAACAAGTATGAGGTCGAGCAGATCTATAGCACGGCTTCCGACGGCACAAAGATCCCGGTCTCCGTGCTGCATCTGAAAGGCGCGAAGCTCGACGGCACCGGCCCTCTCTATCTCTACGGATACGGCTCCTACGGCATCTCGCTCGACATGTGGTTCAGCTCCAATATCTTCAGCCTGGTCGATCGTGGAGTTGTTTATGCGGTCGCGCACATCCGCGGCGGAGGCGAGATGGGTAAGGCCTGGCACGACGCGGGCAAAATGATGAACAAGAAAAGCACTTTCACCGATTTCACTGCGGTCGCCGAAGACCTCACCAAGCGCGGCTACGGATCCAGAGACAAGCTGGTCATCGAAGGCGCCAGCGCCGGCGGCCTGCTCATGGGCGCGGTCCTGAACCTGCGTCCCGATCTGTTTCACGCGGCCGTGGTCAAGGTTCCGTTTGTCGACGTGATGAACACCATGCTCGACGAAAGCCTGCCGCTTACCGTGGGTGAGTTCGAAGAATGGGGAAATCCGAAAGAGAAACCGGCGTTCGATTACATGATCACCTACTCGCCTTATGACAACGTCGAAGCGAAGGCATATCCCAACATGCTGGTGAAGACGTCGTTCAACGACAGCCAGGTGATGTACTGGGAACCGGCGAAGTATGTCGCCAAGATGCGCGCCACGCGCACCGATCACAACACCCTGATCTTCAAGACGAACCTAAGCCCCGCCGGCCACGGAGGCGCCTCGGGAAGATACGATCGCCTGCACGAGGCGTCCTTCGACTACGCCTATATCCTGACCCAGATGGGGATAAAAAAATGATCGTGTAGGGGCAGACTTGATTGTGTAGGGACGGACGCCTTCGTCCGTCCCGCGGGCGAAGCCCGCGTCCTGCCGCCTCCATCGCATCGAGTCCTGCCCCCTTTTGTGCTCCTCTGTGCCCTCTGTGGTGAACGCTCCTCAATGCCCCTCAAATCAACCCCGCCTTCAGCCGCCGCAAGAAATCCTCCCCATCCGCCTTCGCCCGGGCCAACGTCTTCGGATCATTCCGATATTCCAGTTCGACTTCCTGCAAAAACAAGTCGACCGCGTCTTTCGGCTTGAACCCCTGCGTGACCAGCTTCCGGATGCGCCCCGTAAAACTGTCCTGCTCCTGCACCATCTCGAGTCGCGCCAAATGGTCCGCGCACTTGTGCTCGCGGAACTTCGCCGCCGCCAGCCGGTCATACGCCGTGCGCGCCTCGGCCTCACTCAGCAAAGTCGGCAGGGGAGAATTCCACTCGCATTGCGAGCACGTCCATCCCTGAAATGTTCGATTGGAAGTCCAGATTAGTTCGCGGGCAGTCTTCTCCTGCAACTTTCGATGATCGGCACTGCCGTAATTCGACACTCAGCCACTCCCGCACCCAAGCACTAGTGTGGCCCACGACAACTGCTGACGGTAATGGTAGCGCGTGCCGAGTCGCTTGCAAACTACCAAGAACGGTCCAGTGTAGGATGGACGCAGCCTACCCTGAGCGTAGTCGAAGGGTCCCGCGGGCGAAGCCCGCGTCCAGGCCGCTTCAGGTGAATCGACTCTCAAGGGAACCCCGATACCAGAAGGTAGAAGAGCAGCGCTTCAGCGCCTCGTTCAGGCAGGAAGAGAATTGGGCTTTCAAGCCCCGAGGCACTACTTCGCGAAATAATAGTCGAACGACTTCACCGCCGTGAACTCATCGTCCCGAATATCAAAAACCGTATACAGCTTGGTCACGTGCAGCACGTCGTGCACTTTCTGCGTCAGGTTCAGCAGTTTCAACTCTCCCCCTGCGTTGCGCACCGTGATGAACGCTCCCACCAACTCACCCACCCCCGAGCTGTCGATATAATCCACGTCCGCCAGATTGAGGAGGATCTTCTTTTTCCCATCCGCAATCAAATTCCGCACAGCGTCCCGCAGCAGATGAATCTCATCTCCCAGTACGATGCGCCCCTGAATGTCCAGAATGGTGACGTGGGACACTTCCCGTGAGTCAATACGTAGCGGCATGGAGAACGGGCAGACGCCCGCTGGCCCGAATACTAGTGCCTCCCTCCCAGCAAGTCAATGTCTTGGACAGCACCACCCACGCCAGTTCACCGAGCATGTGGGGACCGCCGCCTTCGGCCGTTCAGCGAAGCCCTGAGCGCAGTCGAAGGGAGAGCCACATGTGTAGGGACGGACGCCTTCGTCCGTCCCGCGGGCGAAGCCCGCGTTCGGTCGCTTCCATCACCACTAATCTCAAAGGAGGTTCTCGGCCCAGGCAAAGCTTTTGGCGCGGCGTAAAGCAAGAGGAAAGGAACGAAAGAAGGAAAAGCCAGCCCGTCAGGAATGCGCCCCATGCGCCCGCCCATCGAACTCCACCGCCGGCAGCGCCACGTTATCGCGAATTTCCTGAATAGGCGACGTCACAATCGGCATCGGATAGTGCGGATGCCGGAATTCCAGATGCATCCCCCGCCCCACAAACTGCAGCTTCAGCATCGACCCACCCCAGGTCGACCCCGAGATTGCCACCTGCACCGGCTCCGGACAAAACTCCGGATGCCCCGACAGCAGCGCCTCGCTCCCACCCAGAAGCACCGCCTTGTAGCAGTGATGCATCGTCTGAATCTCCAGCACCGTCGACGGCGGCAGATCGTTCAGAAACACTCCGCCTTCGATCTCCGACTGGATGATCCCGCGGTTCACTTCATCAGCGAGGTTCGGGTGGGGGTTAAACATACAAACGTTCGACTTTAGGGTACCGGGTTTCCTCGGGCGCGACAAGAGTCCTCTGGGACGAAGCGGCAAGCGAAAGGGCACGCCCTTTAGACGGAGCAACCCACCACGAGGTTGCAGACATTGTACCGCCCAGGCAAGGCCCGTGTAGGGACGGACGCCTTCGTCCGTCCAGCGAAGGCGAAGCCAAGCGCCCCCAACCACGAACCTCGTCCTTAGAAAGCCAACGCCAGATCGTGAATCTACTGTGGAAGAGCGGCCCTTTGGGCTTGCCATGAGCGCAGTCGAAGGGGCCGCGACCAGCATCCTGAAGAATCAGAGCTTTAGCCCCCGTGCCAACCCTGTCACCCCCCAAACTCCATCCTCATTCCCTGATAAAATAGCCGGAAGGGGTTCCTTTTAACACATGCCAGTACCCGTCTCACAAATGTGGACCGTAGCGAGCTACGTCCTCCGCCAAAAGCTCGCCGGACGCAAGCAATATCCGCTCGTCCTCATGCTCGAGCCCCTGTTCCGCTGCAACCTGGCCTGTGCCGGATGTGGCAAGATTCAATACCCCGCCCACATCCTGAAGAAAGACCTCAGCCCCGAAGAATGCTTCCGCGCCGTCGACGAATGCGGCGCCCCCATGGTCTCGATCCCCGGCGGCGAGCCCCTCATGCACCCCGAGATCGACAAGATCGTCGACGGCCTGGTCGCCCGCAAAAAATACATTTACCTCTGCACCAACGCCCTGCTGCTGAAAGAGAAAATTCACCTCTTCAAGCCGAGTAAATATCTGACGTTCTCCGTTCACCTCGACGGCCAGCGCGAAGAGCATGACCTCGCCGTATGCCGCGAGGGCGGATACGACATCGCGGTCGACGCCGTAAAAGAAGCCCTCAAGCGCGGCTTCCGCGTCACGACCAACACGACGCTGTTCGACGGCGCAAATCCCAAATCCGTTCGCGCCTTCTTCGACGAAATGATGGCCCTCGGCGTCGAAGGCATGATGCTCTCTCCGGGATACTCCTACGACAAGGCCCCCGACCAGAAACATTTCCTGGGCCGCGCCCGCACCAGACGCATGTTCCGCGCGATCCTCTCAAATCGCAAGAAGAGTTGGCAGTTCAATCTTTCGCCGCTGTTCCTGGAATTCCTGATGGGCAAGCGCACCTACCCCTGCACCCCATGGGGTATGCCGACCTACAACGTCTTCGGCTGGCAAAAGCCGTGCTACCTCTTGCAAGACGGCTACGCCGAAACCTTCAACGAATTACTGGAAACAACAGAGTGGCAAAACTACGGCACCGAATCAGGCAATCCCGCCTGCGCCAACTGCATGGTCCACAGCGGCTACGAAGCCTCCGCAGTACACGCCACATTTAATTCGCTCGGAGGATTCCTGGCCACGGTGAAAGCCACGTTCTTTACGAGCTATCGCGACCAAGAAGCGCTACGCTTGCTGGACGAGCCCACAGCGCCGGTCAATCCGCTCGTTCAGATCACTGCACCAGGCGAATCCTCGCTGCAAGAAACACGCGCCTAGAGATCAGGAGTGGGTCTCCAAGTGGGATCCACGAATCGATTTCACTACCATCTCGCATTCTCTTGAGTAAGCGGAATGTAACTTTGGTTACAGACCGCACTCCACCGCCACGCTAGCCTGAGTTGCGTTGTCAAAATCACAATTCAGGAGTATTACCATGCGATTGTTCCTTGATATCCACGACAAGAAAAACAAAACCTTCCCATCCGAACTCTCACGCGATGAATTCGAGAAGTTCCTGGGTGCTTTCGCCAGTTCGTGCCACAAAGAAGGCGTGGCGATTGTTCGTAGCCACGTGAATCTCGAATGTGGGCGGGCGTTCTGCCTGACGATGGCGAAAGACGAAGAGGCGGTGCGCCGGGCTCATGCGGAAGTCGAGCTCGGTTTTGACAGCATCACCGAGGTGGAGACCGCTAGCCCGCACGATGCTTTCTTTGAGCGCGCAAAGAGAGGCCGCTAGGCGAAGCCTGGGCCGAACTAACCGACAATGCCGCGAGTTCCCCACAAGCTGCTAAGCTTTCCCTTCCGTTGTTCAGAAGAACCGGAATCATCTTCGGGGGCAAGATGCGCGAACTTGGGGATTTCGCGGCTTTCAATAGCCTGTCTCAAGAGGGACGTCGCCTGTTGAAGCAGAACGCAGTGAACTTCCGCTATGCAGCCGGCAAGACGATTGTTGAGAAAGGCAATAGAATCTCCGGCGCTTACTTCGTCTTGTCGGGGCATCTTCGGGTTTTCACGCTGCTGCCAGACGGCAAGGACGCGACCCTGTATTTCGTGACGCCGGGGGAACCCTGCATCCTCGCCTTGAACAGCCTGTTTAACGATCTGCTTTATCCCGCTTGGGTGCGAACCGGGCCGGACACAAATGTCGCGGTGGTTCCAGGACGCGTATACCGCACGCTATTTGAAAGCGAAAGCGCAGTGCGGGATCTGACGATAGGCGCGCTGTCAACATTGGTATTCCGCTTGATGTCCGAATTAGATCAAGTACATTCCTGCACACTCGAGCAACGGGTGGCGAGTTTCTTGCTTGTTCATGCGTCGGGGCAGCGAGTCGTACGGCAGACTCAGCAGGAGATTGCGGGCCATATGGGCACCTCACGCGAGGTCGTGGCGCGTTCCATCAGTCGCATGAGCGCGCGCGGTTGGATTGCCACCCGGCGAGGAGAGGTAACCATCCTGCGTCCGGCTGCACTGGCAAAGCTCGCACAGGAGGCATAGGTATGAACGAGCGCTGACAACGCCGCCGTCGGATAAAATACAAAGCAGTAGCCAAACGATCACGAGAGCTAGTCCCGCAGGTACAAGTTACATTTTTTGGTCTGGAAAAACAGAAATCATGACAGGCAAAGAAGCCGGCCACACCGACCAGCATCCCCCGCACGTCAACCCCGACGCGTTAGAAGTCGCTCCCGGCACAGAGCGCGAGAATCTGGAAGGTTGGATCCCCAGCGTAGCCGGCGACGAAGACCTCCGCCAGGCCCTGGAAAAAGCCTTCGATTACCGCGGCGATATCACCATCACCCGTAAAGACGGATCCAAAATCGAGGGCTACCTGTTCGACCGCCGCACCGCGAAAACGCTGAAAGACTCCATAGTCCGCCTCTACCCAAAGAACTCGAACGACAAAGTTTCCATCTCCTACGCTGACATCGCCGCCCTGGCCTTCACCGGGCGCGACACCGCCGCCGGCAAATCCTGGGAAGCCTGGATGAAAAAATACGCCGAAAAAAAAGCCGCCGGCGAAAAAGACCTGAGCCTCCATCCCGAACCTCTCGAATAGCCGTTCAATTTGTTGTCATTCCGAAAACGGCGTTAGGCCGTTGAGGAATCTGCTGGTGTTTGCGGCGCCACGGTACAAGCCACAAGCAGATTCCTCCCTTCGGTCGGAATGACAAGATGTGGAAGCGATTTTCTTCCCGGCCAATGGGAAGCGTCCCTTAACATGCGGACGCAACAAAAAAGCCCGGTCATGAGGCCGGGCATGGTTGTTTCAAAGCTGCGTTCCTTACTTGACCGTGACCTGCACTCCGTTCGAATCGGCCGCCTTCCAGTCGTAGCCGCCAAGATAACGCGCGTGGATTAAGTTGTGGCCACTTGGCAGAATCACAGGCAACGTGAAAATAGGGTTGCCGCCGTTCCCGGTGGTCAGAAATCCCGAACCTAGGCGCCGCTGTGCTCCGCCGTCGACAGAGTCAAAGAACACCACTTCGCCATATGGCAGAGAGATCGCGGGATTCGATGGCATGCCGAGGATCGAAACAGTCAAGCTCGTTTGAGTTCCCGCGGCCACTTGATTCGCAGCGGCCCCGAGCGTAACCGTCGGCGTCGCCGGGTTCACATTCGTCACGATGAACGAACTGTCGGACGCGGTGTAGTTCGAATCGCCGGAATATGCCGCAACAATTCCGTTCTTGTTGGCAAACGTCCAGTTCAGGGTGATGGTCGCGCTCCCGTTGCTCAAGCTGACCGGGTCTGCAAACGGACCGCTATTCTCTCCGATAAGCTGGACCGTGCCCGTTGGGACCGGCCCTCCGGCCTTCGCGGGTTTTACCGTGACCGAGTACTGGACCGAATCCCCAACGTTTACGGTTCCTGCTGACTGGGTCAGAATGACTCGATCAGCCGCGCCTGTAGCGGCGTTCACAGTAACAGCGGCACCGCGATTAGCGAATGTGCCCAACCCCAACGGCAAGTTGTTGGCATCGCCGGAATAGGCAATCTGCAGATTGTGGAACCCGACTTTCAGTCCGGAGAAAGTGTAGGGAATTTGCGCCAGTCCAGAACCGAACAGCCCGTTCTGTTGCAGCGGAATCTGGCTTGCGACTAGCTTGCCGTTGTCGTAAACGTTGACCGTCCCGGTCGCGGGCAGCATCCCCGGCGATCCCACAACGAACTGCACTCGCACCGGCGAGCCGACGGTAATGGAGCCAGGGAACGGAGACCCGTAAGCGTTCGGTAAAACCTGACGGACGTTTACCGCGACTGCCTTCGAGAACGAGGGTCCAAAACTCTTGTCGCCGCTGTAAACAACTTTGATGGAGTGATGGCCGACGAGCAGTCCGGTACGCAGAACGTTATCGACTTGCGCCCACCCGCTACCGCCCTGATTGAGTGGGAAGGTGCCCAGTTTCACCGAGTCATCCAGAAGGATGGTCGCTTGCCCGGTGGCGGATCCAATGCCCGACTTTCCTGCCACGTTGAACTGAATCGCGACCGGCTGGCCATAATTGACGGGCCCAAAAAGAGGCACCACAATCCCCGCCAGATTGACCTCCCATCCAGCCGCGGTGACGACGGATGGTTCGGGCGTTACGTGAATCGAGACCGCGGAAGAATCACTCCCGCCAAACATCGCGTCCCCTGCATAATGCGCTCTAATGCTGTAAGAACCACCCTCAAGGCCATTGACGCCACCGGAGAAGCTTCCGCCAGCGAGGGTCCCTCCAAAGACAGAACCGTACTTCTCACTGACGACTGAAAAATCGCCACTCGGCGCCCCCGCACCTGAAAGAGGCTGTACCGCCACGTTCAGCGGAAGCGATGTTCCGTGCTGGACAGTAGTCGCTGTCACGGACAAGCTAGTCGCCGAACCAAGTTTCGTTGCCGAACTCCAGGCGTTGACCAGGTTCGACGCATTGACCGAGCCTAGCCCAGTCCCCATGTCATAGCCCCAGGCTGCTTTGAAGCCTGGTTGTCCGGGAACGTTATTATTGCCGGCAGTCACGTCATTGAAGACACATGCGCTGCCCGCCGTCGGATCGGTCAATTTGCTTGAGTTGCAGACCGAGAGTTTCTCGGCTGCAGCCAGTTGGTAGAGCGAATAATTCGCCAGCCCCTGGTACGCCCCATTCTTCTGCTCGACCAGAGCCATGACTCCAGCCATGGATGGCGCCGAGGCCGACGTTCCACCCACCACCGCAGCATTCAGCAAGACAGTCTGCCCATTCTGTACAGTCCACTGGCACGAGCCTTCCACGCATACCAAGTAGCCGTCGTGTGAGCCCGCGGCGGCCATCGCCAAGTCAGGAAGATCGCGAGTTCCGTCGTTGAGCACTCCTCTGCCTGCTTGCCACGAAGGTTTCGGATACCCTGAAATGCAGGTGATCAGATTGCCGGAGAGCGTAGACTGCGTGCAACTGCTCGACCCACCGCTGCCCGACCACAGCATGTAGTAGCCGGTTCCCTGGCACCCGTTCGGGTCCACCGTTGGGTCACAGCTCTCGTTCCAAACCGCTTCCGGGATATAGCCGACGGCCGATGACAAATCCGCTCGATTGTCGGCCAACCAGTAAGTCGAATCAGCGCCTTTCTCCATGAATTCGGTTCCGCCCACCGCCACGTTATATGGAGTCGAGGCGAGTCCGCTGACGTTCAGCCCGTTTTGTGCCGGGGTGTAGGAGACGGGATAGTCGCACGCTGCGGGTCCGTTGTCGCCGGAAGACACGAATGCGGTGATGCCCTCGGCGGCCGCCTGTTGGTAAATGGAGTTGAAGAATGCATTCCCCGCCGGTCCCAGGAATGCCTCGCACTGGCCATAGCTGGTACTCATGATCGGCGCGACGCGATTGTCGACGATATAGGAAAGAGAAAGGTCCACGCCATCGGTCGTGAATGTTGAGAGCGTGGTCACGAATTTGATGGCCGCATTCGGAGCCACGGCGCCGGACCACTCTACGTCCAGATCGGACTCCAGTTCATCGCCATTGATGCCGGGATCGAGTCCATTCACGATGAATGTCGGATCGTTCGCGGGCAGTCCAAAAATCTTCCGGAAGGCCTGCACGTCGGACAAGTTGATATCGGTCCGCCCCACGATGGCGATGGAAAGTCCGGTTCCATCCACGCCGCCGTTGAGCAGAGGCAGAGTGTTGTAGATCCGGGAATGATCGCCGGGGGTAAGGAAATGCGTCGAGGATCCAAGCGTGAAGTCTGGCGCGGAGGCAGCGGTGACGCCTTTCTGCGAAGGCACTAGTTCGGCGACCTTGAACATTTTTCCGGTGGTCTCGTCGCGATGAAGCTGGAATGCCTTGGAGTGGGCCGCCTGTTTGCGGAAATTGTGCAGCGACAGCACTCCGGCTACAACCGGCGCCAGGCCGCGGGGAAGCGAGACGTCGCTGGCATTCGCAACATGATCTTCGCCCTTCACGAGGTAATGGTGCATCTCAGTGTGAAAAGCGCTTTCTACCTGCGCTGCAGTGCCGGAGAATTCGATCCAACCCCGGCCGCGCGCGACCGCATCCACGCGGAAGCCTTGTTGCTGCAGCCACGCCGTGATCTGGTCCAGGTCCTGCTGCGCCGGCCCGAATTTCGTTCCAAACTGCTCGGGCGTAAGCCAGCTCTGGTAAGCGGAGGATTGCCTGTCATGCTGTTGGTTGATCAAGCTGGTGAGCGCGGCCGCCTGTTCGTCGCTCGGCTTGAGGACCAGCATCATCCGCTCCATGGAAGTATCTCCGCTGACGCGGCCGAGATCGTTGGACGCGGCGGCTAGTGGATGATGCGTGCCAGCTACACGCACCAGAGCGCGGTTGTCGATGGCTTCAGTAATGCGCACGCGCGTCTCTTGCGCGAACCCCGTGAGCGAACTCAGAAACACTGCAAACACCAGAAGTGCCTGGACGGCCTTATCTTTTCCGATTTTCTTCGTCATAGCGAACTTCCCCCCAGGAAGTAGAGATGACACTGCTTGTCGATGAATCGAGATCCGAGAGACTGCGTTGATTGCGGACGGCGAGAAACGCGAAAGGAATTAGTGCATGGGACGGATGATCAGCGCGTAAACAATCTTTTCGGTGACGGTGGCTGTCTCCGGCCAGAATCGTCTGGCGTAGCGAACCATGCCTGTCTCAGCGATCATCATGATTATGTTGTGAACTGCGAAACACGGCCACTAGAGCAGTGTCCGAATGCGGAAGCGCCCCAGCGGAGCAGGAGTATAAATGATGGAGGTGGAAATCTGTCAATAGCGAAATATCGGCCAGGTGCGAGACATAACGCCACCAGCCTGTATCGGGACAGGGGCCAGCTTCAGTCCTTTTGATGTTGTCATCCTGAGCGAAGCCGCGACGAGCGAAGCGAGTCGCGGCGCAGTCGAAGGATCCCTACAGCGAAATCACAGCCGGCACGGAAGCGGTTCTCACTCGTAGCTCACAGCTCCATCTACTTCCCAAACCCCACCCCGTCCACCAACTCCTCCACCTCACCCTCGGTCCCGCCAATCACCGTAATCGACACCGTATACCCCTGTGCCAAAAACGCCAGGGTCGACTGCCGCATCACCCGCGCCCCCACATCTTTATGAAAATCCCCTCGCACCACCACCTTCGTTCCCATTTCCATCTCGTAAGGCTCTTCATCCACGATGAAACCTTGCGCCTTCGCCACCTCAGTCAGCGGCCCAAAGTACTGCGCCGCCTCCTTCAGCCCCGGGTAAGTCGCAATCTTCTCCATCGCGATCACGATCGACGCGTTAACGTCCTCGCCTTTTGCGTCCGGAGGCCGCGAAAACGCCGCCAAGAGCACGCGCCCGCCGCGGTCTTCCTCTGTGTTCCTCTGTGTCCCCTGTGGTGAAGACTTTTCTTCCGAAGCGCCCGCCCCTGGCCCGGAGTCCTCCTCCCGCGCATTCATCTCCAAAGTCCGCAACACCCACCCAGCCGGAATTTTGCAAGACAAACCCAGCGCCCGATTCCGATAAACTCCCTCCGCAACCGTGCCCGCATCGACATCCGCGACCAGCCGCGCCGACGAACCCTTCGCGTGTTTTGAGGAGGAGGAGGAAGACTGCGATTGCCCAGCTGCCTGGTCAACGCTGACGGCGACAGCCACCAGCAACCACACCAAGACCATGTCCCGGTAAAGACTCATCCAACCATGTTACGTGAGATTGTTGCTTCAGTTCTGCAGGGGCGATATTCGCAGAATGAAGTCCTGAGGGTGCCCCATCCTAACGTCGCGCTCTTTGCGACGTTAGGATGGGATTTTGACTTTCGAGGTGGCCCCGCTTTAACACATCTGCCGGTTTCGAACGGCACGAATCTCTTCGTACAAGACTTCTATGCCGCTTTTCCCATCACCACCTGTGTGCAGTGTGAGCACCGCTTCGCCTCGATCGGAATCTCGCTCAAACACTCCGGGCACTTTTTGGTCGTGGGTGCTGCAGCCGCCGGCTCGTCCTTGTGCATGCGCGCCATCAACCAATTCACCGGCACCACGACAAAGAAGTAGACCGCTGCCGCAATCAACAGAAAGGAGATGACCGCATTGATAAAGTCGCCAACGAGAAAATCGCTGCCCCGAACGTTGTATTTAAGATTCGAAAAGTCTGGCAACTTCACAACAGCCCCGATAAATGGCGTCAGCAAGCCTTTCGTCAAGGAACCGACCACGCCGCCAAACGCCGCGCCAATCACCACGCCTACCGCCATATCCACAACATTGCCACGCAGGATGAATTTCTTGAATCCGTCGAGCATAACGTAGCCCCTCCGAAATTGAAGTGCCGCCAATGTAAGGCACCCCCGCCCCCCGGTCAAGCATGACCCCGGCAAATTCGGTGATGGGAGACCATGTGGCGATGGCCGCCTCGGCCGTCCAGGCGATGACGAAGCCGAGCGCCCCGCCACAACCCTGGTAGCGAAAACCCTCGTACTCTCGGGAGTTTTTTCATTGGACATAGGACGACTTTCAGTATATTCTGTCTGTACTGAAAGAACCGATATGGCGGAACTGACTGGATTACAAAAGCAGTACATTCTCCACTGGGGCGAGATGGGCACCAAGTGGGGCATCAACCGCACCGTCGCCCAGATTCACGCCCTCCTGTATCTCTCCCCCAAGCCGCTGCCCGCCGAGGAGATCGCCGAAACCCTCAGTGTCGCGCGCTCCAACGTCAGCACCTCCATTCGCGAGCTGGAGACCTGGGGAATCGTGCGCGCCGTGCACGTACTCGGCGACCGTCGCGAGCATTACGAGTCCATGAAAGACGTCTGGGAGATGTTCCGCCTGGTCATCGAGCAGAGAAAACGCCGGGAGATCGATCCCACGCGCGAGATGCTCCGCCGGTGCCTGGCTGAACTGGATCCGAAAGAATCCGGGGCGGATTACACGCGCCAGCGACTCGAGGCCATGGCCGGATTTTTCGAGGCCATCACCGAGTTGCACGATCAGATGAAGCGCCTGCCTACTGGAACCGTCAGGAAGCTGTTGCGCATGGGAACCAAGATGCGGAAGAAGGCGAGCTAAAATTTTTTTGATTAATGTGTTCTGTGTATACAGAAATGTCTGACGCATAAGTTAAACGGAGGACATATGAATGCGGAATGGATGACGCGGGCAATCTGGGGAGCGGGCGCGGTACACCTGGGCATCATCGCAGCAAATGTTCCTCTGCCAGGCAGGTTGCGCGTCCGTGAGCGGCTGGCAGGAGTGCCGCGATTTGTGCGCCAGATCTTTTACGTGCACTGGCTGTACATCGTGATCGTGCTGGGGATGTTCGCGGCATTGTGTTTCGGGTTCGCGCGCGAGTTAGCAGGAGCCACCGCGATGGGCCGCTTCCTCAGCGCCTTCATGGCCGCATTCTGGTTGTTGCGAATTGGCCTGCAGATCTTCTACTACGACCGCGAAATCCGCCGCCAGAACCGGGTTCTGGACGCCTTGTACGTGGTGTCGCTGGTGGTGCTGGTGTTGGTGTTTGGAACGGCCGCACTGCGGCCGCTGTGAGGTGATCTTATGAACCCACAAGGTCGGCCTTCGTTGGCGATGAAGGCGTCAACCATCGAGGGATCATGGGCGCAGAAGTGCGCGGTCCTGGGCGCCGTCATTTGGGCCGGGGTCGCGGTGCTGGCGCGAATCGGCGTCGCGCCGATTGGAGCCATCGAGTTGATGTTCCTCTTTGCCCCATTGGTGATCGTTCCGCTGGGGATGGAGTTGGCACGCATCATCGGCGGCGACACTCCGCTCGCGCGCTTTGCGCGGAGGGTTCAGCCGGTTGCCGCCGCGCTCGCCGTTGCCGCCTTGTGGCTTCCGCCGGGACGACCGGCCGGCGGTCTGGCTTGCGCATGGATGGCCGTCTGCTTGTCAATGACTATTGCCGCGATCATCGATTTTTCATCCCTCGCCAGGTCGCGGCCCGACAGCAGCACCCGTTCCACAATTCATCGAATTACCCTCGCCGTCGCTCAACTGGACTTGAGTGTCGGCGGAGCCTGGCTTGTGGCTTCGCGTTTGGGATTGCGGCCGATGGGGATTCAGGAACCGATCGGGTTGCTGACCGCCGTGCACTTCCACTATGCAGGATTCGCCACCGCGATGATCGCCGCGGCGCTACTGCAGTTCGCGGCGGCGCTACGCCAGGACTATCGGTGGCTGCGCTGGCTGGTGGCTGTCGTCATAGGAATGCCGTTTGTCGTTGCCGCAGGGTTCGTCATTTCTCCGCAACTGAAACTCGCAGCGGCCGCGGTATTCTCTGCCGCCGTCGCGGGCCTGGCGGTGGTTTTGCGCTCGTGCGCTAAGAGGCTGGAGTCGAACACAGCTCGCGTCTTGTTCCACGTCGCTGCAATTAGTGTCTTCGCCGGGATGGTGCTCTCGACCGCATACGCAGTTGCTGATTTTCGCGGGAGTGATGTCCTGCCCATTCCCCAGATGGCGCGCACGCATGGAATTCTGAACGTAAAGGGTTGAGAAATATTTGTCAAGATATTATATGCTATGTTCCATGGTTAATGGGGTTCCGGGGTTTTAAGAGACCCGGTAATCAATGAGAAAGGGGCCTCCTTATGGGCGCAGACTCTTGCGACCCCATCGATATGGGAGATATACAGAAACCAGAGAATAACTTGTTAGGCTTTGACAAATGCGACTGATTGGCGGGGTGGTTTGGCAATTTCAAAGACCGAAAGGCTAGGCGATGAATGAGCGGCTACGATCAAAGGGATGGTGGCAAACTGTTCCTGGAATCCTGACGGCAACGGCTGGCATTATTACGGCCGTGACGGGCTTGATTGTTGCGCTGTACCAAGTCGGGATCTTTGACGGGTAAAAGCAGAAGGTTCCTCAGGTTCAAAAAGACGCGATCAAGCCACCGAAGGTGACTGAAAGCCCGGTCGCGCCACCTGTCGGTACACCAAAGCCCTCGTCAACCAGTCGGGCGGCTCCCTACCCCGTCATTCTTTCTGCTGGGACTGAGGTAAGAGTCGGGGACTTCGTTTACAAGGTATTAGCAGCGCGCCTTGACCGGTATGCCCCGAACAAGCTTTCCTTAAAGTTTGAGGTACGTATGACCAACAATGGAAGATACCCTGCAAACTTTTGGGCGGCTTCCTTCCGCTTGCTGGTTGACGGCGTACCGCGGGCACCGGAGAATAATCTGAACGAGCTTGTGGACAGTCACAGCGCAAAGGAAGGGATGGTTGAGTTTGTGATTCCGGATACCGCTACCGATGTAGGACTCCAGATAGGCGAAGTTGGGGAGGGGGCGCCCACAATCCCCATTGCCCTTAAAGCTACCAACCCACGGGGCAAGTGAAGAAGTCAGAATAGGGGTATGGGGCCAGGCTTAGATATGGAAAGGGGGAAGCTATTAGGTTTTAAGTTGACGCAGAGGTCTTGTGAGTGGTAGTGGTAGAGGACCTGAATGAGCTCGGCCGTTACGCATACAGTGGCCACAGCGTGCTGATGGGGAAGATGAAGA
>JAIQFH010000124.1 GCA_020073385.1 Terriglobia bacterium | reverse complement strand
TTCTTGGCCCAGCGATTCATGCGCACATAGATACTGTGCCAGTTGCCAAACCGCTTGGGCAATCCGCGCCACTTACATCCGTGCTCGGCCACGTAGAGGATCGCATTCAGTAACACCAAGTTCTCATGACGCACGTTGCCGCGCTGCACCGGCAAGCAATTCTGAATTCGTTCGTACTGCTCGGCAGTAAGTTCCATGCCTTGCATCTTACTCGAAGATTGTTGACGTAGTGTGAACAGGCCCTAGTTCTTGCGTACAGAAATAACGGAAGCAGTGTAGCGGTCCCCGCGTAGTAACGAGAA
This sequence comes from Terriglobia bacterium, assembly GCA_020073385.1. GTDB lineage: Bacteria > Acidobacteriota > Terriglobia > Terriglobales > Acidobacteriaceae > Sulfotelmatobacter. The sequence continues at coordinate 7,807 of JAIQFH010000124.1, read as the reverse complement.
GCTGTACTCTATGGCTACATTCTGCATATCGTAAGTTGTTTCCCGGATCACTAGAAGTGCGCTGCCCGCTGAAGTTTGTAGTGCAGCGGCCTCTTCTTCGCCGGAGACCATGGCGCCGATCACCTCTTCCGCCCATTGCAGTTTGCGCTTATACACGCGCTCGAAAATGGCATACAGCGACTGTTTCTCCATGTCCTGCTTATCGATGCCTGCAAAAATCCGGGCAGGCAGATGACTCGTCACGACCGCAACCGGATCACCGTCAATCGACCGGAGCCGTTTCACTCGATACACGCGTTCTCCAGGACTGAGTTTTAGAGCTTGCGCGACTTCCACTTCAGGTTCCTCGAGGCTGACGCTCAGCACTCGCGCCGACGGGACCAGTCCACGCCGCCGCATCTCCTCACTGAAACCGCGCAGTTGCTGAAAATTCCATGGCACTCGTCCTGAGCCCACTACCGGGCGTTTGCCTTTGGCAATCACCAACAGTCCTTCTGACTTCAACTTCTGGAACGCCTGCCGCACCGGCATTTTGCTGATGGCCAAGGCACGCGCGATCTCACCCTCTGAACAGAATGTCTGGCCCTGCTTGAGCAGGTTCTTCTTGATCAACTCACGGACCTGATCAACGATCTGCACGTAATAAGGAACGAAGCTGTTGGTATCGAGATTCAGCCGCAATTCTGCGATCGCGGCGGACGGGATTTCACTAGGGCTCGCCACGAGTAAACCTCCGATTCCGCAAGAACAAACGTAGTATACCACGTATATATGAATTCAAGAGCGGGCCCCTGCCGCACCCGATCGACTGATAGAGGGCCGGCCAAAATCATCTCATAATATACATATTTAACAATGAGTTGTGCGTACCTGTTCCGCTCTAATCCCGCGAGTGGGTAGACTGCTGAGAGATTTATCTTGACACCATATATACATATGAGGTTTGCTTTAAGAATCTCTTACGGTTCTTTCGATGAAAAGATTCTGCCGGCTCAATTCCGCTCAATTTTGTTGTGTCGTGATTTTCGCGACAATTTGCAGCACCATGGCCCAGGATGTTGCGGTTGCGAAAAAAGAGATTCAAGTTGATTCTCTTCGAAGCTCAACACACTCCCCGGCCGGCGAGGAGAGTCGTCTGCCGGCCGTTCATCTTGAAGGAAACTATTTCTCTCATGATGGTCGCCGCTTCATCCCGGTCGGCGCAAATTGGGTGCCGGCTATCAAGGCGATGCAATGGCCCACAGAATGGGACCCCAAAGCGATCGAGGCCGACTTCGCCCGAATGCGCGAGCTTGGATTCAATACGATCCGACTTGATTTTGTGTGGGCGTGGATCGAGCCTCGTCCCGGCGATTTCAACCCGGAGGCGTTCCGCGCGATCGACTTCCTGATTTCACTGGCGCATCGCTATCAGATCTACCTGCACCCAGAACTGTTGATCGGGGGAGAGGTGGGCGAGGCGTTTTGGGATGTTCCCTACCGACAGGGGCGTCATCCTCATTCTGATCCCGACATGCTGCGCATCGAGACCGAGCATGTGGCCGAACTCGCCCGTCGCTATGCAAATGAGCCGGCCATTCTCGGCTGGGATCTAACCGACGAGCCTCCGTTCTGGATCGCCCCGGAGACTACCGACGCAATGGCGATCAATTGGACGCGGCTGCTCTCCTGGTCCATGCGCCGCTATGACAAGCTTCACCCGATCGTCGTCGGTACCAGCATGGAAGATGTCGGGCGGGGCCCGTTCCGTCCGGACAACATACGCGAAGAAACCGATTTCTTCAGCGTTCATCCCTATTCAATTTACGCGCCCAAGCTGTTTCCGGATCCCATGCTCTCTGAGCGCGGTACCTACGGCTCGGCATTTGAAACCGCTCTATCGGGCAGCGTCGGACATCCGGTCATGGTGCAAGAGATCGGAGCATCGTCTGCGCAGTACTCTCCCGAGGAGATCTCGCAATTTCTTCGCGCCAGTCTCTACTCTGGCCTAGGGGCTGGCGCCAATGGATTCCTCATCTGGTGCTACACCGATGCAGCGCCGCAACAATGGCACAAGGTTCCCTATTTGCGCTCTCCCCACGAGACGCAGTTCGGGCTAACCACTTGGGATGGAAAAGATCGTCCTTCAGCCCAGATGTTTGAAGAGTTCGAAAAGACGGTCGCCCAGATTGACCTCACAGAAATCGAGCCCGCTCCAGCGGAAGCCGGCATCATCGTTCCATACGAATGGTCCAAACCGCATGGGGATTTCTCCCACTACGGCCTGACCGGGCCCGAGGCTGTTCCTTACACCAGCACCGATGAAGGCGCTAACGTCAGTGGCCAATCGCAATCGAACTTTAGTGAAGAAAATAGCTGGATCACGGGATCATGGCTTTCTTCGTTCATTCTGGCGCGCCGTGCCGGTCTGAAGGCTGATTTTCCCCGGGAGTATGATGACTGGCACAAACGTCCGCTGATCCTGATGCCCTCGCCACTGACAAGCACCAATACCTTCCTGGTTCATGTGCATTCTGACTTTTGGGAAAAAGCAAAGCAATACGTTTCCAAGGGAGGAGCACTCTATGCTTCGGTGGCGGCCGACGCTGCCATCCCGGAGATGGAAGCCCTATTCGGCGCGCGATTGGTCGACAGTAATCCCAAAGAAAATGTCACGATCAAAGTCGTGGCGCCCTTTGGCAATTTGAAGGCCGGCGACACGTTTCATTACTCTGTCCCTAGTCCCGGACCACGCTCCTGGGGATCGATCGTCGAGGTGAAGGGTGGTACCGTCATCGCCGTTGACCAAGACGGACGCCCGGCATTGGTCGTCAACACAGTTGGCTCCGGTCACACTCTGTTGAGCGCGTACCCAATCGAGACCTACCTGGCCAACTCACCGGCTGTCTTCGACAAGCCCGAACTGTCGCACCAGATTTATCAGGCCTTCGTTGAATGGTCAGGAGTTACGCCGCATTTTCATACGGACAACCCGTCAGTCGAGGTCCTATCCCTGAGTGGCAACTCGCGCGGCTATGCAATCGTGACCAATCACAGCGCAGCTAAACAGAATGTCACGGTCACGGCCTCTCAACCGCTTCACTCCGTAACGCGAGTCACTTCGCAAGGCAAGACACAGGTGGAGTTTTCAAGAGCGACGTTCAAGGTAGATCTCAGCGCTTACGATGGCGCCGTATTCGAATGGAAATAGTCACGGCCAAGAAAGACACCCGGAGGTTTAGCGCTTGATCGCAGCCGTCGACATTGGCGGAACGAAAATAGCTGTCGGGATGGTCGATGATGCCGGCAACGTACTTGCACGCCGCGAATGCCCGACCGATGCCCCGCGGGGATATGCCCACGCCTTGGTCGACGTTGGCACAATGCTGGACGCCACCGCACATGAAGTCAACACCGAGGTTACAGGCATTGGCATCGGCTCGACTGGCCCCGTTCTGCCTCTCACTGGTGAGTTTGGCGAAGTTAATTTCTTTCCCAACTGGAAAGGCGAGAACCTGGTTAGAGACTTATCTGACAAGTTTCATGTCAGCGTTGCTCTGGAAAACGATGCCGATGCGGCGGCTCTTGGCGAGGCAGGCTGGGGCGCTGGAAAGAATAAGAAACGTCTGATTTACGTGACGATTGGAACGGGAATCGGCACCGGCTTCATCATCGATGGCCATCTGTATCGAGGCGTTGACCACTCCCATCCCGAAATTGGCCATCATCTCGTTGACCCGTCGGGTCCGGCTTGTGTGTGCGGCTTTCGCGGATGCTGGGAATCCCTTGCGGCGGGCCCTGCCATGACCGCGTGGATGAATGAGCAGGCGCCATCGAGCTATCCGCATGGCCGCGACCTTTCCGCAAAACGAATCTGCGAATTAGCCACCGCCGGTGACGATCTCGCCAAGCGCGTAGTCGATCGCGAAGCTTACTATCTCGGTCTTGGCTTAGCCAATCTCATCACCATGTTCTGCCCTGACGCCATCGTGCTTGGCGGCAGCGTGATGAAAAGCGCTCCGCTATTCCTCGACCAGATCAAAGGAGTCATTCGCCGAAGCTGCTCTTTAGTTCCCTTCGACAAAACCGAACTCACGCTGGCTTCGCTTGGTGAAAATGCAAATCTCATCGGCGCCGCCAGGGTCTGGTATCACCGATTTCAGAATGATGGAGTTCAAGGTGAACCCTGATCTCGTTGTACCTGATCTCCGAATCATCGGAGGCAACTACCTCGAAGACATTTTCGACGAGCCCCGTGCTCTGCAAGCCACGCTAGAGAGCCTCGAGACCTCCCAGCCGCTGACGGATTTGAGTCACCGCCTGGCGGAAGAAAAGTTTCATCGTGTTGTCCTGACCGGCATGGGATCTTCTTTTCACGCCCTTCATCCTTTGAATTTGCAACTGATCAGCCACGGCTTCACCGCGTTGATGGTCGAAACCTCAGAATTAATTCATCACAAATCGCGGTTCTTCGATCCGAAGACCTTGATCATCGCAGTGTCGCAATCGGGGCAGAGTGCCGAGATGATCCGGCTGGCTGAAGTGAATCGCAAACGTTCCGCCGTGATTGCGGTGACTAACACTCCGCAGAGCCCCCTGGTTGAACATTCGACAGCTGCACTGTTCACCCAAGCAGGAAGTGAGTTCTCCGTCTCATGCAAGACGTATGTTACAGCCCTGATGGTCCTGAAATTCCTGGGCGACATTCTCTGTCAGCGCGATCCCAAGCAAAGCCGTCGTGAACTGAAGAGCGCGCCAACGTCGGCCGGCGAATACCTCAGGCGATGGAAAGACCATGTCGAGGTCCTGGCCAAGAAGCTGCACCGCATCCGGCACTTGTTCTTCGTTGGCCGAGGCGCCTCGCTCGCCGCTGTCGGCACCGGCGCTCTTATCGTCAAGGAGTCGGACCACTTCCACGCCGAAGGAATGAGCAGCGCCGCGTTCCGTCATGGACCCTTTGAAATGCTCAGTGAGGATACGTTCGTGGTTGTTTTTTCCGGCGACGAGAAGACGCGCGATCTCAATCGCCGTTTGCTAGCCGATATTCAGCAAGGTGGGGGGCGAGCTGAATTTATTGGAGAGAACTCCTCCCTGGAGCCTTTTCGCGTGGAAGATCACGGTGACAGCATTCGCCCAATTCTTGAGATTCTGCCGGTGCAAATGATCACCATCGCTTTGGCTGCACTCGCCAACCGCGAAGCCGGCAAATTCGAACGAGCCGCCAAAATCACGACCACGGAGTAGCCAAATATGGCGCGAAGCCGCTACATGATCTCGTTGGTCTTCTTAACCTTCTTCGTGATGTCGCTGTTGACCAACATCCTTGGCCCGATTGTCCCCGATATCATCAGCAGCTTTCACGTAAGCCTCGCGGCAGCCGCGTTCCTCCCCTTTTCCTTCTTCATTGCCTACGGAGTGATGTCCATTCCAGCCGGGTTTCTCGTGGAGCGCTTCGGCGAGAAACCGGTAATGATCTCGGCGTTTCTCGCCGGTACAATTGGGTCTCTCAGCTTTGCATTCCACCCAACCTATCAGGTGGCAGTCGTTTCTCTCTTCATCATGGGCTCGGGCATGGCCACCCTTCAAACCGCAATCAATCCGTTGCTGCGGGTCGCTGGAGGCGAAGAGCACTTTGCATTCAATTCAGCTTTCGCGCAACTCATTTTTGGCTCAGCATCATTTTTGAGTCCGTACATGTACTCATACCTCGTGCTCAATCTGGGGAAAGCCGGCACTGGTTCTGATCCGGTACTCAAACTGCTGGCTCGAAATACTCCGCCGGCACTGCCCTGGGCCTCGCTTTACTGGATCTTCGCCGCTTTCACGAATGTGATGATCGTCGTGCTCTACTTCTCCATTTTCCCGCGCGTGGAGCGTTCCAGCGAAGAAGCCTCCGGATCTTGGTCCATGTACGGAGACCTGCTCCGTCGTCCCATGGTTTGGGCCTTCTTTTTTTGCGTGTTCGCTTACGTCGGATCGGAACAGGGCACGGCCGACTGGACCTCGAAGTATCTCTCCACATATCACGGCTACGATCCGCATACGACTGGAGCAATCGCCGTCTCTTGGTTTTGGGGATTGCTTACCGCCGGCTGCTTCATCGGTATGGGCCTGCTGAAACTGTTCGATAGCCGTAGGGTTTTAATCGGGACCAGCATCTGCGCCCTGGTCTGTCTCAGCGTCGCGCTGTTCGCCCCGGCCAGAGTCTCGTTGGTTGCATTTCCAGTGATCGGGCTTTTCGCGTCCGTGATGTGGCCCATCCTCGTTTCTCTCGGATTGAACTCGGTCGCGGAACATCACGGCCCATTTGCAGGAATCCTCAGTAGCGGGATTATGGGAGGAGCGGTTGTGCCGCTCGTCATAGGGCGGATTGGCGACCACTTCGGACTTCGCACCGGCGTCGCATTTCTCTACCTGACCTTTGGATGTGTGCTCAGCGTCGGCTTCTGGGCAAAGCCGCTAATCACCAACGCTACGGTCAATCTCAAAAAGGCGGTCCCCGAACCTACAACCTAATACTCGAACTCGGAGGCCTCGTGCGTAATGCTCACCTTTGTTTGTCACTCATCTTCGCTCTGGCTATTCTTCCCCGCGCATGGAGTCAAACTCCTGCCCGGGCCGCAGACTCCGGCATCCCGTATCTCCAGTTAACGACTCCTCGTCATGTCATGGCTGACGGTCAGCCCTGGGAAGCAAAGGAATTCCCTCACACGCTTTCTGTACTCGAGCTCAACCGCGACGGATATCGCTATTGGGGATGGTATGGCCTGAACGAGGGAGCCGGGATTGGCCTTGCTCGTAGCAACGATCTGGTGACCTGGACGAAGTACGAGAGGAATCCGCTCTGGACTGACGCCCGCTGGCCCACCGCACTCCAGCATGCCGATCGCAAGCACCCCAAGGTTCTGCATTTCGCCATCACGCGCGGCTACGACACGCCCAGCAGCTACATCGTGCTGGCAACTTCCGAAGACGGTATCCACCTGACCCAGCAGAAAACGCTCGTCGCTGCCGTGCCCAATCAGCGCAATCAGAACCCAAATCTATTTCGAGATCCCCGCTCCGGACGCTTTTACCTCACGTTCTATCGCGGCAACGACCAGGACCATTTCGAGATAATCAGTAAGAGCGCACAGCGAGTCGAGGATCTTGACAAAGCTCCTGAGAAGCTGCTGATGCAGAACACGGAAACTGTCGCCGCTCCCACGCTTCTGTATCTTAAAAAAGCCCCGGGTGGCAAGAAAGACATCTACTATCTCGCCACTGAAATCTATCCACATCGCTATACCGACAATCCCGAAGGCGAGTGGCAGGTCAAAGTGTTTTTTGGTGATTCTCCCGATGGCGACTTCAAGCCTGTGGCGGGCGATCCCGTCCTGCGCGGACAACGTGCCTGCCTGTTTCAGCACGTTTTCCATAAACGCTTTTATGGTTTCGATTGTCATCTGGACACGCCGGATCACTGGGAGCTTGAACAAACCGAAGCTCCCTTGCCGTAAGCCAATGACGTATCTCTGAACTCAGTCATTGCAGTCGCCGAATCAGCGACGCAATGACTGCGCTGCTGCTGGTGGCCAAATTCTTGTCGCAAACAGATGGGATGAGTTCTACATGGCGCCCAGCGCCACAACGATGAATGAAAACGGGAAGGGTCGGCAGTATGCTGTGCCGAGGCGTGTGGTCCAGAGGTCTTCGACCTTACTGGTGCTTGAGAGCCCGAGGATGAGTTTGGCCCGGGACGCGCTTTGGCACAACGGACTGTAGCCTCTTCGTGAGAGGAGAGCACGTGAGGGAGATTCACCCCATCAGCGCGTCCTGGATCACACGT